>CAVVDU010000043.1:0-24883 GCA_963746935.1 uncultured delta proteobacterium | reverse complement strand
GAAGTTCCCCCTCGAATTCAGTGGAAACCAGGTATTGCGCCTCCGATCCATGACGGAAAAGGAGGGCAAAAAACTCGTTGACTCTTCCGTCACCACGATTCTCTATCAGGACCGACGTGCAGACACCCTATCTCAGAATTTCGATATCATGGAAAAGACCTGCGGCAAATGCCATCCCCGGGAATTTGCCGAGTTCCGAACCAGCAACATGGCACGCAACACAAAGCAAAGCCGCTACAAAGGCTGGAATGACACGAAACACGGCCCCCATAACTGCGGCGTCTGGTTCGCGGATAATTACCAGGCGATCGCGGCCAACACGGCTGTTCCCTATACCCGGGAAATGAGCGCCCTCAACCAACGGGCCTGTAACACCTGCCATGTCGGCTGCCTCGACTGTCATTACTATCCTCAAGAGAAGGCAGGCAACGATCCGAAGATGGGTATGCACAGCTTCAACAAAATACCGAAACCGGAGAGCTGTTACGGCGGCGGCCGGGGCTCTTTGTGCCATTCGGGACCGGAAGACCGGCGGCGCGGTGCAGGGTATTTCGGCGGAGCATTTTCACATCCGGAAGGGATGGCTCAGGATATCCATATCGACAGCAAGGTCGGCTGTCTCGACTGCCATGACAGCAAGCGGAACAACAAGTCATTGGGTCATGCCACGATCATCCGCCAGGCCACCTGCGACAGCTGCCACCAGGATGCCGTACAGAGCAATGCCGCTTCCGTGCACAAGAAGCTCTCCTGCGAAGCCTGTCATATCAGCAACGTCGCAGGCTACCAGGCAACCTTCTGGGGACCCGGCATCCTGGCCGGCTCGGAAACCCCCTACTATAAATACAATGGCTATTACGGCATCATGAAGGAGCCGATTCTCATCAAGGATCAAAAGGGGCGTTGGATTCCGGTCAAACCGTTCCCCATGGCGGTCCTGAACCAGAAGTCAGCGAATCTGAAACCGGGCTTGCACTGGCGATATCCGGCAAATCTGCCAAAGCTGCAGCGGACTGACGATGCATGGGGATATGTGGGATTGTTTGATACGCTACCGGAAAACAATAAGGCGCTTCTCTGGATCCAGATGGACAAGATGTCCCATAAATACGGCAAAAGCCGTAGCTGTGACTCCTGCCATGGCTCGCTGGATGGAGAACAACGCCAGGAAGTCAGCTGGGATTTCAGTGATAAGGGAGCACTGCCCTTTAACGGCAGCCATACCGTACTCGCCAACAACAAGGGACTATTCATCCTGGACATGAAGACGAACGAAAAAATCGAGGTAAGCGAAGGCTACAAGCTCTCCAGCCTGGCTCCATGGTATTACCTGAAGGACAAATGGTACATCAAGGGAAATTTCGCACTACCGAAAATGAAAGATCGGAAGCGCTATGAGAGACTTCGCAAGGATCCAACCCAGGCCATGAAACAGCGGGTGATTCACCGGTGATGGTGATTGCTCACATCAGTACCTTGGGCTGATACATGCTAGTCATTCAGACTTTGCAATATATTGATCACTATGGGATAATGTACACATGTAAAGGAGGTGTTAGTATGAGATGCGAATATAGCGACGGATTAAGGGTTGACTATTCGGATTCTCTCCATGTTACGATGGGCGACGAAGTAAATGTGTTCGTCGAGCACGACTACATCCCAAGAAATATAAGAGGGTATCTGGATTCAGCATGCAGCGATAACAGCTGCGATGAACTGAGAAAGGTTGCCGAAGCCGTAACCAACACTGTTGGTCGGCATGCATGCTTCTGCGATATGGACAGCCATGCATGTGATGATTTTGAACTAAGGTGACAGTCACTCCCCTGGAGAGTTTTTCCAGGAGAGTTTCACTCATAAGTAATTCATTCCGGTAGAACATTTGATAAACTGCGTACAACAAATAAATGCCTCCCGCCGAGATATGCAGGGGGCATTTTTCTTTTGCATAAGTACCACTGATACTATGTATTCACAAACCCGGCATGAACCAGATGGGATAACCATAGGTGGAACATCCCCTCAGGATCCGTGTTTTAATGATCGGTCTGCGATTTTCCCGAGTTTGCTGCAGGAGTAAACTCACGGGGAAAAAGTGCTCCCGGCTTTGCAAAGCCGGGCGACTTCATGGGTCAAAAGAGGCCGGGGTGTCAGGTGTTCCGGCAGCTTCATCACTGTTACGCCAGGAGGAATGACAAGTTCGTCATAGAGTCGTCGCCAGTCGTGGATATAGCTCTTGGAAAGATGCATTGGCAGAAAACAAGATGGTCGCAGCTTGTCCAGAAGTACATTGACGTCGCTTGTACAGAGGTGAGCAGATATTCGGGCTTTAGCCTGGTCTTCCGCCAGGAAAGAACACTCGCAGACAAGCAGCGTTATTCCCTTCATCAAAGTGCTTACCTTCTGTATATTTTCGCCCGAAAAGCCGATATCAGTTATATAACCGATGCTTGCCGGTTGCTGTTCTTTGCGGATCATTTCGTATAACACCCCGGAATCCTCGATAACCTGTTCCACTGCCCTGCCATGCTTAAGCCTTAGGACTTTCAGCGGTTCTCTGCCCGGAATTCCATGATAAAAACGTTTTTTCAGCACTCGCAGCCATTCACCTTTGAGCAACCCTGCCTGTTCGATCTTTCCCTCATCAACCTGAAAGGATGGGCATTCGGTAATCCGGAAAACCAGTACCGGTATCTTATGGTCACAAAGGTCGGCTTCAACCTGGAGATAGTTGCTCCGGTAAATGATCTTGTCAGTCCTGTGGATTTCGTTCTGCTGGCAAAGGGTAAATCCCTTCGGACCGGCGAAGAGGGAGGTGGCGATGTGGTCGGGATATATTTCGTGGACACGGAATGAACACCAGTACTCTTCCGTCAGGTTCCAGTCGTAGCCGGAAAATTTTGCTGCCATCTTTTCAGTTATGCCCGGTGGGCCATACAGTTCAATCGTCCTCGGCGAGACGTGATTGTGGCGGATCATGGTATCAATGCCCATGAAATGGTCCATATGGGCGTGAGTGACAAACAAAGCATCAATCGACTTCAGGACGCGCTTTGCCAGATGATGAATCTGGCCGCAGTCAATGAGAATACCTCGGCCTGTCGGCCTGGTGTTGATGAGGAGGACCGGGTCGTCCAGAAGCCCCGAAAAAAAGGCCGGTTCGAGATTTCGGAACAACAGCCGTGGGCTCATATCAGCCTCTTTTCAGCAGTTTTGCAACGCAGCTTAGAATCAGCCCGTTTAAAGGTGCAGACCCACGACACAAGATAATTGCCGGCAGGAACACTCAATCTACGGTTTTTGTCCTGGTGTTTTTTGTCCTATGCCGAGAGATCCCTCTCTGTCGACTTTTGCCTTGAGAACAACTTGAGAAAAAAGGCCGTTCCGACCCCCCAGGCTCCGTTTATCAGAAATGCCGTAACCAGCAGAGGAAGCCCCCAGCCGCCACCCATGGGGCGCCCCTTAAGAGGAAGCACGATCAGTAGCGCCACCAGAGAAGGAAGCACGGCACCAAACAGAAAAGCCGCTACCCAATACCCGCTCCGGGATGGAAACCTGCATTCCACGAATGCGAACAGTATCCCCCATACTCCTCCCCAAAAAGACAAGGAAAAGACAGCCGGCAGCCCGAACGGGCTTGTTGCGGCCATTGAGAAGGGCGCAAACGGGGCCACACCCGCCTGCCACAATATCCAGAGTGCAAGTTGGTGAAAAATCAGCGTGGCCAGAAAACCTGCAGCAAAGGCAGCCGCTATCCGTACAACATAATCACTTTGAACTTTTTCATCAGTCATGATTTCATCACCTCTGGTAAAACTATAGCTTAAAGCAGGAAGGACGCAATGGACCATGAAAATATGCTGTCCAAAGGAAGGTGTACATCTTACTGACAGCTCTTTTTGCTGTGACACATCGTACATTGTTAGAACAAGTGGTAACGAAAGATCCTCTCATACGCCATCCTGATCCGGTATTCCTGCCCAGACAGGTGTCTCCCGACAAAGGATACCGGTGGTAACCTGCCGAAAATCCGTCAAGGGTGAACGGCTTCTGAATGAACCCGCCCAGTCCGTTATTAGATACTTGCTCACCAATTCCTTTTTCCGAAAAGCCGCTGGAAAGTACAACTTTGACATCCGGCTTCAGCGTACGCAGCTCCCTGAATGCCTCCAGGCCCCCTTTGCGCGGCATGGAGGCATCAAGTATGACCAGGTCTATATTTTCAGCCTGTTCGCAGAATTTCCTGACAGCGTCTTCTCCATCCACTGCGGTAACAACGGTGAAACCGATTTCCTCCAGCATGACTTTGCAGACTTCGCGAACCATCGGCTCATCATCGGCCAGCAGGACATGTCCGAATAACCGCACCATCCCTGCCTCACCGTCGTATCGGACAGTGGCGCGTGACGGAGTTCCCTTTGCCGTACTGTCGGCTCCAAGGCAGGAAACAATACCCTGATGACCGTTCCTTTCCCTGGCGAACTTTTCACTAACAGTGCTCCGTGATGCCCGCGAATAATGCCGAGAACCACTGACATGCCGAGACCCCGTCCGGTAAACTTGGTGGTAAAGAACGGGTCAAACAGTCTCTGCACCGTTTCATCGTCCATTCCACATCCGGTATCACTGACTTCCAGCCAGACAAACCTCCCTGGTGAGGGTTTTTCCTGGAGCCGACTGTTGGCCAGAAAGTCCTTGTCGCACTCTCGAACACCTGTCGTGAGGATGATTGTGCCCGCATGATCGCCGATCGCCTCGGAGGCGTTAGTAATCAAATTCATTATTACCTGCTGAATCTGCGCGACATCAGCCAGTACCGGCGGAACAGTGCGGTCAGGACGCAGTTCCAGCGTCAGCTTTTTGGAGACGGCGGCGGCAAACATATTTGCATTTTCTTCCACCAGGTCGCTCAGGTTCAACTCCAAAAGGGCAAAGGCTCCCTTGCCAGTATATGCCAGCATCCGGTTGGTTAGTTCCGTCGCTCGCCTGCTGGCGTTGACGGCATACTCGATGCTTCTGCGGACTTCTGACGTGTCGTTTAGCTTAAGAAGAGCCAGATCAAGATTGCCCAGGATTACCATCAGCAGATTATTGAAGTCGTGAGCTATACCGCCTGCCAACACCCCCAGGCTCTCCAGTTTCTGTGCGTGCAGCAGCCGACTGTTCAATTCCATACGCTCTTCTTCGGCACGTCTCAGATCGGTAATGTCCCGGGACACACCAACGATGAAACGTTTCCCGTCCAGGATCCACGTAACGGGACTTTCGTGTAATGACCTTTCGAATCACCACCGGTACCGACATCGGTTACATCTTCTTCATTGATGTTACCCTCACCGCTCTTCAGAACCAGATCGTCCTTTTCCCAGAAGACAGCCACCTGTTCTTGCGGGAAAAATTCATGGTCGGTCTTCCCGAGAAGTTCATTTCTGGATTTATTGAACAAACTGCAGGTGGCATCGTTGGCCAGCACATAGCAGTGCCTGTCGTCCTTGACGAAGACCGGGTCAGCAATCACGTTGAGAATATTGAATATGTAGTCCCGGGCCCGGGAAACCTCGTCCTCTGCCTTCTTGCGGTCGGTAATGTCATTGCCGACACTGAGAATTTCCACGGTATTGCCGTCTTCGTCTCGAAAGGCGGCATGAGACCAGTTTATCCAGACCCTGCGGCCGTCGCGGGTAACAGCTTCCTTGACGCTCGAACGGAAGCCGTCCGGCTCGGCGGCAACGCCGGCAAGCAGAAGCTCCTGATCCCTTTCGCTTCTTTCCTCCGGCGACGCGGCAATCTCCAGAAAAGGTCGTCCCGCAAGCTCCGCGGCCGTGTACCCGAAAAAATCGGCACCAAAACGGTTTATATAGGTAATGCGCCCGGTGACATCCATCCGCAGAATGATGCTGCCGGAATTCTCCACCAGCAACCGGTAATACTCTTCGCTGGAACGGAGAGCCGCCATCCCCTCCAGTAATTTGCCGGTCATTTCGTTGATATGACTGTTCAGGAGACCGACCTCATCAGTGCGGCTCGTGCACGGCATCATGCGGGGCCTGGCTAAAATCAAATTCGCTGATTCGACGGCTCAATTGTTTCAAGGGAACGATATAGCGTTGTACATAAAGGTAGGAAATAATGATAAGAACAAGCAGATACGCAGATAAATTATAAGCAAGCTGGGAGTAAAAGTCCTCCATGAACACTGAGCGGGGCACGGTAATGATTAATCGGAAATTGCTGCCGGTATCGAGTGGGATATCAGTAACGCCGGCGTAGACAACGCCCCCGGGCGACTTGATGGATTGGAAAGGAGCGTCCCCCACTCCGGCCGCGGCTACAGCCGCGTGCTCCAGGGCAAACTCTCCGTCTTGCAGAGAGGGAAGCGGCGCCCCGGGCCTGGAGAGCCGTTCCGTAAAGGAATCAGCATCGGAAGAAGCGAGAACCTTGCCCGTATTGTTGGTTATCAGCAACCGGGTATCTTTCCACTCATTGCCGGTTCGGGCCAGAAATGAGGAAAGATCTTTCAGTTTGACATCAACACCGACCACCTGACGCCCGGATGAAATAGCTTTCGATACCGTAATGCCCAGATCCCTTGTCGTTCGCAGAACATAGGGCGAACTCCATGTTATTCCTTTCTGCTTCATTGCCGCGATATACCATGGTCGCAGACGTGGGTCATAGTTGTCCGGGCGCTCTTCCCGGGCAGTTTCCCGTCCGGAGTCAGCCAACGTCCACCACAATACGGAGCCTGGTTTTCCTGCAAGCTTGACACGATTCTTCCAGGCATCGCCCTCCCGCAGTAGCAGGTAGCCGTTACCGAAGTTGTCCCCCTGATTTACCGATGTCAGCGGAGGGTAGAGCCGAAGGACGGGCATTAAAAGCGGATTAACAGCCTCCGGACGACTAAAATCAATGGAGCTGTTTTGTACCCCCTCCTCCAACAGACCGATAACAGTTCGTGCCGCATCAGACAGACGACGAACCTCCACCAATACCGTTTGTCTGTCCTGCTGGAGCATGGCCCGCGCCAGTCGACGAGAATCTCTTAGCGTATGAACATAATCCAGGGCTGTCAGAATCACAAAAAGCAGGGTGACCATGGTCAAGAAAAGCTTCCAGAAGACCAAAGCGGCTTACACGGCGAATCATTAATGCCTCCGGGAAACAAGGTACTAGAAAAAACTCTACGATGTTTTCAGAGAAAATCAAACAAAAAGTCGTAGCAGAGAGCTTTGAATGATTGGGCCAGAGGGCCTGAAGTATCGATCCTGCACCTCAACACGGATTTTCCCAACAGAATTAGCAGCTCATCTTTTTCTCCGTTGATAGTATAATTATTTCAGAGAACATCAAAAACAATCATAGAGAGGTGCAATCATGGCAAACCCATTTGTACACGTAGAACTCCTGACCTCCGATGTTACGAAAGCGAAAGACTTTTACCAGGGACTGTTCGACTGGCAACTGGAAGATATTCCCGGAATGGACTACACGCTTATCAAGGTGGGAGATGGCACCGGTGGTGGAATGATGAAAAATCCCGTAGAGAACGCACCCTCCCGCTGGCTGGCATATGTCCTGGTGGACAATGTGGCGGCTTCGACTGAAAAAGCGAAGTCACTCGGTGCGACTGTCTGCAAAGAAGTGACCGAGATTCCCGGTTTCGGCTGGTTCAGTGTAATAACCGACCCGACGGGAGCGACCCTTGCACTCTGGCAAATGAAGAACCAGTGAAGCAGGACTATGCAACTAACTTCTTTACGCCGGGATAAACAGCCTTGAACTATTCCGGTGCTCCCTTCCGGGTCAAGGATTGACACCTGATAACCGAAGGGTATAGTGGTCGCCATGGGTACCGGTCATATACCGAAAAACGACCTGTTAAAGGTTCCGATCACCTTGGCACTTCGCCGACTTGCAGTCCCCGCGGGCGTAGGTTTTTTCTTCACCACCATGTTCAACGTGGTGGACACCTTTTATGGCGGGCTCATTTCCACCCAGGCACTGGCTGCATTGTCCCTCTCCTTTCCGGTCTTCTTTTTTATCATTGCGGCAGGATCAGGCATCTCCACCGGCGCCACGGCCCTGATCGGTAACTCTCTCGGTGCCGACAGGATCGAGGATGCCCGTTCCTATACCGTCCAGGCGATCTCCTTCGCAACCCTCTCTGCAATGGTACTCACCATCGGCGGCCTGCTTGCATCACCGCCCCTGTTCAGGCTGCTGGGTGCTTCCGGCGACTACCTGTTCCTGTCCCTTTCCTACATGAACATAATCTTTTGCGGGACCCTCCTGTTCCTCCTCAACTACATACTTAACTCTGGGTTGTATGCAACGGGCAACACCAGGAGTTTCCGCAACTTTCTTATCGTCGGATTCTTTCTCAATCTGCTCCTCGACCCCTGGTTCCTCTACGGAGGCTTTGGGTTGCCGCCCCTGGGGCTTTCAGGGATTGCCCTGGCCACAGTCATTATCCAGGGAAGCGGCAACTGCTACCTCCTGCTCCAATTGCGCAAAACCGGCCTTCTGGAGGGCTGCCGACCCTCCCATTTCATCCCGCGCAAAGACGCATTCCTAGAACTTGCCCGGCAGGGATTTCCCGCCAGCCTCAACATGCTGACCGTCGGCCTCGGCGTATTCGTCATCACCTGGTTCCTGAGCCGTTTCGGCAAGGATGCGGTTGCCGCCTACGGTATCGCTTCACGCATAGAACAGACCGCGCTCCTGCCGGTAATGGGGCTGAACATCGCAACGCTGGCACTCGTGGCCCAGAACAACGGGGCACGACTTTACCAACGCATAGAAAAAACGGTAAAAACCGCCCTTACGGCCGGAACCGTCATCATGCTCCCGGCTGCCATAGCGGTATTTCTTTTCTCGGAAAGGCTCATGGCCATCTTTACCAAGGATTCCGGAGTCATTGCGATCGGCGTCAGCTACCTGAGGGTGGCGGCATTCATATTTTGCGCCTACGTCATTCTCTATATCAATGTCTTCGCGCTGCAGGGGATGAAAAAACCGATGTTCGCCATCTGGATCGGCGTAGTGCGACAGTTTCTCGCACCTATCCCGGTGTTCTTTCTTTTGGCATACCATCTGGGTTGGGGGATACGGGGCATCTGGTGGGGAATTTTCCTGGTCACCTGGTCGGCAGCTGTTGTTTCCATCCTTTACGTACGGCAGATGGTGATCAGGATGCTTAAGGATGGCGTGCCTGGTTACGAAACGCCGGGTTCCTCGGGTTGAGACGTTGGAACGTTACTCCCCGTTGATTTCCTGCTTAAGGAGAGTGCTCGGTTTAAAGGTGAGGATCTTGCGGGCGGTTATGGTAAGGGGTTCGCCGGTCTGGGGATTGCGCCCCGTACGGTCGCGTTTTTGCTGAACGATGAATTTGCCGAAGCCGGAGAGCTTGACTTCCTCACCGGAGGACAGAGTTTCCTTTATGATATCCAGAACAGACTCCACAATCCCTTCGGCTTCTTTTCTCTGGAGATTACTGTTGGCTCGAACATTTTCTATCAGATCTTTTTTTGTCATAAGAAAGACTTCTACCACAAAAGGCATGGCAATGGCAAGAGAGAAACGTTGGAAGGCCCGTTTAAGAAAACGGGCCTTCCAGAGAATATATCAAAGCATTATTTCTTTTTGGCGGCCGGCTTCTTTTTCTTTGCCTGTACCGCTTCCTGAAGTGATTTCCCTACTTTGAACTTCACGGCCTTCTTTGCGGGAATCTTGATTTCTGCGCCGGTCTGCGGGTTACGTCCTACCCTGGCAGCCTTGTCGCTCACAGAAAAGGTTCCGAAACCGACAAAGGTTACTTTGTCGCCATCCTTGAGGGCCTCTACAATGCTATCCAGAAATACTGAAGCAGCTTTTTCCGCCTGCGCTTTCGTTAGTTCAGCTCCCTCTGCGATTTTTCCGACAATCTCCGCCTTTGTCATATTTCCTCCCTGTTTGATAGTCCCCGCTAACGGGGTATTTTTTCCAACGATCCAGAACAAATTTACACTAGTTAAAATACCTTTGCGAACATGTGTATATCAGAAATTACCGTGTGTTTGCTAGATAAAATTTCATTTTTACCACTTTTCGCGACGCGAAATCGAAAAAAAAGCTTTTCAGCAAGAAAATATCCCCTTCCGATGGTACCGTGAGGCACACCTTTTACCCAACACCGTTAGCAACCACACCTTGTTACAAACAGGAACGAATTGCTACACGTTGGTATTCATAACAGATATTCTGACTTTGGCAAACCATCAAACAGGATATTTTCATTTTATTATGAAAAAATCAAAAAAAGCCAGGTCGTACGACCTGGCATACGAGTCTTTTGAGCAGGGAAAAAAGATTCTGGAAAGATTTTCTCCGACTACCTAACATTCAGTAAATCGTTCGACTTTTTTGGTCTTATCACATACAGAAAATGGGTGAGCGTCCGGATCTACGAAGGACATCCGTGCTGTGTCGGACTGGGCGTCGGGTTTATCTTAAAAAGAAAGGTCACGGCAGGCACCACAAGGGCCACGACCACAAGTACGACCATTTCAAGTACACGTAGCACTACCAAGTTTCCTGGGTCCTGCCATTTACAGAGACCTGCCAGGTTTTAAAAACCTGGCAGGTCTGATCAATACCTCACCCTATTTTTTTCAAACCCTCGGTGATAGGCAGAGGCCCCGGAATTCTCCGTACTACTTAGGAATAGCCATAGCTTCAAATCCATAACTCTTCAAAATCTTTTGTCCCTCAGGAGACAAGATATACATGGCAAGCCGCCAGGCGTCAGCGGGTGCGTCACCCCGTACCAACAGGCCATAATCCGCGCCCACGGAAAGATCTTCAGGAATCTTGACAATCTGAAGACCGGGAACTTCTTTTTGTGCCAACACGGCGTTGGTACAGTAGGTCAGGAAAACATCGGCTTTCTTCTCGCCCATTACCCAGCCGTATTGATTGCGGCCCTTGGGGGCTTTTTCGCTTGTCGGTCCACCGGTCAGTTGCATAGCCTTGTTCGAAAGTTTGTCGAAGCTTCCCTTTTTGACGGCATCGGCCTTTTTGAAAAGATCCCAGGCATAGTCACCGCTCGGATCGGCCTTGGGAGTGGAAGTCCCCAACCTGACCTTTTTGTCTAAAAGTGTTTCGAGCAGAGTGTCGGTAGTTACCTTTACGTTGGGTTGGGCCATGGCACAAAGCTGATTGCGGGTGAATAACACGACTGGGCTCCCCCACCCGGCGGAGGCCAATTTTTCTGGATGAGCCATATTGGCAGAAGCAAAAACATCCGGCTTCTCACCCGACTCAATGGCCTTTCTAAGAAGCCCGCTCGGACCGAATTTGGTGGCAACCTTCGTTTTGTAGGCCTTCTCATAAGACGCTGCAATATCTCCCATGGCAGTTTTCAAACTCCCTGCGGCATAAATCGTCAGGGACTCAGCCGATGCGGACAAAGGTATCAACAAGACTAGAATTGCAACAAGAACCTGGTAACTACGACAGTTTTTCATAAGAATCTCCTTTTTCGGCGATATTTCACGGCAGGCAATAAGCCGGTCGATACCAGCCATCGAAATAAGGCTAACTATATAGCGCATTCCTCCGAAAATTTCCATTGAAAACAACTTTTCAGGTTTCTGTTTCTACATCCACCAGGTTACAACCGGACAAACAAGGATGCTGCAAGGACTTTCAGGCGGGGCCGAAGGAAATGCACAGGCAAGACGTTAGAATTCGCGGGTAATTCCAAGGAGGTTACGAAGCACCGTGCCATTGGAGCCTGGATCAAACTGGTCTTCGAGAAGAAGTGAAGTAGAGTAGCAGTCGGTCATCTTTCAACACCATGCATCTGATTAATCCTCGCGAGCATCACTTTGGCAGGATGAAACCACTTCCCCTTTACCGAGGTTGGCCGATCATTGAGCTTCAGAGCAATGGCCAGCAGGTCGCAATCAAGCACATGGACATCACTGATCAACCAGCTTAGGTCGATATCAGCAGTCCGCAGCGAACCCAACACCGAGCGATCAGTCTTACGGTCAAACTGCACCGGCCCCAGTAAAAGAGCCACTCGATTGAGAAGCGTTTCCGGCACGTTCAGCGCCGCAAGCGTAGCCAGGAACAGCTCCCGGTGCAACCGGCCAAGTTCTGCAAAATCCGCTTTCACCAATCCCGGAACAAAGAGGCAGTACCGGCTTTCGTCGTGACAGAACATAACGCACTGCCTCCGGTCATAGAGAAAGAGATGAGCATGCCAACTACCAAGCGGGCTGGTTTCGGTGAGTGGTGTCGTAGAAACGTGCGGCAGTTTGGCGGCGATTTTTTGGGTGCAGTGGATAATCATGGTTTATCCTTGATTTTGAGCTTCCTTGCTTCGTTGAACAAGCACTGAATCCTTGGGGTCCACCGAGGGGCCGATTGTCAAAGACTGCCCCCCTGCCCCCGCAATTCGATGTTATTTAACATTGACTTATATTTGCGATGAGATACTATAGGCCCCAATTATACCACTTGAGATAGACGATAATACTCAACCATTCGTGAGGATGGGGCGGAAAGCCTAAAGGGTCTCAACGAGATAGCCGGGTTGCCGAAATATCATATATATTTCAGCCCCGGCTTTTCTTTTTCCATAATCCGGAACCGGTTGACAGAAGTTGAAATTTCGAAAGAAACGGAAATATTTACCATTTGAAAAAGGAGCAATAATGCGTACAAAGTTTATTCTTTCCATGCTGATAATGACAGCAGTCGCCAGCACCTTCGGCTTCAAAGAGGCCAATGCGGGGCTTCCCGGCCTTCCCGGTCTGCCGGCGCCTCCCACTCCCAACGTGAATATCAGCATTAATGGCTTCCTGCCGGCACCGCCAGGGGTAAACGTTCAATTCTACAGTGGGCGTCCTTACTATGTCGAACAGGGACACCGAGTTTATCTTAAAGAGAAAAAACACGGCAAACATCACAAGGGCCATGGTCACAAGTACGGCCATTACAAGCATAAGTAGCACTACCAATAGGGTTCGTCATGCCTGGAGTGTGAGCCGTTTTCCAATATTCCAACTTGGGAATGGTAAACCTGATGGGTAATTGTTTTTAGTTACTGAGACCTGCCAGGTTTCCAAAACCTGGCAGGTTAACTGATACGACACCCCATTCTACGGGGGTTGGTATATATCCCCCTTGGTTCCCCTTTTTTTCTACCTGCACATTCCCAGATAGTCACCATGGCGCAGATGGGCATCCAGTGCCGATTCATCCACGTAGATGGTTTTCTTCCCCTTGTGACAGACAGCAACCTTACCGCCCGCCCCAGTCGGAGTTCCCACGGAAACCACGGAGCACCCTGCACAGCAAATCATCGCACCAAGAATAATTGTCATTCGAACCAAATTCATGCTTACCCCCTCGTGTGTATATTCTCCAACTACTCTTTTTCGTTACCTGCACCATGTGCATTTTGGGGTCATGTTTGACTTCTGACATTCATTGTAAAATCAAATAAAACCTGTACCGGTCACTGTCTTCAAAGAAGATCGGATCTCCTGCGCTACCGCGAAGAATGACATGGTAGACTGAGCCGGGATAGTTGATGTGTGGTTTCCTTGCCATGGGTCATGTATACTAACAAATACTATAAAGGTAAACTTGGCCTCATTTATTCAAAACGTCTGCGGTTTTCAACGCTCTTCAGTTTCAAAGATCTGCCAGGATTTTCAAAACCTGGCAGGTCTGACCGATACATCACCTTATTCTGCGGGCTTCCGGGTTGATTGTAAAAGGTAATGACGATAAGAAAGGTTGATTTGACACCTGGACAGCAAGGTATCATACTCATGAAAGCATTCACTGCAAATGGCGATCGGGAAAAGCTCAGAACAGACGTTACCTGCTGAGGAGGAATAACCATGTTATACAGAAAAGTTCCAAAAAACGGAGATGAGTTGTCCATCCTGGGTTTCGGCTGCATGCGCCTGCCCCAGGTAGAAGGCAAGATCGATGAACCCCGGGCTATCCGGCAAATCCGTTCGGCCATTGACCGGGGGGTTAATTATCTCGATACCGCCTGGCCCTACCACGGCGGCGAGAGCGAGCCTCTCGTGGGCAAAGCCTTGCAGGACGGCTACCGTGAGCGCGTCAAGTTGGCCACCAAGCTGCCATCCTTTTTGATTACAAGTCGGGAGGATATGGACAGCTACCTCAACGCCCAGTTAAAAAAACTCGCTACGGACCGGATCGATTATTATCTGATCCACACCCTCACGGGACCAATGTGGGATGCCATGGTGAATTTTGGTATTCACGATTTTCTCGACCGGGCCAAGGCCGACGGCCGCATTGTCAATGCAGGATTTTCATATCACGGCCTGCCCGAAGATTTTAACCGGATCGTGGACGACTATCCCTGGGATTTTTGCCAGATTCAGTACAATTATCTCGACGAAGCCTACCAGGCAGGAACAGCAGGCTTGGAATACGCAGCGTCCAAAGATCTGGCCGTCATCATCATGGAACCATTGCGTGGCGGCAATCTGGCGCGGCCGACACCACCGCCGGCCATCAAGCAGATCTGGGACGAGGCAGAAACACCCCGAACTCCCGTGGGCTGGGCGCTGCTGTGGCTCTGGAATCATCCCGCGGTCACGGTAATCCTGTCCGGCATGAATGAAGAAGCCCACATCGATGAAAACATCGCCCTGGCCGATCAGGGCCATGCCGGTGTTTTGCAGCCTGCGGAACTGGAGTTGGTAAATCGGGCAGCCAAAACCTATCGGGAACTGATGAAGGTGGGCTGTACCGGCTGTGGATACTGCATGCCCTGCCCTGCAAATGTGGCAATTCCCATCTGTTTCGAGATGTATAACACCATGCATATATTTGATCAGCCTGACGCAGCCAAGTTCGGTTACGCCTTCAGGATGTGCGGCGATCTGACCAATGGGGTCTCAGGCTACGCGTCCCAGTGCACTCAATGCGGTCAATGTATCGATAAATGCCCCCAGCAGATCCCGATCCCTGACGTCCTCGCTCAGGTCACTGCCGACATGGAAGACGAAGATCTTCCCAAACGCCTGGCGAGAGTCCGCGAGATAATGATGAAAAAAGCGAAGTAGTTTCCATCCGGAAACTCCGGATGAGAAACAGCAGGTTTCCGAATTATTGTATGCTGACATGACCACTGCGAAGTACGGTATCGATATTCGGCGCGACAGGAGCAGAGAGATGAAAGAGATACAGGTGGGTTTGCTTGGATTCGGGACTGTCGGCAGCGGAGTGGTGCGGCTGCTCCAGGGGAATTTCTCCCCCATCCAGCAGAAGCTCGGTGCCAAGCTGACTCTGAAAAAGATTGCCGTCCGCGACACGAAGAAGGATCGGGGCGTTTCCCTGGCGCCCGGGGTGCTTACCGACGATTTCGCGTCCGTCCTTGCTGATCCGGAAATTTCCATCATTGTCGAGCTGATCGGAGGGTACAGCCCGGCCCGGGAGTATGTCCTCGCGGCGATAGAGAGCGGCAAGCATGTGGTTACGGCCAACAAGGCGCTGCTTGCCTTGCATGGGGAGGAAATCTACGCCGCCGCGGCCCGCAAGAGGGTGGAGGTACGCTACGAAGCGGCGGTAGGCGGCGGGATTCCGGTGCTGTCTGCCATCAAGGGGAACATGGCCGCCAACAATTTCTGGACGGTATTCGGTATCCTGAACGGGACTTGCAACTACATACTGACGAGAATGACCAGGGAGGGCGCCGATTTCGCCACGGTCCTGAAAAACGCCCAGGAACTGGGATACGCCGAGGCCGACCCGACATTCGACATCGAAGGGATAGACACCGCGCACAAGCTCTGCCTCCTGGTGACCCTCTGTTTCGGGACAAGGGTAGATCTCAAGGATATCCATACCGAAGGCATCGCTTCCGTCTCCGCCCTGGATATCGATTTTGCCCAGAGGTTCGGATACCGGATCAAGCTCCTCGCAATCGGCAAGCGGGACGGAGAACGGGTCGAGGCGAGAGTCCAACCGACCATGGTGCCGCTCGATGATCCTCTTGCGGGAATTGAAGGAGTCTTCAACGCGATCCGCGTGACCGGGGATTATGCGGGAACGGTGATGTTTTCCGGCAGAGGCGCGGGAATGGAGCCCACCGCGAGCGCCGTGGTGGGCGATATCATGGCCATTGCCCGGAACATGCTGGTCGGCGTCGGCAGGAGAAGCGCTCCCTTGGGGTTCCTGGACGAGGAGATCATCAACATTCCCATTAAGCCTGTCGGGGAGACGGTGAGCAAGTACTATCTCCGCTTCAGCGTGGAGGACAAGCCGGGGATGCTGGCGAAGATTGCCGGCGCCCTGGGTGAAAACGGGGTCAGCATCAGATCCGTGATCCAGACCGCACAGCGGGAAGGCGAGGCGGTGCCCGTTGTCATCGTGACCCATGAGGCCCGGGAAATGGACGTGAGAAAGGCGCTGTGGATGATTGAGGCGCTTGAAATTACGGCTGAAAAGACCAGGCTGCTGCGAATCGAAGATGACCTGGCGTGATGCCGCCCGTTACGATGATGATCCTGGGAGTTTTTAGGGACATTCCAAACACGCCTTTTGCCATTAAAACTCTTTGCAGCCTTGTCTATCGACCGGACAATGCATGACGTGTTTACACCAAGGTGACGCGCTATCTCCGCTGACGACAGGCCCAACTCCTCTCGCGCTTCCTCCGGGGACATTGTTTTATTGCATTAGCTGGACAGGTAGTCCATTAAAGCACTAGAGCAAGAATGTCCCTGACCCCATTGGTTTCCTGGTGAGAAAATAGCCGACCATACCGATTTCACGACATGTTTGCCACGAACCGGAGATGCATGATATGTCTGGCATTAAACTGAACATGAAGACCGTATTTCTTTGGATAACCGCTGTCCTGGCGGCGATTGTGCTGCTTCTTTACCTCGACTATGCTCCCTTCAGATCGAACGTCCCTTCCTCGAAGATACCGGCCGACGCAAAGCCCGATTTCGGCCTGGTGGCAGAGGCGTGGAACACGATCCACAAGGTTTACGTCGACCGGCCCGCCGTGAAAAACCGGGCGTTGACTTACGGCGCCATTAGCGGAATGGTGGACGCTTTGGGCGACACGGGCCACAGCACCTTCCTCACGCCGGATATGATTAAGGAAGAGAAGGAATTCACCCAGGGGCACTATAAGGGCGTGGGGATTGAAATATCGATGCTGAAAGGGCATGTGGTCATAGTTACCACCTTGGACGGGTCCCCCGCCCGGGAAGCAGGTCTGCGTTCCGGCAAAATGATAACAATGGTCGACGGCAGGGAAATTGCCGGGCTGCCGTTGATGCAGGTGGTGAACCTCATCTCAGGGTCGGAGGGAACGCAGGTCAGGTTGACCGTACTGGACCCGGCGACCGGAAAATCGAGGGTCATTACACTGACCAGGACTGCCATAAAAGTGAGAAACGTACGATGGAGTAAGCTCTCCGGCCTCGGCATAGCCCACCTGCGAATAGCGGGATTCAGCGAAGGCGTTACCCGCGACCTGCGCAACGCCTTGGAGGAAATCAAGAGTCAGGGGATCGGCAAAATCATCCTCGACCTGCGCGACAATCCCGGGGGGGTGCTGGACGAAGCCGTTGGGTGCACCAGCCAGTTTCTGAAGACGGGTAACGTGCTGCTCGTCAAAGATGCGGCTGGACATGTTGCACCGTTTCCCGTGATATCGGGCGGAGAAGGGACCGACATCCCGCTGGCTGTTCTTGTGAACGGAGGAACCGCCAGCGGGGCCGAGATAATGGCCGGAGCGATCAAGGACAACCAGAGAGGCGAATTGTTGGGAACCAAAACTTTCGGCACCGGTACAGTCCTCGAAAGATTCAATCTCTCGGACGGATCGGCGATGTTGCTGGCAGTGGAAGAGTGGCTGACTCCAGCGGGCCACACAATCTGGCACAAGGGAATTACCCCGAACGTTACCATAGATCTTGCCCAGGGTGTTTTTCCCCTTTTCCCCGAGGAGGAAAAAGGCCTGACGGAGTCGGAGCTTCTGGCCTGCAAGGATGTGCAGCTGCTGGCTGCGATAAAGCTGCTTTCAGGCTCGGGAAAATAGATCTCGTTTCGCTTTTCTTAATGGTAAGGAAATATCAAATAGTACAAACCCCACTGGTTATCCATGGTGAACTTACGACTTGAATCTACCCAATCTTGCAAGGACAGCGGATTGATGTTATCGTCTTGTGTAGAAAATCGGAGGCGGGAGTCCTCCATTGCTGATTGCACGCACTGCAGAAAATTCCGGAAGCTCGCGAACGTTCGATTCCGGAGATCGTATCCCCCTTGGTCATGAAAACTGACGGCTTTTCCGATGATCTAACGATGAAGCTGCAGGTTCAGGACTTACCAGGAAGGTAACCGATGTCACCTGGCGAAAAGAATCCGCCATTACCCAGCACCCCGAAGGCGATCAGTCCCGAACCGGTCATTGCCTGCTTTGAGTGCGACCTGCTCCAGCGGGAAGTCGAGCTTCCCCCCGGCGGCACCGCCCGGTGCCGACGCTGCGGTGCGCTTCTCTATCGCAGCATCCCCAACGGTCCCGACCGGACTGTTGCGTGTCTGCTCGCGGCAGCAATCGTGTACCTTATAGCCAACATCTATCCTATTGTCGGACTGGAAGCCCAGGGGATACGCACGACCACGACTCTTATCGGAGCGGTAAAGGCCCTCCAGGACCAGGGCCTGACCATCGTGGCAGGCATGGTGTTCATCACGGCCATCGTTGCACCGGTCCTGGAAGTAGGCGCCCTGCTCTACCTTCTGCTGCCGCTCAGGTTCGGCCACGTTCCCGCGGGCTTCAACACGATTCTCCGTACCGCCCAGGAAGTCAAACACTGGAACATGGTCGAGGTATTCATGCTCGGGGTGCTCGTGGCGCTGGTAAAACTTGCCAAGATTGCCAGCGTAACACCTGCCCTGTCCCTCTGGATGTTCGCCGGGCTCACCTTGCTGCTGGCCGCCGCATGGGCATCCTTTGATCCCCATGACATCCGGGTCCGGGCAGAACGCATTGCCTTGACGGAGATCGAGCCATGACCAGACTGGGCAGGCAAAGACTTCAAGAGAATTCGGCCTCCTCCCCTGTCATGAATGCGGCTTGGTGTCGAAACCGGCCGATGCCTCCGGGACTGCGCGATGTCCCCGCTGCAACGCCAGGCTGCACCCGCGGAAACCGTATAGCGAGCAGCGGTCCTGGGCGTATCTGATTGCGGCGTTCATCATGTATATTCCCGCCAATTTCCTGCCGATGATGATTACCAGCACCGTGACCGGCACCCGGGAAGACACGATCATCAGCGGCATCATAACCCTCTGGGGAGAGGGTTCCTGGGGAATCGCCGCCGTGGTGTTTTTCGCCAGTGTTACGGTACCGATCCTGAAGATGATCGCCCTCACCCTGCTCCTGGTATCGGTACGGACGCGCGCCGGATGGATGCCGAAACAGAGAACCAGGCTCTACCGCCTGATCCGCTGGATCGGCCGTTGGTCCATGCTCGACATCTACGTGGTGGCACTTCTTACATCATTGGTGCAGTTCAGTTTCCTGGCCAATGTCGAAGTAGGTCCGGCGGCTTTTCCCTTTGGCGCCGTTGTAGTACTCACTATAATCGCCGTCTTGGAGTTCGATCCGCGGCTCATCTGGGATTCATCAACAAACAAGAGGAATGAAGCATGAATGATACACCGCATCAGCCGAACGTCGTGGAGATTCCCGAAGCAGTCGCGGAACCGAAACGGCGCTGGTCCATTCAACTCGTCTGGATTATCCCGATTATCGCGGCTCTCATCGGCGGAACCCTCGCGGTCAATGCCTATCTAGAACGGGGAAGAACGATCACCATCACCTTCAAAACCGGAGAGGGCCTGGAAGCGGGCAAAACGAGAATCAAATACAAGGATGTGGATATCGGGAAGGTTGAAAATATCGTCATTGCCGAAGACCGCTCCCATGTGATCGTCACCGCCACGGTAAGCAACGAGAGCACGGGGATTCTCGTTGCGGACACGAACTTCTGGGTCGTCCGTCCCCGCATCTACGGCGGTTATATCTCCGGGCTCGACACTCTTCTGGGAGGCACCTATATCGGCGTGGACGTGGGCAGTTCAACGGAACAGTCCCGTACCTTCCGGGGACTGGAAGTGCCGCCGGTCGTTACCACGGATTCCAAGGGAACGACCTTTTTCCTGCACGCAGATAATCTCGGCTCCCTCAATATCACGTCGCCTATTTTTTTCCGCCGCTTGCAGGTAGGACAGGTAGTTGCCTACGATCTGGACAATAGTGGCCAGGGAGTAACCTTCACCATCTTCATCAATTCTCCCTACGACCGGTTCGTCAAAACGAACTCCGTTTTCTGGCACGCAAGCGGCATCGACCTTTCGCTCAGTGCCGCCGGACTCAAAGTCAATACCGAGTCCCTCGTGGCCATCCTGCTGGGAGGGGTGGCCTTCGAGACCCCGAAGGATGGGGCAGATACAACCAGCGTGCCCGCAGATACCACCTTCACCCTGTTCACCAACCGGGAAGACGCCATAAAAAACGAGGAATCGGCCCGGACTTTCCGGATGGTTTTCAGAGATTCGGTACAGGGCTTGTCCGTCAATTCACCCGTAGAATTTCAAGGCGTTCCCTTGGGAGAAGTTACCGATATTGCATTGGAATTCGATCCTCGCCGGAAACAGTTTTACGTGGAGGTCGAGGTTCAGCTCTACCTTGAACGCCTCTATGGCAAACGGGCAAATGCACATAAGCGGCAGGAGAGTATCCGGGCAATCATCAACGGTCTGGTGGAACGCGGTCTGCGGGCACGGCTTGGCAGCAGCAACCTGCTGACCGGGCAACGACACATCACCCTCGATTTTGCTCACGCGGCGCAAAAGACAAAGATTGACTGGGGCACGAAACCTCCCGAATTTCCCACCACCGGAACGGGAGAAAACGATCTCCGGGAAACACTGACGCGGCTCGCCGGAAAAATCGATAAAATGCCCCTCGAAGAGACTGTAGAGGAGGTTCGGTCTTCGGTGCGTTCCCTTAACGAGGCATTGAACAGCGCAGACAAACTGCTGAAGCGGGTCGACAAAGAGATCGTTCCGGAGGCGCGCGCCGTTCTTGACGAGGCGCGTGCCACTCTCCGTGATGCCGGGAATGTACTGTCACCGGATGCTCCCGTGCACCATGACCTGCGCGATACCCTGCAGGAGCTTTCCCGTGCCGCCCGATCGGTAAGAATCCTGACGGAGTTCCTGGAACAGCATCCGGAATCACTTATACGCGGCAAGAGGGGGGACGAGCAATGACAGTCCGCAGAACAGTCACCGGGATGATGGTGGCAGCCATGCTGGTCATGAATTCGGGGTGCGCCAGATCCCCGGCCGTGACCTTTTATACCATGTCGGCTCTGGCACCGGAATCCGCAGCGGCCACAGCAGATCCCCGGGGGATTGCCGTCGGCCCGGTCACGGTGCCGGATCTGGTGGATCGGCCGCAGCTGGTAACGCGAATTTCCGCCAACAAAGTGAATATCCTTGAATCCCATCGCTGGGCTGAACCGCTCAAAAGTGAAATACCGCGCCTGCTGGCGGAAAACCTCGCCCGCCTGATGCGTCCCGCGCGGGTATCCACCTACGACCAGAGCGCAAGCCGCAATGCGGAATACCGGGTGGTGGTGGACATCCTGCGCTTCGAATCGGTTCCGGGAGAAGACGTGACGATCGAGGCCCTCTGGTCGGTGCGACCTGGAGCAGACCGGCATGGTGGAAAAGGGGCATTCCATTGCACAGGAACCTGTCGAACGGCACAGGATATGAGGCACTGGTAGCCGCCCATGGCCGCGCCCTGGCAACCATCAGCAAAGACATTGCACGGGCACTGACCACCAGCATGAGTCAGCCCGTAGCCAGGTTAATGATCTCAACGGCCAACAGGGACGGACTATCTTGACTCTGTCGCCGTCATCACCAATTCTCTCCATGCCTCTTTTTGCGGAAGCAGCGGAGGTATGGCAGCAAATTCCGGCTCGGGCGTCGGCATGGCGATAAGTTGTTGGCGGTCACGGGTTACAATGCCACCTTTCCGGAAAAAGGCATTATAGATAGCCCAGTTTGCCGGGTTCCGCGAGCCATCCCATGGAAAGCGGCGCAGCATCGAAGAAGCCGTATAAAATCCGTCATAGCTGTTCAAATACCCTTGATAGAACTGCTCAGCCGAAAGTCCGGCCGGTTTAAAAACGATATGGGATTGATCGTACTTATCCCAATCGAAAGAGACTATTTGCTTACGTTGCAACATCTCAAACCAGAGGATCGTGCCGGGGTACGGCGTTAACAAGGAATAGCCGCACATATCGAATTTTGCTTCAATATTGAATTTTAAGGTTTCGTCGAACACCGACGGTTCGTCGCCTTCAAAGCCGAACATAAACAACCCGAGCGCCATGATCCCGTATTGGTGCAGCTTTTCGACCAGACTGCCATAAGCATCCGGATCGTTCTGATACTTGTGAACATTGCGCAGGGTTTGTCTGGAGATGGACTCGAAACCGATGGACAGCATAAAGCAGCCGCTTTCCGCCGCCAGTTCCAACAAGCGTTCATCGTGTGCATCGCGGCTGTTTACCGCCGCCTGCCATTTCAGCCCGCGCCCCTTAAAAGCCTGCATGACCTGCATGGCCCGTTTCGGCGTGCCGAAAAAGTCCGCGTCGTTCAGCAGGATCACCCGCTCTTCAATGTGCTCGATCTCCCTAATGATGTCTTCGATGGGTCGGTAGCGAAAATTCAGGCCATACATCGTAGGCTCGGCGCAAAAAGTACAGCCATGCGCGCAACCGCGCGAGGTTTGCACGAAGCCTTTATTGATGTAACGGTTACTCTTCAGCAAGCCTTGCCTTGGCATCGGCAACCCGATCATCGAATGAAGGTTCTCAGCCTTGTAAATACCCTTCAGCCGGCCTTCACCAAGGTCGTCAAGCACCTTATCCATGATCAGTTCGGCTTCACCAACCACCACGGCATCGGCATGCGTCAGCGCTTCATGAGGCATGTAACTGGCGTGCACGCCACCCATAAGCACCGGAACGCCTCGGTCCCGGAAGCTATCGGCGATCTGATAACCGCGTTGCACGTAGGAGGTCATGGCCGATATGCCGACCATATCGACTTCCAGATCGAAATCGATGGGCTCTATATTCTCGTCCGTGAGAATAATTTCGTAGTCATTTTCCGGAATCAATGCGGCAACGGCAAGAAGCCCGGCAACAGGCGAATACAGCGCCTTACCGAAAAATAAAGGCCGGGTGGCGAACGTGTCGGCTCGCGGATTGATCAAATGGATGCGACGGGTTCGTGCCATGGATTCACCTCATTGTTGAATAAAATTAGTAACAACGTGCCAGAGACAGGTCGTGAATGATCACCTTCGCCCTGAAAGGCACGATACATTCTGGGAGTACAGCCGCAAGTAGCAATCGCGTTATGGCCTTCCCATCCATGTCGCACCGCTCTTTATTATCAGCATTAAAGCATTGATTTATTTTTACACACTTTCGATGATTTTCAATGAAAGTTACGCAATAAAGCACCAATAAAATTCTGGAATAGTGGCGTAATAGGGGCAAAAAGATCAAGCTTGCATGGCCGCAACGGGATAATGTTTAAATCTCCCTGAATTACGGTATTATTCAAGTACTGAGATAATGAGCGAATGGCAGCTTTGGAAAAACGCACATGGGGGGCATATGAAGGATACTTTGCATTGCAGGACTACTGCTCGTATCGATTATTGCGGGTTTCGTGCTATCGAAACAGTTAACGGCAAGGTGATCTATACATGAAATTTGCTCTGCTTACTGTGCTGATCGTGATTCTTTGTTCCTTTGACTGTCGCAGTACCTCCGCTGTCGAGAAAGGGGACAATTGCGCGGTTTCGTCAGGCTACGTCATCCGCAGTTTAGGCTCTAATATTGGCACGGTGAGCTCAAAAATGTCCGGTTCGGCCACCGACAACGATTTGCGTGCCGATGTCGATGTGAGCGTCGGCTTTTTGTTTTTTCGTTTCACCCTCAAGAGCACCGAGACGGCAAGCATCCGCGGCGGAAAGGTGATACGCTACCACAAAACGATTGACAACGGAGGGGATCTTCGGGAGATAGCGGGGGAACTTGACGGTGGCATGTTCACCATAATAATCCGTGACGGGGAGAAGGTGGAGCGTAAGGTTTTCTCGACAATGAACTATGAGGCAACAAATATGGAGTACCCTGAAGTGACGCTGGCTCCGGGGGAAGAAAGAAGAATGCGGGTTCTTGATCTGGAGAACTCTGAGATTGTAGACCGGGTGTATCGGTATGTAGCCGAAGAACAGGCCGAGATCGACGGGCGTGTTATCCGCATTATTGTTGCTGATTTCTCCGATAAAAACTCCGAATGCAGGCGGTGGACCGAAATTTTCGATGGATTACCGGTTGTTCGACGGCAGGATGGCAAGGAAAAAACCGGGCTTTTCAACCCGTCCTATTCGGTGCGGCAGACCAAGGTCGTAGTCGATCATTAAAGACAGATAGATAAAAGAAGTCACCCCAGAACAAGTCCCGTAAATCCATTGACACAGGCTCATTTCCGGTGGTACAAAATCTGCTTCGAACAGCAAATTCCTCTTCATTTTTACGTCAGGGCACGGGTGGATTTGTATCACCACGGCCACTCGCAGGGAGGACCATTGAGCGCGACAAACGCCGCTCTGGAGCTCCTGGAGCACAACCTCCGGGACCGCCCGGACAAGACTGCCTATCTCTGCTCCGGCAGGGCCCACGCCTACCGCGAGCTGGGCGACGGAGCCCGT
>CAVVDU010000042.1:0-144832 GCA_963746935.1 uncultured delta proteobacterium | reverse complement strand
TATGACATGTACGGCGATTCGATAGAAAATAACATCGCTTACCTGAGTCATCTACTGGAAAATCACCGCAACGATTATCGGGAAAAGCTCCAGCGGGGCGGCCTCCTGAAAAGGCTGGCTATAATGGAATCCGAAAACAGCGACTGATAACCGTTTCCAGAAATAGACGCACGAAAAAGGCCGGGGTTTGCACCTCGGCCTTTTTCGTTATTTTACAGACAGAAAACGATTTTAAACGTTCCACGTTACTGCAGATGATACTCGGAAAGAGAAACAAAACGGAAACCTTTCTTCTTCAGAAGGGGAACTGCAGCCATCACCCCTTGACCGGTGCCGCTTTCCGGATGGTTCATATGGAGGATTACTATGGAGCCGGGCACCGAGGTCAGGAGAGCCGCCGTAACCTGTTCTTTGGAAAAGGTAGCGCCCGCATCGCCAAGCACGGAAAACCCTATCACCTGCTGACCGAGGCGTTCGGCAATTTTCACGGCGATCTCGTCATAGTAGGCGGTTCCCGAGCGGTAGTAGCACGGCCTCTTCCCGGTCAGTTGCTGAATCTTTCGTGAATTCAACTCGATCTCGTCCACCAGTTCTGCGATATTCTTCGTGCCGTCAATACCATAGATTGACCTGCCGTTAACCGAGGCAGGACGGTGGTGAAAGCCATGGTTGCCAATCGTAAAGAGGGGGTTTTCTGCAAGCTGATGAAAAAGCTCGGGGTTTGCATCAATCCAGCGTGCATTGATGAACAGGGTTGCGGGAATCTTCTCCTGCTCCAGGAATCGGATAAGATCCATATCGACGCCCTTCCCTTTTGGGCTCCCGCAGGCATCGAACGTCAGGGCAATCACCCGGTCTTTCGTCTTCAGCCTAGTCTTCACCCCGGTCACCCTCTCACCCCACTCCTTCGGGGTCTTTCCGGCATACGCCGCCTCCATTTTTGCTTTCAGGGCTGGTAATGACTGGTCCGGAACGGTTTCCGCCCACAACCCGACTTTCGTCATGGCCGGTACCAAGGCAAGGGCTAAAACGCCAACAAAGAAAAGTTTCCAGTATGCATGCTGCTTCATCGGGTTCCCCCTGGTTCATACAGTATTCAGTACTTTCCGATATTGTTATGTAACTGCAATTCCTCCCTCCCCGATCCATGCAGACGGGGGTGGAAGGGAACGTGTAGAAGGGATGTCTCTTCAGCCTATCCCCACGACGTCGGACCAACTATAAGGGAAACTTTGCGGTTACGCAACAAATACAAAGACCTGCCAGGTTTTGAAAACCTGGCAGGTCTCAGACCCCCAAAAAAGGGCAGGACGCATGAAGCGCCCTGCCCGATTCACTCTTAGCCAAGAATCTGCTTGAGGTCCTGGTCCGGTGTGGTGATGGGGGCAATGTTGAAGTTTTCCACCAGGAAGTTGAGGACGTTCGGGGTGATGAAGGCCGGTAGGCTTGGTCCCAGCTTGATGTTCTTGATTCCCAGGTGCAGGAGCGTCAGGAGGATTACCACCGCCTTCTGCTCGTACCAGGAAAGGACCATGGAGAGCGGCAGATCATTCACGCCGCACTCGAAGGCGCCTGCCAGGGCCACCGCGATCTGGATCGCCGAGTAGGCGTCGTTGCACTGGCCGATATCAAGAAGCCGCGGAATGCCGCCGATGTCGCCGAAGTCCAGCTTGTTGAAACGGTACTTGCCGCAGGCCAGGGTCAGGATCACGCAGTCCTTGGGCACCTTTCTCGGCAAACTCGGTGTAGTAGTTGCGGCCCGGTTTGGCGCCGTCGCAGCCGCCGATCAGGAAGAAGTGCTTGACCGCTCCGCCCTTCACCGCCTCGATGACCTTGTCGGCCACGCCCAGAACCGCGTTGTGGCCGAAGCCCACCAGGATTTCCTTGCCCGGAGCATCAGCAAAACCGGGGAGAGACAGGGCCTTTTCGATTACCGGAGAGAAATCCCAGCCTTCAATATGCTGGATGCCGGGCCAGGCCACCAGACCCCAGGTGTAGAGTCGTCCGGTGTAGGAGTCGGCAGGCTTCTGGATGCAGTTGGTGTTGAAGATGATGGCGCCGGGGAATTCGGGGAATTCCTTGTGCTGGTCCTGCCAGGCGCCGCCGAAGTTGCCCACCAGGTGGGCGTACTTCTTGAGGCCGGGATAGCCGTGGGCCGGAAGCATCTCGCCGTGGGTGTAGATGTTGATCCCCTTGCCTTCGGTCTGCTTGAGGAGCTCTTCCAGCATGAGCAGGTCATGGCCTGAGACCAGGATCGCCTTGCCGGCCTTGGTGCCCAGCTGCACCTTGGTCGGTACCGGGTGGCCGTACCGCTCCACGTGGCCTTCGTTCAGGAGTCCCATGACCGTCAGGTTGTGCTTGCCGCACTCCATGGAGAGACCGACGTAGTCCATCAGTCCGAGGGTCGGATCGGCAGGTGGCGGCCAGGGCCTGGTGGAAAAAGGCATAGACCTCGTCATTGTGCTTGCCGAGGATCTGGCAATGGTCGGCATAGGCGGCCATGCCCTTGAGGCCGTAAATCAGGATCTCGATGGCGGAGCGGATATCGGGATCGGAATGGAAAGCCAGAACTCCATACTGCTCGCCCTGCTTTACCAGGTCGGCGGCCGGTACCCAGGCTGCGGGGCCGGCAATTTCCACAGAACCTTTTTCATCACCAACGAAAAATGCTTTCAATTTGGCAAACAAACCTGTATCTGCACCAATTCCTGCCGCCTTCTCATAGAGAGCTTTGGCTTTTTCCTTCATCTCGAAACATTTCTTGATGGTGGCTTCGAGACGGGCAGGATCGAAGTCAACGTTGGTGACAGTGGCAAAGAGTCCTTCCAGCATGAATACATCAATTGCCTGGTCCTTTGCGCCGAGTTTCCGCGCTTCATTGGCATACATGGAAAGACCTTTGAGTCCGTACAGCAGGTTATCCTGAAGTGCCGCAACATCCGGCTTTTTTCCACATACACCCAGAACTTCACAACCGATTCCTTTTGCTGCTTGCTCACATTGATGACAAAACATGTAGTTTCCTCCTTATTTCTCGTGGTTGTCGAAATGTCAGGTTTTTTTAATTATACCCGGTTTTCCTGTTATGTCCTTCGAGAACAGTTATAGAGGAAATAGAGGCAGTTTCCCTTGACGTGCATCAATAATATTCATTTAGATCGGGGGCGGGTCGATGTGACTTGATAGTCAAGGGAGAAAGGAAGTGGAAAAGCGAAAAGCGCACACTATTTAAGCAGCAATTGATGAACACACGCAGCGACAAACCACATCAGGAAACTCGAACCAAGGACAAGAGGCAGAGAAAACCCTTTCCTGAAGCAGAAGTACGCAACCAGAAAAAACAGCAGGCTCGGCAGCATACCCCAGAGCGCTCCCTTGGCAAAGCTCACCATGATCTCCTGATTACCCTTGTTCTCCCGATACACCCAGACAAGAACCAAAGCTCCTGTCAACGGCATGACACCAACGAGACCGGCAAGTGAAGGGAATTTTTTGGCAACAGACGTTGCTGCGAGAATGATGATCACACTGAAGACAATTTTGATTACCAGTTGCATACCGTCACTCTTCCATCTTCTTCAAGGCGAGGGGACCTGAATTTTGTCGTTTCAGTCCAATGGAATCTTAACCCCGGCGCCCTTTTTAAGAAATCTGATGATAAAACCATTCAATCCGTGCCCGAGAAGCGCATACTTCTTCATCTGTTCAACATTGGCATTACCGGCAGTCTCATTGGTATACAGATACACCGAACCATCGATAAATTTAACGGTAATTGAATTTTCACCAAACTCATAGGCAACAATGGGTGACGTACGACTTCGATTCTCGTAGTATTTCATTGTCTCCTCCTATTCCTCTCGTCAGGTTAGGAATAGCCGTTTTCAGGCTCAACGTAGACTTATAAATCCCTTAAGGTATAACGGAAATCCCACTGCCATGGCGGGCACCCAGCGCAAAAGCCTTCCTGCAATCCTCAGGGAAGACCGTTCTGCGCCGTTTTCGTCGTTCCTCCGGATCAAAATAACTGAATACAACTTTATCATAGTCTTCAAACTGAAGAGTTTCGAAGGAGCAGAGCGACTCAGACTGACCAAATGTCCGTCTCAGAACGCTTTCGTTCAAACCGATATGCACCGGATACTGATACTCTTTCATCAGGTCTTCCGAAACGTTCATTGTGTAGATAAACGCCGTAGACATTTTCCGATCGAATAAGGTTCCCGGCGGCCGGGTATAGGTCAAGTACGGGAAGAGCAACCGCTCCATGAATGACCGCATCTCTCCTGTCACCGTTCCGAAGTAGATTGGCGAGCCGAGGAAGAGAGCATCGGTCGTAGCGATTGTATCAAGTACGGGAGTCAGTCCGTCGACCATGGCACATTTCCCGTAACTCTTCCCACCCTTCAGCTTGCAGGCAAAGCAGCTCGTGCAGCCTTTGAAAGTGAGATCATAGAGATGGACGAGTTCCGTGTCTGCGCCTTGCGATGCAGCGCCTTCAAGAGCTTTTTCAAGCAGCGTCGCCGTGTTCCATTTTTTCCTTGGGCTGCCATTGACTGCCAGAACTTTCACCTGAGATACCTCCAGTATTTGCTCCGTCTGTGTTTCATCCGGTAAGCGCATAATCCTCAGAAAAATTAGCCCTGGTCATCCCCAGAAGCGGGAAAGGGACGTCATACTGTAAAGGCAGGTATTTTACTTTGGTGCACCACGAAACTCTGCATCAACCCGCTTTTCAAGGATCTCACGAGTCTTTTGTAAAAGCACGTTTTGTGTGAAAGGTTTCGAAATGAAATTCAAATTCTCTTCAAGTACTCCTGTGCTGCTCAGGATATCATCGGTATAACCACTCATGAAGAGCGCCTTGATCCCCGGTTGTATTTTTTTGATTTCGTTATATGTTTCTTTGCCGTTCTTTCTGGGCATCATCACGTCCAGAATGAGAAGCTGTATTGACTCTTCGTTCAGCCTGAACTTTTCGACCGCATCGGCTCCGTCCACAGCTTCTATCACCAGATAGCCGAATTCCTCGAGCAGTGATTTTGTGAGACCTCGTACCATTGGATCATCCTCTGCCAAAAGGACCGTTTCCGATCCTTTCCGCGGGGCTGCCATCTCAAACACCTCGACCGTTTCAGTGTCTGCCGTTACCACCGGCAGGTATATTTTAAACGTTGTCCCTGTTCCCGGTTCGCTATACACGTTGATGTAGCCGTTATGCTGCTTGATTATTCCATACACAATTGCCAAACCGAGCCCGGTCCCCTTGCCAGTTTCCTTCGTTGTAAAGAACGGCTCGAAAATTCTTGCCCGGATCTTTTCATCCATGCCGAATCCGGTATCCGAAACTGATATGAGAACGTACGTTCCCGGCTCCCCGTATCCATGCGTTCGAACAAAATCCTTATCCAGAACGACCCGTTCGGTATTTATTAACAGGAGTCCACCCTCAGGCATGGCATCGCGAGCATTGGTAACAAGATTCATCATTACCTGCTCAATCTGAACTGAGTCAGCTCGCACAATGCAATCCTTGCCCACAACAACTCGAAGCTCAATGTTTTCACGGACCAGTCGCGACAAGAGCTTTTCCGCCCGATAAATAACCTCATTCAACAATACTGCTTTCAGGCTGATGACATGTTTCCTGCTGAATGCGAGCAGGCTGTGGGTTAAATGTGCCGCTCTTTCAGCCGAGTACATTATCTGATTAACATAATTTTCCAGGGGGTTATCATTGCCTATTTTCATTTGCAGCAGGTTGCCATAGCCGATTATCGCCGTCAAAATATTATTGAAATCGTGTGCAACACCCCCGGCAAGCTGTCCGATTGCATCCATTTTCTGGGCATGGCGCAGCTGCTCTTCGAGATGCTTGCGATCGGTAATGTCCTGAAAATTCTCTACGATGACTTCCCTGTTCCCGACGGAAATTTTCCTCGCACTCTTGATGATCGGTACGTGCCGGCCGTCTTTACCTTTTACCGCTGTTTCATCATTGTCGATGCGTTCCTTGCCCAAATCGAAAATCGGACAAAGATGAGGACCCTTTGGGCAGATGATGCCGCACAGCTGTCCAACGAGTTCTTCTCTGGCAAATCCGGTTACGGAACAGAGGACATCGTTCACATCTTCAATGATATAGTTATTATTCACGGTGAAGCTTCCACCGGGCAGGTTATTGAACAAAGATTGCCATTTATCTTCGGCCCGCTTTCGCTCGGTAACATCCTCAAGCGTCTGCAGGGCACCAGTCAGGTTGCCCTTGGTATCCCTGAGAGCCGCTGCGGTAAAATGCAGCCACCTACCCTCTTCACCCCATTTCGGGAAAAAGTCCGTGACTTCATAGGCATCTTCCACCAGTCCGGACTTGCTGCATTTGCCGCCATACCAGTGAGGAATCAAACCGGTATCTCCTGTGGAAAGCAAATTTGCCAGCAGAGGCCGTTCTTCATCATAGAACGCTCTCCAGGCCAGATCCGTACCGATGACTTCGTCAGCCCTGGTCCCGCTCAGTTGTTCGAGTGCCTTGTTCCAATAAATAATCTTCTGGTCTTTTCCAAGGACAAACATCGGCAGCGGAGAACCATGGATAGTGGCATATAACCTCTGCCCGCTCTCCCTGAGTGCCTCGCGTGCATTAATGTCACGGATATGCTCCAGCACCATCGCCACTTCATCCATTTCGTCAAATATTGGAAAAGAACGAATTTCCACATGACCAATTTTCGGATTATACTTTTCCAAGATAACAGGTTTACCCGTCCTGAATACTTCGGATGTGTGGCAGTTTTCACACGGTCTCTCCAAACCGTAATAGACCTCATGGCAGAATGGATTATATTTCCGTTTTTCCTCAGGAACGTATTCGTACCCACCTTTCCAATTGGAGGCAAGAATGCGGAAATCCTTGTCGATGATTTGGAGCTGGTCGGGGATGGTCTCAAAAACATTCTTCAACGAGGTTTCTGATTGACGAAGTACGTCCTCGAGCTGTTTTCGCTCTATTACTTCGCGGGAAAGCTCCAGGTTTTTAAGACCCATAGTTACCAGGACTTGCACCAGACTTTGGAAATATTCCCCAGTGTCCTGTATCTGTTCCCAGGTGAATACCGGAACCAGATTCAGGACTTCCCGCCGGACCTCCTCTTCTACCCCTGCTTCAATTCCCTGCCAATGAGAATTCTCTCTGCCCATTTTGTCTTGATCAGTGAAAAACTGTTCGGTGGATAAAGTAGCCAGATGCTTGCCGTCGACATTGATCGGCAAGGTTATGGAACGCAGACCATACGCGCAGGTACTTTCCAGACACTCTCCATATATGAACGACGATTGTATCGATATAGCAGCATCACTTTCGCGGTATCCCTTGCACAAACCAGTATGGGGGCACAGGATACGGGTGCAGATATCCTCCTGCCTGCCGGAGGCTGCCAGAATTTTTCCATCAGTATCGAATATGGCTGCTGCCATGCCCGTGACCTTGTAATGTGCCCGCAGCAGTCGTTGTATCTGCTCACTATCAAAAAGTTGTAAAAAGGAAGGGTAAACCATTTTTGTCCTCGTTTAGTAATTCTGCCCATCGCAAAAGTATCCGAATTTGCGCGTTGCAGAGCTGCCCCGCAAAACAATGGTAAACTCAACCATCATCAGACTCGAAGTATTCTTGTTTTTACCTCGGATGGTGTTTTACTGTGTCATGATAGTACGAGCTTTATGACAGAAGTACAACAATGATTGTGGCTGAAGGAAGCATCAACTATGCTTCGTTATCTTAGCATGATTAGTTTTAACATTCCTGAGCCTAAGGAACCCCCCCGACATGAAACATCCCCTCTTATCACTCTCACATTACACTCCAACAGAACGTCAGCATTCAATACCAGGTGAATCGCTGTCATGCTCGACTACCGTTAAACTGCACACGTTTTCCAGAAGTTCACTGTTTTCTCAAGTACGGGATGAAGTTCCATTCCTATAAATCACTACCTGATTACGCCCACAAAACATTCCAATACAGAAGCAGCTCCTCACCAGCTAAAAATGAGTATGCTGTTTGCAGGGATGGTTATCCGCGCAGAACAAGGAAGCCCGTGCAGGCCCCTGTCTGTTGCGTCTACCCCCCCGCCGTTACCGACCATCCGGGGATTGACCCAGTTATCGTAGACGTCGCTATTGAATGTCTCCTTCCAGTAACCTCCACGCGGGAAGCCGATTTCATAACCATAACAGGTTGACTCATTCAAACTCGCCACAACCACCGCGTCATGCCCCTCTCCGGGAACCCAGCGATGGTAGGCCAACACACGGTTTTCATTATGCGCATGGAAGACGTTGATACCGCCGCCCCGCAATCCTTTCAAACGGTTGCGAACCGCAATGATCTCCTGGGTAAACCGCAGAAAATCCACCATGGGCTTGACACCCTGGCTCAATCCATCCCACCAGACCTGGAACGAGCTGTGCGGTTGATCATGCCATTGCTTGTCTTCCAGAAACTCCTGTCCCATAAAGATGTGAGGAATACCTGCCGCTGTCAGGGTAAGACCCAAGGCGACGCGGGAGCGGCTGCGGGCATACCAGGAATGACTGTTCGTGCTGTCTGCGATTCGGGGAATACGCAAACCGCGGTCCTGGCGCACAATGTCATGGTTTTCCGTACATTGAACGGCCCGCCATGTATCATGTAGTACCGGTGATGCAATTTCCCGGCCGATTCTGGCCATGTCAACAAAAGCTGAAGCACCTAGGGAAGCCTGGCTGATTGCGCCCCGGACCGCATCCCGCAAACCGTCATTCAGGATGGCGTCAAACCCGGCGCCGTATTGGCCAGTTGGAAGGACAGTCGCTTCCTGCACGGGCCAGCACTCGGCAATATTGATTGCCTCAGGCTTGACATAGCGGCAGGTATCGGTAAGGTACTGGCAGAACAGCCAGCCGTGCTCTCCCCCCTCGTTCTTGATGACACTTACCTCGTCGTAGCGGAATCCATCGCAATGGTATTCAGTAAGAAAGTACTTTGCGTTGTCGATCAGGAATCGTTTAACGTTGTCGTTCCAGTAGGCGAACACCAACCCGCCGGCCCAGCCGCGATCGGTGAAATAGAGACTGTCGTTTTGATTGCCGTATGGTTTTCGGTCGAAGAAGTAAATGCTCTTATCGCCGAAATCACCACCGGCATGGTTGTACACAACATCAAGAAGAACTGCTATGCCAAAGGCATGGCACATGTCGATCATTACCTTTAGTTGATTGGCAGTGCCCTGGATGTCCTGCAGGCGGTATGGTCTGAAATCCGGATTAATGGAGAGCAGCTTCTGATTGATTGACTGAAGGTATGAATGCAATGCGGGGTCGGTATCTTTGATACCGTAATCAGTTTCCGGGGAGAAATAATCGACACCGTTATAGCCGAGGCTGAAAATGCCGGGAAATTCGACTACCGGCAATGGCTGGATGGCGTTTATGCCGAGGTTTTTCAGATAGGGCAGTTTCTCGACAACATCGAGGAACGTCCCGTTTCCATCTTTCCTGTCTGCCGGAATGTACCAGACACCGATGTGAAACTGATAAATGACCAGATCATGAAAGGAAGGCGGCCGGAATTCCTGATCGTGCCAGGGAAAGGTCGAAGGGTCGACCAGGAGACACTGGCACTCCGGCCATAGGGGATCATCGGTCAGATCACGGGCGTACGGGTCGAACTTCAGTCCCTCCGTGCCTCCGTCAGGACCCACCACGTAGAACATGTATCTCTCGCCGGCCTTGAGACCGGGAAGAAAACCTCCCCAAAAGCCGTCACCCGTTTGCTGCAGCCTCGCAGCTCCGTTATTGCGCCAATCGCCTGCAGTAGTTTTTGTGTAGTCCCAGTGAACCCTAACCTCTCGTGCAGCAGGGGCCCAGACCCGGAAGGTCGCCCCTTCGCCATTGCCGAGCAGATTACCGCCCATGGGAGTGCTTTCATTCATATGGGCAAGGCTTAACGTGGACAGTCCATTCATGGTTTCTCCTCCTTTGGAAGACATATCCATTACCTGGGAAAACGTTTTATTTTGCTAAGTCCCCCCTCCATTGACGGGAGGGAGCCAGGGGGTGGGTGAAGCCGCAACCTGCAGGCATCATGTCAAATCCCCCCTCACCCTAACCCTCTCCCGCTAACCAGGGGAGAGGGACTCAATTTGATCGCTGATAAAGGTATGGCAATGTACAAGAGCCATTCTGTTGCACGTTGCTGACTATCACCCACCTCAAGATGAAAAAACCGGTTATGCAGACATCTCGCGAATCCTCTCCGCAAGCTTGGTCATCCTCTTCGTGGACCTGTGGTTCTTCACCGCCATGGCCAGGGCCTTGGCCTGACCGATAATGATGACCAGCTTCTTGCCCCTTGTCACGGCAGTGTAAAGCAGATTCCTTTCCAGAAGCATGTAGTGCTGCATGGCGAGGGGGATAACGACCGCGGGATATTCCGAACCCTGACTTTTGTGAATGGAGGTGGCATAGGCAAGGGACAGTTCGTCCAGTTCGCCAAACTCATACTCCACGAGACGTCCATCAAAATCGACCTGCAGCACCCCATCGTCCATATTGACCTCGGTAATGCAGCCGATGTCGCCATTGAACACCTCTCTGGTGTAATTGTTTTCCGTCTGGATAACCTTGTCCCCCGGTGCGAAGGTAGTGCCGAAGCGTGTCACACGCGGTTCACCGTCAGGATTCAACCGCTGCTGCAGCTCAATGTTCAGGGACCGGACACCGAGTCCGCCACGGTTCATGGGGGTCAACACCTGTATCTCACTGACAGGATGAAGGCCGAACCGTTTGGGAATCCGTTCGGTAACCACCTGCATCAGCTTATGATGGATATCTTCAGGGGTCTCGGCAGGGATACTGTAGAAATCAGTCAGTTCCTTGCCTTCGGATCTGAGAGGCATCTCTCCCCGGTTGATCCGATGGGCGTTAACGATTATCTGCGAAGCCGCCGCCTGGCGGAATATCTCTGTCAGCCTGACGGTAGGCACAACGCCGGAGTCGATTATATCCGCCAGCACTGATCCGGGACCAACAGACGGGAGCTGGTCCACATCGCCGACAATGATCAGGGCCGCACCGTCCGGCACGGCAGTCAGGAGCCGGTTGGCGAGGACTATATCCACCATGGACGATTCATCAACCACCAGCAGATCGGTTTCGAGGGGATTGTCCTTGCCCCGCTTGAAGCCGAAGGTATGGGGGTCGAATTCCAGCAGGCGGTGGACGGTTTTCGCCTCAAGGCCGGTTGATTCTGAGAGCCTCTTTGCTGCCCTGCCGGTGGGGGCACAGAGGGTAATGCGCAGGTTATTTGCACCAAGGATGGTAAGGATGCTGTTCACCAGGGTCGTCTTCCCCACCCCCGGCCCGCCGGTGATGACAACCACTTTCGTGGAAAGGGCCAGCTGAATGGCGCTGCGCTGGGAAGAGGATAACGTCAGACCGGTCTTCTTCTCCACCCACGGCAGTACTAGTTCCGTATCAATGGTTCCCCAGGGAAGCGCCCCCCGCATCAGTCTGGCCAGGCTCGCTGCTGCCCCGATCTCTGACCGGAACAGTGGCGAGAGAAAGAGACATTCATCCCCATGAATCTCATCCCGCACCAGGTTGTCCTCGGCGATCTCAGCCCGAATCGCCTCCTCGATAACCGAAGACGGTATCTCAAGCAGCTCGGCTGCCGCAGCCGCCAGGGCGTCCCACGGCCAGGCGCAGTGGCCGTCACTGGAGATCTCCTGCAGCGCATGCCGCACCCCGGCTCTGGCGCGAATCAGGGAATCTTTCCCGATGCCGAGTTGCTCGGCTATGGCGTCGGCACTTTTGAACCCGATACCATGGATGTCCAGGGCAAGGCGGTACGGGTTCTCCGTCACCTTCAGGATGGCCTCTTCACCGTAGGTTTTGTAGATACGCACCGCCCGCGCGGTGCCAACGCCATGAGACTGGAGAAAGACCATAATCTCGCGAATGGCCTTCTGCTCGGCCCAGGCGTCGGTGACCATTTCCATCCGCTTCCGGCCAATCCCGGCAAGCCCCAGGAGACGGAACGGTTCATTGTCGATGACGGAAAACACCTCTGCCCCGAAGGCATTGACCAATGCCTTGGCAAAGTGGGGTCCGATCCCCTTGACCATTCCGCTGGCCAGATATTTCTCGATCCCCTCGATCGTTCCGGGAAGCACCGCGGCCATCCGTTGCGCCTTAAACTGGAGGCCGTGCTGCCGGTCATTGTGCCACGTCCCAAAACACTCCACAAACTCTCCGGCACTTATCGACGCGGCTGAACCGACCACCGTGACCAGCTCCCGGCGTCCCTTGACCTTGACCCGAAGGACGCAGAAACCGGACTCCTCGCTATGGAAGGTAACTCTTTCCACGGAACCGGAAAGATGTTCCAAATGGCTGGTCTCGTGGCTCTTCATGACGCCCACTGTATCATTTTCACTAGTGATTGCAAGAGTCCCTTTTACCGCATTATTCCACCGGCTCCGGAACAGAAGACAAACAGGCCTTGCATGCCATTCCCTCCTCATTTACTATAGACTTATAGAGCGCACCTATTCAGCTCAATCTGAACCGTTGATAATAACGATTGTCATCACCGAGTGACTTTATCGTAGATCCATGGTTTTATTCTCTGGGTTCCCGATCACACCCTCGGGGATGACAATCGGAATTGTGCAGAATAGCCTCGAAATAACTACTATTTCCCTGCTGAAAGAGGAGAACATGATCGATCGATTCCAGATCGCAGCTGAGGCAGCGGGCGCGGTTACCAAACGCTTTTCATCCCTTGCGGATGCCGCTAACCATGTCCGGGAAATGGCAGGGTCCATCGTTGCCGCATCCGAACTTCCCGAAGATATCCGCCAGGCTCTTTCTCCCCTGACCTTTGCCTCGCCTGAAGAATACCGGGATATCAGGATCTGCGTCAGCTTCGCGCGGGCCGGTATCGCCGACACCGGCAGCCTGCTCCTGGAGCTTTCCGATCACTTTGAGCGGAGCGCCACAGCCCTGCCTCCGGTTCACCTGGTTATTCTCCGGGCCTCCTCCATCGTACCCGATCTGCAGGCCCTTTCCGGAACCCTTGCGACACTCCTCGCCTCCCATCCCCATTCATACCTCTCGCTGATCACCGGGCCGAGCCGGACCGCTGACATCGAACGGGTTCTTACCATCGGTGTTCACGGTCCAAAGAAACTACAGATCCTGATCCTGACAGGAGAATAGACCATGTCGAAAAAGATCATCAGGCAGAAGATCAACGACACCTTCCTGCGCAAAGCCCTTGCTGCCTTTGCGACACAGTATCCTGCTGCCAGGGCTGCAGCATTCGAAGGAACAGACTTTGAGACATTGCGGGAAAGGATTTCTACGTCCCGTAAAGCCGCCCTCAAACAACTGCCTTCCCTCGTGGAAGAGTTTCGGACAAATGCTGAAAAAGCCGGTGCAACTGTTCATCTCTGCACGACACCGCAGGATGCGCTCGAGACTATTCGGAGAATCGTCCAGGAAAAAGACAGCGACTTTGTGGTCAAGTCGAAATCAATGACCTCGGAAGAGATCCTCCTTAATCCCTATCTGGAAAAAGCAGGCATCCGCTCCCTGGAAACCGATCTGGGTGAATGGATCATCCAGCTTGCCGGTGAGAGGCCCTCCCATATGGTGATGCCGGCCATCCACAAAAACCGGGAAGAGGTCGCAGAGCTCTTTTCCCGAGAAACCGGCCACCCCTGCCTGCCCGACATCCCGACCCTGGTGGAAACCGCCCGTACAACGCTACGGAATGGTTTCCTCACGGCAAAAGTCGGCATTTCGGGCGCCAACGTGGCAATTGCCGAAAGCGGAACCCTCGTCCTGGTCACTAACGAAGGTAATGCCCGGCTGGTGACTACCCTCCCCGAAACACACATCGCCCTGGTCGGACTGGAAAAGATCGTTCCGTCCCTGGCGGAGGCTCTCGACATCATCACCATGCTTCCGAAAAACGCCACCGGCCAGAAAATCACCTCCTACGTCTCCTTTATCAAGGGCCCTTCAACCGGCATGGACCTGCACATCGTCCTGCTGGACAACGGCAGACGGAAACTGGCATGCGATCCGTGTTTCAGTGAGGCGCTCACCTGCATCAAGTGCGGAGCTTGCGCAAATGTTTGTCCAGTGTATGAGATCGTTGGTGGTCACGTCTTCGGCCACATTTACGTAGGAGGCATTGGGCTAGTCCTCACCCCCTTCTTCCATGGGGATGACAAGGCCAGGGAAATACTCGGCCTCTGCATCGGTTGCCGACGCTGTAATGAAATATGCGCGGCCAAGATAGACATTGAAGGACTGATCCTCGACCTGCGGGAACGGGCAGCAAAACTTCCGGCACAGAAGACCCTTATCGGGACTTTCATGAAAAACCGCAGCCTGTTTCATTCCGCCCTCCGTGCCGCGTACTTTGCCCAGAAGCCATTCCAGAGCAAGGACGGCCGCATCCGTCACCTGCCCCTGGTACTCACTGGCGACACGGCGGGACGATCCCTGCCACCAATCGCGGAACAGCCTTTTCATACCTTGGTCAACAACTCTTCCAACACTCCTACTCCCGGAACAAAGAAAAAACCGAAGGTACTGTTTTTCTCCGGGTGTCTGGCGGACTTCGTTTTCCCGGAAATCTGTCGTGACACGATGGATAGTCTCGAGATGCTCGGATACGACGTCTCGTTTCCCAAAGGACAGCTCTGTTGCGGAATTCCGGCCCGCTATTCCGGCGAGATGGAGATCGCCCGGGACATGGCCCGACTGAACACGGAAATCCTGCTGCAGGAACAGGCCGACTTTGTGGTCACCATCTGCCCCACCTGCACAATCTCCCTGAAATACGATTTCCCGAAGCTACTGGCAGGGGACCCGAATTACCACAAAAAGTCACTGGAACTAGCGGCAAAGGTCTTCAACTTCACGGAACTGGCGGCGCGAAGTATCGTGATACCGGAAAATACACCATGTGGCAAGGCCGTTACCTACCACGACGCCTGCCACCTGAAGCGAGGCTGCGGTGTTTACCGGGAACCGAGAATGGTCATGGAATGCATCACCGGCCAGCCGGTTGTGGAAATGGAGGGTAGCGATACCTGCTGCGGCTTCGGCGGTTCCTATGCCTTCAAACATCAGGAAATTTCGGGGGAAATTCTAAAGAGGAAAGTGTATTGTGTCGTTGCTACCGGGGCAGACACAGTTGCGGTGGACTGCCCTGGATGCAAGATGCAGATCGAAGGAGGTTTGGAGGGAATCGGCAGCCCGGTTAAAGTAAAGCACTCCGCCAGCCTGGTCGCCGAAAGGCTTCGGAGCCTCTGCAAGGCAAAGGAATAGCACAATGAAAAACTACGATTATGCCGGATATGCCCTGCGAGGCGAACTTGACCTGAACAAACTTGCCACACGACTTGGTATCAGCCGACGTTATCGCTGGGAAGAGCCGATGATCCTCAACCCCTCTGACCTGCGCCCGGTTGCGGATGATGTCAACACTGCGGAAAGGATATTCCTGTACTACTTTGGTGCCGTGGTATTCGTGAACTGTTCAGCAAAAACCATCGAAACCTTCTCTGCCGGGATGGCACCGTACAATGAAGCCTTTCGAAGCCTGGCGTCAGCCAAGTTCCATGACGAATACGCACTCCAAATCAGCATCGGGAGCGAAATGCTCATAACAAATGATTCGGCGGTCATGCCGGATTATACCCCTGCTTTCAGCGGAATCATCTGTTTTGTTATCGCCAAGTCGGTTGCCCTGGAGCGGATAGAAGAGCGCCTCGACCAGGTGCTTGACGAAATCGAAGGTTTTATTACCCGGCTGGAACACGGTCGACTGACCATTAAAGACAAGCATTTAGCCAGGATGGCTTCTTCCATTCTGTCCTTCAAGTACGCTTCCCTGTCACATATCATGGTACTGGACAAGCCGGAAAGCACCTGGAAAAACGAGGAAGCCTATCAGCTCTACCTGACCATGGCAAATCTTTTCGAACTGACAGAGCGCTACAACGAAATACGTCACAAGTCTGAGACTCTCATGGACATCACCGAGGTGTTTACCAGCCTCAGTCATGCACGTCGATCCTCGCGACTGGAGTGGACCATCATTATACTGATCGTCATCGAGATAGTCATCTACCTGGTGGACATCCTGAAATAGAGGGTCAGATAACCCGTGAAAGAGATTGCTCCTCCAGGTTATGCGACTGCTCCGAAGCGGGATATGCCTGATGGCACGCACCACAAGAGACCTGTCCCTTCTCAAAACGAGTCCAAAGAGTAAGATTTCTGGAATCGCACCATTCACAGTACCACGCATAGTAGTCACCCATCGGCATCAGTTTCATAGTAATCTCCATTTCCCGGCCTGAAAACTTTGATGAAACACCATGGTTTCAGGCCCTGCTCAATTTGCTGTTTCTCGATTGTTCCAGTATCCCATAAACAGGTTACAACCGTGTCAGGGGTAGGAAATATCGGTGCAAATTTTGGGGTTGTTTCAGCTCTTGTTTCTGCAGGAGGGATTTTGAGGAATTCTGGGACCAAAGACAAAGTAGAGATACAGGTAAAAAAAAGGGGGGACTGATTGTCCCCCCAACCATGAAGAAGGCTCACGTGAAGTAAGCTTTGTTGCTGTGTTACACTGGGTTAGAAAATAACCTGTGCCTGGACCCGGTACTGCATGTCGTCTTGAGCAGGAGCGGTACCCTTCTGCATGTGGAGATTCCCCACATCGGCCTGCAGCTTCAGGTTGTGCTTGTTGAAGTAGTAGGAAACGGCGCCGATCTGTTCGGTCTGCATGTCACCTGATTTGGCACGATTCGGATCATACACGGAATAACGAACGGCAAGTTCGAGTTCCGGAGTAATCATGTAGCCGGCCTGGCCAAGGTAGCCAACAGCGCACTGCGTGACTTGAGATGTATTATTCTTAAATTGGACAAAATCACCCTCTGCCATCACAGACAGACCCATCCACTTGAACTGGGCATCAACGCCATAGTTGTTAAATTCATTCTTTGTATTAGCAGCAGGGGCAAACGTCTTGGCATAGCCAGCGGTAGATTGATTATTAACAGTATTCAGGAGATAATCAGCCCCGATGGAAAGAAGCGGCTTCTTGCTGATTGCAAGATCAGGCTCGTCGTTGGACATTTTGCCAAACGGGTTGAATACCACCCTGGTTGAAAACATGTTGTCGTTATTAGCGACAGCATTAGTCTGACCATCACCGTCTGAATAGGTAAGGTCGTACTGCACAAGACCCTTGGCAATATCGCCATGAACCCATGCGCCGATGTCATAGCCATGGGCAAGTTTTCCGATGTAGGGTGCACGATCCACAAAACTGAGCGCGCCATCCGAAATCAGATAGGATCGGGTGTTTCTGGCCTTGGTCTGGCCAACCAGGAGTTGCAATTCAGGGATGAACTTGTAGTTGATATAGGCGTCAACTAGTCCGCCTGCGGTGTTCGAAGAGGCAAATTGACGTGGATCGATTTCAATCTTGTAGGTCAAGTCCTTGCTGTAGGCATAGCCCTGGAAGATCAGCCTGATACGCTTTGCGTCAAAGGTGCTGGAATCTGTGGCCGATGTATTTTTTGAATCAACATCGGTGAAAGTATAACGGTACTGCATGCGCCCGCCAACCGTAAGCTGGAACTTCTCGTCAGGTGAAGTGAGCGTGAAACCTTTGCCCAATTTGTAGTCGAATGGTTTACTTTTGCTGACTTCCTTGTAGTCCGCCTCGGTGATCACACCCTTTTCCTTCAGAATGTCCTCGAGGCTCTTGGCATTCGCATTCCCTGCCACCACCAGAGCTGCTAAAAGACCTGCTGCAATAATCTTCCCTTTCACATTTTCCTCCTCTTTTTCTCGTAATAAGAACATTGTGAGCCGACAGCCGGAAAAGTGCGCTGTAACGACGTACACAAGCATCCGTCTGCACTGCTCGGAAAGATACAGGAGAAAAATGACAACGGTGTTACGCGTTCAGAAAATGTGCGTTACATTAAAATATGTCTGATTGATACCTATCTTCCGTCAGTTGCCAAAACTGTCATTCCCGAAGCAGTTCTGATCGGGAATCCGGCTTCTAACCGACTGAAATTATGGATCCCCGATTAAGACATTCGGGGAAGACAATTTTCATAGCGAAAGTATGGTACTAATCAGGTTATGTTTGTACGATGAGATAAAGAGGAAGTGAGCAGTTTGTGATTGTTTGTTTGGTAGGATATTTAAGCAGGAACGAGAACCAGCTTCCGATGAAAGGCACTTTCAAACAGGGTCCCTTTGGCCTTACCGGAAAATATCTCAACGGAAAGATCCTCTTCACCATGCAAAGAAACACGGAAGAGAGTTTCCGTCAGTTCGCAGCGCAGCTGCCGGACAAGGCAATTCCTCCTGCGATCAAGCCCATCGGCCAGGCGGAGAATCCCTCCTAATCTACTAACCAGCACTCGGTCTGGTTCGGACAGACGTGCAATACCTTCATGCTTCTTTTTCGGCAGCGATTTACGATGGTAACGGGCGATATTGGCGATGATTTCCCGTTCGCGGGGAGTAAAACCGAAGAGGTCCGCGTGACGGATCAAGTGGTAGGAATGTTTATGGTGGCTCGAGTAACTGATGAAGTAGCCCGAATCGTGCAGCAGGGCTGCTGCGTCGAGAAGTCGTCGCTCACGATCCCCCAAGTCAAAGGCGACGGCCAGAGCATCAAAGATTTCCAGGGAGAGGTGGGCAACCTGGCGGGCATGCTCCTCATCCACCAGACAGGAACGCCCGAAATCCAGGGCAGCGGCACGCCAACTCCGTTGACGTGCACCATCTCCGATAAGGCTGTGTTTCCGGAGACTGTCAAGGATGAGTCCTTCCCTGATGCCTCTCTCGTTAACGCGGAGAATGTTGGCATTAAAGAACTTCATGAGTTCGTCGATAACGGCAACGCCGGCAACAATGATGTCAGCCCTGTCCGGGTTGAGGCCTGGAATCCCCTTGCGCTCTTTCAGGTTTTTTCTCACCAGCATGGCGAGAAGATGGACGATATCCGAACGAAGAACCTCGTAGCCGTGGACAGAATCGTAGGTCTCCCCCCGCGTAGCCATGACCATTGCGGCAATGGAGGTAATAGTCCCACCAGACGCGATAAGACAGCGGGATCTTGCCTCTTCACCTTCAAATATCTCCTTTAACGACGTTCGAACATGCTTGCCCAGTTTCTGCAATTCCTCTTCGGCCACCGGATCACGTCGAAGGAATTTTTCGGTAAGGGTAACGGCGCCCAGTTCCAGAGAATAATACTCTTCAATTCTACTTCCCAAGGCCGTGACGATCTCCAGGCTTCCGCCACCGATGTCGATCATCCCGTAGCGGATTCCCTCCATATCAAAATTGTGCAGCACGCTGAGAGAAACGAGTCGCGCCTCCTCCTCCCCGGGAATGACAGCGACACGGATACCGGTGCGTTCGGCAACGGAACGAATGAATTCATCACCATTTGACGCCCTGCGAACGGCACTCGTGGCAACCGCCTCGACGTATTCGACACCGTACCCGTCAACGATCTTTTTCATGCGGATCAGGTTTTCCATGGCCCTTTCCCAGGCGGCCGCAGAGATCCCTCTTCCGTCGCCAAGGGCCTCGCCAAGTCGAACCGCGGCCTTCTCGTCGTCAAGAATACGAAAGCTGCCACCATTAACAACCTCCACCACAATACAGCGGATGGAATTGGAGCCGATGTCGATCGCAGCCAGTCGTTTCCCTCTTCGTGTCACAGCAGACCCCTGATCCTGTCACCGATTTCCTCAAAAGGAACGGTGTCGAGTTTTGTACAAAATGCTTTGAAGGATTCATCTCTCTTTACGAGAAGAAGGTCGGCAAGGGCCGTTTCGGTCCCTTCCGAAAGGCCCATTCCCCGAACCATCTCCAAAAATACGTCCAGATCATGGATACGACCCAGTATTTCCTGGTACTCCTTCACATGGGCATGAAATTCTCGATACCCTTCATCCAGAAAAGGAGAAAGAACCTCAATCCGATAGCGGTAATGCTTTACGGCAATGCGTAGCCGATGCTGGCAGGCAGCATGCCCGGGAATGCGGGACTCTGGCACCAGATTCAGCACTGCAGCAAGACGCTGGTCGATGCTTTCACGCGCGAAATCATCAATCGAAGTAAAAGGGCATACTGCATCTGACGGCGGATCAAAAAGGTAGGGAGCGTGAATTGTTCTGACAAAATATTTTCTGAGAGTTACCGGTTTGACTTTACGAAGATCACGTTTCAACTGCTTCCGGACAATCGTACGTTTGTCCAGATACAGGTCAATGCTCGCCGCGAGCTCTGCTCCATGCTCCGGACCCAGCTCTTGTGCCTCTTCACGCAGGAAGGCCAGATATTCATCGATATTGCGCAATTCCCCTAGAATATCCGTTATCTTCCGCACCGCTTTCCTCAGGTGCGTAATCCGGTCCTTGGGATACGACTGGCTAAAAAGGGAGAGCCCCTCACGGAGCCGTCGGGAAGCAACCCTCAGGTCATGAATGTCTTCCGGTTCAAAGGTTTTTGAGGCTGTTTCCAGACAGCGAAAAAAGTCACTGCCTCGCTCGGCAAGGAGCCCTTTTGAAGCAATCCAGAGTGGTGTTTTTTTGAAGAGAGCCACAACACAACCTCACAACAATCTAGCGATGTGAAGAGATCTTGCCCAATGACTTGCGGGTTCTCTTCAAACATTTTCGAATCTTTTTCAACCCGGCGTCCTCGGCAATTGCAAGCCTTTTTTCAGCTTTGGCAAGTCCCTTGGCCACCTTGTTTTTCCGACTTTTAAGGGATGGACTGTCTAAATAACCGACAAGTTTATGTATCTCTTTTTGGACCTTTTTACCGTCTTTTCCCTTCAACTCCTCACCAAAACGATTGTGAACAGTTTGTGCAATCTCCTGAACCCTGCTGTTAAGAAGAGAAGCCCTGTCCTGTATGTAGCCAACTGTTTTTTCTGACTCTTCAGCAATCATCCCGGCAGCCTGGGAAAGAATCGAGGGAATGACCCGCGGATTGATCCCCCGGATTTTTTGCAGGCCGTCACCTCCCGCCTCGACAATTTTCTCGAAACTATCGAGACCGGAATCCCTGAACCGGGCTGCAAGGATAATCCCAACACCCCGTAAGCGAGTAAGTTTTTTTATCAAAGGATCCATTTCAACCTCCTGATTCAATGTATTAACAAAAACTTTTCCGAGACTGAACCGAATATAATCAATATTTAAACGAACCATTTCCTTTGAATAGTACTCGTACCTGATCGATATTTCAATCAAGCAGAAGACCTAAAGAGATTATTTAGAAAAATTTACCTGATTGTAACACTTTCCATTCAGTAACTTCATTGGTCTAGATTGCCAAATTCATTGACAGACAGAGAATAGTTTAGGTATTCTCTGTCAATGAAAAAATCTGCAGCCAAAAATGATGCGTGGGAACAAATATGCGAGAAATGCGGCCTCTGCTGTTTCGAGAAAATTGAAGATGATGACGGCACTATCTTCTTCACTTCAACACCGTGCAGATACCTTGACATCGTTACCAGAGAGTGCAAAATATATTCTCGTCGATTTGAGATCTACCCTGATTGCGTCCAGCTCACTGAAACTCTCGTGAGGGAGCTTTCCTGGCTTCATGACGAGTGCGGCTACCGCAAAAATTTCGGACTTCGTCGCAGAAAACAACAGGAACGGAATTAACACTCCCCGGAATCACGCACAGTAGACACCGAATCATTTCCCAGACCGGGAAGTTCAGCCTAATGTTACATAGAAAGGTCCCTCATGATTAACGAGTCGAAAGCAACGACGGTACTGGTTGTCGATGATGATTTGTACGTCCTGGAATCGGTTGTTGCCTTGCTCACCCAGTTTGGCTATTCGGTAATTCCATGCCATAACGGTGAAGAGGCACTTCAGAAGATTCAGAGCAGTGAATTCGATGCTATCCTGACAGACATCAAGATGCCTGTCATGTCGGGCATCGAGCTTCTGGAAATCATACATAACCTGAATCCGGACATTCCCGTCATCCTCATGACCGCTTATGCCGAGTTGGATATTGCCGTCGAGGCAATAAAAAAAGGCGCTTTCGATTTCATCATTAAACCCTACAAGCCTACCTACCTTCTCCATTCCATTGAAAAAGGTGTAAAGTACAATCGCCTCATCCAGATGGAAAAGAACTACAAGTTCATGCTCAAGGATATGGTGGAAAAGAAGACAAGGGAACTGGCCGATGCATTAATGATGGTAAAGGATATCAGTGTCGAAGTTATCGAAAGATTGACGGCTGTTGCCGAGTTCAGGGACACTGATACCGGGTCGCATATTGCCCGTATAGGCATTTATGCGGGAAAAATCGCAGAGTACCTGGGATTACCGGAAGATTTCGTCGAAAATCTCACCTTCGCCAGTCCGATGCATGATATCGGAAAGATCGGAATCCCTGACAATATCCTTCTGAAACCCGGAAGCCTTACCAAGGAAGAATTTGAAATTATGAAGGCCCATACGAGGATCGGAGAGAAAATGCTCTCCGGATCAACCTATCCCGTACTGCATATGGCGGCATCCATCGCTCTGAACCATCATGAAAGATGGGATGGCAGCGGATACCCAAGAGGGCTGAAAGGGGAGGACATTCCCATGGAAGGAAGGATCGTCATGCTGGTTGATCAGTATGACGCATTAAGAAGCAAGCGACCATACAAGGACGCTGAGGAACATGACCTGGTCGTCAAGATCATCACTGAGGGAGACGGCAGAACGAAACCTGAGCATTTTGACCCGAAAGTACTTGAAGCCTTTATTGCGCTGTCGCCAACAATTGAAGAAATCTACCGCAATAATAGAAACATAAAGTACCCTATCAACGACTTGCTTCATGCAGAAATAACGAAGCCGGCTGTCACATAACGACGCCGGCCCCATTCTATTACTCAATACCCACTAATTATCAATATTTGTCAGTTGCTCACCTGCAAACCCATCGTATCATTTTTAACCACATCCTCATCATTCTCCTCAGCTATCTCGGTTCCGGCAAAAAGATCTTCCAGGCTCACCGTATCAGGATTCAGAGAAGGGTATCTCTTCGCGCCGATGAATCTTGATCGAAAATACGGAGTGTTCATAGAGGAAATGACAACCATATGATTGCGAGAAGAGGCGTGAATCATTTTGTTATCACCCAGATAGATTCCTACATGGGAAGGATATGAGGCATAGGTTCGAAAGAATACGAGATCACCTTTCTGCAGGTCATAGGATGTTACCGGCTCTCCTGTGCGGAACTGTTCACGTGCCGTTCTCGGAAGTTGTATATTTAGAGCCCGGAAAACATGCTGAACAAAGCTGGAGCAGTCAAGACCATTGCGAGTAGTACCACCGAAACGATAACGGGTTCCGAGAAAACTGTAAGCACTTTTCTTGAGGCGCTTGGAAGCATTTGTTGCAAGTTCCAGATCCTTCCCAAGATCAACGGGCTTTTCCTGGTCCGAGTCGGTAAGTTCCGCAAGGGTCCGTTCATATTCTTCGTTTGAGAACAGTTCAGTATTTCTCACCGTAAAATTTCTGACCGGTTTCTTTGCGACTTCTTCAACAGGAGCACTCTCTCGCAAAGAGAGCAACTTTCCCGGCTTAATGGAATTGCCGGAAATTCCATTAAGCCGCTTCAATTCAGCCACGGAAAGCCCGGCTTTTTTGGCAATTCGGTACAGAGTGTCACCTTTACGGACTTTATAAACAGATACCGTGGTTTTTCTGGAAGTGGAACGACTTTCTGCGGCAGATGAGGAGCGGGGTGGAACAACCAGTTTCTCTCCAGGTTTCAGATGGCTGTTTACAAGGTTATTGGCAGATTTGAAAGCCTGAACCGATACATGATATTTTTTTGAGAGGGAATATAGTGAATCGTTTTTCTTGACGATATGGGTTTTGGCGGCAACAGCAAGTGTGGGGAAGGTAATCAGAAGCATGACCAAACCAATCAATAGGGTACCAGTTTTCATGCGCCCTCCTTTCCTTGTTTTATAACTCAAAACATCATTTTAAATTTCTGGCTTTATACCCCGAAAGAGGGACACGTGTCAACCTCAAATAAAACTTTTCCTTAATCTTGCTTTGAAAACGTTGGCGGAAAATCTGTATTCACCCGCAAATTGTCTGATAATAGCACTATTTACCGAGATCTATCTTTACGACAACTGTATCAGTGGATATGGCCTTGATATGAGCAGGCACCTCCAGTTTCTTTGACACAGTCGAACTTCTGACAAGATCAGGAAGCCGAATTTCCTCGGTCCGGACTGACTCTATCCGTGAAATAGCCGAATCGGGCCCCTCCAACATGACTTCTGCGGGTACGGCAGTAACTGATTTAAGGTGAAGTCTTGCACGTAACGTTCCAGTCAACCGTGGATTTACGCGCACAAGCTTTCTGACTTTTTTTTCCATAATCACACGGATTGAAGAAGGGTTGATTCTGGTTATCAGCACCCCTGAAGGCAAGGCAAAATCATCTTTTTTAAATAGGATTTTATTGACGCCCACGCGGGCTTTCGAAAGGTCGACTTCTGCGGCCAGATCACCTTCTTTCGGAAGCTGGATCAGGCTTGAAAAGGTTTTGAGCTGCAACTCCACCTCTTCTGCTGAAGCACTCCTCAAAAGGAGAGTCTCCGGTGCGTTGTGAAACTGAACCGGTGCGGTCATGGTGAGGATCTCTCCCTGCCGAGCAGTGACAATCAACCAGCAAATGAATACCAGCACTACAGTTGCGAGCTTCGGCCTGAGGTTTCCGAAGATTCTTTTCATCATGGTTATGCGCACTTCTTCACGGGTCGGGAGAAGAAGAAGGCTTTCCAGTCGGGCAGAAAGTTCCTCGGCCGTATCGATTTTCTCAAGGGTCTGTGAAAGAGCCAGGGAGACCTCTCCCCTTTCTTCAGAAACTATCACTACCGCTGCGTCGGATCGCTCTGCAAGTCCGAGCCCAGCCCGATGCCGGGTCCCGAATTGCTGGGGAATAGCACTGCTGGTTGAGAGTGGCAGGTGACAGGAAGCAGTGACAATCCTGCCGTTCCTGATGACCAACGCACCGTCATGCAATGGCGAACCGTCTTTAAAAATGCACCCGAGAAGATGACCATCCACAGAACTGTCCAGGGGAATTCCATTGGTAATATATTCATCTATGGGTTCACTTCTCTGAAAAACGAGAATCGCACCGGTTCTGGTGGCGGCAAGGAAAAATATCGCTGAGCAAAGTTCAGAAAAGTCAAAGGTGGGGCCGGAATCCTGACGACCGAAAAAACTGCGCAAAGGACTGATCCGGTAGAGTGCTTGGCGAATTTCTGTCTGGAAGATAACGATGATCAACACGAAAATTGCCGTGCCAAGCTCCTGAAGTATCCAGCTGGTCATAAAAAACCCGAGATTCTTGGTGATCAGATACACAACACCAAGAGAGATCAGCCCAATAACGACCTGAAAGGCCTTCGTGTGCTTGAACCAGCTGTAGAGCTGATACACAAGAAAACTCATGATGATGATATCGGCAACATCCTGCCATCTGATCAATGAAAGCACGGGATAACCTCTACTCAGGTAAAAGTAACGGTTGGTATCAGCATGATTTTACATGATTTTCGAAGCGGATCATCTAAAATGATCGACAAGCAAAAAATCAGAGTACACTTACTCAACAGAAAATCACAACTCTCGAAAAACTATCGGGATCCATTTTCATTTTACGTATGCTACTATATCTACTTCTAAAATTTTGCTGACTATTGGAAAACAAGTACCGTTCGAAATAACATCAAGAGGAAAGCTGTCATGTTGGTGAAAACTTCAAAAAGCGATCAAGTCCGGGACATGTTTTCAAAAATTGCTCCCCGGTATGATTTTCTAAACAAGCTTCTCAGTCTGGGAATAGACCGACGCTGGCGGAAGTCAGCATCCAGAAAGATCAAGAGCCGCCAGGGAAGCCGGATCCTCGACATTGCAACGGGAACCGGCGATATGGCCATGGAAGCGGCTAGAGCAACTGATGGCTCTGTCAAAATCATCGGGGTTGATTTTTGTGCTGCAATGGTAGAGATCGGCCGCACGAAACTCAATACATCGAATCTCAGCAGCAGGATCGCACTCGGAGTAGCATCCTGCGAAGCCCTTCCCTTTCACAATGACACGTTCGACTCTGCAACTATCGCCTTCGGCATCAGGAACGTTATTGACAGAAGCCTCGGTTTGCGGGAAATACTGAGGACACTGCTACCTGGAGGCAGAATAGTAATTCTGGAATTCTCCAACCCCAAATCCCGTTTATTCAAATCCGTGTACCATTTCTACTTCCGACGCCTTCTTCCGGCAATAGGGGGGATTTTTTCCGATTCAAATGCGTATCGCTATCTACCCGACTCCGTGTTGGAGTTTCCCGACCAGGGGGCGTTCAAGAAAATAATGATCGAAGCGGGCTTCGAGAATGTTTCTCATACCGATTACACCTTCGGGATTGTCACGTGTTATGTGGGAGAAAAACCAATCAGCTCTTCTTCACATACTCTTCCACCTTGAGTTCAAGATCATCACCATTAACCGAAACGACTTTTCCGCCATCCTGTTCACACCGAACAAGACCTTCTTCAACCCACTTCAGAACAAGATTCTTCGGGACGCCGAATTTGGACTCGGCCTCTTCTACTGAATACCATGTCTTTGCAAGGGACATATTATAAACTCCTTTCAGGTAAGGCCTTTCAGTATAATCATATTAGCCGATGTGACAACAAAAAAAATCCTTGCAGCAGTATTCCCGTCCCTCCTGGCCATTTCGGACGCATGTCTTGCAGCCCGACTTGACAGAACTCCTTATTTTCTGTATAAAAGTTCCTGTTCTTGCACAGGTTACTAAGGGAGGATTGAATGTTTGTTGCTGCCAATTTCCTTATTGCAGTTGGTAAAATTTTTGACCTCATCCTTACCTTATATATGTACATCATCATTGCGCGGGCGATAATTTCCTGGGTTAACCCGGACCCATACAACCCCATTGTAAATTTTCTCTACCGCATCACGGAACCGGTTCTCTATCAAGTAAGGAAAAGACTCCCATCAATGGGAGGCCTAGACCTATCCCCCCTTATTGTTCTGCTGGTCATCTTTTTCCTTCAGAAATTCCTTATCACATCGATACTTGACCAAGGATATAGAATGAAGCTAAACATCGGAGGTTTTCCGTGAAAATATCCCCCATCGACATTCAACAGCAACAGTTCAAAGGAAAGCTCTTCGGCGGGCTTAACCCTGACGATGTAGACTCATTTCTGCAGGCAGTGGCCCAGGAAATGGAAGGCCTGAACAGGGAAAATACAATTTTTCGTGAACAGACGCAGAAAATGGCAGCCGAAGCGGATGTCCTGGCCCAAAGGGAGAAGGATCTTCGCGACACCTTGCTGGCAGCGCAAAAAATAACGGAAGAAATGAAAATAAACGCGCAGAAGGAAGCAGACCTGATCGTTGCCGAAGCTGAGGTCCGGGCTGAGAGAATTCTGGCTGATGCCGAAAACAAACTTGTCGAGCTCAAAAATGACGTCCAGGAGCTGCGCAGACAAAAAATACAATTCGAATCTTCCTTCCGGTCCCTGCTCGAGTCCCATAACAAGATGCTCTCAATTCATGAAGAATAGTCCAGGAGACGACGGTTTTCACATTACCGAGTCTGGTGATGTCGTTACCTTTTCCCTCCATGTTCAGCCAAAGGCCTGCCGCAACGAAATCTGTGGGCTCAGCGGGAATGAGCTTAAGGTTCGCCTGACATCTCCTCCCGTTGAAGGTGCCGCGAATAAACTCTGTCAGGCATTTTTCGCAAAACTTCTGCATGTGGCAAAGTCGAACGTGCGTATAGTTGCCGGTGAAAAGTCGCGCCATAAAACCGTGGCAATTCGAGGAGCAACGAAGGAAGCCGTACTGGCATTACTCAACAAACCATCACGGAGTTCTGAATGAAAGCCAAAGACATTATGATTACGGATATTACAACGATCTCAAGGAAGGCATCCCTCAAAGAAGCTGTCTTGTTGCTGCAAAAGAATTATGGCGACAAGAGTTTTCTCAATGCTGCCCCTGGTCTCGTGGTAATTAATGATTGGGGTGAACTGGCTGGTGTCCTGATGCCCCTCACCATCATGACAGCACTTATGGAAAGCGCCGGGGACGCCACTCCCGAAGAAAAGAAGAAGGATGGTTTTTACGAACAGCTGTGCAGCAATCTTAAAGACAAGATGATCGAAGACATTATGGAAAGAGAACCGCTTTCAGTAACAGAAGATGCCAACCTCATCGATCTGGTTGACCTGTTCATCATCCATCGATTTCACCGGATCCCCGTAGTGCGGGACAAGAAAGTCGTGGGAGTCATCTATAGGACGCCACTACTGTTTGCGATGACAGGCTGTTTCTTTACATAATAATCAGGAACTATTTTCTTCCCAAAAGTATTGACAAATACCCGGGATAGTTCTTATATTTTACCTAAGCACAGGAGGTGCGTTACAATGCCAATCTATGAATACCAATGCTCAAGCTGCGACAACCATTTCGAGCTTCGCCAGAAATTTTCGGACGAACCTGCGAAGGAATGCCCGAAATGCGGCGGTCCGATTCAGAAACTTATTTCCCAGACTTCCTTTGCCCTCAAGGGCAGCGGCTGGTATACTGAAGGATACGCAAAGTCTTCCACACCGAAAACACCTCAGAGTTGTCCGAAAGAGGGAGCCTGCTCAGGGTGCCCTTCAGCGGCCGCGTGAAATAGTTGTTGAAAAAATCCCCCGTTTGGGGGATTTTTTCTGACAGAAGCTCTCTTCCCATACAGCATATCGCCGACTTTCTCTACGAACTTTTCCCACCGGAAACAGATCGACATAGACACAGGAACCCACCTTTATGGCTATCATACTTGATGGAAAAGCAACCGCGCAAAAGATACGCAGCGAAATATCCGCGGAAGTAAGCCGACTTGTGGCAGAGGGTACCAAGCCGGGTCTTGCGGTAATCCTCGTTGGAGATAATCCCGCAAGCAGGGTTTATGTACGAATGAAAGAAAAAGCCTGTTGCGATGTCGGTATTTTCTCCGATGAATACACCCTTCATGCCGAAACTGAAGAAAAAAGCCTTCTGTCTCTTATCAACAATCTGAACAGTGATGAGAGGATTCACGGAATTCTGGTACAGCTTCCCCTTCCCAAACACATCAACGAGGCAAAAGTACTCGAAGCAATCTCGCCGGATAAGGATGTTGACGGATTCCATCCCTACAATGTAGGTCGGCTGGTATTGGGAAAACCCACCTTCCAGCCCTGTACCCCCCACGGCATCATGGTTCTGATGAAGGAATACGGGATCGATCTTAGCGGAAAGGAAGTGGTGGTCGTTGGGCGATCCAACATAGTCGGCAAACCGGTTGCTTTCATGTGCATGCAGCAGCATGCAACCGTGACAATCTGCCACACGAGAACCGCTGATCTGCCGGCAAAAATTGCTAGGGCCGATATCCTTATCGCGGCTATAGGCCGCCCCGAGGTTATTCGTGGGGAATGGATAAAGGAAGGAGCGGTAGTAATCGATGTGGGGGTCAACCGCATTTCCGAGAAAAAGCTTGTGGGTGACGTGGAATTCGAAACTGCGGTACTCCGAGCCTCGCATATAACTCCGGTACCTGGCGGCGTTGGCCCCATGACCATAACCATGCTCCTGCAGAATACCCTTTTATCTGCAAAAATCTCACAAGCAGCCAAACAGAGCAACCTGGAGGTACCGTCATGACCGTTAAGAAAGCTGTCTTTCCGGTGGCTGGTTTAGGAACACGCTTCCTGCCGGCAACAAAATCATCACCGAAGGAAATGCTCTCTCTCATCGACAAACCCCTCGTCCAATACGTCGTGGAGGAGGCGGTCGCCGCTGGTATTGAACAGATCCTCTTCGTCACCGGGCGCGGCAAGCGTGCCATTGAAGACCATTTCGATATTTCCTTTGAACTCGAATCAATCCTCCGTGAAAAAGGCAAGGATGACATTGTCAAGGAAGTCCGCGATATTGCAGAGATGGTCAGCATTTTCTATGTGCGGCAGAAACAGGCTTTAGGACTCGGACACGCCATACTCTGTGCGCGGGAATTTGTGGGCAACGAACCTTTTGCTGTCCTGCTCGGTGATGACATAATCGACGCTGAAAGGCCCTGTCTCGGGCAACTCCTCGATGTTTTCCAGAAATATCGGGGCTCGGTTATGGCGCTGGAGCAGGTTCCCATGGAAAACATCTCCGCCTATGGTTGCGTCCGGGCAAATTCGATTTCCGACAGGGTCTACGAGATTACCGACCTGGTGGAAAAACCGAAAAGAGAGGACGCACCTTCAGACCTGGCAATTATCGGCAGATATGTGCTAACCCCTGAGATTTTTCCGATCCTTGAAAAACAGGAGCCGGGAAAAGGTGGTGAAATCCAGTTAACCGATGCAATTTTGAAGCTATCCAAACAGCAGACGATCTATGGATGCCAATTCGAGGGAACTCGCTACGACTGCGGGGACAAGCTGGGTTTTCTGAAGGCCACGATAGATATGGCGCTAAAAAGGGAAGACCTGGGAAAAGATTTGGAAGAGTTTCTGCGGACAAGGCTGGAGTGTCCTGTTGGTTAACGTATACTACCCCGCATCGCACCACCGACAATTCCGTATTCAAAAAATGCGATAAGATTGAAGTGTTCCTTTGCGTAGTTTTTCGGAAAACTGCCGATAGGGCCAAGTGCCCGTAACGCACGGAAAACCTCATCATCCAGAATCTTGCTTCCTGAAGATTGCAGAAGCTGGATATTTTCAATCTCCCCCTGCCTGTTGAAGGTTATCCTGACCGGGGTAACCCCCTGGATTCTATTCTGCAATGCAGCAGCAGGGTATTTCCAGGAGCCATACACAGCCGTTTCGAAACGTCGCAGAAATGACCCGAACAGAATATCATCCGAATTCAGAAAACGGGTCTCTCCTTCATCAATCTCCGTATCATATTTTCTCCGATAGCTTTCTTCAAGCTGCGACATTCTTTCGGCACTGGGAAACAGTTTTGCAAGTGCCGGGAGCTTCTTCACGTCTGGTGAAACTCCTTTGGTACGCATATCAGGCTCTTGTTGAGGATTCGGAACAGTGTCCACACGAGGAGTTTCAGTCATTGGCGGTTTCTTTGGCACAGATGGAGGGAGTGACGGTCGCTGATCGCGGTACCAGTCCCCTCTCGGAGCAACCTCTCGGGCAACCCTCCTTCGAAATTCATCAAGGCGCTTCGTTTGTGTCTTCTGCTGGGATTTTTCATTCACTTCGGGAGCATCAGTAAGCTCTACCATATACGCCTCAGGCTTCTTCCCCTCTTTTTTCTCAGGCAGAAGATAGAGCGCCGTTAGTACGACTGCATGCAGAAGCAGCGAAAGGGCAACAAAATAGAGAAAGGCTTTTTCGATATTTTTGTCAGACATGGGTATCTTTTGGCAGGACATGTAATTTTACGACATTGTAGGGAATCACCCTCAAAAAAGCAACGAAGGACTACGAGAGAAGCATGTAAAGATTTGTCTGGCAAGAGAACCTTCGACAGGGCCGCAAGCGATTCTGTTTCCTGATTAGCATCAATCTTCCGTTAGTTGCCAAATCTGTCATTCCCGAAGCGAGTCTGATCGGGAATCCAAGCATCTAACCGACTTTAATTATGGATCCCCGATATAGACATTCGGGGATGACAATCTTGATAGCGGAAGAATAGTGCTAATCAGTTTCTGTCTTATCGTGGATTTGCGGCGATGTGCCGGATGGAACTAGCGTAAAGTCTGGTAAAGGAGAGCCACTCCGAACAAGAGGAACAACACACCTGCCGTGCGGTGAATATAGCGGATAGGGAAATAACGAATCAATTGCTTCCCAAGGAATATACCAATCAGGGAAACCAGCCACAAGGCAAGGGTCGATGCACAGAAAACCAGAACAGGAGAATCATACTGGGCCGCAAGGCTGAGGGTAACAAGCTGAGTCTTATCGCCCAACTCGGCGAAAAGAATCATGAGAAAGGCAGTGCGAATGGCTCCAGAAGCGGTAATTTTGTGGGACTCCTGATCGGCACCGGCGTTGCGGAGTGTCGTTACGCCAAAAAAGAGAAACAGCCCGGCAGAGGCAATCTTTGTCCAAAAGATCGGAAAAAGGGCAAAGAGGACCTTACCCACCAGCACGGCACCGAAATTCAGGAGGGCAAAAGCGAGGGCAATACCGATAAAAATCTTTTTCCAGGGATAGCGGGCCGCAAGCGCCATGGCAGTCAACTGAGTCTTGTCTCCCAACTCTGCCAGGAAAATCATGCCGAAGGTAGTAAGAAATATACTAAAGCTCAAGAAACTCTCCCTGAACAAAGGTCTGTTCTGACATTACAATAATTCCCCATTATCGTTACTGGTGCAGAACATGATCCGGTAGCTCATTCGTGTCATCATCCTTCCTCGGAAAATGCTGTGCCAATTCATCACCACAGGATCTGATGACCGAACAGAGTGCCTCACAAGCCCTTTTTTCACGCATTCCCAAGGACAGATCATGAGCCAAACCCTTCCATTGATCATGGGGTAACCTGCTATTAATTCCCCTGTCGGCAAGAATCCATACCTTATGTTCCAAAAGTGAGAGAAATATCAGAATTCCGGTTTCGTCGCGCGTCCTGTAGAGCTGCTTTTCGAAGAACCCTCGCACCGCACGCTCACGTACCGCCTCGTCAACCCTCTTTCTCCCGACAAAAGGCAGTTTTAGCTCCTCTCGTCTCCTGAATAGAAATCTGAGTGGGAAAAACAGAATAATTACCAAGGGGATATACGTCCAGAGTGAAACGCCATGCAAAACAAGCTCCGCATCCATTTTTGGACCGGATCCCCATTCGGAGTTTGAAAACCACAAATAACCGATCTGGAATGCAATCTCGAGAAGAAAACCACAAAAAGCAGCGGTAAGAACCGCGCCGAGAATCTCTGCCTCCCGATAGCTGTCACTACGATCGACCACCATGACAACAATCTCTCCGGAAGTGTTCGCTTCTGCTTTTTCTACCTCTGCACGTATGCGGGCATTTTCTTCTACAGTGAAAAAAGATGCGGATTTTTCTTCGTATTCATGTCCGTCGTGATCCCCCTTGCAGCGCAGATATCAGGTTACCAGCCACCCGAAGCCCCACCGCCGCCAAAACCTCCACCACCACCGGAAAAACCGCCGCCAAAAGAGTCTCCGCCAAATCCCCCGCCACCCAGAAAGGGGCCTCCGCCAAAACCGCCTCCACCGCGTCCGCCGCCTCCGAACAAGAAGCTTATAAAAAGCCCGCCGAAGAAACCGACCGCCGCGAGAATGGCCAGGGTAACGAGTCCGGCACCGGAAAAGAGCAGTACGCCTATGAGAGGAAGACCAACAGCCCCGGCAATCCCGCCAAGCACCTTTGATAACGCCCCCAGCACGATGCAGGCGACAAACAGAAAGATGAGCAGTGTCATGAGACGCGGAGAGCTTTTTTTACCTTGAGGCGCACCTTGGGGAGATGCGGTGTATTCGCCTTTAACAACAGCCATGATCGCGGACACCCCCGCTTCGACCCCGCCATCAAAATCACCCTGCTTGAATCGGGGAGCCATCTCGTCCCGGATAATCCGACCGGAAACAAGATCGGTCAGCGTGCCCTCAAGCCCCCTGCCCACTTCTATGCGGATCTTACGATCCCCTTTTGAAACAAGGAGGATGGCACCATTATCCTTTCCCTTCTGCCCGATTTTCCAGGCATCGGCAACCTTGATGGAATATTCTTCGAGATTTTCGCCTTCAAGGCTCGGGATTGTCAGAACGGCAATCTGTGTGGAATCGCTCGATTCAAAAGCGGTCAATTCGGCTTCAATCTTCTGGACAGCAGCCGGTGAGAGAATGTGAGCATAATCATTCACATGGGCTTTGAGTGGAGGCACATCAAGGGCAGCGCCAACTGTGGGAAAGAGGCAAAGCAGCAAAAGGGAAAGAATCGTTTTCATGGCACTCCCGGCTCGTTGACCTTACTGGCAACGGGTGTCTCTTATTGCAACCTGGTTCTGCAACTGCAGGTTCAATCGTTAGGATTTGTCACTAGAAAATGCAATGAACTATTTTATTCCCGAGGGTGTATTCGGGGAACCAGACGATAAAATCATGGATCCCCGACAGAACCTTTCGTAGAAATCAGACGCTACTCCCAACGGTTCAGGTTATGCTGAATAGTTACTAGAATTTTACCTTCGGTGCAGTCTTGGAACCTTCATCAGCCTTGAAGGGTTCCTTGCGCTGCAGATGGAGCAGCAAGGAATTAGTCAAAGAATTAGGGAACGTCCTTATGCTGACGTTGAATACTTCCACGGCCTGATTATAGCGAACCCTGGCAACATTAATCCGATTTTCCGTTCCTTCCAGCTGGTTCTGGAGATCAAGGAAATTCTGGTTTGCCTTCAGATCAGGATAACGCTCCACAACCACCATCAGACGGGACAGGGCTCCGGACAACGCACCCTGTGCCTGTTGGAATTTTGCGAAAGCAGCAGGATCGTTCAGGGCCTCTTTTGAAATCTGCATCGAACCGACCTTTGCCCGTGCCTCGGTGACCGCCGTCAAAGTATCTGACTCATGCTTTGCATATCCCTTTACTACTTCCACTAGGTTCGGGATGAGGTCTGCACGCCGTTGATAGGCAGCCTCCACATTCCCCCACGCTGCGAAAACAGCCTCTTCATTTGCCTGGATGGCATTATAACCGCAGCCTGATAACGTGGAAAGAACAAGTACCCCCAACAGGAAAAACACAATTTTCTTCATTTCATCCTCCATAGATGTGAGCAGATTGTAGCAGATTTATAGTATGAGTATCTACTACGTATTCATACTGTTCGAATAGAATGGGCAGTGTATTGCCACGATTTTACAAGATGCCCCTTGTCAGTTGGACACATTCGAAGGCACCCTGCTTTCAGCGTAGAAAAACTTTAACGTTATCAGGAGCAGGTTGCAGGCAATGGAAAAAATATTAGCAGCAATCAAGGGAATATCGTTGATCAGTATACCATAGAGAAGCCATAATCCCATGCCAACAACCAGCAGGACCGGTTGCCAGACGGAAATGTCTCGTACCTGTCGGGTATGGACAGCACGATAAATCTGCGGCAGTACGGCACAACTGGTCAATACCCCGGCAAGGAGTCCGATATGAAGAATATTCATGGTAACTCTCTCCGTTTCGAAGCATCCGTGGCCCACTCCATCTGAGACATCATCCCTCTGAGAACAGAAATCTCCCGGGAATCAAGTTCCGCCCTGGAAAGAATCCTGCGGATGGTTCGCATCAGGTGTTTCGGATTTGCAGCATCAAGGAAGCCGATCTCAAGCAGGGTTTTTTCCATATGGCTGTAAAGGTCCTCCATTTCGCTTGTTGAAGCCATTTCCCTCGATGGAATGGTGACACCGGGCACAAGACCTCGAGTAACTTCATAACAAAAAAGAAGGACTGCCTGGCCAAGGTTCAAGGATCCATAGTCGTCAGAGGTCGGAATAGTGGCCTGCCAGCGACAAAGGGCAAGCTCATCCGTACTAAGGCCGTTGTCCTCCCGCCCGAAAACCAGAGCAGCGCGACCTGAACCCATCTTTTCCCTCAGCTTTGCGACCAGTTCCGCAGGTTCCATGGTCTCTTGACGGTACTTGCCGATCCGGCGGGTCGTTGCAACGGAAATCTCGATATCTGCCAGGGCTTCTTCGAGGGATTCGAAGCGGACAGCCCCATCAAGCAGGTCCCTGGCCGAAACAGCAAACCGACGTGCCTCGGAATGATCCGTTCGACAGCCCTTCACCAGACGCAGGTGTCGTAGCCCCATATTTTTCATGGCCCGACAGACCATCCCCACATTACCGGGAGTTTGCGGTTCCACGAGAATAATACATATCCTGTCCAACAAAACACTTTCACTCACTACTATCCTCTTTCGATTCATTATTTTTCGAATTCGCATCCCGGGCCGCCCGCCAGTCTCTCATCCTCCGAAGCCGGGTACGTGCATGCCTGCCCAACCACCGAACATGAAAATAATGGGCCAACCAGAAGCATCCGATGATGAAGAGCAGGACAAGAACGATGTAAGGCTCATAGCGATCAAGATCCTCGATAAATAATGACGCACTTTTTCCAAAGAAAAAACCCGCAAGAGAAAAGAGGATGGCCCAACTGGTAGCGCTCAGGAAGTTCAGGAGCAGAAATCGTTTCCGGGAAAGACTTGTCATTCCGAGTATGATGGGCAATACGATCCGCAATCCATAGGTGTAACGGGAGACAAATGCCACAAAAGAACCATATTTTTCAATGAGTCGGAGAGCACGGCGAAACTTTTTTGCCATGGAAGTAAATAGCCCGAGAAGCCATTTCCCCCGCCAACGACCCAGATAAAAATAGAACTGGTCGCCAAAAAAAGAGCCTGCAAGAGCTGTCATGATGACACCAGGCAAAGAAAGTGTGCCTTGAAAGGCGAAGAAACCCGCAAGGATCAGAACCGCTTCCCCCTCAAGGAATGTCCCAAGAAACAGGAAAATATATCCGTATGTTTCAAGATACTCACTGAAGAACTGGTGCATTTCTGCGTGCACTCCCTTTCTGCTTTCAGGTAGCCTGCGTCCACGCATTCAGGCAGGGCGTCATAACGCTCACTCACGACGTGACCACAGAACCGCCCGGCACTTCAACCAGATACTGTATTTACAGGGTACCATCAAACAAGTGAACTAATGACAAAAAGTAGCGAAATAGGTAGAATGAAAAAATGCAACCATATCTGATAAAAAGAACTCTTTGGCCCATCTGCTCCCTGCTGCTGATGTGTATACTGTTCATGCCTCTCACCTCACAGTCAGGCGAGGTCGCCAGCAGCGGAATGAACAGAGAGTCTTCTGCAGCTGAATCGTACATCCATGAATCAATCAACCAGATCAGGAAACAACACCATCTCCCTCCCCTGAAAACAGTCCCTGCCCTGCAACAATTCGCCCGAGACCACAGCCGTTTTATGGCGAAAAGCGGCTACCTGGGTCACGATGAAGGTGGTGGAATGGATTTCAGGGCTCGGATTGGGAAGGCAGGACTGAAGGGGTGGCGCGTGGTTGGTGAAAACGTTGGTCGCAGCCAAGGATACCGGAATAACGCCGACACAATCATCTCCGGCTGGATGGAGAGTAAACCGCACAGGGAAAACATTCTGACTGCAGGATTTACCATGACCGGTATCGGCACGGCAGAGGCCGAAGATGGCACACTCTACGCTACACAGGTATTTATGGGCTCAGACGACCAGCACCGCGCAAACCGTTAATCCCTCTTGTGACCTAGAGCTCTCTGGCCTCCAATGCTTTGTTGTATCCCATTGCAAATGCCTTGCGGTTAAGCTCGACAAAGGCCTCGGGAACGCGAGCAAGGACCGCCTTCTCGGCGCTCTCCCGGGACACGATTCCCGTCAGGGCCACCATAGCACCCAGGGCTACGATATTGGCGACAATTGTCCTGCCAACTTCGTTTTTGGCAATACTTATTATGGGAATGCTTACTACGGTATAGTTTCCCTTTGGCAAATTCTTCACCAGGTCGGAATCAACCAGCAGAATTCCTCCCTCTTTCAAATCCATGGAATATTTATCACACGCCTCCTGGGTCAGGGCAAGCAGTGCGTCAACGTTCGTTGCTTTCGGAAAATCAATCGACTGGTCAGAAATAACAACTTCTGACTTTGATGCTCCCCCACGTGCTTCCGGGCCGTAACTCTGTGACTGAACTGCCTGTTTACCATCATAGATGGCAGCCGCTTCTCCCATGATGATCCCGGCGAGAATCAGTCCCTGCCCCCCTGCCCCGGAAAACCTGATTTCGTATCTGCTGCACGACATGCCTAATTCTCCTGTTTTCCTCTGTAGTGGCAGACCTCTGCAGAAAGGTTTTACATCGACGCCTGCACCCGAGCCACGAGTTTTCTGTACTCATCTACGTATTCCGGTTTGCTTTCCTTGTAGAGGACACCGGTAAGTACCTTCCCTGCCAGTTGTTCAGGAGACATCGTATCCGCAGCAGTCACGGGAACCGCACTATCCTTGAGATTATTCATCATTTCGATAACGGACTTGAACTTGTTGCGACGGCCGTACGCAGTGGGACAACTGTCAAGAATTTCCACTACGGAAAATCCCTTGTGCCGCATGGCTTCCGTAAGAAGTTTTTCAATCTGGGCAGCGTGATAGGCTGTCCCACGCGCCACGAATGTGGCACCTGCTCCAATGGCCAGTTTCGCGATATCAAAAGGCGGGTCCGGATTACCGTACGGTGTTGTGGATGCTTTTGCGCCAAAGGGGGTGGTGGGAGAAAACTGACCGCCCGTCATGCCGTAAATGTTATTGTTCATTATCAGATAGGTCATATCGATATTTCTTCTGCAGGCATGGATAAAGTGGTTACCGCCAATTGCCACCCCGTCGCCGTCGCCGCCCACGCAGATAACGTTCATTTCCGGCTTGGACATCTTTATACCGGTGGCAAAAGCGACAGCCCGACCATGCGTCGTATGGAGGGTGCAGAAGTCGAGATATCCCGGAAGGCGCGATGCGCATCCGATACCGGAAACAATCGCCGTCTGGTTCTTGTCCAGGGATAGGGCGTCAATGGCCCTGATCAATCCCTTCATAACGATTCCATGACCGCAACCGGGACACCAGATATGGGGAAGCTTGCCCGGTCGAATATATTTATCATAATCAAAACCCATGGCTCAGCGTACCTCCTGGATTCGGGCAAAGATCTCCTTCGGGGTAATAGGTTCACCATCCACGCGAAAAATTCCAGAAACAGGAACCTTTCCCTCCACACATCTACGCACTTCATGGATCGTCATGCCCAGATTCATTTCCGGAACAATAATCGCTTTAGCCTGCTTCGCCAACGAACGAATCTGCCGTTCAGGAAAGGGCCAGTAGGTAATGATTCGGAACAGTCCGGCCTTGATCCCTTTCTTTCTAGCCTCATTGACAGCATAACGGGCAGAGCGGGAAATAGAGCCGAAAGCGATAATCACCAGATCAGCATCATCAAGCAGATATTCCTCATAGGTAACAATATCATCGATTGCATTCTCGATTTTGCGCATCAGGCGTTCTTCTTCAGCCTGGACAAGCTCGGCACGAGTCGTTGGGAAACCGTCCTGCGCCTTATTCAGACCGGTTACGTGAAAACGATAGCCTGAACCGAAAGCCGCAAGGGGCGGGATATCTCCAAAACTGGTATCATACGGTTTATAGTCCTGGGGACTGACAGAGGGTAACGTCCGGTTGATCACCTCCAGCTCTCCCGGGTCAGGAAAGACAATCCTTTCACGCATGTGGCCGATAATCTCATCAGGCATGACGGTAACAGGCGTACGGTACTTTTCCGAAAGGTTGAAGGCTCGCACCGTTTCCGTAAAGAGTTCCTGCACCGAAGCGGGAACAAGGCAAATGGCCGGATGATCACCGTGGGTTCCCCACTTGGCCTGCATGACATCCGACTGACTCGGCCCGGTAGGCATTCCGGTGGAAGGACCGCCGCGCATGACATTGATAATGACGCAGGGAACTTCCGTAATGCAGGCATAGCCGATATTTTCCTGTTTCAGTGAAAAACCGGGACCCGAGGTGGCTGTCAGGGATTTCGTCCCGGTAAGCGAAGCTCCGATCACGGCAGCCATGGCGGCAATCTCGTCTTCCATCTGAATAAATGCACCGCCGATTTTTGGCAATTCTTTCGCCATAACCTCCGCAATCTCGGTGGAAGGCGTTATTGGGTATCCCGCAAAGAACCGACAGCCCGCATACAATGCGCCCTGCGCGCAGGCCTCGTTCCCCTGTAAAAAAGCAACCCTTTTTGACACGTTAACAACTCCTTCAGGACATCACTTGGTGACGGTTATTGCAAAATCCGGACAGCGAAGTTCACACTGCATGCAGGCGATACACGCGTCAGGATTCTTCACTACCGCGATAAAACCCTTCATCTCAAGAACCCGGGTCGGACAAAATTCAACGCAGATGTGGCACCCTTTGCAATATTTTTCGATAATTGTAATTTCCGGCTGTTTCTTTTCCATAACGTATCACCTATAGGAAACTTTAACGGGCTCCCTTCGCAGGACATTTGCTGCATCAGGAAGATCATCAGAACAACAAATTCGACCGACAAAACGCAGCACCAGGAACGCTTGTACGCAAACCACTCACTGTTGGGAGCCGTATTACGAAATCAATCTGGATTCAGCAGAAATTGGCTGTCGATTCACACCGGAAAACAATCCTGCATTGTTATGTCAGAGATTCAAGGCATCGACCAGGGATTTTACTTGGGACACGGATTCGTCGAGCATGGCGCGTTCATCAGGCGTCAGGTCAAGTTCGATAATTTGCTCAACACCACCTGCACCGATCACACACGGCACTCCCAGGAAGTACCCGTCAACACCATATTCCCCCTCCAGCAAGGCACAGACGGGAAGGATCCGCTTCCGGTCAAGGAGGATGGATTCAACCATGGAAAAAGCAGCTGATGCCGGAGAGACAAAAGCGGAGGTCTTCATAAGCCCGACGATTTCTCCGCCTGCATGGCGGGTCCTCATTACAAGAGCATCCATGACTTCTTTAGCCCTTTCGGGACCGTACTTCTGTTCCAGAAGATACGTTGCCGGGATCCCGCTCACATTGGCAAAGCGGACCAAAGGAACCATGTCATCCCCGTGCCCACCAAGAACGAGTGCGTTAACATCCTGGACTGAAACTTCCAGTTCCCGGGCAATAAATGCGGCAAAACGGGCAGAATCGAGAACTCCCGCCATACCCATGATTCTGTTTCTGGGAAATCCGGTTACTTTTCGGCACAGTGACACCATGGCATCCAGCGGATTGGTGAGAAGGATGACAAAAGAATCGGGAGCATGCTCGCGGATCATCTCCGAAACAGAGGTAATAATCTTTGCGTTGACGGTAACAAGGTCATCGCGACTCATTCCCGGTTTCCTCGCGAGCCCGGCGGTTACAACCACCAGGTGAGCCCCCTTGATATCCTCAACACGACTCGTGCCTGAAAGTGAGACGTCAAACCCCTGGATAGGAGCGGCTTCCAGGATATCAAGCATTTTGCCGTGCGCCAGGTCTTCGACAATATCGAAGAGGACGACATCCCCCAAATGCCTCTGAGCCAGGAGATGTGCAAGGGTTCCGCCAATCTGACCACCGCCGATTAACGCTATTTTCTTGCGTACCATTTATTCCTCCACGTGGTTCATCACGTTGACCCCAATGAACCAGCAATTGCTTCTACAGGTTCCGGATCAATTCATCGGCAAATTCCGAACACTTCACTTCCTGGACACCTTCAACATTCTCGGCACGCATGAGCCGGGCAAAATCATAGGTAACCTTACGCTGCTCAATCGTCCGGTCAAGGGAGGCATTTATGAGAGCGGCAGCCTCGCTCCATCCAAGATACTCTAGCATCATCACGCCCGACAGGATGACCGAACCGGGATTCACCTTATCCAGATTAGCATATTTTGGTGCTGTCCCGTGGGTAGCCTCAAAGATGGCATGACCGGTCCGATAGTTGACATTTCCACCCGGGGCAATACCGATACCGCCGACTTGCGCGGCAATGGCGTCGGAGAGATAGTCACCGTTGAGATTTGTCGTTGCAAGAACATCAAATTCGTCCGCCCGGGTTATGGTCTGCTGGAGGGTAATATCGGCTATGGAGTCCTTTATCAGAAGCATTTTCTTCCATTTGCCGTCACCATGGGTCGGCCAGAGTGCGAGTGTCAAGTCAACCTCGCGGATTACTCCATCCTTTTGATCAGGTGTCATGTTGTCATAACCGGGCTCAATTGCCCGAGCAAGGTCCTCTTGCGAAAGAGAGGCATCCTTTTCCTTGTTGTCCAAAACCCACGTCTCGCGCTGGGAAACGGTTCTATCACGATATTTCGATGCCGCCAGTGCGTATCCCCAGCTCTTGAAGGCCCCTTCGGTGAACTTCATGATGTTGCCCTTGTGCACCAAGGTAACCGATTTCCGCCCCAGCTTCAGGGCATACTCGATAGCGGCCTCAATCAGGCGCTCGGAGCCTTCCCGGGACACCGGCTTAATGCCGATGCCGGAGGTTTCCGGAAATCGGATCTTTTTCACGCCCATTTCCTGTTGAAGGAAATCAATGACCTTTTTGGCCTCAGGGGTTCCTTCTGCCCATTCAATACCGGCGTAAATATCCTCGGTATTTTCCCGGAAGATTACCATGTCGACCAATTCGGGTCTTTTCACCGGGGAAGGTACTCCCGCGACATAACGAACCGGGCGAAGGCAGACATAGAGATCAAGCTGCTGGCGAAGAGCGACATTCAGGGAAGTAATACCACCCCCGATCGGCGTGGTGAGTGGCCCCTTGATTCCGACCAGGTACTCACGAAAAGCGGCCAGTGTTTCATCGGGAAGCCAACCAAGACCCATATTGAAAGATTTTTCACCGGCAAAAACCTCCATCCAGGCGATTTTTTTCTTTCCGGAAAAGGCCTTGGCAACAGCGGCATCGATCACCCGGACCGCTGCCCGCCAGATATCGGCCCCGGTACCGTCACCTTCGATAAAGGGAATAACAGGATGGTCAGGAACCGTCAATATTCCATCACGAATGGTTATTTTCTCGCCATCTGCAGGAATGGCGTTATTCAAATCAGACATACTATCTCCTTATTTTATGCTATCTCGACAATTTTCACGCAAGATGCGCCGACGAAACCGGGCTCGAAAGATTTTGAAGACGGGATTGTAAAGTTTGTAAACAAACAGCCGGATAAAAAATCCAGCTGCGCCATAATAGCGTGATATCTTTCCCAGCGCAAGGTTCCGATTATAGAGATTCCTATTGTACCTTTTCCCGCGTACATGCTTCCACAGGTTGTAGTACTGATGGAAACGGATATGTTCGCGGGCAGGGAAGCTGATGTGAAGGTACTGCTTAGGAAAATATTCGCTATAGAGAAGGTTGAAATCGTCAAGATGGACAAGATTTCTGATATTCTCACGTGTCTGCTGGGCCGAATGAATCCTGAATCCACACAAAGGTTCCGCAATATAGCAGAATCGTCCCTGTTCGAGAAGGTGGAACCACATCTCCAGATCCACTATTTGTCGGTAGTTAGGATTGAACCCCCGAACAGCCAGTTCCTTCCTGAATAGTACCGCAGAAGGCTCACCAATGACATTTCCATGTTTCAAGAGACAGTAGCGGATTATATCGACACCTTCGGCAGAGATGGACGTACGAAAAAACGATTCTTCTTTAACGAGCTCGGAGTTTTTGTTGATCAACCGCCGACCGGAAGCAACCAGGGATACGGTTGGATCATCATCGAGAATGTTGGCCATTTTCCCCAGGCATTCGGGAGAAGTGAAAATGTCATCCTGAAAAAGAAACTTGACATAGCATCCCCGTGCCGTCTCCAGGCAGTTATTCCAGTTCGCCACCATGCCGAGGTTGTACTCATTTACCTTGAAAATGATTCGGGGATCCCTTGAGGCGTAACCTTGGACTATCACGTCAGTGCCGTCCCCGGAACAATCATCAATAATCACAAGCTCGAAATCCTGGAAATCCTGCCCCAGTACTGATTCAATAGCATCGGAAAGAAAAGCCGCCCCTTGAAAGACCGGCATGCACACAGATACTTTCGGGAGTGTCATCATACTCTCGTCACATTTTTCACATCAGCGCACAAACTGGCGTACAGGAGGTCAAAGGCAGCATGGGCCTTTTTTTTGGCATGAGCTGCTCTCACTGAAAAATAATCGGAACTCAGGGAAAAAACCATGTCCACCTTGTCATTGATCTCTTTCCACGATCTAAGTTTGAAATCAGGGGAAAGCTCCACCATATCCAGAAATCCCTCCGCCTTGTCCACCAAGATAGGACCGAAAAGGTGGGGAATTCCATATGACAGGGCTGTGATGTTTCCGTGCATGCTGGTACCGATAAAAAGGTCACTTGCCGCCAGAACTGACAACATATCGAAGATGGATCGTACCCCGACATAGCGGAAGACTCCCCCTGATTCACGGCACAGGCGTTTCAGGTAACGGTCATCCGAATGGCAGTAGCCGAGCGGCAGCAGAACAATCTCGACTCCGGCACGTTCCCGATAACGGGACAATTGGGCGACAATTTCCTCCATCGGTTCACCCGCATGGGGCATACACTGGAAACTGACGATCTTTTTACCGGTATCAACACCGAATGACCTGAGGAGTCTCTGTCCCTTACTCCGTTCTGATGCCGGATCAAAGTAGTCACTGAGCGTCAAAATCAGATCGGGAACAGCATGAATCTCTTTTGTGACCCCCGCTGCCTGGAGTTTTTCGCGGGATTGCCGATCTCGAACCGAGATAAAAGCGGCGTTATCAAGGACATCGCGAACCCTGTTCTTTTCCTCGGCAGAGAATTCGAGAGGAGCGCCGCACGAGCAGTAATAGGCGGACCCTATTCCGGGAAAATCCCTTGCATCCAGCAGAAAGGGTCCGGGAGCACAATAGCTCATGTAACGATGCAGAAACTTATCAACAACTGTTTGTCTTTTAAGATATTTTTCACCGATCCAATGCAGTACCGGATGTCCGATTCGCTGGCGGTAGATATATTTGTAATGGGATGCAAGCGTTTCGGTATCAGTCCGGAGAATATCTCCACCACCGATAATCAGAGAGGAGAGCAAGGACGCTTTTGCTTCCAGAAGTTCATTAATACCGGTGATTGTATAGCCGGATTCACCGGGAGCCGGCCCGTCCAGAAAAGAGTAATAACGGATATCCTCGGTGAAGCCACGAGATTCCAGCATCTTTCGGACAATAACCGGATAAAGGAGATCGCCGTAGTTCTCACGATCGCTTGCTGCAAAATGTCCGATCATCTATACCTCCACAAACATTCACACAGGGTGCAGAACTGTTTACCAATGCATCGGGCTTCCGAACTCATCGGTTAGCGGCCCGCAAGCGTTTGAGCTTTACAATAATGTTTCTCCGGAAACAATTCCAGACCCTTCTCGGGAAGCCACGGAATTTTTTCCGATAGGTTCCTTTCAAGGCATCATACAAGGCTTCGGCCAACTCGTCATCGATATTCTGTTCCCGTAACGCCTTCATATTATCAATAAAAAAAGTTCTGGTGCTTTCGTCCCGCTTATTTACGTAAAGTCGTGAGACATAGTCGGGATTCAAAGTCTCGGTGGTAAGAAATGCCGTACATTTCTCCAGTGCACCCGCAATCTTGAGATTAATCATGGTCCGCACACACTTCTCGCATCTGCCGCAATTTGGGAATGCACCAAAACAAACCCTGAGAGAATTCAGGATAATGTCATTCTTCGAGATCTCTGCTACTTTCTCAACCCGGCTTGCCTCACATCCGTGGTGCACGAATTGCAGCGATTCAGTACTCCACAGGGGATCGAGCAGAGGATGCGAGCCCCATTTCATGAGCTCGTCATAGGTATGACTGCTCGGAATGTAGATCGTGTGAAAATACTTCGACAGCAGCAAACCTATGCTCGCAAGCCCGGCCCCATGATTATGATTACCCCAGATGCCATATCGATCCATGAAGCTCCGGATATTGGTTCTGATTTCAATGAGTGGCTTATTAATTTTCTCAGAATATTTCCTTAGATGTTCAAGGTGGGCCTCGGTAATACTTTCATTTCCCTTCCGAAAATCATAAAACCCATCCACATAAATAAGATGCGTGATTTCATCGAACTTTTTCAGCAACGTATAGGAAGAATCAACGCCCGCAGTAAAGAAGCAGCCAACTCCCTCCTTCTGCCGGTACTCTCGGTAAATTTCATCACAGGAGATAGTAATTACCGCATATTCTTTATACCAGGCATGAAAGATATGTTGAATTGTCTCGGCATGGGACAGCAGTTTTTCCGACACTGCACCCTTCAGGACAACATCCCTGCCTGCCTTCATGGCCGGAAACAAAACCACGGGCAGGGCCGCATCAAAAGTCTCCGGGAAAATATCCAGGGGTGATTCGAACTCAATATCTCTCTGCACGCCATCAAAACTGACAGTAAATCGATGGATATACCGATCTTGCGTCTTGATATTTCGAAAATTACTGGCGATTACACTCATGGACTACCGCTCACTTTGCAAATAAACGATATTTGATCTTGGATTCTTTCAGTTGACTCTACAATTAGCATATACTTTTAAACAACAGCGTTCCCTGATGTTCAGAAAAGTATGCCTGCTGTTTTCACAAGAAAGGCTCAATCTTGTTCCCGAGCAAGATTTTATTTACAAGTTTCGAGAGCTTCTGGAGAGGATTATACACTTTGTAAAAAGGCATGAGCAGAAAGAATTCCCACGGACGATAGCGGGACCCTATCTTGTTTTGAACGAGGTCGCAGTCCAACTTGTTTTGCCGGGCTTTTTTCCATATCATATAGAACTGGTTATAGACAAGAAACCATTTATGAATACTGCTGCACGCCACATAACCCTTGAACAGATATTCATCAAAGAGAAGGGAAAGATCGTCTATATGCGTCAGGGCAAGGATATTTTTCGCTGTCTGCTGCTCCGTATGAATTCTGAATGACGAAAGGGGTTTGTCAAGGTGAGCATATTTCCCCTGCTCCAGGAGATAAAACCACATCTCAAGATCCACAAGCTGGCGGTAGAGCGGATTAAAACCGCGATGCGCCTGGTTCTTTCGGAACATGACCACCGAGGGCTCACCGATCAGATTCTGATTCCTCTGATCACAGAGACAGCGGCTGATCGCTTCTGTTCCGGGAATAACCGTTCCCTGAGGAAAATACGATAGGGTCTTCAGCTGGTTAGAGTCATCATCAATCAGATTTCGCGGCGATCCGACCAGTGAAATATCATTGTCACTATCGAGGCAAGCCACCATGCTGCGCAGTGCATCCGGGCGGGAAAGCATATCATCACCGAAAAGGAACTTTACATATTCCCCTCTGGCTTTGGCAAGGCAGTGGTTCCAGTTCTCCACCATCCCCAGATTTCTTTCGTTGACCGAGAAAACAACCCTGGAATCGGAATCTGCATATCCCTGCACCACGGAACGGGTATCGTCTGTGGAGCAGTCGTCGATAACAAGAAGCTCGAAATCGTAAAAATCCTGAGAAAGAACTGACTCAATGGCTTCGGGTAGATACCGGGCATAATTGTAGGTAGGCATACAGACACTTACCCGGGGGGGGGCATTGCTCATCGAGTACCTCTCATAACACAAGCATTACCATCACACCATTCGTCGATCTTCGTACAACGACCATCTCAGTCACGAAGAAGGTTGCCGCGAAGTTTGAAAAGCGGGTTAAAAATCTTGTAGACAGGAAGAAGGCTGCGGAATTTTCCCATAGCAACAATTTTCTTTATACGCTGTTCCGCCGTTTCCAGTGGAATCAGCCTTTGACAATACAGCTTCCAGATACGGTAACACTGGCCATAAGTCAAATACCAGCGAGTAAAGGCAGTAAACCTGTTATACGGCTTTTCCGCAAAATCTCTAAGCAGTAAAAACGACTCATCGATATGGAGCATCCTTCGCATGTTGGCTTTGGTCTGCTGTCCGGGATGATCGCGAAAGGATGCGAGCGGTTCGGCAAGATAGGCGAACTTTCCCTGTTCCAGGATGTGGAACCACATCTCAAGGTCTACAAATTGCGCATAGCCAGGGTGAAATCCCCGGAGAGCCTGACTTTTCCTGAACATCACCACCGAGGGCTCGCCAACCAGGTTGCGCCCTTCATAGAGGCATCTGCGAATCACCTCTGTCCCCGGGACAAGCTTTTTATCCTTGAAATGGGAGGCAACACGCTTGACCCTGGAATCCTCGTCGATGATATTACGCGCCGAAACTACCAGGGAGATGGCAGGGTCGGACTCAATTACGTTGAGCATCTTTACCAGGCATTCCGGGGAGGCAAAGGTATCATCGGCAAAGAGGTAATGTATGTACTCACCCTTCGCAAGCTCAATGCAGCGGTTCCAATTGGCAACCATGCCAAGGTTGGTCTCATTGCGCAGGTAAACAATCCGCGGGTCCTTTTCGGCATACCCGGCAATGATTTCGGGACTTGAGTCGCTGGAGCAGTCATCAATAATGAGCAACTCGAAATCGGTGAATGACTGGGCCAGAATCGAATCTATGGCTTCGGCAAGAAAAGGGGCGCAGTTGTAGGAAGGAATGCAGACGCTTATTTTCGGACTGCTCATGACAGACCTCCTGATGTTCTTCGCAAAATTTCGCGATCGCCGAGAATTTGGCAGGGTTTCATATCCCGACGCAGACGGACGACCTGTCGAAGAGAGCACAAGGCTCCCCAGAAAGCACGGTAGTAGGGCACATCAAGCCAGAGGAAGCTGACCGCGAGGCGAAACGCGGTATAGAGGATATTCTTGGCCAGAAGACTCGGATCCGTGAGATTCAACCAGTGAAAGAGAAAACGGTTACGGAAATATATGGTACGTTTTCTCTTCTTGCCCGCCTTTAGAATGGTTGCGCTGTTGTAATGAAAGACCGATGTTCCGGGTTCGTACAGACTCCGCCAACCCCGTTTCCATGCCCGGTACGAAATGTCAACATCCTCGAAAAGATAAGGGGAAAATATTTCATTGTAGCCCCCGAGGGAACGATATTTTTCCCTGTCGTAAGCCACGCAGGCACCAATAGCATAAAGGTTTTCCCTGACAGGAGAGGTAACGCCGAGGGGCGCAAACGCACCCTTGATAAAACCCTTGCCGTACAACGCATCGACAATTCCCTGATTCTTCCCTTCCCTTTCGGCAAGGATAGCGGGAGTAACGGCAAAGACGCTCCTGTCAGAGAAATGCTGCAAAACAGGGGCTACCAAGTCTGGCTGCACTTTAACATCGGTATTGATACAGAAAAGGATCGGATACCGAGCCACGGCCATCCCCCTGTTGCAAGTCCGGGAAAAACCCTGATTTATCTGGTTCCCCAGAACCTGAACAGTAGGAAAATCATTGGCCAGAATTTTGATGCTGTCATCGGTGCTGCAATCGTCAACGACAATAATCTCATGGGGACCACCCCAACAGGCAAAGGCATCGATAACCGAGGGCAGGTTTTCCCGCAACAGATCAGAGCCGTTATAGTTGGGAATTACGACGCTCACTCCACGGACAGCGGTCATACTTTCTCCGGCGAAACTGTCGACTGGCATATGTTACTCACCCTCGCCTTGCCGAACATTCTTTCCAGCTTCAGAAAGGGGGCGGGAGTCCGCCAGGAGGCGTCGGTAATAGTCCAGATACCGCGACCCCATTGCCGCACGGGAGTACTTCTGTTTCACCAGTTCATAGCCGTTCCTGCCCATGGCGAAACGTCTCGTGTTGTCGCGAAGCAGGGTCGCCACAGCTTCGGCAAACTCGCGGGGACCGCCATCCACCAGCAGTCCGACATCCTCTCCCCGCAGCATATCGACCAATCCTCCCTCGTTGATAAGCCACAACAGGAGTACCGGTTGCCAGACTCTCCAGGTGCACGATCCCGTACCCCTCGTTTCGATGGGTGCTGACGGAGAGGTCAAAATCGAAAAAAACGTCGGGTATCCTCTCTCGAGGAATCCTGCCGGTAAAAATGAAATCACTTTCCAAATCCATGCTTCCTGATCCTGTCAAGCACCGGCTGCTGAAGGCTGGAATCGGTATTGTCGCCAACAAAGGCAACCGTAAGATCAGGGAACTCTTCCTTGAGATAGGGAACGACATCAACCAGTTCCTGCTGGTTTTTCCAGAACTCGCCAATCATACCAATCAGCGGAAACCCGATCCCCTGGAAGTAGCGCCTGTTGCGATCGACCTGGAACTTTTCTGGTTCGGGAGGCCCTGCAAGCCCTATCCCGTGATAGAGGATCGTAGTCTTTCCTTTAGCAACGGGATTGTTCGCGCAGAGCTTATCGCAGACATGTTCGGAGATGCAGACAACCGCATCAGCCCAGGAAAGCAAAAGCTGTTTTCTCGCCGTGCCGATATGGTAGTTGACAATAAATTTGCCCGGTTTTCGAAACGGGAAAGCGAAGCGCCAGGCCAGAGCCGTGAGAAGGAGGTCGTGTTCCCGGTTTACGGACACGATGTCGAAGCGTTCGCGGCGGAACAGGCGCACCATGGAGAAAAAAGCACGAATATCTCCCAACCCGTGGCCTGGAATGGCATGCACCGGCAAACCGGTTTCTCGAAAGCGGCTATCGGATTTAGAGCCGGCGCGAACGAGAAAATGAACCTCTACGCCGTTGGGCACAAGTTCCGTTGCCAGGTCCTTCAGATGTTCCTGACCGCCACTCCAGCCTTTGTCGTTGTTGACCAGGAGAATCTTCATGATCGCACAACCGCGCTGCTAGAGTCATCTCCAGTATTCATGCGGCGGGGAACGAGACCATTCTCACAGCGGAACTCTTTCCGGGAAATCCTCCTGTCGAGGATCTCCTTATTGTGGAAGAACTTCTCATTGGCAAAACTCCAGGTTGACCGGTGCCAGAGATGGAAGACAATCGCCAGAGCCCGAACTGATTGTATCCTTCCGCCATAATTGAGGACCCTGATCCCGAGGTCGTTATCCTCAATGGAACCGTCCAGGAAGTCCTCGTCGCAGCCGTTGATTTCATAGAACAGCTTGCGGTACACGCTAAAATTACATCCCCAGACGCCATCGTCAGTGATTGCATCTCGATGAAGAAGTCGCCGAATAAAGGGACTGGTAATCCGCAGCGCCTCCTCCGCCTTCCGACTATTGGAGAAGATCGAATCGAAGAGCAGCGAAAGGGTTAGTGATGCCAAGGGTCTCCCCTTTCTCAGCACCTTTTCCGTCAGCGCGCTCCCTAGGTCAACCCTCTTGCCGCTGGCAATAATATCCGGCCCCGAGCAAAGGAGATGGGACCGGACGAATTCCCGATGAGCCATGCAATCACCGTCGATGAATACAAGGAAATCACCTGTTGACTGGCGAACGGTTTCGTTGAGTATTTTCGGTTTCCGGAATCCGTCATCCTCCTGCCAAATATGCTTGAGCTCAAAAGGACAGGAACCGGATCGTGCAAAATTGCGAACCACCTCAGCCGTCTCCTCGCCACTTCCGTCGTCAGCCACCAGCACCTCTTCGGGGATGCGGGTCTGACGTGTCAAGCTCAGGAGACAAAGACGGAGGGCGGCCGGCCTGTTGTAGGTAGGAACGATTACCGAAACCTTCACAACTTCTCACCCGATGCTTCGTCTTCAGGAATACGCATCAGTTTTTTCTGCATTTCATAGAGCTTAAGGTACTTGAGAAAGACACCATAGGCCTCCATAACCGAGATCACATACCCGGCAAGGCCGTCCAGGATTCCGAGCCGGATGAGATACCGATCAAAAAAGGTATACAGTGGCCTGAGGGTAAAGTGGATCAGGGTCGATTTCCGACCTGACTTGAAGTGGTCACGAGCCGTGCGGGTCGCATATTTGTTCTTGGTTTCCGCAAAATGGTTGATATCCCGGTAGATGTAGTGATACAGATCCTTTTTCAGGCTTGCCAGAGAACCGGGGACCTGAATCTTGTCATGGGGTTCGTACCCTCCCCAGAAACAGCGGTCCTTGCGGAAAAGCCGGATATTTCTGTCAGGAAACCATCCGGAATGGTTGATCCAGCGTTTGAGAAAATAGTGGCGACGGGGCATATCATAGGCATCGTGAACGCTGTTCTCCAGATCAAGGGCCTGGATTTCGTCCCGCAAGGCGGGCGATACCCGCTCATCGGCGTCGATGCTGAAGACCCAGAGGTTTTCGGTTCGATCCGTGACAAACTGGCTCTGTCCAATGTGGCCGAGCCATTTCTGGATCACTACCTTATCGGTGAATTCCCGTGCGATTTCAACAGTCCGGTCGGTACTGCAGGCGTCAACTACGATGATTTCATCAGCCCAGCTTACGCTCTCAAGGCACTCGCGAATATTGAGCTCCTCGTTGAAGGTGCGAACCACGGCAGATATTTTCGTTTTAGCCATTTTCAACTCCATCATTGTGACTTTAATCCCACCTTCTTGATTGAACCGCAACTATAAGCCATGAACCAAGAACATTTTTATGCTATTTGAACCGTACCTCTTCAAAAATCCGTTTTGAAGCTTTCCAGCTCCAGTGCGTATCATCCGCATAAAAAATGTCTTTCTCACCTTTGCTCACTTCCCGGGCAAGAATTCTTTTACTGTCAATAAACGTATATTTTTTTGGCAACAAGCGAAGCTTTTCAAAGAAGATACTCTTGGGATACCTGTTATTGACAATATAATCTGAATATAAATCATATTTGTCCACTGCAGGCATGAAATAGAGCCGGATATTTTTCTTTTTCAATATCTCCGCAAGAGTGTTTAAATTCTTATTCAGTGCTGAAATTGTCATATCATTGGAATTAGCAATCTTTGCAATATCGTGATGATAAAAAAGCAGCTTTTTATCGTTTTCCACACTAAAGAGAGATTCACTCAAATCAACAAGATATGTTCTCAGAAAATAGCCGTTGGGTGAGAAAATCCGGAGAAAATTATAGAGAAGACAGTCCAAATTGCCTTGATTGATGAACGACACCTTGAAGGGCAGTTTCCCGTATCGGACAATTTTCAAAGTGGCCAATTTCTCCATGGAGATATTTAAGCTAAAGTCAATCGGCCCTGACAAATTTTCAACGCACTGCTTCTCCGCAACTTCAAGCAGAACATAATCGTGGTTTCACCCTTTCAAGATATCCATTGTTCGTCAAAATCACCAAAGTCTGCAGTGGCCCCAGGTAATCATACGGATGGATATTTAAGACAGTAACCCCGCTAATCGAAGCAATATAGTCCTGGTAAAACCTGTTTCGTCCCTCCGGCAACTCCGTTCGAAAATGAATCTCCAATTGTAACGAGATCAATTTTCTGGCCAGGATGCCAATCTTGGTCAATATGCCTTCTCGGCAGATCATCAGTATCCCATCGACACATTTTTGAACCCGGCACATAGCCGAGTCGCGCTAAATCTCCACCATCACAGCAGCTGGTTACCAGAATTTCGGTACTTGTTTTCCAAATGGTGAAATTCAGCAAAAGGAAAGAAACCTGTACTACAAGAAATATCAGAACAAATTTCTTATAGCCAGCAGTTTCAAAGGAAATCATTTGAAGCGAACCGTACTGAAGATCTTCTTAGAGGCCTTCCAGCTCCAGTGGGTATCATCAGGATTGAATACATTCTTTTCCCCTTTCTTCAGTTCCGAAAGAAGAATCGCCTTTGTATCAATGAGAACATAGCGTTTCGGCAGTTTTCGCAGCTCCTCGAAAAAAGTGCTGCGAGGGTAAGGATTATCCACAATATAACCACTGTAAAGATCATATTTATCAACACACGGCATAAAATAGAACTGAATCCCTTTTTCACGCAACATATCTGCAAGTTTGTTGAGGTTGTCATTCAGTAGAGATACCGTCCGTGGTGTCGATAACGGAATCTTCCGAATATCATCGCGATAGAAAAGCAGCTTCCGCGGATCCTTGGTGGTGAAGAATGGCTGAGAAAGCTCACACACAAATGTCTTGCTGAAATAGGCCCGGTCTGAAAAATGGTAAAGGAGGGAATTAAGGAGAAATTTGAAATTCCCTTCGTTTACAAATGTGACAACAGGGCCGGTTCTCGGGGCATTATAGCCCATCCGTGGCAAAGCAAACAGATGCCTGAGGTCGGTTCTCCTGGAGAAATCAATGCCCAGAGAATACTTTTCGATGCAGAACTTTTCCGAGGCGCTGAAAATCAGGTATTTAGGCCGCACTTTGTCAAGATAGCCGTCATTAAGAAGCGTACTCACCAGTTCGAGAAAGTTCAGAGACTGGAACGGTTCTATATTAAGTACATTACAGTGGTTAATTGATGCGATATAGTCCTGATAATATCGGTTTTTTCCACCCCCACCGCCGTTCGAAAACGAATCCCCGATTGTCACTACCCTGATCGGCTGCCCCCGGTATTCGGTATCTTCCAGATGTCTGCGCGGAAGGTCAAAACTGTTATGTCGCAGCAGTTTGGAGTTGGGCAGGTAACCCATCCGGGCCAAGTCCCCCCCATTGTAGCGACCCGAAAGCAGATTTTCGGTCCAACACTTCCAGACAACAGCGTTTACTGCAATAAACAACAGCAAAAATGCCACGGCATAAAATGTATATTTTTTAAAATCACTCATTTTTTTCTTATTCACTGGATAGATACCTGGTAGAAGTACTCAGTTAATTCGTCAGACATAAATCAAGGCTGACGTCGACCGTTTATAGTTCATTCAGACCTGATAGACTGTGATGGCGCTGAACGCAGGACAACAGATCTTAGTGGAATCGAACCTTTTCAAAAATACTTTGTGACGCCTTCCAACTCCAGTGGGTATCATCGGCAAAAAAGATATCTTTTTCACCATTGCGAAGCTTCTCCTGAAGAAGGGACTTTGTGTCGATGAAGATATATTTTTTCGGCAGAGGTCGTAATTTCTCGAAAAAAGTACTTTTAGGATACGGGTTGTTAACGATGAATTCGCTGTAAAGATCATATTTACTGACAACCGGCATGAAGATCAGACGGATCCCTTTGCGTGCCAGAATTTCTGCAATCCGGTTCATGGTGCTGTTGATTTCTGCAACCCTTTTCGCAGTGGTGAAAGGAATAACCTGCAGATCAAAATCATAGAATAGAAGCTCTTTTCCATCCCTGACGCTGAACAGCTGCCGACTCATCTCTCGGCGAAAGACATGGTGACCCGATGCCGAGTTGGAAAAATGATACATCAGATTCCGCCAGTAAAAATCGAGGTTGCCGCCGTTAATAAATGATGTTTTCGGCAACGCCGGCCATTCACCAGAAACTCCGGCGTAATGATGGACAATATTGGAAAGAGAATCAGACCAGGTCCAGCAAAAGGGGCGTGCAAATCGCTCGGGAGCAAGGGTTTCCAGTGATTCAATAAGAACGTAACGAGGTTTGATGATATCCAGGTATCCGCTATTATCAAGAACTGCCAGAGTGCTGAGAGGAGAGCAGCCCATCACCAGGTCTTTTGCCGGATAGGGCATTACGTTCATTACCGTAAAATTGTTGATAGATGCAATATAATCCTGATAGAACGGATTTCTTCCCCGCCCTCCCCCAAACGAGAAAGAGTCACCTATTGTCAGCATGTCAACATGCTGACCTCTAAAGTCCCTCATATTCATGTGCCGCCGCGGCAGATCCACATACGTTTTGCGATAATGCTTCGATCCGATGAGGTAACCCATGCGACTGAGATCGCCACCATCATACTTGTTTGTAAGCAGGTCCTCCGTAAAACATTTCCAGGTAACCAGATTAAAAAGCAGGAAACCAGCTAAAAACCAGAGTGAGATAAAAAAATACCTTCTGTAACTCCAGGCAGAGTCTGACTTGGCTACAGATGCATCTCGTTTTTTGAAAAATTCTGGGATTTTCATACTATCAGATTGTAACTCCAGAACACAGCAATGAAAAAAATCCCGTCATATACATGGCCCGTATCAAGGAAACCTGACGGTCTCAAAAACTCTTTTCGATGCTTTACAGGTCCAGTGCGAATCATCAGGATAAAAAATGTCCTTGACTCCGGCTTTCACCATCGGCTCAAGAATTGCCTTTGTGTCGATGAGGGTGTACCTCTTCGGAAGTTTGCGCAATTCTGCAAAGAAAGGATTTTTCGGGTATGGATTCTTGATGAGGTAATCGCTGTACAGGTCATATTTATCCACAACAGGCATAAAATACAGCTTGATTCCTTTCTTTGCCAGGATATCCGCAAGCTGGTTGAAGGTATCATTTACTTTCTCAACAAATTCACCCTTGTTATAGGGAATCATGGTGAGGTCTTCATTATGAAATAGCAGTATCCGATCATCAGCTGCAGTGAAAAAACTTCGGCTCAGCGGCATCCGATAGACAAGCCCCCGAAATGCGGAATCGGAAAAATGATAGAGCAGATTGGTATAGAGAAACTTGAAATTGCCGTTATTGATGAATCCGACCTTTGGAAGATAATCCAGACTGTAAGTCGTATTCGCATAATACTTCTTTATATTTTCCCGTGTATCAGTACTGCTCAGATCAAGAGGTTTTGCGAAACGGGGGACACAATAACGGGCAACGGATTCGATGAGAACATACCTGGGTTTCAGGATATCCAGGTAACCGCTGTTCATGAGCACCGCAAGGGTCGAAATGGGGGAAAACCCGGCAACCCGGTCATTCGTAGGATACGGATAAACATTCAGCACCGAACAATTATTTATGCTGGCAATATAATCCTGGTAGTATCCGTTCTTTCCTTCGCCACCACCCATGGAAAAGGAATCGCCGATCGTCAAAACATCTATTTTCCGGCCATCATACTCCTTCATCCCGATGCAATGGCGCGGAAGAGTGTTCTCGATCTTGCGGTATTGCTTGGAACCAAGCGCATACCCCATCCGGGCAAGGTCGCCACCATCATACTTCTTGGTCAGCAGAACTTCAGTAGCAGATTTCCAGATTACGAAATTCAGAACCACAAAAAGTAGAAGGAGCATGACAAATGAAAGTGAATATTTTTTACGCGTCATGTCCCTGCCTAAAACTGAAAGTAGAGGAATTCACTGACCTTGCTCATGTTGAGCAAGGCATAGAATGCGATTACAACGAGAAAGAGCAAGCTCTTCCAGGAGGGCTTGAAGGAGTCCGTCATTTGTATGGAGTTCTTCGTCGTCAGCACGACAATGAAAGCAATCAGAAGATACCACATTGTCTGGTCCTTGCCCTGAATCTCGGCAAGCCAGGTGTTCCCGAAAGTAAAATCAAGGTCACCAATTATCGGCAATTTACCGAGAAAACGCGGCAGCATCACCCCGCTCTGGCCCGCCATTCCCTTGAATACCTTCATGGCCGAGCCCCAGTCTTTCGCCCGGAAAAAGACAAAAGAAAGATTCACAAAATTGAAAGTGATGAACCAGGCAAGGAAGCGCGGCATTTTGATTTTTTTGCGCTTCCAGATGTGGTTAACGACCAAACCAGCGCCATGAAGCGATCCCCAGATGATAAAGGTCCAACCGGCACCGTGCCAGATGCCGGAGATAAACATCGCCACGAAAATTGCCACCATGGAGCGTGCGAAAGTGATGTTTTTGAAGGAACGGAGTATGGGGGTATAAAGATACGTGGTCACGAAATTTGTCAGGGTAATGTGCCATCTCTTCCAAAAATCGATAACACCCGTTGCCTTGTATGGACTGTTAAAATTGACAGGGAGCTTGATATTGAACATGAGACCAATGGCAATGGCCATGTCGCTGTAGCCGCTGAAATCGAAATAGAGCTGAAAGGTATAACAGAGACTCGCAGCCCAGGCCTCAAGAAGACCAAGGTGTGGCGCCACGTCAAATCCAGCCTTGGCCCAGACGGAAAACTGGTCTGCAAGTCCAACTTTTTTAAAGAGACCGATGAAGAACAGAAAAAGTCCCAGAGAAAAGTTCCTGTAATTGAGCACCTTATTCCTCATCCGGTCAAACTGGGGCATCATCTCCTTATGGTGAAGAATCGGTCCTGCCAGCAGATGAGGGAAAAAGGTAACGAACAGTGCATAATTGAGGAGCTTTTTTTCCTTGACAAGACCTTCGTAGGAGTCAACGAGGAAAGCAATCTGGGTGATGGTAAAAAAGCTGATCCCCAACGGCAATACGATATGGAGCAGTTTCAGGTCGAAGCCGAGAGCCAAATTGACATTCTGGATAAAGAAATCCATGTATTTGAAATAGCCGAGAAACAAAACGTTCATGACGAGCCCGAACGTCAGAATGGCACCCTTGGATACAAACCTTCGCTTCTGGGAATCCACATCGATCAGCAAACTTCCGATAGTATAATTGAACAGAATCGAGCCTAGTATGAGCGGCAGGTATTTGATATCCCACCAACTGTAAAAGAACAGCGAGGCAAAGAGTAACCAGGCATTCGCGGCAATGGTAAGCCGCAATTTGTTCAGAAGGTAAAAACCGATCAACGTAATCGGAAGAAAAAGGAAAATAAATTCATATGAATTGAAGAGCATCCACCACTCCTTTTACTGCACCATGAAAAATCTTGAGTCAGCCCGATGAGAACCTGCTGACGCGTAAAAGCATGCCGAAATCCTGAATAAAACAGAACAGCCTGACACGTTCTCCGTCCGGAAAGGGCCCATACATCAACGTAGGAATAAAGCAATGTTCCTGTCAGGAGAAAACATCACCGAACGCCCGGAACCGTTAAAGGCGAGCCCGAAAATACATTCTTCAGCTATTTATTTGATTTTTTCTCTATCAGATCAGCCATGTCGCCGACATTTTTCAGTGACTGCAGTTCACCGAGGGCAAATTTCACCCCGAATTTCATCTCGACAGCGATAACCAGGTTCAGGTGAGAGAGAGAATCCCAGTCGTCGATATCGTCAGCAGTAGTGTCCTTCGTGAGCTCGATACTGTTATCGTCAAATACTTGCCGAAAGATTCCATTTAGAATTTCCATCGTGTTCATACGTTAAACCTCCAATGTTGAAATATCACCGACATCTGTTCCGAGGTAGTGGGCCTTAAGTACTCTGCGCATTATCTTGCCGCTTTTATTTTTTGGGATCTCGGGAACAAAAACCACATCATGGGGCGTGGCGACGGAAGAGAGCTTATGGGTAACATAAAGACGGATCTTCAACTCCAACTCCTGAGAGTAGTCGAATTTTTTATGCAGGGCCACAAAAGCAACGACCTTCTCAAAGAGAATTTCATCCGGGACACCAATCACCCCCGCTTCCGCTACCTCTTCAATTTCAAGTAGCGTACTTTCTATCTCGAATGGGCTGATCAGGTGCCCGGCCGTATTGATGACATCATCGGACCGACCCAGAAACCAGAAGTAGCCATCTTCGTCCCGGTATGCCGTATCTCCGGAAAAATAGAATCCGTTTCGGAACTTGGCAGCATAGACCACGGGATTATTGAGATAAGTTGCAAACATGGAAGGCCAGCCGGCTTTCACGCAGAGATTACCAGGCTGAGTATCCTCTACAGGTGTACCCTCTTCTGTCAGAATAGCAGCTTCGATGCCATCAACGGGCTTCCCCATGGCACCCGGCCGAATCTCAAGCCCCGGCCTGTTCGAAATCATGATCGAACCGGTCTCCGTCTGAAACCAGGTATCGTAAATATCGCGGGAAAAGGTCCTGCGGGACCAGGCGATGACTTCGGGATTGAGCGGCTCCCCGACGCTGAAGATATGTCGGAGCGATTTCAAGTCAAAGCGGGTATAGAAATCCGGATCTTCCCGCATCAGCATCCGCAGTGCTGTAGGAGCGGTATACCAGACGGTAACCCCCTCCTCTTCGAGAATTCTGAACCACGCTTCCGGGTTGTAACTTCCGGAAAACTGGACCTGCGTCACGCCCAGACACCATGGCCCGAGTATCCCATAGGAGGTACCCGTGACCCATCCCTGGTCGGCAGTACACCAATAGATGTCATCCTCTTGCAGCCCGAGAACGCCGGAAGCGGTTGCGGCATGGGAAGAAAGCGCACGATGCAGATGTACCACGCCCTTCGGTTTTCCCGTTGAGCCAGAGGTGTAGTGCAGAATCGCCGCTGTTTCAGGACCTGTCACGGGAATGCAGAATTCATCTGAAGCCTCAGCCATCAACCGGTCATAGCTCAGGATATCCTCGGCTAGATGCTCATCGCTGTCAATAACGATAAGGTAGCGCAGCTCCGGCATCCTGGAACGGACGGCAGTTATTTTTTTCACGAAACTCTTTTTTGTTATGACGCCTTTTGCCCGGGCATCGCCAAGACGGTCGAGAATCGCCTCTTCTCCGAAATTGGAAAATAACGTGCCGACCATTATCTCATGCTTCAGAGCACCGATGAACGTAATGAACTGTGCGGGTGTTTTCGGCAAAAAAGTAAAGAAAGCGTCGCCTTTTGAAAACCCCAGCTTCTTCAGAACGTTGGCAAAACGGTTGGAAAGGAGATCCATGTCGCGAAAAGAGTAATCATGTCGCTCCAGAGAAGGAGTGATGAAACGCATGGCGACCTTTTCGGCATTGCCGATCTCACACTGTTTCCTGGTACAGTGATACCCCATATTGTATTGAATATCACTCGTGAGCGATGACATGACAGATAACTCCTTTCACACTTTCTTCCCCGGGAAATCCCATGAAAGGAAGAACTTGTTTTAAACAGAAAATCTATACGATTGCTCCTCGAAAGAAGAGCGAAAAAGGTACCACGCTAGCGGCAGGCAGCACACTGCTCCCGAATCGAAGCAATTGTTTCCTCGATTGTGTCTTGCGTCACGAGTTTTCCGAAATCCGCTGGAACCGACGTGTCGGGAATCCCGAGAAGCCTGTGCGCAAGTAATGCTCCAGCCTCAGGATTCATATGGTCACAGTCGGAAAAAGTGCGGAGGTAATCACGGGTAACCGTATTGAGGTCCATGAAGTTGTAAAAACTGCCGAACACATCCACAAGATCTCTCAGCCACCTTTCATAATCCGGCAACCGGTTGCTCTTGACCATAAGGCAAAAGAGCGGCTGCGAGATCGGTGTCGTAAAGATGATAAATTGAGAACCTGGGTTATCGGCTTTCAGCTTCCGGAATTTATCCTTCAACGTCTCGTCGTAGCGATAACTCTTCCCATAGCCCAAGGTAGAGTACCAGATGAGCTGATTCATAACCAGGCTGTCCCGTGACCCCGGGGAGTGAATTTTCGGGGTTCGAATATTATTACGGTCGTATGTTCCCCTCACCTTGCTACCGCCGGCATTGAGGTTGTTTTCCGCATATCTGAGCGTATCGTACGTAAGAAGCATCTTGTATCGGTAGAGAAAGGAATTGGAAGCCGAGATATACTGTTCGGGAATTTCGAAACTTTTCCGGTAATTTGCATTGGTGCCGAAAAAGTCCATCCCGATCAGTATCGTTGAAAAGCTCCGGCCATTCTTTTTCCTGGCATAATTGATATATCCATCATATTCATCGGGCACCAGAGTTGCCGCAGCATAGTTGAAGGCCCCAATACTCTTGAAATAATTCTGATTAAGAACCGCCACCCTGCTGCTGCCGATCAGGAGGCTCCGGTAATCAAAATCCCTGAAAGTTACCAGATTGGTCTTCTGGAGCCTTTCATTGAAGCCGACCTGCTGCCTGTTCCAGCGATTCCTGTGATTAAAACACCAGAGAGGATCTATCACGTAATTGAACAGGGTAACAAGTGTCAGTCCAAGAGCGAGTGAGCAACCAAACCAGCGAACCCAGACCCGGTATTTTTTCCTTCCTGCCATGGACTGTGACGTTCCAAGAAGAAGGAATCCGTAGACGCATGGCAATAAAGTCGGATTCCACCACACAAACAGGAGAGTAACCAGTACGAACAATACTATGGAAAGGATGACATTATTTCTTACAGACGGTTTAACAACCTGCACCAGAACCCCTCGCCACGGCGTCTGTCGCCATTTCACCATACTCGACAAATGGTGATTTTCCCAGAACGTTCATCATCGGGCAAATCTTCGACTTACCCCTTGCCGGCAATCACCCCGGTCCAGCCCAGAAGTTCACAACATGCAGAAAATACTTCCTCAACGGAAATAGCCTCGATACAGGCCGGTTTCATCCTTGGCGAAGGTTCGCATTCCGTAAAAAACTTCTGTCTGCAGGGAGAACAAGGAAAATTCGTATAGAGTATTTTCGCACGCTCGCTCCAGGGCCCGAATTTCAGAGGTGACTGGGGTCCGAACAACGCTACAAGAGGAATTGTGGCCGCTGCGGCAAGGTGCATGATTCCACTGTCATTCCCGACAAAAATCGTAGCTCTGCGCAGCAAGGCCATTGTTACCCTGATGCTGCTTTTGCCCACCAGGTCGACACAATCGTCATCGAAAAGATGGTGAGCAGACTCGAAAATTCCCCGTTCGCGAGGAGAGCCGAGCACTGCAACCCGTAGCCCTTGTTCCCTGAGACGAACAGCAAGCTGGGCAAAATCTTCCAGATGCCATCCCCTTTGGGGAATTGCGGCAAAAGGATGAATCAGAGCCAACCGTTCAGCAGGAGAAACCCCCTCGCCGGCAAGTATCTCGCCTGCAGCAATTTCTTCCTCCGGGGTTGTCCAGGACTCCAGGTAGTCATCTCGGACGGAAATCCCGTCAGCGCGAAGGACATCGAGGAAATTCTCAACCTCATGCTGGTCCTGGCGATAGGGTACTCGCCTGGTGAGAAGCAAACCTCTCCCCTCCGTGTCGAAGCCTACCCTGTCACGAGCACCGGTAAGAAGTGCGATCAGTGCACTGGAAAGCGATCGTTTCAGGACATAGACCTTATCGAACCGCTGCGAACGGAGTTCCCTGATGAATCGAACTTTATCGCCAAAGGTTTTGTGGGTTCCGCGACTGTCGGCATGGATGGTAACCGGGTCCCAACAAACAAGTTCGTCAACATAGGGAATCCCCCGCACAACATCGGAAGTTCCGGGAGCAACTACCCAGACGATATGAGCGTCCGGTTCGGCATAGCGAAATTCCGCAGGAACGGAACTGTCAGTATGGTATCACCGATAAAACGGTAGCGCAGGACAAGGATGCGCTTTTTGTCTCCATTCATAATCGGCCGGACCTCTCTGGTATAGAAACATCTGTCACGGTGCGCCGCTACTTCTCAGGGAACGGTGAGGCTTCTTCGGCAAGAAGTATCGGAATACCGTTCCGAATTGGATATTCCAATCGGCAGGCCTGGCAGACAAGCGACCCTCCGGAATTCTGAAGGGGTCCCTTACATTTGGGACAAGCGAGTATTTCGAGCAACTCTTGAACCAGTTCCATAAAATCACCCCGAATATTTCCAGTGTACTGCTTTGAACCGTTTTCTGCGTAGAACCCCAGCCCACTCCGATTCAGACCAGATCGAACAAAATATTTATAATGCCATAACTCGGGCAAAATGTTAAAGCAGTTTCTCAATCTCATTCTCGAGAATTTCGGGATCGATAATTTCAAGGTCCAGAACAGCAGCAAAGGCATCAACAGGCAGATCCTGAAAAGAAACCAGTTTGACGGCATCTTTTTCTGTTGTTATCAGATAATCCGCCCCTGATTTCATCAGGGCATTTCTGATGACAGCTCGATCTGCACCGTCATATCGGCAGTGGTCGCAAAAGGGAAGAGTTGCAGACAGCTCCAGTCCCTCTCGAAGCAAAGCGTCAAAGAAATTATCAGGATCGGCAATGCCCGCGCAGGCAACACCCCTTCTCCCTGCAAAAGCCGAAAAAGGGAAAGGTATTCCACCGGATAGGGGCACTACTCCCGCCAGGCGATGGGTCGATCGGCACACGGGAATTCCGGGTATCACGGGACAGGTGGCTGAACTGTCCGCGCGGGTGTAGACCACAACATCCGCCCTGCGGACAGCAGATACAGGTTCGCGAAGGAGGCCTGCGGGAAGTGTCCACCCATTGCCGAAAGGCCTTCTCGCATCCAGGAGCAGGATATTAAGATCCCGATTTATTCGAAGATGCTGATAACCATCATCCAGAAGAAATATTTCCGGCTGATATTGCTCTAATGCCACAAGTCCGGCCCGATAACGATCAGCCCCGGTTACGACGATAAGACCGGGAACGGATTGCGCAAGGAGAACAGGCTCATCACCGGCCTCTGCGGAAGAAAGCAGAATCCGCGAACCGTCGGAAACGATACGGACATCATCGCCTCCTGAACCCCCGTATCCCCTGGACAGGAGGGCAACGCGCTTTCCCCTGCCAAGAAGCTGACGGGCAATCAGAACTGCCATCGGAGTTTTCCCTGTCCCCCCCACCGAAAGATTCCCGACAGAAATGACCGGCACTCCCAAGGTAAAAGATCGAAGTATCCCCTGTCGATAGAGGAATCCCCGCAATCTAAGCACCAGACCGTACATGATTGCACACGGTATCAATAGGGCGACAAGAAGCTTGTCGGCCACAGTGCGCCGCTTGCCTTCCCACAACTCCCGAAGGTATCTGTCGCAGGAGGTCATGCGCCACCACTCCCCTTTGTGTCGAGAGATGCGGGTGAAGCAGGTGCCTGAAGTCCGCTTCGCTTCCTCGACACGAGAGTCGAAATGACCGCCATGTGATGTTCTGTGGAACCACGATTTTCCGTCAGGATCCGCGCACCGTTCTCGCCAAGACTCAACCGCTTCCCGGCAGAATCAAACAGTTGCCGCAGAACCAGTGCAAGCATGGCACCGTCCTGCACCTGAACTCCTCCCTTGTGCTGAAGGATCAGAGAGGTAATCTCTCTAAAATTATTCATATGAGGGCCGAATATCACCGGAACAGCCAGAGAAGCCGGCTCAAGGAGGTTATGACCACCCACGGGAACCAGGCTCCCGCCGACAAAAACCAGGTCTGAAACCGAGTAAATATCCATCAACTCTCCCACGGTATCAACAAGGAGCACCTCCCCGGGCTGAAACAGGGCGGTTTGTCCGGCAAGCGAAGAACGTCGTACACAACGTACCCCTGTCTGCTCGGCAATCTTTACAACCTCTTCTGCCCGTTCCGGATGCCTCGGAACCAGAACCATGAAAAATTCCCGCCCCTCCTCCACAAGTGAGCGAAAAGCGGCCAGGACAATCTCCTCCTCACCCTGGTGAGTGCTACCTGCGGTAAACACCGGCATTCCCTCGGGGATATGGTATGTCTCCCGTACAGCGCGTTTTTTGTCCTCAGGAACCCTTAGAACGGACATATCATATTTCAGGTTCTTGGCTACATGGACCAGGTCAGATGGTGCACCGATGGCAATAATCCGACGGGCATCTTCTTCCGTCTGCATGCAGAGAGCATCGAAGTTTTCAAGCACCGGGCGGAATGCCCAGGAAAAACGGAGGTAACCACCAAAAGATTTATCGGAGATACGCCCGTTAGCAAGCACAGTCGGTATTCCGGACCGGTGTGCACAACGGAGAAAGTTCGGCCAGATTTCCGTTTCGACCACAACAATCAGGGATGGATGGACTTTTTTCAGCATTCGGCGCACGGCGAAGCCGAAATCAAAGGGAAAGTAGATGCAGATTTCCACTTCACTGATACTTTCCGCAATGCTCCGTCCCGTCTCGGTTACCGTTGAAAGCACGATCTTCTTTTCCGGGTACCGGGACTTGAGAGCCTTCAGAAGCGGCCTGACCGCCATTGTCTCTCCGACGGAAACAGCATGGACCCAGATGGTCTCACACCCCTGAAGGCGAGCACGCTTCTCTCTGTCGAGGAAGCCGAGGCGCTCAGCAATACCCTTGCGGAACCGTCCCCTCCTGATACACCGGTACAGGAAATAGGGAATAATCAGCGGGACCGCCAGAAAGAGTAGTATATCGTAGAAAAAATAGAGCATTCGATTAATCGCGTACGCCGTGAGACGCAAGACGTTAGAAGTAAGATGTAAAAAATCAAAAACTATCCGCTAGAATACGAAAAAAGATTTCATTGTAATATATGTGCGGGACATCTCGCGTTGACCGACAGAGGGTATTCTTTGCTTTCGGTCTATACTTCTTCCATCTCACCCCTTACATCATTTGCTTCTCCCTGGAACTGCATGTTGTAAAGTTTTTTATAGAGTCCGCTTGATTCCAGAAGCTGATGATGACTCCCTCTTTCAACCACAACTCCCTTGTCGAGAACAACAATTGTGTCAGCATGCAAAATGGTTGATAGTCGATGGGCAATGACGAAGGTAGTTCGGTTTGACATGAGGTTGTTGATGGCCTGCTGCACCATCTGCTCACTCTCGGTGTCAAGGGCACTGGTTGCCTCATCTAGTATGAGGATCGGGGCATTTTTCAGGATGGCCCGCGCGATGCAGAGCCTCTGTTTCTGGCCACCGGAAAGCCGGACGCCTCGGTCGCCGATATTTGTCCGGTAGCCTTCAGGCATCTCGGAGATAAAATCATGTGCGTAGGCCGCCTTGGCGGCCAGCACCACTTCCTCATCAGTGGCAGAGGTCTTGCCATATTTGATATTGTTGGCAATGGTATCATTGAAGAGAATCGTTTCCTGGTCCACCAGGGCGATCTGTTTCAGAAGATCTATCCCCTTCAGGGTGCGGATGTCCATGCCATCGATTTTGATCGATCCGCTCCCCACGTCATAAAAGCGGGGGATAAGGGAAACAAGAGTTGTCTTCCCGCCTCCCGAGGGGCCGACAAGCGCAATAACCTCTCCTTTTTTTGCGGACAGGCTGACATTCGACAAGACCGGTTCGTTATTGTAGGAAAATGAAACATCCTGGAACTCGACCTCTCCCCTTGCTCTCTGGAGGCTTACGGCATCTGGACTGTCCGTGATTTCCGGAGTTTCGTCGATTATTTCAAAAACTCTTTCAGCAGCCCCAAGGGAGCGCTGTAACAGCGAATAAACATTAAGAAGCTTTTTAACCGGGGTATAAATCATCCCCATTGCCACGACAAAGGAGATAAAGGCATCGGCGGCCATTTGGCCGGAAAGCACATAGCCGCCGCCAAACCAGATGACGCCCGCAATTCCGAACGAAGTAATGATCTCCATGATTGGCGTATGCATTGCCTCATATTTAAGGGTCTTTCGGGCAAAGTTCAGAAATCTCAGGTTTGCAGATTTGAACTTGTCAATCTCCCGCTCTTCCAACCCGAAAGCCTTGATGACCTTAATGCCGGAGAATGTTTCCTGCAGAAGACATGAAATGTCACTTATACGCTCCAGGCCCAGCTTGGCGAGACGCTTGATATGGCGACCGATTATTTTTGTCGGAAATATCATCAGCGGTACAACGATCAGGGTGATAATCGCAAGTTTCCAGTCAAGATAGAAAATAAGTCCCAGAAGGCCGATGGTTGTCAGGCTGTCCCGGAAGACGCTCATCAGGATTTCTGACAAGCCGTTCTGCATCATGCTCACATCATTCAAAGCACGGGCCATCAGGACGCCGGTCGGATGGTTATTGAAAAAGCGAAGCGATAGGCGCATGTTCCGCTGGTAGATATCGTTCCGGATATCCTGAACACCGAGCTGCCCGGCGTAGGTTATGCAGAATTGCTGGATATACCGGCAGACTCCACGAAAAATGAACAGAACAATAAGGGCAATGGGAAGCAGCCGAAAGATGCTCATCGAATTAATGGAAAAAGCCGTGCTCAGAATCGGACCGAAGGATATGGAGATTTGATGGGAATCCTCGGAAAACACCTTTTTCAGAACCTTTCCCACGGAAAAGGCAATTAACGAATCGGATCCGGCAACCCCCAGGGCACCCACAATGGATATGAGGATAAACCTCTTATATGGAAGGGTATAACCAAATAATCTTCTAAGCGAACCCATACTTCTCCCTTTCTTTCAATGAAGCATTTCCTGAACGATCCCGGCAACACGAGCAGAGCAGCCACCACTGCCAAGACGATTGCGCACCAGTGCCAGCCCGGATCGAATTCCTTCTGCATAGGAAGAGTCGCTCAGTATCCGAGCGATCTCTTCAGCGATAAGCAGCGGCGTGGCCTGGTGTTGTATCATTTCCCGCACCACACGCTTATCAGCAACAATATTGCATAACCCCACATGATCCACCCGTATCAGCCACTTCGCCAGCAGGTAGGTCAAAGGAGAAACCTGGTAAATGAGGACCAGCGGCACCCCAAGGAGTGCGATCTCCAGCGTCACCGTACCTGAAACCGAAATAATGGCATCGCACACCTGAATGACATCATATCCCTTGCCATCCACTACGATAACCTTCACGCCGGAGGAGTCAAGGTATGGTGCTACATCCGACCGATCAAGACTGGAGGCGAGCGGCAGGATGAACTGCAGGTCGGGGAAACGCTCCGATAGCATGAGTGCCGACTCGAGAAGTATCGGCAGGTGCTTGCGAATCTCCTGCTTTCTGCTCCCGGGGAACAATCCTACGGTTTTGCGGACAGGGTCGATTCCGAAAGAATCCCGGGCTTCCTCAAGGGACATGGTCGGGTGAACAGAATCGACAAGTGGATGCCCGACAAAAGAGACCGGCAGCCCCTCCTTCTCGTAGAAAGAAACCTCGAAAGGAAAAACCACCGCCATATGATCGACGAGCCGGGCAATTTTCTTGACCCTTCCGACCCGCCAAGCCCAGACTTGGGGGCTGATATAGTACAGTACCTTCACACCGGCAGATTTCGCGACCTTTGCCAGGCGCAGGTTGAAATCGGGGTAATCGATAAGAACCAGCAGATCGGGCGGATCCTGCTTGAGAATCCTCTCCATTTTTCGAAATGCCCGAAAGATCGTCGGGAAATGCGCAATGACCTCAACGAGGCCCACAACAGCCATCTCCCGAGCATCAACCAGGGTCTCGACCCCTTCGGCCCTCATCAGTGAACCACCGATTCCGAAAAATTGCAGCGAAGGATCAAGAGAAAGACTCTCCCTGACCAGCGAAGAACCGTGCAGATCGCCCGATGCCTCACCCGCTATGATCATGATACGTTTAGTCGCCACGTTTCCTCCGTGGTTTTTTCCTTCAGTCATAATAGCAGAAAAGAAAAAGTCATTGCGCGATCCACGCTTCCGAAAAAACCCGGAAACAGTGAACCTGTAACATGCTGTCGAAAAACATTTTCGGGTTGGGGCGAATATACCGCTCGTCGCAGTAGACGGCTCACCACACCGGTTTTTCAACAGCCTGGTAATGCGCAATGACCTTTTGAGCTACATAGCAATGTTGAGCAAACCTGCCGGGTCGTCGTCAGGAGGCAGGGAGAATAATTTTTGCTTTGCTGCGACTCACTGTAGTACCGTCGCCTAACTCACCGTGGGTATTCCTCCCCCAGGTCCATATCTTGCCGGCAGAGTCCCGTGCAATACAATAGTGGCCGGTAGCAACGATTTCTACAACATCATGAGCGAGAGTGGCTTCCCGTCCCCGTTCGACCTGATCCGTTACTACTTGCTGAAGCTCCTTGACCGGGAGGTAGCTCGCCAGTTCCGCCCCGTCACCCAACTGGCCGTAGTAATTGTATCCCCAAGTATAAACGTTACCATCGACAATCGCCACGGAATGGTCAAGACCGGCGGAGATGGCTGTGACGACTTTATTGTCGGTGTCCGCAGGCCCGGTCCCATCAACGGCAACGGCAGTAGAACTCGAAATTATCGTCCCGTCACCAAGCTGGCCGAACTCGTTATAGCCCCAGGCATAGACGGTGCCGTCATCCTTGAGGGCCAGGGCATGACTGCCGCCGGCAGCGATTGCGATGATTCCTGTAAGAGTCGGCGGGGTGCCGGTTGCGTGCATAAGCACCTGAACAGGCACTCTACTGGCACCAAAGGTATTGTTTCCAAGCTGCCCCTTACCGTTATTTCCCCAGGCCAAGACAGTACCGTCACTCTTCAGTGCCAGGCTGAAATCACCGCCTGCTGCAATTGCCGTGACACCGGTAAGGGAGGGAACCTGTTTCGGAGTGGTACTGTTAGTAACGGTACCGTCTCCCAGCTGACCAGTGGCATTATATCCCCAGGCCCAAACAGTGCCGTCAGCAGCTAGGGCAAGGGTATGTTTGCCGCCGGCCGCGATTGCCGTAATCCCGGTAAGGGCTGGTCCACCGACAGAAGTTAGTACCTGTACAGGAGATGTCTTCAACACGAGCGTACCATCTCCCAGCTGTCCCGCGGAGTTAAGTCCCCAGGTCCAGACATTTCCACCGTTTGCCGTATCAAGAGCGACACTGTGTGCGCCACCGATACTCACAGAGGAAAAGGTAGGTGATCACAGTCACATCCACCGGTGTCAGTCTTGTTAATCTTGTTACCAATACCGAGCTGTCCGTACCCGTTTGCACCCCAGGATTTCGTCACGGTCCCGTCGACAACGACACTATGCTCAGCAAAAACCGGAGAGGAGATCAGGGCGAGGGCCTCGGAATCAGTCGTAGAACTGTTACCGTTGCCACAGGCGGCAAGGAACAGCGGCAGCAACACAAAGAGGAATGGACGTAGTACCTGCCTCGTCAATCGGTGCATTTTTGTTTCCCCCTTCTAGTACTCGTTGAATTGCTTTTTACTTTAAACCGCGGCTTAGTCTTTGTGAACGGGAAGGAAGATCCCTGTCACGCAAAGGACCGCCTGACCACTGTGGCAACCAATGCTACCTGTTCCTCGGACATCTCGGGAAAGATCGGGAGAGAAAGACAGTGCTGGGCAACATTTTCGGCAACGGGAAGCGTACAATCGCTATAGCGGTCGGCAAAAACATCCTGTTGATGAAGCGGAATCGGATAATAGATTGCAGAAGCAATCTCCCGTTCGGCAAGCGTCTTCATTATCCGTTCACGATTTGCAGAAAGAATAGTGTACTGGTGATAGACATGAACTCCCTTGCCATCTTCATGCGGAACCACCAGGTCGAGCCCAGAAAGCAGTTCGTTATACAATTTCGCTACGCGCCTTCGGTTGCCATTGTATTCATCGATGTGTTTCAGCTTAGCTCGAAGTATGACTGCCTGAATTTCATCAAGACGGCTATTGAAACCAATTACATGGTGATGGTATCTCTGGCGACTGCCGTGGTTTCTGAGAACGCGGACGTTGTCGGCAAGTTCATCTGAGTCAAGTGTCACCATCCCCCCATCGCCATAGCAACCGAGGTTTTTACTAGGAAAGAAGCTGAAACAGCCAAAAGATCCGACGGTGCCGGTCTTCCTGGTGCCAAGGGTAGTGGCTCCGAATGATTGCGCACAATCTTCAACCAGTAACAAAGAATGCCTATCACAGATCGCTGATATTTCAGCCATATCTGCAGGCTGCCCAAACAGGTGCACGGGAAGGACAGCACGTGTGGCAGGGGAAATGGCGGCCTCAATCTTTTCCGGGTTGATATTGAATGTTTGCGGATCGATATCGACAAAAACGGGCGTAGCACCGACATATCGAATCGCTTCGGCTGTAGCGATAAAGGTAAACGGGGACGTAATCACCTCGTCACCCGGACCAATTCCAGCTGCTACGAGGGCCAGATGCAGGGCATCGGTGCCCGATGCAACGGTTACAGCATGCCGTACACCAAGATACCTGGCAGCCTCTGTCTCAAAAGCTGTTACATTCGGGCCAAGGATAAACTGGCATTTTTCAAAAACTTCTTTGATACCGCTGTCAATTTCGTCCTGCAACGTGCGGTACTGCATATTAAGGTCAACCATTGGGATCATTGAAAACACCTGGCATAAAAGGATTAATAGTACATGTATCAAGGGTAGAAATTCAAAAACTTACGGATTCACTGTGCGTTTAGGTTCAGTCAAACAATGCCACTCTGGAGCATTCAAGACTCTGCAAAAGGGAAATCTGTTGCAAGACGAAGAAAGCTCATCTCACGAAACTTTTCTTACGAGTACGAAGAGATAAGCTTCTCGCAAATCAGCAAATTGCCCGATGCAGCAAATACTCCACAGCATGCTACAGCTTCTTGTTTATCAGCAAGGCGGTTTCCAGTGCCCTTCTTCCATCTTCTCCCGTTACAACGGGCTCCGTATGGCCAGCCACCGATGCAAGGAAAGATTCAATTTCCGTTTTAAGGACGTCACCCTGTTCCAACTCACGCTGGTCAATGACAACATTCGGGATGCCGGGAAACATCTCTCCCTCACCTTTGCGGAATATCGCAACTTTCTTGTTCTGAAAATCAAGGGTTATGTAGGCATCGGATTGGAAAATCCGCATCCGGCGTTCACTCTTGAGGCTGATTCGGCTTGCAGTCACGTTGGCGACACACCCGTTTTCAAACTGGATGCGAGCATTGGCTATATCCTCTTCCTCGGTAAATACCGGTGCACCAATGGAATCAATCCTTTTGATAGGGGATTTGATCAGGTGCTGGATAATGTCGATATCATGAATCATAAGATCGAGCACAACATTGACATCGGTCCCACGGGTTTTAAATGGAGCAATCCGGATGGATTCGATGAATCTTGGTTCTGTAAGAATACCCTCCAACGCCATGACCACGGGATTAAAGCGCTCCAAATGGCCTACCTGGAGTACCGAGCCGGTTTCATGTGCAATGCGAATCAGTTCATCCGCCTCGTCCAGGGTCGTGGTGATCGGCTTTTCAAGCAGCACACTCGTCCCCTGAAGAAGAAAGTCCCTGGCAACATCAAAATGACACTGCGTTGGAACTGAAATGCTGACTGCGTCCACCATTCCCAGTATGTCTTTATGATTAGAGTAAGCCTTTGTTCCCAAACGAACGGCCACCGACTCGGCCCGTTCACGATCCAGGTCCACTACTGCGACCAGTTCGGAATTCGGAAGCGCGGCATACTTTTCCGCATGGAAGCCTCCAAGATAACCAACCCCCACAACGGCAGTCCGTATCTTATTATTCAGCGACATAGGCCCCTTCCCGATTTTTCAGCAAAAGCGATAAAACGTTCAATCTCCGGCGATAGCGGAATTTCGCTGCGGACTTTTTGCAGTGACTCTTCAAGAAGCAACCCCGAACGTATGATGATCCTGTATGCTTTCTTGATATTCGAAATGACCTCAGCTGAAAAACCACGACGTTTCAGGCCAACGGTATTGAGACCTGCCGATGTGGCACGGTTCCCGCTTGCCACCGTAAAGGGAAGAACATCCTGCCCAACCATTGCCCCCCCAGACAACATGGCACTTTCTCCAACCCGGGTAAACTGATGCACGGCCGAAAGTCCCCCAAGGATGGCAAAATCTTCCACCGTTACGTGACCGGCAAGCGTAGAGCCATTGGCCATGATTACGTGATTTCCGATATGACAGTCATGGGCAACATGGCAATATGCCATAAAAAGATTATTATTACCGACCGTTGTTTCGCCATCTCCGGTAACCGTCCCCAGATGAATGGTCGCAAACTCCCGGATAATGTTGCCATCGCCTATTTTCAGGTAGGTTTCTTCACCTTTGTACTTCAGATCCTGGGGAATTGCCCCAACAGACGTCAAGTGAAATATCTGGTTATTCTCTCCAATTTCAGTCCAGCCATCAACCACTGAACTGGCGCCGACCTTGGTACCACGGCCGATTTTTACATATTCTCCAATAACTGCAAAGGGGCCGATTTCAACATCGGCGCCAAGTAGCGCTCCCGGATGCACAATGGCGGTAGGGTGTATCATCTGTATCTCCAATCACCGCTTGTGACGGCAAAACTTACCAAACATCACCTCATACCGAGGCAACTCTCATGACAAACCGGGTCGTAGCATCACCTTGTGCAATTCAGTGACATAATGTTTCATTGTCACCCTACTCACCTGCCGCAAATGTCGCTTTCAAATCAGCGTCGGCCACCAGTTTGTCCTCTACATAGGCCTTGCCGTGAAAACCCCAAATTCCCCTGCGATTCAGTGTAGTCTCCATTTCCAACCGGAGCACATCTCCGGGAAGAACCGGTTTCCTGAAACGAGCCTTGTCTATTGCAAGGAAATAGGTAACTTTCTTTCGATCCTCTTCGCTTGAGGAAAGGTAGGCCAAAATCCCCGCAACCTGCGCCATCGATTCAATGATCAGAACACCCGGCATGACAGGATGTCCGGGGAAATGTCCCTGAAAAAACGGCTCGTTGATTGTCACATTTTTGATCCCGACAATACGCTTGCCAGGATCCATTTCAAGAATTCTGTCAACCATGAGGAATGGGTAGCGGTGCGGCAATATTTTTACAATCTCTTGCAGATCAAGCATTCTCAGCCCTCCAATAAAATAGCATCAATTCTTTTCTTCCAACTTTGCCTCCAGTTCCAGAATCCTCTTTTCAAGAGAATTGAGAACTTTGCGCATTTCCGGCAATTTCGGAAAAATGGAGGCCGATTTGAGCCATTCTTTATGGGGGAATGCAGGATATCCACTGAGAATCCTGCCTGAGGGTATACTGTTATGCACACCGGATTTGGCTCCCACCATGACGTTGTCACCAATTTCCAGGTGGCCGACGATCCCAACCTGGCCACCTATCGTTACGTGTTCACCCAGCTTGGTGCTCCCGGAGATACCTGTCTGGGAAACAATGATACAGTTTTCTCCGATAACACAGTTGTGAGCGATCTGCACAAGATTATCAATCTTGGTGCCACGACGAATGAGTGTCAGGCCCAATGCAGCACGATCAACCGTGGTGGAGGCACCGATCTCGACATCATCTTCGATAACGACAATTCCGATCTGCGGTATTTTTTGATAAGCCTTGCCATCAGGCGCATAGCCGAAGCCGTCACTGCCGATTACGGTACCGCTGTGGATGATAACGCGGCTTCCGATACGACAGCCCTCACGCACAGTAACATTGGCATGGAGGATAGTTTCATCACCCACCTCAACGCCCTCATACAAAACCACTCCTGGATGGAGAACGACACGTTTGCCAAGCTTGACACCATCACCAACATAGGCACCAGGATAAACGGTGACGCCGTCTCCTAGTGACGCAGTCTCGGCAACAAAAGCCCCTTCCATGACTCCCTTGGGAACAATCGGTTTCACATGAAAAAGAGAGAGAAGTTTTGCAAAGGCAAGATACGGGTTCTTCACTTCAATCACATTACGGTTAAATCTTTCTGCGCCAGGAGGCACGATAACAGCCGTGGCTCGCGTGGTTGCAACCTTTCCGGCGTATTTGGGATTTGCAAGAAATGTTATCTGGCCTTCCATTGCTTCATCAAGTGTACCAAGGCTGGATACAACTGCACTGTCATCTCCAATGACCTTGCCGCCCAGCAGGGAAGCCAATTCTTTCAGAGTTTTTTCCACGATGCCTCCCTATTTCTTGATGGAATTCAGCAAAGCAAGGATCTGATCAGTCAGGTCGCCCGCTTCATCAGCATAAATCATACTGTCATTTTTAATAAAGATAAAATTGTAGTTATTTTTCTTGCCGTAGTCCTGAACAACCTTTTCAATGTCGGTGAGGATATTCCTGGTCAACTCCTCGTCCTTGGACTGGAGATCATCCTGGGCATCCTTTTGCATGCGCTGGATTTCTTTCAGCGCCTGCTGGTAATCCCTTTCCTTGGCGGATTTGGCTGACTCGGATAGAATTGACCCCTGTTTTTCAAGGACATCCTTCAGTTTTTTCAACTCCTCCTGCTTCCGATTTATCTCATCCTGATGCTTCTTGACCTTGGCAGATAATTCAACCTTTGCGCTCTTGCCTGCGTTGGAAAGATTCAGAACCTTCTGGATATCCACGTACCCCAATTTGCCGTTGTCGGCAGCAAAAGCACCAGCAGGCAAGGATAACGCCAAAAACACCGCAAAAATCGTGATAAGCCCTCTCATGTAAATCTCCTTTTCCTAATAGAATAACTCTTTATCACTACCGCAACACCCTGGGGGTGCTCAAAGCATAAACATACCGGAAGACAGGGAAGGAAATGTTTGTAATCAGAAAAACCCGCCGATGGAGAACTCGAACTTTCCACTCGAACTGTCAATTCCCTGACGGGGATTAACCGGAATGCCGTATTCAAGCCTGAGGGGCCCCATGGGCGAGTACCATCTCACACCGAGGCCGTAACTCATGAGTACTTTGGAGAAATATTGTTCTCCGGGTCCATAGGCATTGCCCGCGTCAAAGAAAACCACTCCCTTGAGACCGGCATCCTTGATGATGGGGAAAACGTAATCCGCATTCAAAACCGCTTCTTTGATGCCACCCAGGAATACGTTGCTCGGGATGGTCGTTGCCAGGCCGGTAACGGGATTTATAGTTTTCAGATACGTTGTTTGAACAGGACACACGGTACGGGAACTGTAACCACGGAGCGTACTGATGCCGCCAAGATAGAACTTCTCGTCAATGGGGATTTCCTTGCCCATCTGCATCATGTATCCAAGTTCACCACGAAGGGAAAATACCGTATTCCACATAAGCGGGAAGAAAACGGAAGATTGACCGATAAAACGGGCAAAGCGTTCATTACCGCCAAGACCGGCGTATTCAGCTGATACGGTACTCGTATAGCCCTTGGTTGGATCAAGGCGATAATCGGTCTTATCCAAGGTGAGGCTGCCATAGAGTGATCCGATGGTGCCGCTGGTCTCTGGTATCAGAGCAGGATCGGCAAGATACGCGGTAGAGAAATCGTAGAGCTTCTTGACTTCATACTTATACAGCCAGAATGTCGAAAGTTGATCAGACAACCGGTACCCCATCTTGACATCACCACCCGTGACCCTTCGGGAGTAATCCTCATAATCTCGTTCAGAGCGATAGACATCGAACCCCAGGGTCCAGTTTGTATCGAGGAAATAGGGATCGGTTAACCCGATATTGTAGAGCTGAGTCTTGCCACCCAGAGAAGCGGAAAGAGTTCCCTTAAGACCGAGACCAAGGAAGTTGTTCTGCTGGATTGAGCCCTGGCCGATAATTCCGTCCGAAGAACTGTAACCGGCGCCAATGCTGAACTGACCGGTAGACTTTTCCTTGACTTCGGTATTGAGATCGAGCTTGTTGCTCGAACTCCCCTTGGCAGGAGCGATTGTCGCTTCCTCAAAGAATCCGAGATTTGAAAGGTTCTGCTTGGTTCTCTTCAAAGCAGTGCTGCTATAAAGATCACCCTCGGCAAGCCTGAATTCACGGCGGATAACCTTGTCACGGGTTTTTGTGTTGCCGCTGATATTGATCCGCTCGATGTAAACTTTATCACCCTTTTCAAAATCATAGGTAATATCAATGGTTTTTTTCTCCGGATCAATCTTTGACAGTGGGGTGACATTGGCAAAAGCATACCCCTTGTCCGCATAAACATCTGTCAAAGCAAAAACATCTCCACGCAAAGCCTCCCTGCTGAAGACATCTCCGCTTTTCAGCTTCACCTTGCTTTGCAACTCTTCCTTGCTTTCCAGAAGGTCGCCTTTAAAAGCGATGGTTCCCGTCCGGAATTGCTCGCCTTCGGTAATGCTGATATTCACCACAAGTCCGCTCTTGTCGGGAAGAAGCGTAACCTGAGGATCTGCAACCTTCACATTAATGTAGCCATTGTTATAGTAAAGGTCGGCAATTCGATTCACATCATTTTTCAAAACATCTTCTTTATAGGTTCCGGAACCGGTAATCCACGACAGAAACCATTTCTCCTTGGTTTCCATCTGTTTTCGCAATTTCCGCTGCGAAAAAACCGTATTCCCCACGAAGGAAATCTTTTTGATGAGTACCTTGTTACCTTCCTTGACGGAAAAAGTTACGCGGATGCCGTTCTTGCCTGATTTTTTTGTTGAGGAATCAACCTCGGCAAGGTAATACCCTTCATTAGCATAAAGAGTTTTGATCTTCTTAACGCTTTTTGCCAGCAGGCCGCTGGAAAAAACGCTGTTGGTTTTTAAATCTATCGCATCCCGAAGCTTGTCGCTGGTAATCTCCTTGTTGCCGGTAATTGTAATAGCGCGGACAGTCGGTTTCTCAACAACAGTAAAAATAAGGGAAATCCCCTTATCGGTCTTAACAGTTTCCACCTGCACATCCTGAAAAATACCGATCCGGTAGATAGCCTTAACATCTTCGTTGGCCTTTGCATCGGAGAATGTGTCCCCTACCTTGCTCGTGAGCAAAGGAAGGATTGAAGCCGATTCTCGGCTTTCATTCCCGGTAATGACAATATCACTGATTCTTTCGTTGTCCGCTGAGAGGATAGCGGGACACAGTGCATTCAAGAGAAATGCGAATAACACGAAAAAGGTAACGGGAGCGCAACGGAATTTGCTGTCTTTTTGAAATAACAGTTTCACGGGTTACCATTCTCCTGAATCCGACCATCCACCAGGCGTATGGTTTTACCCATTCTGGCGGCCAGACGTTCGTTGTGGGTTACAATAATAAGCGTCAATCCGGTTTTTCGTTGTATTCCTGCAAGCAGCTCATGGACCTCTTCACTGGTTTTCGTATCAAGGTTTCCTGTCGGTTCGTCCGCCAGAAGCACTGCAGGAGAAAGAACCAGGGCACGTGCAATAGCTACACGCTGCTGTTCGCCTCCGGAAAGTTCACCCGGTTTATGGTGCAACCTTTGGGCAAGACCCACATCTTCCAGAAAAGCAACGGCAGGTTTCCTGGCCTCTTCCCTGGAAATGCCACTGATGAGAGCTGGCATCATAACGTTTTCAAGGGCGGTAAACTCCGGGAGAAGATGGTGAAACTGGAAAACAAAGCCGATGGAACGATTCCGGAAGGTGGCAAGGGCACCTTCGTTCAGGGTAAAAACATCGTCACCCCGAAAGAAAACGCTGCCGGAAGTGGGCTTGTCGAGTGTGCCGATAATCTGAAGAAGGGTACTCTTTCCTGCCCCGGACGCCCCGACCAGCGCAATGGTATCACCCTCCACGACAGAAAGATCAATGCCGTTGAGGACGTCGATCCGGGAAATGTCCGTTTGAAATGACTTGCGGAGGTCCCTGACTTCCAGAAGGCAGTTACTCATAGCGCAATGCCTCGGCAGGCGGGAGACGCGACCCCTGCCATGCAGGATAAAGAGTTGCAATAAAAGAAATAAGAATCGCCGTCAAGGATATCAGGAGCACATCGCTGGGGACTACCTGCGACGGGAAATGGTCGAGATAGTAGATATCCCTGCTGAAGAGCTCGAAACCGGTCACTCTTTTAACCAAATCAACTATAAATTCAAGATTATGGGCGATCAGAAGGCCACTCAGCACACCAATTACTGTCCCGGCAATTCCAATGATGAGGCCTTCAAGAACAAATATCTTCATGATGCTTGCACCTGTCGCCCCCATGGATTTCAGAATAGCAATATCCTTGGTCTTTTCCATCACTACCATAAAGAGGGTCGATGCGATCCCGAAAGCCGCCACCAGCACTATCAGGGTAAGGATGATGAACATTACCATTTTTTCCGTCTTCAAGGCGAAAAGGATGTTCTTGTTCATGCTCATCCAATCACGGGCATAATATTCATAACCGAAATCTTTGGTAATGGCTTTGGCAATTTTGTCTGCCTGATAGACATCGTCAACCTTGAGCTGGATACCTGTTACGGCCTTGCCGAGAGACAGGAAGTCCTGAGCCTGGTGTAGCCCGATATAGGCAAGTGTCGAGTCATACTCGAACATCCCGGTGTTAAAGACTCCTGCGACACGGAACCTCTTCATCTTCGGGACCATTCCGAATGGAGTTATGTTCCCCAACGGAGAGACCACGTTAACGGTATCACCCACAAACACATTAAGATTTTTTGCCAGCTCCTTTCCGATAACGATGCCTGGCATGGGAGGCGATTCCGTCTTGGGTGAAGAGGCAGCATCCAGATCGGAGAGATTTCCCTTCACGATGGATTTACTCAGATTTGTAACCAGGGCGTCCGTATCCGGCTCAATTCCACGCAAAACAACACCGGAAACATTCTGTCCGGTGGAAAGCATAACCTGGCTGTAAATGAAAGGGGTCGCGGCAACAACACCGGGAACACGCTTGAGTTTGTCCATCACTGCCGCATAGTCGTTAATTTCACCGCTGGTCTTCATGACAACGACATGGGCGTTGGTGCCGAGTATTTTGTTCGTCAGGTCTTCCTCGAAACCGGTCATAACCGCCAGCACCACAATAAGGGCCATAACGCCGAGAGCAACTCCGGAAGTCGAGATGAAGGTAATTATTGAGATAAAGGTTGACTTGCGCTTTGCTCTCAGATAGCGCAGACCGATAAGAAGCTCATAGGCCATTATTTGGCTTCTTTCCTGAGCTGCGGGAAGAGAATGACATCCCGGATAGAGGGAGAATCCGTCAGCAGCATCACCAAGCGGTCGATACCGATCCCTTCACCTGCAGCAGGGGGCATCCCGTGTTCAAGAGCCCTGATATAATCCTCATCCATGAAGTGGGCCTCTTCGTCCCCCTTATCCTTTGCCTCGACCTGGGCCAGAAAACGCTCCTTCTGGTCGACAGGGTCATTTAATTCTGAAAAAGCGTTGGCAATTTCACGGCCATGACAAAAGAGTTCGAATCTGTCCACCACGTCCGGATCATTGTCGCTTTTCCGGGAAAGAGGGGATACCTCCGTCGGATATGACGTTATAAAGGTCGGCTGGATAAGTTTTGTCTCAGCGACCTCTTCAAAAATCTCGGTGATAAGCTTGCCGTACCCAACATCCTCGGGAAGATCAAGCCCGATGGATTTTGCATACATATAGGTAAGGTCTCGATCTTCCAGTGATTTTGCGTCAATTGTGCCGTATTCCAGAATTGCTTCCTTAACGGTCAGGCGTTTCCAGGGACGTTGAAAACTGATGGGCTCACCCTGGCAGGTAAAATCCTGCGTGCCGAGAAGTTGCCCGGCAACATAGCAAAACAGTTCCTCGGTGTAGTCCATCAGATCCTCAAAAGTTGCATAGGCCTGATAGAACTCCATCATCGTGAATTCAGGATTATGGCGAACGGAAATACCTTCATTGCGGAAGTTCCGGTTTATTTCAAAAACCTTTTCAAATCCGCCCACCAGGAGCCGCTTCAGGTAGAGCTCCGGAGCGATTCGTAGATACAGTTGCATGTCCAGGGCATTATGGAAGGTTACGAAAGGTCGAGCGGTGGCGCCGCCGGGAATCGGCTGCATCATGGGTGTTTCCACCTCAAGGAAATCATTGAGCAGCATGAATTCCCGGATGAGTTGGATGATCCTGGCACGCTTTATAAAAACTTCTTTTACTTCCGGATTTACGATGAGATCAACGTACCGTTGACGGTAGCGGGTTTCAACATCGGTCAGTCCATGAAATTTCTCCGGCAGAGGGAGGAGAGACTTGGTAAGCAGTCGCACTTCAGTTGCATGGAGTGAAAGCTCGCCGGTCTTGGTACGGAAAGGACGCCCCTTCACGCCGATGATATCGCCGATATCCAGGGTCTCGAATTCTGCGAACGATCCCTCCCCAAGCGTGTCCTTTCTTACATAAACCTGGAAACGCCCTTTTCTGTCCTGAACTTGCACAAAAGCCGCTTTACCAAAGGATCGTCGGGCGATGATACGCCCGGCAAGAACAAAGATGTCCTCGACATTTTCGGGAATTGACTCCACATGGCCAAAGGAATTGAACAGGTCTTCCGAGGTATGTTCGGGTTTAAAATCATTCGGATAGGGATTTATCCCCGCTTCCCACAAGGCATCCACTTTCTTTCGTCGCTGCAAGAGAAGTTCACTGAGCTCTTCCAATAGTCCCACACCTTTCCGTTCTGCTGCTATATATTGCGTAATACCTGTAATAAACTCGCAAATTAACCCATTTCATCTCGTTAATCAAGCAAAAAGGTCGTTCCAAAAACCGATCCGCTTTCGAGAAACCCGCTATTTCCGGGGAATCCCGTCCTCTGATTTGCCGGATATTTTGTGAAGAAATGTAATGCAAAGAGAGACGTCAACCCTGGGGAGAAATTGATTAGTGTTTTCCAAAAACAAGTGAAAGCGATTTACCGGCAGGACATCCGCCAAAAGCTGTGGTGCCGAAATACTCCCCATTCCAGTAGCCGCTGGCTACTCCGGAGGGTAAATTCAACGTTGAAGAATTTCTGAAGACAAGGGAAAGGTACGGTGCGGCTCCTTTGGTCAGTTCTTCTTTCGCAAGAGGGAATCTGAAAGTTGCTATGCTGGTAATTTCCGAGGATACCGGATACATTTCAAATTCATTTCCAAGGGATTCTGCCATTTGATGTGGAACCACCAATGTTGAAATTTTACGTTCAGCAGGAGACAGCTTTGCACACAAGGCAATTTCGGCAAAACCGTTTCCGGAGAGACGAAAATCATACCTTGGAGTCCAGTTGAGATTCGAAACCAGATAACTGATCATGACTTTTCCGTCAGGCTGTGACAACCACATCCGTGCAATGTTTCGTTGCGTTGACTGTTTCTCCAACGCGGCGATCCGTGTCTCCACTTCTGCAAGAACCTTCCGGGTTTGCCGTCTGGCAGCTGAAACTTCGTCCAGTTGGGTAAGAGTATAACGGGTTCCTGTGCGAATCGACCCGAGAGGATCAGGATTGTTCTTGGTTTTTCTCAAAGCTCGACCACTCTGGGATTTGGCGGCAGCCTTAAAGATTGCTTCTCGCCCATCAAGGCTTCTCAAGCGATCAAGACAGACTTCCCTTCGTTCTTCCAGGGCAGTCAAATTTTCAGCGACCTTTTCATCCACTGGGGCGGGGCCAATCTCAACCCAAAGAACCGTGGCACTCCCAAGTGGCTTGACCCTGAACGAATCAGGCAGCATCGCAGAGGGAAGAGGAATATCGATGACTCCCTTCCTGGCAGTAATTTCAAGCTCAATACGGGCGCCATCCAGGAAAAGGATGTGCTTCTCTCCGGAAGCCAAGGCAGGATAACACCAGATTACGACAAGGAAAGCAGCAACGAGAATTCTCATTAAACCCTCCATCAGCATCGGTTAACCACCCGGAAAAGTTCTGATTTAAGAGACAAGCCTATTGGGCGATACCCCCTAGACATATAATTACGTCCCACTCTTCCCTTGTTACCGGTTGAATGGACAGCCTGCTCCTGCGGAGCAACTCCATGCCGACTAGAAGCGGGTGTCGTTTGATCGCTTCCAGAGTTACCTGGTGAACAAAAGGTTTTTCATAACGAATATCGACCCGATACCAGATGGGCATCTCCGGTGTACTCCGCGGATCGTAGGAATCACTTTCAGGGTCCAAGGCAGTAGTATCCGGATAGCCATTCCGGACGACCACCGCAGTACCAACTACGGCAGGCAGGGAAATGCTGCTGTGATAAAAAAGCACGCCATCCCCTGCCTTGATCTCATCACGCAGGAAATTCCTGGCCTGGTAGTTGCGGACGCCGTCCCACGGCTCGGTTCCTTCCGGCCGCTTTTCCAGGTCACTGAAAGAGAAACAGGAGGGTTCGGACTTGAAGAGCCAAAATCTCCGGGAAGTCATACCAGCCTCATAAACCGTCTTAGGAGAGACGATGGAGAAACAAGCCGCTCAGAAGTTTCGGTTCGAACCAGGTGGATTTCGGCGGCATGATCTTACCGGCATCCGCCAGTGACATGAGCTCATTGATGGAGGTTGGGTGCAGGGAAAAGGAAACCTGGTACTCGCCGCTATCCACCAGCTTGACCAATTCTTCCGTTCCGCGACTTCCCCCCACGAAATGTATCCGCTGATCGGTACGCGGGTTACGCACTGCAAGGATCGGGCTCAGCAAGTGATCCTGAAGGATGGAAACATCAAGACAGCTTACGGCATCGTCTTCGTCAACCAAGTCATGCCTGGGCGTCAAGGAATACCATTTCCCGGAGAGGTACATACCGAAATCATGGCGCCGAGCTGGCGTGACGGGGGTCGAAACAGGGGTAATATCAAACTTCTGCCCCACCAAGGTAATGAACTCTACAATGGAATGTCCATTCAAATCTTGTACCGCCCTGTTATAGGCCATGACATTCATTTCATTATCGGGAAAAATGACGGTGAGAAAGTAATTGTATTCTTCCGTACCGGTATGGTCGGGATTTCTGGCTTTTCGCAGCTCCCGCACCCTGCTCGCAGCAGCGCTGCGGTGGTGCCCGTCGGCAACATACAGGGTTTCGATACGGGCAAATTGCTCACCAATCTGTTGGATGGTTTTGCTATCGGAAACTGCCCAGATGGTATGTTCCACGAAATCTTCGGTTGTGAAGTTGTAGAGTGGTTCTGACTCGGTTAATCGGGCCATGAGAGTGTTAATGACGGAAGAATTCCGGTAGACATAGAAAACAGGCTCGTCATTGGCATCAAGATAATCGATATGAAGAACCCTGTCCTCTTCCTTGTCCGCCCTCGTCAGTTCATGCTTCTTGATCAGACCACTCTGATAGTCGTCAACACTGGCACACGCAACAAGGCCGGTCTGTATGACGGACCCCATTTTCTGGCGATAGATATAGTAGCGCTCTTCCTGGTCTTGAACCAGGATCTCCCCGGCAATAAAGCCCTCGAGATTTTCCAGCCCCTTACGGTAAACAGATTCATCATGGGGATCAATTTCAAGGGGAAGATCTATTTCCGGCCTCGATACATGAAGGAAACTGAAGGGGTTCCCTTCAGCCATGGAGCGGGCCTCGGCAACGCTCATCACATCATAGGGCGGAGCAGCAACCTGTTGTACAATTTTTTTCATGAGGGCGTAATGCCCTGAAGGGTTTAATCAGTGCCATACATACCTTTCTTCTTTGTAAATGTATGGCTTCGTAAGGTGCATTTATTAAAAACCAGAACGTTTCTCAGCTTGAACTTGTCATCCCGAATGTCTTATCGGGGATCCATGATTTCAGTCGGTTAGAAGCTGGATTCCCGATCAGAATCGCTTCGGGAATGACAGCTGGACTGGCGGAAGATTGACGCCATCAGGTTATAAATACCTGCGGGCACCCACGTATTTCTTGAAATACCCGCTTCCCTGCAAGGGTGAAATCTTGATTTCATCGCCCCTGCGTGGTGCGTGGACAAAACGGTTGCTCCCCACAAAGATTCCCACATGGGTAATTTTGTCATCCGAGGAACCGAAAAAAACCAGATCGCCATCAACGAGTTCGTCCAGCCCTACACTCCTTCCAAGCTTGAACTGCTCAGCAGAAGTGCGGGGAATATTGACTCCGCAGAGATTATATACCGCCCGGACAAAGCCGCTGCAATCCATCCCGTCCACAACGGTGTTCCCACCCCACAGGTAGGGAATTCCGACGAATCTCTCGGCGGTGCGGGCAGCAATTACCCCCATATCGTCACGGTTCTGCTTCCGAGGCGGCTTTTCGATCGGCAACGTAGAAGTCGACTCCTTTTCCACAACGAGGTTTCTTTTCAAGGGTGGTGCAATGAAGAACGAATCGATACCATGTTCTGCAACAATTTTCTTCGCAGCACGACGTGCTGCCTGGTGTGTGGGAAAATCTCCAAACCTGACGGCAAACAGTCCGCTTTCCTTTTTAAAGTAAAACGCATCAACGCCTTGATTCTGAAGTTTTGTGGTAAGCCTTTCGGCGTTTTTCACATCGGAAAATGCGCCAACCTGAATCGAGTAGCCAAGCTTGGATATCCCGCCGGCAACAGTAGTAGCGCAGCCGTATCCAGCAACTATTGCAAGAAGACAAAATGTCAGGACAAAACATCGTACAATCATTACTGAACACCCTCCTGATCATTCCTGCTGACACCCATTAGGAATGCAATGATAAATGCATCCAGTTCCCCGTCCAGAACCGCATCGGGATTTCCGGACTCGACTCCGGTCCGCAAGTCCTTCACCATCCGGTAGGGATGGAGAACATAGGAACGGATCTGGCTTCCCCAGCCGATCTCTTTTTTCTCCCCTCCGATTTCAGACACTTTTGCTGCCCGCTCCTCCAGTTCACGTTCATAGAGCTTTGCCCGTAACATCCTCATGGCGGTTGCCTTGTTCATGTGCTGACTTCGTTCATTCTGGCAGGCGGCCACGAGCCCGGTCGGGATGTGGGTAATACGGACAGCCGAATCGGTAGTATTCACATGCTGGCCCCCGGCACCGCCGGATCGATAGGTGTCGATACGAAGGTCTGCATCGGAAATGCTGACATCGATATCGTCATCTATCTCGGGAAAAACAAAGACGGACGCAAAAGAGGTATGTCTTCGGGCATTGCCGTCAAAAGGGGAAATGCGAACAAGTCGATGGATACCGACTTCTGCCTTGAGATAGCCATAACCGTATTCGCCATCCAGCGTGAAGGTAACCCCCTTGACACCTGCCTCGTCACCGGCCTGATAGTCGGTTATTTCCGTTCGCCAGCCTTTCTTTTCACAGTAGCGGAGATACATCCTCAGCAGCATTTCAGCCCAATCCTGGGCCTCGGTACCACCAGCTCCGGCCGTGATGGAAACAAAGCAGGAATTCTTGTCATGGGGACCTGACAGCATCCTTTGGAATTCGGCATGAGAGACCTTTTCCTCCAAGCCGTCAATCAAGAGTTTTACTTCTGCCAGGGTTTCTTCATCCTCAACCTCTCCCCCCAATTCAATGAGAACCTTGGCATCTTCTTTGTCTCGTTGGAGGATGTCCCAGCCATCGACCATTTTTTCCAGGAAGGTCCGCTCCTTCAGCATTTTCTGAGCAGCATCGCCATCGTCCCAAAAGTCGGGAGCGGCAATACGCGCCTCCATCTCCTGGATGTCCTCCCTTTTCCGATCTATGTCAAAGAGACCCCCGGAGAGCTAAAATGCGCTTTTCCAGATCTTCGATTCGTGCAATTTCTTCTCTGAACATTCTTTACTCCTCATGGATTTTGATTACTGTGATTTCCGGAAACCAAGAAAGATTATTATTATGGAGATACCGAGGCACATGAGTGCGAAGACATCTCCGATCCGTGTATAGATCGTGCCGCCCTTACCCAGGATCACCTCTCCTGTGACAAAAGCCTCTTTAAAAAGAGGGGTTGTATGGGAAATGTTCCCCTTTTTATCAATAATTGCCGATATTCCGGTATTTGCCGCCCTAACGAGCGGGACACCATTCTCAACCGCCCGGAACACCGCCATTGACAGATGCTGATAGGGAGCGGATGATCTTCCGTACCAGCCGTCATTGGTAATATTGACCAGAAGTTGCGCCCCTTCGCGAACATAGCGACGTGACAGTTCGGGAAAGATACCTTCAAAGCAGACAAGAACACCGACCTTGCCTTTACCAATATTCAGAGCTGACAGGGAATCCCCGGGAGAAAAATCACCGACACCCACCACCAGTTTATGCACAAAGGGAAGTAATTTTGCCAGCGGAACATATTCCCCGAAAGGTACGAGATGCATCTTGTCGCTGCGGCCAAGAACCTCACCGGAAGAAGAAACGAGAAATGCACTGTTGAAATACCTTCTGCGTGGCCCATTATCGTCAAAGGCTGGACTGCCGAAGATGAGCGGGGCATGTAGCTCGCGCGCCAGAGAAGTAATCTGATCAGTCGGCTGCCCCGGCTCCTGAAAATAGAAGGGAGCCGCGCTCTCCGGCCAGACAACGAGATCCACCCCACCTGCAGCGGCCTGCCGGGAAAGACGTTCATAGATCGAGAGGGTCTCCTCCATAAAGGCAGGGTTCCATTTGATTCCCTGGTCAATGTTACCCTGAACCAGGGCTACCTTCAAGGGAACTCCCACTTGCTCCTGGCGCAGCCGGAAAGTACCGTAGAGCAGAACCGCTGCCAGAAGAACAAAGAAAACAGCTGCACTCCGGTAAGGGTACGCCCTGCTCTCTTTACTTTTCATCCCCTTGATGGCCAGATAAACAACACAGTTAGCCAGGACAATGAGGTAGCTTATCCCATAGACCCCGGTAATATCAACCACCTGAATAAGAGGAAGGATCCGATACTGGGAGTATCCGAGACTTGCCCAGGGAAAACCGCTCAGAAGGAATGAGCGGAGAAACTCCAAACCGACCCAGAGAAAGGGAACTGAGACAACGACAGGAACCCCTCGAAGTTCCGCCTTCCGAGCCAGATAAAACAGGACGAAAAAATATGAAGCCAGATAGGCAACCAGCAGCAGGTACACTGCCAGGCTTACCGCCAGCGGCAGTTTACCATAGGTGGTAACTACGATATTAATCCAGTAAAGAATCCCACCATAGGCAACCAAACCGGCGACAAAACCGAGCAGGCCTGCTTTTACCGGACTCTTTTGCCCGCTCGCCACCAGAAGAGGTACGAGGGCGAACCAGGCCAGGTATGAAATTTCCGCTTTCGGGAAGGAAAATGTCAGCAGGACTCCGGTAAGTGCAGCAAGGAGATAGCCCAATGCCTTGTTCGAAGCAAGGTTTTTCATGGTACAGCAATTAGGCGTCATTTGTCGACCGACTCCGGAGCAGGTCCCGTCTTCCGCTCTATGCGTACCCTTCGGATCTTGCGTTCATCTGCATCAAGGATCGTCAGCAGGATATCGTCATTTTCCACGACTTCTCCCGAGTGAGGTATCCTTCCCGTCAGATGGAAAATAAATCCCCCGACCGTATCAAACATCTCCCGCTCTATATCAATTTCCAGGTGCTCTTCCAGGTCCTCTATGGGCAGACGGGCATCAACAACAATGGCTCCGTCAGGTTGCGGAATAAGCCATTCTTCTTCCAAGTCATACTCGTCCTGGATATCACCGACAATCTGCTCCAGCAGATCCTCGATCGTCACCAATCCGGAAGTCCCGCCATACTCGTCAATAACAATGGCCATATGAACGCGTTTTCGCTTGAACTCCTGAAGCAGTTCTTCAAGGTTTTTCGTCTCGGGGATATAGTAGGGCACCCGCAGTATTTTTTTCAGCTCGAAGGCGGAAATGTCCATTCCCCAGTACTTCAACAGGTCCTTCGCATAGACCAGTCCCACAATGTTGTCAAGGGTGCCTTCATAGACAGGAAGCCGGGAATGGCCGAAAGCCATTATCTTTGAGAGGACCTCCTGAATGGTATCATTGCTATCGATGCATCCCATGTCATTGCGGGGAACCATGATCTCACGCACCACGGTGTCCCGAAAATGAAAAATGGACTGGATCATCGCATTCTCTTCAGGGTTGATGAGTCCTTCCTCTTCTCCGGCAGTAATAACTTCCTGGATCTCTTCTTCTGTTATCTTCTTGCGACCGGAAGCAAACCAGCCAAGCAGCACCCCATACACCGTTTTCTTTTTTCCGGGACCCTCTTCCAATCGAATTAATCCTCCGTTAGCGCGAATGGTAACATTCCACCGCTACAATGCACTTATTTCCGGCGGACGGAAAAGCTCCGTCCAGCAGTTGTAACTAATTCAGTTTCATGAAGATCAACAGCACGGCCAGAGACTGGACCATTCCGATGATTGCGCCGAGTAAAACTTCCCGGAGAGTATGATAACCAAGAGTTATCCGGGAATGACTGACCATTATTGCCAGAACCAGTGTGAGCAATGAACTGATCGGATCCTGGGTGGTAAGAGACACCGCCGCAACAATGGCAAAAGCAACTGCAGAATGGCCGCTGACTGTTCCTCCCTCAAGGGGAGTTCCCTTACCGGCACATGCTTTTAAAATTACCACCATTATCACGACACTCAAGACGGCAACCAGAGTCGCCGTCTCCGTCGGGGTCCCGATCATGCCAAGAGCCTCCTTAAAGAATGGGAATATATACCGGGAAAGGATCAGATAGCCCATGATTGCCGCCCCGACCGCAGCGGTCAACACCGCGCCGGCAGCCACATCCTTTGCCGCCTTTGCAATGGGATGGTAGTCGGGAGACACCAGATCGACACACAGTTCGATTGCAGTGTTCATCAATTCGGCAAAGAGGACAAAAGACACGGAGACTACAAGCAGAATAAATTCCAGGCTGGAGACCCGCAAGAAAAGTACTGCGCCAAGAACGACCAGAGCCGCCAGAAAATGATTGCGCATGTGTCTCTGGTGCTTGACAGCGTAGATAATCCCTTCGATGGCACAATTTACGGAATCAGTGAATCGTGTCGGCTTCACGGCGTACCCAGGGGACTCGAATTCGAAGAGGTATCCGACAAGAACCCTTCGCCCTTCAAGAGTTTGAACAACTGGCGCTGTTTTCTCTCCATTCGTTTCGCCTCGGCTTCGCCGGACCTCTCGTGATCATAGCCGGTTACATGGAGAATTCCATGAAGGAGCAGGAAACCGAGACGTTCGAAAAAGGGGATTCCCTGCTCCTGCGCTTCGCGAAAAGCAGTGTCGGCGGAAATAACCACATCACCAAGGAGTTGGGGATTCAAGTCCGGGAAATCCCCCTCGGACATGGGAAAAGAAAGAACATTCGTCGGCTTGTCAAAGCCACGATAGTCGCGATTCAATCGGCGAATACTCTGGTCACCCACGATCGTAACGGAAAGCTCGCTATCGATGAATCCCAAGGCGTTTAAGGTCCTCTCCGCCAACCTTCTTATCCTCTTCACCTCTACCCGATGGCGTCTTTGCCTGTTCCCTATCACTATCTTCAACAGATTTCTTCCTTCCGCTCACCTTGAATGCCGGTTCAGGATAATCGATCCGATGATGGTAAATCCCGGAAAGTATCCGATTAAAACTATTGGCAATATCATGGAGATTTTTCAGGGTCAGCTCACATTCCTCAAGCTGGCCGTCGATAAAAATATTATTGATGATTTTCTGCACCATTCCCTGGATTCGGGAAGGAGTTGGGTCAGTCAGGGTCTTGGAGGCAGCCTCCACACAGTCGGCAAGCATAACCAGACCGGCTTCCCGCGTCTGCGGTTTGGGGCCGGGATAGCGGAAGTCACGCTCCTCCACGTTTCTTGCATCAGGGTCTTCCGCACTCTTTGCCTTCTGGTAGAAAAAGGTTATCAAAGCAGTTCCATGATGCTGACGAATAATATCGATAATCGGCACACCAAGACGTTTCTCCTTGGCAAGTTCCACTCCCTCTTTTACATGGGATATGAGAATCAGTGCGCTCATGCTCGGTGAAAGCTTGTCATGCCTGTTATCACCGCCGCACATGTTCTCTATGAAATAGAGTGGCTTGCTTATCTTGCCGATATCATGGTAATAGGCCGCAACCCTTGCCATGAGAGGATTGGCATGAATTGCCTCCGCAGCAGCTTCAACCATAGTTCCGACGAGAATGCTGTGGTGATAGGTTCCAGGAGCCCGTATCATCAGTTCTCTCAGAACGGGGGAATTGAGGCTTGCCAGTTCCAGTAATTTGATGTCGGTCGTATAATGAAAAAGGTTCTCAACAACCGGAACGGTTCCGGCGACTACAATGGAGTTAACGACTCCGCCCACTAGTGCAAAAACAAGGATATAGAGAGTTTGAGAGGTAAAGAGACTGTCGGAGAGGATCTGGAAGGGAATGGCAAGAGCAAGGTTCACGATACTGACCTTTAGCCCTGCGGTGTAGATGGTCCCCCGATATTGGCACTGACGCACACCATGGGCACCGATTATCCCGCCCATCAATGCATAAATAACTATTTCCAGATTACTATTGAAAAGCACTCCGAGGAGAAGAGCCGTAACCGCACAGTACACCATGGCAACTTCGGAGTTGAGGATTATCCTGACAATCATGGCCCCGGCGGCAAATGGCAGGAGATAAAAGTAGTCTTCGGTGCCGATCTGTGGAAAAAGAATTCCCATTGTCGAAGAAACGATAAAGGCGAATTTCAGAAAGAGGAACAGCAGGATTGTCACGAGGGAAAGAAACAGAAGATCCTTGAGGGCCGGGTTGAATTTCCGAATGTTCTTTCTTCCGAAACGATAGGGAAAATAAAACAGAACGAGAATCAGGATAAATATCCCGGTGGCTGCCAAAAATCTGTTGATGCCCTGGGAGGAACTGTAGATTTTGTTCAGCTTGATGGCCTGCTCATCGGAGATTCGTTCTCCTTCGCGAACGATCATTTCTCCCCGTTTGATCTGATAGACAACCGGAAGGATGGATGATCTCGCCTCAGCCCTTTTTGCATCTGTCGCAGTCTGGTTTCGGATAAGGTTCGGCTTGAGTGCTTTGAGAAACAGACCTTTGACTACCGCAGCCTCTTTTCGGTCAATGCCGGAAACATGCATGTCTTTGACAATACCCGCAGCATCTTTCAGGTCAATTGCTGTTATGGATGCGTCCCCGGCTCCAAACAGGCGACCCGACCGGCTTTCATACAGCACTATGCCATGCCGACGGTCTTCGTTGAACACCGTCTTGTCGTTCACAAGCTTGTAGCGATAAATACTGTCAGCCACTCTGCCAATCTCAGCCAGCAGAGCTCGAGTATTACGAATCTTTTCCAGGGAAGCAAGTTCCACCGGGGTTACGGGGCAGCCGAATTCCTGGGAAAGCTCATTCAGTAACTGCACACGGCCAGTATTGTCCTGAGATCGCGAATTATTTAAAAGAGCGAATCCCCGCGCGAAACGATTCTTCAGATCGTCACCCTTAGCGGGAATAAAATTGTAGACAAAGGGCGTTGACTTTTCCGCCTCTGATCTCTTTTTTTCCGTCAGGGAGGGATCTTCCAGAAGATAGCTTTGGGTAGCCTTGATATCCGCAGGAGCAATTTCCCCGGCATTATACTGGGCGCTATGGAAGCGTTGACCGGGAACAATGAGTACGGTAAGGATGAGAGCGGTCGCCAGAAGGAGCAGCGTCTGGGTCACCTTTTCGTTTCTTTCGTTAAAGCACCGGTCATGGAGGGAGTCAAGCAAACGCCTCCCCCGCAAAACGAGCATAGCAGCTCTATTCATTTCTTTACTACCTTTGGAAGTATCGGAGGGCATACCCTATTTCTGGAACCTCACTGAAAAACCGGAGCTTTGTAGAAAATAAGGTATAACTATAATCTTTCTCTGGCAGGCCTGTCAACGTAAACATCCCCCTGGTGAGAGCGCACAGATTCAGTTCCCACAAACACTTTTAAATGTCTCCAGCGCTGTACATCTTCCCCATTTGGATTTATTGTGATATAAAATGTTCGATTCAGGACAGGGGCATGTGCCCCGAAGCAAAGGAGACAATAATGAGCACTATTGCTGATGTGTATGCACGGGAAATTCTTGATTCAAGAGGCAACCCGACATTGGAAGTGGAAGTACTCCTGGAGTCGGGGGTTACCGGCAGAGCCTCCGTGCCCTCGGGAGCCTCCACGGGTGAGCGGGAAGCCTTGGAACTGAGAGACGGCGATAACGCCAGATACTTCGGGAAAGGAGTTCTCACCGCTGTCAACAATGTGAATTCCCAAATAGCGGACCAGATTATCGGCATGGACGCGACTGATCAGGCAGGTATTGATGCACGCATGATCGAACTGGACGGAACTGAAAGTAAAAGCAACCTCGGTGCAAATGCCATCCTCGGTGTTTCACTCGCAGTTGCGAAAGCAGCGGCAGAAGTACTCGGGCTCCCCCTTTACCGCTATATTGGCGGCGTAAACGCGCGAGAATTGCCGCTTCCCATGATGAATATCCTGAACGGCGGTGCCCACGCCGACAACAATGTTGATATTCAGGAGTTCATGATCATGCCTGTCGGTGCTCGGAATTTCTCCATGGCGCTTCGCATGGGAGCCGAAATATTTCATTCACTGAAAAGCGTGCTCAAGAAAAAAGGCTACAATACCTCCGTTGGGGATGAAGGAGGCTTCGCTCCGAATCTTGGTTCCAACGAAGAGGCTCTCCAGGTCATCATGGAAGCGATTGAAGATGCCGGATACAAACCTGGAGATGATGTTCTTCTGGCACTTGACGTTGCCTCTTCCGAACTATTCAAAGACGGCACATATTTTCTGGAAAACGAAAAAACACCCCAAAAAACCGCCGATCAGTTGATAGATTTTTACGAAGACCTGGTAAACCGCTATCCCATCATTTCCATTGAGGACGGCATGGCGGAAAACGACTGGGATGGTTGGAAAAAGATAACCGACCGTCTGGGGAAAAGGATTCAACTGGTGGGTGACGACCTGTTCGTAACCAACGCAAAAACTCTGCGGAAGGGAATCGATAAAGGTGTGGCAAACTCTATTTTGGTAAAGCTCAATCAAATCGGGACGCTGACTGAAACCCTCGATGCCATTGAAACAGCAAAAACGGCTGGGTACACTGCAGTCATTTCCCACCGGTCCGGGGAAACCGAGGATACTACCCTTGCGGACCTTGCCGTGGCTGTCAACGCCGGCCAGATAAAGACCGGCTCCCTCTGCCGCACCGACCGGGTCTGCAAATACAACCAGCTTCTCCGCATCGAAGACGAACTGGACTCAACAGCCCTTTTCAAAGGAAAAAATGTCTTCTATAACCTGAGAAAGTAAGAACTTTCCTTGCGACGTAATGGAAAGGACACTATTCGCACAACATCTAAAAGGGCGCCTTGCTTTCACAACCAGGCGCCCTTTTTCTCTCCCACTCAAAACCATGACAGACCTTCAAAGATACTTGACTGCCCTCCCCTTCATTGATCCTGAAACTTAGAAAAAAGCTGCAAATTATACACTACGTCCTGTGCAGAGGCATGGCTCCGAAAAGGCACCGGTGCCTGCAAGTTAATTGTGAAACAATCTTATAAAACCATTGCAAATAAAAAAATTCTGGATTATATAATTTCATATCCTGGGTATCAAACTGCCATCTGCAAACACAGGGAATCATCTTTATGGATAAAAATCCCATACGACACCCCGTCCAGGCAGTTGCAGCGGGATCTTTATCGCTGCTGCGCAAAACCGGAAGACACTTTGCAGGCAGTTATTCCTCGTGGATCCGTTCTTCAAACGAAAAAGTTCATGACGTCGATACAATCCTGGAAATTGCCGGACTCGTTCGCGGCGAATATGACGTTGCAACCGGCATGGTCTCCTGGCCACCCACAATCAATCATTTCCCTGGACTGGCCGAACTCTCTACTCCCATCTCTATTCAAGAACATTTTCAATACTATTCACAACCTGATGCACAACTGGCGCAGGAAGCCCTGGACAGAGCTATCCGGGATAACGTGCGGACGGAGGCAGAGGTTTTTACCGAAATCTCCACAAAGGCATGCACCGGGCACCGTTTCACGTTCACCCCGATGTTTGATACAAATGGCAAGGCCATAAAAGTAGTTTGCCTCCTTCAGGATATCTCCGAAACAAGGAGCGTGTCTCTAGACACACAGAGTCATCTGAATAGTGCTGTCCGGATAGCGGAAAACACACAGGACATCCTTTTCCGGCTATCACTCACCGACGGCACGTACGAACATATCAGTCAGGCTGTTCTGAAAATAACCGGGTACCCTCCTCTTGTCTGGTATCGTAACCCGTATTTCCTGCTTGATATTATTCAGCCCGCATGGTTGGCAAAATTCAAGCGCAAATTCAGGAAGTTTCTCCAGAAAACCGGACCAGAGGAATTCACCTTCCCCATTCTTCATAAACGGGGGGATATCCGTTGGTTGCACCTTAGAGCTTCTCTCCTCAAAGACGATCAGGGGGAACTGCTTGCCATCGAGGGAATTGCGTCGGACATCACCGAGAGAAAACGGGAAGAGATGGAGCGGAATCAAATTATACGGGAATTGCAGAAAGCACTGGCCGAGGTAAAGGTTTTAAGTGGGTTGCTTCCAATCTGCAGCTTCTGCAAAAAGGTCAGGGATGACCAGGGGTACTGGAAACAGATAGAATCGTACATCACGGAGCACAGCGAATTGTTCTTCACCCACGGATTGTGCCCCGACTGCCTCTCGCACCATTATCCGGAATACAGCCCATCACGTTCAGCGGCACTCCGTGACCCTGAGCTTTAAAGAAACACTTTGCCCCACCCTCTCTCATCAGCCAGGCAAAGACCTTGCTCACCTGGATTTCGGCTGCCCAAAAAAAACCACCTGCACAACCATTCGCGACACTAACAAGGCAACCCCGAGAATGAGAGAACAGGGGAGCGCGGACATACGTGCGCCCCTTTCTTTCAGAGAGACGTGAGAACCTTCAGCAGATGGGGAATCAACTGTTTCTTGCGGGACATGACCCCTTTCAGTTCATACAATTGGGGCTCCAACTGGGGATAGCCCATGACGTGGGCTATCTGGTTCATCCCTTCCACTAAAAACAGGGTTGTCTCGGTATAGATATCAGTGACCATGAGGCCTGCAAGGGGAAGACGCTCCTCGGAGCGGATTCGTTTCAGCGCAGTGCGCAGATCCTCTTTGAGACCATGGAACTCTTCGAAGCCGACAACCTCAACCTGTCCTACACCAATAATCGTGCTACCAACAGTAAAGTGCTTGAAATCGGACCGAATTGCCTCTTCAAGTGAAGGGTGGGGAGTAAAACCACTACAGGCGGTAAATATCTCCCTGCCGAAATCGCCATGATCGAGCCCGGCAATTTCCTCAAGCCAGACAACCAGGTCCCTGTCCCGGTCGGTGGTTGTAGCAGAGCGAAGAATGACCGTATCGGAGAGGATCCCTGCCATCAGCAATGCCGCCATGTTGCGCTCCGGAATTACACCCTTGTCCCGGTAAAGGGAAGCAACAACCGTGCAGGTGCTTCCTACCGGTGCAGTCATAAAGGCAATGGGAAGGTTCGTTCCGGGATTTCCGAGCTTGTGGTGATCGATGACCTCGAGAATTTCCACCGACTCCGCCCCAGGCACAGCCTGTCCCAGTTCGTTGTGGTCCACAAGAATCAAGGCAAAAGGCACCGGTTCAAGCAAAGATGATTTTGTGGCAATTCCGGCAAGTGTCCCATCCTCTTCCACGGCAATCACTGCGGACTCACCGCCTTGGAGGAGGCGCAGGCGCAGATGCTCGAGAGGCTCGCCGATTCCGATCCGGGAAAATTTTTTCTCAACGAACTGCGAAAGGGGGGTGGCAAGCTTTGCCAAGCCTGCAGCTGTTGCCGTATCGAAGGTGGTGGAAAGGATCGAGACACCATTTTTTCGGGCCCTGGCCAGAAGATCATCCTCAACACCAGAGACCTCCGGTAATCACCAGCAACCGGACACGGCGCTCAATGGCAGCCTCCTGAATAGTTCGACGGTCACCCGTCATGATCAGCAGAGAAGAAGGTTCATAGCCATCCAGGTGACTTGAAAAAGATTCTTCCAGCATGGCACCAATAAAAAGATGCAGTTGCTCAACCGGGGAATCGGGGTTTCCGACAAGAAAGGTTCCCTTCAAGCAGGCTGCAATTCCGGTAAGAGTGGCATGAATTGTACGCGTAGGATTCGACCCGGCTACGAGATATTTCTCTGAAAGCTTGAGCAGGGAAACAATGCCGACCGGAAAATTGTTCTCGTCAACTACCGGCAGAACCCTGACAGAATGACGATGAAAAAGTTCCAGTGAATCCTTCAGGGTCATATCCGGCCGCGCGGTAATAGGAGTTCGGCTCAGTACGTGATTAACTTTGGGGTGGACATCTGCCATATATTTGGGCGGGTCGATGCCGAGTCGTTCCAGGACAAAACGAGTCTGGGGATTCGGTGAACCGGCCATGGCAGGAACAACATTATCGGCCCCTAACCGCTTTTTCAGATCTGCATAGGCAATAGCTGAAGCTATCGAGTCGGTGTCGGGATTACGGTGCCCGATAACATATGTTTTTTTATTCATAGATATTCCCCCCAAAGTGCAATGTCCCTGCTGCAAAGCAAAAGTATACCCGTTTTCGGCGGAGATACCTTATGAGCAAGGGAAAGATCTCACCTCAGGAAATAGAAGAAACAATGAAACGACTACCTTCCATTTACATAGGAGATAACCGTATCAGGGTCGTAGCCATACACAACCTTTGAGCCGACCCGAACCAGAGGCACGCCCCGACCATGAAGATCGCGATATATTTTGGCAGCATGGTCATCCTTCTCAATGTCGTAGGTTGTATACGCAATCCCTTTTTTATCCAGGACTTTCTCCATCATTTTGCAGTAGCCGCACCAGGAAGTGACATATAGTTCCACTACCGGACAGTTCCGGGCACTCCCGGTTTTCTGATCATTGGCATCCGCCAGAATAATTCTCGGGGAAGCCTTTGTCAGCCCGGTTGGATACATGTCTGCATGAACAGGAATTATGCCGGCAATAACGAGCAATAGTGCGCAACTAAGAACGATTGTTTTCATGTGAAGCCTCCTTATTCGTGTTTCTATATATCACAATTCTACACTTTCTTCCACAGCATATCCTCTATGGCAAACTATCTGCCCCGGCTGACCATCTGCGGCCATTCTGCCTGGATGCCGGTTAATGGCCTTTACCATACCATTTTTCAGCAGCGTGCAGCTACTCTTTACGTGAAAAACTGCCCACGACGCCCACCACAAACGCGCAGCAGAACATCAGGAGTCACTTCGAGGGTCCTATCCGGGCGGCCTATGCCGCAGTAGAGGGTTGGTTGGATATCCATCACATCATCATCAATGAGAACCAGGGCTTCCGCCCGAAGTGACAACGGAGAGACGCTTCCCGGGTCGACCCCGATCTTTTCCCGAACCTGATCGGGAGAGAGGGCCGCCAGATCCCTGCGATTCACCCCCACCAGGCGGGCCAGACTGGCATAATCAACTCTCAGCAACCCTCTCAACGCTGAGAGGATAACATCGCCACTCCGGGTCTGGAAGGCCACCGTTTTGACAATCCTGCTCACGTCGAAGGAAAGGTTCCGTTCAGCATCATCCACTGTCCTTGTGGGCTCATGCCCATGAATCCGGTAGGACACCCCGCTTTCTGCAAGGATCTCCACAATACTCTGATAGGCTGTTTTCTGATCCGCCTGCTGAATCATTCGCTTCCCTTTATTCGGAATCTCGCGTGCAATAAGGCCCCCACAAAGCGTTCCTCAACCCGGAACGCCTTTCGATGCGCCGGGTCACCGCCGCTGCAAGAAGTTCCTCACCACACCAGATCTCTACCGAGCTCCTGGCACGGGTAATGCCGGTATAGAGGATCTCGCGGGTCAGAACAAGACTGTCGGTTGGCGGAATCACCAGCAGCACTCTGTCGAATTCGGAACCCTGACTCTTGTGGACGGTCATGGCAAACACCGTCTCGTGAGCGGGCAGACGCAGCGGAGAGATCTTGCGAACTCCTCCATCCTCTGCCGGAAAAAAAACGGCAAGCGCGCCGTGCTGCTCCGGGTCAGGCAGGGCAATGCCCACATCACCATTGAAAAGCCTCAGGGCATAATCATTTACGGTGATCATGACCGGTCTTCCGCAATACCATGCCGAACCCGGCGAGATCAGGCGATGAGCCGTCAACAAACGCCTCGATGGCACGGTTCAGTGCCAAAACTCCATAGCTCCCGCCTCGAACGGCACAGAGGACACGGAGTCGATCAAATGCGGCAAGGGCCGTGGCGGCACAGTCCTTGTGCACGAGGTAATCACGATACCCTGCCAGCACGGCGCTCTCCAGAGCGGAATGAAGGGTCCCGGCAGTGGGCAGATCGCGCCGCAGCAGCTCTCCAGACGTCTCGTCACGAAGTGCATCGAGCACGGCCGCCTTGTTACCCTGGTTGATCGCCCGACTTGCGATGCCGATTGCACTCCCGAAGTCGAAACGATAGTTTTTTCTAAGGACCACCAGGGAATCCGCGAGAACCGGCAGTTCACCTGCCGTCCCGGTGTCTTCCGGAGAACATCCAGTAACGTCGGCCAGGTAGAGCCGGAACTCAGGAGAAAACCGTGGAGAACTTCCTGTTGAAGAGATATCCCCAAGCACCGCTCCCGGTTCAACTGATGCAAGCTGGTCACGGTCCCCAAGGAGCACCAGTCTGGTGTAACGGGGAAGTGCCTGAACCAGTTTTGCCATGAGCGGAAGCGCGACCATGGAAGCCTCATCAATCACCACGACATCATAGGGGAGAGGATTCTCACTGGTATGACGGAAGCGAACTGGACCCCGGAAGAACCCCCAGGAGACGATGCAAAGTAGAAACATCGTCAGGAATCAGTTCACAGACGTCCGTTGCATCCTGAAGCAGCCCTTTAGCGCGCCGGATTGACTCCCGCAGACGGGCGGCAGCTTTCCCCGTAGGCGCGGCAAGGGCAATACGAAGCCCCTCTCCCCTGCACTGCTCCAGAAGGAGGGCAAGGATCTTCACCACTGTTGTGGTCTTGCCCGTGCCCGGACCTCCGGAGATAACACACAAACGGCTCCAGAGAGCGGACGCAGCGGCAATCTTCTGCCAGTCAGGCCCGCTTTCGGTCGAATCACGAAACAGTCGGGAAATACCGTCCTTCACCCTCTCGATATCCAGGCCGCCCGGTCGCTCGGATGCCAGGGAAAGTAGCCCATCAGCCAGTTTCCGTTCATACGCCCAGTAGCGGTAGAGATACAGCCGGTTCTCCTCGTCAAGGATCAGGGGTAAAAACTCCCCCGGACGTCCCACCACGCCGCTTTCCCGCAGGAGAGTAGCTGCAGGAAGCACATTTTCGGTTGGGACTGCATCGTCAAGGTGCAGGCAGATATGCCCCTCCCCGGTCCCCCGGCTCAGTTCCAGAGCCAGAGGCCTCAGGGTTTCCGCCCCTTTACCGGTGAGACGGCAGAGGAAATCCGCGAAAGCGATATCAATTTCCCGGTATCCGGTGGCTTCACGCAGCAACGTCATACCCCCTCACTGGCAATGAGACAATCCGTCAAGTCCCGGACGAGACCTTCCGGAGGCAGATCATAGTACATGCCGTTTCCCGGCATATCCGGGTCGATGCCACGGAGGAACAGGTACAGCACCCCGCCAAAATGAACGGCATAGCGATATGCAGGATCACGCCGCTCCAGGTAACGGTTCAGGGCAACAATATAGAGGAGATACTGTAGATGATAGAGCTTGCGATCCATCTCAGCCGCAAGTCGCTCACGTGAATAATCTTCCAGCCGGTTCCCAAGGTGATTTGATTTCCAGTCCGCAAGGTAGTATTTTCCCCCTTGACGAAATACCAGGTCCATGAAGCCGCGGACCATGCCGTGGACCCGGCCGAAAGAGAGCCGCTCGGCGACCCCGGTGAGATCCGGACAGGTGCATTTCCCGCTCCAGTGCGAAAGAATCTTTGCCACCTGCCTTGACTCCACAAATGAAAGAGGGAAGAAAAATTCCATCTCGGTAATCCGGTCAGCACGGCCCAGGTCCCGAAGAAACAGGGTATCGTCGCCAACAGGGAGCGGTGTTCCAAGCACGTTCCGGACCATGGTGCACACCGAATCCAGCCAGTAAGAATCGAAACCGTAGCGCCCCAGCAAATTCCCTACCAGTTCTTCCAGAGAGTCATCGCGCATTTTTGAGAAATCCAGCTGCTCGAAGATGGAGTGAAAGAAAAGTCCTGCCGTGGTACCTCGGGGAAAAGCAAACATGGACCCTGGCAGAGCGGAAAGCGCTTGCGCTTCCGCCCCCTTCTCTTCCATTCCGCGGGCAACTCCCTGATCTCGGTCGGGCAACTCTGCGGTTTCCCGATGTCCGGCAGCGAGAGCAGTGAAGCTTGCCACACGCCAGTCTGTTTCGATGATTCCCGAGAACGGAACAAACTCGGGCAAGGAAACCCGGTCAACAATGAATTCAGCTTCTACCCCGACGCCGGCAACCGCTACGGGATCGACAGTCACCGTCAGGCTTTGCCGGCTCGCCTTCGCGATCCCTTCCAGCCGCTCCACAAGTGTCTGATCGGAGATATCCTTCATAACACCCGACATTCGGGAAACTACATCGTGCACCTCTTCATCAGGATAATGCAGAAGGTAGGCCGGTGCCGAAGTTTCGGCATAACGGAACCGGCCCCATACCAGGTAGCAGCGGTACTTGGCCCTGGTCAGGGCAACATAGAGAAGACGCACATTTTCCGACAAGGCTTCATTTCCTGACGCAATCCGGTGCCGCTCAAAATCCGCGGAACCAAAATCCACCACCTGACGATAGTCGTCATGACAGACGACGGTATCACCAGGCTCGAAAATGCCGCCCCAGGAAAAGGGACAGAAAACAATGGGATACTCCAGGCCTTTGCTTACATGGATGGTTACGATCCGCACAGACTTTGCATCGGACTCCAGCCGGATCTGGAACTCCTCGTTCTCGGGAGGGACACTCAATCTCTCGCCAAACCAGGCACAGAGGGCATCCATACCGAACGTTCCTTCCGTCGCAGACTGGTGGAGTACCTCGGCACAGTGGAGTACATTCGTCAGCCTGCGTTCGCCATCAGTCAGGGCCAGGATCCGTTCTCGGACACCCTCACGCGACATCATGGTGCGGAAGAACACCATAAAACCGCGATCGCGCCACAGGTCGTGATATTCCTTGAAAGAAACAATACGGGCTTCCCAGGCTTGATCATCATCAAAAAATGCGGCAATCTCATTGCCTGAGAGTCCGAAAAGAGGGGTTGCCAGGGCTGCCCGCACCAGCACCTCGCGGGAGGGCTCCGCGACCGCCGCAAGAACCCGATGGACCTCACGGGCCTCGCGGCTGGTAAAAAGACTGGCCGTACTCTGCACCACGGAGGGGATGCAATGGGTTCGCAAAGCCTCCTGAACCAGGGATGCCTGGTCATGGCTCCGGACAATTACCGCAATGTCCTCGGGAAGGACTCCTCGCCCATCGAGCAGCGCCCGGTTGCTTTGGCCGTCCGCCAGAAGTCCGGAAATTTCCTCGGCCAGCACGCGAACGATTCGCTGTTTAGCCGCACCGATACCGATAACCTTCCCATCCCCTTCGCCTCTTCCGAGGAACCAGACCTGGAGCGGTGCCGGGTCCCGTCCCTCGAGAACAAGGGGACGCTTGTCCCGGGCAGCCTCCACCCCAGGATATCCGATCGTGGGAAAGAGAAACGGCCGCTTCTCCTGCTGCCGGAAAAGAATATTCAACGCATCCACCATTTCTGGTGCTGATCGCCAGTTCCTGTCCATGGTGAAGCGTTTTTTCTCCGGCACGTCCCCCCTGGCCTCCAGGTAGGCAAAGATATCTGCTCCCCGGAAGCTGTAAATAGCCTGTTTCGGGTCGCCGATCAAAAACAGGGGCCCTGCCCCCTCGCAGAAAATCTCCCGAAAGATGCGATACTGGACCGGATCGGTGTCCTGGAATTCGTCAATAAGGGCCGCCCGGTAACGCTCCCGAAGACCTGCCGCAAGCTCCTGACCAGAGGTTCCCAGAAGAGCGCGGTAGAGATCTGTCAGCAGATCGTCATAGAAGCGGATATTTCGTTCAGCCTTGCACTGGGCAAGGCGCTCCCGGGCAAAAAGGAACAGGCTTCCCTTCAGGGCAACGAAACGCCTCTCCACCAGATCCAGCAGCTTACCGCAGCAATCGAAAAACGCGTGACTCGGCGGAGCATCGCGCTTCAATGCCTGGCCCGCGATAAACCCTGTTGAAAATTTCTCGATCCCATCAAACAATTCAAAAGGATTACCTTCGGCCAGATAATCATCCATTGCCGCAAGCAACCCGGGAAGCAGGTCAGATCGGTATCTGTCCTTTGCCCGGCTCAAACCCTTGTGGGTGGCAAGTATCTCTTCCAGCTCCGCCCTTTTTTCCGGCCACATCGCCACCAGAAGCTCATAGGAGGAGCGACAATCATGGGAAATTTGCTCCACCTGATCCTGGCTGAAAAGAGGCATGACCACAAGATCGGGATTGGCAAGCTTGCCGCGAAGAAAACGGGCCATTTCATCCAGAGACCACTTCTTGCGCAGGACGGTGGCCAGCAGCGAAGCATCTTCACCGAAAAAATTGCCGCGCCAGAAGTCTGCCACGATCTCCTGGATAAGGGCGCTCTGGTCGGTGACCAGTTCGGTATCATAGAGGGACCCGCTCTCGAAGGCATTCTCCTGGAGCGCCCGGGAACAAAACCCGTGGATAGTGGAAATGGCTGCACAGTCGAAGGTGTGCAAGGCGAGATCGAGTCGCTCAATCGCTTTCTCCCGGCCGGGCCACCAAGGATTTGCGCCCGCCAGAAGGTTAGCGGAGAATTCGTCTTCCGGTCCGCAGCCGCTGAAAAAGTCCCTGCCAATGCGCAGCCGTTCCCTGATGCGGCCCTTCAGCTCCTTCGTTGCCGCCTCGGTAAAGGTCACAACAAGAATATTCTCGGGCAAAAGCCCCTTTTCCACAACAAGGCGCAGAAAGAGGCAGGCAATAGCATAGGTCTTGCCGGTACCGGCACTCGCCTCGATGAGGTTGCGTCCAGAAAGTTCAATGGTGAGGTTGTCGTAAATTTCCATGATTACCGCATCATTTTAGGCTATTGAAAGACTGAGGAATGACATCTTCCCGGCACGTTATCGAACTTTCTGAGTTTTGCAAAACAACCTGCCCCTTGATTTGCTTGGGAGAGAGTTCATTGTAGGGGTACCCACCTGTGGGTACCCTCGTTTTGGGCAGGCACGGGGGCCTGCCCTTACAAAAAGGAAAATTTACGTCTCACAATGCTGTAAAAGCGGATCAAGAATAGCCCTTGACACCCGCTCGAATTCTTCATCCAGAGGGTTGCTGGCACCGAAGCAGAGCTGGTAGTAAGGATCATCCCCTTCGGGGAAATAATCCCCGCACCAGGCGTTCCAGGCGCTGCCCAAGTCCCATTTCTTGCCATAAGCAAAAGAAGACCTGGGAAAAAACTTCAGGGGCTGACGCAATCCTGACCAATAGAAATCGAGCAGCAGCCGGAGGCACGCCCCGCTCTCCTTCACCGGGAGCAGACGCAGGGCCCCATCGGTCGTCGCCAGGACACTCACTACCGGATACCCTTCCCTCTTCATTTCATTGAGTAACAGATGCTCAATCCAGAGGCGCATCTGATCACGGCCGGAGCGCTTGGCGCAGCGGCTGCGCAGCAGCAGGTCGGGCCAGATCCCGGAAAGCCTTCCGGAAACCCTGAAATCTCCGACCCTGACATCCAGTTCAAGGGGCATAAGCCCTGGCAGGTCACCGGTCAATGATCGTATCCCGGCCGCAAATTCCGTTACCTGCGCCTCCAGTCCCCGGAAAAGCAGTTCACCCTGCCGCGCCGGGGGAAGAACCCCTTTGGCCCGGGTCAGGGCAAGCAACTGACCGGTATCCCGTCCAGCAAGTACCTGTTCGAGCATTTCTCGCCGTACCTGGTAGGCGTCCAGTGGTTCAAGCCCGAAAGGTTCACGATCCTCGAGGGGCGGCGCCAGATCATCAAGCCGGATTCCGATACGGGTACGGAGAAGATACTTTACCGGATTATCGTAAAAAGCCAGTAGTTCCCCGAGAGAGATGTCCCGCAACTCTTCGGGAGGCACCGGCAGCATTTCAGTGAAAAACGGTGCAACGGGACGCGCACCCTCCAGACGGGAGCGCACAGCCCGGTAGTTCTCCTCGGAAAAGCTGGAGAGCTCACCTTCCCCGGAAAAATAATCCGGGCTGAACGGCTGCAGTCGATGTCGGGTAACCAGCCTGGCCGGAAAATAATCGCTGCCGTCGCTAAAACGCCGACCCAGGTATTCGAGCAATTCATCAACCAGCACTGACGGTGGAAGCTGGGCATTATCGCGGATACTCTGGCCGGTATAGCTCAGAACAATACATTCGCGGGCCGAGAGAATCGCTTCCAGGAAAAGATAACGATCCTCGTCCCGCAGAGAACGATCACCTCTCCGGGGCTCCCGGGCAATAAGATCGAACCCGGTTGGCCTGTTCTGGCGGGGAAATCCGTTGTCATTCATGCCGAGCAGTACTATCACCTTGAAAGGTATGCTCCGCATCGGCAGCATGGCGCAGAAGGTTACCCCTCCGGTCATGAAACCAAGCCCCCGCTCCTGACGGTCCATCCCATTGCAAAGCCATGAACGAAACACCGGCAAACCGACTGCGTCGACAAAGCCGGTTTGCGCAGGCAGATTCCGCAGGGCATCAAGAAGCGAGTTCAGGAATGAAAGTTCCTGGGACTCCTCCTCCCCAGGGGAAAAGAAATCAGTCAGAATTTCCCGGCAGAGGATTTCCCACTCCGGGAGGGTACGCTGCCGGTCGAGCTTTTCGACCAGGCCATACAGCATCTCAACAAAACGGACCAGTTTCCCGGCACGTTCGGGATTATCCCCTTCCATGTCATCGAAGGGAAGGATATCGTCAAACAGGGCACCCTCATCAGGCATGGCATAGCCGAGAAGAAGCCGGTCAAGCCCGGCGCGCCAACTGTTCTCCCGATAGCGGGGAAAGCCTTCCCGTTCCCGCTCATCTTCGTCCATGCCCCAACGGACTCGCAGTTCTTCGAGCCAGGTACGAAGCTGATCGAGATCGGCAGATTCAAACCCAAATGCGGCGGAAACAGGCGGGAACGACAGAATGTCCATGACACCGGTGACGGGAAAACGTTTGCCGGGAAGGTCAAAAATTGCCAGCAGAGCCTGGGTCATCCATCCTTCGCTGCGGATACTCCGGTCGGCAATTGAATAGGGGATTCGCCTGCCGGACTCCGGATTCCCCTCGAAAACAGCCGAAATGTAAGGTGCATAGGTGTCGATGTCCGGTGTCATGACCAGAATGTCGCGCGGAGCGAGATCCTTTCCAGCAGAGAACATCTCCAGCAGGGTGTCATGGAGCACTTCCACTTCGCGCATCGGGCTGTGACAGCAGGAAATCCTCAAGGAAAGGTCGTCAGGCAGGATGGCACGTTTCGACTGACCGGTATCCCCTGCCCCCTCCAGGTCGAGGATGTCGTTCTGTATCTGCTCCAGAAGTGTGGATCCGGGGGCCTGCCGGTACAAATCATCCGCACCGCCGCAGGCTTCCCCGTAATCGACAATCATCTCAGAGAAGTCCCTGCCCAGTCGTCCCAGGGAGGCCAGGAGCGGATTCCCCTCAATGCGGTGAGACCGGTCCACAGAGGAAAGGCGCACCAGTTTCCGGGCCGGAAGGATGTCTGACCAGTACTCGCGGCAGGGGCTCATCACGAACAGGTTGACCTCGATGAGAGTGGCAACCGCAGCCAGAAAATCAAGATGGAACTGCGGCAGATAGGAAATACCGAACAGCGTGATTCGGGAAGGGAAATTGCGCTCACTCCGTGCACCCTCCGTGAGCGCCTGGAGAAAACGTTTCTTTATCTCGGCTCGGTGGAGGTTGCCGCCCTCGTCAAGCAACGCCCGCCAGAGCACTGCCTGCCAATGATTTTCCTTCCCTGCCTCCCATTTTTCCAGCATGTCGCCGCGGAAGAGAGTGTACTGATCAAAGATATCCGCAATTTTGCCGGACAGCTGGTAAAGTTTGAGATCATGGTTTTTACCGGAGAGATATCCCTGCAGGCTCGCAAAGACCGGCATTTCGAGATGCAGGGGGAGGATACGCATGATTCGCCACAACAGGAGAGATGGTTCGAAAGGGGAGACCTCGGGAAGATCCTTCAACACTTTTCTGAAAAGGTTCCAGACACACGTATTCGGGAACGGATAGTCAGCGTTGGCCCAGACGCCGAAACGTTTTGCCAGTTCCATGGTCAGCCAGCGCTGCAATCCCTTGCTCTGGACAACAATGGTTTCCGGGGTAAAGGGATCAGCTGGCTGCTCCAGCGACTCGACAAACGTCTCCAGCAGAAGCTCCATCCTGTTGCTGGTATACACGTTCAGAGACATGGTCGGCCTTTTCCTTCATCCACAAAGCAACAGTTTCGGTTTAACAATCAAAAGAAAGGAACCGGTAAAATGATACTGTATAACGCAAGACAGTGAAAGTACCCGGCTAAAGGGCGACTCCTTTTTGCAAAGTAGTTTCCATCCGGAAACTCCGGATGGAAAACTAGTGGTTTCCAACTTGGAAACGAGGATTTTTTTGTTCTGACAAGGAAATCAAGGGATTGTGCGGAGACGTACTACTGTACGTCGCACAAACAAGACCGCTGATTGACGCTGTCAGGGCGAAAAAAGACCGTTTCCGGATGGAAACAAAGTAGCTAACCCGTTTCAGCTTGTGTACCCAGCTGACCCTACCATAACAAAGAGTCAGAATACGTCACACACATCTCGGATCATTCTGAAAATTCCCGCTACAATACAGATCAGACAGACGGCTGCATAAACAAAGGGGCGAACCTTATGGCCCAACCCCTTGAATAAATATGCAACATAAGCTGGTGGTGAAATCCCCCGGAAAGGTCTTCCTGATACAGCGCAATGCAGCAGAGCAGGGAACCGCCAAACCGGGATTACTTACTCCGCCAGCACCCGGGAAACAATTTCTATGACTTCTTGAGGGATGAAAGGCTTCAGGATAACATCCTTTGCTCCGATCGCCAGTGCAGCCTTGACATCATCATCGTACCCCATCCCGCTGCAGATCAGCACTTTGGCCTTCGGATTTACGGACAGGATATCCTGCGTGGCATCAAAGCCGTTTTTTCGCGGCATATAAATATCGAGTATAACCAGATCGGGACGGTGCAAACTGTATTTTTCGGCCGCTTCGACACCGTCGGAAGCCTCCGCAATCACGGAGAAACCTTTATCCGTGAGAATAGTACCCAGGAGTTTCCTGAAAAACAGCTCGTCATCGACAATCATGATCGTTTTGGAGACTAGAGCAGGATCATGGTGCATTATATGCGCCTCCTCCCTGGCAGAATGGCATCAATCCAGACCTGCCGGAAAATCACAAGTGAGTTTTTCTGACATACTAAGGATAAATTTATTTTTTACAAGAATTTAATGTAGAGATCCACCAAATGCAATTACAGATCAGGTCTGCCTCAGGAATACAGGAGAAGACACAACCTGGCAATCCCACGATAGTATTTGAAGATCAATCGTTCTATCGTCCAGCAGAAAGAGCGTCCCAAGCCATCAAAAAAATAAACCGTTTATTTCCGAGGTGCCGTTAGTCCCAACAGAGAGATAACGTCCTCACGGCATGATGTTTTCTCCAGCAGAGACATCACGATGCAGGAATATTCCTTGAAGGCAATGCTGGATCTGCCGGTAAATTCATTCTTCTGCCGGCTGTACACACTGATGGCAAGGTCGGGACACATCTCGGCGCACTGGGCACACCCAACACATTTTTCCTGACAAAGCAATACTGCCGTCGGTTGCAAACTTTCGTCTTCAGGCACATCCAGATCCAGAAGCATTCTCGGGCAGGCTATCGTACAGAGACCACACCCTTTGCACCTGGACCGGTCGATTTCGATCCTGGCAAACATAATAAACTCCTCTTTTCCTGCAATAGACAGCACATCCGTCGGCAGAGGCACCAAGGGGCGCTGATTCGAACTGAACAGCAAAAATAGTGGTTCTAACAAAAGAAATAATGGTGGTTCTAATAAAATTGACTCAAATACATTCCAAAAATATTTCCGGTGGACTTCCTGACAGGGTTACCCTCTCACGACAGTTTCCACTCAGGCACAGGAAAACCCTACCCTATTTCGCGAAAGATGTCAAAGTGGCAGCCAGTAAATGAATTTTAGCCAATGTCCCCTATTCTGACCCGTAGGACATCCCTGCAATGAAGCTCGAAACAGTCCTTGAAGGACCGTAGCGCAAATCAGGCAAGACAAACGATTCCCTCAGCCACTGCAAAAGCCAGGAACTCCCGTGCCTCATCCAGAGGAATTGCCAACTCCTTGGCAATACTTCGAGCAGACATTGCCCCGTCCAGCCTTTCCAGCAGCCGGAAATAGGGTTCGGCAAGTGATTCCGTGGCAACCTCTCCGGAACGTGGATAGATTGCGGCCAAGGAATTGGAGGCCGTTAGCCTGCTGCAGAGGTACGGCAGATCAGGCTCTCCCGCATCCAGCAGGTCCAGAATTTCATAGTTGAATGCCGCCAGCCGGGTCGAGGTCGCCAAGACCAGCGGGTGGCTGAGAACATCGGTCCTCATCAACTCGCGACGGGATGGAAGCCTGGGAGGGACAGCAAGCAGGGTGGCTGCATACAGATGGTGATACGTTACGAAATCCAGAGCCGCAGCAAGCAGTCGCTTTGCCTTACGCAGAACAAATAGTTCCGAGAGGAATTTCCGCTGCAACTGATGGATATCCTCGTCCTGATAGTCCTTTTCGGTACAATCCTTTTCCCCCTTTTTCTCCAGCCAGCGAGAAAAAGCCTCCAGAAATCCTGCCGGTGTCATCCGCAGGGCGGCAACGATTCCGTTAAACCAGGCAACAGACTTGCCGCGGCTATAAAAAATATCGCAGGCATCAGCCAGCCGCTTTGCTTCAAGCAGATCGTCAGCTGAAAAGGTTGGAGAGTCCTGGAGCGTATACGGGGGATGCGGCAGATGCCGAAGCTTCAACTCTGCTGCACGGGAGGCCAGGACGGTGCCGGGAAGGACCGCAAGGGGAAAGATGGCAAGGCTGTTGGGATAGAGGCCGAGGGCGAAATCAAGGGTCTCCCGGAAACATGCCAGGCTGTCGCCCGGCAGTCCGAAGATCAGGTCAAAGCCAAAAACCACTCCTTGCTGGTTGAGGAGTCCGATTTTTTCTGTGAACTCGCGGCGATTCAGAGGCCGTCGCACGGAACGGGACACACCAGGATCGGCGGTCTGGAGCCCGATCTGCAGAGAACACTTCATTCCTCCGAGCAGGCGGGCCTGTTCAGCGTCCAGCAATTCCGCCCGTGCCTCGAAATGGAAGTGAATATGGGGAGCCTTCTTCCTGATCAATCGCAGCAGGGCTTTGGCCCGCGAGCCGTCCAGGTTGAAGGTGGAGTCGAGCACCACCACCTGGTTGGCACCGTGGCGAACCAGATAGTCCAGTTCCGCCTCCAGCCTTTCGGTCGGATAGCGGCGTACGGTCCGATCACCCATACCGTCGAAACAGAAATCGCAGCCGAAAGAACAGCCCCGCGTCAACTGCCAGAGCACACCGGCGGGAATGTAGGCATCCAGTGTTCCGGAAAGATACGGCGACGGGAGTGAGCCGAGGTCAGTAACCGGCGCCCTCCTGGTCCACTCAATTCCGGAATCGGTCCTCCTCGCTACCCCTGGAATCCCCGCAAGGGAAGCATCGGACGCAAGGCGTTCGACAACCTCGGGCAGCGTCACTTCCCCCTCTCCCAGCACCAGGAAATCGAAGGCCGGATGGGCAAGCAGTCCAGCCGGGTCGGCCGTTGCCTCAGGCCCCCCGGCGAAGATTATCAACGAAGGCAGTTTCCGGCGCAGGTTCTCTGCAAGGGAAAGGCACTCGTCGCGATTCCAGACATAGAGGGAAAACCCCACAATATCCGGCCTTACTGCGAGAATGGAGCGGGATATTTCTTCAGAGGAATCGCCGCAGAAGAAATCGGCGAAAGTGACCGTCACGGGTCGAGCTGTTCCCGAACCGGCATCCAGAGAGGCCTTGAGGCATGCTGCGGCCAAGGGAACAGCCTGTGGTGAGCGGAATGCGTGGATGGTTACCAGGTGTAGATGCATGGGAACTCTTTTATTCCTGACCGGATTCGAACCAACAACTCTTATGCTTTTCAGATTGGCGCTATTCTTCCGCTATGAAGATTGTCATCCCCGAATGTCTCTATCGGGGATCCATGATTTCAGTCGGTTAGAAGCTGGAATCCCGATCAGAATCGTTTCGGGAATGACAGTTTGGGGAACCGGCGGAAGATTGACGCTAATCAGGTATGTTTTGACGGTTAAACGCTACGTATCCCGTACCGAAAACCGCGAATAGGCATCGACACGGCTGATCTCGACGGAACCGGTATTCCCGCCGGGATATATCTCTTCCGCGAGATAGGCAAGTTCCTCCGCCTCACGATCATGGGAAACTGATACCCACCACCCCTTGGTCCCGCCCCGCGAGCCGTCATTCCAGTGATAGCCTCGTTGCTTCAATGCATCCTTCTTGTCAAAGGGCGCACCAACCGCGCAGATCCTGGACGACACTTCCGCCGATGCCTCGAGCAAAACCTTGAAGATGGGCATATCGGAAACGGGTAGCCTCCCCAGCAAGCAGCCCCAACAGGCCCTCGGTATCATCCAGGGCTCGATGGGCATTGATGCAATAGCCGCCACACTTGTAGAGCAGGTATTCCAGCGTGCGTGAGGAAATTCTTTCCGCCTGCCAATTGATCTGGGAAACGGTACAGGCCCAAGGGATGTTTGTGAAAACAGGAAATCGGGCCTCAACGAATTTCCTGTCGAATGCGGCATTGTGAGCAATCACGAGACATGCGTCCTCCGCCATTTTGGCAACCTGTCCATCGTCGAAGACCTGCCCCGCCACCATGTCATCGGTAATGCCGGTAATCTGCGTGATCTCTTCGGCCAAAGGAACTCCGGGGTCTTCAAAACCGGAATAGCGGCCAAGGATCCTTATGATGGCACCTGTTTCAGGGTCGTATTCGAAGGCCACGACCCCCAGTTCGATAATCTTGTCCTGCGAATGGTCGAGCCCGGTCGTCTCCGTGTCGAGACAGAGACCTTTTCGCGAGCCGGGGACGGATTTCAGGGTAAAACGGTGGTCCCGCGCCAGGTCGATCTTGCGGAGCACCACGAAATCGCCGCTGGAAAGCAGAGTCGATATGGCAATCTCGATGTCAAGAGAGTTCGGATTGTCGTTTGGAGTTTTAGCTGATTTCGATTTTTTCACGGAGCTCCCTTCTCACGAATTCACCTGAAGGTTCGTTTCCAGCGTCTCATCGGCCACGGCCAGATACAGGGAACCTTCCGTTCGGGTAACGGACCATCGTATATTTCTCTCCAGCAGCGATACCAGACGGGAAATAAACTTCTGGTCGATAGTGATGGAGGTTAGATTACGGATTCCCTGAAGCTTCGGCAGATGCTCCTTCTCCCAGGCCGGCAGCGAATTCCCGCACGTCAAAAGAGCCACACGCTCACAGTGACGGCCGGCCTTGAGCAGGCGTTCAGAGTCAGGAAGTCCCACCTCGACCCAAAGGAGCGTTCGGCCATCGGCTCCCTTCAGCCAAAGGTCAGGCTCATCCCCGGCAGAGATTCCCTTGGTGAACTCAAGATCAGGTTCATAGAATAGTGCATATGCCAGGAGGCGGGCAACGAGCCGCTCCTCCGTCTCCGAAGGATGGCGGGCAACCGTGGCCTGGAGTGATTCATAAATCTGCCGGTCGATATCAGAGAGTTCCAGCGTAAAACGATAGATTGTTGACGGCAGTGCCATACTATGGTCCCCTTATGTGTGTTCCGCTTTCATGCTGCTGAAAATGTCGTTTTCAAACAGCCTGCTACACCGGTCGTTGGCCCCGCAGAATGCGGCTGAGGAGACTATCCAATGATGCTGCAAAGCGCTGTCGGTCGGTATTGTTGAACGGCGGAGGCCCACCCTGCACATAGCCTCCGGAACGCAACTCCATCATCAGGTCCCGGATGGAGAGTCTCTCTCCCACGTTTTCCTCCGTGTAGATCTCTCCCCGCGGATCCAACTGCAATCCCGCCACCAGCAACAATCCTTGCTGCAAGGGGTATGTCGGCAGTAATAACAAGATCGCTCGTCGCGATATTGTCGACAATGTAATCATCCGCAACATCAAAACCTTCATCAACCACCACTGAGTCAACCAGGTGGGCGTTATGTTTGGTCAGTTCCTTGTTTGCCACCAGGCATACCGGAATATTCAATCTTTCAGATGCCCGAAAAATGATATCCTTGATCACCCTCGGGCAGGCATCGGCATCAACCCATATTCTCATAATTACCTTCTTATGTATCTAATTACTCAGTTTTTTACACGGGAACGTTTTCCTAAAGTATCCTGCTCCCCTCATTCCGTCAATCCCTTTGCAAGGGGACGCCAATGAACCACGTACAATCTCTTACTCGCCCGCGTAAGGGCCACATAGAGGAGGTTCCGGTCAATCTCGGTCTGACGATAGTCCGTTTGGCTCGGGTCCCAGAGGATGACATTCGTGAATTCCACACCCTTGACGATATGGGCATTCACCACCAGCACCCCGGGCTCGAAACAGACCTCCCCTTCCCCATGCAGACCGGCAACACCCCCGAGAAAACGGTGAATTACCTTCACATCCGTTTTTTTCTTGCAGATGATTGCAGTCAGTGCGTTAGGTTCCCGGGCCACAAGCTGTTCGACGACCCATCGAACCTTACGCAAAGCCGTGGAGGAGTCTTTTTCATGGTAAAATTTAACCACCCCGGAATGGGCTTTGGATGTGTCCACCGGTCTGCCGCTGACCCGGGCCGCCAGCTCGAGGATCTCACGGGCAGAACGGTAGGAAATGGACAGGGTTTCCTTGTCCAGGCCGGACAACTGCAATTGCCTGCGAAAGTTGACGAAACCTGTCCCGTCCACGAAGGAAAGTATCTTTTGCCTTTCATCGGCGCAGACTGTCAGACTGCGCCGGGGAGACGTGGCCGCCAGCACCGCCTCGAGTTCCAAGGCACCAAGATCCTGAGCCTCGTCGACAATCACATGATGGTAGTGGTTGAGAGCCCCTGGAACCACGGCATCGGCAGGCTTCCTGAGCTGGCAGAGTCGCAGGAGGATGCTGACATCCGAAAAGGAAACAACCCGATTTTTGTCCATAAGCCTCTGCTGGATGTCCAAGGAAAAGTTTTCCCGCTGTTTTTCATCAGGAAAAAGAACTTCAAGCACGTAGCTGCAGGAGAAGAAGCGCCAAAGGTCCATCACCGGATCGATCTTCCGGGTCTCCTGCACATAGCGGCGAAGCAGTTCTGCAATGATGCTGTCTTTTTTCCGTGCGCCGTGGGGATCTGCGAAGGTTGTGCTCAGGGAATAGACACCCAGCTGCCCCAGTGCGGAAAGAGACCAGGCGCTGAAGGTATCAACCCGCGTCTTCCCCAGGAGTTCTTCGGAAGTTTTCTTCACGTAGTCCCGAAGAACCCGGTTGAACATCAGTACCAGGCAGCGGTCCGGGTGAAAAAGCTTCGGCTGATTGAACTGCAGGTAGGAAAGTCGATGAAGCGCCACCGTCGTCTTGCCGCAACCGGCGCCACCGGTGATGTAGGTACAGCCGTCGGTTTCCCTGGTGATCATCCGAAACTGGTCCGGATCAATAAGCGCTACGATATCAACCAGACGATGATCACCGGCAAGGGACTTGGTATCGGCAGAGGTTTGAAATGTCGTGCCGTTACAGTGCCAGGCATCGCCAACCAACTCAAAGGTATCGGAGGGAGTCTCTATCCGGTGCAGCACCTGCCGGGTTATGCCGACCTTGTCCTTTCTGACCAGCAAACCCTCCCGGTCCTTCCCTTGGATGGTTTCAAGATACTCCTCTCCCTGCTCGTAGTCGTAATAGAGTCGGGATATTTCAGCCTTGCGCCAGTCAATAATGGCGACCCTGTTTCCGTCCATGAGGGACTGTTTGCCAATCAGGTACTCTTTGTTGCCGATCCTAACATTGCTGTCTTGTATGCCGATGATCCCGAAGTAGGGAGAGCCGGCACTGTCACAGAAATCCTTGAGGTATTTCCGCGGGTCGTGGTGGCCATGCTCAATAAGCTTCTCGGCCAGGTCGTTCTTCTCCCGCCAGCTGACAGAATCCAGCCGTTCCTGCTCCAACTCCCTGGCACGCGCGTCATGGAGCGAAAGAGTTGCGTTCCGGTCAACAGCAGCACGATCGATGATCCGGCAGACATCCACCAGTCTTTTCTGCTCTTGCGCAACAATGTCAACCGATTGCTCCGAAACACCCATCAGTACCCACTACCTCCGTCTACGGAGAGACCGGACTGAATGGAGTGGACCCTGCCAACCTGGCCATCCTGGAGTCGAACCTTGATTCCCCGGGAATGGTAGGGGGCGCTGGTGAGGAGGTCCTTGACAACCCCTTCCGTCAGCCTGCCGCTGCGCTGATCTTTCTTGAGCACAATTGCCACAGCAAGGCCGGGATAGATGTCTTTTCTGTACTGGCCATTCATCGCGACTTTCTCCCTGGAGTATTTTCATCAAACGGAATAGGCTTCGCACAATGCAAAAGGGGTCAGCAGCAACAGGCCGACCCCTCCCTTGTTCGTGCTCAGGAACGGGGAACAAGAACCCCGACCATCAGGCCGGTTTTCCATCCGAAAAGTGTCGGCACTTTACCCCAGTACCGGCCAACATGTCAACTGTTGAGATGGTAGAGCCGGAGAGACGCACGGAGACAGTAATCCACGGGAAAACAGTAAATCAGTTTCAGCGATTGACACTCAACCGGACACACAAAACACAATCTGGACACCATATCATCCAGCTGGGTCCACCGGTTTACCCTTCTCTGAGATCATCCCACCGGTCACCACAAACCCCATGGCACGGTGAATGGAAATATCAATTTCCCTGACCGCGGAACGCGGGACGATCACCGTGTAACCGCCTATCTGATAGCTCAGGGGAAGATACACGGCAACCTCACCCTCATAGCCGATCCCGGTCGGCAGGTCGCTGAAATCGCTGCGCGTGACAAAGCCGATCATGCGCATGGATGTCCCTCCGAAGTCCAGATCTACCGTTACCACCTGGTTGAACTTTGAATCATTCTTGGCAGTGAAAAAGCCGATAAAATCCTTGAGCGAGCCATAGAGTGTCTTGACCAGGGGTATACGGTTCATCATTGCTTCCCCCAGGAAGATCATCCGTTTCATCAGAAAGCCATTGAGGGCCAAACCACTGAAAAAGGTGACCAGCAAACCGACCACCAGCCCCATCCCGGGAAGATACCACCCTTCAGGAAGCAGCACCTGAAGCAGGCCACCGAGGACGGTTTCCGCTGAACGGACCAGCCAGAAGAGAATATAGAGAGTCAAAATGGCCGGAAGTATTGCCACCAACCCCTGGAACATGATCTTGCCAAGTTTTTTCATTGCTGTTTTTCTCCTGACTCATTCGACAAAGTCAACTGCTTTTATAGTAACCCATCAGGTCGCAGGGTGCACTCATTTACCTTAAAATATCCACAAGAGAGCTAAGATAGAGGGTCTCCCTTACAACCGGTCTTTGATACAAAAAAAATAGCACCAAACAAGTTTTTTGCATACCTTTGCTTGACGGCACGATTATTAAAGATAAAATATCCCAAATGTGAAATGTGTTGTATAATCTTTACAGAGGGACGGAAAGGAGAAAGAAAATGCGAAAATTATTGGCTGTAATCCTAGTTGGCTCGGCACTGTGTTTAACCGGTTGCGCAACTACAAATGCACCTGCCCCGGAAGCTGCATCAGCGAAACAGTTCATTAAATGCTCCACCTGTGGTGCGGAATTCACCTCTCAGGCAGGTCTGATTGAACACCTTAAACAACACCCTGACCACCAGGCCACCATGCCATTGATCAAATGCGCCACCTGCGGTGCGGAGTTCACCTCTGAGGCAGGGATTACAGAGCATATAAAAACACATCCAGGCCATCAGCAGGCACCGATCGAGGGGCAGTTCCAATAAAACTGGACACCTCTACGGGAAGATCCCACCACCTTTGGCAGGATGGAAACAACTCCGGATGCTCATGCCTTGCATGAGCATCCTTCTCTTGATTCCAATCCATTCCAAGGCAGAAAAAGCCGTTTCTTCTGGAGACGGCTTTTTTTCGTTAAACCTGTTTCGACCGATAGTGCCTTAAATTGCCGATATAGAACTGTTGCGCTCCTATTCCTTTCGAGCACTATTTTTCATCAACAGAAGACAAATGACGAGGAGCCAGAAGATGCTGCCAGGAAAGAGAATACTGCCTCTGGTAATGATAGCGTATCTACTGATGCCCGGAACGATCATGGGAAAGGAAGTGAATAGAATGACTACACTGACGATAACCAGCCAGGCGTTTACCGACAAGGGAATGATTCCTGCCCAATTCACCTGTGACGGACGAGACGTGAATCCTTCCTTGGAATGGGGCACAACACCGACCGGCACCCGCACCCTGGCGCTTATCATGGATGATCCGGACGCTCCCGCAGGTACTTGGGTTCATTGGGTTGTCTGGAACATTCAGCCCGATACGAGGAATATCAAAGAAAACTCCGTTCCGGTCCGGAGCGCTTCAGGGACTCAACAGTTGGAAACGCAATGCCTACGGCGGGCCCTGTCCGCCTTCGGGGACGCATCGGTACTACTTCAAACTATACGCCCTCGACATCGCCCTGGACCTCCCTCGGACAGCCACCAAGGGTGAGCTGGAACTCGCCATGCACGGTCACATACTGGCACAGGGCGAAATCATGGGAACCTACCGAAGAATCAAGTAGGATCACCAAGAGCATAACAGAATTCGAAGCTGGCATCCTCATGATCCCGACCAACAGAACTGAGTTCTCGGAAGTTACTCGAGATAACGGCTGCAGACTGAAGCATTTAGCGTAATCTGTCCTGAATCCCCTGGTGACAGTCCGTCTTGACCATCCGGCTGTTTCTCTTCCAGGCCCTCCTTTGGAGGCTCCTGCAGAGCCGGTGATGTTGAAGCGCAGCCCCTCCGTGGGCGGGACAATACGTCGGTCGGCTCTGTCCCTTTGATATAGAACTCCTCCCGCGCATCCGGGCATTCAGGTGCAGCCAGACAGCCAGTTGTCGGATCAATCGAAACGGATACAACCGTATCAGGTTTCGGGAAATCACCATCTGTTTCAGCAGTCATAACAGAACGCATGAAATGTCCCCAAATCGGGGCGCTGACAGACCCTCCGGTAAACCCTTTCCCCATGGGTCGTGGCTTGTCGTACCCGACCCAGACACCGGTTACCAGGTGTGGGGTATAGCCGACGAACCAGGCATCCCGATAGTCATCGGTGGTGCCGGTCTTTCCGGCAGAGGGATATTCCTTGCCGAATTTTTCAAGAGTCCTGGCCGTACCATAGAGCATGACGTCCTTCAGCATCTGCGTTGTGACGTACGCGGTGGCAGGAGAAAGAACCGGGGTAACGGATGGGGGATTTTCCGTCCAGACATGACGATTTCGATCGTAGATCCGGATAATGGTTCTTGTTTTGGGCAGCAAGCCACCGCTGGCAAAAGGTGCGTATGCGGAAACCAGATCATGCAAGGTGACATCTTCCGTTCCCAGCGCCAGCGAAAGGCCATTGGCAGCGTGCAACGGAAGACCCAATTTTGCGGAAAAATCGGTAAAATACGGGACCCCGATAGCATCCAGCAATTTTACCGTGATGACATTATTTGAATATGCCAGTGCTTTCCGAAGGGTTAACTCCCCATAGAGTTCCTTCCCATAATTCTGAGGCTGCCAAACTTCACCGTTCCCACGATTGTATTGTACCGGAGAGTCATCCAGGAGGCTGCTCGGGGTATACCCTTTTTCAAGGGCTGCCGCATAAATCAGCGGCTTAATGGCTGAACCCGGCTGTCGCTTGGCAAAATAAGCCCGGTTAAAGGGACCTTGCGTGTAATCAACACCGCCGACAGCTGCCAGGATATCCCCGTTAGCTGGATCCATGCACAATAAAGCACCCTGCAACTCGGGAGAGATTTTTTCCACTCCTTCACGCAAGGCCTTTTCCGCCTTTTTTTGCATGGAAAGATCCATGGCAGTGATTACGTCAAGCCCGCCTTGTTCGATAATTTGAGAGCCGTATTTTTCGATCAGTTTACTTCTGACATGCGCCAGATAATACGGTGCCTCTCCTCGTTTCAAGGTCAGTATCGGTTGGGCCATCAAGTGTTGCTTCTGTCGTGAAGAGATCAGCTTTAACTCTGCCATGCGCCTGATGACCAGATTTCTGCGGGCTCCGACGATGGAAGGGTCTCCAAAGGGATTGTAGCGTGACGGAGCTTTCGGGATTCCGGCCAACAGTGCACATTCAGCATCGTTCAATTGCATCGGGGTTTTATCGAAATATAGGCGGGCGGCCTGAACGATTCCCCATGCTCCATTGCCAAAATATATTTCGTTGAAATACATTTCCAGGATTTGCTTCTTGGTGTATTTACGCTCGAATTCCATGGCCAGGCGTGCTTCGGTCAGCTTCCTGTCAAGAGTTTTTTCCCCTGACAAATATTTATTCTTGATCAGTTGCTGGGTAATGGTCGAGCCACCTTCGACCATTTTGCCTTTGACAACATCCTTCATCAAGGCTCGCGCAATTCCTCGGATATCTATCCCGCCATGCTGATAAAACCTGGCATCCTCAATAGCTATCAGCGCTTTCTGCAGAAAAATGGGAATCTGGTCAAGAGAGACCCAATACCTGCCCTCTGCCGGTAACCGACCAACGAACCGGCTCTTGCGGTCAAAGACTTTTATGGAACTATAATTGGACGGCAATGTGGGATAGGTAGCAAACTTTTCCCGGGCAAAAGCTGATGTCGCAAACAATGCAACCAGAAGAAAAACTGCAATGCAAAGAAAAGAGACCTTTTTTGTTGATAACGGTACAGAATAATTCACGGTACGATTTACTCCTTGAGAAATATGAGTTTCAGCCGTGGTATTGCCAACGTTGCAGCATATCCATTTTACACAGGATTTCGTGCCAGTTTCCCTCCGGAAACTCCGGTTGAGAAACATTTGGCTCAGACTCGGAATGGAGGTATTATTTCCTCTGACTAGAAAATCGAGACGATGCGCGGAGACGTGCGACGCTACGCCGCACAAGCTGGGTCGAAGATTGGCGCCGTCAGTGCAGAATAGAACCCTTTCCGAAAAAAACATACTAACATACCTGAATTAGTGTTTACCACATCCATGTAAGCGTCTTTCCCTCAATGCCCTTAACAGCAAGTCTCTTTTCCCTCTTCCTGATTGAGCACCATTCTTCCGCTATCAAGATTGTCATCCCCGAATGTCTTTATCGGGGATCCATAATTTCAGTCGGTTAGATGATGGATTCCCGATCAGAATCGCTTCGGGAATGACAGCAATGGCAACTAACGGAAGATTGATGCCAATCAGGCCCTCTTTTACTCCTCTGCCATCTCCTTCTTACATAGTCCACCCAAGCAAAGCGATGATTCTCACACCTTTCGAGCATGATCCTCAGGCTTCTGTTCGCAGATTCTTCTGCATGACAAGATCTGAATGTACAAAGTCGGCTTTGTATACAAAGATTTACAACAACAGGATAATTATTTCTTTAGATTTACAGAGATCATCCGATAGATATTCATTAGAACGAGGACGAAAACTACTGATTGCCATGCTTGGCAGAAAAGGCCTTCATCAGAGGAACACTTTCCAAGGTTCAGTCGACGACAACACTGCGTAAACTGACTGATAGTACAGATAGTTCCGAATAGTTAGTTCAGCAAATTGAGCGGAAATAGTCAAAATACCATTGATATAGGGCAGATATTCACCGGCAAAAAGGAGATGACCATGGGTTTTTTAGGATTTGGAAAGAAAAAGAAAGCTGGCACAGGAGCAATTGCACTCCAGAGTACCGTGAAAGGACTTTCAACCGAATTGGAGAAAGTTCGCTTCACCCCAACGTTTGTAAGTGCCTACGTCTCGCCACATGTTGACATCGACCAGGTTTCCAAAGCCCTTGTTAGCCGATTTCCAGGCGTTCCCATGATGATATGTTCCACCGCAGGTGAATTGCATGCAGATGCAGGACGATTGTATTGCGCAACCGGCAACAGTTGGGATCGGGTAGTGGTGCAATGTTTTGATGCATCGGTAATAGCGGAGGCCGAGATTGTCAGTGTTCCTCTTGGCTGTGAAGACTTGCGCCGAGGCAGCATCGACAACAATCTGCAAAATCGAGTAGACCGTATTGGCAAAGCCATCAGCGACTTGAAAGTGAACATGAAGATCGACTTCCGTGACACCTTGGCATACGTCTTGTTTGACGGCCTGTCTGCATCCGAATCATTCTTCATGGAAGCTCTGTACGATTCGGGTCGCTTCCCTTGCCTGTTCGTGGGAGGTTCGGCCGGAGGAAAATTTGACTTCAAAAACACCTGGCTTCACGATGGCAAGAAAAAGCTCGAAAACCATGCATTGATCGCCTTCATCAAAACGCCTGCCAATGTCCGTTTCGGAGTATTGAAAAGCCAGAATTTCGAAACAACAGGAAACAGTTTCCAGATACTTTCCGCCTCGGTGGAACAGCGCTTTGTAACCCAGGTGGTTGATCGTCAGGGTCGAATCAGTACTCTCGTGGATGCACTCTGTGAAACGCTGAAATGCTCACAATCCAACCTGGAAGCCAAATTGGCCGAGTACTCCTTTGCCATCACGGTTGGGCAAGGAATTGTTCGTACGTTCCATTTCACAACTGAACGTTAATGCCGGACGGGTCCATTTCTACTGCGATATTTCCCCAGGGGAGGAACTGTTGCTGGTGCGCAGAACAGGTCTGGTCAGCAACTCGGAAAAGGATTTCAAACGTTTCATGCAGGGAAAACCTGGCGCACCGTTGGCAGGCATTCTTAACGACTGCATCCTGCGCCGCCTCTGCAACGAGCGCGAACTTTCCGACATGGGTCGGGTCCTGGCAGGCACAGCCATGGCCGGTTTTTCAACCTTCGGCGAAATCCTCGGCCTGAATCTGAACCAGACGTTAACTGCTGTTCTCTTTTTCCAGGTGCCGGCAGGGACAGAATTTCGGGATGAGTATGTGGACAACTTCGTAGCCCATTATGGTGAATTCAAGGCCTTTTTCCTGAGACGGCAAATCTCGAAACTGAGTGGTCTGTCTCAGGTCGTGGCAAAACAGATTGACGATTTCAAAAAGCAGCAGTTCGAGTGTCAGCTTGATGCATCAGGCCTGGAGCCTTCCATGGCAAAGCTGTTCGAAGGATTAAACGATCTCGGCCAGGTACTGAACGAAGCCCACAGCCATCGGGAATCCATGGCCGGCCAGCTCGAGGATTGTGCTAATGACCTCTATGGTTCGGTGGATGACCTGGCCTCCCACATCGAACAGCAGGTGCAGACAATTCACGAATTGGGCGAAAACTTTTCCGGTTTAACCCAACAGGCCACCACCTCAGCCACAAACGCCCGGGAATTGGCAGATGCCAGCCTCCAGATCCAAAGCGTGGTGGAAATCATCGAACAGATCGCCGACCAGACTAATCTGCTGGCGCTCAATGCCGCCATAGAGGCGGCGAGAGCCGGAGACAGCGGGCGCGGATTTGCGGTTGTGGCCGACGAGGTCCGTAATCTTGCCGAGAAGTCCCGCACCAGTGCCCTGGAGATCGGCACCAACATTTCCCGTTTGGCCACCGAAATAAGTGCCGTGGCCAATGAAATTGAATCCCAGTCTACGGACGTGGCTCGTCTTTCTTCACTGCTCGAGGTGATCGAGGAATCAAGCGGACGTAGTGCCGAAACGGCAGGTCACACCAAGGGCGTTGCTGACACTCTCAAAAACATGACCCGTACCAGTCATTCCTATTCCTGATCCACAGCTCCTCCAAGCCGCACACGAGAGGTTCGAATGAAAAGCCATGGCAGGTCTGCACTTGGGTCAATAAAACCAGATGCAGACCTGTCTGCGGTTAAAAGAAGCACAAAAATCATCCACAAGCCCTTCGCGCCACAAGCTCTACTGAGAAGGTAAAACTTCGGGAGGCCAGCCTTGCAGAGGCCTTGCAGTCTTTCGCTGAAATCTTCGATTTCTTCAACTTCTCAAAGCGCACCTCAATCAGTTCCACGTACAGAGCTGAGCAGCTCTTCCCTCTTCATACGCACTTAGCGCTGGATCGCTCGCCATGCACCACCCGAGATGGTAAGTCACAGAAGGAGTGTAATCCCTTTGTTGCGATTCTATTCTTGAGCTGGTAGAATCGACAACTTTGAGGGCGGAATAAAGTTCTCCTACTAATGTATCAACCTCAGGAACGGTGACGTATCCGGGCTGACGATACACGGGAGGAGGTAATAATGGACCTTCAAAATGTTTGAAAATGACTTGAGCCTGCAAAGCGGTTAATGAACCCTTCCCACGAAAGGCTATGAATCTCGACTTGGGAATGAAGTACGCATAATGCGTAGAAATTCAGCATTAAACGCAATCGGAGAGCAGTATCATGCATAAAGTTTCAAACAGAGTGTTTTCCCGCTGGCTACTCTTAGTCTTTGCAGCAGCGTTGCTTACACTTGTGGCCGAAGGCACATGGTATTACCGCTCTCAGTCGCGTCAATACCACCAGATGGCCACTGACGACCTGATGTCAATAGCCCGACTCAAGTCGAATCAGATATCCGCCTGGCGCAGCGAACGCTTGGGTGATGCCAACATTCTCAGTGAAAGCCCTTTTCTGGCCGGACCCGTGGCTCAGTATCTTGCCAGCGCAACTGAAAAAAACAAAGAAATCCTGAACCGGCTCTTCCACAGCTTACAGACCTATTACCATTATGCCGATATTCTGCTGGTGGACCCTCAAGGACGGGTACGCCTGAGCATGAGCGGGAAGATAAAGATGCATGACGGCTACCGTGCAGCCCTGGCCTCGGCCTTGCACGACGGTAAACCCGTTTTCACCGATCTGCACACCGGGCAGCAGCGCCTGAAGCCCCATATCAGTGTCGTTGCCCCTCTCTTCAGCAGCAACGGACATAACCGAAGCCCCCTCGGAGCCATCATCCTCATCAGTGATGCCTCTCAATTCCTCTTTCCCCTGATCCAGCCATGGCCCACGCCGAGCAAATCCGCGGAAACTGACCTCGTCTCACGCGTCGGCAATGACGTACTGTATCTCAATAAACCTCGTCACCTACCTGCCGCTCCCCTGAAACTGCGCATCCCCCTGAGCCGTAGCGATTCCCCCGCGGTCATGGCCGTGCTTGGCAAAAAAGGAGTTGTTACAGGAAGAGACTACCGGGGAGTCGAGGTCATGGCAGCCATAATCCCCGTTCCGGACTCGCCGTGGTTTATGATGGCCAAGATGGATACAGAGGAAATCTACGCCGATTTGCACATCCGCATGATGTTATTATTGCTGTTTTTCCTGGCGCTGCTGGGAACCCTTGGGGGAATCGGCCTGGCAGCATGGCAGCGCAGAAAGAAGGATTATTACCAGACCCTGTATCACGCCGAGGCAAAGTTGTGCGAAAGCGTGGAGCGCCACGCCATCACCCTGCAGTCCATTGGTGATGCGGTCATTGCAACCGATTTCCGGGGAAACGTGGAACTGCTGAATCCCGTGGCCGAAGACCTTACCGGATGGTCCCAAAGCGATGCTGCCGGCAGGCCGCTGCACGAGGTTTTCCGCATCATCAGTGAAGAAACACGGCTAACGTCGGAAGATCCGGTGGCCAAGGTGCTGCGCGAAGGAACGGTGGTGGGTCTTGCCAACCACACCCTGCTCATCGCGAAGGACGGCCGGGAAATCCCCATCGCCGACTCTGCAGCGCCCATCCGCGACGAACAGGGCGAAATCACCGGCGTAGTGCTGGTCTTCCGCGACCAGACCGAAGAGCGTCGCATCCAAAACCTGCTGCAAGTGCGGCTGACTCTGCTGGAATACGCTGCATCCCACTCCCTGGATGAGCTTCTGATCAAAGCACTGGATGAGGTCGGCAACCTGGTGAGCAGTCCCATCGGGTTTTACCATTTTGTCAGTGCTGATCAGCAAACTCTTTCCCTGCAGCAGTGGTCCACCCGTACCCTGAATGAATTCTGCCACGCCGAAGGCCATGGATTGCATTACGATCTCGAGCAGGCCGGGGTCTGGGCGGACTGCGTACGGGAAAAACAACCGGCCATACACAACGACTACGAGTCGCTGCCAGGGAAAAAGGGCTTGCCGGAAGGCCATGCTGCTGTACATTCGCGAACTGGTGGTCCCTATCCTGCGTGAGGACCGGGTAGTCGCCATACTGGGGGTGGGCAACAAACCGTCGAACTACACGGAAAACGACCTGCACATCGTCTCCTACCTGGCTGATGTAACGTGGGAAATCGTCGAACAGAAACGGATCGAAGAAGCGCTGCGTGAGAGTGAGTCGTTTCTGGGCATGCTGCTCAATGCGATACCGATCCCGGTTTTCTTCAAGGACAATGAGGGACGATATCGTGGATTCAACAGGGCATTCGAAACGTTTTTCGGCGAAACAAGGGAAAGACTGATCGGTAAATCCGTATTCGATATCAACCCTCCGGAGCTTGCGAAAATCTATCATGCCAAGGATACCGAGTTGTTTGAAAGGGGGGAGACTCAGCAGTACGAGTCTCAAGTGAAGAATGCGAAGGGTGAAGTTCGCGAAGTTATTTTCAACAAAGCGACATTCACGGACAGCCAGGGAACCGTCAAAGGGCTGATCGGAGCAATCCTCGATATCACCGAAATCCGGCAGGCGGAGGAGGCCCTGAAGGAGAGCGAAGGGAGAGTCAGGGCGAAGCTGGAAGCCGTTCTCTCACCGGAAGGAGATCTCGGCGCACTGGACTTGGCCGACATCATCGATGCCCAAGCCATCCAGTCCATCATGGACGATTTTTTCCGTCTAACCAATATCGGCATCGGGCTGATTGATGTTAACGGCAAGGTGCTGGTCGCCACCGGCTGGCAGGACATCTGCACAAAGTTCCACCGAGTCCATCCTGAGGCATACCGTAATTGCATCGAGAGCGATACAGTGCTTACCAAGGAAAGCCAGCAGGGAACATTCACGGCATACAAGTGCAAGAACAACTTGTGGGATATTTCCACGCCCATCATCGTGGGTGGCAAACATAAGGGCAATCTGTTTCTCGGACAGTTCTTCTATGATGATGAAGCACCGGATTACGAAGCTTTCCGCGTCCAGGCACGCACGTTCGGATTCGACGAAGAAGAATATCTGGAAGCACTTGACCGCGTTCCGCGCTGGAGCCGAGAAACCGTAGAACACGCGTTAAACTTCTACGCCCAGTTCGCAAAATTTATCTCGTCATTGAGCTACAGCAACCTGAAACTGGCACAAATCCTGGAAGAACGAAAAAGGGCCGAAGCGGAGCGGGAGATATTGCAGTCACAGTTGAATCAGGCCCAGAAAATGGAATCGGTAGGCAGGTTGGCGGGCGGGGTGGCACACGACTTCAACAACATGCTGGGAGTCATCCTCGGCCACACCGAGCTGGCCCTTATGAAGGCAGACCCGGCGCAACCTCTTTGCTCCAACCTTCTGGAAATCGGCAAAGCCGCCGAACGTTCCGCCAAACTTGTCCGGCAACTACTGGCCTATGCCCGCAAAGAGACTATCGTGCCCAAGGTGCTCGATCTGAATGAGACCGTGGAGGGAATGATCACGATGCTGGGTCGGTTGATCGGCGAGGACATCGAACTTGCCTGGATGCCCGGACTAGGAGTGTGGCAGGTCAAGATGGACCCCTCACAGATCGACCAGATTCTGGCCAACCTGTGCGTCAATGCCAGGGATGCCATTGGGGGAGTGGGCACGGTAACTATCGAAACGGCTAATGCTGTCTTTGACGAAGAAATCGGCTCCCTTCACGCAGGATATGTCCCGGGCGAGTTCGTTCTGCTGTCGGTTAGCGATGACGGATGCGGCATGGGCAAGGAAATACAGGACAAAATATTCGAGCCGTTTTTTACCACCAAAGGGATCGGCGAGGGTACCGGCCTGGGATTGGCAACGGTTTTCGGCATCGTCAAACAGAACAATGGCTTTATTAACGTCTACAGTGAAGAGAGTCAGGGAACGACCTTCAAGATCTACCTGCCAAGGTACACGGACGCTGCCAACGTCCCTAAGGCAATAGAACCTGAACCGATCAGCAGGGGTCACGAAACAATTCTGCTGGTGGAAGACGAAACGGAAATCCTGGAATTGGGGAAGATGATGCTGGAAAGTTTCGGCTATTCGGTGCTGGCTGCGAGCACACCAGGCGAGGCCATACAGCTTGCCGATAAAAAAGCTGGAGAAGTCAACCTCTTGATAACCGACGTGGTAATGCCTGGCATGAACGGCCGTGAACTGGCAGAAAATCTCTCGCAGATTATCCCGGATCTGACCTGTCTGTTCATGTCCGGTTATACTGCTGACGTCATTGCTCATCGGGGTGTGCTGGACGAAGGCGTCAATTTCATCCAAAAGCCGTTTTCCATGCAAACACTGGCCGGCAAAGTGCGTGAAGCCCTGGACAAAAAATAGCTGTACAGACCGGATAAGCAGAATCACTTCAGAATATACGAGTCTGAGACCGGTTCCTCGTGCATCACTGCTTTGCTGCTCCAAAAGATGATGATGCCTTCCATAGCAACCAGGTAATGGTAATAAGCCCCACCAACAGGGCTATCAGAAACATGGACATGGCTCCGTACTGGGGAACAACGGACAGAGAACCGGTTGAAAAATACGGCTTCAGGTAGGCTGTCCTGACCACATCCCTCATGTACGTCATAGAGAACATCAACGGGATCACGAGACCGCTGCACAGCCAAACCTTTCGGCTTCCCCCTGCAACAACGACGAGTAAAGCAAGGGCCATCCCCACTGCAAAAACCACCGTAGCAACCACGTTGCCCCCCATGAATAACAGCAGCATAGGTCGGGGAAGTGTTGCAAGAAACAGGAAACCGAACAGTATCGACACCCCCGTCAAAGCGGTGAACACTCTCATGCCAATCTTCATTGCTGCGGCCTGAACAGCCGGGTCCATCGTTTTTCGCAACGTAGCGAAAAGTGCGACAAACAACCCTCCCACCGCTATCCCACCAGTAACAAAGTGAAGATACCTCGGTATAAGGGGCCGGTGTCCCCAATGGAGAACCGTTCCATTCTGGGTGTCGAAATAAGCCTTCCAGGATTCCGGGTCAAGCATAAACGTCATGTTGTTGGAATAGATGAAGGCAATGGACAGAAAGATAATCAGCGGCAGACATATCAGGAAAATTGCTGAAATCTTATTCATACGTGAAAACTTGAAATCGAAAAGATAGGCAGAGTAATACGCAAGGAGCAAGAGCGGCACAACCGCAAGCCAATAGACTCCCATCAAGATGGACCCGGTATAAAAGAACTGTCCATAGGTGACCTGAAGGAAAAGAAGTGCACCAACCCCAAGATTAACAGTGAAGGCAATCAGAAAAGGGATCACTTTGGCAAGTTCCAAGGAGAGCTTTCTCATGGTCTCATCGTTCCGCAACAATGCATAGGCGGCAATGGCGGTAGTCCCGACCATCGCATTCATGAGGATGAGGTGCAGCGGAAAGACGATCATCAGCAGAAAACGAAAAATATTCCCATGCCGCCGGGAATGTATCGGGTGTCGGTATGAGAGCAGTCATCGCGATTCTCCTTGCAGTGAGTGGTACAGGAAGTTGGCCAGGGCATCTTTCTCAGCAGCAGGAGCATGCAGGGGCGGCATGCCGCCCTTGAGCTTCTCCAGTGTATCGAGGGAATTACGCAGCTGCTCCCTGGACCAACCGCGTATCTTCGGCAGCAGCGGGTTTGCTCCTTCACGCAGGGTATGACAGACGGCGCAGTTTCTCTCGAAAACCTCTCCCCCTTCTTCATGCCCTTTCGGTTCGGCAGCACCTTGAAGCGAATAGATATATCCGGCAATCAGATCTTTTACCTGCGGAGTCCCCTGGAAATCAGGCATGGCGCTCTGGAGCTTGTTCAGGTTGTCGAGAGCCCAGCGGATTTTTTTCTGATCCCAACCGGCGGTACGAGACTTCACCAGGCTTTCGGGATGACAGATGGTACAGTGGCTGGTAAACAGCAGTCCGCCTTCCGACTTCGCTGCCACGGGTTGCTCCTTCGGCACGACAACATCCTTTCCCTGTATTCCCTTGATGATAAAATAGGCCAGGGCTTTTCGCTCAGCCTCGTTCCCGGCAAAGGGTGGCATAAAATATCTGATCTCATGCATTCTGCCAAGATAGTTCACCAAGGCAGGATAGTCCATGGATGCGGTCCTGACGACAATCGGGTTATTTATTCCGCGCACGGTGTGACAGGAATAGCACTGGTTCCGGAAAATTTCGCGGCCAGCCTCCAGCTGATTGTCCGCCCTCGCCTCACGGGTAGAGACCCAGCGTGCTTCGTGCAGGAACCCTTCCCTGACAATTTCCCCAAGATTCTTTTCCAGGATAGAGTTGGAGTACATGAATCCGTCTATGACATAAGGCCGGCGCGACGCCTCACGAGTCCACTCGAAGGCCCCCATGAAGAGGAAGGCACTGACAAGCACAAGGAAAGAGACCGCCTTTGTGTGGTAGGATGGTTTCAAAAGCAGGAGCAAGAGAGTACCGGCCAGCAGGAGAATAACCCCGACCAAACCGTACTGTACCGTCATCCGTATCGTTGGAGAGGCACCTTCCACAAGGATGCGTGCCTGGTTTGGCAGAACTGAAAGATACCAGTAGCCGCTTGGCACTGCCGCAATGAGAGACAGCAGTACCCAGCGTGATGAATACCTGGTCATGATCAATTTCAGGTGTGTATCCTTCAGGAATGCTGTGGTGATAAAGGCGTAGACCCCGGCAAGCATGAGGGAGACAAATGTCCTGAACAAGAGAGACGGCCAGAAGGATGGATTAAATAAACCGGACCAGAAACTGCCGTCCGCTATCCAGCCGCCCGGTGTAAGCATGAAACAGATAATGCCGTTGATGACGAACAGACTCAGCCATGCTGCAATAAAATAGATCCAGCCCACCAGTTGGTGGGTTCTGTGGTCCATCTTGCCGAAACAGTAGTAATAGACGAAAATGGCAACAATCTCGACCAGGAAGAAAACCCATTCCGTGGCCCAGCCGAAGACGAAGGTGTGGATCAGAACTGACGTGGCCGATGGATTGACCAAACCGATGATAAACCAGATCCCGACTCCGGTTATCCCGCCCATGACCATGGTTACCAGCATGAAGAATTTTGCGTGTTTTTTGGTGAAATCGAGGATCGCGGGGTTGTTTTCGCGCAAGCCTTTCCGTTCCGCCAGGACCAGGTAGAGTCCTCCGCCTACCGCAAAATGGGACAAAAAAACATGAACTATGGAAATAAGAGCAATGAGAATGCCGCCGCCAATGTCGGGTAGATACCAAACGGGATAGTTCATAGTTTTCCTTTTTGCCGGATAATTCTGGGATCCTGGCTGAGAAATACACCTTTACACCCATAGATTCTAGCATTATTTCCCAAGAGTTCTCCCCACCAGCAAATTTTTCCTGGGAAACAGCACGCACTACGTACAAAACGTTACTTCAGATTGGTTAGTTACTATCACTACCAAAACAACAGGAGCTATTCAGAATTACGAATCGGACACTGGAACAAATATAGTAAGCAGAATTGGGACAGAATCGGGGCTGGTGGCAAAAATTACAGGCAGGATCACAACAGGCACTGGAATACCGTATATTTGGAAGCTGTGAGGATAGATCGCAGCACAGTTTCCAATGGATTTTACGCCCGGCAGGACATGGCAACGCAACAAAGCCAAGAGACAGCAGGTTTATCTCAGGAAGTCAAGCGAACGGGAGCCAACAGACCCTTGTCGAGCATCTGCGCAGGCAATTCCGGCCGGCGAGTGAGAGTTCGCTTGCGAAAGGGGCTCCACAACAGCTTCAGGATATCAGCCCGCTTCATATAGCGGCCAAACCTGCGCAGCAGCTTGATTGTCTGGATCGGACGCAGGAATAGACGTTTGGCGAACAACAACATATATCCCTTCTGGCGGGCCCGGTTCAGCACCTGGCTCGGAAGTATGGTTGGATCGATGTCAGAGCACTTGAACCATTTATTCCAGTCAAGCACATCATCGATAATCCCGCGCTCAACGTACTCCTTCCACAGAGGAGTCCCGCGATAGACACAGAGTCGATTGAAGCCGAACGTGTCAAGCTTTAACCTCGCCGCGAAACGGAAACTCTCCAGGATGTCTTCTTCGCACTCACCCGGAGAACCGATCAGGAAGAAGCCGTGAGTAGTCTCTATTCCGTGTCGTTTAGCCTCTCCGACCGTGCGGTTGATCTGCTCCAGCGTCTGCATCTTCTTGAGGCGATCGAGCACCTTCTGCGTGCCGGACTCTATTCCAAAGGCAAGAAAGGTGCAGTTGGCCTTGGCCATGATGGGAAACTGGTCGGCAGCAACCGAGTCGACCCGCCCCTCGCAGCCCCACGTGAACTTCAGCTTACGGTCGATAATCCCCTGGCAAATCCCACTGATACGTTTGCTATTCAGCAGGAATTGGTCGTCCGTGAGATAGATTGATCGGTAACCCTCGTCGCTAAGCTGCTGCATCTCGCCCAACACGTGCTCAGGGGAGCGAGATCGCCAGGTGCGATCAGCCAGAGTGGGGATATCACAGTAAATACACTGATTGGGACAGCCGCGCGAAGTCTGCACGGTGCAGAACCGGTCCAGCGAAAGGACGGCCGGAACGTCGAGCGGCATTGATTCAATGTAATCAATCGGAAGGCTTTTGCGGTCCGGATAAGGGAACAGGTCGAGGTTTTTAATGAATGGTCGCGGCGGGTTTTCGATGATTTCGTTTCCCGAACGCCAGACCAGGCCTTCGACTTTTCCCGGGGAAGAAAGGTTTTCCAGGAAGTCGGGCAAAAGCTCCTCACCTTCGCCCTTGCAAACGAAGTCTGCAGACGGGCAGTCTGCGAGGATTTTCCTGGCGTTGATGGTGGCAAACACGCCACCGAGGATAATCGGGGTGTTTGGCGCGGCCTGTTTCAGCCGTTGAGCCATACTGCGAGTAGCGGGATACGAGGTAGTAGACAGAAAAGAGAGGGCTATAACGTCCGGCCTCTCCTCAATGACCGCCTCGGCGATGTGCTTTTCCTTCATGAGCGGATGACAGGTGTCGAACATGCGCACTTCGTGACCGTATTGGCGCACGATCGGTGCCAGGGTTTCGATTCCGAGCGGGGGGAAGGCCATTACCTGTACTCGCCCTTTACTGAACCGTGAGTCCTCCAGTTCAGTCGGGAGAAGGCGGTAGAAGTCCTCGTCCCGGACGTAGATCATAAAGACCTTCATAAATTGTTCTCTGTTCTAAATGTAATGAAATACTTTCTCACGATACAGGTATTACCGTGAGAAAGAAAGCTTTTAGAACTCGGCGGCATTTTTTGGGACACCGCCACAATCTGTTTCTACAGCCTATTCCTCCTTGAAAACAGCACCTTTCACGCCGGTAACGGTGGCAAATATTCCTGCTGCCCGACAGCAGCGTTAATCCGGAACGGGAAGGTCTGACGCCGGCTCCTCAAGACTTATACGACCGATTTTACCTGCGCGCAGTTCCCGCAAAAATGCCTCTGAAGCCCGGTGCAGGTCTACTACCCCACCTGTTGCCAAAAGTCCCCGCTTGCGGCCGACAGCGATCATCAGGTCATGGGCGGATTCGGGAAGTTCCTGAAGAGCGTAACGGTCTTTCAGCAGGCCGGGGTAGCGCCGCAGCAGGTATTCTCCGGCAAAGAGGCCGACGGAGGTATAATCCAGGGCATTATCTCCAATGGCTCCACTGGCTGCCAGACGGTAGGCCCCCTCCTGGTCTTTCATATCCGGCCAGAGCATCCCAGGCGTATCTGACAGCACAATACCGTTGCGCAGATCTATCTGCTGGGTAGATTTTGTTATTGCCGGCCGATCTCCCACGTTGGCAATACTTCTTCCAGCCAGGGTATTGATCAGGGTGGATTTGCCCACGTTGGGGATGCCCACCACCATGGCTCGAACCGGGAAGCCCGGCTGGCCGCGCCTCGGCACCAAGTCCTTGCAAAGCTTGATCAGCGGCTTCGTGTCTGCATGTTTTTTTGCAGACAGCGGCAAAGCACGCACACCCGCCTGCAATTGAAAATCCCGTACCCAGGCCTTGGTGACTGCCGGATCGGCCAGGTCATTTTTGTTCAGCACCTTGATCCAGACCTTGTTATTTCGTAGCGCCGCAAGCTTGTGGTTGGAGCTGGAAAAAGGCAAACGGGCATCCAGGACTTCAATCACCACATCAATCTTTCTTATCTGCTCTTCAATCTGCTCCAGGGCCTTGCCCATATGTCCGGGGAACCAGCGAATCGTCATCGTGGTACATTTCCTTGTAATTGGCTGCATAGGTACCATCAACACAGACTGGGCACCTAAACGCTGCTCAGGGGCCTGTTAGCGCCGGTTGCCGAGTAACCGCAAAAGCATGAGAAAGAGGTTGATAAAATCGAGATAAAGAGTAAGCGCTCCGAGAATGGCCGGCTTGCGCCCTTCTGCTCCGGCAGCTGCCATGGCCTTGATCTTCCATGTGTCATAAGCTGTCAACCCGGTGAAGACAATCACACCTATTACGGAAATGACCCAGGAGACAGCATTGCTTCCGACAAAGATATTAACCACCGAGGCGATCACTACGCCGATTAATCCCATAAAGAGGAAGCTTCCCCAACGGGTCAGATCTCGTTTGGTAAAGTAGCCGAAAGCGCTCATGGCGCCAAAGGTTGCCGCCGTAATAACAAAGGTGGAAGTAATCGATTCGGCGGTGTAGATCGCAAAGATGACGGACATGGTAACACCGTTCAAAGCGGCATACAGCAGGAACAGGAACGACGCCACAGGGGCGCTGATTTTATTGATGGCACGGGAGATGGCAATCACCAGGCCAAGTTCTCCGATAATCAGTCCGTAAAAGACAATGCGGTTAGTGACAATGGCTTCGAACAGGGCCGGTGAGGAAATGGTGGCCATGGCCATCATCGCGGTGACCAGGAGACCACCCCCCATCCAGGCATAGACCTGTCGGATGAGTGCGTTCTGGGCGATTACAATTTGGTCGGCCGTGCGTGGGTAGTTTATATCGAGTTGGTTCATGGGAAAGCTCCTTTCGTTTTTTGACTTTTTACGGTGTACTTTATCTTCCAAAATGTCAAGCAGGGACAGTATTCGCTGGTACAGATTGAGAAGGTTCAGTCAGTTCGTAGACGTGCACCTGAGCAGGCTTTCAGATCCTCTGCAACCTTCGCAAGAAAGGCAGGAGTTGCTGCTTTCGAAACTTTTGACAACTGTCGCATAAGGTCGAAAGGCACCTTACTGAGGCCAAATCGGGTTTTCAAGTCAGCCACCATGCCAATCCAGAGATGACCGGTCATTTCGGCATCTGCCAGAGCACGGTGATGAACCCCGTCGGTCTTGAGCCTTTTGAAGCGGACAAGCTTTTCCAGGCTATGCCCCGGCGCTTCAGGATAGATTCGGCGGGAAACAAGCATGGTGCAGGCGAATTCCTGGTTGCGCTTCCGATTGATGCGCTGCATCTCGATGTCGAGAAAGCGGCGATCAAAGCTGGCATTATGGGCAACCAGGTAGTGTTGGTCAAGAAAGGAATAAAAGCGCTGCATGACGTCGGAAATCGGGGGTGCGGTGGCAAGCATCCGGTTGGTTATGCCGGTATACTCTTCAATGAAACTGCTGACCCTCATCTCCGGGTTCATCAGGCTCTGGAACCTGTCTATGATCCGGTTGTCGCTGATCAGGACGGCACCGACTTCTATGACACGATCACCGCGGTCTGGAGAAAGGCCGGTGGTTTCAAAATCCAGCACGACGACGCTAAAATTGCCCATGGAGTTTCCTGAAAGTTTACGTTAGCAGTTATCATGAACGCAGTAAGTGGCAAGCTGCATACTCTGGTAAAAATGCTGCGCCGGATGCAGCAGGAAAGCCCAACTACCTTTTGCTATCCAATCCCGATCCTTTTGCAGTCAAACAGACTCCGTCATTGGTCAGCGTAACCAGGCCGTCCTTGTAAAGTCCACCTACCGCTTTCTTAAAGGTTTTTTTGCTCATGCCCAGGGCCTGCTGAATGGCCTCCGGAGAGCTCCGGTCGTGCAGGGGCAAACTACCGCCCTGACTCGCCAGCGCGTCAAGGATGACATGCCGGGCGTCTAAAACACCCTCGGCCCCAACTTTTCGCAAAGTGACATCAAGTTTGCCATCTTCGCGCAGACGCTTTACATAGCCGGTCAGGTGCATACCGGTGCCGGCCCCGGCCGGCAACTCGTCCCGGTAGAGCAGAGCAAGATAGCGATGCTGCACGATGACTTTGGCCCCAAGGTCGGTGAGTTGCCAGATGATAAAGTCAACAGGATCACCTTCACGCAAATCGGGCCATTCGAAGTCAAGACAGTCATCAATGCGTGCGTTGGCAAAAGGACGGTCCTGCTGGTCCATTTCGACCTTTACCAGGTAACTTCTGCCAACCTGCATCCGTTCCGGCTGCAGACTGAACGGTGCCAGCAGGTCCTTTGCCAGGCCCCAGTCGAGAAATGCCCCATGGGGGCCGACCGACTGGACTTTCAGCATGGCAAACTCACCAGCCTGGGCAAGCGGCTGACGGCAGGTGGCCTGCAACTCTCCAGCCACGTCTTGATAAAGGAAAACCTCCAGTTGCTCACCAGGCATAACATCACGTGCCTCCCTCCGCGGGAGATGAGCCAGCTGTCCGCCTGCTTTAAGCCAAATGCCTCTGGTATCAATGCGGGCAACATTCAGAATGTGCAGACGACAAAGTTCAAGATGTTCACTATTCTCCATTTGCCCCTCCTTAGGGGTAACACGGTTTTTCAGCAGATGAGGAGTGCCCGGGGTTGTTGACAGTCGACTCGGGCAAGCAATTGATCGGAGCATACTCCATACTCCAGAAAAACTGTTCCCATCACTTTCTTAACGTTATACCAGACAACGGTAAACTTCCACGATGGGATATATTCTGCAATCCGATTATCGTTGATCTTCAACTCCTCTCAGGGAGAGGGAATTTTGTTACGCTGTAGCCAGAAATTGATGAGCAGTACGTTCAGCAATATCTCTCCAGACAGTTATGTGGTAGGGTAAGGACATGGGTACCCGATCAAAACGAAGCGAACGTTGTCCTCACTGCCGGCTGCACACACACCTCTGCATCTGCAGCGACATACCCCGAATCGACCTGGCCACCCGGCTGGTCCTGGTGATGCATCACCGCGAGTGGGCCAAGCCGACAGCAACCGGGCCATTGGCCCTCAACGTACTCACCAACAGTGAGCTTCGCATTCAAGGATGCCGGGAGCAGCCGCTCGACTTCCAAGATCTCAACACGGAACAGCGCCGGACTTTGCTCCTCTATCCCGCTGAGGAGTCTCAAATCCTGAGCCGCTCCCTCTTGGCAGAAGATCCCAGGCCGGTCAACCTCGTTGTGCCTGATGGCAACTGGAGACAGGCCGCACGCATGGGAAGACGGCTCCCGGGACTGGAGCATGCAACCATGGTGCGTCTTCCTGCAGGGGCGAAAACCTGCTGGGGAATCCGTAAAGAGTGCCATCCCGAAGGTCTGTCAACATTTGAGGCGATCGCCCGAGCGCTCGGCATCATTGATTCGGCAGAAGTGCAGGAAAGCATGGATGCGCTTTTCAGCCTGATGGTGGAAAGGACTCTTCAGGCTCGAAGTTGAGAGGTCAGCAACAATTTCCTTCACTGTTCACGCAGCGATTGTCTCACCGTTTTGGGTCTTTTCCAGGTAGTAGCAGTAGTTCCCCTCATACACCCGCATCTCCCCATGGTCAATCTCGAAGATCCTGTCTACCAGGGACCGCAAGAAATGCCTGTCATGACTGACTAACACCACGGTACCGCTGAAACCCCGCAGGGCATCCAGGAGGATCGCCCGTGAACGGATGTCCAGGTGATTGGTCGGCTCGTCAAGCACAAGAAAGTTGATAGGTCTGCCCAGAAGCGTTGCCAGCACCACCCTGCTCTTCTCGCCACCGGAAAGGTTCTCGATTCTCTTGTCCACAGCATCCCCGGAGAACATGAAAGCCCCCAACAGGTTTCGAATAACACCAATGTTTGCCAAAGGCATCGCATCCTGAACGGTTTCGAACACCGTCTTCTTCGGTTCCAGCACTTCCATGGCATGCTGGCTGAAATAGCCAAGTTCCACACCGGCACCCAAAGTGACAATCCCGTCGGTAGGCTCAGTCAGCCCGGCCAGTGTCTTCAGGAAGGTGGACTTGCCGGCGCCGTTCACACCAACAACCGCTATTTTGTTGCCACGCCGGATAATACCGGAAGCGCCACTGAAAACAGGGTGAACACCGCCATCGGGCAATTCCCAACTCTTTGTGAGACCTTCGAAAACCGCCACGTCATCGCCGCTACGGGGAGGCTCCCTGAATTCGAAGCGAACCACCCGCTCCTCGGCTGGAATCTCGATCCGCTCGATCTTTTCCAGCTTCTTGACCCGCGACTGCACCTGTGCCGCATGGGAGGCACGGGCAGCAAAGCGGGCAATAAATTCCTCCTCCTTTGCCAGCATATCCTGCTGCCTTTTGTGGCTCGCCAGCAACTGTTCCAGGCGGATGTCGCGCTCCCTCTCGTAGAAATCGTAATTTCCACTGTAGGAGGTCACGGTCTTGTTGGCCACCTCGATAATTCGTGTCACAACCCGATTCATGAAATCCCGGTCATGGCTTGTCATGAGCAGTGCACCATCAAACTCGCCGGATAGCCATTCCTCAAGCCAGACGATCGACTCCACATCCAAGTGGTTGGTGGGCTCATCCAGCAGCAGCACATCAGGCTTAAGGGTCAGAATGCGGGCCAATGCTATACGCATTTTCCAGCCGCCGCTGAATGATTCAACCGGCAGGTCGAAGCGGTCCGGGCCGATACCGAGTCCGGTCAGCACAGTTCTGGCGCGGGTATCCAGGTCATAACCACCCCGGTGCTCAAACTCCTCCTGGGCAGCGCCATACCGTTCCAGGAGAGAAGCCATCGCATCATCCTCCATAGGCTCGCACATGGCTGCCTCCATTACCGCCAGTTCTCCCGCCAGACGCATGGTCTCGGCGGATCCGGCCATAACCTCTTCCAAGGCCGAGCGGCCGGCCATTTCCCCCACATCCTGGGAAAAATAGCCAATAGTGGTTTTTTTGGCGCTGGTGATTTCTCCGCTGTCTACCTCCTCCTCTCCGGTAATGATCCGGAAGATGGTTGTTTTACCGGCTCCGTTGGGGCCAACGAGACCATTCCGGCTCCCTGGAAGGATCTGAAAACCGGCATCGCGAAAGAGGATCTGCGAGCCGTGCTGCTTGGATATGCCTGAAAGATGAATCATGTAAAAGACTCCGTGTGGATAGTATTGATGCAACCGTGAGCGGCAACAGAAAAGGGCTAGGTCTCACGACCTAACCCCCTAAATATCTGCAAAAAAGAAAACGGGATTCGTAACCGGCCGGAAAAACCTACTTCCGTACCGCTTATTTTAAGCACTATAGCTAAAATTACTGTTTTTGTCAAAGAAACAGATGTTTTCTTCCACCAGCCAATCTGACACGAAACGTGTGGAATTAACTGCAAATAAAAAGGTCTTCCGCACCTTTTAGTCAGCATAATCCAGTGTTTGTTTGACAAAAATGCAGACCGGTAAAAAGTTTTTTATTTGACACCCTGACGTTTCGTGATACTCTGTATTCATTTTGTAACCATACTGTGCCTATCAACAGCATAATACATTCAATCTCGAAAAATATCACAAGGGAAAATCACCGGGACAGGATATGTTCACCAAAGAATGACATTGGACACGACACTGTTCAAAGGGAGATCCATGAATAAAACCAGAATTTTGATTTCAACTATCTTTTCCACAATGATTCTATTATTAATCCAGGTACCTTGTCACGCTGCCGAGACAGCTTTCAAGCAAATCGTTCAGGATTCAATTTACGGTGGTTTGGCAGGAACAGTGGTCGGGGCTGCCGTACTGGCCTTTTCCCATAAACCAGGTGACCACCTGGAATATATGGCATATGGTGCCGCAGCAGGTGTCTTGGGTGGAGCTGCCTATGGATACTTTAGTTCCCGTGCCCTTGTGGAAGTTGACAATGGCAAAGTAAAATTCGCCATCCCGACAGTGATGCCGGACGTTAAAGACTCCCCAAGAAAAAGCTCTCTCATTGTCACGACGGAGCTTATCAAGGGTAATTTCTAATAACTGCTTGAAATTTTATGAGACTGCTGCAGGAAAGAACTGCACGACGAAAGGGGCGAAATTACTTCGCCCCTTTCGTCGTGCAGTTTCTCATTCAGGAAACTAAGTAGCACTATTCATTCGGCAATGAAGATTGTCATCCCCGAATGTCTTTATCGGGGATCCATGATATCAGTCGGTTAGAGGCTGGATTCCCGATCAGAATCTCTTCGGGAATGACAGTATTTGCAACAAGCTGAAGATTGATGCTAATCAGGTTCAGGAATGACAAAGATGAGTTCTGAAGACCGGTTTATTCCTTTTCACTGTATGTCCTTATCGAAGCAACACTTGACCAGTCGAAATAGGTGTTAATATTCTTGCCATCATTCTCTTCGAAAAATCGTACGAACTCCTCACCCAAAAAGAGCACTGCGTCTTCGTAAATTTTTCCTTCGTTGACCTGAATTTTGATACCTTTTCTCAGTTTCCTCGACAGACTTCCGTGCAGCGGCATAGACGCATACTCGAATACTTTTTCCCAGGTTGCTTTCATGTTTCCTCCTGTTTGTGAATTGTTGTTGCTACAGAAACAAAAAAACGCCCGGCGAAGATTACTTCGCCGGGCGCCATTACCCTGATCGACCATGTGTTTTTTCGTGATGTCATTCATACGCCACTGAAAAGCATTATTCCCTATTCAGTGGTACATAAATGCGGTTCAGCAAGCAACTTCTTGTATTCTATACCATGGTTCTCGGAGAGGTCAAGAGCCAGGAATATTTCACCTCGCCGCCTGCTTCACGGCAGCGCCCAACCCTTTGACCTTTCAAGCGCCCTGCTCCAGCGGCTAAGCAAATGATCGGCACGTGCCCTTTCCATGGAAGGCGTAAAGGTACGATCCGCCTGCCAGAGCCTGCCAAGCTGAGAGCGTTCACGCCAGAATCCCACAGCCAGTCCGGCCAGAAAGGCTGCCCCCAGGGCTGTGGTCTCCCTCACCTTCGGCCGCACGACAGGAACACCGAGCAGATCCGCTTGAAACTGCATGAGCAGGTCATTGGAAGTAGCCCCACCGTCCACCCGCAGTTCTTTAATGTCAATGCCGGCGTCCTCCTTCATGGCGACCAGAAGGTCGGTCGTCTGGAAAGCAATGCTCTCCAGAACCGCGCGGGCAATGTGTCCGGCAGTGGAGCCACGGGTAAGGCCGAACATGGTTCCCCGTGCGTAGGGATCCCAGTGCGGCGCACCAAGGCCGGTAAAGGCCGGCACAAGGTACACACCACCATTGTCGGAAACCGAGGCGGCGAGTGCCTCCACGTCCCCGGAGTTGCGAATAATGCCGAGCCCGTCCCGCAGCCACTGCACCGCGGCGCCTGCAACGAAAACACTCCCTTCCAGCGCATACTCGGTCCTGTCACCAATCCTGCAGGCCACGGTGCTTACGAGGTTACTTTTCGAGGCAACTACCTTTTCACCCGTGTGCATGAGCATGAAGCAGCCGGTACCGTAGGTGTTCTTAACCATCCCCGGCCGGTCGCAGACCTGGCCGAACAAGGCAGCCTGCTGATCCCCGGCAATCCCGGAGATGGGTACGCGTGAAGCGAGAAGGCGGGCTGCAGTCTCGCCATATACCTGGCTGGAAGGGACGATCTCGGGCAGGAGCGCTAGAGGAATTCTGAGGATCTTCAGCAAATCGGGGTCCCACTCGCCCCGATGGATGTTGTACATCAAGGTACGTGACGCATTGCTGGCATCGGTCACGTGCCGTTCTCCACCGGTCAGATTCCAGACCAACCAGGAATCAACGGTACCGAAAGCAAGTTCACCCTGTTCCGCCCTCTTCCGCGCCCCCGGAACGTTATCCAGAATCCAGGCAAGTTTGGTTCCGGAGAAATACGGGTCAAGCACCAGCCCTGTCCGATCACGGAAAAGGGCTTCCAGTCCTTCTGATTTCAGCCGGTCGCACTCACCCGCCGTGCGACGGTCCTGCCAGACAATGGCATTATAAATGGTTCTTCCCGTCTTTCGTTCCCAGACCAGTGTGGTTTCACGCTGGTTGGTAATGCCGATGGCTGCAATGTCCGACGAGGTCAGCCCGGCACCGGCTATTGCCTCCACCGCAACGCCAAGCTGGGACGCCCAAATCTCGTTACCGTCGTGCTCCACCCATCCGGGCTGTGGAAAGATCTGTCGGAACTCCTTTTGGGCAATACTGCACACGTTTCCTTCGGAGTCAAAAACAAGGGCGCGGGAACTTGTGGTCCCTTGATCAAGCGCAAGGATGAAACCCATCTCGTTTCCTTTCCGTCGACCTTACATCATTTGGGATCATCTTTATGGTGAATTCGATCCATAACGTTGTCTATGACGCCGAGCAGAGATTTTTGGCGCTTAAGAAACTCTGTGCGACCGACCTCTCCGATTGGCATCCCTATTGTTATTTTATGGGAAGCGCTTTTTCGAATTCCCAGCAACTGGCTAGGATAGACACTCCGATACCCAACAATCAGATAACTTACCATACAGGCAAGAGCGGCATGGGGGGCAATACCCGGGCCAAAAAGCTCGATTGCCATAACAGAGGCGGCAATGGGAGTGTTCGCGGCACCCGCCAGAAGTGCTGTCATACCGATAGCCGAAAAAATTGCCAGATTCGGTTCGTGAAAGATTTGACCGAAGAGGTTGCCCGCAGCAGTACCTATATAAAATATCGGGGTTACAATTCCACCGCTGCCTCCGCAACCTAGTGTGATTGAAGTGGCGATGCTTTTCCAGAAGACCGCACCTATCGGCATAACATTGCCCTTAAGCCCCGCATCAATGGAATCAAGCCCCAAGCCCAAATAGCTGGGCGAAAGAAACTTTCCGATCGCGATCAGCAGGGTTCCTCCGAGGAGTGCCTTCAGGGTGTAATGCCATGGCAGCCAATCAAAAGCCTTGTGACTGAACTTCATGGTCTCTATAAGAAAAAGTGCTATCAAGCCGCACCACATGCCAAGGAGGATTATTTCCAGGAATTTGCCCCCTGAAAGCATGGGGGTCACAAAAGCTGCATGCTGCTGATACGCCACCCCCATCAGGGTCGCCACATGGAACCCGATGATGCCTGCCACAAAAGAAGGAAAAAGCACTTCATACATCATGCTACCCAGCACCAGCACTTCAAGCCCGAACAGCGCCCCGGCGACCGGGGTTCCGAATACTGTGGCAAACCCTGCGCTTATTCCGCAAATGACAAGCTTTTTGCGGTCAACATCATCCAACCGCAACAGACCACCGAATGCCGAGGCAAGTCCCGCGCCGATCTGGGCGCATGGGCCCTCTTTCCCCGCCGAGCCTCCACAGGCAAGAGTAAGAACCGTCGCAACGAGCTTGACCGGCACAACCTTTAAGGGAATCCTCCCCATGTTCTTATGGACAGCCTCGATTACCTTTTCCGTACCATGGCCTGCGGCTTCGGGTGCCAGCCACTTGACCAGGAAGGCGCTTGCCAGAATTGCCAACGGTAATGAAAAGAAGTAATTGGGGATTTTTACCAATTCTGCCGTCGTCCATGCCAGGGAGCGGAGAAAACACGCGGTAGCCAGGCCTGCCAAAGCACCAACAATGGCAGCGTAGATTGTCCATTTGATTACACTTGCAAAGAGAGTGACTTCCTCGTAAAATTTGTTTTTCATTTTTTCCACATGGCTATAATAGTTAAATTACTGTAAAAAATCAAACACTTATCGTTCACTGCACATCAGCAAACAGCCCAAAATAAAACTGGAAAGGGGTCTCCCCTTCCCAGTCAGTACTTTCTCGTTTATCTCAGCCGGTATCAGTCACTGAAACACTTACTCATCTCTGCGTTAATTTATGTTGCTGAAGTTTAAGAGTTATTATTTGTACACAAACTACCTATTGTCAACTACTTTTTAAGGAAAAGTATTATAACGTAAACCGGTTGGTTACGGAATAGCAAACTTCTCATTGACTACCGTCAGACGTTGCAGTGTCAGCTATCGCAACGTAACATTTTGCTGCAGGATTTTTTTCAGTTCCTCTTCATTTTCCGGAGAGAGCGAAGTACGCAGCAGCGTCCCGCCGAATTTGCCTAACTCTTTTGCCACTTCGTCCGAAAGCCCTTTGGATACCACCACAAAGATGGCTGAACTGTCCGGTATTAAAGTGTCGGCAACACCTTTGACAAAATCTTCTTTGATACCTATTTTCTCCACCAGATGGACAATCTTGCCGACAGCCGCACCAACAACGCCTCCCACCAAAGTGCCCATGAGCGGATTGAGGCACACTGCGCCAATAAGCAGCCCACAGCCACCGCCCATCGCGGCATCGGCCATTACCAGAACACTAGAATGCTTTATCGCAATTGTCCCGTCTTTTTTTCGTGTCGCCACGGCTGCGTCTTCAAGACTGATCAGATGCAACTGCTCCAGCTTCAGGAGGTCGAGAAGGACCTCGTCAGCGGTAAACTGCCCATTGAATCCGGCAACGATTAAATCTCTCATTTTCTACCTCCTCATGTTTCTTTACGTGACGCCTGCAGTCCCGTGAAAATGGTATTTGTCCTATACTTCTATCCTATTAGAGAATTGAATTTATGCAAGGTAGTAGTCAAAATATGCATAACAAATTACTAGTAAAGCATGCCTGGATTCCGCCGATAAGATTTTAAGTCAGTAAGTACGTTAACGCATGAAGAAGCCCACTAAAGAAGAAACACGATTTTCTTACAGGTCCGCAAAGTACGTACAATTGCGTCTGGAACTCCTCGGGTTTTATCGTAAGCGACCAGGTTACTTTACCGAAACCTGATATAATAATTAATGTGCTGATATTTATATCCTAACTTTAACTTATCCACCCATCTCATCTCCTTTGCAAGGTAGTGTAAATACACAGGCCAAACTTAATAAAAACAAACGACTATCAGATAACCCGGCAATTATTTGACGACTACCTGCGGATGTATACCACCCGAGACGATCGGCTTACTGTTTTTTTAGCGAAGACTTTTCCGGATTTACTGGCGGAGGGGACTTCCTGGTCAAGGACCGGGAGGAATGGGTAGCGATTACCCGTCAGGATTTCGCCCAGGTCAATGATCCGCTCCGTATCGTACTCATGGATTTTGCCATCCAGTCACTGGCTGATACGATTGCCGTAGCGACCGGCTTCCTCAACATTCACCTGCCGATCGAAGATCAGATTTTATCTCGGGAGACAGCCCACCTGGTATTGATTTTCCGCAAGGAATCCTCAGGCTGGAAA
>CAVVDU010000041.1:0-13743 GCA_963746935.1 uncultured delta proteobacterium | reverse complement strand
AGAGTTTCAGCCTGGCTGTAGATATTCTTCCCTCTGGGAATTTCAGCAAATCACCTCAAGCGGTGTTCCTTAAAACCTTCAATAATGGCAAATTTGTGCGCTACGAAGTACCAGATTTCGTTTTTAAAGGCCCCGGTCTTCCCCACATAACGCATGCTTTCGATGTCTCCGATTCCCACTCCCACTACCTTTCCTAGTATTACATCGCCATCTTTTCGCAGGACCCTGATTTTGACCGGCGAAAGTCCGCCTTCAAGGAAGCCGAAGTTCATGCCGCTATAAAAGTCGCTGATGAGCAGATCGCCAGATATGATCTCAGTGTTATGGATGACTCTTGTGACGCCAGGAAACAGATAGGAAAGTGTCATGAAGCGTTCTTCTATTTTCAGGTAGCAGTGAAAAACGGCACTCCAGAAGTTGTGCATGTTATTGCGGAATATTGCTCGTTCTGAGGCCCTCCCTGCCACATCAATAACTTTTTTCGTTGCAATTTTGTGCAGCTTTTCCATTTTTGCTCTCCTTATACTTTGGAAAACAACCGCCAAAGTGGCGTGCCGGTAAATCCTGGTACGCTAGATTTTATCACCATTTTGTTGTTTTTGGCGGTGCTGAGGGCATGGAAAGACAAAAGAGGCTGGGTGCAGGGGGTATTTCGGGGGCAGGACTTAAGGCTATTACCACAAACAGGACATCAGAGAGGCCCGTTTTCCTGTTCCTTCAGGTCTTCGTAGGGGCTGACCTTCTTCCGGTACAACTCCAATTTGCAGCATTCCAAGGCTCCGACCATATCATTAAACCGCTGGTAGTTTGGTTCCGGATACAGGGTGAAAAGCAGTTTTGTGATGGTGTAATTGAGGTTGCCGGCAAAATTTCCATCGTCGGCAAGCTTGATGAAAGCGTCGGCCAGTTGCCGGATGGCCGGATCAAGAGTTGTGCGCTTTTCCTTGAGGATATAGGGCATGGTTGACTTCCTTTTTGAAACTTTTGATCCGATTCGATGGGCTCTGCATCTGTCTGAGAATCAATCCGGAAAAACCTTGTGTTTATCTGCCAAGGTATAGCCAAGAGCTAATATGATTTTTCGCTTGGTCTCCATGCGGCAGGTTTCGCCTTGCTCAATTCGTACAATGGTTGCTGCAGACACTCCTGCCAGGCGAGCCAATTCCATTTTGCTTATTAGGCGTGCTTCCCGGATTTTTCTAAATTATTTTTGTTGCTCATTTCATGTCCTCACAGTAGGCATTACAATCCCGCACATTATCAAAACCTGATCTTGATCATCTTTATATTTTAATATGATATTGTTGCTGATTTGTCAATCGCTGAGAGATGTGAATTGTCTTAGGAGCCCAGTGAATCTTTCAGATAGTTGGTATGGCCTACATGAATGGTCAGTCCTCTACTCAAATCTTCCTTCTGAAAAATTCATAGCGTTAGGCAGTTGGTTCTGGTAAACACTGAGTTGTCGTCTCATGTTTAAATTTTGAATCAATACTTGATTCTGCTTGAACAGCTGATTCACTGTTTTTGCGATAACTTTTTAGCATTGAGAAGGGGTATTATCTTTCCGCCATCTGCTATTGTGTCGCTACTAACACTATGACAACAAAGAAGTGAGTTTCTTCGACCTGCACGTATTCTTCTCGCTACACTATTCCTTTCCAAATTGAAATCTTCTCTCAGTATTATTTCCTGGATTCACCCGGGGTACGGCAATTGCAGTCAACCCTAAACAGTAATTTGTTGTTGCAATCGATTAATCTCCTGAAAATGACGAGTTGTGTTAAGCAATTTTGTTAATGAAATTAAACAACTTCTGTTGTCAGCCATAATAGGAGCGTAAACATTCGCAACTCTAGGAGAGTCCGGAAGGATTTCGGGTGGCACAAATTGTCACAAAATTCGCCGCTTTTACCAAAAGACTGCGTTACTATTGTGCCCTGTTTTTCGTAAATCGGCATCATGATTTGTGTTGCCGGCTAGTTGAAATCATTACAATGGAGGATTATATGCATAGGGTTCGGTTGTTTTTTAAAAAAGAACTTTACTCCTGTCACTATTATGCTTGTGCCGCATAGCCGGTTCCGGTCATACAGTATAAAACTGCCTGTTTTCGGACTCTACGTAATTCTTTTGTTGAGCATTGTCGGGTCTGTATACATGGTTGGCGCGTCTCTGCAGGCGGCCAAATTCTACCAGGCCAAGGCACGGCTTGCGTACGTTAACTCCCAGTTTGCTGAAATAAGTAATACTGTGCGTTCCCTTAAGGAATCGGAAAGCAAATTCCGCAAGCTGTTCTCGCTGAAATCGAAAACAGATGTCATGGACGCCGTGTTGGTGGAAGATACCGGTTCTGTCAATATGGATGCATTGAAAAAGCAGATTGATTCATCCATTAAGAGTGTAAGCGAAATCAGGCATTATCTTGCCGAGCAGAAAGATATCTATCTTTCTACTCCGATCGGTTGGCCAGCAAAAGGAAAGATCTCTTCAGCGTACGGTATCCGCATTCATCCTCTTTTGGGCAGGCGCATGTTGCATGCCGGAGTTGATATCTCCATTCCGTCAGGAACCCCGCTGAGAGCGACGGCCGAAGGAGTTGTCAGCTTTGCCGGTTGGGAGGGCAGGGGAGGGAACACCGTGGTGGTTGAAGACGGCAACGGATTTAGAACTGCTTTTGCCCATAACCGGGAAAATATTGTCAAAGTAGGGCAAAGGGTGCGACGTGGTGATGTCATCGCCTATTCCGGTGCCACGGGTGCAGCAACGGGGCCGCACGTGCATTACGAGGTGTGGAAAAACGGCAAAAGCGTCGATCCTGCCGATTACCTTGATCGCTGGGTGGATTAGAGTCGGGTTTGTTGGTGAATGCTTTAAGAAAGGAATTGATCATGTTTGGGAAAAAACAGCCAAAGCTGGAAACAATTATAGGTCCGGATACAACACTTGTCGGTGAACTGAATACAAAAGGAACGGTTCGGATTGACGGTGTCCTGGAAGGAAATGTAAGTGCTGAATGGGTGATTGTCGGTGAAAAAGGCAGTATTAAGGGTGACATAACCGCACGGGGAATGGTGGTAGGCGGCAAGGTTACCGGAAACAGTCGTTCAAGTGATGTGGTGGAGATCAAGCAGAAAGGTGAAGTGATAGGAGAAATTTACACCACGAACCTTATCATCATGGAGGGGGCTGTGTTCGAAGGTCACTCGTACATGCAGCGAACTCGAGAGATTGAGTGCCGGACGTTAGAGCCCGAGCTGGTTGAGTAGCATGTGAGCGCGAGTTGGGCAGCTGTTGGTTAGTTAAATTTCAACCTGTTGGCCCAACTCTACTACCTGTTTGCCGGAATTTTGAAAAAGGCTGTTGTGGCAGTTGCTGCGTGCGTGGTATACATGAAGTGTACAAAAACCACAGGATACCCCTGTGGTTTTTATTTTTCGAATAAACTTTCATTTCAGATGTATCCATACAAGGAGTCCGAGCAATGTCTTTTGAATCTCTTAACCTGCGTGCAGAATTGTTAAGTGCAATAGCTGCAAGGGGTTATACCGACCCGACCCCCATTCAGAAAGAAGCGATCCCGGTGATTTTCGAGGGGTGCGACCTGCTTGCCGGTGCCCAGACCGGCACTGGCAAGACTGCGGCATTCGCTTTGCCGATTGTGCAGCGGCTTGGTGAAAATATTCCCCCGGAGAAACGCAGAAAACCACGTGCGCTGGTTTTGGTGCCGACCCGCGAATTGGCTGCCCAGGTTAGCGAACAGATGAACGATTTTGCCCGTCGCCTGTCGCTACGCTCCACGATGATCTACGGCGGCGTGAATATACAGGCGCAGATTGCGCGTCTGCACCGCGGTGTTGATATTGTCGTCGCGACACCGGGACGGTTGCTCGATCACGCGGAACGGGGCACTATAGACCTTTCCCGGATCAAGTTCCTGGTTCTGGATGAGGCCGACCGTATGCTCGATCTGGGGTTTATCGACGATATTCACAGGGTTGCCGAGTATTTACCGGTTAAGCGCCAGACGCTTCTTTTTTCGGCAACCTACTCGCAAAGCATCAAGCAGCTCGCAGACGAATTGCTCAATCACCCGCGGCGAGTCGAAGTGGCTCGACGAAATATTGCTGCGGATGCTGTAACTCAGGCTGTTTATCAGGTGGAAAAGAGCCGCAAACGCGAAATGCTTTCACTGATGATCCGCAAGGGGAGCTGGAATCAGGTGCTGGTCTTTGCCCGCACCCGTTACGGTGCGGACAAACTGACTGAAGAGTTGCTTTTTGACGGGATTAAGGCTGCAGCTATCCACAGCAACAAGAGCCAGTCGCTCCGTACGCGTACCTTGGCGGAGTTCAAGCGTGGAGAGTTCCGGGTGCTGGTAGCGACCGATGTGGCGGCGCGCGGACTCGACATCGAACATCTGCCGCACGTGGTGAATTATGATTTGCCTCAAGTTCCGGAAGATTATGTGCATCGGATCGGTCGCACCGGCCGGGCCGGTGAAGACGGGATTGCGCTTTCGCTGGTCAGCCCTGAAGAACATTCGCTGCTGCAGGCGATTGAGAAACTGCTGAAGTATTCCATTCCGCGTCAGATACTAGCGGAATTTCCCCAGTATGCTGCCGCTCGGGTTGGCAAGCCAAAGGTGAGCAGAAAGTCCAAAGGGCCGGCCAAGACAAAGAAAAGACTGGAAAAACCGGCACCGGATGCCGCTCTGGTTGCGACCCCGGCTCCGGCTCTGGCGAAACACATGTCTTCCCGACGGAAAAAGGATCTGGGTGAGCGGCCGGCGCCCAAGACCGGTCGCCGTGGTAGTCGGAGCAAGTAGTAAGACGTGGCGGAGCGGCACGATTTGAGGGAGTTCAACCCTTAGCTACACTATGGGTTGCTATGCTGTGTCGATATCAGTAGTGAACATCAAAAAACCTGATTATCACTATTCTTCCTTTATGAAGATTGCTACCCTCGAAAGCCTTTATCGGGGGGCCATATTTCAGTCGGTAAGAAGCTGGATTCCCGATCAGAACCGCTTTCGGGAATGTCAGGTTTGGAAACTGGCGGCAGATTGATGTTGATCAGGTCAAAAGAAGAGGTCCCACGCACAGATCGCCAGTTTTCGGATGGTTAGCCTGCCCCTGCTGGAAGCTTGCTTGAACCCTTGGGTGGCTTCTTTCGAACGGCGATAGAATTTCACAAAAGCCTTGATGAGCAGAAACTGCAGGTGATGACGGTTTATCAGCGGATGGCGGAAGACAATATGTAATCCGTCATAGAACTTCCAGCGTCGGCAGAAGATCCTATCCTTGATCTGCTCATAAAGCTTAGTGCCGGGATACGGGGTCAGGATGCTAAACTGGGCAATATTGGTATTTAGCCTGACCGCCAGGTCTATAGTCTTATTCACGTCGGTTGCGGTCTCATTCAGGTTGCCAATGATGTAACTGCCATAGGATTCGATACCGTTATGCCGTAAGATATCCACTGCCTTGACAACATCTGTTGCCTTGGAGTTCTTGCCGAGCGAGTTCAAGGTATCCTCATTGCCGCTCTCAATACCAAGATAAATCGTTGTTGAACCGGCAGCTGCCATCCTGGCGACCATGGCCGGATTCCTCACAATGGTATCGACCCGTGAAAAATTCCACCATTTCAGGTCATATCCTCGTTCTATAATCCCATCAGCGATCTGTTCGACTCTCTTCGGTGAGAGGGTGAAGTTGTCATCCATGAAGCAGACGGCACGAAAACCATAACGGTTGTAGACCTCATCCAGTTCTGCCAGCACCGATGCCGCACTGCGGCTGCGCCACCCCGTACCAAAAAAACTCGAAGAGGAGCAGAAATGGCAGGCGCCAGGGCAGCCTCGACTGGTGATAATGGGTGTTATGGGACGGTTGCAGGTACTGGCTTGGTACTGATGGAGGTCCACCAGGTGTCGGGCGGGAAAGGGGAGGGTCTCGACATCAACCGGATCGGCGGCAGGAGTCTCGATTATGTGACCGCCATCCTTGATGATCAACCCTTTTACCGAGGCAACACTGTCCCTATTTTGGATGGCGGCCAGAAGGTTGGTGAAGACCAGTTCTCCTTCCCCTTTGACAATATAATCAACGTCCCCGGAGGCAAAGATTTCAGCTGCCATGAATTGCGGATGAGGACCGCCCATTACAACCGGCCTGCCGATAGCGGACACCCTGCGGGCGATGGAAAGTGCCTTGCCTGCCCTGGTTGTGTCAGCTGAAATACCAACCAGGTCGGCGCGCCGGATGTCCCCATCATCCAGCCGACCGCCTTCTGCGGACAAGTCCCGTACTGACACGTTGTGGCCGGCCAGTTCCAGACTGGCGGCAACGTAGAGCAGCCCGATGGGTGGCAGACTCAGGCCAAATGTGTTAAATACGCTGGAAGATTGTGGGTTCACAAGCAGGATGTTCATTGTTAACCGCCGTTTTTCCATGATGTTATGTGGATGGTCCTTGATAATTGTAACCCGGACCGAATCCTTTGCATCCACATACGATCAGGAGTCATTTCAAAAGGGCCAACGCCATTAGGAGTGAAACATAGGGGTAGTGTATCATCAGGAAATTTTGTTGCCAATACTGGAAGGCCGGAAAGTACCTTTTTGGTGTGTTTTCATAAGCAGCTGAAACCATTTTTGGGTTGTCAAAGTTGATGGCTTCGCAAACAGTCATTCCCCCGCCCTTGACGGGCCTGCGCGCTGTAGCGCTTCGGCGCGCAAGCGGGAGGGGGCTAGGGGGTGGGTGAAGCTTCAACCTGCTGATATATTGGCAACTTACCCCCCACCCTGACCCTCCCCCGCAAGTGGGGAGGGACCTATTTGGACAATTTGCGAGACCATCAAAGTTGCGTGCCGACATATGAAAGGTATCATATCTCATAGACTCATTGCAGGTAAGCCATAACTTCCCTTCCTAAAGGAGAGTAAATTCTGCAAACTGCTAAAGGCTGTTGCTTCCGAGGTAAGGGCGAACCCCGTGCGAACAGCTGGAAAAAAAGGAGTTAGTATGAATTCATCAGATGATACCATCAATCGAGAAGACCCTTTTAATTTGAGTCGATTTCTAATTGCTCAGGAAAGAATCTATCCTTCCGTGTTGGCCGAGTTGAGAAGCGGTCAGAAACGCTCTCACTGGATGTGGTTCATTTTTCCGCAGTTTGAGGGTTTGGGGCGCAGCGCAACGGCCCAGCACTATGCCATTAAAAGCATTGAAGAAGCCCGACAGTATCTCAATCATCCGGTTCTTGGCGCGAGGCTTCTGGAGTGCGCAGAAGTGCTTGAAGCCATCGAAGGGCGGTCAGTTTCGGCAATTTTCGGGTATCCAGATGACCTGAAGCTCAAATCCTCCATGACCTTGTTTGCGTCAGTTGCAGAAGATCCACACTCAGTTTTCAACCGGATCCTTGAGAAATATTTTCATGATGAACCTGATGTGCGCACCTTAGAGTTATTGGAGAATATTCCATGAAAACAGCATTGCCGACACGAAAACTGGGAAATACCGGGGTTGACGTAACCATACTCGGCCTCGGCGGGGAGGGGGTGCTTCGCACTTTTGGTTATGAACGTGAGGCGTACGGGTTGATCAATCGTGCCCTGGACCTGGGAATCAATTACTGCGAATCGGCGCGCGCCTATGATGGGAGCGAAACGTACTATGGCAAGGCCTTGCGCGAGCGCAGAAGTGAAGTGTTCCTCACCAGCAAGTCACATGATCGAACAAAAACCGGTGCGTTGGGCCACTTGAAGCAGACCCTCCGCCACATGCAAACCGATCACCTCGACCTCTGGCAGGTGCATGACGTTCGGACCCGTATTGATATTGAGGAAATCTTTGGCCCTGACGGGGCGATTGAGGCCTTCATCGAGGCCAAGCAGAAGGGACTTGTACGCTTCATCGGCGTGACGGGACATCATCACCCGGCCATTATCCGCGCCTGCATCGAACATTTTCCATTCGACACCGTGCTCATGCCAGTGAATCCGGCAGAACCTGCTCATCACAGTTTTATCGCTGATGCCTTGCCCGCGGCACTGGAAAGAAACATGGGCATTATCGGCATGAAAGTCTATCTGCGTGGCCTTGCAGCGAAAATACCCGGCTACACGGGGATGGAACCATACCTCAGATTTGCTCTTTCCCAGCCGGTCAGCACGGTGGTCATTGGTTGTGACGACTTGCGCCAGCTGGAAGAAAATGTCAGTTTTGCTTCTTCATTTAAACCGTTTTCGATTGAAGAATCAGCGGCTCTGGTCCGCAACGTTGCTCCGATTGCACGAAAGCTCATGTATTACAAGCCGTAGACCCAATTCTCTTGTATTGTGAGTCATCGGGTCTGGATTCTATTGTTATATCTTTTTAACAGTGCATAAAGTGTTATTATGCAAACTGATATTTCACGTATGGCTACGCAGCGCAACCGCACAATTAAGGAGATAAAACCATGAGCAAAGGCCAGGACAGCAAGAAGGCTACAAAAAAAGAACCAGCCAAAACCCCTAAGGAAAAAAAGGCCGAAAAAAAGATCAAGAAAGAAGAAAAGAAGTAATAACGGAAGGAAAAGGGTCAAACTCTCCGAATTTTGATGCCGGGGCAGATGTGGTGCGGACGAGGTGCTCTCGTTTCGAAAACAAGAAAAAGGCAGGTCCCATGGCACAGCCTTGGAAAGTCATAGAAAGCGTTTCTACCGTTGATGGTATTCTCGAACTGCGTCAGCGGGGAGAACGGGATTTCCTGATTCTGATCGGAAGCCAGGTCTTGATGAACAGCCTGGCCAACCGTTCGGAGTTTGTGCTGGGGCAGCAAGGTTGCAGTCACCTCGAGGGACGGTCTGGTGCCCGGGTACTGCTGGGGGGGCTGGGGATGGGCTGCACCCTGCGAGGGGCACTGGATACCCTTCCCGTCGATGCCCAAGTGGTGGTGGCTGAGTTGAACCCGGTTGTGCCTGAGTGGTGTCGGGGGCCACTGGCGTCCCTCACGGATAGCGCTGTTACTGATTCACGTGTGACCCTGGAGATCTGTGACGTAATGAAGCTGATCCGGAGCGCGGCCAGGAGCGGCGGCATTTCCCGCTTCGACGCCATCGTGCTTGACCTGTACAGGGGGCCCGGTGCCAACACTGACCGGGTCCATGACCCATTTTATGGGAGTAGGGCCATCGAGACGATGAGGGCTGCGTTGACTGAGGGTGGAGTGCTGGCGGTGTGGGGCGAGAATTACGACGAAGGGTACGTGCAGCGACTGCGGAAGGCAGGGTTTACGGTATCCTCAAAACGCCCCGGCCGCGGCGGGCTGCGCCATGTGGTCTTTCATGCCCGCTTGCCAGGGCAGGGCAAGAACTGACCTGATTGCCGTGTAGGATTATAGGGACTTCTCCCATATTTCGAATAAGGATACAAGTCCCTATAGACCTAGAGCGTCTGATAGAAGGATTTCTTCAGGAAGGTAAAAGAGTTTACGAATTTGTCAAAGAGATCAAAAGCACTATTATCGTAACTGCTGTCAATGTACCTCCACTGGTTTATATAAAAAAGCACTACACGATCTCCACGATAACCGAAAACCAGCTTTGATTTTACCTTTATTTTTTTACCGGGGTCTTTTACCTCGAAAGTTACCGCAAGCCCTTCTCCACCCAGAATGCGTACCTTCTTTTTCTCAAGAATGTTTTTTTTCAGCATAGCTTCCGAAAAGTAGCGCTTGAGACATTCCTGGGAACGGACTTCCAAGTCTCTGGAAGATCCAAATGGTTCTTCATCATAGGCAAAGAAGCTCGATGAAAGCTGGATTTTGTCAAGGTCTTTTCGGTAGAATCCAACAACATAATGAGAGGATTGGTTACCCGTGAGCATTTCCCACGGGGCAGGTGGCGGTATAAATTCATATTCGTCGTTGATAATCATCGTTCCGCGTGGTGTGAGTGCGGGCATGGTGCTACTGGAGACAACTTTTTGGGGTGCTATCTGAGATACACATCCGAAAAGAAAAGAAAACGCACAAAAGAAATACACTATCTGCCAAGAATTCTTACATTTCATGATTCCTCTCCTTCGCTGTTCAGTTTCTTGAGAAAGAGAAGTATTTCCTTGAAGTCAGGTGACCCATCACGAACATATCGAATGATGCCTCTCGTGTCGATAATCACAGTCCTTCTGTTAAAAACTGGTTGATTGTCGGACTGTACACCGAAGCTCTCGCCCAAATAAGCGCTGATGTTTGATAGAAGAGGGAAGGTGATACCGAGATCTTTGGCCCAATACTGTAATGTTCTCACGTCATCTCGACTGACACCCACGACCTGGGTGTTGAAGCGCTCATAGAGGTAGAGGTTCCTCTGATGGCCCTCCATTTCATCCGTTCAGACAGGGGTATACGCTGCAGGGAAGAAGGTAATAATCAAATTGTGTCTGCCGTAGTAGTCCTGTCCGTAATTTACCAATCGGTCTTGATTGGATGCCAGGCTGAAATTTATGGTCGGGCTTCCGATCATGGCAGATGTGGTTTCCACGGTTTCTGCTCTGGTAATGGGGCAAAAGACTGCAAGAAACAGGAAAGCTGAAATCAAAACATTCAATGCTCTAACCATCATAACGCCTCCTTTGAATACAATAGAAGAACATTAGCGCATTTTCCGACTAATGCAATGTGCCTCAGAAATAGAAAATATGGAACTTTTCATCGTTTGTTGTCAAAAGAAGGAAGTCTCTATCACGTTGGCAGGAACTTCTTGAATATATCCTTCACAGCGATAGTCTGTTATTCTAGATAGTTACAACAACATCCTGTCCAAAGACTTGTCGGCACGGTAAGCACTGCAAGCGAAGTAAAGGAGAAAAATATGTCCGATAAAGAATTGTCCGTATTTCTGCGAGAAAACGTGGTGGAACGATTTTGCCGCTACGTGAGAGTTAACACCGCTAGCTGCGAAAAAAGCAAAACCAGTCCGTCCACGCTATCACAGCTGGATCTGGCAAAAATACTCAAGTCGGAGCTTCAGGAGCTTGGTCTTTCCGCTGTTACTCTAGATGAGTACGGATATGTTTATGCAACGTTGCCGGCTTCTCCCGGAATAACGGCAGAGCCGTTGTCACTGCTTGCGCATATGGATACATCGCCTTCTGAATCTGGAGAAAACGTTGCTCCCGTCCTTCATGAAAACTACGATGGCGGATCAATCACTTTTGCTGACGATCCTACGCTGATCCTCTCCCCGGAGGATTCTCCAGAACTTCTGCTGTTCAAGGGTGAGACCATTATCACCGCCTCGGGGAAAACCCTGCTTGGAGCGGACAATAAGGCCGGCGTTGCGGAGATCATGACTGTTCTGGCTGCATTTTCACGCTTTCCCGAACTCTGCCATCCGGAACTTCGGATTGTATTTACTCCGGACGAGGAAGTTGGCCGCGGTACGGAGCACATTGAAATGCACTTGTTGGGACAGGTTGGCTATACCGTGGATGGGGGAATGATCGGCGAGATCGATGTGGAGTGTTTTCATGCCTTGAAAGCCGTAGTTGAATTCCGTGGCATGAATGTTCATCCTGGGTACGCCAAGAACAGGATGATCAACGCCGGGCAGATCGCTGCCCGTTTTGCAGCTTCCCTGCCGGAATTCGAGGCCCCCGAACACACCGAGGGGAGGGAGGGCTTCTTTCATCTCGCCGGCCTCCAGGGGGACGAAAGCCGGGCAACCCTGCAGTATATCCTGCGTGACTTCGATGGTAGAGTGAACCAGCTTCGTGTCCAACTGCTTGAAAAGCTTAAGGATACTTTTGTGCTGCGCTATCCGGGACTGGGGATCGAGCTTTCCGTTACAGAGCAATATCGGAACATGGGCGAGATTCTTGATCAGCATCCGGATAGTATTGTCTTGGCAGAGCAGGCCATGACCATGGCCGGGGTGACACCGGAACGAAAATCCATCCGAGGGGGAACCGACGGAGCCAGACTCTGCTTCATGGGGCTGCCCACACCCAACCTGTTTACCGGTGGCATGCTCTTCCACTCCCGTAAGGAGTGGATTGCGGTTCCGGCCATGCACAAGGCCTGTGAAATGTTAATAAATCTCTGTTGTTTGTATGCAGGATGAAACCATGCATACATTCCGTTACATTATCCATTCGGACGGCTTCTCACTGATCTGAGAGCATCGACGCTCCAGATTCCACCTCCCTGTGTGGCGATGAACAGAAAAACGAAACAGTACAGCACCGCGAGTTCTCCTTTGTTCTGGATCGGCAGCAGTGCATTGGTGCCGTGACCGATCCAATATGCCGCAGCCATGTGACCGCTGGTGATAAAGGCCGTCCAGCACGTGAACAGGCCGATCATGATCAGGGTGCCGCCAATAAGCTCGATTGGGCCGGCAACATAGGTGATAAATGCGGGGACTTCTCCAGGCATTGCACTCGGAATCCCAAAGAGCTTCTGGGCACCGTGCCAAAGAAACAGAAATCCGACGACGATCCTCATCAGCGCGTAACATTGGGAATTAAACTTCGACATGAAATGATTCAATGAAGACCTCCTGGTGGATTGATGCGAAAGCTGCATTCATTGTATCAGGGTTACGCTGTTCCTCAATCGCTTCCAGGGGAAATAGCGGCCAAAGCCTTCGGGAAGACCAATATTCCTTCACAGTGAGTCCGCAATGTCATTGCACGGCTGTCCCGCTGTGAAGGCGATTCCATAGCTGAAAATATCCCTGTCGGCAGTCAGTTCCAGCCCTGCCCAATTCAAGCCGCGGCCGACTTCCCTGCCGCAATCAAGATGCCAGTGAGGGGGACTCTGTGATTTAGCAGGGAATATACAAAAACCTATTCCTGCAGCTGGATTCTCAAGGGTCGCAATACTTGGACAGGGTTGCCAGGCAGGGATGTCTTGCCCTTCCTGAACCATTTCGCCGATGCGCAAACGATTGAAAGGCTGGCCGGCTACCTCGTTGAGCATGATCAATTCGCCTTCCCCCTGCAGTGATCTGCCGTCTACCGCTATCAGCAATTTTTCTGTTTGGGCTTCATAGGTTACCAGGCATTCACCCTGATTGGAATCGCACTTCATTGAGCTTTCCATCCGCAGCATGCCGAACAGGACGTTTTAACTCGTAAAAGAAATTTCTGCTGTCCGGATCGCTGCATGTAGACTCGGGTAATCTTTTCCGCCTGTGCGTACAGGCGTTGAAATCGGAGCAAGCGAAAAACCGCCACCAGCAGCCACAGGACCGAGCCCGCGAGCCAGGCGATGCCGACAAGACTGGTCCAAGAGATGTCCCACGGCTCGGACGGCGGCGTTTCGGGAAGTGCTTCGTCTCAACCGGATTGATCCGCTCGGCGACCGCATCGGTCGCCTGTGGCATCGCAGCCGGTTCGACCGCAATCCTTACGAACGATGGGGGCCATTTTGTTTGCCGCAACGGGCATCTGAGTCGCGGGCTCATCCGCAACTTGCGAAACCAGGGCTGGCTCGCTCCGCGGAATCGTCATCCGATACGTCGTCCAGCCGTGCCCCACGCCGGGCACGAGCAACTTGACCAGCACCAGCGACCACAGCACGAAGGCGAACTTCGGGCGCACGATGCGCGTCAGGCACCACACCAGCGCCGGCCAGTGCCGTGGCCACCACCGCGTTCGACAATCCGATTTCGAGCCAGGCGTTCATGATTTGCGTTCGGAGCGGGGACGTTTGGCGTGCGTATCCAGCAGCTTCTTCAAGTCGGCCAGTT
>CAVVDU010000040.1:0-14930 GCA_963746935.1 uncultured delta proteobacterium | reverse complement strand
CTTCGACTCTCCGCACAATCCGGCCAGCCAGTCCATCCGGTTTCCGACGGGCATGCCGGCAGAGGGGGCAACTGGCACAGATGGCCGCCAGGGCCAGATCCAACCGTTGTCTATTTTCACTTCTCATACACCCCCACTTCTCGCTGGGCTGGGGCTTTCACGGAGTCTCTCGTACGGCTTCAGTGCACAATGGAGTGAGGATGGAAATCGCCTGCACCCAGCATGCTGACACAACTGTGTAAAAGGTGATGACCGATTACGAGAGGCTTCGGGAAAGTTTCAGCCCAATCCCTTTAGTGCCGCGCCAGATGGAAACAATCTTTTCAGAATACCACAGCATTCTTAATTCGTGTAGTCAGCAGTCGAATTTCTGTAGTATTATTCGAATCGAGACTCACCGGCAAATGCCCTTTTTGGTGTTCAATTGACCAGCATGATCAATGTAACGGGACACGAGAAACTGTTTACCCAGGTCAATTCCTGCTCACGTTGCAACGATACCACACCATAATGACAGCTTACCGTTTCCCTCCGGAAACAATCGGACAGAATCCGGTCAACCATGAACAGACAGACAAAATCCAGCGAGAAGCCATTCAGACAGACCTGAGCCGGGAGACTATAAAGCGGTTTCGTGCCGAGGTCTATGCCCACTACCATGCCACCCCCACCCCCCTTCCCTGGCATGAAACCGAAGACCCCTACCATATCCTGGTTTCCGAGATCATGCTCCAGCAAACGCGGGTTGAGCGGGCCATCGAAAAGTACCGGGAATTTCTTGCTGCATTTCCCAACTTCGCCACCCTCGCCGAGGCTCCCCTGCGAGAGGTTCTTTACGTTTGGCAAGGTCTCGGCTACAACCGCCGGGCCATGGCTTTGCAGGAAGCGGCAAAAATGGTGGTCAATGACTTTAACGGTGCCCTTCCCGAGACACAGGAACATTTGCGAATCCTGCCCGGATGGGGTCTATACTGCCGGGGCAATCGCGGCATTTGCCTTTCATCAGCCCGTGACCTTCATCGAAACCAATATCAGGACGGTATATATCCACTGTTTTTTCCAGGACAGACAGGACGTCAAGGACAGTGAAATCATGCCGCTCGTCCAGGCTACTCTCGACAGGTCAAATCCGAGAGAATGGTACTACGCCCTGATGGATTACGGCGTCATGCTGAAACGAACCCACACCAACCCCTCGAGAAAAAGCGCGCACCATTCTCGCCAGAGCCGATTCGAAGGTTCTGATCGGCAGATACGGGGAAACGTTCTGAAGTTCCTTCTGCGAAAACCGCTCTCAGGGAAAGAAGAAATTTTCCAGGAACTGCAAGAGGACCCTCAACGGCTGGAAAGGATCCTGAAAGGTTTGGAAAAGGAGGGTTTTATCGCCAGAAAGGGAACAGAATACACCATTGCAGAGTAATTCCGTGGCATTGAATACGCTAAAGGTTACCTTCAAGAAAATAATACCTAAGCCCCTTGCCAGCCCAGACTTGCCGTGATAAGCTTGAAGTCAGGAAAGGAGGCGATGATTCACGACCGTTATCTCACAACCTATAAGAAGTGCAGATGTCGGGCGGGATGAAAATCCTTCCTGAATTTCCCCCAGACTCGGGGAACAGTTAATCAAGAGATGACGAAAGGCTGGGAGCGGAATGCTCCTGGCCTTTTGTATATGTAGACTCAATGAAAAGGAGAACCGATATCGCCAGCGATTTTGATGAAATCATTGAACGGAGGGGCACCTCCAGTGAAAAATGGGATCGCTATCAGGGAAGGGACATTATCCCGCTCTGGGTAGCCGACATGGACTTCCGCTCACCCCAACCGATTATAGATGCCCTGCAGAAAAGGGTTGACCATGGTATTTTTGGTTACACCCGCCCGATAGAAGGACTGGCAGAAGCGGTAATCGGGCATTTGAAGGCTGAATACGACTGGAGCATTGATGAAGACTGGATTGTCTGGCTGCCAGGACTGGTAACCGGCCTCAATCTTGCCTGCCTGGCTGTTGGGGATGACGGAGATGATGTTCTCAGCGCTGTACCGGTCTACCCCCCCTTCCTCTGCGCACCACGTAATTCCCTTCGCAACCTGGTTACCACACACCTGGTAGAGGACGGGAACCGATGGGTTTTCGACTTTGCCGACATGGAGCGGGCAATCACCAGCAGAACCCGGCTTTTCCTCCTCTGCAATCCCCATAACCCGGTGGGGCGCGCATTCAGCCGGGAAGAGCTTTGCACTATCGCTGACCTGTGCCAGCGTCACAGGCTCTTCATCTGCTCCGACGAGATCCACGCCGGCCTGATACTGGACAAAGACAAAAAGCACATACCCATCGCCACCCTCTCCACGGAAACCGCGTCCCGCACCATCACCCTCCTTGCCCCGAGCAAAACCTTCAACATTCCCGGCCTCGGCTGTGCCCTTGCCGTAATACCCGATCCGGGACTTCGCGGGCACTTCCGCCAAGCCATGGCAGGCATTGTGCCGTCAGTTAACGCCCTCGGCTATACCGCTGCGCTCGCCGCCTACCGTGACTGCGAGGACTGGCACCGGGAACTTCTCGAGTACCTGAGAGGAAACCGTGACCTGGTTCATCAGGCCATCAATGGAATCAAAGGGCTCTCTATGCACCATCTGGAAGCAACCTATCTGGCATGGATCGATATCAGAAAAAGCGGAATTCATGACCCGACTTCGTTCTTCGAACAGGCCGGAGTCGGGCTATCGCGAGGCAGCGACTTTGGCGATCCCGGCTTTGTCCGCCTCAACTTCGGCTGCCCGCGCCCGCTGCTCCGGAAAGCCCTGGACAGAATCGGTGCAGCCTTAGGCAGAAAAGTTTCCTGACCGGAACGCTTCGAGAACAGATCCCGAAGAGATTCTGGCCCGGAATCCAGCTGCTGACCGGTTAAACTTGTGGATCCCCGACAAAGACATTCGGGGATGACAATCTTGCTGGTACTAACGAGGTTCCGTTTTCTCGGTTTTACTCTGGTGACCTGGTTACCAGTTTTTTCATATAGGCAGTCAAATCCTGCATCTCTTCACCCTTGGGATCGATGGCCTTGCCACCCAAGGCATTCTCAATACAGATGTTGATAACCTCAACCAGGCTCATATTGCCCTTCCCCGAAAAGTTGATACCTTTACGCTCGAACAGATCGCTGCCCAAACCCTCACCACCCTCGTGGCAGCTTGAACAGCTTTTCCCTGTTGTGCCGCCGCCAAGGTCCGGACTTTCAAAAAGTGCTTTACCCTTGTCTACGTTGGCAGCATAGGCTAGGCCAAGGCTTCCCGCCATCATCAGTGCGGCAACAATAACAGATAGTTTCTTCATTGCTGACCTCCATGTTCTGCATGTTGAAGCTTTCCATAGAATTACCTTCCATGCCCTAAGTCTAATGCAAGAAGTATTTTTTACGAGCCCATCTCGGGAAAAAAGTCCCATACTTTTGCAAGCAAGAAAGCACAACAGAAATCTGCCCCAATATTTTGGAAGAAAAATCTACCTGATTAGTCCCCGACCCCGCATGCGGCGGTGTTCTGTCGAAGAGTAACTTCAAAAAATGCAAAGAACGGTATTTCAGACACTTATCGTGGAGTTACTCAGAAGCACTATTCTTCCGCTATGAAGATTGTCACCCTCGAAGGCTTTTATCGGGGGTCCATATTTCAGTCAGTTAGCAGCTGGATTCCCGATCAGAACCACTTCGGGAATGACAGGTTTGGGAACTGGCGGAAGAGTGCTGCTGATCAGGAAAATCTTTGAGAATGTTCCTGTTTAGCAACGTCCTGCACAAGTAACATGAGGGACAATTCAAGTATTTCCGATGTTTTCTACTTGAAGAGGAGATAAAACAGGAGTAAGTTCCGAATAGTAGTTCAAAGCAACGGAGGCATCATGCAGATTCTACCCATAATCTACCGTTTGGCCATCGCCTTCTGGGCAGGAGGGGCAGCCCTCTTCACCTTTGTCCTGACGCCGATCATCTTCAAAGCCAATGACCGTGACACTGCCGGAAAGATCGTCGGCACACTCTTTCCGGGCTACTTCAAATGGGGACTGGCTTGCGGCATCGTGGCGCTTGCATCCCTGCTCTTGATCAGGGGAAAGAACTTCACTCCGGTTCTCGTCGTATTGATTCTGATGCTCTCCCTGACCGCCTTTCAGGCCTTTTCCATCGAACCGCGGGCTGCGGCAATCAAGAAGGAGATACCATCCTTTGTCACCACTCCAAAGGAGCATCCCAAGCGACGTGAGTTCTCAAGGCTCCATGCAATCTCTGCTGTCTGCAACCTGACCGTCATTGGCGGAGGAATACTGCTGATAGTCCTCCTGTAATCGCGATTGTTAGCAGAAAAGGAAATGATCCCTCGTCACCATTCCGGGGGAATCAGCCTGTTTCATCCCCGAAGACATCTCTGATACACCTGAATCCCTTGCCTGTCATCAAGCGTATTCCAGTGCTCTCTCAAGTCGCTTTTTCGCCAAGTGGGTATAAAATGTTGCTTCGTCATTACCGGCAGCCACCATCTTTTCAAGCCATTTTCGCGTGTTCTCCCAGTCCTTACCCTTCCAGTATTGCTGGGCAATTTGCAGTCTGAAACCTTGCAGATATGGACTCTCAGGAAAATCTTCTTCAAACATGGAGAATGTGTCCAGGAATTGCTTGAAACATTCAGCATATTCCTCGGGGTAACGTTTACAATCCCTTTTCAGACCAACACCTTCTGTCACCGGGCTGCTGGCAAGGGGACTCTCAATTTCCCAGCCCAGCAAAGCAAACAATTTTCTGGCATAGGCTAGTTCAGCGGCTGCGGTGCCTTTGCATTCCTTAATGGTTACATCATACCAGTCAATAGCCATCTGTAGCGTATCCAGAAATGACGGATCAATCATATAGGTCATAGTAGATTCAGACCAGTAATCACCATTTTTCAGATACGCTTGAGATAAGGGTGACGCTATTGATAAATCGCCAACTTTGGTGGTTACCTGATCAAGGAGAGCGATCCTTTCTTTTACTGCTATAGTTTCAACCATCTTCGGATAATATTGTATCAGTGTATTCCATTCCTCAATAGCAATATCATACTGCTTCATTGCATAGGATATTTCACCCAACAGATAGATAGCTTTCGCTGTAGTAAAATCTGCCTTATCTCCACACGCTAAATTAATTAGTTCAATTTTGGCCTTATCATACAACTTATGCCGATATAAGGTCACCGCTAGCTGAAATTGTTTGTATGTTTCCTGATGGACCTTAATATTGGCACCACAGTTTTGACATTTGATTATAATGGCCTTTGAATATATTTTTGAATCATCAATACTTCCACTGTGATTGCAATTCACACAAGTAACATGCATTTTCATTCCTCCATTATATTTAACCGATTACGGAAACACCTGCTAAAGAACATCAACATATCTCACGATTCACATCCTTGTCACTTTGGCCTCTCCCTGGGACCCTTCATAGCCGCACTTTAACACTGATGGCATATTTGAGATAACGACCCTCAGGAAAGGTGACCGGGTAAGGAAAATCTTCCGGCTGACCTGTCAGGCTGATAACCCTCAGGTCGCAGCCCGCTTTGAGCGCACCTCGCCGCAGCTCCTTCAGGTAGTCGGCAAAATCCAGTTTCTGGTGGTTGGATGAGGTGATCAGCAGTCCGTTGTCGCTCAGGAGAGGCAGCGCCGCGGCAACCAGGTCGGAGGTGCCGCCGCGGGTGGTAAAGCGGCTCTTGCCGGTAGTGGAAAAGGAGGGAGGATCCATCAGGATTATGTCGTATTCTTTCTTCTTCACCGCCAGGTCCCCCAGCACCGACAGGCAATCACCCAAGAGGAACTCGTAGCGCTTGGGATTGAGTCGGTTGATGCCGAAATTGGCCCTGGCCCAGTCCGTGTAGCCGGAAGATACATCCACATTGGTCACCTGGCTGGCACCGGCAGCGGCGGCTGCCACGGAAAAAGCACCGGTGTAGGCAAACAGGTTCAGCAGCCGCTTACCCGCCACCCGAGACATCAGGTCTCGGCGGTTGCGGCGCTGGTCCAGAAAAAGTCCGGTGTTCAGACCCTGTTCCAGGCTGACAATGAAATTGAGACCGTTCTCGCGAACTTCAAGCTGTTGCGGAGCTGCTTTGCCGATCAACAGGCGACCATAGCGTTTATTATCGCCGGCCGACTCCAACTCCCTGGTTTTCTGGGGACGGCTCTTTTCGTAGATGCCTGCCGGTGATAGCAGTTCCTGTAAAGTCTGGGTAACGATCGACAGATGGGGACGCCAGCCGGCGCAGTACAGCTGAACCATGAGATAATCGCCATAACAGTCAACCGTCAGACCGGGCAGCCCGTCACCTTCGGCATTCACCAGACGGTAGGCGTTGGTTTCCTCCAGATTGACATGGTTTTTCCGCAGGTCGATGGCAGCTTTCAACTGATCTGTCAGCCATGATAGCTCCAGACTGATGCGCTTGCGTGACAATACCCGTGCCACAATACGGTCGGCCGGATCTAGCAGGGCAGTGGCCAGGAAACGCCCGGCACTGTCCGTCAAGGCAACCACCTGGCCTGCCTGCCCGGACGGCCAGCGTTTCGTGTAACTGTCGGCGATCACCCAGGGATGCCCCAATTCAAGCATCTGGACCGTTTCCGGTCCGACTATTCTTTTTTCAAACTGCTTCAAAATGTTACTCCTGTAAGATGTTTCCCGCAAGATAGCGCTGTCCCAACCCAACCGCAGTCAAGACTATCAGGTCAAATCTTCCTAACGGTATCGCCTTCCCTTTCAACTCGCAAGTTTTATTTCTCAAAACCACCTGCCACTTCTTCTCCCTTGCCCTCTGAACAGCGCAAACCTGCCCCCAGCGCAGCTTGAAGCACTTGATCCTTGCATTTCCCCAGCGAGTAGCATAAACTTCCCGGGTCATCTTTGAAGCCCCCATCTAGCTACTCCCTGCACGGGACACTGGATGGAGGCTTCTTTATTTTCCCGGATTTGTCACATGCCGGCGATACCCAAAAAGAGAACAACCCATGATCCCGATCACATTTGCCACCCTGCCGCTGGAAAAATCACTACTCCAGAACCTTGACTCCCTGGGCTATAGCGAGATGACCCCGATTCAAGCCCACAGTCTGCCGCCGATTCTTGCAGGGACCGACGTAATCGCCCAGGCGAAAACCGGCAGCGGCAAGACCGCCGCCTTTGGCATCGGCCTCCTGTCGCGCCTGTCCGTGAGGAGCTTCAAAGTACAAGGGCTGGTGTTGTGTCCAACCCGCGAACTTGCCGACCAGGTTGGTAAGGAATTGCGGCGTCTCGCCCGTTTTACCGACAATATCAAGATTCTCACCCTCTGCGGCGGTGTCCCTTTCGGTCCCCAGCTCGGCTCCCTCGAACACGGTGCCCATATCGTGGTCGGCACTCCGGGCCGGATTCTCGATCACTTGCGGCGCGGCAGCCTCGATCTGAAATCCCTGAGCACGCTGGTCCTCGATGAAGCCGATCGCATGCTCGATATGGGCTTCCAGGAGGATATCGGCACCATCGTCGCCGCCACACCGAGCCAGCGACAGACACTGCTCTTCTCGGCCACCTATCCGGAGTCGATTACCGCCATGAGCGCAACGGTGCAGCAGCAACCGGTCACGGTGAAGGTCGAGTCGGTCCACGACGGCGGGCAGATCAAGCAACTCTTCTACCTGGTGGAAAACAAGGAACGACTGGCCGCGTTGGCCCGGATTCTCGGCCATTACCTGCCGGAATCGACCCTGGTCTTTTGCAACACCAAAAAGGAGTGTCAAGAGGTGGCCGATGCCCTGACGGAGCGCAGCTTTTCGGCACTGGCGATCCATGGCGACCTGGAGCAGCGCGAGCGCGACCAGGTGCTGGCACGCTTTGCCAACAAAAGTGTCTCCATTCTGGTCGCCACCGATGTCGCGGCACGCGGCATCGACATCAAGGAACTGACCGCCGTGGTTAACTACGAGCTCACCCGCGATCCGGAAATTCATATCCACCGCATCGGCCGCACCGGTCGCGCCGGGGAGCAAGGGCTGGCCCTGAGCCTGGTGACCGCAGCGGAGAACCGGCGTGCGGCGGCGATTGAGGACTATCTCGGCGAAACCGTGCCCCGCGCCGAGCTGGAAACGCTTGCCATGCCCTCGTCCACAGACCTCGAAGCACCGATGGTCACCCTCTGCATCGATGGCGGGCGCAAAAACAAGCTGCGACCCGGAGATATCCTCGGTGCCCTCACCGGCGACGCCGGCATTCCGGCAGACGAGGTCGGCAAGATCAATGTCTTCGATTTTCACACGTATGTCGCCGTCAGGCGCGCAAGTGCCAAGCTCGCCCTGTCGCGCCTGACGGCACATAAAATCAAAGGGCGTTTCTTCAAAATTCGTCTGTTCAGCTGAAATAAGTACCATTGTGGAGATGACCTGGTCGGGGGCTGGCTCCGCAGGTGCCGGTCCCCCCATCTCATCAGCTGAATCAGCAGAAATCAAAAAGAACACATGTGGAGAGAATGTGAAAGCATTGCCGCAACTGTATTTGCTGGACGGCTCCAGTTACATCTACCGCGCCTATTATGGAATCCGGGATCTCGCCACCACTGGCGGCATGCCGACCAATGCCGTATATGGTTTCACGAAGATGCTCCTGAGCCTCCTGCAGGAAAACAAGCCCGACTACCTGGCCGTGGTATTTGACCGTCCACGGGAAGAGACTTTCCGCAGGGAAATCTATCCCGAATACAAGGCTAATCGGGACGCCATGCCCGAGGACCTGGGCCCGCAGATTGCTTACATCAAGAGGGTTTTACAGGCGCTCTCCATCCCTGCCCTTGAAGCTCCCGGGTTTGAGGCAGACGATGTCATTGCCACGCTGGCCCGACGCTATGCAGCGGAAGGAATCCAGGTAACGGTAGTCACCGGCGACAAGGATTTGATGCAGATCGTCAGTGAAGGAATTTGTCTGCTGGACACCATGAAGGATACCTGTTCGGGGCCGCAAGAGGTCCTCCACCGTTTCGGCGTCCCCCCTGAACTGGTACCGGATGTCCTGGGACTGGCCGGCGACACCTCGGACAATATACCGGGTGTTCCCGGTATCGGCGAGAAAACCGCTGCAAAGCTGGTACAACAGTTCGGTTCCCTCGAAGGTGTTCTCCGCTGGAAAGATCTGGTAAACGGCAGGAAGCGCCGGGAGAATTTACAGATCTATAAAGACCAGGCACTGCTCTCAAAAACCCTGGCAACCGTCAGATATGACGTTCCGCTGGAGGTTCCCCTTGCTGATCTCCAGCGGCAGAGGCCGAACCTTTCCGACTTGATTCCCCTGTTGCGTGAACTGGAATTTGAGGCTTTGGAAGTCGCCTTCACCCCGCCGGCAGCGGGCATTGTCGAAATTTACTGCGATGGCTCGGGAAGAGATGCTGGACCAGGAGGGTACGGCGTGATCCTCCGCTATGGGGAGCATGAAAAGGTGTTGAGTGGTTTTGAGCCTGCGGCAACCTCCCAAAGAATGGAACTGTTGGCTGCTATCAGGGGCCTGGAAGCCCTTAACAACCCGAAAACGGTACGGGTGTTCAGCGATTCGCAGTACCTGGTCCGGGGAATGAGCCAATGGGTTCATGGCTGGATCCGCAAAGGTCGACTGTATAGCCCGGATGCTCTCATCAACCAGGACCTCTGGCAGCAGCTTGTTTCTCTGGCCGCCAAACACAAGATCAGCTGGGAATGGCTGCGGGGCCATGCCGGGCATCACTTTAACGAGCGATGCGACAAACTGGCAAAGCGGGCAGCAGATGAGGGTATACATGCAGTGGCAGCGGCACATCAGCTAAAGGAAGCAGAACAGACAGAGAAGGCAATCCCGGCACCGGTAGCACCTGCAAATCGGACACCAATTCCGGTCAGGGAAAAAGTCTCATACGATGCCGAAGAGGATGGTCAACTGAGGCTGTGTTAAAGCAATCCGGACGCACCCTATCTCGTCCCGTGCCGGCAAACTATCAGGGGCATACATAATGAAAATACAGAAATTGACGGAAGAAAACCGCGCCAAGGCCTACGCGCTTTTGCGCAGCGCCTTCCCCGGTAGCGAATACGAAGCAGAGCTGGTGCAAAAATTTCACGAAAACGGCAAACCGGTACATGAATGGGTGTGTATCCATGTCAACAAGGTCATCGCCTACATAGCCTTTTCCAATGCCTATCATGGCAACGACGTTTGCGGCCTGCACCTGGCGCCCATGGCCGTGAGACCGGAATTCCAGAGGCAGGGAGTGGGCTCGGAACTGCTCAGATTCGCCTTGCGACAGGAAGCGATCAAAAGCCGGACCCTGTTTGTCCTGGGTGAACCAGGCTTCTATGCAAGATTCGGCTTTGAGCCATGCAGCGCCCCCATTTGCCCTTTTGATAAAGACAATGCACATTTTCTGAGTATGCGCAATGATTCCACCTTCCGCTTCATTGTCGGGTATGAACCGGAATTTAAAACAGCTGCTAAACCGCCCGTCCCTCAGGGCAAGAAGCGCCGTTGAGTCGACCGCCGTTTTTGACAGATTTTGAAACAATCCTGGCCCAGCCATTTTCTCACCGAACAATTCTTGATACCACGATCGGAGAACAGGATGATCGCAAACAGTAACAAAAAACAAAAAATCGCCATCCTTAGCGTCTCGGCCGGAGCCGGACACGTACGGGCCGCCCAGGCGCTGCAGGCCGCCGTTGAACGCTGGTATCCTGACGTTGAAGCGGTACATGTGGACCTTATGGATCTGGTGCCGAAATTGTTCCGAACCGTTTACAGCGACACCTATATCAAAGTAGTGGAGCGTCACCCTGCTTTCTGGGGTTACCTCTACGACAAGTCTGATCGTGAAAAGGTCGATTCGGCCCTGTCCCGGCTGCGCATTGCCATAGAAAGACTCAATACCCGGAAACTCAAGAAGGTTCTGGCCGCCATAAACCCGGATCATGTTATCTGCACCCACTTTCTGCCGGCCCAACTGCTCTCCCGCAAAATCAGGGCCGGTGAGTTTTCCAAACCGGTCTGGGTTCAGGTGACCGATTTCGACATACACGCATTGTGGATTCACCCCCATATCAGCGGCTATTTCGCTGCCCATGAAGAGGTTGCCTGGCGCATGGCCGAGCGCGGCATCCCTGCGGAAACCATCCGTGTGACAGGGATTCCGATCATGCCGGTTTTCGGGGAAAAGTATGACCGGGCCAGCTGTGCGGAACAGTTCGGGCTTGACCCGCACAAAACAACCCTGCTGATGATGTCGGGTGGTGCGGGGGTAGGAAGCATCGAGATGCTGGCCGAGCGACTGCTGGGATTGGAGGGAGATTTCCAGCTGGTGGCCTTGGCCGGCAGGAACGTGAAGCTGCTTGCAGACCTGCAGAAACTGGCAAAGCGTTATCCGGGGAGACTCTTTCCCATGGGCTTCACAAGGGTAATAGAACGGATCATGGCGGCCTGCGATCTGGCCATCACCAAACCGGGAGGTCTTACCACGTCCGAGTGTCTTGCTGTCGGTCTGCCAATGATCGTGGTCTCACCGATCCCCGGCCAGGAGGAACGCAACGCCGATTTTCTGCTGGAGAACGGAGCCGCCCTGAAAGCCTGCGACGCCGGAGCTCTGGCCTGGCGGGTGGACCGGTTGCTGCACCGACCTGAGAGCATGGCCACCATGCGGTCGCAGGCATTGAAGCTGGGACGTCCCGCCGCAGCGCGGGAGGTGCTGGAGACAATCTTCGCTTCGGGAAGCAGCTGATGAGCTGCTGGTTGGCATTGCTGGCCTGTTCCTTGGCCAGCTAACGGTTTGTCATGCACGCTACCTTGCGTAAAGGAAAAGGCCGGCACATCTGCCAGCCCTTCGTCTTTTGAGCCGGCAAACAAAAATGCCGACTACGTTTTATCGTTCGAATAATACATGCCTATTGTGAAGTTCCAGCCCTCCTGAAGTCAGGGGACAACCTGGTTTCCAAACCAATAACACCTGGTGTCGCATCCCGGGTTTTCGGAAGAAAACTATTTTGCTAGTAGAACCGCGCACTTGGCCCCTAGAAGGACATGTCGCGCAACACTTCCAATCATGAATTTTGCCAGGCCCGTAGAGCCAAGGGGGGGGATTACGATCAGGTCTATTTCCCTCTCTTCTGCCTCCTTCAATATTTCCACATAGGGGTTTCCGGTTCTGACATCAGCTATTAATTTATCCGGGTCTATGCTTGGCAGGTTGGCAAGTTGTTGCTTAATCCCTTTCCGTATTGATTCATTCATCTCGGCCTGAAGCTTATTCGCAAGATCGGAACTGAGACAAAAATCGAATGAGCATTCCTGAACGGGGTCTCGAATAACGTGAAGGAGAAAAACCTCCGAGTTATGCTGTTGTGCAATGTCAAATGCCTGGCGTATTGCCTTGAATGAATGTTCTGATAAATCTGTTGGGACAAGAATTCGGGAAGGTTTAAACATGGTGTCTGACTCCCTTTCTGTGGAATTGGGAAGATTTATGAAATTGTATATGCCCAGCGCATACTTTATTCCACAAACAAATGGGTTGGCAACGGTAAGATGCGGATATGTTGCCCGTGGTATTATGGACAGGCTTCCTGCTTTGGAAAAAGTGTTTCAGGAAGAATTCGTCAATGACATAAAACAGCAGTGCCAGGCTCATATGGCACGAAACGTCCTTGCCAAGATACAACGAACCTGAAACAGGTGACTGCCAAAATTGTGATTGGCTTGAAGTCATTATTGGCGGTGTAATTCATCGGCTTTGTTTGTGCATCGTACTAGTGTAAGTCGCCTCGCAACCCCTCGATTCCCTTGCCAGAAGAAAAAGTCCCCGAATTCCAAAAAGGTAAAACGGCACAAATATAGGCTCAGTATGCAAAAAAAAGTAAATAGAGGGTCGCTATTCAACTCTGCACCAGTGAAGAAGTGACCACTGCTTTATATAACCCGGCAGATTGGCTGCGAAAACGCCGAGGATCAATATTGCCGTGAGAACCGGAATCGAATATTCCGGGTAAACGTGGACAATTCCAAGCAATCCGACATGCGTCAAGGCCATGATACCGCGAACCTGATAGAGCCAATGACGACTCTGGCACATCCTGGAAACAATCAGAGCGCCTCCCGAGGCGATAGCCAGATGATGCCAGGCAAAAAGCTGACCAATCGACACGGCACAGACAACCCCTCCGAACAGCACACTGGTCACCCCTATATGCCAGGTGCGTAAAACCAGGTCCAATGCCTGAACCCAGCCGGGACGCCTCTTCTTTTCTTTCCCGTTTTCATTGTTATCGGCCATGCAGTCGTTCACTCCCCTTCCCGGATGTTCCTCCCATTCACACTGCCCCGATCACTCCTGCTCGTTTGCCGTCACGAAAAATGAAATGTACCAATCAAATCACGAAATGTAAAGAAAGCCTCTCAGCTGCCTATGGACAGTGATGCCACGTCATTAACGAAAGCATACAATCAATCATGAATTTATCAGTGAGGAGAGAGCGGACCTTTCGCCTTTACCCGTTTCAGCAGCATGGCTGCCCCGACACAGAACAGGCTGACGGCCGCCAACAGGCGGAAGTTATCGATGAAGGCCCAGAGTGTCGATTGCCTGATCAGCTCGTTGTAGATTGTCCCGTTTGCTTTTTGCAGCGCCTCGGAAGGGGGGAAATACTGGCTGAAGGCTTGCTGCAGCTGGCGAGAATGAGCCTGGAAGGATGGACTGCCGGGTGACAGATGGGAAACCATCTCCGACTGATGAACCTGCGCCCTGCGTTCCAGGAGAGTTGTTACCACGGCAATCCCTATACTTCCGCCGATATTGCGCATCAGGTTGAATATGCCGCTGGCATTCCCCATCTCCTCTCGAGGCAGCATCCCCATTGACACAGCGGCAAGGGGAAATGGCGACCAGGACGAATACGGCCCTGGCCTTTCTCGAAAACAATCTTCACCGGGATGCGCTGCACCACCTTCACATAATTGCCCGTGGCGTTCTCCGGCGGGAAGAGGCTGAACCGCGCTCCGCTTGCTCCGCCAATACTTTCCACACGACCTTCATACTTTCTGCCGTAGGTATCGACGCTGATCTTTACCTTTTGACCGGATCTCATTCTCCGCAGCTGTGTTTCCTTGAAGTTGGCCGTAACCCAGATATCGTCAAGCGGAACAATGGAAAGTAGCACTTGTCCCGGTTGAACATTCTGCCCCACTTCGACAGTCCTTTTCCCAACCACGCCGGGCAATCGGGGCAATGACCCGGGTGTAGCGCAGATTCAATTCTGCCTGATCGAAAGCAGCCTTGTACCTTTTTACCGCAGCATTGGCGCTGTCGGACCGAGACCGTGTCACAGCGACCTGCTGCGGCCCGGTCCCGGCCGATGACAGCTCAGCCAGTGCCTGCTGCAACCGACCGCGAGCCTGTTCCACCTGTTGCACGGCAACGGTCACCTGTGCCCTCGCTGCTTCGACGGCTGCCGTGGACGCAGCGGCGGCCGCAACAGTCTGATCAAGTTGCTGCTGTGATATGATGCCTCGTTCGGCAAGTGGACGATATCTGGCCAAATCAGCCTGCGCTTTGACGTCATTCGCTTCGTTTTCACGCAACCGGGCTCGGACGGCTTCCAGTTGCTTCTCGGCGGCAGAGACCCGGGCGCTGGCGTTGGCCGCGTTAGCCGAGGACGAATCGATACCGCTTCTCGTATTCACCGATCTGTCAGTTCGATTCTTGTGCCCGCAACGTCGACCTGTTCGGCCGCCGCTTTCAAATCCAGCAGCGCAGCGCGTATCTGGTAATCGATCTGCGCCCGGATGTCGGCAAGTTCATCCCTGCTCCGCTGCAGCGTGGCTTCGGCCTGCAACACCTCTCCCCTGACACTTCCGCTTGTC
>CAVVDU010000039.1:0-118269 GCA_963746935.1 uncultured delta proteobacterium | reverse complement strand
TGACATACCCGCCCAGAAACCTCTCCAGAACCGAACTGAACAAATACAGGTCGCCAGGCCCGTAAAATCGTTCCCCGCGTAGCTTCAGTCGAATATCATATCCACGATACATGTGCGCGGCCAATAAGGCGGTCGGTCGGCTATTGCCTCCAATGAATCAATAGCATCTATTTTCCTGGCATTAGCGCAGACACCGACCTGATTCCGGCTGCTTGATAGTAATGAAGAGTCGTAAATTTGCCTGAAGGTTTTCGGCTGTGGCCAGAGAAGCAGAGTTCAGCGAAAAAACGGAAAGAAGCCTCCATTGCCGATTCTGCCGGATCTCCGGAAAAACAGCTTCTGTAACAACAGTTAATATTTCTTGGTTCGACAGATTCGGGTATTGTGGCAGTTGCAACGCAAACGTCACCGATCTCGAGACGCTCAGGGAGAATGCCATTGGTGCAAGTCAGCTCAATATCAAGCTTGATTCTGGCGGTTTGTTTTTCTTTTTTGTGACTTGGGATCGAAATGAAAGTGTCAAACCCATGACCAAGGATTGCTTTGCTTTGGGTAATATGTGCGAAATGACCAGCTTTGCTATGCTGGAGTATGGGATTTGTGAACTCCATAGATAATTTTGGTTGAATCCTTTTTGACTAAGCCCTTAATTTTATTAACTGAATATATTTGAAAATGTGCGGAATGCTCTCCGAATGGTTGTAGTATGTGTCGCTGAAGACCTGAGCTGAAAGATATCGGCTTCGCCTTGTGCTCAAACAGGTTAATTGCCGGTGTGGCATAAAGGACGAAGCTTTTTTCATTGACATCAGGCACAACGAGCGGACAATTGATCAGTTCGAAATTGATTTCAAATCGGGAACCGCTGCCAAGAGTGCTACATTTGTTCAAGTCCGGTCAGGTCTATGAAAAGAAATTTGTCACGAAACAGGAAATATTCCTGTAGCATCAGATGCCCCGGCGTAAGGGTTGTTTCTTTGGTGAGTAAAGAGTCTTCATCGGCAAAGCCGACCGGTTTAAGGCAGTCGGCTGGAATATCTATGCCAGCACTATTGTCAGCAGTAGTGATTGTAATACGTTTCAGGTAGCGCATTAACAGGAGATAGAGATCACAGGCCGCCGGGTAGTCATCAGCGAGGAAAAACCGCAGAGATTCGGCTTTCCAGCCAGAAAGTCCGATGCCGACCAGTTCGCATTGCAGTTTGATGGCAGGAGCCTTGCCGGATGGTTGCGAAACGATGCGTGTAACAACGTCAGGGGATGCACCGTCACGTCAAAACAGGTTCGAAACCTGCACTTTACGCCCTGCACCGGTACGGATTCGACCTCGGCGCCTGCTGCAATAAGCAACGGATTTTTAAGCTCCGCCTTGGGGGTAAATGTGACAATGGTTGTCGCCGGAATTGGCCGTAAATCCCAAGGGTGCAGAGCATCAGTGACTTCATGAATAAACTCCGGAACATCATCGTCCAGCTTGCGTTGCAGCAAGGCATTATAGAAAGCCGTTCCTTCCAGAAGCCTTCCCATACCTGAATCGGCCATGGCTCCGCTCACCAGAGGGGCAAGGTTTGGATGTTTTTCTACAAAGTTCTCTGTTAACTTCCTCAGATGCGCCCGCTCCTCGCGGTAATAGTCAACCATGGAACGGTGCGAATCCGGAGGAGAAGGCGCTGACTCCGATACCGAAGGAGTCGTCTTGCTTGAAAGGCGTGGCAGAAACCTGGAATCCGGCGCTTACTTCACCCAGAGTGTCGCCGGAAAAGCACCAGGTATTGAGTCCCAGACGCGCCGAGGGATCGCCGAGCACGATGGGCTTGGCCTCGCCCGCGGCCAGAATCAGCTTCAGTTCAACATCAAGGGGGTCGGTGAGGTAGAATCTGACCAGTGAAGCGAGCTTTTCATTTTGGCGGGTGCCGGGCAGGAAGTCGTTGTAGGCATCCCAGCTGAGCGGACCGATCTCGATGCGGCATTTACCCATCCGGTCGGCTATCTCACTGCCGAGCACCGTATCTACACCCAGGCAGCAGCCGGTCATTCCCATGCGCATCCGCTGGTCCTTGGGAATCGGAACCATCCTTTTCACGTTCTGGGTAATCCTGATCAGCTTTTCTTTCAGCGCGTCCCGCAGGATGGTTGTCAGGCCAAGGGCGGAGCGGGGGAATTGGGTCAGGATGCCGGTGTAGCGCAGGAGTGACCAGGAATCCGGAAGAGTGTCCCGCAACTCCTTTTCCCCCAGGCCGATGAGGCAAAAGAGTCTCTCCCGGTCGACCGGGTTGTTCTCTTCCACCACGCGGATAAAGAGACGGTATTTGCTCCAGCACTGGAAATAGAGGTGATAAAGTCGCTGGTGGATGATATCGAGAAAATCGCGGAACACCGACTCGTCGCATGAAGCCTCGTCCAGAAGATCTTCGCTGTAGAAGTTGGGCAGGGGCGAAGCGGGACCGTACAATTCGAGAAAGGTGGTGGTTACACGGAGGTTGTCGCCTTCCCTTTCGACCCGGGCCACATCTGCGGCCGGAAATGCCAGGGAGAGCTCCGGACGAATCTGAACCCGCTCCTGCCAAGGTATTTCGGGAAGTCCTTCTGTCCCGTTCGGGCCAAGAAATCTCCGGGCAAGACGCATGACCTGGACAAAAGAAAACTGGTGCCCCGATTGCAGCAGTTCCTCCATCAGGGGAGAAGGTTTTCGGCCAGGCGTGTCGGCCATCGGTAGCTTGCTCCATTCATGATTTTGCTACTAAATACCCGGCTACCACCTGAAATAATCAAGTTATTCACTGGTGAATCAGGAAGCTTTGAAAACGGATAAAAAGAAGTGCCGCAGCACAATAATAAATAATTTTAATGCTACAGATATCATGCTAGCCTAGCTTATGTCAATTTATTTTAATGTAGTTTTACTTAAAGTAATACTGTTTGTCAGGAGGCTTCAATCAAAGTGGTAAGGGGGCATGTTTTTGGTACGGCAATGGCGAGAAAAAATATGACAGAATAAGAAAGGGCGGGTTTAAAACCCGCCCTTTCTTATTCACTATGTTGGGGGAATTTTGTCTTATTTGCTGCCGAACACCGTTCGAAGGAGGTCAGTGGTGCGGGCCGCAGGGTTTGTCCTGATCTTTTTCTCTTCCTGCCCGACCATGGTAAAGAGCCCGTCGAGGGCCTTGTTCGTGACGTAGCTGTTCAGATCCAGGGATGGAACTCCGAGCATCGAGGCCATGGGAAGGTTGTCGTAGGATCCCATCATCTCCTTGTAAGATCGAACGGTGCCGACCTGTTCCATACTGTTGGAAACAACCGGCTTGAATGAGTCGAAGAGTTTCGTGCGGATTTTCTTTTCAAAAAACTGTGTTGCCGAGGTATCTCCGCCCATCAGAATTCCCCTGGCATCCTCCACTGTCATTTGGCGGATGGCGTCACCGAAGAATGCCGCTGCCTGGGGAGCAGCAGCCTCCGCGGCCCGGTTCATGCTCAAGACAAACTCGTTGACCTGTTTCTGGTAACCAACGGCCGCCAGCATATCAGCTGCCCTCTGAACTTTATCGGGCAGGAGAATCTTGATGAGGGGATTACCGAAATAACCGTTCGGCCTTGCTACCTCGGTTACGGCACGTTCAGTGCCGGTAGCAAGCGCCTCCTTGAGACCCTTGACAATCGTAGTGTCATCGAGAGAACTCTGCTTCTGGAGAGTTGGGAGCACCTGAGGGGAAAGGTCACCTACCTGACCGGTAATATCTTCGAGAATTCCCGCATAACAGGGAGAAAGGGTTAAGAGAAGGGCGACGAATACCAGAGACAGGATGCGTATCATAAAAAAACCTCCCGCAAATAGTGGGACACTAGCTACAGTATGGATGATTTCGTCCATTTCGCAAGGAAGAGGTTTAGAGATGCCGCTACCATCAATCCGGCAGGGGGAGATATCAATACACCAGGAGGCGGCAGAAAACTTCGTGAGCCGGGTGAAATTCAGCACAACAGACCGATCTGTCACAAGGTTTCACGAATCGGTTACGCGCCCGACATGGGATGAACCCTGCTCCTGCCGAGATGCTTCATCAGCTTCCAGAGGGGGCCTCGAACAGGAAAGTGGCGGAGCGCCGCCATCATAGTGTCACTCATATTGATTTCCAGGCCCGGTACAACCCAGTTTCTGCGCTTCAGCGCCTCTGTGGTAACCAGGTCGCAGAGGGTGTCCCGCACTGCAGGGGAAATATAGAAGACCGATTCAAGGAGAGACGTATCCGGGGTGATGATCCCCTCCTCCAGGGCCTGGCGATGAAGGGATGTGCCGGGATAGATGCGGATGCCGGTCATGCCGATGACTGCCGTGGGAGCAACCTCGTCCATGAGGGCAAAGCTTTCCAGGAGGGTTTCTTCAGTCTCTCCCGGCCCGCCGAACAGGATGTAGTGGGCAAAATCCACCCCATGATCCCGGCAGAGCGCCGAAGCGGCACGCACATCTCCTGTGGTGAAAGATTTTCCCAGATTTCGGAGCATGGAGGGCGAGCCGGAATCCGTGCCGAATTCAAAGGCATCACATCCGGCCTCGACCATGACCGTTATCAATTCCGCGGTAATAAAGGAAGGATTGATAAAGGCCGACCAGTGGATGGAAATTCCGGCAGCAATCATGGCCCGGCAAAGCTTTTCCGCGTAATCCATCGGGTAATTGAAGATATCGTCGACAAAGTAGAGATACTTTGTACCGTTCCGTTCTACCAGTTCCCGTATTTCAGCAATGACATCGTCCACGTCTCTCAACCTGAGCCTGGTTCCCTCAAGGATTGGATAGGTGCAGTAAATACAGGAAAAAGGACAACCTCTCTTGGTCTGGAGATTTGCCATTCCACCTTCCCGGTTGTAGCGCTCAACCTGGAAGAGGCTGCGGTCAGGCTTGCCGATTTTTTCCACAGGAACTGGCGGAAGATATTCCGTTATCCCCTTGATCAGAACTCCCGGCAGTCCCTGTGCAGACTCACTTTTGCTCAACCGGTCTAAAAGACGCGGCAGAATCTCTTCACCTTCTCCGACGACTCCGTAATCGCCGCCAAAATAATCAAGAAGCTCACGGGGCATGAGCGAGAAGCCGGAACCACCTAAAATCACAGATGATTTCCCCCTGCAGGCATCCACAACCGCCTTGACTCCTTCCAGGTAGGAGCGGGAGTTGGGATAGGTCACATTGTCGATATTGCGGATGGAAAGGATGACAGCATCGGGCGGGAAGGAGGTAAGTTCGTCCATCAGGAGGTTTTCAGGATCATCAGCAAAACAAAGGTCAAGGGTACGGAGCCGGTGGCCCGCTGCCAGCAGGGAACCGGCAAGATAGGATAAGCCAAGGGGAAAAACCGGATAAGGGCTTTTTTCCCGATTTGCGGAAACCAGCAGGATTTCCATCAGACCTCCAGATAGGAAAGCATCTTTTCGATTCGTTCGGCAATGACGGGGGGAAGCGCATACTGGAGGGTGCCGTTTTTGTCCGTAAGCACATGCACGGTCCGGCCGTTTGCGCAACTCGATCCGTCCGGACCGACAATCTCGCAGAGAAATTCCAGGGTGGCGGCTTCGGTTCGCCTGATGGTCGTGATTATCCGCAGCTCTTCGTCGAATCGGGCCGGCCTCTTGTACTTCAACTCCAGGTTCACCACCGGAGCCAGATAGCCGGCCTCGCCGATCTGCTCAGCATTCAGGCCGAACCTCCCGGCAAGATCGTTCCGCCCCACTTCCATCCAGCTTACGTAATGGCCGTGCCATGCCACATGATAAAGGTCAACCTCATTGAACCGCACCCGTATCGGGGTCTCGTGGTATTTCATCGTTATCTCGCTGCCTCGCTCTCTATCCAGCGATTATACTTCTTCAGCGAGTCGCCAACTCCCACCTCGAAGAATTTCGTTACCCCTGCCGCCCGTAACGCCTGGTAGCTCTTATCCCAATAAACCGGCAGGAGAAGCTCCTGCTGCAGGAAACCCTCCATCTCGGATGCCGTCAGAAAATCCTGGTCGATATGGTTCATAAGGCGAATGGCTGGCTGTGCGAAGGTGTAATCGGCAACTATTTCCCGCAGACTCTCGGCGGATGCCTCCATGAGCGGAGTGTGCAGGGGGGCGTCACAAGGAAAAACTTTAGCGGAAAAAGCCCCGCTCTGGAGAGCCTCGGCAACGGCGGACTCGATGCAGTGTCTCTCACCGGAGATGAGGAAATGCCGCGAGGTATTGTGATTCGCCAGGAAGACTCCATTATTCTCGGCAATGGCAAGGAGCGGCTCAAGGGTAAGACCCACCATGCAGCCGAGGGCGTAGTCTCCCCTGTCCGCCATAAGGGCAATGCAGGCCCCGATACGGAATGTCAATTCCAGGGCAGCTCCTTCAGAAATCGAGCCGCTGGAAGCAAGGGCGGCATAGATTCCCATACTATGCTCCGCTATCATGTCAGGCTTGCGCCCCTCCTGGAAGAGCAGACGATTTCGGTAGAGACTTATGGCTGCCCCGTAAACCTGGAGGGCAACACTTTTCGTGGATGGCTCTCTGCTCCATGAAAGGTCATGGATATCCAGCCCGGTATGGGCCAGTGCGAGTTTTCTGACTGCCTGGTATTCTGTGTCATCAGGTGAGTCAGCACCAAAGATGAGTGGCTGACCAGGAAACATGAAACATTGCATAAGAATAGAAACTCCGGTTGAGATATTTGTCACAATGCTTGAGGCACTTACCCCTGAGCCAACTTCTTTTTGTCCGCTTTCTCCGTCTTTTTCACAGCGCTCCGGAAACCGAAATTCATGGGTGCAAAGACCTGTACGGAACGGTGTGCCTTAAAGATCCGGCGGTACATGGAGGAAAAAGAATAAAATGAGCGATTCAGGCGGTTATGGCCCTCCTGCAGCTCAGCTGCCGTCATTCCCACGGGACGAAAGGTCACGTGTCCCATGTCATAGTCTTCCCAGCTGTTGGAGATGATCCTTCCCTCCGCTTCAAGACGGGCACGTACCGCAGTACCGGGATAGGGGGTCAGGATCGGGAAGATCGCCGCTTCCAGACGTGCTTCCTCGCAAAATCTGAGAATCTCGTCGAAAACCTCCGGCGTATCCCCATCGTTCCCCAGCACAAAGGACCCGAGAATACCGATACCGTTATCGCGGAAGGTGCGGGCATCCTCCAGGTAGCTCCCGGCACGGTTTGTGACCTTGCCCATGGCGACAAGGGCCTCTTCGTTCAGGGACTCGAACCCCACGAACAATCCGATGCAGCCCGCCTCCCCTGCTGCCCGCAGGAGCTCGGGATCCCGGGCAAGGTCGATGGGGGCGTGGGAAAGCCACTTGAGCCCCATGCCCCGCATGCCCGAAAAAAGCTCGAGCGCGTAGCGGCGGTCTCCCACAAGGTTGTCGTCTACAAAAAAAACAAAGGAATTTTTTTTGCGGAGAATTTCCAGTTCCTGGAGAACCTGCTCCACCGGGCGCTTTCGGTATTTACGACCGTAGAAGGCGGTAACGGAACAGAATTCACAGTCAAAGGGGCAGCCGCGGGTCGTCTGGATGGTATTGGTGAAAAGATACTTTTTCCCGGCATACAGCTCCCGCCGTGCCGGGGGCACTTCCTGCATGCCGAGGAGCTCGGTAGCCCGGTAGCGAGGCTGCAGAGAACCACGCTCCAGATCGGCAAGGAGTTGTGGCCAGACAATCTCCCCCTCTCCCACAACCACCGCATCGGCATATTCCTGCGCCTCATCCGGGAGATTGCTTGCGTGGAAACCACCAATGACAACCGGGACTCCACGCTCACGGAAGCGAGCCGCAATCTGGTAGGCACGGGGAGCCTGGGGGGTCATCGAGGTAATAGCTACCAGATCGGCTTCCGCAGAGAAATCGATGGGTTCGATGTTCTCGTCAGCCAGCCCGATCTCCCAGTGTGGAGGAGTCATGGCAGCCAGGGCTGCGAGGGAAAGAGATGGAAATTTGAATCCCAGCTCGCCCCACAGCCTTCCTTTGGGCCAACCGGGGGATACGAAGAGGAGCTTCACTTCCTGTTTTCCGCAATATACTGGGCCATGCTTCGCACCGACTGGAACACGATGGTTCCGGTCTCAGCATCGGGAACTATCACGCCGAAATCCTTTTCCATCGCCACCACCAACTGAAGCGCATCAATGGAATCAAGACCGAGTCCTTCACCAAAAAGGGGGGCATCGGCATCGATATCATCCGGGCTCATACCCTCTATCCTCAAACTATCAATGATCAACTGCTTCATCTGCACTATCAATTCTTCAGACATGTATCTTCCTTTTCTTGGCCTTTCGCCGTTTCCCAGTAATCAAAAAAATTGTACCACTGGTCGGGATAGGTCCGTATATAGCGTTCGAATACCCGTAAAATCTTACCCATGCCTTCTTGAATCATCTCGTTGTGTTTGCCGTGCACACCAACGAAGTAGACCGGCTCCTCCATGATGGTTGCATAGCGCATCCCTTCCAGGGGGACAAAGACCGGAAAGACCGGTGCACCGCTCGCCATGCCCAGATAGGCGGTCCCGAGGGGGATGTCCGTGGCATGGCCGAAATAATCCATGGACGCGGTATGGGAAGAACCGTCCCGATCACCCAGGAGCGCCAGAACCTCGTTGCGGCGAAGTGCGTTCACCGCCTCGATGATCGCCAGCGGCGAGGGATCATCACGGTCCACATAAATGAAACGGATGCCACGCTCGCTCCGCACCTTTTCCCGCAACTCGTTTACCTTATCATCCGGCTCACGGAATGTAAGGACATTCAACGGGTAACCCATCTCAACGAGTCCCAGACCACCCAATTCCCAGTTTCCCAGATGCGGAGAGATGAGGATCGCCCCGCAGCCCCGTTTCATGGCAGCTTCGAGGTGCTCCTTGCCGACTCTCCTGCCGATCAGGGCATTCAGTTTCTCCCCCCGCAGCCGGATCATGAGCATGACATCGGTCCAGTTGAGGGAAAACTTGTAAAAAGTGGAAAATACCAGCCGTTCCACGTCCCGTCTTCCGGTGATTACCCGAAGATTCTTCCGGATAATGGCTCTCTTTTCCCTGAGGAGCAGATAAAAGAGCCCCCCGAAAACAAATGCAAAGAAAGGAAACAGAAACCGGGGCACCAGAATCGTCAACAACTTGATGAAAAAGAGATTGATACTATTGTACAGTTTCACGAGATCCGGCTTGCCATCAGGTTTTATTCCCGCAGCGCTTCTTTACGGGTCTGCCGGGTTTGCCGCAGAACTCCTTTTCCCAGGCCTTATCGGCAACCTCCGCATAGGACGCAGCGTAGTTGTCCATCTCCCCGGAAAGCCCGGTAAAAATTTCATCCGCTCCCCGGTGGGTAGGATAAACCCCTTCTGTCGTGAAAATCTCTCTGCCGACTTCGGGATGGTCGATAAGCATGCAGGGCCGCAGCAGATTTTCGTGTTCCCCCTGCTGCTCACGTATCTTCTTGAAGAAAGGAGACCTCAGGGCTTCCTTAAGGGTTGTCCGGCGAATATTGTCAACGGCAAAATGACAGAAAACGCATGGTTCAATATCGCCATTGGCATTGATGTGGAAGTATTTTCTCCCCCCGGCGATACAACCGCTGATAATAGGGCCGTCATTCCAGAAATCAACAATGACCATCGGTTTTGATGCACGGAAGTCAACCGTCCGGCGCCGCATCAGATCGCGCTGTTCGGGGGTCGGCATCAGTCCCAGGTCCGGTTCCCTGCCGACCGGCACATAGGAAAACAGCCAGATGGCAAAACAGCCTTTTTCAATCAGCATATCGAGGTACTGGTCGCTGGTAATGATCTCGGTATTGCGGCTCGTCTGGGTAAAGGAGCCACAGAAAGAAAGCCCCGCTTCCCGCAGGAGATCCATGGCATGCATTACCTTCTGGAAGTGACCCGCCCCGCGACGCTCATCGGTTTCCTGCTCATATCCTTCCAGGGAAAAGGCCGGCATGACATTACCCACTTCAATGAGCCGCTCAACCATCCGCTCATCAATGAGGCCGCCATGGGTAAAGACCAGGAAGCACATATCACTGTGCTTCTTGAAAATTTCGAAGATATCTTCCTTGAAGAAAGGTTCACCACCTGAGATAACGGCGAAATAGACCCCCATTTCCTTCATCTGGGTCAGGATGGAATCGATTTCATCGCGGGAAAGCTCCAGGGATTTGTCGTAATCACCGGCATAACAGCCATAGCAGGAAAGGTTGCAGCGCATGGTGGGACTGATGACCACGGTGGAGGGAGGATAGTACCCCTCCCGGTCAGCCCAGGCCTTTCGCTTGTTGGTTCCGGAGAGAAGATGGTTAACCAGCAGATTGGAAATCCACTTATCACGCTGGTTAGGATGAAGGTCGCGGAGGATTCTTCGAGGAAACTCGATGCTCGGATGGTTTTCGCGGATGAGCTGTCGGATCCAGCGGATCCTTTCCCGATAGTAATCTTTCTTTGCCATCAGCTCCATCAGGTAGGTCATCCGGGCAAGGTTCTCGTTGGATGAATTGGTGGCCATGGAGAGAAGGAGTGAAATGATTTTTTCCGTCGAATAATTCTTGATGCTCTGCAACATTGTTTTGAATCCCTCGTCACTCATAGATACTTGAGGAAGGTCATACAGATATTCCACGTATCTCGCACCGGCCGGAAATGGCTGGTGGAGCGCCCGTCGGCAACCCGCGCCGCAATCGGCAGGCTGCCGATCTTCAATCCGGCACGCCAGGCCTTCATGAGGACCTCCATCTCCAGCTCGTAGCCGTTCGCGGTCAACTCTATGTTTCTCAAAATACTTGCCGAATAATAGCGAAAACCGGACTGACTGTCGGTAATCTCGAATCCGGTCTTCTTTTTAACACACCAGACGCCAAAACGGTTCCAGGAATTGCGGAGTCCGGCCATTTCACCAAATTGGCTGGACCGGGAAGCAATGAGAATGTCGAAATCGCCCTCACCTGCCGCTGCCAGCAGGCGGGGAATGGCTGTCGGATCATGCTGGCCGTCAGAGTCGAGGGTAATGACGGCAGAGTAGCCATTCTCCACCGCCCATGAGAAACCGGTGCGAAGGGCCGCTCCCTTTCCCCGGTTCAAAGGATGTCGTCTCACCTCGACATTCAGTCCTGCGAGACGTTCGGCAGTTCCATCCGTTGAACCGTCATCGACAACCAGAAGCGGAAAGCCCGAAGCAAGGGTCTCTTCCACCACATCCACAATGGTCGCCGCGGCGTTATAGGCTGGTATGACTAGACAGATTCCCACGATTCGACCATTTGTTCCAAAGTACCGAAGCGATAACGCTCCAGCAGATAACGGAGACGCGTTCCAGCCTCACGTCGTGCTCCATAGACAGCAAAACTCCTCAGGGAAGACAGGGGAAGGCGGGGACCATCAGCCTCCATTTCCCTGGGATGAAGATAAAAAACTGCCGGGTTTCCAGCCTCGTTGTAACGCCGAACCGTAGCACAGATCATCCGGAAAGGGAAAAACCGGAACCCCCATCCTCCGCCGGTCGGAAGATTTCCGCCCGGAAAGGGTGTCACCAGGGGAGGAATTTCCAGAATCTTCCCGGCACCGACCCGGATTTCAAAAGGGAATCGGTGGCCTGACCTGTCCCCCACAAAGGGAAGGGGATTCAGGCTGGAATCGTACCGGTACCCCTCGTTACATAGAATCTCAAATGCCCAGGAGTCCGTCTGGCGCAAAGACCACTGCGGAGCCCGAAAACCGATCGGCATTCTACCTGACTGGCAACCCAGTATATCCCCGGTCCGCCGAATTTCATCCCGGAACCCTTCGGGCCCCAATTGTGAAACGAGACGATGGGAGTAGCCATGGGAGGCAATTTCATGACCTGCTGAGACAATCAGGGGAACCAGTGATGGCTCCTCTGCCGCTACGGAACCTAGGACGAAAAAGGTGGCCAGCACATCAAATTCAGCCAACAGAGAAAGGACTCTCTCGATATTGGGGAGCACCCTTCTCTGATAAGTTCCGCCCTGCTGTTTGCCTTCCCATCCGCAAACATGATACCAGTCTTCAACATCAATAGTGATCGCATTCTTCAACGAATAGATACGAGTCTTTCCTTAGGCATAAATGAATTGTTTACGGTACACTATTTGCCTTGGCAAGTCAATATGGTGCAAGAGCTTGTAAAAAGGGCGTAAAACGGGCTTCAGCCAGACGCCTGAGGCACCTCCCAGTGACCACGAATCAGCCATGGAACCAATGATATCTCGTCAGGAAGGCGAATCCTTGAGACAGAATGATAACGTTCCACCCTGCGAAACCTTCAAACACGGCCTATCCGCTCCCGGCTGACGATTTTGATTGACTGTCACACCCTTTCAACCGTACCCTGTATACAACAACGGTACCATGAGACCGTCACATTACGCTGGAGAAAGAAAAGAAAGGTACAAGCATGGCACAGGCAAAAAATGGCGACAAAGTAAGAATCGATTATACGGGGATGCTTGAAGACGGAACGGTTTTCGATTCCACTCGTGAAAGCGAAGATTGTGAAAGCGAAGATTGTAAAACTGAAGATTGTAAAACTGAAGATTGCGGCTGCGGCTGCGAAGGCGAAGGCGAGCACGGCCCAAGAGAACTGGTTATCGGAAAGGGCGAATTTCTCCCTGCCATCGAAGAGGCTCTGATTGGCATGACGGTAGGCGAGAAGAAAAAGGTCATCATACCGGCAGACGACGCATTCGGTGAGTACGATGAAGAAAGGGTTTTTTCCATTCCACGCAGCGACCTCCCTGAAGACCTGAAGCCCGAGGTCGGTGACGAAATCGTGCTGGTTAATGAAAACGATGAAGAACTGGCGGTCCTGGTGGTCGAAGTGAGCGACGAGGAAATCAATTTTGACGCCAACCACCCCTTGGCGGGAGAAGACGTCACCTTTGAAATCGAACTGGTGGAAATCCTCTAGCATACGGCAATAAACCACGATGAATACGCAGGGCAATATCACAGAAGGCGGCCAAAGGCCGCCTTCTGTGCTTAACCATCACCCATTCTCTCCAATCTCGATTCATCAGCCCATTACTCTCCTCTCGAAGACTCTTTCCGTCAGCAAATGAATACACGAGCAGCAGGTCTCCGCAAATAGGGAACAGCTCACTATTCAGAATTTGTCAACCCCGGTGAAATCCGTGCGTTGATAGGAACAACAAAGTCAACAGAGCGCTCTGCAGGAAGCTTCCCATGAAATCAACAGGAGGTATGGTGATGAAAAAAAGTATCGTTTTCGGAATTATGGCTGGAATTTTACTGGTAATGGGTGCCGGGATCGCATGCGCCGGATCCACCTACGATCCGCGGGTCGACAGAAGGGAATTGCGACAGGAAAGAAGGATTGAACGAGGAATTGCAAGCGGACGACTCACCCCGCGGGAAGCACGGGCACTGGGAAGAGAACAGGCAGGCATCAGGCATATGGAAGCGCGGATGAAGTCCGACGGGCACCTGACTCCCCGGGAACGGCTGAGATTGAACCACCGGTTGAATGTTGCCAGCAGGGATATCTGGCGCTTGAATCATAACGGTTACTACAGGTAAGAAAAAAGAGGGGGGAGAGGGAAAACTCCCCCCTTCCCACTACGAAAAGATTTTCTTGAAGGTATCCTGATAGATTCGCAAGGCCCCCTCGTTGAAAGGAACAAAGACGACTCTCTCGAACTCAGGGTATTTTTCAAGCGCCGCCTTTGCCTCTTGCAGGGCAATATCGCAGGCCTGGGCCATGGGATAGCCATAGACTCCGGCACTGATGGCCGGAAAAGCAATCGATTTCAAGCCGTTTTCGTGGGCCACCTGGAAACAGCGGCGGTAGGCACTCCGCAACAGGTCGGGCTCACCCTTGCCTCCACCATGCCAGACAGGACCAACCGTGTGAATTACGTGTTTTGCAGGAAGCCGGTAGCCTGCGGTAATCTTTGCATCTCCGGTCCGGCAGCCCATGAGTGTTGCACACTCCGCCACCAGTTTCGGCCCGGCCGCCCGGTGTATGGCACCGTCCACCCCTCCTCCGCCCAGGAGCGAGTTGTTGGCTGCATTGACAATGGCATCCACAGCCAGCTTGGTTATGTCTCCCTGGATGATCTCGATCTTCTCTTTCATGGCTATTCCACCAGATCACGCAGTGTCTTCAGGTTGATGGCATCCATCTCGTCATTATCCCCTTTCGGCGTTTCCAGGATTTTTGGGACGCAGACAAATCTTTTATCATTCATGAGAAAGCGGAATCCGGAAAGGCCCAAAACTCCCTGGCCGATATGATCATGGCGGTCAACACGGCTGCCAAGGCCCTTTTTGGAATCGTTGAAATGAAAAGCCAGGAGATTTTCCACGCCGAGTATCCGGTCAAAATCCTCAAAGACCTTTCGATAGCCCTCTTCATTGGTAAAATCATACCCGGCCGCAAAGGTATGGCAGGTGTCAAAACAGATACCAAACCGGTCGGGAAACGCGGAGCGGTCGCGGATATCCCGGAGATGCTCGAAACGGTAACCGATATTGGTCCCCTGTCCGGCCGTGGTTTCCAGGAGAATCTTGCCGGTATAGTCTTTCCCTTTCTCCAGGAGAAAGTCGAACGCATCGACAATCCGGCTGATTCCGGTCTCTTCTCCTTCGCCCACATGAGAACCGGGGTGCATGACGATCTTGTCGATGCCAAGCCGGGCACAGCGCTCCATCTCCTCCAGAAAACCGGCCAGGCTCTTGTCCCTTACCTCTCCCGGAGCAGCTGCCAGGTTGATCAAATAAATGTCATGGGAGACGATGTCGTAAAGGCCGGCCGCTTCCCGCTTTTCCCGAAACAGGGAAACCTCCGAGTCACTGACCGCTTTGCCGCGCCACTGGTTTGAGTTCTGGGTGAATATCTGGACCACACCACAGCCGGCCGCACTGCCCCGGTCGATGGCTTTGGAGAGCCCCCCGGAGATTGACATGTGGGCTCCGAGATAATCCATAGAAAATTCCTTTCCTGTCGCCAAATCCGTGAAATCCCTACAGCCCGATTTCCCCGTTAAACACTTCCACCGCCGGGCCGGTCATATATACCGGACCGTTTTCCGGCCATTCCATTTCCAGGTCGCCGCCGGAAAGATGGTTGACGATCCGCCTTTCGGTCAGCCCGTTCAGTACACAGGCCACGGTTACCGCGCTTGCCCCGGTCCCACAGGCAAGGGTTTCGCCGGCACCCCGTTCCCAGGTGCGTTGACGCACTTCATTCCGCGAAATAATCTGCACGAATTCCACATTGGTGCGGCGGGGGAACAGTTCATGATTTTCAATGAGCGGACCGTATTTCTCAACGGGGAAATGCTCCACATTGTCCACGAAGATGACGCAGTGCGGATTGCCCATGGAAACACAGGTAATATTGAAGGTTGAATGGAGAATATTGAGCGGCTCGTCGACAACCCGGTTCGAACCGTCACCAAGCATGGGGATCTCCGAACGGATCAGACGGGGCTCGCCCATATTGACCCGTACCCTGTCAACCTTGTTGTCGGCATTGGTAATGAGCTGCAGGGTCAGGATTCCGGCGCCGGTTTCAGCGGAAATCTCCTTTTTTACAACAATACCATGGTCATAGGCATATTTTGCAACACAGCGAATCCCGTTTCCGCACATCTCCGATTCCGACCCGTCGGAATTGAACATGCGCATCCGCACATCGGCAACGGTCGACGGCATTATCAGGATGAGGCCGTCTGAGCCGATGCCAAAGTTGCGGTTGGAGACTTTTTGCGCTACATCAGCAGGGTTTTCAACATTTTCCTCAAAACAATTCACATACACATAATCATTGCCGGCGCCCTGCATCTTGGTGAATTTCATACCATAAACTCCTTCTATTGTAAGATAAACGATATTCTGAAATCTGATAAAACCGAACCTGACTAGCATCAATCTTCCGCTTGTTGCACATGCTGTCATTCCCGAAGAGATTCTGATCGGGAATCCAGACTCTACCCGTCTGTAATTATGGATCCCCGATAAAGAAATTCGGGGATGACAATCTTCATAGCGGAAGAATAGTGCTAATCAGTGAACCGAATGGCTGCGCTACGAGAGATAGCCGGAAAAGTCATCAACAAACCATCAACCGTACTTATTGTGTACCCCATGGAACGGTTTTCAGCAAATCGAAAAATGGCTTTTCCATGGGAATATCGGTAAGAAAGATTTTTCCTTCGCCAATGCCCGGCTTCTGAACAAGCATTCCAGATATCTCCAGTGTGAAAAGACCATCGGGAACCGAGGTGAAGCGATATTTCCGGTATGCTGTCGGAACTTTTAGGGCCCCGGAAATTTTGGCGGCAACGGTCTGGAAATCATCCGTGCTTCCAATCGCTATCCTCTGGTATCCCGCCAGTTCAAGGAGGCGGAAAAGTGTAGCTCGATTCGGGGCGTCATTGCCAAAATCAAGAAAAAAGCGCTTTCCATCCGCTTCAAAATACCGGTCAACCGTCACAGCCAGGGGGGCTGCCCCGGTCTGGCCAACTACGATCTCGATGGGATGATCCTTGCTTGATTTTATCGTGAGGGCTTCCAAAACGGCATCCACCATAACCTCCGGGTTGCCGGGGGGCACGGAAATTACCTGAACGGCAGAAAAGACAGGATGTTTTTCTGCCGAGTCACACCACGCAACGAGTCGAAAATCCTTGGCCGCCAGATACGAAGCTAGACTTTCCGGGAGTGCCTGACAGCCATTTTTCTCCAACGGCACCAGAATTTTTTTTCGGGCTTCCGCTCCCGGCATGCGCTGTGCCGCGGTAAAATCCACCTTCAGTGAAAGTTTCGGGTCGGTTCCGAAATCCAGGGGAGGCCCCCCGTCAGTTGTGGCAAACCCGGCTGCCTGGAGAAGATCTTTCACAAACCCCTTCTCGTTGGCGGGATCAGCAACAACCGTTTCCCACTTCTCCGCCACGACTCCGGAGAGATTCCCGAACACGGACGGCTTTCCGGGAGGCACGATACGAATCTTCTTGCCATCGATCCCTTCCAGAAGCAGGTAGTGCTCCGCATTGACCTTCTCCGTCCCGGGCGCCGCTTCTGCTATCTTTCTCTCGGGAAAGAGCCGCGCCCAGAACTCTTTGGCCCGCCGCCGCATCCCATCGTCCACGGTTGGGGTTGGGGCAGGCGGAGCCTCCGGTGCAGGACTTTCCGCTGCTGCGGGTAGTGGTGGGACAGATACGGGAACAGAAACGGTTTTTTGGGGGACAACGGCTTTCTTTCCGGCAAGAGGAAGCAGCAGGGTTTGACCGATCTGGAGACCAGAGGTATCGACAATTCCGTTTATTCTCTTGATTTCGGGAATCAGTCTTTCAGCCTTATTGGATGACAAACCAAAGCGTGTCGTCAGAATCTTATATATATTGTCACCGGAACGAATCGTGTATCTGACGTACTCTCCCTCCCGGTGAACCTCGGCCGGAACAGAGACCTCCCTGGTACCCCTGATTTTCGCGGAAGGCAATGGGTGCGGCTTTTTAACCTCTTTCGCTGCAGCGTCACCCCGGTCCAGGTCACCGATCTCAATCTCGAATGGCGAACCGGCAGCAAAGACCCATCCGGCACTCATGAGTGTAAAGAGCAGAAAAAGCACAACAGGCAATCCGCTAAAAATCGGGAAGCAGGAATGCTTTTGTTTTCCGGCAGGCATGAATTCTCCGTTTCTGGCAGGGTAGTGAAAAATTGTTACGGAAAGCCGACAATGATTACTTCAGGTCCAGGACAAAAGCCTTCACAAATCGCTCCGGCTCCTTGCGATAGACTATGATCCGATCTCCACTGATAACAGTGCCTTTTTCAACGAGGTAGCTTCCTTTTTGCTCCGTTGTTTCTATCACGTACTGACGGGAACCGGCCATCTCGTTCAAGACAGAGGAAAGCAGGCCGGGGCTGACACCCTGTCCCCCCCGGTCGATGACCTGGATGGCGCGAATCAGCCCCTTTTCCCGGAAGATCCGGAATTCGGTCAAGGGACCCTGGTAGCGCTCCCAGCCCGGGTTGGCCTTGCCGTAGTCGCTGTCCGGCGCCTGGTGAGGCAGAAAAGAGGGAAGCGCACCGGGCAGATTCTGAAAGGGGCGGGACACATCCTTTCCCTCTGCGCCGGTTTTTGAGGACGAGGTATTCGGGACAACGGCTTTCCCGTCCGGTTTCAGGTGGTAATAAAAGAGAAAAAAGACCAGTGCCAGGAAACATGCGGATACCGCTCCAAGGATCAAGAGAAGCCTGGGATTGAGAAGGCGGTCGCGGATTCGCTCATGGAGAGTTGGCGTTCCCCAGGTTGCCCGTAACGGTCCGGCAAAAGGTTCGGGAGGCAGAAGGGGCATCTCCCGTTGCGGCACAGCGCTCGTAGCGCTTGCATCGTTCAGAGCACTTTCGAGTTTCACTTGAAATGAAGTCTTGGGCAACTCAAGAGAAGAAGACGGCTCCCGCGGGGAAGCACCAATCTCCCGAAAAGGCGAGGCCCCCTTGATTTCAACCACATCATCAATGGCATCAGTAGGTATCAGAGGACCCGACTCGTCAGTTTTACTCACTTCAGCTTGCGGCGGCAGCCTGTTTTTTACGGTAACCTTTTTCTTTTTCGTCCGTGCAGCAGGGGTAGAAAGGATTTCGAGAATTGCCGCGCTAAGTTCATTATCGCTCAATGCGCTATCAAGAACCGCCTGGAATGGCTTTTTGCCGGACACCGGGAAAGTTTCCGGGTTACCGAACAGAACTATTTTTACCTTCTTCCCCTTCAGTTCCTCTGCCATGCGATAGGCAAGGAGCTCTCCCGACATCTCTCCCAGACGTTCCTGGATACAGAGCAGGTTCTGCCTCTGGGGAGAAATAGCGGAAAGTGCCTCGTGAATTCCGCTCGCAACGTGAACCTTTCCGGCCTTCTGTAATACGGAACCGTTGAACAGCTTGACCAGTCGCTCCTGATTTGTCAAAAGGACAATGTTTACCACTCGATGATCCAGACCTTTCGTACGCCATTTTCGATTTGGAAACCGCCAGTTTCACATCCGGATTTTCCGGATGAAAACCACTCTACCGCAATACGACGACGGAAACAACCGGGAGAAGGAATCCGGTCCGTTTGTTACTTATTCCCACCCGATTTACGTATCGAAAACCTTTATTTCTTGCCACCGGTAAAGCCATAGGTTCCGATCACCTCCTGCAGGCTCCAGTACTGGGAAGCCTGGGGGCAATAGGCAATGGGATTCAGCTTGGCAATATCGATGACTCCCTTTTCGTTCAAAACCTCCTCGTCCATATGAGCTGCCACGATTTCACCCAGAAACAGGTCGTGTGTACCCAGGCTCTTGATATCAATGACGCGACATTCGAGGTTTACCGGGCACTCCAGTATGAGGGGGGCCGCGACCTCGCTTCCCGTCACAGGGGTAAGTCCCAGCTCCTTGAATTTGTCCACATCCCTGCCACTGGCAACCCCGCAGAAATCGAGTTCACGGATTTGCCCTTCACGGGGAATATTTACAACGAATTCTCCGGATTTCTTTATCAGACCATGGGAATACCTGCCCGGTCTGATCGACACGCTTATCACCGGTGGTTCGGAACAGACGACCCCTACCCAGGCAATCGTGATTATGTTCGGCACCCCATCCCCTGCAGCACATGACACCATTGCCGTGGGCGTTGGAAAAAGGTACGTCCCCTTCTTGACCGTTTTTTTCATTGATTCCTCCAAAACTATTCATTGTGTTCTGCGAATGGTACCAGATAATCATTGGGAGAACAACACCTTGAATCTTCAGCATGACTATGAAGAATCAGCAGACTGCAAATTTGTGTTCTTGACAAGAATGATGTGCATAATATAGAGTATCAGCAGTAATTCAGGAAAAATGTTACCGGGAAACGGCTGCAACCGGCAGGACCGCCCAGGGTAGCTTCAGGAGGAGTTCGCGCATGAGATTATCAACAAAAAGCCGCTACGGTCTGAGGGCACTGTTCGACATGGCCTATAATTCGGGCACCCTCCCTTCGCAGATCAAGGACATTTCGCGAAGACAGGAAATATCCCCGCGCTACCTGGAACAGATATTCCAGAGTTTCAAAAAAGCCGGGATACTCAAAAGCAAGCGTGGCCCCCAGGGCGGCTATATCCTGGCCAGGAAACCGGATCAGATTACCGTCAGGGAAATTCTGGAAGCCGCGGAAGGGGATACCCTCCTTGTGGAGTGCAATGCCAAGAAGAAAAAGAAAAAGGAAGACTGCCACTTTGACGGAAGTTGCGTCACCCAGACGGTCTGGCAGGAGGCCAGCGAAAAACTCAACGAACTCTTTTCTGCTATGACCCTGAAAACACTTTGCGAGCGGGGCCAGTCTCTCGGAGTCAAACGGGAGCAGGACCACCGCTTCACCTACTACATCTGAAAAAATGCAGCCCGGGCTCCGCGACTTCATATGACAGTTTCCCGTGCGATAACAGGTTGCCTGAGCCATGGTGCAGGCCGGATGCAACGCACCATATACCATGCGGTGCGCAGTACCAGCTTTTCAAAAGCATGACAAAGGAGACAGCTATGCCAGCACACAAATACGATTCTGTCCTCGATCTGATCGGCAACACCCCCCTTGTACGGATCACCAGGCTCGAAGAAAAGAATGCCGCAACCATCTATGTGAAAATGGAAACCAACAATCCCGGCGGTAGTGTCAAGGACCGCATCTGTCTTGCCATGATCGATGCAGCGGAAAAGGACGGGCTCCTCAAACCGGGAGCAACGGTCATCGAACCCACCAGCGGCAACACCGGGATCGGCCTTTCCATGGTCTGCGCGGTGCGGGGATACAAACTGATCCTGACAATGCCCGATACCATGTCCATCGAGAGGAGAAGACTCCTGGCTGCCTATGGGGCCGAACTGATCCTTACTCCCGGAAATCAGGGAATGCGCGGTGCCGTACAGAAGGCGGAGGAACTGGCCGCAAAGCACGGCTACCATATGCCGCAGCAGTTCAAAAACCCGGCAAACCCGGAAGCCCATCGCAAGACGACCGGGCCCGAGATCATCGAAGCCATGAAAGGGCTTTCCATCGATGGCTTTGTTGCCGCGGTCGGAACCGGCGGAACCCTGACCGGCGTTGGCGAAGTACTCAAGAAACATAACCCGGCTATCCGGATCGCCGCTGTGGAGCCCGCAGACTCCCCCATCCTGTCGGGCGGAGAGCCAGGACCCCACAAAATCCAGGGAATTGGGGCAGGATTCATTCCGGAAGTCTTGAACACCGGCATTTACGACGAAGTGATCCGGGTAACCAATAGCGAGGCCTTTGAGGCCGCACAAAAGATCGCCAAGGTGGAGGGTCTTCTCGTGGGCATTTCCGCAGGAGCCAACTTCTTTGGCGCACTCCAGCTGGCCAGGAAACTCGGCAAGGGAAAGAACGTAGTAACCATCATGTGCGACACGGGTGAGAGGTATCTTTCCACCGGGATATTCGATTAGCAATTTCCTGGTAATATGCTGTAAAAACGGCAACAAGTGAGGCCACCCTCTCCCGCAAGGAGAGGGTTTTGTTTACCCCTCCTTGAGACAGAGAGGCAACAAGGATACCATCATGGACCTTCTCCACAAAAAATACGAAAATCTCCGCCAGTCCCTTGCCGAAATGGGCTCCGTCCTGGTTGCTTTTTCCGGTGGTGTCGACTCCACGTTCCTGCTCAAGGTTGCCCATGAGGTACTGGGTGCCAGGGCCTGTGCCGTCACAGCCACCTCCCCCACCTACCCGCAGTCCGAATTCCGCGAAGCGGAACAACTTGCGGACCAGATCGGGGTGTCCCGCATAGTCATTGACTCAAACGAACTCCTCATCCCCGGCTTCTCACACAATCCCGCTGACCGCTGCTACCACTGCAAGAAAGAACTTTTCGAACTGTGCCTCGCCAAGGCAAGAGATCTGGGCCTTTCCTTCGTGGTCGACGGCAGCAACGTTGATGACCTGATAGATTACCGCCCGGGACGCCGGGCAACGGAAGAGCTGGGTATCCGCAGCCCGATCCTGGAAGCAGGACTCTCAAAGGAAGAGGTCCGCATCCTTAGTCGAGAACTGGGCCTTCCCACCTGGGACAAGCAGCCTTTTGCCTGCCTCGCAAGCCGCTTCCCCTACGGAACTGAGATAACGGCTGAGAGGCTTTGCCAAATCGAGCGCTGCGAGGAGTTCCTGAAAAAGTCCGGGTTCCACACTTACCGAGTCAGGTTCCACCATGAAACAGTACGCATCGAGGTCGGCGAGGAAGAAATCCCTCGTTTCCTTGTTCCGGAACAGCGCCGTGCCATTGTCGAATTCTTCAAATCCACGGGGTTTAGCTACGTCTCTCTCGATCTGGAGGGCTACCGCACCGGCAGCATGAACCTGACCCTCCCTGAGGCCAACAGCGTTCGCTCAGGCAACTGACCATCCCGGTTTCTTCGTTCCACACCCCTTTTTTTCAAGACGATCGGTGCAAGAGTCACGGTAGCTGTCCACAATTCCGTCTGGCATTCCAATCTGCCTTCTGCTATCGTGCGATATATTCATAGTACACTAGGAACGAAAAACCCGCGAGGAACCAACGTGAAAGCTCTCCTGGTTCACCCCCATGGCAGCAACTGGATGGGGTCTGGAAAAGATATTTCCACCATCTTCAACCTCATGCCCCCCATCGGCCTCCTGAGTATCGCCGCCTTCCTGGAACAACAGGGAATCCCGGTGGAGGTAATGGACTGCTATGGCGCGCCCTCGACCATCGAGCAGCACGCAAAAGATATTCTTGCCCGGAACCCGGACGTGGTTGGCTTTTCCTGTACCACTTCTTCGTTTCTGGAGGGATATGCCATAGCCGAACGGGTGAAGGAGCAGCGCCCGGATATTCATATTGTCTTTGGTGGAGCCCATGCCTGTACGCTCGGTCCCTCACTACTTGATTCGTTCCCGGCAGTGGACTTCCTGGTGATCGGCGAAGGCGAGGTAACCTTTGCCGAACTCATGGCATCCGATTTTCGAAACGTGGCCGCAATCCCGGGCATCGGCTTTCGGCGGGATGGCAAGGGTGTTTTGTCATCCGTACGGGAAAATATTCCGGACCTGGATTCACTTCCCTTTCCGGCCTACCACCTCCTCCCTGATTTTCCCCAGCGATACAACCTGCCGCTTTTCAGCTATCCGAAAGCGCCCAATACCAGCATCATCTCCAGTCGGGGCTGCCCCTACCAGTGCAGCTATTGCGACCGCTCCGTATTCAGCAGGGGTTTCCGCTTCAACTCCCCCGAATACATCGTTGAGCACCTCCTGTACCTGCACCAGAACTTCGGCATCCGCCATGTTTTTTTCTATGATGATCTGTTCACCTTCGACCGCAGTCGCGTGGCACGCTTCTGCACGCTGATGGAGGAAAAGCGGGTCCCGGTCAGCTACAATTGCATCGCCCGCCTGGAACATGTGGATGAGGAACTCCTCTCACTGCTGAAACGCTCCGGATGCTGGCAAGTCAATTTCGGCATCGAGTCGGGAGACCCGGAAATCCTTTCGAAACACCGGAAGCTCTACGAACTGGACCAGGTAGGTAAAAAACTTAAAATGGTGAAAGACGCCGGAATGCGGGTCAAGGGGCTCTTCATGATGGGCTTTACCGGAGAAACCGAGGAATCCATCCAGCGTACCATCCGCTACGCCCTGACACTGCCCCTTGACGAAATCAATGTGACCAAGTTCACCCCCTTTCCCGGCGCACCGATCTACCAGACCATCCGGGAACACGGAGAGTTCACCGAAGACTGGCCCTCCATGAACTGCATGAATTTCGTTTTTGTACCAAGAGGGCTGACCCACGAGCGTCTGGAAGAGCTGTATAACGAATTCATCAGCCGATTTTATCGCCGCAGCCGAATCCACTGGGGCTATACGAAAATGCTCTGGAAATCACCCCACAGCATCGCCGTATTCCTCCGCAACTTGCCGGAGATCATCCGGTTCGAAATGAAACAGAAATGGTAGGTACCCTGTGACTATTACGCGAATCCTGCTCTCCGCAGTTCTTGCAGCCTTGCTGCTTTCCCCCTGTGCGTCACACGCCGCTGACCCCGTCGACTTGAAAACGGCAGACTACGAATATTCATTCCTCTCCGGCTACGGTATAACCCATCGCGGTTTCGGTGCGACACGAACCCAGGTGCAGACCTTTGATATGATCGGCCGCTTCGGCTGGTTCCTGTCGAAGGAAATTGGCTCCGGATGGTATAAAGGAAGGCATGAACTCCTGATGGAGCTGCCGCTGCACCTGGTGGTGGACCCCAAGGTTTCACCCATTGTAGGGGGATACCTTTTGGGAAGCTGGAAATTCACCTCTTTGGACAATTGGGCGCCCTACGTCTTTGCAGGTGGAGGTATTCTTTATGTGGACCTGGGGCTTCCCACCATGGGAAGCAGATTGGATTTCTCCTACCAGGGTGGCACCGGCGTCCAGTATTTCATCACAAAAGATACCGCCATCTCCCTCGAATACCGTTACCATCACATCTCCAATGCCGGAACAGCATCCCCGAACGAACCGCTCAACTCCAGCAAGTTCCTCCTGGGAATCGCCTTCTTCCGGTAGGATCTTCAAAGCAAGGGGAAAGGAAAGGTCACCATGAAGATTGTCGTTCTGGGTGGAAGCCCCAAGGGTGAAAAAGGCCTGACCCATCTTTATATCCGCTTTCTCCGCGCCCGCTTCCCCGGACACCACTGGACCATGCTGGAAATATCCGCAACCAGTGCGGAACTGGAAAGCAACGAAACCCTGTTCAAGGAAGTTGTGGATGCGGTCCGCTCGGCAGACGGTGTCCTCTGGGCCTTTCCCGTATACTTCTACCTGGTTCCCGGTCAGTATAAGCGGTTCATCGAGCTGATCTTCGAACGGGGGGTGGAGGATGCTTTCCGGGACCGTTATACCGCCGTGCTCACCACCTCCATTCACTTTTTCGATCATACTGCTCACAATTATCTGCATGCCGTCTGTGACGATCTGGGAATGCACTATACCGGATTCCATTCGGCTGCCATGGACGACATTCTGCGGAAAAAGGAGCAGGACAGGCTTCTGGATTTCGGGAAAAACTTTTTCTCGGCCCTGGAACGTCAGGTCCCCACCGCGCGGACCTATCCACCGCTGTCAGAGAGGGTTTTTCCGTACCGCCCCGGTCCCGCAGGTTATAAAGTGGACACGAAGGGGAAGCGGCTGGTGGTCGTGACGGATGTGGAAAACGAGGAGAGCAATCTGGCAGGCATGATCCAGAGATTCAGGGAATCCTATTCCGCCGAAACGGAGGTGGTGAACCTCCGAACGGTATCGATCGCCGGAGGCTGCATCGGCTGTGTGCAGTGCGGATATGACAATACCTGCGGCTACCGGGATGGGTTCCTGGAGATGTTCACCAGGAAAGTGCAGAACGCCGACATCATCGTCTTTGCCGGTACAATCCGCGACCGGTACCTGTCCTCGCTCTGGAAGATCTTTTTCGACCGGAGCTTTTTCAACAATCATGTCCCCGCTTTTGCAGGAAAACAGTTCGGATTCATCATCTCCGGCCCCCTGGCCCAGCTGGCCAATCTCCGCCAGATTCTCCAGGCCTATAGCGAAATTCAGCAGGCGAATGCTGCCGGTTTCGTAACCGATGAATTCGGGGATTCTCCGGAAGTGGACACGATGCTGCAGACCCTGGCCACGGAGTTGATCCGTCTTTCCGAGGCGGGTTCGGTCAGAACACCCACCTATCTGAGTGTTGGCGGAAAGAAGCTGTTCCGCGACGTTGTCTGGGGGCAGTTTCGGCACATTTTCCCGGCAGACCACCGATATTATACACGTCACGGGGTCTATGACTTTCCCCAGAAAAACTACGGGGTGAGACTGATGAATGGCATCCTCTACCCCTTTACCAGGAGCCGGGTGATGAGGATGAAAACCATTGCAAAACTGCAAGAGTTGAGGAAAAAACAGATTCTGGCTATCATTGGGAAAACTGATTAGAACTATTCATCCGCTATGAAGATTGTCATCCCCGAATGTCTTTATCGGGGATCCATGATATCTGTCGGTTAGATGCTGGATTCCCGATCAGAATCTCTTCGGGAATGACAGTATTTGCAACAAGCGGAAGATTGATGCTAATCATGTTGTGGAATAAAGACGGATTAAGGGATTGAAGGGTTAAGGGGGAAGGGGTTAAGAAGAAAAGACAGGAAAACTGCCGTCAAGGCTCCTTTACGATGCACGGAAGAACACAAGAAAAGGAGAAGGTCCGCTGCAGGCATCATTAGTCATCAAGCAGGAATTCCAACTCGTAGCGAACCTGATCCGGATTAACGGTTCTTGCCTCCATGAGGCTTCGCAGGTGGATCATGGTGTCAAGGTCAACTTCGACAAATTTCACCCCGGCCAGGTTTTCGCGACAATGAATCACCTCGACCCCGAACTCGAGGACAATATCGGAATGATCCAGCTGGAAAATAAGCTTCCAGCGATCTCCCTTGGTGACGGGAAGAGACGCATCATGTTCCACCAGCGCGCCCCTCAGCGAAATATCGAGCAGCGTAACCTCGCAGGGACCGGAAGCGGTTTCCACAATACTCTTTTCCACGCATTTGACTCGACTGAAACGTCTACTGTTAGTCATAGAATGGTTTTCCCCCGAATGGAAGTTGTACGCTGAGGCGCCCGGAAAGCGGCGGGGAGTATTGTAGCACAACATAAAGTGAAATTCATAGAAAATCAGCCAGAGTGAGGACAGGTTGTGAAAGAAAGAACCGTACAGGTCGCTTGCGCCGTAATCGAAGATGCCGGCAAGGTACTGGCAACGCAGCGCAATACCACCATGAGTATGCCCCTCAAGTGGGAATTCCCTGGCGGCAAGCTTCACGATGGCGAAAGCCCCGAGGAGTGCCTGGCACGGGAACTGGAGGAAGAGCTGGGAATCCAGGTAGCCATCAGACACTCTCTGCCAGCCGTACTGCACCGCTATGAAGATTTTGTCATCGAGTTGATTCCCTTTGTCTGCACACTCAGCAAGGGAACAATAGTCCTCCATGAGCATCGTGCTCTGGCCTGGCTCTCTCCACACGAGCTGAATGATCTGGACTGGCCGGAGGCGGATATCCCTGTAATCGCCTCGTACCGTGCTTTTCTGGAAGGAAAGACTTCTTCAGTTTAATCCAGGGGGAACAGACATGAACGAAAATACAGGCCTGGTAAAAGAACTTCGCGACGAGATCATCCGCTTCGTGGCAGAATGCACTGCCAACCGCTTCCCTGACTCCGACTCTCCCTACTTCGACGAACCGCTGGTGGGTTTCGCCGATACCTCAGACCCCCTGTTCAGCAGCTACAAGGAAATCATCGGCCCGCACCACCTGACTCCGCGGGAACTGATGGAAACTGCCTTCCCCGGAAAAGAGTTCATTGCCGGCACGGTACTCTGCTGGATTCTCCCCATCTCCGAGGCAACCCGGAGGAGCAACCGGGAAGAAAATCTCTGGCCCTCCCGGGAATGGGCCTTCACCCGAACTTACGGAGAAGCATTCAACAACGGCCTGCGTCGACATCTGACGGACTATCTTCTCGCCAAAGGCCGCCTGGCCCTCGCCCCGCTCCTGTCCGAGGGTTGGCACACGGTGGAAACCGCGGAAGGACTTTCTTCGACCTGGTCGGAGCGGCATGCTGCCTATGCCGCCGGCCTCGGCACCTTCAGCCTCAACCGGGGTTTCATTACCGAGCGGGGCATTGCCCACCGCTGCGGCAGCGTTATCACCGACCTGGTTATCCCCCCCACCCCGCGACGCTATCAGCATCATGCGGGAAACTGTCTCTTCTGTCGCAACGGCAGCTGCGGCATCTGCATTGGCCGCTGCCCGGTTGGTGCAATAACGCGCTTTGGGCATGACAAGGAACGCTGCCGAGCGTACGGATATGAAACAGTGGTGCGAGAAGTTGGTGAGCGGTATGGCGTCGCCACTCCCGGCTGCGGACTCTGTCAAACGGGAGTCCCTTGCGAGGCGGGGATACCGGACTAAGGCTGGTGCATGCATTCATTTCTTGACGCCCTCCCCTCCCTTCGGATACTCTGTGCAGATGACTGAAAATGCTGGAAAAATACGTAAACCGGAGCTCCTCGCCCCGGCCGGTTCGCTGGAGGCATTCTTTGCCGCCATGGAAAAGGGCGCTGATGCCGTCTACGCGGGACTGACGGAGTTTTCCGCCCGGGCCAAGGCCAAAAACTTCTCCCTTCCCCAGATGGAAAAGATCATCGGATACGCCCATTCGCAACAGCGAAAGGTCTATGTCACCCTGAACACCCTGGTCAAGGAGCAGGAACTTCCCAAGCTGGTGGATGTGCTATCCGCCCTCTCGGGGATCGAACCAGACGGGATTATTCTCCAGGACATGGGGGTCTACCGCCTTATCCGAGACCATTTCCCCGACCTGCCGCTCCATGCCTCGACCCAGATGACGATTCACAACTCCCTGGGAGTTCAGGAGCTGGAATCCCTCGGTTTCTCCCGCGTGGTCCTTGCCCGGGAGCTTCACATCGACGAAATCAGCACCATTGCCCGAAAGACCGACGTGGAGCTGGAGTGCTTCATCCACGGCGCCCTCTGCTTTTCCTTTTCGGGGCAATGCTACTTTTCCTCGTTCCTTGGCGGCAGCAGCGGCAATCGCGGTCGCTGCGCCCAGCCCTGCCGGCGGCTCTACCGCTATCGGGGCAAGGAAGGCTACTACTTCTCCCCCAATGATTTCTCCAGTATCGATATGCTGCCGGAACTGGTGGACGCCGGCGTTTCCTCCTTCAAGATTGAAGGACGGATGAAATCAGCGGAATACGTTGCAAGCGTGGTGGGCGCCTACCGTATGGTTCTCGACGCGCCTCCCGCCAAAAGGGCCGACGTCGTGGCCGAGGCAAAGGAATTGCTGAAGCTCTCCTTTGGTCGCGTACCGACCCGCGGCTTTCTCGCCTCCCATCAGCCCACTGATATCGCCATACCCAGCTTGCGCGGCGCAACCGGACGTTTTCTCGGCGAAATCAGGACCATCCAGAAAAATCGCATTACCTTCGAGACCAAGGACCGGCTTCACCTGGGTGACCGGGTTCGGGTCCAGCCCAAGAGCGACAAGGCGGGCAAGGCCTTCACGGTCAAGGACATCTCCCTGGCTGGAAAGCCGGTGAAACTGGCGCGGGAAAAATCCCTCGTCACTGTCACCGCTCCCTTTGCCTTTGCTGTCGGCGATGCGGTGTTCAAGGTTTCCTCCGAAACAGCCTTCACCTTGAGCGAAAATGCCTGCCTGCGAAAGCTGGGAAGCGGAAAAGGACAGAAAACCCGCTGCAATCTGACCCTGGCCCTGGTGGGTGAAAACCTCAGGATCACGGCACGGGCCGCTGGCCTGGAATGGGTCGAAGAATACCCGCTCGGCACGCTTGAGCCGTCCCGCACCTCGGACATGGAAGGAGCGTTGCGGGCCCAGTTCGAAAAATGCGGCGATACGGCGTTTATGCTGGGGACCTTGAGCGCCCCTTCATTCCCGTCCGTTTTCATCCCGTTGCCGCTATTGAAGGAGATCCGGCGTTCGCTGTACCAGACCCTTGAAGGCAAGGTTCTCACCGGCAAGAAGGAGCGGCTGCGTCGTGCGAAAGAGGCGGCACTGGCAAGCCTTGTCGGCACAGGCCATTCTCCGGGTGATCATCGGGACGAACTGACCGTCCGGGTGGAGTCCATCAGGGATTTTCATCTTCTGCACCAGGATGGCATTGATACCCTCATACTTTCGGTCTCAAGAGCCAATCTCCATCAGCTCCAGGCATTTGCCGGAAAGCTGCGCGGACGCGAGCAGAAAATCATCTGGCATCTCCCCTTCATTATCTTTGAAGCAGACCTGCCTTTTTACCGTGAGGCGGTCGAACTCCTGACACAGCATGGCTTCAGCCGCTTCGAAGTGTCGAATCTCTCCCATTTCACCCTGCTACAAGGTCTTGAAGTGGATATCTGCACCGATTACCGGCTCTATTCCCTCAACAGCCAGGCGCTCCTCCACTGGCACGAGCAGGGCGCAACGGCCGCGACCCTGTATCTGGAAGATGATTTTCCCAATATGGAGAGCCTGCTCAGGGCGAACCTGGAAATCGAACGGCGGGTGCTCCTCTATGCCCCGGTTCCGGTGATTACCTCCAAGATTGTCATCAAGGGAGTGCGCAGCGATTCACCACTTGTCTCTGATCGGGGCGACGCCTATACGGTGACCAGCCGAGACGGACTGACGACCGTAACCGCTGAGCGGAGATTCGCCATTTCCGGTTATCGCAGAAGTCTGCGGGACAGCGGCTGCATCTCCTTCATTGCCGACCTCACCGGGGAAACCGGAGAGACACGGAAACGAGTCCTGGATGCCTGCATCCGCGGGTCCGCCATTGAAGGCACCTCGGAGTTCAACTTTGCAACGGAACTGATATGACTGATTACCTCATTCGCATCATCACGAAATCGGGAAATGTCCATGCCCTTGCCTGTGTCACCACCGGCCTGGTGAACGAGGTCTGTGACCTCCAGGGCACCTGGCCCACCGCATCCGCGGCACTCGGTCGGGCACTCACCGCAGGGACACTCATGGGGGCCCTCCTCAAAACCAGGCAACGAACCGCCCTCAGGTTCGAAGGAAACGGCCCGTTGAAGAAGATCCTCGTCGAAGCAGACAGCACTGGTGCGGTGCGAGGCTGTGTAGGAGTGCCGGAAGTAAACCTCATCACTCCCGATGGAAAGCTGGATGTGGGAAGGGCATTGGGAAAGGCCGGATTTCTCACCGTAACCAAGGATCTGGGCATGAAGGATCCGTACCAGGGGATGGTACAGCTGTTAAGCGGAGAGATCGCGGAGGATCTGGCCCTGTATCTGACGGAATCGGAGCAAATTCCGTCCGCTGTCGGCTTGGGGGTGTTCGTGGAACCGGACAACCGGGTTTCCGCTGCCGGAGGATTTCTCATCCAATCGCTCCCACCAAGGGACGAAGAGGTCGTGGAGCAACTGATGCAGCGCATCGGCACGCTTCCGCCCATTACCCAGCTGCTGCGGGAAGGCAAAACACCGGAAGATATTCTGGCAGTCCTGTTCGGCGACATTCCCTACCAGATTCTGGAAAAAAGAGCACTGGCTTTCCACTGCAGCTGCAGCAAGGAAAAAATCGAACGGGCTCTTGTCTCCCTGGGCAAGGATGAGCTTGCCGACATGGTTTCACAGAAAGAAGAAACCGAGGTAACCTGCGAATTCTGCCGCAAGGTCTGGAAACTTACCAAAGAGGACCTTGAACGGCTGCTGGTCGAGTAGGGTCAGCCCCGTTTTCGGCGCCGCTGGATCCAAATATACACTGCCAGGATGACAGTGCTGAACAGCAGCACAACCAACACCGCCTTGTGGGAATGCTGCACAAACAGATCTGTCAGCTCTCGGTTCGTTCCGACGAAATGCCCGATGTAGTACCCGATACCGGTCAGAACCGTCACCCAGATGCCCGCACCAAGAAGGGTGTAGAGGGAAAAGCGGATGTGCCCCATGCCCGATAGTCCGGCAGGCAGGGATATGAGATGCCGAACCACCGGCAGGAGTCGCCCGAGGAAGGTCGAGATTTCGCCATGCCGGAGGAAAAAGGTTTCAACCCTGGTGAATTTTTCCTCGGTGATCCAGACGTATTTGCCGTATTTGAGGAGCAGCGGCCGACCAAGGTGACGGGCAGCAAAATAATTGATGTAGGCACCCACCAGGCTGCCCAGGGTTCCGCTGAGGATCGCAAAACCGACATTCATCTGTCCCTGCTGGGCGAGATAGCCGGCCGGCGGCATCACCAGCTCGCTGGGAACCGGAATAACGGAGCTTTCCATGGCCATGAGCAGGAAGATGCCTGGGTAGCCCATGGCACCGATGGTAGCGACAAGCCAATTAATGATTTCGTGCACGGTAGCCCTCGCGCTGAATGGAATATAAGCTTGGCATTTTAGCGGTTTTGGTGGGAAAAGACCATAGCAAACCTTGCCCAGCAGTGAGATACCCTCCACAACTGCATGAAAAGCACAGCATTTGAGGTCATGACAGTGAATTTTCTCGAACAACTACATGAGCGGGTCCTGGTGGGAGACGGTGCAATCGGCACCATGCTGTATGCCAGGGGAGTGACCGCCGAATCGGGATTCGAACGTCTCAACCTGACCAACCCGGACCTGGTGCTGGCCCTGCATGCCGATTATATCGCCGCCGGCGCCCAGGTAATCGAGACCAATACCTTTGCCGCCAACCGCCTGCGACTTCAGCAGCTGGGACTTGAAGACAAGGTTCGACAGATCAATCTTCAGGGCGCTACCCTCGCACGCAAGGCAGCTGTCGGGAAGGAGGTCTTCGTGGCCGGTTCCATCGGTCCCCTTCCCCGCTTCCGCGGAGAAAGCGAAGCACCCTCCACCGAGGAGATCAGCGCCATTTTCCGTGAGCAGGCCTTTGCCCTTGCCGAAGGAGGGGTCGACCTCCTGATCCTGGAAACCTTTGCCGACCTGCAGCAGATGAAACTCGCCCTTGCCGCGGCACGTGAAACAAATCTTCCGCTCATTACCAGCATGGCCTTCCTTGAGCGGGGCCGTATTTCCGGCGGCCTGGGAGTGGAAACCGTCACCCTGGAACTGGCTGCCGCCGGCGCCCACTGCATCGGTGCAAACTGCGGGGCCGGCACACTGGAAATGACCCGCAACATTCAACGGATGGCAGCAGTCACCCGCCTCCCCCTTGCCGCTTACCCCAACAGCGGTTTCCCGGAATACCTGGACGGCCGTTACATCTATCGCACCACACCCGAATACTTTGCCGCCAGGGGTCTGGAAACGGCTCGGGCCGGGGCAAACCTGGTGGGGGGGTGCTGCGGAACCACGCCCGAGCATATCCGCAGGCTGGCCGAGTCCCTGCGGGAGATGAAACCGGCAGCGCGAACCATTGTACCGCCGACCCCCTCCAGTCAGGTAACAGTCTCCGCCACCCCTTCGAAAACCGGCTTCCTTGCCAACTGGGGACGGGAGACCGTCATCACTGTTGAACTGGACCCACCGAAAGGGCTTGACTGCAGCCGGGTACTGGAAGGATGCCGTGTGCTCCGGGACGCCGGAGCCGATGCCATCAACCTCGCCGAAAATCCCCTTTCCAGGGTCCGGTTGGGCAACATTGCCCTCGCCGAACTGATCCAGCGGGAAGTGGGCATCGAAGTGATTGTCCATGTCACCTGCCGCGACCGCAACCTGATCGGTCTTCAGTCGGAGCTGATGGGGGCGAGTCTCCTGGGCATCCGCTCGATCCTGGCCGTAACCGGCGATCCGGCCAGCATGGGTGAGCAGTCCGGCGCATCGTCGGTCTTCGACCTGAACTCTCTCGGTCTCATCGCCCTGCTGCGCGACCTCAATGCCGGGTTGAACGGCACCGGCAACTCCATAGACCGGGGCACCGGCTTCACCATCGGGGCCGCCTTCAACCCCAATGTCCAGAATATGGAATCCCAGGTTGCACGGCTGGGAAAAAAGCTCGCCAATGGTGCCCAGTTCGTGCAGACCCAACCCCTGTTCGACCTGGAAAAGCTCGAGACAATGCTGCACTTGACCAGCAAACTTCCTGTCCCGATCCTGCCGGGGATTCTCCCCCTGGTGAGCGAACGGAATACCGAATTTCTTCACAATGAGGTTCCCGGCATCACTGTTCCAGAAGAAATTAGGAACAGGATGCGGGGCAAGGGAAAAGAGGAAGGACTCCAGGAAGGGCTTGCCATCGCCCGGGAATTCATCGATGCCGCCAGAAACCGCGTGGGGGGATTTTACCTCATGCCACCGTTCGGAAACTATCGAATAGCCGCCGAACTGGTACGATACATCAGAAACGGAGTAAAAATTTCATAAATATATTTGCCACAGAGAGCACACCTCTCCGCTTTTGTCAAGGCTACTGCGGACACGTGTGCCCTCTGTGGCTAGTTGCTTGTCTAAGGTTACAATACCATGGAGGGAACACACCATGCTACAACGAATAATGCTGCTGATAGTCGTCATTGCCCTGCTGGGCGGCTGTGAAACCATGAAGAAAAAGAATATCGCCTGGGAAATGGATGATTGTTCCAAAAGTTACAACAAAATGATTCGCTGGCATGAATTGGATAAGGCGGGGGCTGTTTTCCCACCGGAAGAACTTCAGGCAGAGTTCACGCAGAAAGCAGATTCAGCAAAGGATGTCACGGTTACCGACATCAGGATCAAGAAGATGGAGTGTTCACCGGAAAAGGGAGAGGCAACGGTCATTCTGGATATCGACTACTACCGTGAGCCATCGGTGACGGTGAAAACCGTGGAAGACATCCAGAAATGGAAATATGTCGGGGAAAAAGATAACAAGCAATGGCGGCTTATGACCCTGCCGCCTGATTTTCCCTAGCTCTTCAGGCCAGGCGTCCGTGAAAATACCGAAAAAGGTTGCTTCCCGCACCCTTGGCCCGATACATGGCTGTATCGGCCTTTTTCAGCAATGTGTCGGGATCCTCCCCGTCAAGCGGGTAAATGCCGATGCCGATGCTGACCCCGATGGATACCGGATGGCCTTCCAGCAAAAAGGGCTTGGTAAGACTGTCCACAATTCTCCGTGCGACGATCGCCGCATCTTCCGGCTCGACAATCTTGGTGAGGATTACCGTGAACTCATCGCCTCCCATCCGGGCAACGGAATCGCTCAGGCGCAGGGCTTGTGCTAGTCGCTCGGAAACTGCCTTGAGAAGAAGGTCGCCAACGGCATGGCCAAAGGAATCGTTGACCTCTTTGAAGCGGTCAAGATCGAGATACAGGAGACCAACAAAATGCTCCTGGCGCTTGGCATTCAGCAGCGACTGACCGATCCTGTCGAAAAAGAGCCTGCGGTTGGGAAGTCCGGTAAGGGAATCGAAATTGGCAAGAAATTCCAGGTGCTGCTCCGCCATCTTGCGCTCGGTGATGTCCCGGAAGATTGACTGGACAGCCATTTTCCCGTCAAGGGTAAAGGGGGTTGAGGCAACCTCAACGTCAATCTCCTTTCCATCTCGACAGATGAACCTCACCTCCATCCAGGGACAACTCTCTCCTTTGTCCTCCATTTTCCGGAATCGTTCCTGGACGATCTGGTGGTGGTCGCAGTGAATGAATTCGAAAACAGACCTGCCAAGAAATTCCTCCGCACATTCCCCGGCAAGAATTCTGATTCCCGAAGGGTTCATGAAGAGAAATTTGAAATCCGAGGTTATGATGATTCCGTCCGGGGACAGCTCAACAAGTCTCCGGTATCGTTCCTCACTCTCTCTGACTGCTTCGAATATCCGTCTCTTTTCGTTCACGCGACGCTACCTTTCCGCTATTTTCATGGAAAAACATCAACGGTTCAGGTCTCACCTTCTTTGCACGTCGCAACGGGCGGCACCACAGAACTGGAGTCTGCGGCACCACCACGCTGAAACCGTTTGTCGTCCCCGAAAGGGTCATTCCTCGACCTGTCCTTTTAGCGGAGCGGGGTCATTGTCATGATCTTTCGGGCCATCTCGGGATATTTGGCAATAAAGCGCAGTTCATCATCCACCAGGGGCTTCTGGGTGTGTACGTTTGCGTAGCGCACCAGCTCAAGGATGTCATTTGCTTCCTTATCGTTGTGGAATTCTATTTCCAGCTGGTCATATACATTGCGGAAGCCTTTGATGCCGCTGTATTCGCCTGCCGTGATCTCTCTGCCGGTATCGATAATTTCCGGCTCTCCCCTGCCAAGCTCCTCGAAATCATATAACTCGTAATTCCGGCGATTCTTCAAAGCCCCGTCAGCATGGATTCCGGATTCATGGGCAAAGGCATTGGCACCGACACCCACCTGATTCATGGGAATCGGCACGCCGAAGGCATAGGAAGCGTACTTGGCAATCTTCCAGGCCTTGGTAAGGTCCACCTGCTCATCGAGCAGATATTTTCCCGACAGTCCGCTGGCTTTCTTCATGGCCAGGATTACCGATACCAGGTCGGCATTACCGGCCCTCTCTCCCATGGAGTTGATGGCGGTGTTGATATAAGCATCGACGCCACCGTCAATGGCTGCCTTGGCACCGGCAACGGAGCAGGCAACACCAAGACCCAGGTCGTTATGGCAGTGCAGTTCGATCGGCATCTTCACTTCCTCGGCAATCATCCGCACCCGGCGATAGATGGTAAACGGGTCGTCATATCCAAGGGTATCGCAGTAGCGGAAGCGGTCGGCACCAGCCTCCTTGGCACGAAGGGCGAAACGAACCAGGTATTCATCATCGGTACGGGAAGCATCCTCGGCATTAACCCCGACCATCTCCGCACCGAGGCTTTTCGCCAGCTGCACATTTTTCATCATGATATCGAGGAGATTGGGAACGGCAGGGTTTTCTTCCGGATTCCTGACAATGCGACCACTGAATTTCCCGTCGGTCATCATTTGCGAGGTCGAAATGGAGAGATTAACGTTCTTCAGCTTACCGCTTTTGAACGATTCCTGGATCTCTTCACCCCGCATCGGGCACCAGCCGCTCAGCATGATTGGCTGCAGGACTCCCATTGCCGCCAATTCCAGATTGGCCTCTATATAGTTTTTCTCGTGATGGGTAAAGGGAAAACCGAATTCACTCTGGTGAATCCCCATTTCATTGAGATACATGTTGATCATGGTTTTTTCCAGCTTGGCCAGGCCCAGGCGTGAAGTCTGCACCCCGTCCCGATTTGTTACATCAACGATATAAATTTTCGGCATTTTGTGATTCCTTTCTCGGTTACAGCATAGAATTATTCATAGCAGCCCGTATGTCACCCATGGAAAAAGGCACGGTGCGCTTGAATCTTTAAGTCTAAAGTCAAATCACTCTAAAGGCAAGCAAAGAAATTTCAGGGACTTCGGCGATGCCCGAGGCTACGAAGTTACGGATTTGGTTTATGGAAAAACCTGGGAATGATCTACTGGAAAAATAGTCGATCAATAGCTAAACAAGGGGGATCCGAGGAATTGGATACAGGCTGAGGGCTGAAGGAGGAAGACTGTAAAGAACCGGCAAAACCCTTCAGTCTTCATCCATTAGCCTTATCACCTGATTTTGTTCTTTAGTGCAACTCTTCGCCGGCGGTAGTCATCACCAGTTTGCCGTGCTTAACACCTTTGACACCGATCAGCTCGTCGGCGATCTTTTTCACCTCGCTAGCCCTGCCCCGCACCACCAATACTTCAAGGCAGTTGTGGGCATCCAGGTGCACATGGAGGGAAGAGACAATCTGATCATGGTGGGCATGCTGCTGTTCGGTGAGCTTGTCGGCAAGGTCATGCACATGGTGATTGTACACCAGCGTGACCGTGCCCACAGTATCCTCGTCACCCTTCTCCCACTTCAACTCCACCAGCGATGCCCGGATCAGGTCACGGATCGCCTCCGAGCGGTTCAGGTAGCCCTTTTCCTCGATAAGATGGTCGAAGCTCTTCAGAAGCTTGTCGTCAATGGAAATGCCGAAGCGGATTGTTTCACCCATGTTTGTCTCCTGGATACTAATTCTCAGTACGTGTATTAAATCTTTCAATCACTGTTTTCAGTACTATATTTCAATCTCCTCCCCTTACCGTAAAGTGAGTTCGGGAGGGGTTAGGTCCTACAGCATCTTCCTTAAAAACTGCCCGGTATAGGAACGAGTCACGGCCGCAACCTCCTCCGGAGTACCGGTGGCGATCACTTCACCGCCACGGTCACCCCCTTCGGGGCCCAGGTCGATCAGGTAGTCCGCGGTCTTGATCACGTCCAGGTTGTGCTCGATGATGACGATGGTGTTTCCCGCCTCCACCAGCCGGTCAAGCACCTCCAGCAGCTTGGCGATGTCATGGAAATGCAGGCCGGTGGTTGGCTCGTCAAGGATATAGATGGTCCTGCCGGTCGCCCGCTTGGAAAGCTCCTTGGCCAGCTTCACCCGCTGGGCCTCTCCCCCGGAGAGGGTGGTGGCCGACTGGCCCAGCTTGATGTAGCCGAGCCCTACGTTCTCCAGGGTTACCAGCTTGTTCCTGATCCGCGGGATGTTTTCCATGAACTGCACCGCCTGGGAGACAGTCATGTCCAGAACTTCGGCAATGGATTTACCCTTGTACTTCACCTCCAGGGTTTCGCGGTTGTAGCGAGCCCCCTTGCAGACCTCGCACTGGACATAGACGTCCGGAAGGAAGTGCATCTCGATCTTGATGATGCCGTCACCGGAACAGGCCTCACAGCGCCCGCCCTTGACGTTGAAGGAGTAGCGGCCCGGCTTGTAGCCGCGCAGTTTCGATTCCGGCAGGCCGGCGAACAGGTCGCGGATTTCGGTAAAGACCCCGGTATAGGTTGCCGGGTTCGATCGTGGGGTACGACCGATGGGAGACTGGTCGATATTGATCACCTTGTCCAGTGTTTCCAAACCCTGGATCTCCCTGACCGCGCCGGCCTTTTCCCTGCTCCGGTACAACCGCTGGGAGAGGACCTTGAACAGGGTATCAATGATCAGAGACGATTTCCCCGAGCCGGACACCCCGGTAACGCAGGTCATGACCCCCAGGGGGATGGCCACATCAACATTCTTCAGATTGTTCTCCGTCGCCCCGATAATCCGGAGGAAACGTTCCACCTCCCGCCGTTTCTTCGGAACCGGAATGAGCAGTTCTCCGGACAGGTAGCGGCCGGTGAGAGAGCGCGGATTGGCCATCACCTCCGCCGGTGTCCCCTGGGCCACCACCTCGCCGCCATGCACCCCGGCACCCGGCCCCATGTCAATCACATGGTCCGCCTCCAGGATGGTTTCCTCGTCATGCTCGACCACCAGCACGGTATTGCCCAGATCGCGCAGGCGCATCAATGTTTTCAGCAGGCGGGCGTTGTCCCGCTGGTGAAGACCGATGGAGGGCTCATCGAGGATATAGAGCACCCCCACGAGGCTGGATCCGATCTGGGTGGCAAGCCTGATCCGCTGCCCCTCGCCCCCGGACAGGGTCCCGGACGAGCGGTCGAGAGAGAGATACTCGAGACCTACATTCACCAAAAAGTTGAGCCTCTCCCGGAGCTCCTTGAGGATTCGCCGGGCAATCTCGGTCTCCTTTTCCGACAGGGTAATTGCCTCGAAGAACGCCAGGGCATCAGCGATGGAAAGGGCCGATATCTCGCAGATGTTCCGGTCTCCGACCCGGACAAAGAGGGCCTCCTTCTTCAGTCTGGCACCCTGGCAGGTGGGACAGGGCATGACATTCATGTACTTTTCCAGATCCTCCCGCACCTGCTCCGAATCGGTTTCCCGGTAGCGCCGCTCCAGATTGTTGAGCACCCCTTCGAATTCCTTGTAGTAGGTATGTCGACGACCGCCATCCTCTTCCCACCAGAACTGTACCTTTTCCCCGCCGGACCCGTAGAGAATGATTCGCCGCGCCTGCTCGGAAAGCTTGGAGAAGGGCGTACGGATATCAAAGGAATAGGCCTTGGCCAGGGCCTCCAGAATCTGGTGGAACCAACCTGAGAGCCTCTTTTCCCACGGTGCGATTGCCCCTTCCCGCGGCGAAAGCTCCGGATTGGGAACCACCAGCTCCGGGTCGAAATACATGCGGGTACCGAGCCCGGTGCATTCGGGACAGGCACCGTAGGGGTTGTTGAAAGAGAACATGCGCGGGGTCATCTCCGGATAGGAAATGCCGCAATCGATACAGGCCAGGGCCTCGGAAAACAGCATGGTTTCGCCGTCGACAATCTGCACCTTGGCAATACCCTCCGCATGGTGGAGCGCGGTTTCCAGGGAATCGGCCAGACGCCGCTGGATCCCCTCCTTGACGATCAGGCGATCCACGACAATATCGATATCGTGCTTTTTCTTCTTGTCGAGGGTAATCTCTTCGGCAAGGTCATGGGGCTGGCCATCGACAATCACCCGGACAAAGCCCTCCTTGCGGAGCTGGAGCAGTTCCTTGCGGTATTCCCCCTTACGGCCTCGGATCAGGGGCGAGAGAAGATTGATTTTTGTCCCCTCCGGGAGGACCATGATCTGGTCCACCATCTGCGATACGGTCTGGGAAGTGATTTCCTTGCCGCAGCTGTAACAATAGGGGCGCCCGACCCGGGCAAAAAGGAGGCGCAGGTAGTCGTAAATCTCCGTAACCGTGCCGACCGTGGAGCGGGGGTTTTTGCTGGTGGTCTTCTGTTCGATGGAAATTGCCGGGGAAAGACCCTCGATGGATTCCACATCCGGTTTTTCCATCTGCTCCAGGAACTGTCGAGCATAGGAAGACAGCGACTCCACATAGCGGCGCTGCCCCTCGGCATAGATGGTATCGAAGGCCAGGGTGGATTTTCCTGATCCGGAGATGCCGGTAATTACCACCAGCCTGTCGCGGGGAATCTCCACATCGATGCATTTCAGATTATGCTCGCAGGCCCCTTTTATGATTATTTTGTCGTGCGCCATAGATGTCCTGTATAGGTAAAATATCCGATGCGTCTCAGAGACCTGCAATCTCCCGCCCTGCCCGGAGAAGTTCCTCGACCATTTCGGAAGTGCCAGCCTCGCTGTAGAGACGGAGAACCGGTTCGGTTCCGGAAGGCCTGATGAGCAGCCAGGAGCCATCTTCAAAGATATACTTGAAGCCGTCACGGAAGTTTTCCCTCGCCACCGGACGGGAAGCGATGATACCGAGCCCGCCGGACCGGAGTTTGAGGATAAGTCGTTCCTTTGATTCGTTGTCGATGGAAAGATCGATGCGGCGATAGAAGAAGTAGCCGATCTCCTCCATGGTATCGTTGAGGAGTTGCCTCAGCCCCTTTCCGGACACGGCCATGGCCTCCAGAAGGAGGAGACCGAGGAGAATGCCGTCACGCTCCGGGATATGACCCTTTACGCCGAGACCGCCCGATTCCTCGCCACCCATGAGGATGTCATGATCAAGCATCAGTTCGCAGATATGCTTGAAGCCGATCGGCGTTTCAAACAGCTCCAGACCGTATTTCTCGCAAAGGAGATCCACCATTCGGGTAACGGAAACGGTTTTCGCCACCGCCCCCCGCAGTCCCCGATGCTCCAGGAGATGGCGCAGAATCACGGTGAAAATCATGTGCGCGGAAAAGAACTCTCCATTTTCGTCCACCGCACCGATCCGGTCCGCGTCCCCATCCAGGGCAAGTCCCACGCGCAAATTGCCTTCCTTCACCAGAGCGGACAGTTCCGCCAGATGTTCAGGAGTCGGCTCGGGCGGGACACCACAGAAACCGGGATTATCTTCGGTGTGGAGCTCAACTGTTCCCGGAACCAGCTCAGGGAAAAATCCGGTCCCGGCACCATACATGGGATCCACTGCCAGCGGAATCGCGGCGGCACGGATCCGTTCCAGGTCGACATAGCGGGACAACTGCCGACAATAGGGCTTTCCGGCATCAAAGAGTTTCACCCGGCCGCTCTCAAGTGCTTCGGCCAAGGGCATCTCCAGGACTTCCCGTCCGCTCGCTATGTTAGCCGCCACGATCTCCTCCACCACTTTGGTCGTAGAAGGCCGGGCCGGTCCGCCGAAGTTCTCCTTGATCTTGAAGCCGTTGTATTCAGGCGGATTGTGACTGGCGGTAATCATGATCCCGCCGCCCGCACTAAATTCATGGACTGCCCAGGAAATTGCAGGGGTCGGCGTATAGCGGTCGCTGAGCCGAACCTGAAGACCGTTCCCCGCCGCAACCTCCGCAACTCGTTCGGCAAATTGACGTGATAGGAAGCGCCGGTCATACCCAATTACCAATCCCGCATCATTCAAACCCTGCTCTATGAAATAGTCCATGGTCGCCTGGGCAACAATGGCAAGATTTTCAAAGGTAAATTCGCGGGCGATGACCCCCCGCCACCCATCAGTACCAAACCGTATCTCCATGTATCGACCTTTCTCGAGAATATATAAGTAGTAATGAACTGATTTTCGAACCATCAGAACGTCGGCAACAACGGAACACGGCCCTGACCATGAATTTTCAACCATGGGGGGCCGTGTTGTCAATGCATTTGATTCCGATTTTCAAAAGGACCCGTCAGGGACTGGGAAGTATTTATAGTTCAGTAAAACACTTTACTTCATTTCGGCGCTCGCCGTCAAAACTATAAACCGAAGCTTTTAACCCGGAAGCTTGACCGGCCGACCCACATGACTTATAAAGGAAAGTGTCTGTTCCCACGCCAATCGTAGCGATGCGCCCCATTTCCAGGAGGATGCTCCATGAGAAAATCATTCTTGCCGTTGCTAGCCACGCTCGCCCTCGGTACCACCCTGTTGCCTTCCCTCCCGTTCTCTGCTTCAGCCGCTGAATCGGGAACACCTGCAGCATCCACCCTCAAGGATCAGACCGGCGTGGCACTGACCGTCTATAACGACAACCTCGGACTGGTCAAGGACCAGCGGGAGATCACCCTGCGAAAGGGTACCGGCGAGCTCCGCTTCATGGATGTGGCTTCAGGGATCATTCCGGCCAGCGTCTCCATCACGAACCTTTCCAATTCCGGCAGCTTCCGCATCCTGGAACAGAACTACGAGTATGATCTCCTCAACCCCCAGAAGCTGCTGGACAAATACGTGGGAAAAGAAGTGAAACTCTACCAGAAAAATCCCTACACGGAGCGGGAAGAGATTGTCACCGCAACGCTCCTTTCCAATAACGGCGGGCCGATCTACCGGATCGGCGACGGCATCACCTATGGTCACCCCGGCAGGGTCATTCTTCCCGGAGTACCGGAAAATCTCATCTCGCAGCCCACCCTGGTCTGGCTGGTGGACAATACTCCGGCAACGACCCGAAAGATCGAGGCATCGTACCTTACCAGCGGGATTTCCTGGCGGGCAGATTACGTCCTTACCCTGAATGAGAAAGACACCCGGGCCGACCTCGCCGGCTGGGTTACCATTGATAACAAGAGCGGCACAACCTACCGCAACGCCAGGCTGAAACTTGTGGCAGGAAATGTTAACCGGGTCAAGGAAACCGCCCCCTATCAGGACAGGATGTATAAGACGGCCATGGCCGAAGCAGCTCCACAGTTCCGTGAAGAGGGATTTTTCGAGTACCATATCTATACCCTGGAGCGACCTTCCACCATCAAAGACAATCAGACCAAGCAGATCCGACTGCTCCAGGCTGCGGGTATTCCGGTGAAAAAAGAGTTACTGCTCAACGGTGACCGCCGCTATTTCTACGCTCCCTTCGGAGAACAAGACAATAACAGCAAGGTCGGAGTATTCCTGGAAATCGAGAACCGCAAGTCGAGCGGTCTGGGCATGCCGCTACCCAAGGGAACGGTCCGCGTCTATAAGCTGGACAGCGACGGCAGCCTGCAGTTCGCGGGCGAAGATGCCATCGACCACACACCAAAGGATGAAAAGCTGCGGGTCAAGCTGGGGGATGCATTCGACGTGGTGGCAAGCAGGAAGCAGACCGACTGGAAGAAGATCGCCTCCGACACCTACGAGGCCGCCTTCGAGATAATCCTGCGCAACCACAAGACGGAAGATGTGGTGGTCAAAGTGGTGGAACCGGTCCCTGGTGACTGGAGCATGCTCTCAGCGTCCCACCCCTGGAAAAAAGGGGATGCCTTTTCCGCCGAGTTCTCTATCCCGGTGCCGAAGGACAAGGAAGCGAAGTTGCTCTACCGGGTACGGATGAGGTATTGATAAAGCAGTGAAGGGTGAAGGGTGAGGGGTAGAAGGGTAAGAGCCAACAGCCAACAGCTATGAGCTATGAGCCACGAGCTATGAACTAAAGGATTTTCACGGCGTTACCACCAGGAGATTACCATCAGCGAATACACCAGACTTTATGCTTACTTGCGTTCCTTCCGGGGAACCTACATCGCCGGGATCTTTCTCCTGGCAGGAGCGAACGGCTTCGCCCTGCTGATCCCCTGGCTCCTGAAACGGGCGGTGGAAAGCTTCCAGTTTCCCGGACGCAGCGCCTATTCGCCCGCCCATTTCGGCCTCATCATCATGGCAGTCGCCGTTGTCCATGGCATTGTCAGAATTTTCTCGCGCACGACACTCCTCCATGCCGGCCGACGCATCGAATACCGGATCAGGGAAGACCTGTATAAAAGCCTTCTCTCCCTGGATCTCCCCTACTTCGCCAAGGAGCGGACCGGCGATCTGCTCTCCCGTTTTTCCAACGACCTGTCCAATGTCAGGATGCTCCTGGGCTTCGGCATCCTCAATGTCATCAATACCGTAATCGTGTATGTCTCGGCAATTTTCCTCATGGGACGCATCAATCCCTTCCTGACCTTGTGCGCCGTTCTCCCCTTTCCGCTCATGATCCTTTTGGTCAAACAGGTAAGCCGCCGCATCTTCTACCACTCGAAACGTGCACAGGAACAGCTTGCTGCCCTGACCAGCCACGCGGAGGAAAGCATCACCGCTTCTGTCGTAGTGAAGGCCTATTGCCGTGAGGAGTTCCGGACTACGGCCTTCCGGGAATTGTCTGCACGCTACCTGTACAGCAGCATGAAAATGGCCAACCTGCGGGGGATTGTCATCCCCTTCATGGCTTCCATGAGCGGGATCAGCACCTTGATTGTCCTTTTTGTCGGCGGCAGCCGGGTGATAAGCGGGGTAATGACCCTGGGAGACTTTGTAGCCTTTACCAGCTACCTGGCGATGCTGATCTGGCCGACCGTGGTGATGGGCTGGATTCTGAACCTCCTCCAGCGCGGCGCCGCTTCCATGGCCCGCCTCAACGCGGTGCTCGAAGCAAAGCCCGAGATAGCAGAGCCGGAGCAACCGGTCGGGATAGAGAAACTTGCCGGGGATATCGAGTTTCGCCATCTCTCCTTCGGCTACAATCGCGAAACACTCCTGAAAGACATCTCCCTCCGGATCAGCCCGGGAATGAAGGTAGGCATTGTCGGACCGGTCGGCTGCGGCAAGACATCCCTCGTTCGGCTCATCGCCCGCCTCTACCCTGTCCAGGACGGCATGCTCTTTCTTGACGGTACGGATATCAACCAACTCCCGCTGAAAGAACTCCGGGATGCCATCGGCTTTGTCCCCCAGGAAAGTTTTCTTTTCTCCCGCACCCTAGAGGAAAATATCGCCTATGGACGGGAGGGGGCCTCACGGGCAGAGGTGGAAGCAGCAACCCGTCTGGCACAGCTGGACAGCGACCTGGCCGGTTTCCCCAAGGGATTTGACACCTTGGTGGGAGAACGGGGCGTTACCCTTTCCGGCGGCCAGAAACAGCGCACCGCCATCGCCCGAGCCTTGCTGAAGAACCCCTCTATCCTGATCCTTGACGATCCCCTGTCAGCGGTAGACGCCAGGACCGAGGAAGAGATATTGAACGGCCTTGCCCGCTACTACGGAAAACGCACGGTGATTATCGTCTCGCACCGCCTCTCGGCACTGCGTGGATGCGACCGGATCATCGTGCTGGAAGAAGGGGCGATTGTCGAACAGGGAACCCATGATGAGCTTTTAGTTTTGGGAGGCCGCTATGCGGCCATCCATCGGGAGCAAAATCTGCGGGAAGAATTAGAGAGATTATGATGAAGACCTGCCAGGTTTTAAAAACCTGGCAGGTCTCAGGAAGTCAGGCGACTGTATGCATTTCGACGATATCTACGATGATAAAATAGTTGGCAAGGCTTACGACCGAAAACTCCCGGGCAGGACGCTATGAAGCAGGATTTTTCGTCGATTTCCTGAGATCATATCTGTTTGTTGCCTCAGCAAATCTTCTTTTTTCCTCATCTGTTTCGGCAATCAGTGCCGGAACAGGGGTCGGCCTGCCATCAGCACCAAGGGCTACGAAAGTAAGATACGCTGAAGAGGTATGCCGTACCTCTCCGGTCATCAGGTCTTCAGCCTCAACCCTGACGCCAACCTCCATGGAAGTCCTTCCAGCCCGGTTCATACTGGCCTTGAGGGTAAGCAGATTCCCCAGGAACACCGGACAATGGAAATCCAGCCGGTCTATGGAAACCGTAACGGCATTACTGGCAGTATGCCTTGCCGCAACGACATACGCTGCATTGTCGATCAGCTTCATTATTGTGCCGCCATGCACATTACCCGTGGGATTCGTATCGGCCGGCAACATGATTTGCGCCAGAACCACGCTTGATTCTGATACTTTTTTTGCTCTTTTTTTCATGACATACCTCGGCGTACCGCGCTGTAAGAATACTCTACTATCAAACTGCAGACAGGGGCAGTGATATTTTTTCTCTGATCATGAATGTGACACAAACCAAAACAGTTTTCATTGTTGACGACCATTCCTTCTGTGTGTAGTTCTGAAATTGTATCTCGAATTGAGGCATCCGTGTAGTAAGAAAAACTCAGCCCGGCTTACTATCATCGTACTTTCCACAAACTCAATAATAGAGTATGTTCGTAAAAATCACGCACAATGGGGCCGACGGCTATTCGGACATCTTTGGAAGCGGTGACTGCCGCGAGGGAAATGTCCCCTTGGAAAAGAACGTTGATTTACACGATGCGTAAGACAAACATGGAGCGAGGGGTGATGCCTACCACAGGGTATGTCCAGCATCACGCTCCATAGAACAACAATGCGATTGCGGAAAATCGCGTTTCTCACCGGAGAATTATGCATTTCGGCGGTATCTACGAAGATGAAATAGTCGGCAAGGCCTACGACCGAAAACTCCTGGGCAGGTTTCTCCGCTACCTGCGCCCCTACCGGTGGATGGTTGTCTGGAGCCTGCTGCTGCTGCCCCTGATCGCAGCTGCCAAACTCGCCCAGCCCTTGCTTCTCAAGATTGCCATCGACAGCCATATCACCACCGGCAAAATGGCCGGGCTCCCGCTGCTGTCTCTGGAGTATTTTGCCCTGATCATTGTGGACGGACTGCTGACCTACCTGGAAATCTATCTCCTCCAGTACCTGGGGCAGAGAGTCATGTTCGATCTCCGCATGGAGGTTTTCTCCCACATCCAGGGCCTTTCCTCGTCATTTATGGACCGCACCCCCACCGGCAGCCTCGTAACCCGGGTCACGAGCGATGTGGAGGTCCTGGGAGAGATGTTCACCGCCGGCATCATTTCCATCGTCGGTGATATCCTCGTCCTGGTGGGCATTGTCGGGATCATGCTCTGGATGAACCTGAAGCTTTCACTGGTCACTTTCATCGTGCTGCCGATGCTCTTGTATATCGTCTTCACCTTTCGCCTCAGGATGCGCAAGTCCTTCCGTGAGGTGCGGGCACGTCTGTCCAACCTCAACTCGTTCCTGGCCGAAAGCATCGGCGGCATGGCAGTTGTGCAGCTCTTCAACCGCCAGAAGACCGAGCAGAAGGAATTCACGAGACTCAATGCCTCCTACCGGGACGCAAACCTGCCGGTCATCACCTGGGACGCAGCACTTTTTGCCGCGGTGGAGGCGCTGTCATCGATTGCGGTCGGCCTCATTATCTGGTACGGAGGAGGGGAAATCCTCCGCGGCACCCTGACCTTCGGCGCCCTGGTTGCCTTCATCCAGTACATGGAAAAATTCTTCTCACCAATTCGCGATCTTTCAGCCAAATATTCCATCATGCAGGGGGCCATGGCCGCATTGGAACGGATTTTCGGGCTACTGGACATAGAGAAAAAGGCACCCGTAAAGGTAGAGGAAGCTCAGCAAAACAAAGATCTGGCAGGTCTGGATTCCCCCATCGAAACCATCGAATTTCGTGATGTCTGGTTTGCCTATAAAGGCGAGGATTATGTGCTGAAGGGATTCAACCTCAAGATCAATCGCGGAGAAAAGATCGCTCTTGTCGGTGAAACAGGCGGCGGAAAAACCACCGTTACTCGTCTACTATCCAGATTTTATGAGGTAAACCGGGGAAACATCCTCATCAACGGCTGTGATATAGGAGATATTCCCCTCCCCGAATTGCGGGGTAGGATCGGCGTAGTTCTCCAGGAGCCATTCCTGTTCACCGGCTCGCTGGAACATAATATCACCCTCGGAGATGAGGGAGCACGTGAGAGGATGGAGGAAGCCGCAGCCATGGTTGGAGCGGACCGTTTCATCTTACATCTCCCGAAAGGGTTCGCCGAGGAGGTCCAGGAGAGGGGAGTGAATTTTTCGGTAGGTGAACGGCAGCTCATCTCCTTTGCCCGTGCTGTTGCCTTTGATCCGGAGGTTCTGGTGCTTGACGAAGCCACTTCCAGTGTCGACACCGCCAGCGAACGTCTGATCCAGGATGGACTGCAGGGCCTTCTGACCGGGCGGACCTCTCTCGTGGTTGCCCACCGGCTTTCAACGGTACGGGATGCCGACCGGATCGTGGTCATCCATAAGGGGGAAAAGGCGGAAGAGGGGAGTCATGATGAGTTGATGGCACGCCAGGGGCTCTACTACCGTCTCTATCAGCTGCAGTTCAAGGATTGACGGACTCTCCTGCTTACAAAAAAAGAGCTTGCCCACACCTGGTCAGTGCAGACAAGCTCTTTATGCTATCCATGGTTCACGGTCCCGAAAAGGGGCAGAAAATGTATCCACCGGAGAGGAACTTCGCAGGAAAGCCGCTAGTTTTTGAATGCCTCGAATGCATCAAGGTAATTATGAAGCACCCGGCTCCCCTCACCATCAAATTCCAGAAACTCGATTCCCGCGCAGAATGTCTTGTCATCCCGAATTTCCGCATGCTTGACCAGGCCCTTGAAGTCCACCAGATCCTCTTCCAGCCCGATCGTGATCCGCAGTACCTGCCCCGGTTCGAACTTGATATGCGTTTCCAGCAGGATTCCTTTTTCGCTGATATTGAGAGTCCTTCCCATTGCGCGGGTTACTATCTCTCCCTTTTCATCAACGAGAACATAGTCGAGCAGATTCAGGGACTCCATCCGTACGTAGCGTCGATCGCTGTTGCTCATCCTTTCCCCCTCTATGGCGAATCCGAAGTTTCCGGTTGAAAATGTCTATCGCTTGCAGCAGACAGCATCCGAAATTTGCGAACTCCGGATGAAAAACGAACATGGCTCGAAAAGCATCAGATTCATATACCACATTTTTTCCTGCCTCACCATATGTAATCCTTTGCAATTTCCCTTTTGTCATTTCCGAACAGGACATGGAACACCCGGAGCTTCTTCAGTTTCTGAGGCGACAGGGATCCGAGAGGAATATAAATGATTTTCTTCCCAAGCCGGGCCGCAATCTGTTTGAAACAGCTCCGGGGTGGGCGTGACGCTACGTAGACGACATGTTTTTCCCGTGAGTAGTCCAACGCTGCCAGCATCAGGACTTCCGCTTTGTCACGGGCAAAGGAATAGTCGCTGTCCAGCCAGACATCATACATACGGCGGGGAGGGTAGGAGAGCAGAAATCCCCCGTATTCGCAGCGGCAGATCCCCGGCCCCACCACGTTGTCAGCCGGTTCGGTGCCGTAAAAGGCCATATCCGACTCCTGATCATGCTCCCCGAGCCAGGTCGTCAGGTAGGGGTATTTCTTCCCTTCGCGATCCTGATCAAAGACCACGACCAGGCTTCCCACTCCCCCCTGGACACGAAGGTTTTCCCGCACATAGATCTTTCCTTCGTGGTAGTTCCGCAGGGTTTCCCGCATGTCGATACCATCCAGCAGCGATGAAGAAAATGCTTCAACGCGGCTCTGTTCCTCGGAGAGCTGCTTTACACCCTTTTTCTTGAGAAAGCGGCCATAGTCTTCGATGATCAGATCTTCCGGTGGATAGGAGCAGATGGAGGGATTATCAAACCCTTCCAGCCATTCGCCGGGCCGCTTTTCCCGCTTCCTCTTCAGAAACTGGAGTGGCGAGAGCCCCTTGCCCGGCTGCCGGGAGCGGGGCCGAAACCGGATTCGTCTGCTGCCCCCGGAGAGATCTTCCGGCCGAAGTCTGATAGTGGGCAGATCTGAATCAAGCTTCTGCCACGGATAGAAGGTGGCAAGCCGGAAAAATGCGTACGCGAAATTGTCGTCGATGCAGCCGCGGGCCGCGGCCAGCATCTGGAAAAGGTCGGGAAGAAGCCGTCCCGTTACCAGCGCATAGTTTCGGGAAAAGCGGAAAAATGCTCTTTTCTGCCAGACATGCACAGGCTCGCCGGTCTCCTGCCGATAGTGCCGTGCCGCTTCCCGGAAGAGCCGAAAAACCGCGCGCTGCCGGTCCAGTCCTTCCCCGGCTCGACCCACATGATGAGCACTACGCACCAGCGCTTCGAAGAGAACCTCTTCTTCCGGCACATCTTTTTTCCCACCGGCAATCAGTTCGAAGGCATTCCAGCTCTTCCTGAGAGAAGGGCCTTCCGTGGAAGGTTCCGATGGAAGCGGACCCCGATGCAACTCGTAGAGGGAGGAAAGGAAAGAATATTCCGCCAGAACCTCCCGGCACGACTCGGGATGAAGATTATAGAGGGATATTCCCGATCGTTTTACCCTTTCCAGTGGGGCCGCCTGGGGAAGATCGTACCATTCCTTCAGCCTCTCCAGGTGGGCCATGCCGCATACCAGGAGAATCCGTTTGAAACGGGCCGACAGCTGCTGGAGACGGTAGGCCATTCCTTTCTCACGGAGAAGATCTTCTCGACCCGGCACGGAATTTCCGAAAACCTTCCGGTATTCACCGTAATAGGCGCCGAGTCCGATGCGCCGGACGGCATAGGAATCGGGAAACGGCTCCTCGTGGCAGGGATAGCCTTCCACATCCACATCGATGCAGTGGAGCGGGATATCCCGCTCTCCGGCCAGCCGAGCCGCTTCCACGAGCGGATCGGCCGGCTCGATAAACAGGAAGATCGTCTCTCCCGCGCCAACGGGATGTCTCCCGAGGCTATTCAGCTCGTACCTGAGGACAGAGATTTCCGGCAGTCGCCGCACCCCCCGCAGAAAATGAGCCTGAAGGGTAGGGGGCAGCTCGATGGCGATACAGTCAGGCTGCAAGCGGTCCACCGCCTGGCGGACGAGCGTGGCAAATTCCATCTTGTAATGGAGAACCGGAAGCGCATGAACCGGACCGAATTTTTCCAGGTAGAGTTTCTGGGGCATGGTAATTCCGCGTTGTCAGGTCAGATAGTGAAGAGCCTCATCTCCCAGGATACGCATCACCGCCAGGGGGAGCATCTCATCCCGCTCACCGCCCGAGGCCTTGATCATCTTCAGGGCGTAGCGGGCGATGTTGATGCCGTCACGAACCGAATAAAGCTCGTCAGCAGCATGGGCACGCTGAAGGAAATTCACCACATAGGCCAGAATGGCATCATCGGCAAAGGGAAGGTTTTCCTTCAGGATGAGCAGTTCTTCGTCAGCCTCGGGAAAGTCGATGTAGATTTGCGGCTGAAGGCGGGAATGAATGTATTCGGGAATTTCGAAGGTGGACGAGTCCTCATTCATGGTGACAACGATCCGGAAGTCCCGGTGCGCGCGAATCGTAAGACCGGTAATGATGGATTCCACGTAGCGCCGGTCATCCAGAAGTGGTGCAAGGGAGGCCCAGGCCTTTTCACTCATCCGGTTCCCCTCGTCAAGGATCAGTACACCACCGCGAAGCATGGCGGTCACCAGGGATGAGGCGGCGTACTGGATCCGGTTGTCCGGCCCGACCACCGGGGTCACGATCAGGTCCTCCGGCCGGGTATCCATGGTAGCCTGGAAAAGGAATACCTCCCGACCCAGCTTCTTCGCTGCCGCATAGGCAAGAGTGGTCTTACCGACGCCCGGCTTGCCGATCAATCGCGGATTAAAGGGAATATCCCGATCATCGATCACCATCCAGGCAGCCAGCAGTTGCTGAAGAATTTCCTCCTGGCCGATCCATCTCAGCGGCAACTCGACCGCATGGGCAAGGGAAAGGGAAATATCGTCAATAGTTACACGTTCCATGGTACCTCCGATTCTGTTGTAGCATACCGGGCAGAAAAATTGCAAACGCTGCAGTTTGGCCGTATACTTTCCTCAGCTTTTCTGTACGGCCCGTTGAATCAAGTCAAACAGGAAGACGCAGATACGGCAGGAGGTTATCAACTGCCGAAAATTCATAATTCAGGATAGGAGACGTCCATGGTCACCGTTGACGATCTGAAGCGACATTACCTTTTTTCCGACGAGGATACCGAGCTACTAACCTCGTTTCTCCCCCATGCGGAGGAAAATAAGGTCAAAATGGCCGATGATCTGTACGATTATCTTCTCGGTATGCCGGAAACCGCCAAATTTATTCAAGATGACACCGTTTTACAGCGGCTGAAGAAAACCCATCAAACCTGGTTCATTGCTCTCTTTTCCGGAATATTCGACAACCACTATCTGCGAACCCTGGAAAAAATCGGTCTTGCCCATGTACGGATCGGTCTGAACGCACACTTTGTTAACTGCGCCATGAATTTTGTCCGTCAGGCGGTGACGAACCTCATCAGGGACGCCTATCCTGATAGAGAGCTCCGCCGCAGGCTCACTGATGCCACCGAAAAGATCCTAGATATCAACCTGGATATCATGAGCGCCTCCTACCTGGAAGAGGAGCTTAAAAAAGAGTTCGTCTCACACCGTCTGGAGTCAAAGCTGATTCAGGCAACGGAGCGGTTCACCTACGGCCTGAATCTGATCCTGGTCCTGGCCCTCGCAGGAGTCTCCCTCTCCGTAGTGGCACTGTTTGCCTGGGATCTCTTTCATATCTTCCGGGGTGACATTGAAAAGGGCATCCTGAGCGCACTCGGAACACTGCTGATTCTCTGGATGATGATCGAGCTGATGGGAAACGAGATCAAGAACCTGAAAGGGGGCAGGTTTAATATCCTGGTCTTTATCGGGGTCATCATGGTCGCCCTGATACGGGAGATCCTCATCTCCACCCTGCGCCATGATGCCCTGGAAACCCAGGTCTTCCTGGCCGGAACCCTTCTGATCCTCGGAATTGTCTACTTCCTGGTGGCGAAAAGCCAGCCGGAAGGATTAGGGCGCTGAGAGCGCTAACCCTTTTCGCCCGTCCCTGCCCTGAAAAAGTTTCCTGATAAAACTATTACCTGATTAGCAACTATCTTCCGTCTATTGCAAAAACTGCCATTCCCGAAGAGATTCTGATCGGGATTCCAGCCTCTAACCGACTGATATTATGGATCCCCGATAAAGACATTCGGGAATGACAATCTTCATAGTGGAAAAAAGTGCTAATCAGCAACTATTATGAGAGTGCGGTACTCACCAGATCGGCAAGACAGTCGATAAACAGGGGAGCGGTATTGAGGGAAGGGGAGCGGTGAAAATTTTCAATTCCCTGCTCCCGCGCCAACGCGGCATAGGTGACGTCGATCTCGTAGAGGGTTTCGATATGGTCGCAGACAAAGGAAACAGGAACCACCAGAAGGTTCCGGCAACCCTCCGCTGCCAGTCGGATAATGGCCTCTTCAGTGGACGGCTCCAACCATTTCACCGGCCCGGCCTTTGACTGGAAAGCCAGGTGAAACGGGTAGTTCGGGAACTGCTCCATAACCAGCTGCACCGTTTCCTCCACTTGGGAAAGGTACGGGTCGCCGCTTTCGATGAATGAAACGGGCAGGGAATGCGCGGAGAAAAGGAGGGTGACGTCTTGTCCCCCGGGAAAGAAGCCGATGCCTTCCTCAAGGGTTCGGGCCAGTGCCGCGATGTAGAGGGGATGAATGTGAAAACTCTCGATACAGGAAAAGGAGAATTTCACCCCGGAAAGGGCAAGCACTCTCCGCAGCTCGTTGAAACTGGAACCGGTCGTAGCGCGCGAGTAATGGGGGTAGAGGGGCAGGGCGAATATACGTGAAATGCCCTCCTTTTTCACAGCAGCCAGCGCCTCGATGGTCGATGGCCGCCAGTAGCGCATGGCCGGCAAACAGCGAAACCCCTGACCAAGCTTTTCCTCCAGGGCAAGCGCCTGGGCTGAAGTCAGCTCCCGGATAGGGGAGCGGCCGCCAATCTTCTCATACTGGGCCTCCACCTTCGGTGCCCTGCGTCGGGCTATCCAGCGGGCCAGAAGCGGCTGCAGAAACGCCGGACCAAGCCGGATAATGTCCCGGTCGGAAAAGAGGTTCAAGAGAAAGGGCTCCACGGCCTCAAGGGAATCGGGCCCCCCCATCTGGAGCAGAAGAATGGCGGTCTTTTCGATCATGGCTGCAATTTCTCCGCTGAAAGAATGCAACCCCGGCCCCTCCTGAACCAAGGAAGGCAACCGGGGTCGTCAGGTGCACGTTTGAAAGTTTGGCAAGAACTATTCCCGGCAAGGTAAAAACCATGCTCTGCCTGACGATCAGGACTTCTGTGACAGCCGGTGAACGCATTCCACCATATGTATGGCGTTTTCCGGTGGCACCGTGGGAAGAATTCCGTGTCCCAGATTGAAAATGTGACCGGGCCGGCCGCCGTTTTCGTCGAGGACCCTTTTCACTTCAGCCTCGATGAGCGACTTCGTCCCGAAGAGCACCGTGGGATCCAGGTTGCCCTGGACGGCCATGTCGGGGCCGAGTTCATCCCGCGCTGCACCCAGATTAACATGCCAATCAAGGCCCATTACGTCGCCCCCCGCCTTCCGGACACTCTTCAGCATGGTGCCAGAGCCCTTGACGAAATGAATCACCGGAACATCCGTTCCCAGACCGGCAATCAGCCGAGAAGTATAGGGAAGCACATATTTTTCATAATCGCTCGGCGAAGGAATTCCTCCCCAGGTGTCGAAAACCTGGATCGCCTGTGCACCAGCCGCAATCTGTGACTTCAGGTAGGCAATGAGCATATCCGTTATCTTATCCATGAGCGCTGCATAGACCTCGGGAGCGCAATACATCATCTTCTTGATGGTGGCGAAATCCTTGGAACCTTTGCCTTCGACCATGTAGCAGGCCAGGGTAAATGGTGCGCCGCCGAAGCCGATCAGGGGAACGCGCCCCTCGAGTTCCCGGCGGAGAATGCGAATGGTCTCCAGAACGTAGGGGACATCCTCCTCCATCTCCGGGATACGAAGGGCTGCCACGTCGGCCGCGCTACGCACCGGATTTTCGAACACCGGCCCGGGAACGAAGTCAAGTTTCAGTCCCATCGGTTCCACCGGCGTGAGGATGTCGGAAAAAAGGATCGCGGCATCCACATTTAAGATGTCGATCGGCTGAATGGTTACCTCAGCGGCCAGTTCCGGAGTCTTGCAAAGCTGCAGGAAGGTGCACTTCTCCCGCACTTTCATATACTGGGGAAGATAGCGGCCAGCCTGACGCATCAGCCAGACCGGAGTCCGGTCAACCGGAAGGCCCCGGCAGGCATCAAGAAAACGGTTATTCATCAAACAACTCCTTTTCGATTAGAACAGACCTGCCAAGTTTTCAAAACCTGGCAGGTCTTGGTTAATTTAGTGTTCTCGAGGTATTCAAAACCTGGTTGATCTCAGCTTTTCCGCATTTTAACCGGCACATAGTTGCAGAACGGCTCCTCTGCCAGATAGTCTCCGTGCACTGCATCGGCCCGGGCCCTGCAGCCGCCGCAAACGTTAAGGAACTCGCACTCGCCGCACTTGCCCTTGTAGCTCTTAAAATCACGCAACTCTTTGAAAAGAGTAGAATTTTCCCAGATTTCCCGGAACGGGGTATCTTTCACGTTGCCGGCGATGCGGGGAAAGTAGGAACAGGGCTTGACGTTGCCGAAGCAGTCGATCAGGCAGATGGACTGGGCAGCGATGCAGCCCTTGCCGCCGCCGGTGGAAAAACTCAGGGAACGGCGTTCGAAGGTCACCCCCTCAGCCTTGGCCCGCTGCGGGGCTACGCGATAATAATGGGGGGCACAGGTGGGGCGCATCAGGATCGCATCCTCATCCTTCTCCTGCTGGTAGTGCCACTCCAGGATGTCTTCGTAATCTTCCTTGGAGATCAACTCGCTCATGATCTCCTCGCCGCGACCGGTGGGAACGATCATAAACATATACCAGGCAGTGGCACCGAGGGATTTGGCCAAATGGAAGACTTTTGGAATGTCGGCCTGGTTCCTCTTCGTGAAGGAGGAGTTGATCAGAAATTTCTGCCCATTCCGCCGGAAGGTTTCCGCGGCCCGAATGACACCGTCAAAGGCGCCCGGACATTGACGGAAATCGTCATGGATGGCCGCACTGCTCCCATCCAGGGAGAGTGACACCATCTTGATATCAACCTCCCGCATCTTCCGGCAGATCTCGTCGTCCACCAGTGCCCCGTTGGTGGCCATGCACATGCGCAGACCCAGGGAGGAACCGAAGTCCGCCAGCTCGAAGATATCCTTGCGCATCAGCGGCTCGCCACCGGAGAGAACTACGACCGGTTTGGAAAACCGGGCAATCTCCGTCAGGAGCTTCTTCCCCTCTTCAGTGGTAAAATCACCTTCCGAAGATGCCTCATCAGAGGAACAGCGGCAGTGGACACATTTCAGGTTGCATTTCTGGGTAACTTCCCAGGCGATCCATTTGGGAACAAATTCTTCCTTCATTTTATCTCCGCTGATAAATTTCCGGGAAGAGCAGCTTTCCCGCGATTGGTTTTACAGTGTACCACAAATAAATAATAAAATGACAGTATGAGGTTTCCTGAATATACGGAAGAAACCTCATACTGCCAAATTGGGAATAATCCCTTTCGGGACAAGGGTCACCAGTCTGCGGTTGCCGCTTCAGGAATTATTCTGCCTGAGGGTACGTGGTAATTTCTCTCGCACGTCTGATTATGTTGCTCAGCGTCTGCCCGGCAGCCTGCTCTCCCGCAATCCGGGCCTTGCACCCCTGGAGAAGCTCCTCGGCCAGAGCATCCAGAATCTCCCATCGCTCCAGCGGCATTACCGGCATGCCATCCACCAGATCGCTCCCCAGCCACTCGGCGATCCCTCCCAAAAGTTGCTCTGCCGCCTCCATGCCACCCGCTGCCTCGGCCCGCAGGAACCTTTCGCCCCAGTCAGCAATATCGCTTGCCAGCACAGAAAACACGTCCACTTTCTTTCCCCTGCCATAAACCATGCTCCTACCCCTCGATCTTCCGGTTGAAAACCCAAACGGCGAGAACGAATGACACTGCGGCGGTCACCACCAGGGTAATGCAAAACTGAGTATCTATGAATCCCCGCAACAGCGCAAGTCGGGCGCCCTCGAAAATGGCTGTCGTGGGTAGAGCCCTGACAAAGGGAAGCGCTTTTTCCGGATAAGATGATAGGGGAAAGAAGATACCGGCCATGAAGATCAGGGGAACGATTACCACACCCTGAACCCGGCCGATATTTTCCGGCTTCTCGATAACGGTGCCGCAGATAGTACCGATACAGGAAAAAATCATCGAGCCAAGCGCAATAAATAACAGATAGGTCAGAAAATGGGTAAAGGGAAATCGGAAAGGGGTTAACAGAAAAATAACGCCAGCAACAGCAATCCCCTTGATAGCCCCCAGGGCAAAGCCGGACATGATCTTGCCGATAACGATATCATACACCGTGATGGGTGTGACCCGGTACTCCTCGATGGTCCGCTGCACTTTGCGGTGGAACCACATGCTCCACGAACTTTCATCGAAGGCGGCACTGACAGCCGTCATGGAAATGAGACCAGGCGCAATGAACAGGGCATAGGGAATCCCCTCCACATCGGAGATATAACCCCTGAGACCCACACCAAAGGCCAGGTAGAGGGTAATGGGATAGGCAATGACCGCCACGAGTTCGGAAAAGACACTCCTGCGCAGTACCCACATATCCCTTCCCCAGATGGTAAACGCACCTCGAAACATGAAACCCCTCGGCTGCTCAATGTTTAATGTTTATTCTGCTTACATCCTTGAACCTCTTTTATTCCCGCACCTTCCTGCCGGTCAGTTCAAGAAAAACCTCTTCCAGGGAGGGCTCCTGCAGGCAGATCTTTTTGATGTCGCCACTTCCGATACTGTCCATCAGCGGTTTCAGATACTCTTCTCCCGGCAACGACAGCCGGAAGACCGCCCCCCGGCGGTCGAAGGATTCGATAAAAGGAAGCGAACGGATCAGCTCCTCGTAGCGGTCGGCATCGGCCCGGAATTCCAGCTCATAGATATGGGAATGGGCAAAGGCCTCCTTGAGCTGCTCGGAGGTTCCATCAACCAGGATCTTGCCATGATCCATGATCACGATTCGTTCGCAGAGCTCCTCCGCCTCGTCCATATAATGGGTGGTGAGAAAGATCGTCATCTTCGACCGCAGTGACTGGATATAATCCCACAGGGCCCGGCGCGACTGAGGGTCGAGACCCGCTGTCGGTTCGTCGAGGAAGAGGACATGCGGGTTGTGAACAAGAGCTCGTGCTACCACAAGACGCCGCTGCATACCGCCGGAGAAGGTGTCGGGAAAATCGTGCTGACGGCCGGCCAGACCGATAAGCTCCAGCAGTTCGTCGATGCGGGGATTGAAATCCCGGGGATGCATGCCGTGCATCCGTGCGTGAAGCGTTAGATTTTCGCGGGCGGTCAGGTAGCGGTCGAGATTGTTTTCCTGGGGAACAACGCCGATGAGCCTGCGTACCGCCTTGCCATTCGCCTGGATGTCGTTTCCTTCGATCGATGCAGACCCCGAGGTGGGGCGCATGAGAGTTGTCAGGATCTTGATCAGGGTTGTCTTTCCCGCTCCATTCGGCCCGAGAAGTCCGAAGATAGTTCCTGCGCGAACCTCCAGGGAAAAGTCATCCACGGCCCGAAGTCCGTCGTACAGCTTGGATATATTCCGGATAGAGATTGCATTTTCCATGGGTTGGGTTCCAATGAACATGGGTGGAATTCGTTACGGCAGAGTAAAGTAAAAAGTGGCCCCCTTGCCGACCTCACCTTCGCCCCAGAGCCTGCCGCCATGGCCTTCCACGATGCGTTTCACCGTGGCGAGACCTATGCCGTGGCCGGGAAACTCTTCCTCGGAATGGAGGCGCTCAAAGGGGATGAACAGCGCGTCGGCACGCTGCATGGAAAAACCGACACCGTTGTCACGGACAAAATAGACCTTCTCTCCATTCTGATTCTGACAGCCGAACTCAATGACTGCCGCTTCAGTTTTCGAGGTATATTTCCAGGCATTGGAAAAAAGATTTTCCAGGGCAATCTTAAGGAGCCGTTTGTCCCCATTTGCGGTGATATCAGGCTCAATGATAATTTCTACCGATCGTTCCGGCTCCCTCTGCCGCATGTCGGTTGCCAAGAGGAGGACCATCGTGCTGATATCCACCATTTCCCTCTGGATTGTGCTGCGGGACAGGGTGGAAAGCCTGAGGATTGCGTCAATTAACCCTTCCATCCGTCTGCCGGCAAACTGAATCCTCTCCAGGTAGTAGCGCCCGTTATCATCCAGTTGGGCAGCATAATGGTTGATAAGTTCGCGGGAGAATCCTTCCATGATCATGAGCGGCGTATGCAGGTCGTGGGACACGGAATAATTGAAGGCTTCCAGTTCGCGATTGGCTATTTCCAGTGCAGCAGTCCGCTCAGCAACCCTTTTTTCCAGTTCGGCGTTGAGACGTCGGATGTCATCTTCCGCATGCTTGCGCTTTTCCTCGATACTGATTGCGCCGGCAACTATTCCCAGCAGCTGTTTCTCATCTTCACTGGGGTTGTAGTCCTGCTGGTAGACGACACAGAGAGTACCGATATTTACCCCGCCAAAAGAAACCGCTTTGCCGATATAGGTTTTTAGACCATAACGCGTGACATTCGGATCTGTTTCTGCATAGGAGGTCGAAGGGAGGTCCCTCAGCACCCAGATAGTTTCGGAACTGCCGCTCAACACGTCATGGCAGATATGGCCCTCCGGCTTGTCCTGAGGGGGAAAGTCAGACGGTGTGTGCCATTGGCCGACCGATTTGAGCCAACCGTTATCGAGCCGGTTGTAGAGTGCACAACCAGCATGCAGCTGTTCGCCGCAGAGAGCCACCAAGCGATTGATATTCTCATCCGCATCGGCGCCGAAGCCAAGCAGCACCTCGTTTATTTTCGCCAGCCGCTCCTCGGAGCGCTTCCGATCGGAGATGTCGCGGATATGCTCGATGACCAGCACAACCTCTCCGGAATCGTCAAACACCGGATAGGCATGTGCTTCTATGTGACCAACCCTCGGATTGATTTTTTCAAGGAATACCTTCTTGCCCGTCCGGAATGCCTCCAGGACATGGCATGGCTCACACGGTTTGCCATTACCGGGATAATAGGCGTCATAACAGAAGGAATGTCCTTGCCGGTGCTCGGGAGTAACATAGTCGTAACCACCGTGCCAGTTGCTGTAGAGAATGTGCAGATCCCGGTTCTGAACGGAAAGCAGGTCGGGAATCGCATCAAAAACCCGCTGAAGAAGTTCCTCCGACCTGCTGAGAGAGGTTTCGACCCTTTTTCTGTCGCTGACATCAACCAGGACACCGGCAATCCCGGTAACCTTTCCCTTTTTGTCCCGCACCTGTTCCGCGGACAACTCGAAGAAGAAATTCTCTCCGTCATGGGAAAGGGACACCCCTTCCTTGATGAGCGTAGCGCCCTGGAGCACCCGCTTCTTCAGTTCGGTCAGTCGGGCGGCATTTTCAGGAGAGAAGAGTTCATCATCGGTTTTGCCGAGAACATCTTCGCCCCCCATTCCCGGCAAGGGATTGCAGATCCTCGTGTAGCGCAATTCACTGTTTTGAAAGAAAATGGAGAGCGGGGAATTCCTGATAGGCCGCAGGATCTTCTCCTCTTCTTCCTGTAAGCGGTTTCTTTCAACACGATGATTTTTCATGCTCCCCCCATTATTTTCACCGGCATCAGGCTCCTGCCCGCTCCGCCGGGACCATAGGGAACAAGACGGTAAAGATACTCCCTTTCCCCAGATCGCTCTCGGCCCAAAGCAACCCGCCATGGGCATCCATCACCTTGCGGCAAAATGCAAGACCAAGACCGGTTCCCCTGATCTTTCCTTCTCTGCGGTTTCGAGCCTGTACGAACTTGTCAAATATGCTGCCGAGAGCATCCCTGGGAATGCCTATTCCGGTGTCGCTCACCTCGACCTTGATAAAACTCCCCCTATCCGGGAGCAGTTCCGTCTGATACGTTCCGGTCGGGATGCGTTCCCGAATTCCCGTCAGATTTTTCACCACCCCGGCAGAAAGAGTAACTTTTCCACCTTCCTCAGTAAATTTGAACGCATTGCTGAGGAGGTTTCCGAACAGGCGTCCTACCTTGTTTCGGTCAAGCCGCAGGAGAGGGAGATCATCCGATATCTCAGCAACAAGAGTAATATCGGAACGTTCGGCAAGGGCGCGGAACGAGGAAAGGGACTTGAGGATGATTGCTCCCAGGTCCTCTTCGGTAAAGGCCAGAGACATTTTTCCGGATTCGAACCGATAGACGTCGAGAAGTGTATCTATCATTTCCACTATCTCACCGCAGCTCTCGGTGGCAGAGTCCAGATATTCCTTCTGTTCTTCGTTAATTGCTCCAAGGCGACTTTCCCGTACCAGGTCGACTGAACCCATAACGGCAGTCAGGGGAGTCTTCAGATCATGGGTAAGCATACTGACGAATTCCTCCCGCTCCCGCTCCAAAGCCTTGAGATGAGAAATATCGCGAAGTATCTCCACGCTTCCCACCAGCTTGCCCGAGGCACCAAACAGGGGGGTTGCGCTGGAGAGAACTGGAATAATCCGGTCACGGGCATGAATCGAATGACTGACATCAAGACAAGGGGAAAGTGTCCGAAGGACAACCTTGCAGGGAAGGCGTGCCGGAGGGAGGTCAGAGGGCAAGAGATCCTCAACCGGCACCCCGAGGGGAGATTCAGGATCAACACCGAGGGCATCCGCAGTTGCCTGATTAATACTGATGACACGACCGTCACTATCAGTTGCGACCATCATGTCGGCCATTCCGGCAAGAATTGCCGCCATCTTTTTTCTTTCTTCCTCCAGCTGATTCTGGAGAAAAAGATTTTCCTTCCTGGTTTTGTTGAATTCAAGAGCCCTTCCGACTTTTTTCAACAGATCTTCGGCCGAAAAGGGTTTGGCGATATAATCAAGAGCGCCCTTTTTCATGCTATCCACAGCTACATCTTCGCTCCCGTGAGCTGTCATCATCACTACCGCCATTTCCTGCAATGCAGAGCCAAGATGCTCAAGGACCTGAATACCATCAAGCTTCGGCAGCTTGATATCCAGGAGGACAAGGGAGAACTCTTCCCGATGAAGCATCTCAAGGGCCTCTCCTCCATCCTTTGCACGAATCGTATCATATCCTGCATCTTCCAGCTGAAGTTTCAGAATCAGCGCAATATCCGACTCATCATCGACGATAAGAATTCTCTCTCGTGTCATATATTCTCCCCACAGACCGGAACCGTAAAACTGAAAATGTTCCCGCCTGCTTTTCCTGCTTGATAGCTGATCCTGCCATGATGTCTCTCAACAATTTCCTTGCAGATGGCAAGCCCGAGCCCAGTCCCCCCGAACTCCTTGGCCTGCCCCCCCCGGAGCTGTGGAAATTTCTGGAAAAGCATTTCCCGGTCTGCCCGCTCAATAGATTTTCCTTCATCAATGACGGATACCATCATGAAGTCGCCGTCCCTGTGTGCAGTTACAGTAACTGTCTTTCCCGGTGGGGAAAACTTGACGGCATTGGAAAGAAGGTTTGTCAATACCTGGATGAGGCGGTCATGATCTCCCAGAACAGGTACCTCCTCTATCGTAACGGAATTTTTCAGCGTTACACCTTTTTCCCGTGCAAATCCGGCAAGCTCATCAAGAGAATAGGCAACAAGATTGTTGATGGACTCGGGTTTCACATTGAGATCAACCCTACCTGCTTCAATCTTGGAAATATCGAGGATATCATTGATCAGGCGGATCAACCTGTCGGTATTCCGGTGACAGACCCTGATCAGCTCCCTCTCTGTTTCAGTCAAACCTTCGCCCCTGCCGAGAATAAGCTGGAGTGATCCTTTCATGGAGGTGAGGGGCGTCTTTAACTCGTGGGAGACCGTTGAGATGAATTCCGTTTTCATCCGATCGACCTCTTCTTCATGGGTTACGTCACGAATCGACATGACAACTCCCGCAAAATCAAGGGCTTGATCAAGGAAAGGAGAAAGGGAGACTCGAAGTTTCTTCCTCCCGACATTCACTTCTTTCTCATTCCCAACCAGCAGGTCTTCGTTTTTGATCTCACGCATACCCTGCACCAACTGATGGAATTCTCCCTTCATGTCAATGTCTTCCACATGGCGGCCGATCATTTTATAGGGAGCAATTCCAAAAATCCTCTGCGCAGCGGAATTGAACAGGATCACCCGGTTATTTCCATCCGTTACCACAATCCCTTCGGCCATGCTCGCCAATATTGCTTCAAGCCTCCCTTTTTCCATCTCCAGCTCCGCAGTCCTCTCTTTAACATTGGACTCAAGGAGCTCATTCATCTCATAGAGACAGCGGTTGAGCATTTCCAGGTCAAAAGTCTTGTTCCTGATCGTCGTGTCTCTCTCGCGAAGTGCATCTGCCATCCTGTTGAAGGAATCTGCGAGCATTTCGAATTCACCGGTTGCATCGATTGCCACCCGAAAGTCAAGGTTACCTTCTTCGATGCACTGAACACCCTTGGACAACTCCCTCAGGGGAGACGCCAACCAGCGCGAAGAAAAATAGGCAATGATGAAGGCAAGGAGGGTGGCAAAGATCGCCGAAGCCATGGTGCCGCCGAAATAATCGCGACGCATGGTATTGAAATGCTCTTTCGAAAGGGCTACTGAGAGGGCACCGATGAACTCTCCCTGTGAGTTCGTAATCGGTTCGAAGGCGGCATTGTAAAGAGTCTTGCCAAATCTCATTTCACCACGGTAGGTTTTGCCTTTTAGCAATAACGGGCGAATTAGATCGGCGGTAGCAGCCGGAATGGCTATGTCCTCATTAGATCCTTTAATCTCCTTCAGGTTCTCGAGAGTAAAGCCAATTTCCAGATCATGCCCAACAGCTTCCTGGATCTGATTGGGTGTAACATTGCTGAGATTGACAGGTACCGCTGCAACCATGGTTCCGAGCAGCACACCTTTTTCATTCAGTATCGGAAAAACAACCGCTGCCGCAAGCACTGGTTCACCGGGTTTTCCGGTAGAACAGGGCTCTCCTTCCCGGCAGAACAAGGTTCTGTCGGCCAATTCTAAGGAAAGTACCGTCTCTCTTTTCCTGAAAGCCGTTTTCACCAGACCGTCCAGCACGAAGGGGCCTGGCTTACGATTGTCCAGGCTTGCGATAACCCTTCCTTGCGGATCGGTAAATGAAGCAAAGGTGAGAAAAGGCAGGGTCTTTTGAATACTTTTCAGAACCCCGGATAGCTCCTTCTCGTTTCGCTGCTTCAGGTACTTTTTTACCTGTGGTCGTGAAGAGGGAAAGAGAAGTACGTATCGGAGCTGGTTCGCACCGGTAAAGAGCTGATAGCGGATAAAACGGAGATTGGTATCCAGTTCCCGGGCAATTCTGTTTTCAAAGGTGTTTTCTATGCTGTGGATGGTAAGGAAAAGGAGCGTTGTGTAGGAGACAAGAATGGCCAGCAGGATTGAAAGAAACAGTTTCACACGTATGGAAAGGTGAAAATTCATGGGTGCCGGCCTTGATGAAGGGACAGCTGGTACCCCGTGCAGTTAGTTAGCCGGAATCAGCCGCACGGGACACCAGGTCCCCTCACCGATAAGTTTTTCCCTGTTGATTTCAACTGTATTTTCCGAATTCCATACCTTCCGCCTTCAGTTCTCGGGTCATCAGGTCCATCATCGCCTGATGAGGCGATTTATCCTTGTAAAGTACCTGGTACACCTGCTCGGTTATGGGCATCTCAACGCCTAGTTTCAGAGCCAGATGGTACGCCGACTCGGTTGTTTTTACCCCTTCGGCCACCATGTGCATCCCGTCAAGTATCTCGGAAAGCTTCTTCCCTTCACCAAGCTGCATGCCGACCGTTCGGTTCCGCGAAAGATCACCGGTACAGGTAAGCACCAGGTCGCCCATTCCTGCCAAGCCGGCAAAAGTAGCAGACTGACCTCCCAGTGCCAGTCCCAGGCGGGCTATTTCCGCAAGTCCCCGGGTAATCAGGGCTGCTCTCGGGTTGTATCCAAGGCCCATGCCATCGGAAATTCCCGCGGCAATGGCAATAACATTTTTGATGGACCCGCCAAGCTCCACACCCACCATATCGCTGTTGGTATAGACACGGAATCGAGGTGTGGAAAAAGCCTCCTGGACCTTTCGGGCAACCGAGGCATCTAGGGATGCGGCAACAACCGCCGTCGGCATTTCAAGTGCCACTTCCCGCGCAAAACTGGGCCCCGAAAGCACGGAAAAATTGGCATAGAGGTTCGACGGAAGCAGTTCGGCGCTTATCTGGGAAATCGTCATAAGGGTATTCAACTCGATCCCTTTTGCCGCGTTCACCAGCAGAGTCCCCTCAGCAATGTATGGCAGTACCCCCGTTATAACACTGCGAAACACCTGGGTTGGTGCGACAAAAAGAATAATATCCTTGCCTGTCGCCACCTCTTGCAGTGAATTGGTGAAACGTAAACGGGATGAAAGGCTGATTCCCGGGAGAAAAGTGGCATTTACTCCGGTGGTGGCCATTTCCGTCACCAAGGCTGCCTCGTAGGCCCAAAGAGTAACATCATGACCTTTTTTAGCGAGCATGTCAGCAAGGGTAGTCCCCCAGCTTCCGGCCCCGATGACCCCTATGGTACGCATACTTTCCTCCTCTTGCCTTCTCAGCACCGGGAAACGGTACCCGAGGCAATAGCCGTTGTTATAGCAGAATCAATCCCATAGTTCATCATCGCCCCATTCCGGATTGTTTTGCCGCGGGTCATAGCCATCTGCCAAGGCATCACGGGCAAAGCTGAGGCTGTCCAGTGCAAAGCGACGAAGAAAAGGGTTTTTCAGGTTTGGAATATCCTCTTTCATGAGATGCAACGCCGCGGCCAAAATTCTTTCGACTAACTCTCGCTCTTTCCCGGTCCTCATCATGAGATCCGCAATAAGGAAAAGTCGACGAGCAATCCTGTTCTTCTCCGGGGTTATGACTTCCTGCATGAACTGCTTCAGCAAAGCGGCAAGGTTCTTTTCGGACAGGCCGGAAGTCTCATTTTCCTGCAGCTCCGCCAACTCGTCGGCAATATCAAACACTCTCCCGGTTGCGGGAAACCATCCAGCAAAGCACTCTTCATCAAGAAGTGTGTCCCCTGTCTCAAAGAGAAAGGTTGATGCGGTAATGTCATCAAGATTGAACGAGGAAAAATCAGGGACAAAGGGTTCAGGTCTCGTCTTGCCGGTCTGCAGAATCCTTTGCCAGACGTAGAACTCAGGCGGGATAGGGAAGCCCTTGTCGGTGTTGAGATACAATGCATCCCGAATAAGCGCATGTGCATAGTCAGAAGAAATTTTCAGCAGACTTTCCTCCAGGACAGCCTCTCTGAAAAGCTCATCGTGCCCAGTGGGAGTAAGGTCACCATAGCCGGCAACATCCGTAATTCCACAGGTTTCATGGGTTTGCAGGACGAGAACATCGAGACACCCTTTGCGGTTCCAGCGGGAAAGCCAGAGTGAACGAAAACCACTTCCCTCAATAGGACTCGCCGCCGCCAGGTGAAATGCCGTCTCGCTCACGTGCACGTCTTCAGGCTCCGGAAGGATTCCCAAAAACGATAGTCTCTTCAAACTTCGCTCAGCAAGAACCCGGAACGCCCCATCCCCGTGCTGCAAATAACGGAGGAGAACATTTGCCGCGCTTTGCCGCCTGATTCTGCCAAGGGATATTATGGCTTCCGTCACTATCTCATCATCTGAATACCCCAGCAGAATTTCCAGGAATGATTCAGCTTCCGGTCCGGTCCTGGTTGCCAGAAGCCGGACCAGTGCAACCTGAGCTTCAGGAGAATAGCCGACAAAATCCTCCATAAAAGAGACTAAACCGGCCTCACCTCTGGCCAGGAGTGCTTCCAGCCCTGCTGGCGAAGAACTGCCCACTTCTTCCAAAATACGAGAAAAAGGGAGTTCTTCAATGTCGATGCCGGAACGCTCCAGACCGGCCAATAAAACTGTTTTAGCGTCTACTTCCAGGTCTTTCCGTTTCAGGGTTATTCGTACAAGCTCATCAAGCCAACTGCCATCTTCAAAAAAATCAAGAAGATAGAGATAGCGTGCGATAATGGAGCTGCCCGTCACTTTTCTCAAGCGGCGTAGCAGCGGAGGAAGGGCAGGCAGGCCGGTCTTTTGCACCTCGCTGGCAATCTTTTCCATCTCATCAAAGGAGATGTCATCTCTTTCCAGGGTGTGTAAAAGCCGTAACAGGTCGCTTCGTTGCGAAAGACTAGTATCAATTCGAGCGAATCTCGCCATGTTTATTTCCTCCGGATACGAGTTGACTCAGCTACTCGCCGTCATCCGTTTCCGGTTCCGTATTTTCAGCCTCATCCTCATCCAAGAAATCAAGCTCCTCGCCCTCTTCCTTTTCGGCAAGCCTTGCAACGGCGACAATCCTTTCGGTCTCTTCGGTAACCATGAGCCGAACCCCTTGGGTGTTACGGCCAATCACTGAAAAGCCTGCCACCGGCATACGGATGATCTTTCCTTGATCGGTAATCAGCATCAGGTCATTTTCGTCGGTGACTTGCTTGATGTCAACCACGCAGCCATTCCGTTCGGTGGTTTTGATGGTGATGATACCTTTGCCCCCGCGGCTTTGCAAGCGGTAATCGTCCAGGGGAGTACGCTTGCCGAACCCGTTTTCGGTCACCGTGAAGATAGTGGAGGAAACGGTATTCGGGTTGATGATCTCCATGCCGATCACCACGTCGTCCCCTACCAGGGTCATTCCCCTCACCCCACGGGAGACACGCCCCATAGGTCGGGCATCCTGTTCATGGAAGCGGATGGATTTGCCGTGATGGGAGGCGAGAAGCACGTCCTGACGACCATCGGTTATGGCGACCCCGATCAACCGGTCTTCCTCGTCCAGGTTTACGGCAATGATTCCACCAGTCCTGATGTTGGCATATGCCTTGATCGGGCTCTTCTTCACCACCCCATGACGGGTTGCCATGATCAGGTTGCGGTCGTCGTCAAAGCACTTCAGCGAGAGGATGGCGGCGATCTTCTCTCCGGCTTGGAGATTCAGCAGGTTGACGATGGCCTTGCCGCGGGTTGCCCTGCCCCCTTCGGGGATCTCATAGACCTTAAGGACATAGACACGCCCCGTGTCGGTAAAGAACATCATGAAGTCCTTGCTGGAGGCGACGAACAGATGCTCGACAAAATCCTCATCCTTGGTCTTCATGCCGGACTTACCCTTGCCGCCCCGGCGCTGAGCCCGGTACATGGAGACGGCGGTCCGCTTGATGTAACCGGTGTGGGAGACCGTGACCACCACATCTTCCTCGACAATGGTATCCTCCAAAGAAATGTCGGCCGTCTGATCGATGATCTCGGTGCGCCGTTCGTCGCCGAACTTCTCCTTCAGCTCTGTCAATTCACCGACAATGATCTTCAGAATTTCCGCCTCTGAGCCGAGGATTTCCTTGAGCCTGGCTATGAACCTCAAAAGCTCTGTGTACTCCTGCAGGATTTTTTCCCGCTCCAGACCAGTCAGTCGCTGCAAACGCATTTCCAGGATTGCCTGAGCCTGCTTGTCCGAAAGGCTCATGCTCGGGCTGAATACTGAGTCAGGGATCCCCAGCTTGCGCAGGTAGTCAGGATCAGAGAAATTGCCGGCCATGAGGCCGTTCTTTGCTTCCTCGGGGTTTTTAGAGGCACGTATCAGTTCAATCACTGCATCGAGCCAGTCGAGGGCAATCTTGAGGCCTTCCAGAATATGGGCACGCGCCTCTGCCTTTTTCAGTTCGAAGATGGTGCGGCGGGTTACAATTTCCCTGCGGTGATCGATAAAATGCACCATGGCATCCCGCAGGGTCAGGACCTTCGGTCTGCCACCGGCAATGGCCAGCATGTTGATGCCGAAGGAGCACTGCATCTGGGTCTGCTTGTAGAGATGATTGAGGATTACCTGGGGGTTCTCATCACGTTTCAGGTCAATAACAATTCTCATCCCGTCACGGTCCGACTCGTCCCTGAGGTCTGCAATCCCCTCCAGCTTCTTCTCCCGCACCAGCTCGGCAATTTTGATAACCAGGTTCGCCTTGTTCACCTGATAGGGTATCTCGGTTACAATGATTGACTGCCGCTCGGTCTTTTTCTGGGTTTCGATAAATGCCCGTGCCCGCATCTGCACAATGCCGCGGCCGGTCTTGTAACCCGAGATAATGCCCTCGCGACCATAAATGAAACCACCGGTGGGGAAGTCCGGACCGGGAACTATCTGGATCAACTCTTCGAAAGTGAGATGAGGATTGGCGATAAGGGCAATGATCCCGTCGATTACCTCCGAAAGATTGTGAGGAGGTATATTGGTGGCCATGCCGACCGCGATTCCGGAAGAACCGTTTACCAGCAGGTTCGGGAACTTGGCCGGGAGCACCAGCGGCTCATGGAGGGAACCGTCGTAATTGGCTCCCGTTTCCACTGTCTCCTTATCCAGATCTTCCAGCAGTTCATGGGCAAGCCTGGACATTCGGATTTCAGTATAACGCATGGCCGCGGGAGAATCCCCGTCCACTGAGCCGAAGTTCCCCTGGCCATCCACCAGCGGATACCGGAGTGAAAAACTCTGGGCCATGCGGACGATGGTGTCATAGGCAGCCGAGTCACCGTGCGGGTGATACTTACCAATCACGTCACCGACAACACGGGCCGACTTCTTGTACGGCTTGTTCCAGTCATTGCTCATGTCGTACATGGCATACAGACAGCGCCGGTGCACCGGCTTCAGACCGTCCCGAACGTCGGGAAGGGCTCGGCCGATGATGACACTCATGGCATAATCCATGTATGAGCGCTTCATTTCGTCTTCGATGTTGACAGAGGTTTTATTGATTGTTTCGAGCATTGCTACCTCATGTATCAAGGCTTCAGGCCGGGGACTGAAGATCGGGGCTTGAGATTATTCCCTTTTTTCACGTGCCTCGTAACCTGTGCCGGGTTTTTTTATATATCCAGATTTGAAACGTTCAATGCATTCTTTTCTATGAAATCCCGCCTCGGCTCCACCTGATCTCCCATCAAGACGGTAAAGACGCTATCTGCCTCCACGGCATCCTCTATCTTTACCTGGAGCAGGGTGCGGTTGGTCGGTTCCATGGTCGTCTCCCAAAGCTGGTCAGGGTTCATCTCGCCGAGACCTTTGTAGCGCTGGATATTGAGACCCTTTTTGGCGCTCTCCATAAAGAAGGAGAGCAGCTCCAGACCGATGGTGGTGGAAAATAGCTCTTTCCCCTCAGCAGATACCACGGCTCGGCCTTTGCCAAAGATATCCCGGACCCTGCGGAAACTATCGGCCAGCAGCCTGTATTCGTAGGAATCCATTAGATCTACCGTGTGAGTGTCCAAGGCTATGCGCAGATTGCCGAGCCTGACGATGATGCGTCCGTCATTCAAGACCGTAGCTTCCGCTCCATCATACACGCTGGCAATGTTTTCCATACGGGGAGCCAGTTTTTCCAGGTCCTCGATTCCGCCCCTGATACCAAGACGAAGCATAACCCGAACCAATTCCTCATTGATTCCCTTTCTGACGAACTTGTCAAGCAGGCCCCGGTATTCCACCAACTGTTTGACCAGGGGGATTATCTGTTTCCCCACGTAGGTCTTGCTGCCACTTTCAAGAAAGAGGGTCATTTCATCGGTGCCCTCCTCCAGGAGATAGTTTTGCATTGCCGCCTCATTGCGCAGATAAAGTTCCTTCTTTCCCCTTTTCACTTTGTAGAGGGGCGGCTGAGCGATGTAGAGATGTCCGCGTTCCACGATCTGTGGCATTTGGCGGAAGAAAAAGGTCAGCAGCAAGGTAAGGATGTGGGAACCATCCACATCGGCATCAGTCATGATAATAATACGATGGTAGCGCAGCTTTGCCACATCAAAGTCTTCTTTACCGATGCCGGTGCCGAGCGCCGTAATCAGAGTGCCTATTTCCTGCGAAGAAAGCATTTTGTCGAAACGGGCCTTTTCCACATTCAGTATCTTTCCCTTGAGCGGAAGAATAGCTTGAAATTTTCGGTCCCTTCCCTGCTTGGCCGAACCACCGGCGGAATCACCCTCGACGAGGTAGATTTCACACAAGGCCGGGTCACGCTCCTGACAGTCTGCGAGCTTTCCTGGCAGGTTGGAGATGTCGAGAGCCCCTTTGCGCCGGGTAAGTTCTCGTGCTCTGCGGGCTGCTTCACGTGCTCGCGCCGCATCAATGGATTTCTCGAGAATCTTCTTGGCCAATGCAGGATTCTCCTCCAGGAAACACGCAAGCTTTTCGTTCATCATTGTTTCGACGAAACCTTTTACCTCAGAATTTCCCAATTTGGTTTTGGTCTGTCCTTCAAACTGCGGTTGGGGTATCTTCACCGAAACCACTGCCGTAAGCCCTTCCCGCAAGTCTTCGCCGGAAATGGAGACCTTGACGTTTTTGAGAAGATTGTTGGCCGCGGCATAGCTGTTCATGGTCCTGGTCAATGCAGCACGGAAGCCTACCAGGTGAGTACCGCCTTCGTGGGTATTTATGTTATTGGCAAAAGTGAAGATCTTCTCGTCATAGGAATCGTTATAGTGAAGGGCTATTTCTATATCAATTCCTGACTTTTCACCTTTAAAAAAGATCGGCTTCGGGTGGAGGCAATTCTTGTTTCGGTTGAGATACTCGACAAAGGAAACTATTCCTCCTTCGTAATGGAAATCATGGTGCTTTCCATCTTCCCGCTCATCATCGATGGTTATTCTTACCCCGGCATTGAGGAAGGCAAGCTCCCTGAGACGCTGAGAAAGGATGTCGAAGGAAAATTCCGTTGTTTCGAAAATTGTATCGTCGGGAAGAAAAGTTATTTTGGTGCCCCGCTTCTTGGTGTCACCAACTATGCTCAAGGGTTCCTGGGGAACTCCCTTTCTGTACGATTGCTTGAAAAGCTTCCCGTCCCGCCGGATCTCCAGATCAAGTTGGTTTGAAAGAGCATTAACAACCGAAACCCCTACACCATGAAGACCACCAGAAACTTTGTAGGAAGTGTTATCGAACTTGCCACCGGCATGGAGAACGGTGAGTACTACCTCGGCCGCTGACCTCCCTTCGGTGGCATGAATATCGGTAGGGATGCCCCGTCCGTTGTCCACCACCGTAACAGAATTGTCCAGGTGGATGATGACATTTACTTCATTGCAGTAGCCTGCCAAGGCTTCGTCAATGGAGTTATCGACAATCTCATAGACCAGATGATGGAGACCGGAGGAAGACGTTGAACCGATATACATGGCAGGGCGTTTCCGAACCGCCGAGAGTCCTTCAAGAACCGTGATCTTGTCAGCTCCGTAATCGTTAATGACAGTATCAGACATTTGTTACCTCAGATAATACCTTTCCATCATGTACCGGAAAGGTGGAATAGTTGCTTATCCCAGCGAGATTGATTGTGTCAAGACTCGTGGTAGTTATAAAGACCTGCATGTCTTTTTCTTTTAAAAAATACATCAAATTGCCGCTGCGAGTCCGGTCAAGTTCGGATGTCATGTCATCCAGCAGCAAAACCGGAGGGTTGCCCCATCTTTTTCTCAGATATTCAATCTCTGCCATCTTGAGAGCCAGAATGAAGCTTCTTTGTTCTCCCTGCGAACCGTGATGATTGAGAGGCTTGCTATTCAACGTGCATTCAAGGTCATCCCGATGGGGTCCAAAAAGTGTTGTTCCCCGCCGTAACTCCTCGGCGGTACTCTTTTCCAAGGCGTGGTGAAGAGCGTCGCAGAGAGAACTTCGGGAACGGTTTTTTTCAGTAATGCGCGAATGATACTGCAGGAAAGCATGTTCTTCCAAGCCAGCAATACTGCAGTAGTATTCTCTGAATAACCCTTGAATCTCTTCGATGAAAGTCTCTCTTTTTTCCATCAAGCGAGCACCAGCATCTGCCAATCTTTCCGTCCAGACAGCAAGACCGTCGGTATCTCCACTCTTCAGCAGAGCATTCCGATTTTTCAAGATCTTGAAATACTCGTGGTGGATAGAAAGATAACCGGTATCTCCACTGAAAATGGCCCTGTCCAGGTATCTCCTGCGCATTTCCGGAAGACCGCGGACCATGGCAATATCTTCCGGTGAAAAAACCACGGTATTGATGGTGCCAAAAAAATCTGACGGCCTAACAACCGGTTTCTGATCAACAAAAGCTTTTTTCCCGGAGGCCCTGATTGACAGGGTAATTTCCCGAACAACACCATCTCTCATTCCCCATCCCTTCACCAGCGAGAAGGGAAAGTTGTAGGTGATGAGATCGGCGTTTTTCACCATGCGGAAGGACTTCATGGTTCCGAGGAGGAAGATCGATTCCAGGATGTTTGTCTTTCCCTGGGCGTTGTCGCCGACAATGATATTGAATCTTTCGTCGGGGAAGAGCTCGGCTTTTACAATATTCCTGAATGAATGAATCTGGATTCTTTGTAATTTCATGGATGCGCCACGGCAGAAAAAGAGCCGTTCAGAAAACGAGAATCTTTTCCGCGGTTTTGCAAGCTAAAACCTCTCCGTAATTAGACCCGCATCGGCATGATTACCGTTAGAAAATCTTCTGACTGGTAGGGTTTTAAAACTGCCGGTGAAAGTTCATCCTTCAACGCGAGGTTTACAAATTCCTGCCCCATAACAGAAAGGGAGTCCAGGAGATAACGGGCATTAAAACGAATAGAAAGATCAGGTCCCGTGTAGCTCACTTCCAGTGTTTCACGTGCATCGCCCAGTTCAGGGTTGCTTGCCGAAATTTCCATGATGCCGTTTTTCAACTCCATCATGATTCCTTTGAACTTTTCGCTGGAAAGGATTGCCATCCTTCGCAGGGAATGGATGAAATCTTCACGTTTGATGGTTGCCAGCTTATCGTTGTCGGAAGGCATAACACGGGTGTAGTCGGGGAAATAGCCGTCCACCAGCCTCATAACAACAACCGTATCGTTCTTTTTCACGACTGCGCTGTTGTCCAGGAAAGAAAGCATGATTTCGCTGTCATCGTCATCGGTCATTTTTTTCAGTTCAAAAATGCCTTTTTTGGGGAAAATAACCCCATTTTTCAGGTCTGTTGATGTTACCGACGGAATTTCTTTTTCTGCCATTGCAAGTCGATGTCCGTCAGTAGCGACCATTCGCAGAAGGGTTCGTCCCTCTTCTTCAATAGCCTTGATGAAAATACCGTTCAGATTGTATTTCGTTTCATCGTGGCAGATGGCGAATGCTGTCATTTCTACCAATTCACGTATGAGGGAACCTTTGATCGTAAGGAAGGTACTTTCGTTGACCGCCGGAAAAAAGGGAAATTCTTCCGGGGAAAGCCCCACAAGATTGAAATGTGCCTTTCCGCAGCGAAGGTCAACCCAGTCGTTTTCCCGAGTGGAAAAGTGTATTTCTTCTTCTGGCAGCTCTTTGATTATTTCATAAAGTTTCTTTGCTGAAACCGTTATTTTCCCTGCTGTAACCACATCTGCCGGGTAGGAGCTTTTCATTCCCACTTCCAGGTCAGTTGCTATTATTTCGATTTTCTCCGGCTGTGCACTGATAAGAACATTGGAGAGTATCGGCATGGTTTTTCGGTTTTCAACGACGCCTTGAACTCGCTGTAGTGCCTTCAGAAAGGATTCCTTTGCAATGGCAAATTCCATAGTGCCTCCAGTATGCACAGGGTTAACGACTTATAGTTTTTAAAAGAAGTTCAGTAGTAAGCAGTAGTGTCTGTGGATTTGTTGATAAGCGGTGTCAATCGTTTCAATTTGCCGTTTCCCGGGTGTTGAAAAAATGTGCGGCACATGTGCGCTCAGAAGAGCTTATCAACAGGGTTTTCTTTTTTCCACAGGGGCATGCAAGTTACGAACAGCTATTCCACGTTACTCCAACAGTCCTCTTTTAAGATTTTCAACGGTATTTTTCAACTCGTTATCCGAGATAATGAGTCTCGCAATTTTCTTGAAAGAGTGGATGATAGTCGAATGATCTTTCCCGCCGAATTTTTCTCCGATTTCAGGATAGGATGATTTTGTAAGTTCCCGGCAGAGGTAAATGGCGATCTGTCTTGGAATAACAAGCGTTTTCAGACGTTTATCTGATTTCATGTCTGATATTTTGATGGAAAAGAACTCGGCAACGAATTTCTGGATCATTTCTACCGATATATCCCGGTTCTTTTCTACAATGATGTCTTTAAGCACCTCTTTAGCCATGGAAAGGGTGATTTCGCTTCCTGTAAGACTGGCAAACGCACCGAGGCGAATCAGCATTCCTTCCAATTCACGAACGTTGCTTGTGGAACTCGATGCAAGAAACAGGGCCACATCATCAGGAAGTGAAATATCGTCGGTTTCTGATTTTCTTTTCAGAATGGCAACTTTTGTTTCGATGTCAGGTGGTTGAATATCAGCTATCAGGCCCCACTCGAAGCGTGAACGGAGTCTCTGTTCCAGACCGGCCATATCCTTTGGAAACTTGTCTGAAGATACAACAATCTGCTTATGGGATTCATGGAGAGAGTTAAAAGTATGAAAAAACTCTTCCTGGGTAGCTTCCTTACCGGCCATAAACTGGATATCGTCAATAAGGAGAATATCCATACTCCTGAATTTATTTCTGAATTCTTCCATTTTCTTGTAGCGGATACAGTTGATCATTTCGTTCATGAATTTTTCCGACGTATAAAGGCAGATACGCGCCGAATTGTTCACACTGAGAATATGATTGCCGATGGCAGTCAACAGGTGGGTTTTGCCGAGACCTACACCGCCGTAGATAAAGAGAGGATTGTAATTGGTACCGGGTTTGTTTGCAACGGCCTGAGCCGCTGCATAGGCAAACTGGTTTCCCGCACCGCAGACAAAGGTATCAAAGGTATATTTGGGATTGAGTTTTGAAAAAAATTCCGGGGTACCTCGAGTATCCGTCGGAAGTGAAAATTCTTTTTCCACTGGAATATTCTCTGTTCCTGAAGAAGTATCCTGCCGAACTTTAGAAGAAACTTGCAGTTCCACGGCAATTTTTGTCCCGCTGATGGCGGAGATCGCCTCTTCAATCATGGAGAGATAGTTTTCCTTAATCATTTCACGGAAAAAATTGTTGGGAGATTCCAGATATAGTATATTCCCCTTCACATCAATAAATTGCAGTGGCTGGATCCACGTGGTGAAGGTATGGGAGGTGAGGACCTTCTCCATATTGGAAAGTACTTCGTGCCAGACCTTTTCCATAAAAAATATACTCGCGTCAAGGGGTTTTTAAACAGGTTTATCAACATATGTTGATAAAACAAAAATGCTAATTATATCGGAAGGTTACAACGTAATTTGGTTTCTGGAAAGGAGCTATAATCCCCTTTTTACGGGAGTTTGAACATTACCAGAGAAGGCCTTAATTTGCAAGGCTAATTTTTTGGGCAAAAGTAAAAATAGTCTTGACAAACCATAGTGTTTACGGATAAAAATTATATTTTGCCTAACAGTGAGATTAACCCTTACGAAGGAGTTGAAGGATATGAAAAGAACATTTCAACCAAGTAATACGTCCCGCAAAAGGACCCATGGTTTTCGGGTCCGGATGTCCACCAAGAACGGCAGGCTTGTCATCAAGCGGCGTCGCGCCAAAGGGCGGAAAAATCTTTCCGTCCAGATTGCGAGCAAGTAAAGCTTGTGGGTGCTTCCCTTAGCAGGGATGAAAAAATCCTGAAGCGGGCAGAGTATCTTCTTCTGTCCGCTTCAGGAAAGAAGTTGCACACGCGCCACTTCGTCATACTCTGGTCAGAAAAGGGTACGGAACGAACCAGGCTTGGAATAACAGCAAGTCGCAAGCTGGGAAATGCTGTAGCGCGGAACCGGGTGAAGAGGCTGGTTCGTGAGTACTTCAGGCTCTGCAAAGATCAGTTTATTTCTGCCGATTTCAACTTTATAGCGAAAAAAGGCGCCGATAAACTCACGTATCAGGAAGTGCGCCAAGAGCTGCAAAAAGCGGTGCTCTGCATCCGGAATTTGAAATGCTCAAACGGTTGCTCATAACATTGATTGTTTTGTATCAGAGGTTTGTCTCCCCCTTTCTGGTGAACACCTGCCGTTTTTATCCCACCTGTTCGCAGTATTCCAAGCACTCACTGGAAAAACACGGCCTCCTTAAGGGTGTCGTCCTCACCTGCGTGAGGCTTCTGAAATGTCACCCATTCCATCCGGGAGGATACGATCCGGTACCCTAGTCCGCAGGAGTTTTCATGGAAAAACGCGCTATAATTGCAGTAGTACTCTCGCTGGCTTTTTATTACGGTTATACTCTCTTGTTTCCGCCACCGGTAAAAAATGTGGTTCCAAGACCCGTTCCGGTTCAGGTTTCGGCCTCATCCTCTCAGGTCGCTCAGATCACTCCGCGCCCTGTTGCGCAACTGCCGGTAAAGAATGCCGTTGCTGCAAAAGATGTTCTTGTCGATACCGATTTGTTTTCGGCTGTCTTTACCAGTCAGGGTGGAGTACTCAAAAAACTGACGTTGAAACAATATCGAGAGACTTCCGCTCGCAATGGGGAACCGGTTTCCCTGGTTTCTGCTTCCGGTCCGGAGGGGTTTGCTCTCGGAACCGAATCTTCAGCTTTTGGCCTGGTGCCAACAGCACTCTATACGCCCAGTGCCGAATCCATGAAGATATCCGGATCGGATACGAAAAAACTGGAGTTTACCTGGACGTCCCCCCAGGGTATTTCCGTTAAAAAGATCTATACTTTTTCCGGTGACGGCTATGCCATTACCCTGGATACCCAGGTGAGTAATCAAGGACCGAGTACTGTATCCGGACGTCTGAATCTTCTATTTCCCTATCTATTGAAGCCTGGTGCCGAATCGAGTCGTTTCGATACTCACGACGTGGTAACACTTGCTAACGGGAGCTTTTCCAAGGAAGCAATCAAGAAAATCGACAAAGAGCCACTGCAGTATACTACGAACATCGACTGGACTGGGTATGCTGACAAATACTTTCTGAGCGCAGTTCTCTCCGAAGGCAACAGTATTGCTTCAGTCAAGATAACAAAAGGCGAGGGGGCTTACCTCGACACTACGGTAATCTCACCCGACTTCGAATTAAAGCCTGGTCAATCTCACCAGGTTGAGTATCGGCTCTTTTTCGGTCCCAAGGGATTGGATATCCTAAAGGCACAAGGGCAGGGCCTGGAAAAAGCTCTGGACCTGGGTTGGTTTTCGCCCATTGCCAAACCGCTTCTCTATATCTTGAAATATTTTTACAAATACACTCACAATTACGGCATAGCGATTATCATCATCACCGTGATCATCAAAATTCTCTTTTTCCCTCTTACCCACAAGAGCTACAAGTCCATGAAGGACATGCAGAAGCTGCAGCCAAAAATGGCCGAGCTGAAGGAGAAGTACAAGGATGATCGCGATACCTTGAACCGTTCGATCATGGAGTTGTATCGTACTCACAAGGTTAACCCCCTTGGCGGCTGTCTGCCGATGATTGTACAAATTCCGGTTTTCTTTGCCCTTTATCGAGCGCTGATGTATTCCATAGAACTTCGCCATGCTCCATTCGTTTTCTGGATCACCGATCTGTCGGCCAAGGATCCGTACTACATTACTCCTGTCATCATGGGCATCACGATGTTCATCCAGCAGAAGATGACGCCGACGAGCATGGACCCGATGCAGGCGAAGATGATGCTTGCATTACCGGTTGTATTTACCTTCATGTTTTTGAATTTCCCTTCCGGCCTGGTTATATACTGGTTGGTAAATAACATTCTTACCATTGCTCAGCAGACATATATCAACAGGTCTCTTAAGGATGCATAACGAAGGGTAGGGTATGAACTGATGTATCAGAAGGATACGATTGCCGCTATCAGTACCCCCCTCGGTGAGGGGGGTATCGGAATCGTTCGGATAAGCGGCGCTGCCGCAGAGGAAATTGCCCGAAAGATATTTTCCCGAAAACCAAGCGGTGGCTTACAGAGCCACCGCTTTTATTATGGAGAGCTGATAGATCCGGTCAGTGGGGATATTGTTGACGAAATAATGCTCGTTCTTATGCAGGCGCCACGTTCTTACACCTGTGAGGATGTGCTCGAAATACACTGTCATGGCGGCTATCTTATCGTACAAAGGGTACTCCAATTGGCTCTCCGAGCCGGGGCTCGACTCGCTGAGCCGGGTGAATTTACAAAGCGGGCGTTTCTCAATGGCAGAATTGACCTCCTGCAGGCCGAGGCAGTAATCGAACTTATCCGGGGCAAAACGGAAGCGGCCCTCGCTTTGGCCCAACACCAGAGGGAAGGCATTCTTTCTAAAAGGATTGCAGCCGTTAAGGACGGGATTATTACTTCGTTGGCTTTTATCGAGGCGTATCTTGATTTTCCCGAAGAGGATATCGACCTTCCCGGAGTCCGTGAAATAGAAACGTCGGTTAGGACATCGCTGGAACTCATCGAGGGATTGCTGCAAGGCTTTCAGCAGGGGAAGGTTATTCGTGAGGGAGTTTCTGTACTGATAGTCGGAAAGCCGAACGTGGGCAAGTCGAGTCTGCTGAATACCCTCCTGAGGGAAAAGAGGGCAATTGTAACCTCCATTCCCGGTACGACCCGCGATATTATTGAAGAGGTGGTCAACATCAAGGGACTTCCCGTAAACCTTTTAGATACGGCTGGAATTCGTGACACGGGAGATGAGATTGAACAGGAAGGCATGAAGCTTACCATGGAAAAGATCCCCCTTGCGGATCTCATCCTGTTCGTGGTTGATTCCTCAAAGCCCTTTGATGGTGAAGATGCTCTAATAGCTGAAGCGATCCTTGGTTGCAAAGTATTGGTAGTTTCTAACAAAGTGGACCTTCGTCAAGTTATCAATATTCCCGAGCATTTGGCATCTGTACCCGTAGTCAGGATATCCGCGCGTGAAGGTGATGGTATTGAGGATCTGCGCGAGGCGATTTTTTCCCGATTCATTCACGGAGACTCTCTGGATGGCCGCGATTTTACCGCCCTCTCACAGGCACGTCACCGTGATGCCTTGGCTCGGGCGCAACAAGGTCTGCTTTCTTTTCTGGAAAGTTTTGCAGCTGGTATGCCCCTGGAAATTGTTTCCCTTGAACTTCGGGATGCATTGAATGCCTTGGGAGAGGTAACCGGCGAAACAACAACGGACGATATTCTTGATCAAATATTTGCCAGGTTCTGCATTGGAAAATAGGGGATGTTCCACGTGAAACATCTTCCCTCCAGGCCCTGTTTGCAGGGCAATGCAAGGCCAATAAAAATCAGCGGTAAAAAACATGGTCTTGTGAAAGGCTCAAAATAGGGCGAATGCGAGACCGTTCTGCAATGTTTCACGAACGACATGTCTTTTTGGACTCGGTAAGGAAATACCATGGTTGTCTACGAGAAGCACTATGACATAATTGTGGTTGGTGCGGGCCATGCTGGCTGTGAAGCGGCTTTGGCAGGAGCTCGAATGGGCCATTCCACGCTTATGTTTTCCATTAATCTCGATGCCATTGCACTCATGTCATGTAATCCGTCTATTGGGGGCCTGGCAAAGGGCCATCTTGTTAGGGAGATTGATGCACTGGGCGGCGAGATGGGTAAAAACATCGATGCCACAGGAATTCAGTTCCGTACCCTGAATACCAGAAAAGGACCCGCGGTGCGAGCCTCCCGCGCCCAGGCCGATAAGCAGTTATATCGAATGCGAATGAAGTATGTGATGGAGCGCACCGAAAATCTTTCGTTGAAACAGGCTGAAGTAACGTCTTTGTATGTGGAAGACGGTGTTGTCCTTGGAGTGAATACCCGTGAGGGGCTCAGGTACCGGGCAAAAACAGTTATCCTGACAACGGGCACCTTTCTACGCGGACTCATCCATGTGGGACTTACCAGTTATGCTGGTGGCCGGGCAGGGGACTTGCCGTCTGTAGGGCTTTCGGATTCACTGAAAAAATTGGGATTTGAAATAGGAAGACTGAAAACAGGAACACCGGCACGACTCGATGCAAGAACAATTAATTTCGGAAGGTTGGAGCCGCAGTACGGAGATGATCCGCCGATTCCTTTTTCGTTCGCTACGAAGCGAATCGATCAAACGCAAATGCCCTGTCATATTGCCTATACAAATGAACGGACACACGAAATAATCCGGCAAAACCTTGATCGTTCTCCCCTCTATGGGGGCCTGATAGAAGGTGTCGGCCCGCGCTATTGTCCCTCAATTGAAGACAAGGTGGTTCGATTTCCAGAAAAAAACAGGCATCAGAGTTTTATAGAACCGGAAGGAAGGGACACCGTTGAAGTGTATCCAAGTGGACTTTCTACTTCCTTGCCGATTGATGTTCAGATTGCACTCTACCGGTCCATCGAGGGACTGGAGACGGTGGAAATCATGCGTCCTGCCTATGCCATTGAATATGACTATGTGGATCCAATCCAGATTCACGCCTCGCTTGAAACAAAAAAGGTGAGAAATCTCTATCATGCCGGACAGATCAATGGGACCTCGGGATATGAAGAGGCAGCTGCCCAGGGGCTCATGGCGGGAATCAACGCGGCCCTGCGGGTCCAGGGGAAAGAACCGCTGTTGCTGGGCAGGGGAGATGCCTATATCGGAGTCCTTATTGACGATCTTGTGACTATGGGCACCAAAGAGCCGTATCGAATGTTCACATCGCGTGCGGAATACCGACTCCTTCTGCGGGAGGACAATGCTGATCAGCGTCTGCGAGAAAAAGGCTATGCCGTGGGTCTCGTGAGGGATGATGATTACCGGGCTTTCCAGCACAAGATGGAAAAGATTCAGGATGAATTGCTCCGACTGAGAGAAAAACGCATTACTCCCTCAGAAACAGATGCGGCTTTTTTGAAGGAATATAATCTGCAAGATTTACAGAATGCCGTAACCTATGAGCAACTCTTGCGGAGGCCGGAGTTTACCTACCATGATCTTCTGAGGATTGACGCACATGGTGAAATGATAGATCCTGTCGTGAGAGAGCAGGTGGAAATTCAGATTAAATACCAAGGGTACATTGATCGTCAGTTGCAGCAAATTGAGCGTGGAGATAAGCTGGAAACAACCAGGATTCCGGTCTGATTTTGATTATGCAGCCGTTTCCGGCTTTTCGATAGAGGCACGAGAAAAGCTGATTCGTTTTCGCCCGGATACACTCGGACAGGCCTCTCGCATCAGTGGTATAACGCCAGCTGCCATTTCCATATTGGCCATTGTGCTCAAATCGGGCAGGGGAAAATGAACAAAGAGGCTTTGGATACCCTTCGTCGTTGCGCTGCTGAATTTGAAATCGAACTGACCGACAGGCAGATCAGCCTCTTCAATATTTTTGCTGAAGAGTTGAAAAAGTGGAATCGGAAGATAAATCTCACCGCCATCAAGCATGATCGTGAGATCGTGATCAAGCACTTTGCTGACTCTCTCACCCTTCTAGGCAGTATCAATAAAACCGGAACACTTCTCGATATTGGCTCAGGAGGAGGCTTTCCGGCAATCCCGCTTAAAATTATGCTTCCCCATCTCTCGGTTGTTTCCGTGGATGCGGTGGAGAAAAAAATTCTGTTTCAGCGTCACGCAGTTCGACTGCTGCAACTTGAAAACTTTTCAGCTCTCCACGCGCGTGTAGAAGAACTGGAAGAAAACTTAACGTCACAATTTGATTACGTCGTATCAAGAGCTTTTTCCGACTTGCCGCATTTCGTAACTCTCGCGTTGCCGCTGCTGAAAGATTCAGGGCAAATAATCGCCATGAAGGGGAGGGAGGGAAGGGAAGAAGCCGCGGCTGCCGAGAAGCAGTTTGCCGAACTAGGAGTAATAGTAGCTGATTGCATTCACCTTACGCTTCCCCTTAGTGGTGATGATCGTTATCTGGTGATTATGAAAAAGAACGATGCTGAGGATGCCGGGTAAAATATTCAGCAAAACATATTTCACAAGAATCAGGCTGTAAATTGCCTTACGTCGATTTTTGTGCCAAACAAAAGCCATGGCCTTGCCAGACAGCAAAAAACCCCTCAAAAGCAAAATATGAGAGCCTAATTTTTGTGCAGTTAGAAAAATATTCGGCTCTTTCTTACCTGAAAAAAACACCCCCTCAAAAATCGAGAATGTACATGAGCAGGCAGACTTTCGTGCGTAAACTGCTTTTCAATCATTTATAAGAAAAGAATTCGTTAGAAAGATATCTCCTGAAATGTGACTTGCCATGCCGTATTGTTGAGTGCAATCTGGAATAGAATTTTCCTACCTCAAATAAAACAGCGATGGTGACATCGGGCATCGTGGTCGAGCACCGTGACTGATGTGATTGCAAGAAAGTACTTAGTGAACGGACCCTTTTGCTGAAAAAGCTGTCAGCGAGAAAGGAGTACAAATGTGAAAAAGATAAATACAAAAAAACGTGACGTCACCGAACGGAGGATTTTCCGGAGATTACGGCTATAATCGTTGACATGACCAGGTTCGTAACGCATATTTGCTAAAAAATATGGTTTAACGAAAAGGAGAGTGCACATGGCTATGCCGGTTACAACAACATTCACCATCGAGGGGTACCGGATCAAGGAGTACAAGGGCATTGCTCGCGGAATCATTGTACGATCGCCCACAATTGCTCAAGGTATTATTGGCGGGCTGAAAAACATAATCGGTGGAAGGATCGGTGCCTACACGGAGATGTGTGAACAGGCACGACTGCAAGCCTTTGAAAGCCTTGTTCAGCATGCCAGAGAAATGGGGGGTAATGCCATCGTGGGCCTGCGATACGATGCTTCTGAAGTTGTAAGCAAGGGTTCGGCAACGGAAGTTTTGTGTTATGGCACTGCCGTTGTTATTGAAGCGGAGAAGTAAAAAAGGACCTGTTCAACAGTTACTTCCAGCAGAAGCGCTACGCTTATTGTCCGGTGTGACCAATTCATTCCTCTGGATTTTGATTTCATAGCCAGAGCTGTGTTGTGTTCACCGTCTAGGCCCTGAAATGCATGCGTCTCCTTGCTTTGCCAAGACCCAAAAATTCTCCGAATTTCAGTGGCAAACTTTCCGCACGGGGCAGACTAAAAATGGAGTAGCCTCGAAGGTGGAACGTTAACATACACCCGGAGGCACAATGCGATCTCCCCTGGCAATACACTACCCTAATGCACCTGGAAGGACTGATGATGCTGACAAAGCTCACGTGGTGCAGAATATGACCCGTCTTGAATCGGTTATTTCCTATCACGAGGCAACAAAACACCGCTTCGAAAGGTATGCACACGGTCCGGGCAGAATGGATTGGGCAACACAGCCTGACCTCTTTCGCGGATATGAAGGTGCGCCAGTGATCCCTTTGGAAATTGAGGAGCCGGGAGAAGACCCGAGGTATGCTGCTGTGTTCTCCCCTGAGAGCCGTGTTTCGCCCGCTGGTCTCAATTTTCGGAGTGTATCCCGTCTCTTCTTCGACAGTATGGCACTCTCTGCCTGGAAGTCTGCTGGAGATGTGAGCTGGCCATTGCGAGTCAATCCGTCGAGTGGCAATCTCCATCCGACGGAATGTTACCTTCTCTGCGGCTCCATCACCGGTCTCTGTACTACTCCGATGGTCTGTCACTACGCTCCAAAGGAGCATGGGCTGGAGATCAGGGCAGAAATTCCCGAGGTACTATGGGAAAAGCTCTCCGAAGGACTGCCAAAGGAAACAGTACTCCTTGGACTCACCTCTATCCATTGGCGAGAGTCGTGGAAATATGGCGAGAGAGCCTACCGCTACTGCCAACTGGATGTAGGCCATGCCCTTGCAGCGCTTGCTCTCTCTGCAGCGGCACTTGGCTGGGAAGCAAGGCTCCTCGATGATCTTGGGAGCGATCTGCTCAGGGGACTACTCGGAGTGTCAGAACAGGATGGATCTGATGCGGAGGAAGCGGACTGTCTGCTGGCGATATTTCCCCGTCTGGGCAAAGAGGGTAGTCTCACCCTGAATCTTGAGGCATTGTCTGACTTCAAGTCGCTGAACTGGCAGGGAGTCCCCAACAGATTGAGTCCATCCAGTCGAGAGTGGAAAAGGATCGAGGAGGTTGCCGAAGCCTCTCGCAAACCGCCCCTTCAGCCTGACTATCCTCGATATCCTGTACCTGCAACGGGTGTAAGCTACCCTCTTTTCAATGGTTCATTCCGCAGGATCATACGCCAACGGCGGAGTGCGGTGGCCATGGATGGCATCAGTTCCATGCCGGTCACTTCTTTTTACGCCCTTCTGGAGAGAACCGTTTCCCGGGAGAGAGTCCCGCCATTCCCTCTTTTTCCATGGCCCTCATGTGTCGATCTTGTCCTGTTCGTGCACCGGGTTGATGGTCTGCTCCCGGGGCTCTACCTCTTGCTCCGCAACAGGGGTCACCTGGACGAATTGCGTGAGCTGCTTGATGTGGAATTCCTCTGGGAAAGGCCAGGGTCCTGCCCTGAAGGGCTGGACCTTTACCTCCTGGCCGCAGGTGATGCGCGGAAAGTATCAATGGAGATTTCCTGTTCCCAGGATATTGCCTCCGAGGGATGCTTCAGTCTCGGTATGCTGGCCGAGTTTTACCGCATCCTGGAAGAAGTTGGCCCCTGGTTTTATCCGCGCCTGTTCTGGGAATGTGGCATGATCGGGCAGGTGCTCTACCTGGAGGCGGAAGCGGCGGGATTGCGGGGAACAGGGATCGGCTGCTATTTCGATGACCCGATGCATGAACTGCTCGGTCTTAAGGGTACCCTCTACCAGGATCTATACCATTTCACCGTGGGTGGACCGGTGGAGGACAGACGCCTCGCAACCATGCCCGCATATTTCATCAAGAAAAAGATGATATAAATCAACATGTTATGTTTAAATGGATTCACATTCCCACAGCTAAAGGGAAGGTCCCGTGAAAGGAGTGAGTCATGGATGAATTTCTGGAAGCAGCAATTGAAGAAGCCAGGAAGGGGCTGGCGGAGGGGGGCATTCCGATCGGCTCGGTCCTGGTAATTGACGGCCGGATAGTTGGCCGGGGTCACAATCGTCGAGTCCAGAAGGGGAGTGCTGTGCTGCATGCTGAGATGGATTGTCTGGAGAATGCCGGTCGCCTGGCATCATCCGAGTACCGCAGGGCAGTCTTGTATTCTACCCTGTCGCCGTGTGACATGTGCAGTGGTGCGGTCCTTCTTTATGGTATCCCAAAGGTGATCATTGGCGAGAATCGCACCTTTCAAGGCCCGGAAGAGTACCTGCGGTCTCGGGGAGTGGAGTTGGTACTTGTTGACGACACAGATTGTAGACAGCTTATGGAGAATTTCAGCAACGCGTCTCCCGCCCTCTGGAATGAGGATATCGGCGAATAGCAGTGCCGCAGAAAACGTAAAGGAGACCCCCCCTGTGGACTTTTCAGGCGAAGAGCTGATAGCAGCTTTCTTTTTGACACAAGAGAGCTGGTATGTTACGGAAAGACTTGGTTGTACAGACAGCCATCTGGACACGTATGCCGATTAAGAAGGGAAAAAATGAGCAACCGGGAAGGAAAATCCATGGAATTTCGAATCTATTACGAGGACACTGATGCAGGAGGTGTTGTCTACCACGCAAATTATCTCGGTTTCTTCGAACGGGGGCGCACGGAATATTTCAGGGAAAGGGGCCTGTATGTGGCAGACCTTGCCCGGAGAGGACACATCTTCCCTGTGGTTCGGTTGGAGATTGACTTTCGTTCTCCGGCGGTACTCGATGACCTGATTCGTGTTGAGACTGAAGTTCTGGAGGTTGGAAAAACCTCCTTTACACTCGGACAACAGGTTGTACGTGCTGTTGATAATAAGCTTCTGGCTTGCGGAAAGGTGAAGTTGGTGTGTGTCAGTCCTGCCATGAAAGCAAAGCGGCTCCCAGAAGAGCTGCTTCAAGTCTTTGAAAGGTAATGCATCATTTCCGATGGAGCTCAATATTCTAGCGGCTGATAGCCTTCGGGGTAGCCGAAAGGAGGATTCGGTTGGATCTGAATCATGCAGAGTTGCATGCAGCCTGTTATGTCACTGCCCAGAAAACTATGATGGATGCACGTCCAACGGATGTGCTGCGAATTAAGAAACTTGCCGATACTTTTTATACCATTACTCTTGAACACATCAGTCGTGTGAAAGCACAGGGCCGCGACCCGAATATCGTGGTAAGGGCCGTAAAATACCTTTCCGACACCCATGCAATTCAGCCGATGCACGACAGTACCGAATGGTTTTTTTTCATGCTGCGGGCGCTCCTTGAGCTGGCGTGCCCGGAGAGGGTGAAAAACAATGATTCTCTGGATTTCTTCGCGGATATCGAGGAAGGTTTGGCAATGGCCCGTCGTCAGAAAGTGGACAGGTAATGTAGAGTGAAAAAGAGCCCGGAGCAAAACATGCCGGCAGTAAACCGGTGTTGCTGCCTCGGGCTCTGAACAGACAGAACTGCTGGTGGGAACTCAAAGGTCAGTGGTGATAGCGACCCGTGCGACCTTTATGAGCGGGTGTTGGTGTACGGTGGCACTCAAAACACTTTTCGTCTGTAGCCTTGCGAACCTCAAGTTCGGAAGATGGTTTTTCAATGTGCGGAAGGTTGTATTTCGCGCTCTGGAAATATTTCCGGTCTTTTTCGTCGTTGAGCGCGGGAGCCTGATAGGCGACCTGCCAATTATTATTGATCGGCAGAGTATGACACTGGTCGCATCCTCCCGGCGGGGGGATTGCCTTCCAGGCCGTGAACATGGTGCAGCCGGCACCGAGCGCAAGAACAGATGCGCAGGCAAGTATAATAATATTTTTCATAATCTTTCCCCCAAGGCTGGATTGAGATACTTTTTTTAACGAAATATCCTGAAAGAATAGCATAAAGAATCATAAAACAAAATCAAACATGACGGAAAATGGGAAAAGTCAAACCAGGTCCCGTCTCAAATGAAAACCTGATTAGCGTCCATCTTCCGCCAGTTCCAAAAACTGTCATTCCCGAAGAGATTCTGCTCGGGAATCCAGCTTCAAACCGACTGAAATCATGGATTCCCGATAGAGACATTCGGGGATGCAATCTTCATAGCGGAAGAATAGCGCTAATCTGGAATGAAAATATATTTTCCGGGTGTTTGTTCGCGGGAAAATCTTCGAGGAGTACTTCGGCAATGGAAATAAGAGAAAGAAAAATACTGTTTCAAGGATTAGTGGTGGATCTGGAACAGATGGAAGTAAAGATCGGCGAGAAGGGCTGGCATGTTTTTCAGATTGTCCGGCATCCCGGGGGAGTGGGGGTACTTCCACTTCACGATGACGGAACGGTTACTCTGATCCGACAGCTTCGCCCGGCTGTGGGTCACCGGATGCTTGAAATTCCGGCTGGCCGGCTGGATCCGGGGGAAGATCCTGCAGCGTGCGGAGAGAGGGAGCTTCTCGAAGAGACCGGACTTGTTGCTGCAAAGCTTGAGTCTCTTGGACTCCTCTATTCATCACCGGGTGTTTTCGACGAGGTTATTCATCTTTTTCTTGCGACCGGACTGGTGCAGAAAGATGCTGAACCGGAGCACTATGAGGACATTGAAAGCCAGCGTATTTCGTTGAAAGACGCTCTCGAAATGGCAGCGAAGGGCGAAATATCGGACGGAAAAACCGCTGTTGCTCTCTTTCGTGCCGCCCATCGCTAGCTGGTTTCCATCCGAAGTTTCCGGATGGAAACCAGCTGAAAATTGTCATATCGTGTCGGTAGAAGGTTTCTCTCTTGCCATTTTCCTGTGCAAAAAATTTAGCCCTTCATAAAATTCTCGCTATTTGTTAGTATACAGAAAGACAATAGTACCACCCTCGAAGTCCCATCAAACGGCTCGATATTCTTTATTCTCCCTAACATGGCGGAATTATGCATGAATTATCCCTGACCCAGGGCATTATTGAAATCTGTGAGAGCAGTGCGGGAGGCCGTCGCGTTACGGAGGTTGTCCTTGAGGTTGGCGAGTTGAGCAGTGTTGTACCGGAAGCGCTGGAATTCTGCTTCGAAGCCTGCTCCAAGGGAACTCTTCTGGAGGGAGCACGTCTGGTTATCGAACGAATACCCGCCAAGGGGAAGTGCCACGATTGTTCGAATGAATTCCATCTGAGATCCTACTATAACAGCTGTCCTTCCTGTGGCGGTCACCAGGTTACCATCATATCCGGTGAAGAGTTGCGGGTGAAAGAAATGGAGGTTGACTGATTCCATGTGTACCGTATGCGGATGCTCCCCTGAAGAGCAACACCATGACCATGACCACGATCATAAGCACGACCACGACCATAAGCACGACCATGAACATCATGGTCAGGGTCACTCCCACAGCCATGGCGAGACGGAAACTGCCAGGAAAATTGCTGTTGAAACAGACATCCTGTCCAAGAACAATCGTCTGGCGCGGGAAAACAGGAACCTCTTTTTTCGCAAGGGTGTCTTTGTGTTGAATCTTGTCAGTTCTCCCGGGTCCGGCAAGACCACCATCCTGGAGCGTACCCTGCATGACTTGCGGCAAAAGATTATGTTTGCCGTAATCGAGGGCGACCAGCAGACTGACAATGACGCTGTGCGGATCGCTGCCACCGGGGTTCCGGTACGGCAGGTTAATACCGGCGCTGGATGCCATCTGGATGCCCATATGGTTAGCCACGCCTTTGAGGACTTCGATCTGGAGAATCTCGATGTTCTTCTCATCGAGAATGTGGGTAACCTCGTCTGCCCGGCTTCTTTCGATCTGGGCGAAAATCACAAGGTTGTCGTTCTGAGTGTAACTGAGGGTGAGGACAAGCCTCTCAAATATCCAGCCATGTTTCACAACGCGGACGTCATGCTCCTTAACAAAGTGGATCTTCTGCCCTATGTGGATTTTGATGCCGAAAAGTGTAAGGTGATGGCTCGTCAGGTGAATCCTGATATCCTGATTTTTGACGTGTCCAGCAAGACCGGAGAAGGAATGGCTGCCTGGTACGAATGGCTGTCCGCGGGGATTCGGCAGAGGTAAAAAGGATTTTCATTTTCATACGTTATCCAACAGGGACGTATCATTTCCAGCCCCCTGGACTAAGGGAGGCTTTTTTGCAATCAGTTTGATAATCAATCGGAGCCAGACCACGATTAAAAGAATTTCGGCGACAATTCAGGGAATTGTCCAGGGAGTCGGCTTCCGGCCCTTTGTTTATCGTCTGGCGATGAATGCCGGACTGACCGGCTGGGTACGGAATACGCCCTCGGGAGTTTTTCTTGAGGTCCAGGGGCACGAAGAGCTTCTAAACACATTCCTGGACGATCTGCGTGAGAAGACACCCCCTCTGGCGGTGATTACCTCTATCGGAACAGCAGAGATCCCCACGGAGACTGAGACTGCCTTTATCATACTGAAGAGCGGTGGAGGGGAAAACAGTATCCAGATCGCTCCTGACGGTGATGTCTGTCCTGATTGCCTGCGGGAGCTCTTTGACCCGGCTGATCGTCGTTACCGCTATCCTTTCATTAACTGCACCAACTGTGGCCCCCGGTATACCATCATTACCGGGGTCCCCTATGACCGGCCGTTTACCACCATGGCCTCATTTCCCCTTTGTCCCCTGTGTCGGGCCGAGTACGAAAACCCGCTTGACCGCCGTTTCCATGCCCAACCGGTTGCCTGCCCGGTCTGCGGACCGCGCCTGGAGCTTCTGGACGCAGAAGGGGGAGTCGTTGCCGGGGATCCCCTGGAGAAGGCCGTCTCTTTGCTGGAGGAAGGTAAGATCCTGGCAATCAAGGGGCTTGGCGGCTATCATCTTGCGGTTGATGCCTGCAACTCTGATGCTGTGCAAGAACTCAGGGCCAGGAAGAAACGTGACGAAAAGCCCTTTGCCATCATGTCGTCCGACATGGCGGATGTGTCAGAATATGCCCTTTTTGACCGGACGGAGCAGCGGCTCCTGGAAAGTTTTGAGAAACCCATTGTCCTGCTCCGCAAGCGAAAAGGGAATCCCATTGCGCCCCTGGTCGCTCCAGCGAACGGTTATTTCGGCGTCATGCTTCCCTCGACACCACTCCATCACCTGTTGCTCCGTGGTTCTTTTCGTGCCTTGGTGATGACAAGCGGCAACCTCTCCGACGAACCGATAGCCTACCGGGATGAGGATGCCCGCGAGCGACTGCAGGGGATCGCCGATTACTATCTGGTGCATGACAGGGAGATCCATACCCGTACTGATGATTCGGTAATCAGGGTCTTTCAGGGGAACCCGATCTTTCTTCGCCGTTCAAGAGGGTACGTACCTCGGGCCATTGTCTTGCCGTCTTCCCAGAGGAGCGTCCTGGCGGTGGGTGCCGAGTTGAAGGGCACCGTCTGTCTTACCCGGGGTGACCGGGCATTTCTCAGCCAGCATATAGGTGACCTGCAAAACGACGCAGTACTCAGATCCCTGGCGGAGACGGTTGACCATCTGGAGCAGATCCTCTCCATCCGCCCCGAGGTCGTGGCCCACGATATGCACCCCGATTACCTTTCTACGGTGTATGCTCAAAGCCTGGCCGATCTTCCCCTGATCCCGGTTCAGCATCATCATGCCCACCTTGCCTCCTGCATGGCAGAGAACCGCCTGGAAGGGGAGGTTATCGGGGTAATCTTCGATGGAACCGGGTACGGCACCGATGGTACAATCTGGGGCGGGGAATTCCTCGTGGGCGGCTACAGCTCTTTTCGTCGTTGGGGGCATTTTCGACAGGTTCCGATGCCGGGTGGGGATGCGGCCGTCCGGGAACCCTTCAGGATGGCGTTTGCTTATCTCCATGCAGCATTCGGACGTGAGCTCTACGACCTGCCGCTCCACTTTCTTGCGGAGATCCCGGCGGAACACCGAAAACTCTTCCTTTCCATGGTGGAACGGCGGATCAACTCGCCGCTTACTTCCAGCTGCGGTCGGCTCTTTGATGCGGTTGCCTCTCTCGTCGGCCTGCGGCATAGGGTTTCCTACGAAGGGCAGGCAGCGATCGAGCTTGAGGCACTGGCCGAGGAAAGCGAGACTCGCCATGTCTATCCCTTTGCTCTCCATGAGGAAGGGGATGGTATGACGGTCGATTTCTCCCCAATGTTTAGAACACTTGTCCAGGATAGTGCTGACGACAAGGAGCGTGCGGCAATGGCCCGCGGTTTCCACAACACGCTTGCCGCAGCAACCGCTACGGTATGCGACGGTATTCGAAGAGTAAACGGCATGGATCGGGTGGTCCTGTCAGGCGGTGTCTTTCAGAATAAACTTTTGACAGAGGGAATCCTCTCTCTTCTTACGGAACAGGGATTTCAGGTTTTCATACAGCGGCTTGCACCGCCAAATGATGGTGGGTTGGCCCTGGGACAGGCAATCATAGCAGGAAGGAGTATGTGACATGTGCCTTGCGGTACCAATGCAGATAACAAGTAGAGACGGCGATTCGATCATTGCGGAGATCGATGGGGTGAGCCGGGAAGCGAGCCTGATGATGTTGGGTCAGGAGGTGCAGGTGGGCGACTATGTCCTGATCCATGCGGGGTTCGCCATCAGTCGCCTTGATGAGGAAGAAGCCCTGGAGACTCTGTCCATCATGCGCGAATGCCTCGCACTATCACAGGGGCCGACATGAACAGTGCCATACTCGATGAATTCCGTAACCGGGATCTCGTTCAGGGCCTGGCGCTGCAGATAGCTCGGTTGGCCGAAGGCCGTGAAACTCCGTTGACCTTCATGGAGGTCTGCGGTACCCATACCATGTCCATCTACCAGTTCGGCATCAGGAGCCTGCTTCCCCCCGGAGTGCGGCTCATTTCCGGGCCAGGCTGCCCGGTATGCGTTACACCGGTTGGATACGTGGACAGTGCAGTTGCCTACGCCCGGCAGCCGGATACCATTATCACCACCTTTGGCGACATGCTTCGTGTCCCCGGCTCAACGTCCAGCCTGATGCAGGAGCGAGCCAAGGGCGCCGACATCCGGATTGTCTACTCCCCCCTGGACGCCTTGGCCCTGGCCGGGAAGAACCCGGAAAAGCGAATCATTTTCCTTGGGGTTGGTTTCGAGACCACAGCACCGACCATTGCCGGCACCATCCTCTCGGCGGCCTCTCGAGGGGTGGAAAATTTTTACGTCCTGGCTGCCCACAAGACTATCCCGATTCCCATGAGTATCCTTTCGGACGATCCTGAGCTTGCCATTGACGGGTACCTCTGTCCGGCCCATGTAAGTGCCATCATCGGTGCGGAGGCGTACCGGTTCCTTTCCGAGGAGCACGGGGTGCCGTGCGTGGTAACCGGCTTCGAACCGGCCGATATTCTCCAGGGTGTGGCAATGCTGGTCAAGCAGGTGGTCGAAGGCCGGAGCACGGTGGAGAACCAGTACAGCCGCTTTGTCTTGCCGGAAGGAAATACGAAGGCCAGGGAGCTCCTCTCCCGGGTGTTTGTTCCGTCCGATGCTGCCTGGCGAGGATTGGGCGTAATTCCGGGGAGTGGTCTTGCCATAGCGCCGGAGTTTGCCCGCTTTGATGCGGAAAAAGCGCTCCCGGTAACGGTGGAGGAGCCACGGGAGCCGGAAGGCTGCTGCTGCGGTGAGGTGCTGAAAGGAAAAATCACGCCGTTCGACTGTCCCCTGTTCGGGACTACCTGCACTCCGGAGCAACCGGTCGGGGCCTGCATGGTATCTTCAGAGGGGAGCTGCGCCGCGGCCTTTAAGTATGGAGATGCGGGCTAAAGGTAGAAAGCTGAAGGTTGATGGACAGTCATGGGCGTGGTAGAAATAGATTTGTAGCGGCGCTGTTTGACGTGCCCAATTCATAATTTGAGAACGATAGAGCAAGGAGTAAACTGTGGACAACGACCTGATACTGCTCGGACACGGCAGCGGCGGCAGACTTTCCCATCAGCTGCTGGATGAGCTTATCATTCCCACCCTGTCCGGAATTCCGACAGCGGGGCAAAACGATGCGGCGATCCTGGATCATGAGGGACGGCGACTTGCCTTTACCACCGACTCGTATGTAGTGGACCCCATTTTTTTCCCCGGCGGAAACATTGGTCACCTGGCCATTAACGGCACGGTCAACGACCTGGCCATGGTCGGGGCGCAACCGATCGCCATCAGTGTCGGACTTATCATGGAAGAGGGCTTCAGCCGCAGAGAACTCGCCGAAATCCTCCGCTCCATGCGGGAGGCCGCGGATCTGGCAGGGGTGGTCATTGCTGCAGGAGACACCAAGGTCGTGCCGCGTGGAAAAGCGGACCGGATATTTATCAATACCTCCGGCATCGGTTTTTTCCGTCATGAGCTGGAGATCGGGGGGGCAAATGCCCGGATTGGGGACAAAATCCTGATCAACGGTACCATTGGTGATCATGGGGTTGCCGTCATGGCGAAACGTGAGGGCCTCGAATTGGACACGGACATCCTGAGCGACTGCGCTCCCTTGAATGGCCTTGTGGAGAGCCTGCTGGAGGAAGGATCGGCGATCCATGTCTTGCGTGATCCGACCCGCGGCGGCGTTGCAACCACCATCAAGGAGATAGCCATCCAGTCAAATGTCTCCATTACCCTTGATGAAGCATCACTTCCCTTGAAGGGAGCGGTCCGGGGGGTCTGTGCGGTACTTGGTCTTGATCCGCTGTACGTGGCGAATGAAGGGAAGGTTCTCGTGATCGTTGCACCGGACGTTGCGGAGAAGGTACTTGAGAGGATGAAGGATCACCCCCTGGGACGGGATGCAGCTATTATCGGCGAGGTTACCGATGGGGCTGGCGGCAAGGTTAGGATGGTAACCCTTGTCGGGGGTACGCGGGCTGTTGAGATGCTGGCCGGTGAGCAGTTGCCCCGAATCTGTTGAGAATCGGCAGCAAAGGTTAAAAACCAGAAATCAACCATTGAAAGGAGTGGATCATGGCTGTGTGGAAGTGCAAGAGTTGCGGATTTTCGAAGGAAGGTCGCTGTAAACCCCAAAAATGTCCCCAGTGTCAGGAAAAAGGAACCTTTCAGAAAGAGGAGTAACGGTCAGCTGCCGTTCTATTCCGCCCCTGTTGTAAAATAAATTCAAGTTTTCATCCGATTCCGCGAAAAGAATGGAGAACGCTATCTTTCCCGGTGTAACTATCGAAAGAGATAGTATTTTTGCTGTACTTGTACGCGAAATTTCTGGAAGCATCACTGCCGGGAACGTGGCGAAAGCTGCCGGATTTTCAGAAAAAGTGAGGACCAGCGGATCCCTTGGGCGAAGGAGCAGACCGCGAAAGGATAGATGGAATGGATGCACAGGTTAATGCTGCCGAGGTTCGACAGAGGATTCTTCTCCTGAGAGAAATTCCTCCGATGCCTCTGATTGCCCAAAAAATTCTCTGCATGTCTCCTGATGCGGACATATCGGAGCTGGCCGAAACCATTGAAAAGGCTCCCGACATAGCCGCACGGCTCCTTGGCATGGCAAATGCCGCCTATTTCGGCTGGCCGGGAGGCGTGCGAACTATTTACGATGCTATCCATAAGGTTCTCGGCATCAAGCTGGTGAAGAGTTTTGTCATGGGACTTGCTTTCAGCGAGGTTTTTGATGTAAAGAAATGCAGTGGATTTCGCCCGGACCAGTACTGGTTTTCCGCCATGGTAACTGCTCAGATCTCGCAGTCTCTCCTTCCTGCTCTGGATTCCACCCTGCGTCAGGATATCGACAACATACACCTGAACGGACTGCTCCATAATCTCGGTGTTACCGTGCTTGCCCACCTGTTCCCCGTCGAACTTTCCCGGGCCTTTTCTCTCCCCTTTGATGAAGAAACTCCCTCGGTAAGCGATAAAATACGCACTGTTCTCGGCATGGATCAGGCCCAGGCCGGCGGCTGGCTTGCCCGGAAGTGGCACCTGCCCAGAGATATCGTCTGCGTTATGGAACATCACAAGATGGTGGACTACCGTGGTGATTTCTGGCCCATCGTTCTCCTGGTCGGATATGCTGAGCGCCAGGCCCTGCGGCTCTTTACAAACGGAACTGTGATGAGAGAGCCAGAGATGGAGTCCCTCCTGGGAATCGGGGAGCCCGCACTGGAAAAAATGCAGCTGACCCTGGATGGACAGCTGGATGATCTCCACAGCATGGCTGGATTGATGGCATCGGGAGAATGAAATGGACAGCTGCCTGACGGACAGAGCGTTTACCGAACTGAACGACCAGATTATCAATCTGCTCGATTCTTTTTCCGCTCTGAGCATGCTCAGCTCCCTCGATATCCGCTATCCCAATCTTGAAATCATCCTCCGAAAGGCCCTGCGGGGGCTGATGGAAAACATGGACATGGAGCGCTGCTCCATTTTTCTTCTCCAGAAAGACCAGCTTGTCAACTGTGTCGGGCTTGACTGGGACGATATCCTCCTCGATGCACCAGAAGATAACGTGTCGCGGCATTCCGTTTCCCTCGACGCTTCAATCGGTGAAGGGATCATGGGCCTTGCGGTCCAGGGCAAGACGCTTCAGCATTGCCGTGATTGTTCATCTGATGAACGTTTCAAGGCAGTTCCCGGCCACGCTATCGGTTCCCTCATCAGTGTGCCCATTTTTCAGCCCGGCGGCGAAGTTCTCGGGGTCCTGAATGTTTCCCATCCCCGAGCACACTTTTTCACTGAATGGCATGAGCGGCTTCTGGTGGTCTATTGCAACTGTCTAGGTCAGCTGATCATCAATCACCGCCTGGTGACCCACATGGACCGGGAAATCGAGAAGAGGACGAGCCTGCTGATGCGGACTCTCGAAGAGGTTAGAACGGTCGAGAAGGGACTCCGGGAAAGTGAAGAGCAGCTGAACCTGGTCCTGGAGGGGAGCAACGACGGTTTCTGGGACTGGTCGCTCGTGAGCCGTGAAGTCAGGCTGAGTCATCGCTGGGCCGAGATCCTCGGCTTGACCCTGCCAGAGGTTACTCAACGCTTCCAGGATGGTGTCGAGCTGATTCACCCGGAGGATGTCCCTGCCGTTCGTGCCATGATAGCGAAACATCTTGCAGGATCTCTTCCCCACTATTCCCTTGAATACCGGATGCAGACGCGCAACGGAGAGTGGAAATGGGTCCTGGACCGCGGTAAGGTAGTGGAATGGGATGACCAGGGCAAACCCCTCCGGATGACAGGGACAACCACCGATGTCAGTGACCGCAGATGGGCGGAGGAGGAGAAAAAGCGTCTGGAAAATCAGCTGAATCACTCCCAGAAAATGGAGGCGATCGGACAGCTTGCCGGGGGAGTGGCCCATGAGTTCAATAATATCATGACGGCCATTATCGGTTATGGCCACCTCATGGTGATGAAGACGGAGGAGCATAGCCCGTTGAGGCATTTTGCCGCCCAGATCCTTACCTCGGCGGAGCGAGCCTCCGGACTTACACGGAGCCTTCTGACGTTCAGCCGTAAACAAATCTCGAACCCGCACCATGTGAACGTCAATGAAGCCATAGAGAAAATGGGAAAGCTGATGTCCCGACTCATCAGGGAGGATATCGAATTCAGGACAGAGCTTGCTGATAGCAGACTTATTATTATGGCTGATGATGGCCAGCTTGAGCAGGTGTTGATGAACCTCGTCACTAACGCCCGCGATGCCATGCCTGGTGGGGGGGTGGTCTCTATCAGCACCGGGCTGGAAGAGCTGGGAGCGGAATCAATACCTTCATTCGGCTCCGGTCAGGCCGGGACTTTTGTCCGCATTTCGGTGGTAGACAGCGGAATCGGAATGGATGAAAAAACCCGGGAAAAAATCTTTGAACCTTTCTTTACTACCAAGGAGCCGGGGAAAGGAACCGGACTGGGACTCGCCATCGTCTACGGGATCATCAAGCAGCAGAACGGTTCTATCCTGGTTTCCAGCAAGCCGGGAGAAGGGACCGAGGTCTCTCTCTACTTTCCGCTGGTTCAGGGAGGGGAGGGGAGGAGCGATGCAACCTGTCCTTCCCCGATGAAAACCGGGACTGAAACCATCCTTATTGCTGAGGATGATGATGACTTGCGCAGGCTGAACAGGGAACTGTTTGAGGAATGCGGATATTGTGTGATCGAGGCCGCAAATGGCAAGGAGGCCCTGGAGCTCTTTCTGGAATATCAGAATGTGATCGATTTGCTGGTGTTCGACGTGATTATGCCGAAGATGAATGGCAAGGAGGTCTTTGAGGAAATCCGGACTCTCCGGCCCGATATAAGGGTTCTTTTTACCAGCGGCTATACCGGCGATATCCTCAACAGCTCCAGTGGAATCGGCAGCGAGTTCGATTTTATCGCAAAACCCCAGCCTCCCGAAGAGTTCATGGGAAAGGTCCGGGAAATCCTGGATCGGCCCAGGGCCTGAGGTACTCTTTCCTATCCGGCGTCTTGTTGCCTTTCAGGTACCTCTTCCAGCCCGAGAAAAGCCATCAGCCTCTTGTATGAGGAATTAACCACCTGTTCAGAGCGAATTCCCGCCTTTAGCAGAACTTCAATCGCATTGTCGAATTCGCCTACCCCTTGGGCGATATGCGCATCACTCCCCACGACAACCTTTGCCCCGGAGTGGGCTATCAGCGTTGCCAGCTGCTCGCAGCGGGGTCTGCTTCCTTTCCGGCTCATGGCAAAGGAGGAATTGTTGATCTCCAGTGCCGTTCCGGTTTGCAAGGCACCCTGGACGAGTTTTTCCAAATGGATGGGAAAGGCCGGGTTGCCGGAATGGGCAATGGCCTTGACACGTGGATTGCTCATTGCCCGCAGGACCGCATCGGTATTTCTGTCAATTCCCTGGTCATTGAAACCGCAATCCTCATGAAAGGCAGCCATGACAAAATCGAGCTTTGCCAGGTAGCTGTCCGGCATGTCAAGGGAACCGTCCAGGTCAATGATATTTGCCTCAACTCCGCGCAGGATCCTGACCCCTGCAATCCAGGGCGGAATGAAGCGCATGGCGCCGAAATGATAGAGGTGGGGGCCACCCGGCAGGGCAGGTCCGTGATCGGTAAGGGCGAAGGCCTGCAGTCCTTTGCGGCTCGCTTCCTGAGCCATCTCGTTGACAGTGGAGTAGGCGTGGCCCGAGGCCACGGAGTGGGTATGCATATCAGCAATGATTTTCATAGTGGCATGATTCCACAGCCTGTGAGAAAAGTCAACGCGTGGCGCTTGGTTTCAGCTTGCAATACAGCGGAATAACACCTATTAGTATGGGTAATGCACGTCGTGTCCAGTGCCTTGTACAGGTAGTTCGCTTCAGTAATTCCGAGGAGATTGGCCCTGGCAAGGCGAGGCGACGCAGGCATAGCCGGCTCTGACGAGGAGCCACAACCCTATCTGTTGATCTCCGACCCTAGGTGGACATAATGACCGGCTGGTTTCCCTTTGCCCTTGCCGCTCTGCTGTTGATGGGCTTACAGCGTTTTTTCTACAAGGTAGCAGCAGAAAGATCCTGCGACACCGCCGTGACGACCCTGTCGTTCATGGCAACGGTAACCGTCATCAGTGCCGCGGTCTTCTTTATCCGGAACGCTTCGATTCCCGATCTTTCCTTCCTCCTGCTGGTCGGCCTTGCCAACAGCCTTGCTTTTCTCTTGGCAACGGTTACCCACATTGAGGCACTGAAAAAACTCCCTGCTCGCATAGCCTACCCTCTCATCCGCCTCGATGCGGTTCTTGTCGTGGTAATATCCTTCCTTTTCTTCCACGAGCAGGTCGTTGGTCGCCAGCAAATCGGCATTGTCCTTGCCCTGGCTGCCGTTCTCCTCATTGCCCGTGAACGGGCTGGTGGCGGAGAAGCGGAGCGCAAGTCAGCAAAGGGATTCCTGTTTGTTGCTGCAGCAATCCTTGCAGGGGCAGCAGCTGCTGTTTCCAGCCGATTTGCTGCTCACGGTACGGACAAAATTGCCTTTATTGCAGTGTCATATGGACTTTCCACCCTGTTTGTCGCCGGATTTGGTGAACGGGGGAGGCGGCAGGAGAAAGCTGTAGCCGGAAGCCGTGAATCGCTGCGCATTGGCTGCATCATGGGCGTCCTTAACGTGGTCGGGTATTATGCGTACCTGGAAGGGCTTTCACGTGGCCCCCTTTCCCTGGTGACGGTGATAACCAGCATGCATTTCGTGGTCGCCGTTGTCCTGTCTATCCTGATCTACCGCGAGCGCCCGACACCCCTAGGCGTCACCGGCATTATCCTTACGGTTGTGTCCCTGATTCTGCTCCGGGCATAGCTGCTTTCGATGGCAGTTTATGAGAGTTTCCCCTGTAGTACTTGCAATGACGCCAATCCATGGGAAAATCATTAGAAATGCAGCAGAGAGGAAAGTGGGAGAAAGTCTTGCCTGAATCGAGTGATACGCGGCTGAACGTTGCCCTGGCCCAGATGAAGGTTGCGTGCCGACAGCCGGAAGTGAACCTGGCCAAGGCCGAGACGCTGATCGCCGAAGCAGTGCGGCGAGGGAGCGACCTTATCTGCTTTCCCGAGATGTGGACCACCGGATTTGACTGGTCCTATCTTGCGGAAAAGGCTGAAGAACACGAAGGGGTCATAGAGCGAGTTGCTGCACTGGCAAGGCGCCATCGCATCTGGATCAACGGTTCGCTGCCTTCAGTGACGGAAGAGGGCAGGATCGCCAATACCTCGATCCTCTTCAATGCCGAAGGAGATCAGGCAGGGGTCTATCGGAAGGTTCACCTGTTCAGCCTGCTGCACGAAGACCGGCACCTGGCGGCCGGAGATTCCCTGACAGTGGTGGACACTCCCTGGGGAAAAATCGGCCTCTCCATCTGCTACGATATCCGCTTCCCTGAACTGTTTCGCAGCCATGCGCTCAAAGGCGCTCGACTGGTGCTTTCTCCTGCCGCTTTTCCCCATCCGCGGCTCGATCACTGGCAGGTGCTTTTGCGGGCCCGGTCCATCGAAAATCAGATGTTTCTGGTGGGCGTCAATCGGGTGGGGAGTGAGGATTTCGGCCCGGACGGAGTTGTCCAATATTTCGGCAATTCGGTGCTCATCGATCCGTGGGGGAAACTGGTGCTGGAGGCGAGTGAAAGGGAAGAAGAACTCCTTACCGCCACCATCGATTTATGTGATGCAGATGAACTGCGGTTGAGGATGCGGGTGCTCGCGGACCGACGGCCCGAACTCTATGATTTGTCCTGAAACAGCAAGTCCAAAGTGTTTTTGCGGTCGTTACCAGCAGCTGACATGGGGGAATGATGGAATATTGGCTCAGCATAAACCATGATGAGCGCTATGTGGAGGTGAATGCCCGGGGAGCTGCCTCGACCAGCGGGTTCCGGTCATTTGTTGAAGATCTGCTGGAGCCTGCCTATTATGACCTCAACTACAATCTTCTTGTGGAATTTTCGTCACTTGATACCAGTCCCCTTGGATCAGGCGATATCAGAAATATTGTTGCCTTCCTCGAGATGAGGAAGGAGAAGCTTCGTCACAAAAAGAATGCGTTAGTAGCCACATCCACAATAACCTTCGGATTTGCGAGAATGTATCAGATTTTGTCCGAAGGTGTCCTCCCCATGTCGATCCAGGTATTCAGCAGCCGCGAGCAAGCCTTGGAATGGTTGCGGGATGATGCAGTACCATCCTTTCAACGGTGACCTGACCACAAAAACCGTTGTGCAAACAGATCGGCTCCCTTTGACACCTGTTGCCAAGAGCCGAACTGCCTCACACAGAGTCCGCAGCGGAAGCAATAATCCTTCGTACTCAGACCTGATTGAATGATTTTTTTACCACGTTCACAAAGGTGAATTCGCTGACTGGTCCGGGAGATACTGCTCAAACTGCTTCTTTTCCTGGGCACAGCGGTACGCTTCTTCCGGCGTGACCCGTTTGGTCTTCAGAAGGTCGATGAGGTGCTGGTCCATGAGCTGCATTCCGTCCTTCTTGGCTGTCTGGATGATAGAGGGGATCTGGAAGGTCTTCCCTTCACGGATCAGGTTCGCCACGGCCGGGGTTCCCACCATGATTTCGAATGCGGCAACCCGCCCCTTACCCTCGACGGTCTTCAGCAGCTGCTGGCAGACGACCCCCTTGAGAGATTCGGACAACATGGCACGTATCTGCTCCTGTCCGTCACGGGGAAAGGCATCGATGATCCGGTCGATGGTTTTGGCTGCGGAGTTGGTGTGGAGTGTGCCAAACACCAGGTGGCCGGTTTCAGCAGCGGTCATGGCAAGACTGATGGTTTCCAGATCACGCATCTCGCCAACAAGAATCACATCGGGATCTTCACGCAGGGCTGCCCGTAGAGCTGCGGTGAAGCTCTCGGAGTGCTCACCGATCTGCCGCTGGTTCAGGAGCGATTCCTTGTTTTCATGGATGAATTCCAGGGGATCCTCCAGGGTAAGGATATGCTCTTTCCGGGTGGAATTGATCAGGTCGATCATGGCAGCCAGGGTGGTGGACTTGCCAGAGCCGGTCGGGCCGGTGACGAGTACCATCCCTTTCTTCAACCGGGTCATCCGCCGGACCCCTTCCGGCAGCCCCAGGTCGTCGGCGGTAAGGATCTTGCTCGGGATGATGCGGAAGACGGCACCGATACCTTTGTGCTGCATGAAGATGTTGCCACGGAACCGGGCCAGTTCCGGAATGGAGTAGGCAAAGTCCAGATCTTTTCGGGTCTCGAAATCGCTTCGCTGTTTTTCTGTCAGGATCTCGAAGAGGATGACCTTCAACTCCTCATGGGAGAGGGTTTTAAAATTAAGGCGAACCATGTCGCCATGGAGGCGGAAAATCGGGGGCGAGCCGGTGCTGAGGTGAAGGTCGGAAGCTCCTTGTTCCTGCATCATTTTGAAAAGCGCGTCTATTCGTGCCATGGATTGTGTCTCCGTTGCATTTTGTCCGATTACTGAGGCAGCGCGGCCTGATATTCATCCGGGGAGATCTCCCCGTTGCGGAGCATTTCTGCCAATTTTTCAGGTATGCCGTGGTATCCCTTACCTTTCAGGTACGTGAAGAGATCGGCGCTCTCCCGTGCTGAGGAAAAAACTTGCCGCAGTTCCTGATCAAAGGGGAGGATATCCAGCAGAAATTTCTTTCCGCCATATCCTGAATAGCGGCACTCCGGGCAGCCCGGGGCATGAAATACCGTTTCGCTGCCGGACTGTCCCTGATGGTGTTCTGCTCCTGGACCAATTTCACGGCATGAACTGCAAAGGGTCTTGACACTGGTGAATGCGACAAGGCCCCGAATGCCAGAGGCAAGAGTACGGTTTGTCCGGCGCAGCTGAAGGAGCTGCTCAAAGGCCCCGTCAAGGCCGGAACAGGAAATCCCCGCAACCAAGAGAGTGCCCCGCATCGCTGCTTTCCATGCTGTGAGGAAGGAACGGTTGTCCGAAGCATCATCGATCACCACTACATTTGGCGAATGATCGCCTAGTGCTGTGATCGCCATCTCAAGCTCTTCAGGAGCATCCGGCCGGAGAAGTATCCGGGGGTACGGTACATTTCCTTTTCCAATGCCATTGCCCAGAAGGACGACATTTCTTCCTGCAGTATCCATTTCATGGAGGAACAGGTCGAGAAACCGGTCGCGCTCCTTGCAGTTCCAGGAAGCAAAAAGGACAAGTCCTGCTCCGGGAGATCCGAGGGACCGGAATTTTTCAGACGTATCCGGGGTGAGACCCATTTCATGGAGTCCGGACGGAAAGGAAAGGTCGGGCCGGAAGCTGAAAGTGATCAAATCACCTTCAACCGCTCGAACCAGCGATGCCTGGAGAATGATGTCGGTTTCCCGGTAGCGGAAGACAAACTCTCCACGGGAGGCACTTTCACGGGAGCCGTTTATCCGGGTGATTTTTCTGATGCAGGCAACGAGTTCCGGGTAGGAACTGACGGGAAAACGGCCAATCTCGCGGAAAGTGCTTCCCCGGCGACCAGAAACATGGACAGTTCCCCCTCCGGGCTGGAGGGAAATCGAGCTGATTCCGTTCTGGAGAAAAAAGAGGATCAGGTATTCCAACAGGCTTGCACCGCTTCTGTCGGCGTTGATTTTCTCCAGGATCTCCTTGCTGAAGCAGGTTGAAGTAAAGCCGAAGGTTACGTCGTCACGCTCCGGGCCGTAAAAGATGTCGAGCATTTCGCGCAATTCGCGGATAATCGGAATGGAAACGGTTACCGTGCAGCCGGTGACCTCTTCAACCCGGGCAACAGCTGCCATATTCAGAGGGTCGGCCAGGGCGATGTGGATTTCATCCCCTGTTCGGATTATCGGAATCAGGTTGTATTTCCGGGCGAGTTCTCCCGGGATTAATTGGGTGGCGCTCCGGTCGATGATTTTCTCGCTGAGGCGGACATAGGGAATATCCAGCTGATTGGACAGAGCCCAGTCGATATCTTCCTGTTCCACGATGCCCAGTTTGACCAGGGCTTCACCGAAACGGCATCCGGAGGCCAGCTGCTCGTCAAGCGCACGTCGTATGTCATCGTTGGTGATGATCCCCGATGTGCAGAGAATGGTGCCGAGGGCACCCTTTTTCACCAGATTGTCCATGCTTCACTCCTCTCGAGCCTGTCCGATCCGGAAGGTGATCGGCGGCTCATATAGTATATCGGATAATGGGCAAAAAACTTGAGTCTCAGGAAACTTGTTTAGTAAGCCAAAATAATTCTGTCAGTCATCCTGATTTCACCAGAGTAAAGCTGGTCCCGCCGAAATCTGCAGTACCGGTGTAGCATCAAATGTGGCAGGCTATACATTTTGTCCATCTGGTGTGGAGTCCTTTGTAGGGCGACGAATTTCATCTCCCAGTATGATCGCTTCACAAAAATAAAGGTCCGACACCGTTCTCCTATTCCGGTTTGGCGATGGTACGGCGCCACAGGAGAAATCAATGAAAAGAAAAGCACTTGCGCTTTTTTCCGGCGGACTCGACTCGACTCTTGCCGTCAAAGTTATGCAGGAGCAGGGTATCGAAGTCGAGGCCATCAATTTTACTTCCCCCTTCTTCACCTGTAAGAGAAAAATGCCGGATGTGAGTCCGAAGCAGTCCGTGCGGCCGGGAGCTCGCAGATCCCTCTGAAAGTCATGAATCATGGGCATCGATTTCCTGGAAATTATCAAGAAAACCGAAACATGGCTACGGCAGCGGCATGAACCCCTGCATCGACTGCCGCATTTTCTTTCTGCGCAAGGCCAAGGAGTATATGGCCGAAAGTCGGGGCCGACTTCATCATTACCGGCGAGGTGTCTCGGACAACGCCCCATGAGCCAGCGGCGCGATTCCATGCGGTTGGTTGAGCGGGAATGCGGGTTGGAAGGTCTGCTGCTCCGGCCTCTGTCAGCCAAGCACTTCACGCCGTACCATCCCTGAACAGGAGGGCTGGCTGGACAGGGAAAAGCTGCTAGGCAATCACGGGACGTTCCCGCAAGGAGCAGATGCAGATTGCCGAAGATCTGGAATCACGGATTATCCCTGTCCTGCCGGTGGCTGCCTCCTTACCGAGCCTTCGTTTCTTTCAAAATTCGCGATGTTTTCGACCACGCCGACCAGCTGGATACCTCGCGATTTTATCCTTGCTGAAGACTGGCCGCCACTTTCGAATCGGTCCCGCGGACCAAAGTTAGTCATTGGCCGCAATGAGGCGGATAACCTGGCCCTGGAAAATGCCGCCCAGCCTGGTGAGGCATGATGCGCTGGGCCGACGGCAGCAGTCCGATGGGCGTCGTCACCGGAAAGATCGAGCCTGATCTGCTGGAAAGAGCAGCCAAAATTCTCCTCCGCTATACCAAGGCCCGGCAGGGGACCACCTGTTCGGTCAAGGTTGTACGGGATGGAAGGAAAGCATCATGCCGGTTGTCCATGAATTTGATGAGGCGCGGGTGGAAGAATTCAGGGTTTAACGTAGCAATTCCGTGTCAGAGGTTTACGCGATGAAAGAGCTGATCATCTTCTCCAGGTTACCGAAGATATGCAGCCGGACACTATTCAAATGACTAATGGAATTGACCCGGCCCTTGCTGATCCTGTTGCACTTTGCCGGCATGCAATGTGGTAACTCGGCCAGGGTTTGCGGAACTTCTGAACGAATACTCGCGTGAGCCTTGAACGAGCAGACTCTGATGATGACAAACCCATCCACGTGAACGGACTGCAGGGGCCTCATGAGAAAATTTTCCCTGTAAAGGGATTTGTGGCAGATTTTTCTTGAATATTTTCTCAATGCGAGTATTATCCGCCTGAATGTGCGAAGGTTTTTCTCGCACGATGCTGAAGAAATCACATGCCGGCGCCTGAAGCAATTCCCCGGATATCCTTTCAATCGATTTAGTTGCCGGCCGCAGGAAAAATGCGTTGCAGGTCCTGCCTTCCGCAAGGGGGCTGTTTTTTCGTTTACTGAGGTACACCGTGAGTGCGGTTGCCTGATACATTGGATATTCAAGGGGGTTAGTCAGATGGAAAAAGCACAGCAGAATGAAACAGAACTTGCCGTTTTTATTAAAGAAGTAAGAGAGAATTTTGCTTCAGCAGGAAAGCCGAAAGCCGGCTGGTTAAGTACTTTGCTGAAAAAGATTTTTGGATGAGTTGCCCCCCCGGATCACAAGGTCTGGGGGTTTTTTTTATCTATTGCTGTGAATGAGGCTCCGGCCTCATTTTATTGTTACCTTACGTGATCCTTTTCCGAATCTTTCCTTCCAGGTTTTTCCCTAAGTACCAGTTTTTCTTTTCTATTCCGGACTATCCTGACAATACAACATTATTCTGTTCTTTCTCCCTCAGGAAGAGACGGGTTGGCGGGAGATTGTTCCGGATGCTGAACAATTCCGTCCGTTGGTGTTGGGGCTACCCCGGAAGGGGATCCGGCAACCGGGTTTTCTTCCGTTGCCGGCGGTACAGGGGCCTGCTGGCTGTCACCTATGGGAAGTTCCGGCACCACGGCACTGCTCATGTTTTCCAACAGCTCCTGCTTCTGGATACTTTCATCAACCTTACGCTGCAGACCGGAGATATTCGGCTCCTCTGCCAGGGCTGCCTGATATTCACTCTCCGATAGCACCCTTTTCCGTCGTAGCAGTCTCAGGATCATGTCTGAGCGTCGGACGACTTTTCGCATGTTCCGATAGGGATTATAGGCGAGCCGTGGACCGGGGAGCATCGCGGCGAGAAAGGCGCACTCCCGTGGGGTAAGTGCCGAGGCCGGTTTGCCGAAGTAGTAGTGTGCTCCGTGACCGACACCAAAGACCATTGGCCCCAGCTCAACCACGTTCAGGTAGAGTTCGAGAATCCGCCCCTTGGTCAGCTCTTCCTCCATGCTGCGGGCAAGGATGATCTCCTTGATCTTGCGGCTGATGGTTTTTTCCCGGGACAGGAAAAGGTTTTTCGCCACTTGCTGGGTAATGGTTGAGGCGCCGCGGCTGAAACTTTTCTTTTCCAGGTCGTACTTGATGGCGTTTTTTATGGCTTTTACGTCAACTCCCTCGTGCTGGTAGAAGTTCGAATCCTCGGCAAGAATGACCGCCCACTTCATCTCCGGTGGGATAGCCGCCGATGGCGTCCAGTAAGCATTCTTTGGCCCGACTTTCAGGGGATGATACTTTCCTTTCCAGTCTTTGACCTGAATTGTCATGGTCATGCGGCGATTCTTCAGGGTGTCAACCGAGGGGAGAAAGAAGAGGGAAATTCCGATATAGGCTGCATACAGAACAACCAGTCCGGCAACAATCAGGATGGTTTTTTTCAGATTCAAGGTGATTTTCACTACAGTACCTCTGGAAAAGTTCCTGGAGAGAAGTAAGGCGCAAGAAGTAAGACGTGCAACTTCTTTTCTCTGTTCTGCGTCTTCTGCCAAAAAAGCTCAGCTGTTTTTGCTTGAATTTCGTACTATTGGGCCGGTTTTTTTGGTTTCGCCAGGCTTTTGCCACTGGCTGTTTTCGCCATTCCCACTGCCATCCTGATGGCGGCATCCATGCTGAGGGCTGATGCGCGGCCGGTTCCTGCAAGGTCGTAGGCAGTTCCGTGGTCCACGGAAGTGCGGATGATAGGCAGTCCCAGCGTGACGTTGACGCCATCATGAAAATGAAGCAGTTTCAAAGGGATGAGACCCTGGTCATGGTACATGCAGACAACCCCGTCGTATTCCCCCTGTGCAGCGAAATAGAAGAGCATGTCGGCGGAAAGGGGCCCATGGGCATCAATGCCTTCTGCCCGGGCTGCCTCGACGGCAGGCTTGATAAAGCGACGCTCTTCGTCCCCGAAGAGGCCTTTTTCGCCACAGTGGGGATTCAGGGCCAGGACCGCGAGCCGGGGATTTTTTCGGAAATAGGTATGGAGGCTGCGGTGGGTGGTCCGGATGGTGGAAAGAACCTTGTCAAAGGTGATCAAGCGCGGCACATTGGAGATAGCCTCGTGAATGGTGACGAGAGTAACCCGCAGACGGTCGCCTGCCAGCATCATCACATAATCGGAGCACCCGGTAAGCTCCGCCACCAGCTCGGTATGTCCAGGATAGTAGTGACCGGCCCGGTTCATGGCCTCCTTGCTGATGGGCGCATTAGCCATTGCCGCTGCTTCCCCGCTCAGACAGAGAGAAACGGCCTCCTTGATATAGCGATACATGGCATCGCCTGCGTCAGAGGATGGGCCGCCATATTCCATGTCGGTGGGTGCGAGGCGGGAGAGAGGGCGAAGATACATGACGCCTTTGGTGCTTTTCGGCGGCAGCCCTTCAGGAAGGATTTCCAGCCTCAAAGGCAGGCCGGTAACGGCCAGCGCCCGTTCCATGGCTGTCTGGTCTCCGAGCACCAGGGGACGGCAGAGGTTTTCAATATCAGGATTCGCCAGTGCCATGGCGATTATCTCGGGGCCGACCCCGCAGGGGTCTCCCATGGTGATGGCAATTACAGGCTTTGACATGATAGCTTACTCCCTCGTGCGCCAGTAAATAACATGCTATAGACAATGTGTCGGATAAGGTGCATTTCCTGTCGGGGTGAATCTTAACGGCGTCCACGGGGTTCCCGTGCGGAGTTGTTCCTGCAGATTAACGGTCATTGACTCGTTGTGGAGCAGGGTGTAATATTACAGTTCAAGTTCTGGTTCAAAATTGAATAAACGGCGTGATTTCGTGTCCAGAAACCAGTCTCACCGGTTCACGTCGAAATTTATCAGAAGGCTACCTTGATGAAACCTATTCGGTCCTTGTATGTCCTTGCATTCCTGCTGCTGTTTCCCACGTTATCCTTTGCGCAACGCACTTTGCCTGTGGATGGCGGCAAGGTTACCTCTGGTATCGGCTGGCGTCTCGACCCCTTTGGCAGCGGCAGGATGGTCTATCACCGGGGTATTGATATTGCTGTTCCTGAAGGAACGCCGGTATATCCGGTGCAAAAGGGCACAGTATATTTTGCCGGGCCCTATAAAGGGTACGGAAACCTGGTTGCCATCAATCACGGCAATGGAATTATTTCCCTGTACGGCCATAATGCCATGGTAAAAGTCACGGCCGGAGACCGAGTGGACAGTACAACGGTCATCGCTCTTTCCGGGAGTACCGGGAGATCAACCGGCCCCCATGTCCATTTCGAGGTCAGGGAGCTTGCCGGCTACGACAAGCAGCGACACGAGAAGCTGACAAAAGACCTGAAAGCAATTGTCGAGAACAATATCCATGAATGGGTTGAGGATGCCGTGAGCGGCCAGGGTGGCATCGACGGCGAGCTGTACCTGCCTCCCGACATCGACGAATAAAATCAGATTGCCACTTTACTGGCGAAACAGTTCCCGGTCAGCGGGCAACAAGTCCCAGAATAAGGTGCAGGTAGCAGGCAAAATCCCCGATTTCCTTACGATCTTTTCCCAGATCTTCTCTCCAGGAGAAATCTTCCTTTTCATCCTCCATACAACGACCCATCATATCGCATGCTTCGATAAATGCATCATGGGACCTGGTCCTGTCGACATCCATGAGCAGTCGCTCTTCCGGGGTCGACAGCTGCCAGTCAACCCTCATGCGGGCGTAGTCGGCCGCCTTGCGGAACAAATCAATCTTAATTACCTGCAGCCGCGATCTGCCGATAGCATGGGCGATTCGAGTTGCCTTTTCCCAGTCCACTTCCGTGCCTCCAATGAATACAAGTAGCCTACCGTCCAGAGCCGATTGCCAGCCATGAACTTTTATAAATGATTATGGATATACCATATCTTTCCCTCTGAAAGAAAGAGAAAGGACAGTTTTTGCACAGGGTAAAAGTTCTTCGCCCACGGAAACCGACTCTACTGAAGACAAATATCTGCCACAATGAGGAGAAGAATGAGTGACAGATAGCAGTTGGTTGCACGAAACGCATTGATATATCGGGGGTTGAAGACCAGGGTGCGAATCAGTGCGGCAAGAAAGATCCCTCCTGAAAGGAGCGCAATTACGGCAAACCAGGCTGTGCAGTAGCCGAAAAACCAGAGCGAGAGTGACAGGGGGATCAGCGCTGAAGCGTAGAGAAGGATGAAGGTTTTCGTATAGGGCTCGCCCAGGGTTGCGGGCAGGACCGGCAGCCCGGCGGCCCGATAGTCTTCCTGGTAGCGGAGCGCAAGGGTCCAGAAATGGGGGGGCTGCCAGAGGAGGACGAGAAGGAAAAGGATCAGGCCGTCCAGACCGATAATTGGTCTGATCGCGCAGTAACCGATCAGAACCGGGAGGGCCCCCGGTATTGCGCCGGGTATGGTACCGAAGGGCGAGGTGCGTTTGAGGCGGAGAGTATAGGGGACAAGATAACCGAAAGCAGCCGCCAGGGTCAGGAGGGTGACAAGGAGATTGAGATACACCAGTGCCAGCATAACTCCGGCAACTATCATGGTTACGGCTACCAGGACAGTCCTCGTCTGTCCAAGTTTTTCCAGTGCCCTTATTCTGTCTTTGAGCCGTGTCATCTTGCAATCCAGGGGGAAGTCAAGGACGCTGTTGATCATGGCAGAACCGGCGGCAGCCAGGAGCAGAACCGCTCCGCATAGCATGGCGGTGCCGGGGGCGGGCAGCCCCCGTGCTGCCATAACCATGCCGGTGTATCCGGCCATGGCCACGAGTCCCAGTATTACGGGACGGGTGAGGATCAGCACCGAAGCGAGCCGGCCAGGCCCGGTTCCGTGGGTCCCGGCTGTTGTGGCAGACGTGGAAAGGTTATTCCCTTTTATGACGGATTCTCCTGTTGCCGGATTTCGACGGCCCAAAGGTAGAAAAAGAGCACCAGAATCGAGAGAGCGATCAGCAGATGGAGCCCGGTTGCCAGGAAATATAGTTCGGAGAGGACAACCAGAGCTCCCACGGCTATCTGGCCGAGACAGAGGAAAAACAGCCCGAAAAGCATTTTCCGGTAGCGGGAAAACCCGGGATCGAGGAAAGCGGCTATGCAGAGCATCCCAATCGTCACGAGAATGAGAACAGCCGCCAGCCGATGGGAAAAATGGGCCATGAGTGTTCCTCCCATGTTGTGAGGAAACCAGCTGCCGCGGCAGGTGGGGAAATCGGGACAGGCCAGACCGGCCTTGGCATGCTGAACGTAGGCCCCGAGGGCGGACTGGGAAAAGACCACCAGGCCCATGCCGAAAAACAGACCGGCATGTCCCTGCAGGGAAAAGCGGGCCGGGGTAACTTCACCGTCGAAAGCGGCCATGTAGAAGGCCAGGAGCAATACCGTGAGTCCGGCCATAAAGTGGACCGTGGTGAGCTGGACCGGCAGCTCCCGCAGGACCACGACCCAACCGAGCAGGATTTCGACTCCTATGATAGCGACTGCTGTCAGGGGTACGGCCTTGGCAAGTCCCTGATAACTTGCAAACCTTTTCCAGGAGAGCACCAGGAGAAAAACGGTCGCCAGCGCGGCGATCAACCGGTGAGTGTATTCCATCCAGATATCGAGCCGGAAGGGCGGAAGGACCGTCCCGTGGCAGAGCGGCCAGTCGGGACAGGCGAGTCCAGCCTTTAGTTTGGCCACCATGTTACCACAGATGAGGAGCAGGAAAATGAGTGCAACAGTGATTCTGCCCAGCATGTGAAACCTCCCTGAAAAACGGTTTTGAGTTTTTAGTGTTGAGTTTTGAGTTAGGAAAGCCGGGAGCCGGGTGGGGTTTGCAAATATAGTACTTGCGTTTCCTGGCTGTCATCTGGGAACTGACCTTGGGAAAATGACATGATTTCCTTTTTTATAACTAAAAACCAAAAACTTCCTTTAGCGAAGCAAGATATCCACCAGGGAGGCCTTGAGGGAGGCGATGAACATCGCCACTACTACATTCATCAACCCGAGGTTCACAGAGGAAACAAGCCAGGTAACCACGGTCAGAACCAGCAGCGACAGCCAGATGAAGATCTAGGCTCGGTAGGTTTTTACAGACACCATATTTATCATGACGGATTCCCTTTGCGTCCCTTCAGCCCGTCCTTCACCTTTCTACTTCACCGTCTAGAGATACGCGATAATCGCAGTTATCTCATTATCCTTCAATACTCCCTGGAAGTTGGACATTTTCGGTGGAGGGGTCCTTCTGTCGTGGAATACCGCATAGCCGTAAAAGAAAATGACCAGTACTACCAGTGACGGAATAATTATCCAGATTGCCTCCAGCCAGTGGTTACCGGTAATGTAAGGGGTTTCGGTGGGTTCTTCCCGGTTTTTTCGCCGGTATTTTACGGCAAAATATATCAGAAATCCCTGCGTTATGATGAAAAAGATCAGACCCATCAGGGTGATGAAGAGAAAGACGCCGTCCACTTGAGCGGCAATCCGGGAAACCTCCCCATGGGCTATCGGGTAGTTTGGCATTAGCTTTCATCCCCTGTTTTGTTTGCTTTCCTGCGTTTCTCGGCGCGCCACAGGCCGAAAATCAGTACTGCGAGGAACAGCAGGAAGATCCCGGGGTTCCTGCTCGATGCCCTACAGGTAGCGGACACCCCGGCCGTCGGGTGTCAGGATGACCGGACCTCCGCTGAAGAATTTCCCGAGGGTGACCTTCCAGCCTTCCGAATCGCTGAACAGAAGATCCAGAGGGACATTGTCTCCCGGCTTCTCATCCACACCGATCTGTCGGAGGATCTCTTCTTCGCTGAGAGCGGCATGCGGCGCCACGGGCAGGAAAAACTGCCAGGAGAGAAGGAGACCAAAAAGCATACACTATGACGCGAAGTTTCATGGTTTGGTCTCGTTGATTTCAATAGGATATTTTTCGACCGGGCATTTCCAGTGTAACGGTAACGGCCATAAATACAATCCCGACAGGGTTTTCCGATCTTTAGAGTTTGCCCCGACAGAAAAATACTATATATTTACTGCACCGGCAACTGCTTGGTTGAAAATTTTTCCAGTTGTCACGGTACCTGGGAGGGAAATGAACATGGCACACGGAATTGAATCTTTAAGCATCAACACGATCCGCACACTTTCCATGGATGCGGTACAGCAGGCCAACTCCGGCCATCCTGGCACGCCCATGGCACTGGCGCCCCTTGCCTACGTCCTCTGGCACCGGATTCTCCAGTATAATCCGAAGAATCCCGCCTGGTTCAATCGGGACCGCTTCGTTCTCTCGATCGGGCATGCCTCCATGCTGCAGTATGCCATTCTCCACCTCACCGGCTATGACCTGTCCCTCGACGATCTGAAGAATTTTCGCCAGTGGGGAAGCAGAACGCCCGGCCATCCGGAATACGGCCACACCCCCGGCATCGAAACCACCACCGGCCCGCTTGGCCAGGGGATCATGAACAGTGTGGGCATGGCCATGGCGGAAGCTCACCTGGCAGCCGTGTTCAACCGACCCGGCCACGAAATTATCGATCACGCAACGTATGTATTCTGTGGTGATGGCGACCTGATGGAAGGGGCTTCCCATGAGGCTGCCTCCCTGGCCGGCCATCTGGGGCTCGGCAAGCTGATCTGTGTCTTTGACAACAACCACATCACCATCGAGGGAAGCACCTCCCTCTCCTGCTCCGATGACGCGGCCCAGCGTTTCGAGGGCCATGGCTGGCATGTTCTCGACCTGGGTGATGAGGCCAATGACCTTGATGCCTTGACTGCTGCCTTCCAGGCGGCCCGGGCTGAGGCGGACCGTCCCACCCTGATCATTGTCCGTTCCCATATCGGCTATGGTTCACCCCATCGCCAGGACACCTCTTCGGCCCACGGCGAACCCTTGGGCGAGGAAGAAATCCGGCTGACGAAAAAATTCTACGGCTGGCCCGAGGAGGAGAAATTTCTTGTTCCCGAAGAAGTTCGCTTGCATCTGGGTAAAGCGGTCGAGCGAGGACGGGAGCTGGAGGAGAACTGGAACAGCAGGTTTGCTGCCTACCGGAAGGAGTATCCCGACCTGGCAGAGCGCCTGCTCGCCGCCCTCTCAGGAGAACTCCCCGCCGGCTGGGACGCGGATATCCCAGTCTTCGCGCCGGAAAAGGGCGCTATCGCTACCCGCGCTTCATCGGGCACGGTTCTCAACGCCGTGGCGGCCAAGGTGCCGTGGCTGGTGGGCGGCAGCGCCGACCTGTCACCCTCTACCAAGACCCTGATCGCCGGCAGCGGCTACCTGGCCAAGGGGAGCTATGGCGAGCGAAACGTCGCCTGGGGGATTCGCGAGCACGCCATGTGCGCCTGTGCCTCGGGCATGGCGCTCCATGGCGGCGTCCGTCCGTTCGGCGCCACCTTTTTCGTTTTCACCGATTACGCCCGTCCGGCCATCCGGCTTGCCGCCCTGATGGGGCTGCCGGTGATCTACGTCATGACCCACGATTCCATCGGGGTCGGCGAGGATGGTCCCACCCACCAGCCGGTTGAGCATCTTGCCTCTTTGCGTGCCATGCCGAACCTAACCATCATCCGCCCGGCCGATGCCAACGAGACCGCCTATGCCTGGCGCGCGGCCATGGAACGGACGAACGGTCCGACCATGCTGGTGCTGACCCGCCAGAACCTGCCGATAGTGGACAGGAATGAATTCGCTGGTGCCGAAGGGGTGCTGAAGGGTGCCTACATACTTTCCCGGGAAAAGAAGGCCAGGCCAGACATTATCCTGATCGCCACCGGTTCCGAAGTGCCGCTGATCCAGGAGGCGCAAAAGTCCCTCCTGGCGGATGGCATCGATGCCCGGGTGGTAAGCATGCCGAGCTGGGAGCTGTTCCGGGAGCAGCCTGTCGCGTATCGTGACGAAGTCCTTCCTCCTGCGGTTACGGCCAGGCTTGCTGTGGAGGCCGGATCGTCCTTCGGTTGGCACGAATGGGTTGGCGACCGGGGCGGTATCATCGCCTTGGATCATTTCGGCGCCAGCGCCCCGGCGGGCGAGCTGTTCAAACATTTCGGCTTCACGGTGGAGAATGTTGTTTCCAAGGCCAGGGAGCTGGTTGGGTTGGGCGGTTGATCCAAGCCAAAATCATCTAGCCACAGAGTTCACAGAGGTCTCAGAGGATACACAGGTTGGGGAGAAATCAAATTCCCTTTCCTGATTAGTATCAATCTTCTGCTTGTTGCAAAAACTGTCATTCCCGAAGAGATTCTGATCGGGAATCCAGCCTCTAGCCGACTGTAATTATGGATCCCCGATAAAGAAATTCGGGGATGACAATCTTCGTAGCGGAAGAATAGTGCTAATCAGTTTCCCTTATGTTTGCTCTGTGCTCTCTCCGCCTTCGCTAAAGCTACTGCGCACACGTGTGTCCTCTGTGGCAGAAATATGGTTTTGGGTTCAGCCATGATGGTAGGGAAGACACCATGCCCCTCGACAAATACCACGAAAAACGCGACTTCAACCGTACCTCGGAACCAGCAGGAGGGTCCGATCCTTCAGAAAAGGGAACGGAATCGGCCCTCCGGTTCGTGATCCAGAAGCACCATGCCCGGACCCTGCACTATGATCTGCGTCTGGAAGACGATGGGGTGCTGAAAAGCTGGGCGGTACCGAAGGGGCCGAGTCTCGATCCGGCAGAAAAACACCTGGCTGTTGCCGTGGAGGATCATCCCCTGGAATACGGCGACTTCGAGGGGAGCATCCCGGAAGGGGAGTACGGTGGCGGAAAAGTCATCGTCTGGGATCGCGGAACTTTCGAGCCGATCGGGGAGGGGGAGACCTTCAGCGAAATGCTCGAGCGGGGAGCCGCCAAGATCCGGCTCAACGGTACAAAGCTCCAGGGCGGTTTTGCCCTGATCCGCACCCGCTGGGGGGGCAAAGACAAGAACTGGTTGCTGATCAAGGAAAAAGACCAGTATGCCCGGCCCGGCTACAAGGTGACGGAGGAGGAGCCCCTTTCCGTCCTCTCCGGGCGGGACGTGGAAGAGGTGGAATGACGAATTTCCACGCCAACATCCGCAAGCTTTACGCTTTCGCCTTCCTGCAGAGGACGCTGTTTCCCATGGCGATCATTACCCTCTTCTGGAAGGATCAGATCGGCCTGAGCCTGACGCAGATCCTGCTGCTGCAGAGTATCTTCTCTGCAGCCTCCGTTCTCCTGGAATACCCCTCCGGCTACATCAGTGACCGCCTTGGCTACCGTACCGCCCTGACCATTGCCACCGTGCTCGGCACTGCCGGCTGGGGGTTTTATACCCTGGCCACCACCTTCAACGGTGTCCTTTTCGCCGAGATCCTGCTCGGTATCTCCCTGTCATTCATCAGCGGTTCCGACAGCGCCCTGCTCTTCGAGACCCTGCGGGAGGAAAAGGCGGAAGGCCTCTACTCCCGCCTGGAGGGGCGGATGAACGGCTTTTCCCAGAGTGGCGAAGCCATCGGAGCCCTGTTTGCAGGCCTTATGTATGCCTATGCTCCGCTGCTGCCCTTTTTCCTCCAGGTGGGGGTCTGGCTGCTGGCCTTTTCCGTGGTCCGTACCATGAAGGAGCCTCCCCGGGATACCGCCATCAAGATTCACTCCCATCTGGCCGAGGCCCTGCGGATTACCCGCTATGCCTTCGTGGAAAACCGCAAGCTGCGGGCCACGATCCTTCTGAACACCTTCCTCGGCATTGCTTCCTTCTACCCGGTCTGGCTCATCCAGCCTTACATGCAGCAGCACGGCGTACCCCTCGGCTGGTTTGGCCCGGTCTGGACCGGCGCCAACCTGACGGTAGCGGTCTTTGCCCTGGCCAGCCACCGGGTTCATTCCCTCCTGGGCGACCGGAAGATGATCATGCTGTTCATCGTCATGATCCTGGCCGGCTATTTCGGCCTCGGACTGATCGGTGGGGTCGGCGGCTTCCTTTTCTACTACCTCCTGACCAGCATGCGTGGCATGCGGGGACCGATGTTCCTCAATCACACGCAAGTGGAAACCCCCTCGGCGAACCGGGCCAGCATCCTTTCCCTCCAGTCCCTGGCCTTCCGCATCGTCTTTATCGTTACCGGACCGTTGGTGGGGATGCTGGCCGACAAAATGGGCGTGCAGCAGGCCTTTCACCTGCTCCTCTATGCCTTCCTGATTATTTTGCCGCCGCTGGCCTGGCTGTTTCTGCGGAATCTCGGCCAGGGAAATGATTCCGTGGCCGAACAATGACGGAAAAGGGGATGGAGCGATGAACACGCCGCGCCTGATGTTGCATTACCTGCTCGCCGGGGTCGCCAGTCTCCTGGGCGGCGGTTCGCTGATTATCTTCGCCCACTTTCTGTATTTCGGCTCCCTCAACTTGGTGAATTTCGGACTGGGGCAGGGCTGGGTGCTGCTGTTCGATCTCGGACTTTCCCTGCTCTTTTTCCTCCAGCATAGCGGCATGGTCCGCAGGAAATTTCGCCAATGGCTTGCCGGGTTCATTCCGGAGGGCTACTTCGCTGCGGTTTATGCCATCACATCCGGCATAGTCTTGCTTGGCGTGGTGCTACTTTGGCAGGAGGGTGAGCTGCTTTTTGCTGCTCCGCCAGGGATCTTTCGCTGGTCGTTCCGCATAATCTTCGCTCTCACTGTTGCGGGCTTTCTCTGGTCTGGCATGTCGCTGAAATACTTCGATCCTTTCGGCATCGGGCCGCTCTTTAAGCGAACCAGCGTGAACCCGGAGCAGGTCTCCCTGACGATAAAAGGGCCGTACCGTTTGGTGCGCCATCCGCTCTATCTGCTCAGCATCGTGATGATCTGGTCCTGCCCGGACCTGACGAGCGACCGACTCCTCTTCAATTTCCTCTGGACCGGTTGGATCATCGTCGGCGTTTTTTGGGAAGAACGTGACCTGGTCGAGCAATTCGGCGATAGCTACCGGGAGT
>CAVVDU010000038.1:0-98809 GCA_963746935.1 uncultured delta proteobacterium | reverse complement strand
CAGCCTGCCGGTTGCCCTGCTGCACGGTAACTTCATATAGACCCTTGACAGGAGACATTTTCACCGCCTTAATCTCACCGAGGCCCTTGAATATTTCATTGGCTTCCTTGATCGACAGGGAGTGGCAAGAAGCGCACTTGTGAATCATTGTCGTACTTGGAGCTGAAGCAACCGCTTTCCGCTTGGCTTTTTTTGTCGAACTCGCAAAAACAGCATCGGTACCACCGGCACATAAAAGAACAACAATCACCATAACTGACAGAATTCGTTTCACAAAACCTCCACATCGTCTAATTATTTATTACAACAGCAATCAATATGCCAAACTATTCATCCACCACCTACAAAAGTTAACATGCTGATATTACGTTATTTTTTATTAGTAGACGAAACAATTAAACTTGCCTGCTACGCAATAATTGCATAGCAGGCAAGACATTGATCGCAACATCACAAGTCCTCCGATCAGGAGAATGTCTTGTCATTACATCTTTTCCCATTCCGAGCCATTCCAGCGGCGCAAGGTATACCCGAAATCTGTTGAATTCATAGTCAACGCCATGGCCCCTCCGTGGCGTGAGCGAATATAGACTGTTCCTGCATTGCTGGTCAAGTCGGGATTACAAATCAATGTGTTATTGTTCGGGAAGGTGATCCCGTCATCCGAAGGTGCATACGTAGGAATCTGTCCATAGCTTCCGTACCCGAAGCAAAGCCCCCCGCCCTTGTCTTTCAATCTCAACGATCTCACCACTTCATCGTCCGCGGTATTCCACTCGCCATCGGCTCCGCGCCCCGAGAGAAGCGAAATTTTCCCCAACGCAGGATCAAAACTGATCGCATAATATTTTTCACTGAGGGCACATTGCTTTGCCTCCTTGACCATCCCGGCAATTTCCCATATCACCGACTTGAGGCAACATGAGCTATAGAACGATGCAAAAAGGGGTGTTGAGACGGCTACAAGGATCGCTAAAACGGCCATCGTTATCAACAGCTCCAAAAGAGTGAATCCGTTATCGGCTCCCAATCGAATCTGAGCCACCCTCGAACGAAAGTTCTGTCTGAAAAGAGCTCCCATACTCCCTCCTGGCTAACAGAATATCCATACAATGTGCATGTGCCTTATGAACAAAAACGGCCATGCAATAATTGCATAGCCGTTTTTGTATTACAAGTTTTTTATTAGCGTTCACACATTTTTTAATCCATTCCGTACTCCTTGATTTTATACAGCAGTGCGCGATGACTTATTTCCAGAATCTTTGCCGCATGGGTTCTATTGCCGCCCGTCTTTTCAAGGGCCTTGCGGATATATTCCCTTTCCAGCAGTTCACTGGCATGCTTGAGCGAATAACCATCGGGAGCGCCAATTCCCGCAACGGAAACAAGCCTCTCCCGAAGCAGATTATCCGGCAGACATTCAGAAGTTACATAATTTCCTTCACACAGAACGAGTGCCCGCTCAACACAGTTTTCCAATTCCCTCACATTACCGGGCCACGCATATCCCATAAGAGTTGAAATAAAATCGGGAGAAAGGCGGACTGCGCTTTTGCCGAGCATGTCTGAATACTTCTGCAGAAAGTGATTCACCAGAAACGGGATATCTTCAGTACGTTCACGCAGTGGAGGGATGCTGATGCAGAAGACGTTGATCCGGTAGAACAGATCCTCACGGAACCTGCCGGAAGAAACATCCGCAGCCAGGTCTCGGGATGTGGCCGAAACAACCCGAACGTCAATCTTTTTTGCCGAAGCAGCCCCCACAGGGCGAATCTCCCCTTCCTGCAGTACTCGGAGCAGTTTCACCTGGAGAAAAGGCGGCATCTCTCCGATCTCATCGAGAAGAAGAGTTCCTGAATCAGCCTGTTCGAACAGGCCGGCTTTGTCGGAAACTGCGTCGGTAAAGGCACCCTTGACATGACCGAAGAGTTCGCTTTCCAGAAGGTTCTCCGGAATCGCGCCACAGTTCACGGCAACGAAAGGCGCCTTTTTCCGGTTACTATTGAAATGGATTGCACGCGCTATCAATTCCTTACCGGTTCCGGACTCGCCTAGAATAAGCACGCTGGTCTTGAAATCACAGACCTTTTTTATCAGGGAAAATATTTCCCTCATCCTCACGGTTTTGCCGACAATGCTGGAAAAAGAATACTCCCTTTCAATATCCTCTCGCAGGCGCTGGTTTTCTTCTTTCAAGCGTTCACGTTCTTCAGCCTTTTTCAGAACGAGTAGGATTTCATCATTATTAAACGGCTTGGAGATATAGTCATAGGCTCCCAGCTTCATGCATTCGATGGCCGTGTCAACCGTCCCATAGGCTGACATCATAACGATCGTGCCGTTCATCCCGGATGCAAGCGAACGCCGCAGAAATTCCGGCCCGTCGACGGCCGGCATCCGTATATCACAGAGGATGAAATCGTAGGGAGACTCCAGTGCCATGCGAAGGCCTTCTTCACCATCGGCTGCGACATCAACGGCATATCCCTGTTTACCCAGAACGACCTGCAGCATATGCCGCAGGTTTGCCTCATCATCGATAACGAGAATTCTCGTTTTTTCTTCCGCTTTTTTCATGATAGACAAGTCGCTTCCCGATGCTATGCAAACGCATCTTTCTCGCTGCGCGGAAACCCCGCTTACCCCTTATCAGGAACAGGCAGCCAGACGGTAAAGGTGGTCCCGTTTTCCGGAAAACTTTCGACAGTAATACGTCCTCCCAAGGAGTCAACAATCCGCGCTGTGACGGCAAGCCCCAGCCCCGTGCCCTTCCCCGGTTCCTTTGTGGTAAAAAACGGGTCAAAGATCCTCTCAAGGTTCTCCTTGGCTATCCCGCTTCCCGAGTCTTGTACGTCGATCCGAAGGAAGTGCTTTTCGCTGCGTTGGTTCAAAGTGGCAATAAACGCTCCCCGAAAATCATCCCTGCGTCGCCCCCGCACCTCTTTTCTCCTCTGGGGAGAACCATCCGGATCGTTATCCCCATCGACAGTTACGCTTATAGTCAGCGTTCCTCCATTCGGCATGGCATCGCGGGCATTGATGATAAGATTCGTGAAGACCTGCTGCAACTCTTGACGATCGGCTGTCAAAAGCGGCACAGGCCCCCCGGCAGAGAGAGAGACAGAAACGTTTTTTAAAACCCCCTGCCCATCAAGCATCTCAATCGTGTTCTGAAGGACATCCACTATTTCAACATCTTCCCAGTCCCTGCGGGAGGGGCGGGCATAATCCAGCAGACTTCGAATTATCCGGTCTATCCGGCCAGCCTCTGCCTCAATTCTGCTGAGATAATCGGACTTTTCGGAATCATCCTGAAGCTCCTCCCGTAAAATGCCGGCATATCCCATAATTGCTGCAAGGGGTGTCCCAATCTCATGAGCCGTTCCGGCGGCAAGCAGCCCAACAGATGCCATCTTTTCAGTGCGGATCGTCTCCTGCCGTGCAATTTTGAGGTCATTATTGATACGTTCCAGGGACCGGATATGGTCATCAACTTCGTCCTTTTTCTTGCGAAGGGCAGCAAGCATCCCGTTAAAGGCCATCGCCAATTCCGCGATCTCACGGTTTCCAGGGACAGGAACCCGACTAGTCAAATCACCATCCGCTATTTTCCCTGTTACCGCAAGAAGTTGACGAATAGGCAAAACAATGCAGCGGGACAGAAGATATGATCCGAAAACAAGAAGAAGAAGAAAATCCAGCAGAAAATACGATAGAAAGATGTTGCGGGTTCTGCTCAGACGGGAATATTCCGGAGCGAGTGATAGTGTGAGTCGTGCCGCGCCCAAAACATCCTTACCGTTGAGGATTGGTGCATACCGTGACAGAAGGATACCGTTGCCCGATAGCGAAGCTGTTTCTATCCCTGTTTTCAGCACCTGGCGGAGATGGGCATCTTCTTTTGCAACATCAGCGACCCGGTATAACTCTTTCCCGTTTCGGTCAAGTACAAGAATACCGCGAAAATAATTTTCCGCCGCCAAACGCTTGGCAAACCGGTTGGCAGCGGAAGGTTCTATGCCCGCCGCAAGATCCTCCGGCAGCAGATTCAGAAAGGCAGAAAGCAGCAGACGCCCTTCTTCGCTCTTTTGAGCCAGAAGGTCCTTTTCTGATGTTTTGAATGAGATAAGGCTGAGCAGCAGCCAGGTAAAAATCAGCAGGCAGGAGAGAGATGCAAGAATGGCAAAGGTCAGGCTGAACCTGAATTTCTTCATGAGAGATGACTACCCCCTTACCGTGCCTCCGAGAGCGAAATACCACTGGATCAGTTGCCTGCCGTAGAAGATGAAAAGTACGGCGCCGAAAGCGAGGAAAGGCCCGAAGGGAATCGGCAGCTGAGAGTCTTTTTTCCGGACCGCCATCAGCGTCACACCTACAACAGAACCAAAGAGCGAACTGGTAAAGATGATAAACGGGATGGATTTCCAGCCCAGGAAGGCTCCCATCATGGCGAGAAGCTTGATGTCTCCTCCCCCCATCCCCTCTTTCTTGGTCAGCAACTGGTAGCCAAAAGCCACGAGGAGCAGGCTGCCACCACCTGCAACGATACCGATAAGGGAATTTTGCCAGCTCAGCCAGGGGAGAAAGAAAGATGACGCAAATCCGACAACAATACCCGGCAGGCTTATGCTGTCAGGTATTATCTGGTGTTCAAGATCTATGAAGGTGATGACCACCAAGGCCATGCAGAAGACATAGAGGACGAAGAAAGTGGGCGACAGGTGGAATTTAAAAAATAGAAACAGGGTAAGAAGTGCACTCAGCAGCTCCACGGCCGGATACTGCCAGGAAATTCGAGTGCCGCAGGAGCGGCAACGGCCACGCAGCAGAAGGTAACTGACAACAGGGAAGTTGTCGAAGGCTCGAATTTTGTGTGTCACAGTCAGGGCAATGGGAAGCGGGAAAAACGATGGATTCGGAACGGGGAATGCGATAAATGCAGACATTCAGGAAAGAACCGACAACAGCACCGAAAAAAAACACAAATATGCTCATAAGGGTCATTGGGGTCATCCGGCTCTCCGTAGTACAGTAATCAGAATTCCGGCAGGGGCAAGCTCAGGAACCGCCCCTGCCGTTTAGCAAGAAAACTCTGGTGCAGCTCACATCAATCTGCGAATTTTTTCCAGGCTTTCCAAAAGGACCTGCTTCTTTTTCGCGAATTCGTCCAGTTTGTCCCGCTCTTTAGCCACAACTGCAGCCGGGGCACGACCGATAAACTCGGGATTCTCCAGTTTCTTCCCGAGGAAGTCGATATCCTTCTCCACCTTGCCAATTTCCTTCAGCAGGCGTTTTTCCTCTTCCTCGACGTTTACCAGCCCTTTCAGAGGAATAATAATCTGCACATCACCCGCAACCTGAACCGCGGCATCAGCCGGCCGCTCCGGTGCCTTGCCCATGGCCAGGTCGGAAAGACGCCCCAGACTCATGATGTACCCTTCATTGCGCTTCAGAACATGCAGGCTTTCATCAGAACCACAATCGAGGATCACGGCAATCTCTCGGCTCGGCGGCACTTCCACCTCACCCCTGATGTTGCGTATGCCACGGATAACCTCCATCACCAGCTCCATTTCCTCGGCACCGTCAGTATACTGCCATTCAGGTACCGGACAGGGATAGGAAGCTTTCATGATCGATGAAACCGGACGTTTTCCCGGAAGGCTCTGCCAGATCTCCTCCGTGATAAAGGGCATGAACGGATGGAGCAGGCGCAGCAGGCTCTCCAGAACTGTCCAGAGAACATACTGTGCCGTGGTTTTTCGTGTGGCATCACCTTTATAGAGGTCATCCTTAATCAATTCGATGTACCAGTCGCAGAACTCGCTCCAGGTAAAACGATAGAGGGAAGAGGCTGCCTCGTTAAACCGGTAGCCGGACAGGGCATCATCCACCTCGCCAGCCGCTTCGTTCAGACGGCAGAGTATCCAGCGGTCGGCATTGGAAAGCTCAAGCTCCTTCTCGTCAACCGTATCGGGATCGAAGTCTTCCAGGTTCATAAATGCGAAGCGCGAAGCATTCCAGATCTTGTTGGCGAAGTTCCGGTAGCCGGCAATTCTCTCCTCCGCAAGCTTCACATCCCTTCCTTGGGCAGCAAAAGCCGCAAGGGTGAAACGGAAGGCATCGGCACCATATTGGTCGATAATCACCAGGGGATCGATGACGTTCCCGCGGGATTTGCTCATTTTCTGACCCTGCGCATCCCGGACAAGGGCATGGATATACACGTCCCGGAACGGAACCTCACCCATGAAATGGATGCCCATCATCATCATGCGGGCCACCCAGAAAAAGAGGATATCGAAACCGGTCACCAAGCACGAGGTAGGGTAGAAAGCTGCCAGTTCCTCGGTGCGTTCAGGCCAGCCCATGGTAGAAAACGGCCAGAGAGCCGATGAAAACCAGGTATCAAGGACATCGGTTTCCTGGCGAATTTCATCACTTCCGCAGTGAGAACAGTTCGTCGGATCAGTCTTTGAAACGGTAATTTCCTTGCAGTGGTCGCAATACCAGGCCGGGATGCGATGCCCCCACCAGATCTGCCGGGAAATGCACCAATCCCGGATATTTTCCATCCATTCGTAGTAGGTGTTCTCCCATTGGCTCGGAACGATGCGCGTCGTACCATTACGCACGGCGGCAAGGGCCTTTTCCGCAAGGGGTGCAACCTGAACGTACCACTGCAGTGACATATACGGTTCAACAACCGTCTTGCAGCGGTAACAACCGCCCACGGAAAGGGCATGGTCAGCAATCTTTTCCAGGAAGCCCTGTTCCTCCAGCTCCGCAACGATCTTTTTACGGGCGGCAAAACGGTCCAGGCCTTCGTACTGATGTCCGGCGGCATTAATGATACCAGACTCGTCGAAGACATTGATCCGATCAAGATTGTGCCGCTTGCCGACCTCGAAGTCATTGAAGTCGTGCGCCGGGGTAATCTTCACCACACCGGTCCCGAACTCCATATCCACATATTCATCGCCGATAATGGGAATCCGCCGATTCACCAGGGGCAGTGTAACATAACCGCCAATCAGGTGCCGGTAACGATCATCGGCCGGATTAACGGCAACAGCGGTATCGCCGAGCATGGTTTCGGGACGGGTTGTGGCGACAACCAGGAAGGTCTCGGAGTCGACAACCGGATAGCGGAGGTACCAGAGGCTGCCCTTCTGGTCTTCATGCTCCACCTCTATATCGGAAAGAGCGGTATGGCAGCGGGGACACCAGTTAATGAGACGGTTATCCCGGTAAATGAGCCCTTCTTCGTAGAGACGTACGAAGACCTCACGTACCGCAGTTGAAAGCCCCTCATCCATGGTAAAGCGTTCCCGCTCCCAATCACAGGATGCTCCCAGCCGCTTCAGTTGGCCGATAATCTGGCCGCCAGACTCTGCCTTCCACTTCCAGACGCGCTCGATGAAGGCTTCCCGGCCGATCTCATGCCGGCTTGTGCCCTCGGCGGCAAGTTGCCGTTCGACCACGTTCTGGGTTGCAATTCCCGCATGATCGGTACCCGGCATCCAGAGAACATTGCAGCCGGACATCCTTTTCCAGCGGCAGAGGATATCCTGCAGGGTGTTGTTGAGAGCATGCCCCATATGGAGCACACCGGTAATATTAGGAGGGGGGATAACGATACTGAAGGATTCTTTATCCGAGGGAACCTGTGCATGGAAACAGCCTGCATTTTCCCACTCCCGATACCACTTCTCCTCAACCACTTTTGGCTCATATGCCTTGGCCAACTCATTCATTATCATGAAATTCATACCTCTGTCACAGGCTGGTTCTCTGTCAGAGAAAATGCTTTCGAAGCAGAATCCAGCAAAAAGTTTTCAATCAAAAGTTTCCTTCTTGGAAACCGGGCAACGTATTTTCCGGGGATTGAAACGAAGGGGTTTTGCCTGGGAAATCCGGCACAGAAAACCGGACTTCAGAAACGAAAATGGGGATGTATCATCCCCATAAAGTTCGTGCGTAACCCTCTCAGGATGAGCGGGCAATGCTGTTATTTTCCCATTCCCTCTTTAATCTTCCGAATCTCCTCTTTAATCAAAGCCTCAGCGAGATCAGGAACAACCTCCCAGGCAATTTTTTCGATGATTTCCCGAGATATTTTGGAAATGGCGGCTGCCAACTGTTCTTCGGTGAAGGTGGCGACAGCTTCTGGTCCTGAGGTGGCCGGTGGTAACGGCTCCTCTTCCGCAGCAGGGAATGCCTCTGCCGCCGGCAGATACTCTTCCTCCTGGGCAAAAGGCAGGTCGGTATAGTCAGGAGAAAATCCGAAAAGTTCCGTTGGCTGCTCTTCTTGAGGCTCTGCAATAACCGGCTCAGGAATAGTCACCGACTCATGGACCGGAGAAAAATCTCCCAGGGAAATGCTTCCCTTGTCGGACGGGGAAAGTGCAGGAATATCTTCAACAGGACCTTCCTCTTCATCCACAACGGTCTCATCCTGAAAGGCGAGGTCTTCCCCCTGAGAAACACCCGTTTCTTCGGAAACAACCGGCTCGTCCTGCAGAGAAAACGATCCGAAAGAGACGGCTGGCGATTCCTCATCCATCAGGGCAAACGGCTCTATCTCCTCAACCGTCTGAGAAATCTCCTGCTGCTCTTCTACCGATTCCTCGAGAACCTCTCCAAAATATATTTCCTCGCCCTCTTCCACCACTTCAGAAAAAGTACCCCACGGATCATCTTCAGCCGTAGCTTCGACAATGTCCACCGACGACAGGAGAATCACCCCTTCGGGCTCGGCCGAAACGGACGGCGCCTGAACTTCAGGTTGCGGGCTGACTGCCGCAGGCTCTGCCGGCGGTCTTGCTGCATCACTCCCCAGATGGACAAAACCTTTGAAAGAGTCAAAAAGTTTGGCCGAAGTGCCAACTGTTTCCGCCGGGCTCTCCGGCTGGAAGGCAGCTGCCGGGACTTCTAAAGTTTCGGGAACTGTTGTTTCAGGAGTTTCCGCAACTACCGGCTGAGAAACTTCCTCCTGGACCGGGAATGCCTCCGGCTCTCGGGATGAGGCCAGTACGATAAGGGCTTTAACTTTATCAATCAGACTCTGGGACTCAAAAGGTTTGGTAATGTGATCGTCCGCACCGCTCATTCGTGCCTTCTCTTCATCAAATGGCTCAAATGCCCCAACCAGAAGAAGAAGCGGGGTCCCCTTGAGAACCGGATCGCGCCGGACCTCTTCGCAAACCTCGTAGCCACTTTTACCAGGCATCAGAGCATCCACGAGCATCACGTCGGGTTTGATTTCTCTCGCCTTTTCAAGAGCGGAATTACCATTGTCAACGACAACCAGTTCAAAGTCCTCGTTGGCAAAAATGATTCCCACAACTTTCTGGATTGTAATACTGTCATCGGCAAGCAACAGGGTAGTGCCCATGGAATGTCCTCCGGCGGGAAAGGTGGAAACGTCTGAAACACCTGATGCAGAAACTGGCTGGATACGCGTAAATCGCGAAAAACCTAGCACAAAGACGCCATCTGTGTCAAGTTTTTTACCTGAGGGCTTGTTGCGGGTTTTCCCGGCATTTTCGCTGGGTTGGCTTTGAAAAGAGATCCGCGGCAAGGGATGAAATAGTTCCGCGCAAATGGTTGAATTCCCCGATTCTCCGATAATCATTGCGGGAAACCAGGATGCCCACAAAGAGATCAAGGTCCGGATCAATCCAGATCGAACATCCCGAGTAGCCGGTATGGCCGAAAGATGCGCAGGAAAACCTGTTACAACGGGGAGATGAATAGTGAGAAAGGATGTCCCAACCAAGTCCTCGGATAACTTCATTGCCGTTAAAGAAGTTGGGGGAACTCATCTGGCGGACCGTGTGTTCCGTAAGGACCCTTTTGCCGGCAAATTCACCGCCACCCAATATCATCATACAGAAGCGGGAAAGATCGTCAGCAGTACTGAAAAGGCCGGCATGTCCTGCGACCCCGCCAAGAATCCGGGAATTGGGGTCCTGAACCGTCCCGTACAGCAGACAATCGCCATCGCTACGGGTAGCTGCACACCTCTTGCGTAGATCTTCAGCTGGAATAAAGCGAGTATCGGCCATGCCGAGCGGAATATAAAAGTTTTCCAAGGCATACCTGTCCAACGTAAACCCTGATGCCCTACGTACCAACTCTCCCAAAAGAATAAAATTGATGTCGGCGTATTTAAATCTTTCTCCTGGCTTCGCCCGCACATCAATATGCGCTGCCTTCTCCACAACTCCTTGCACCGAAGTACACCCTGAGCAAGAGAAATCAACAAGCCCCGAGGTATGCGTCAGGAGGTGAAACACCTGAATAGTGTCCTTGTCCGTGCCGACAAACTCGGGGAACCATTTGATCAATGGGTCATGAAGTCCTACCCTGCCCTCTTCGACCAGTTTCATCACGGAAGGCGCCGTGGCAAAAACCTTGGTGAGGGAGGCGAGGTCGAAAACGGTATCCAATGCAATTTTTGGAGCGTCGGGCGCAGGAGAAAGATGGCCGTAGGCGCGGAGGAAGAGTTCACCGGAACTGTTCCCGATGAATACGACACCACCATTGATGAGCCCGGAGTCGATAGCACCCCCCATGGCTTGATCAATACTGTAGCCCTGCACGAGATCTTCCAGGTCGGTGTCCTGGCCATGGGCCGGAAGAGACAGAAAGAGGACGGCCAGGATGAGGACAAGGCGCAAAAGCATTGTCGGTTGCTTCACCAAGCTCCTGAATACAGATGACATTTTTCTCTCAATTGAGCGTGAACTTCGTGGTTTTCAAAAGGTTGCCGTCACTGTCGAGAACGTCTACCCGCCAGTCTCCGGCCAGGTCCCTGGTTACAGTTTTTTTACTATAGGTTCTCCACGAGGTCCCCTGTACAGGAAGGACGCAGCGTAAAACCAATTCATTGTTCCGGTACCATTCATGGACAATCTGCCGCTCCGCATCTTCGGAAGCAGTTACTTTCGTAAAGCAGTACAATTCATGTATTGCCGAAGATGATATACGCTGTACCGAGTCGACAGGATTTCCCCGGACAATGCGCGTTGTTATGGACATTTCCGTAACGGCAAGAGATCCTTCCTGAGCCAGTACCTGGAATGGCAAGAGAAAAAACAGGGCAATAAAAAGGCAAGAGTAAACGAGGTGCCTCATAGAACCTCCAGCAAAATGGGGGGGCAAGGTGGGTAGAATGTAGTTTTGAACAGCATATCAGGTTCGATAATCGGCGTTAATACTGACATAGTCGTGAGAAAGGTCGCTCGTATAAACAGTGGCATTGCCTTCTGCAAGAGCGAGGTCAATTGTGACGGAAAACTCGCTTTTGCGAAGTATTTCCGATCCCTTTTCCTCTGCATCACCACCGGCAAAAACACCCTGAGAAACCATGAGAACATCGTCAAAAGAGAGCGAAATGCGCTCCTGCTCAATTTCAACCCCTGAGTACCCGACAGCTGCAAGGATCCTCCCCCAGTTTGCATCCTGACCAAAAAAAGCTGTCTTGACAAGGAGGGAATTGGCCACCGCCATGGCGGCCTTCTTTGCATCGGAGGTGGAATGCGCTCCGGTAACCCGGATTTCAACAAACTTGGTTGCCCCTTCGCCATCCCGAACTATCTGGCGGGCCAAGGACAGGAGTGTCTCCTTCAAATGTTTTTCGAATCGGGCAGCCTCGGGTGTTCCTGTTTTTATAGTGGGATTCCCGGCCATGCCATTCGCCATAATAAGCGCTGTGTCGTTGGTTGACGTATCACCGTCAACAGAAATGATGTTGAATGAAGCATCCACGGCATCACGGAAAACCTTACGGAGGAATTCAGTCTCAACTGCGGCATCGGTCACCAGGAACGAAAGCATGGTAGCCATATTCGGCATTATCATACCAGCACCTTTGGCAACTCCCGCAATCGCATAGGATATGCCGCCCGCCTCATCGGCACAGGACTCAACCTTTGGAAAGGTATCAGTCGTCATAATGGACCGGGCCAGACCATCCAGGTCAGTTACGGCGGGAGACTCGAAAAGGCCCGGAACAGCTCCCCGTATTTTTTCCATCGGCAGAGGCTTGCCGATCACACCGGTTGAGGCAACCAGCACAAGGTCCTCCGCAATCCCGGTCCGTTCGGCAATCAGCCGTGTGGTTTCGAGGGCATCGGACATCCCCTGGCTGCCGGTACAGGCATTGGCATTGCCGCTGTTCACCACCATGGCTTGTGAAACACCCTTGGCTGAGCGCTCCATGGAAAGCAGAACCGGGGCGGCCTTCACCCGGTTCGTGGTATAAACAGCCGCAGTAGCTGCCGGCAGTTCGGAAAGAATGAGTGCCAGATCAAGCCGACCAGGCTTCTTGATTGCCGCCTCAACAGCGGAAAAGGTAAATCCTTTTATTTCCATGCTTATCTCCTGAAAGGGGCATGAAGGGTGACTGAAAACAACCGTGCGCGCATCTCTCTGTGAGAGATGCTGGCGACGTTTTTCAATCAGTCAGGCGCATCGGCATACAATCGACAAAAGCCCGCCTATCGTGCACCGCAGCATTTTTTGTACTTTTTCCCGCTCCCGCAGGGACAGGGGTCATTGCGGCCCACCTTGTTGCTCTTCGCCGGTTGCTGGGGCACATCTTCGGAAAGGTTGAACACCAGACGCTGCTTTCGCTGCTGCTGCTCCAGCTCCTGCACATCCTCTTCACGGGCAATCTGGACCCAGAAAATCTTCTCCACCACCTCCTGCCGGATGCGGGTAATCATATCCATGAACAGCTGGTAGGCTTCCCTTTTATACTCCTGCTTGGGATCTTTCTGGCCATAACCACGCAGGCCGATACCTTCCTTCAGGTGGTCGATGGAAAGGAGATGGTCCTTCCACTGGGCATCGATGGTCTGAAGCATGATGACCTTGATCAGGTGATCGGTCAACTCTTCGCCGAAAGACTCGAGACGCTCCTGAAACACCCCATGAACCTTCTCACGAAGAAGTTCACGGAAGTTCTCTGGAATAAGCCTCTCCATTGTTTCTTCGGGGATATCAAACTGGAAGCCGAATGACTGATGAACCCCTTTAGTAATTCCCTCCCAGTCCCATTCCTCGGCCATCACCTTATCAATGGCATACGCTTCCACCAAATCCTCAACATTTTCATCCATCATTTCGAGAAAGCTTTCACGCAGTTCTGCACCGGAGAGAATTTCGCGGCGCTGGGTGTAAATAACCTCACGCTGCTTGTTCATAACATCATCGTATTCGATCAGGTGCTTGCGGATCTCGAAATTGTGAGCCTCAACCTTCTTCTGGGCATTCTCGATGGCCCGAGAGATAAGCCCGTGGGTAATGGCTTCTCCTTCGTCGATTTTCAGCATGTCCATGATTTTCGAAACACGCTCCGCACCGAAAATGCGCAGAAGGTCATCCTCAAGAGACAGATAGAATTTTGACGAGCCCGGGTCACCCTGACGACCGGAACGCCCCCGGAGCTGATTGTCGATGCGGCGTGATTCATGGCGTTCGGTGCCGAGAATGTGCAGGCCTCCCAGCGCGACAACCTCATCATGTTCAGCGGCACATTCTTGCCGGAAGGTTTCCAGTACCTTTGTATACTCTTCCTCGCTAGCCTCGGGATTCGCGGCCTGCCATTTTTTCGCAAGTACCTCGGCATTCCCGCCCAGAAGAATATCGGTACCACGGCCCGCCATATTGGTGGCAATGGTTACCATACCCTTGCGGCCCGCCTGTGAGACGATCTCCGCCTCCCTCTCGTGATGCTTGGCGTTCAGAACGTTATGGGGAACCCCTTCCCGTTGCATGAGAGTGGCAAGCAGCTCTGATTTTTCAATGGATATGGTACCGACCAGCACCGGCTGACCTTTCGCGTGGAGTTCCTTGACCTCTTCAGCCACCGCCTTGAACTTTTCTATCTCTGTTTTGTAGACCACGTCCGGAAAGTCGGGACGCAGGAGCACCCTGTTGGTAGGAATAACCACAACGTCCAACTTATAGATATTATGGAACTCCGCAGCCTCGGTATCGGCGGTGCCGGTCATCCCTGCCAGCTTTTCATACATGCGGAAATAGTTCTGGAAAGTGATTGTAGCCAAGGTCTGGTTTTCGTTCTCGATTACCACGCCCTCTTTGGCTTCAATGGCCTGGTGCAGGCCGTCGGACCAGCGTCGTCCGGGCATGAGTCGGCCGGTAAACTCGTCGACGATCATGACTTCGCCATCCTTGACCACATAGTCCACGTCACGTTTGTACATGGCGTGGGCCCGTAATGCCTGCTGGACATGGTGAAGCGTCTCGATATTGCGAGGGTCATAGAGATTGTCGATTTTCAGCAGCTGCTCTACTTTCAGGACCCCTTCTTCGGTGAGTGTCGCGGACTTCGCCTTTTCGTCGATGGTGAAATCGCCTGTGTAGCGTTTTCTCTTCCCGGAAAGGGTATTGGCATCTTCTTCCAGAACCTCACCCTTAATGAGCGAAGGAATGATCCGGTCAATAATGTAATACTTGTCAGTACTGTCCTCGGTGGGGCCGGAAATGATCAAGGGCGTACGGGCTTCGTCAATGAGAATGGAGTCCACTTCATCAACAATGGAATAATGGAAATCGCGCTGCACATAATCGTCAAGACTGAACTTCATGTTGTCACGAAGATAATCAAAGCCGAACTCGTTATTTGTTCCGTAGGTTATGTCTGCATTGTAGGCTTCCCGCCGCTCGTCATCATCCAGTCCATGCACGATGACCCCGACCGACATGCCGAGGAACCGGTGGAGTTTACCCATCCATTCGGAGTCGCGTTTTGCCAGGTAATCGTTGACCGTGACAACATGGACGCCTCGTCCTGTCAAGGCATTGAGATAACAGGGAAGAGTTGCCACAAGGGTTTTCCCTTCACCGGTTTTCATCTCGGCAATCTTTCCCTGGTGAAGCACCATGCCACCGATCAATTGCACATCGAAATGGCGCATCTGCAGGACCCTTTTACCGGCCTCGCGAACCAGGGCAAAGGCCTCGGGAAGAATCGAGTCGAGACTCTCTCCACCTGCTACTCGCTCCTTGAAGGAAACTGTTTTCTCCCGCATTTGCTCGTCGGTCAGTTTGGCCATCTCGGACTCGAGGCAGTTGATTTGCTCAACAATCGGCCAGAGACGCTTCAACTCACGCTCGTTCTTGCTTCCGACGAATTTCTTTATCACTGTAGACACAGCACTTAACATGAAAATTTCTCCTGATACATATGGGATAGTACAATGAAACAACATAAAAAGGTAGCACACCAAAAGGAATTGCTCAACAGAAAAGGACGCAAGGGGAGTACGAAGGTTCTTTCAAAAACCTGATTAGCGTCAATCTTCCGCAATTCCCAAAACTGTCATTCCCGAAGCGATTCTGATCGGGAATCCAGCTTCTAACCGACTGAAATCATGGATCCCCGATAGAGACATTCGGGGATGACAATCTTCATAGCGGAAGAATCGAGCTAATCTGGTTCAAAAATAATAAGGGGGGGCTAAGCCCCCCCCTTATTATTTTTGCGCAAAAGCGATCGTGCAAACTTCATCATAGTCATGCACGAAATGGGCTTTGAGCCCCTTCTTCAGGTATGCAGGCAACTCTTCAAAGTCTTTCCTGTTCCCGTCCGGGAAGATAATTGTCTTGATCCCGGACCTGCGGGCGGCAATGGTCTTTTCCTTCACACCGCCGATGGGAAGCACCCTGCCGGAAAGTGTGAGCTCTCCGGTCATGGCAAGTTTTTTTCGAACCGGTTTTTTAAGAATCATGGAAATAAGCGCCGTGGTCATGGTAATGCCCGCCGACGGTCCATCCTTGGGAGTCGCTCCGGCAGGGACATGCAGATGGACGAAATGACTGTCGAAAAAATCAGGGGAGGCACCATACTTCTCCAGGTGTGCCATGACGTATGAATAGGCGATCTCAGAACTTTCCACCATCACATTTCCCAATTGACCTGTCTGCTTGAAGCCTTTTGCCTTGCTCGGCATGGCGGTCGCCTCTATCTGCAGGGTGACTCCGCCCATGCTGGTCCAGGCAAGTCCCGTGACAACACCTGTCACATCCTCAAAGACTTCATCCGGGTTAAAAACAGGATTCCCGAGGTACTGAACAACGTCATCGATCCCCAGAGAGATAGGTTCGGTCCTTCCCTGGGCGAACTCCATGGCAGACTTCCGCATAATCTTTTTAATGCGGTTCTCGAGGCTCCTCACCCCGGCTTCCCGTGCATAACCGTCGATGATCTTTACCAGGGCATCCTTGGAAATGGTAACCTGCCCCTTCTCGAGGCCGTGATTTTTCAGGGACTTCGGAACGAGATAGCGCCGGGCGATTTCAACCTTCTCCTCCAGGATATAGCCGGCCAGTCGTATAACCTCCATCCTGTCAATGAGAGCAGGGGGGATAGTATCAAGCTGGTTTGCCGTTGCAACAAACAGCACATTGGAAAGGTCAAAAGGAACGTCCAGGTAATGGTCGCGGAAGGAGGAATTCTGCTCCGGATCCAGCACCTCCAAGAGGGCCGAGGCAGGGTCCCCCTGGAAAGAAGCGCCGACCTTGTCAATCTCGTCCAGCATCAGGACCGGGTTCGCGGTCCCGGCACGCTTCATGGCCTGGATGAACTTGCCCGGCATTGCTCCGATGTAGGTTCGGCGATGACCCTTGATCTCTGCTTCGTCCCGCATTCCTCCGAGGGAAAAGCGATAAAACTTCCTGCCTAGAGCATCGGCGATACTTTTCCCCACCGAGGTTTTCCCCACTCCCGGAGGCCCCACGAGGCAGAGAATCGATCCGGTGATACTGCCCTTCATTTTACCCACGGCAATAAATTCCAGGATACGATCCTTGACATCTTTCAGCCCGTAGTGATCCCGATCCAGGATTTTCCGGGCACGATCAAGTTTATAGGAATCCTCACTGAATTTCCCCCACGGGAGAATTGTCAGCCAATCCAGGTAGGTACGACTGACATTATATTCCGGAGAAGACGGCTCGATCAGCTGCAGTTTCTCCATCTCTTCCTCTACCGCCTTCTGGGCCTCCTCGTTAAGAGTAAGCCCTTCAAGACGTTCGATGAACTTCTCCAGCTCCGTAACCTTCCCTTCTTTCTCAAGCCCCAGTTCCCGCTTGATCAGCTTGAGCTGTTCCCGCAGAAAAAACTCCCTTTGCCGGGCAGAGATTTTCTCTTCGATCTGTTTTGTGATCTTGTTCTGGAGTCGATAGACTTCAAGCTCCTTCTTCAACAGAACCAGGACCCGGTCAATGCGGTGTTTCACGTCAAAGGTTTCCAGAACCTGCTGAAGCTCCTGTCCATCAGCACTCGTCAGATTCGCGGCAAAGTCCGACAAACGCCCCGGATCGTCCATGCTTGACCGGTTCAGAAAAAGTTTCGTCTCCTCTGAAAACAGTGGATTCAGATGAATCAGTTCCTTCAGAGTCGAGATGACAGCCATGGAATAGGCCTGAAGCTCAGGGTTGACCGACAGCTCGGCACTGTTGTGGTACGTTACCCGGGCAATAAGACCCTCTTCTGACATGGTAATCTGGTCGACAATGAAGCGCTCAAGATTATTGAGCATCAGGTGCGCACTTTCATCATCGGAGTGGATCACCTGGAGAATCTTTGCGGCAACTCCCACCCGATGGAGGTTGTCCGGGGTCTCCTCGCCATCCGGTTCCTTCACAAGAACAAGCCCGATGGTACGATCGCCCAGCTCCATAACCCTCTTGACCGCTGCGACTTTCTCTGCACCCTTGACAACCAGCGGGATGAGAATCCCGGGAAAGGTGGGTCGCATTTTCAGAGGGATAATGGGCAGGAATTTCGGAAGCACGTCCGCAGCGACAACGAGTTCCCCGGCTTTCCCCTGCTGCACCTCGCCATCAACAGGCGAAGAAGTCTTTTTCGTCACTTTATTTTTGCGTTTTGAGTCTGTCATTTGATCGTTGGCCCCTTTGTAGGTGTACTTCTTGAAAAGGTAACCATCGGACACATAAAAGTCAACCGGATGTTGGGCATAATACACAGTGTGATAAAAAGAGTACTCTCAGGTGCAGCGAATATCGGTTACTTGAGCATAGTATGCCCAAGTGTCGGAAAACGGTCCAGACGATATTCCATTGTGATTAGCATCAATCTTCCGCCAGTTCCCAAACCTGTCATTCCCGAAGCGGTTCTGATCGGGAATCCAGCTTCTAACCGACTGAAATATGGACCCCCGACAAAGGCTTTCGAGGGTGACAATCTTCATAGCGAAAGAATAGTGCTAATCAGGTATTCCATTTTCCAATTTCTTCGGTACCAGGTGCTATTTTCGTCGTGAACTACGCTTATCGGAGGGATTTTCTGCGGAGAAAACATTCCCTGAAAATGCATATGTGCAACACATTCTAGCCCAGGGAACCAGGTGAGGGGAAATCAATCTACTCCAAGGATTACGTTGGAGGCCTGAAAAAGGGCGCAGGCATGATCGCCCTCGGTGAAAGCAAGCAAATTGGCGCTTTCGTTTGTAATAACGGCGCAGATAGTGTTCTCACCGGAAAGTCGGACCGTTACCTCGGTATTTACTGCTCCGGGAACTATTTTCGCTACATTACCACAGAGGATATTGCTGGCACTCAGCCTCGTGTTGTGGAGATCTCTTCCCAGGATTACCGACGAAGACTTGATAATTGCATAGGTATCCGTATCCTCGCTCAAACTCAGATTTTCCACGCTCTCGTTTGTGATTACCGATATAATCACATCACCGCTGGGAATTACCAACTCAACTTCGGAATTTACCGCCCCTTTCTTGATGCAGCGTATCGTTCCTTTGAAAATATTCCGTGCACTCACCTTGAGGGACATGCGCCTGACAAATTTGTAAAACTCCTCCATATCATCGATTTTATGGGCAATATTATTGAGGAAGATTTTGTGCTCCTCCTGGACTATTTTGAAAGAGCTGATAACTTTCTGTCCTTCCGGTGTGAGATGCGTCCCGCCCCCACCCTTGCCACCGGTCACCCTCACGACCAAAGGCTTGTCGGCAAGATTATTCATTGCATCCACAATCTCCCACGCTGTCTTATAACTGATCCCGACCGCCTTGGCAGCCCGGGTAATTGAACCGTGTGCCTGAATTTTTTCCAGCAGTTCGATTCTATCACTACCGAGAAAAACTTTATCTGCCTTATCAAGCCATACCGTACCGGTAACCTGAACTTTTTCTTCGTCCTCTTTCATGCCGATTCGTCCCTCCCTGCAGTATCGAAGACCCTGGAACTGCAATGGCATTCCATGTTGTCAACGATTGCGTAATATAGCCCCAAACATTACGAATTGCAAATATTTTCGGGCCTTCACAATTCTTCATGAAGAGAGATTGAAACCATCCCCTCAATGGAACATCCTGTAATTAATGTCTCACCGGTCTACGTAGGACGCAGAAACATCCAAGCATCTGGTTGCAAGTCCGGTGTCATTGCGGTACATTTTAAAAGTTAAAAGCACTTGTTTCTAACCCATAAAAATCGGAGGTACTATGGCGAACGTACTGGAAATCTACAAATGTGAACTATGTGGAAACATTGTTGAAGTGCTCCATGCAGGCGACGGCGAGCTTGTCTGTTGCGGAGAGCCAATGAAGCTGATGTCGGAAAACACCGTCGACGCAGCAAAAGAGAAACACGTGCCGGTGATTGAGAAGGGATCCGATTCGATTACCGTCAAGGTAGGAAGTGTTGCCCACCCCATGGAAGAAAAACATTACATCGAGTGGATTGAAATCATTGCCGACGGCAAGGCTTACCGGCAGTTTCTCAAGCCGGGTGAAGCTCCCGAAGCTGTTTTCAAGGTTACAGCGAAAAAAGTTACCGCACGTGAATTCTGCAATATTCATGGTCATTGGTCAGCGCAGGGGTAGAAAACACCGGCGAGGTACAGTAAAAAAGGCTGCTCCGAATAGAGCAGCCTTTTTTATGCCTAGCAGGTACTGTCCGTATGGATTATTCAACAATGGACACGGAAAGAATCGATACTGGTTCGACGGGTACATCCGAATGCCCCATCTTTGAACCGGTCTTCACCTGACGAATAGCATCCACCGTGTCCATCCCTTCAACAACCTGTCCGAAAACGGCATATCCGAAAAGATCGGGAGTTTTTCCCCGGTAATCGAGAGGGACATTATCCGCAACATTGATAAAGAACTGTGACGTTGCGCTGTCGACCACGCCAGTCCTTGCCATGGCAAGGGTTCCCCTTTTGTTGGAAAGACCATTTGCCGCTTCGTTTTTTATGGCAAACTTGGTCTTTTTCGGCTGCATGTCGGCATCCATGCCACCCCCCTGCACCATGAAGTCCTTGATCACCCGATGAAAAACCAGCCCCTCATAAAACCCATCCTTCACATAGGACAGAAAGTTGCGAACGGTGATCGGCGCCTTGTCCTTGAAAAGCTCGATTTTTATACTGCCCATTGATGTTTCCATAAGTACAAGAGGATTTTTTTCTTCTGTCATTTCACACTCCTTTTTCAGAATATTTTCTCTTCTACCATACTTTACCGGTGGCACAAAATCTTTTTCAAATTGAGCATGCGGAGTTGTTGCGTTTTATCTAACCTGAGGTATTATGTGTTGTTGGTGTAGTTTAGATTTCCCGGCGCTCCAGCGGCAGCTTATTTCAAAGATCCATGCCCGGCACTCCGCCAAACGGATACCTCAGCCGAATACTCGTCCGGCTGCCTGTATATTGATCAGACAGGGAAAACCTCTGCCAAGGCTTTGCTGGCTCAGCGTCTTTCTTGTCGAGGGTTATGGCAAACACTATGCAACACATGAAAAACAGAATAGAGGATCTCGAGAACGAAATAACCTTTCTCCGCCAAAGAGTCACGGAACTTGAAGCTTCGGAACGAAAATTCGCTCAGGAAAAAAAGTCATTAAAAACTCAGCGTCAAAGGCTCTTTTCTCTTCTGAACAGGCTCCCCGCTTATGTCTACCTGCAGGCTCCCGACCACACTATTCGTTTTGCAAACCGCTATTTCAGAAAGCACTTCGGAGCTCCGAAAGGACTCAAATGCCATGAACTCCTCCGGGGCAGAACAACCCCATGTCCGGAATGCCAGACATTCCGGGTCTTCGAGACAAAGCAGCCACATCGGTGGGAATGGAACTGCGCCATCGACGGGCTGTCCTATGAAGTCCTTGACTATCCCTATGTGGACCTGGACGGCAGTCTCCTGGTTCTGGAGTTGGGACTTGATGTAAGCGGACGGAAGCAGGTTGAGAACGACCTCCGTTTACTCCAGAATGATCTGGAGAAGCGGGTTACCGGGCGGACAGAACAGTTACGGGACATTGTATCCAAGCTCCAGGATGAGATTGCGGAAAGAAAAAAGACCGAGGAGGCCCTCCGGAAAAGTGAAGAGCGCTACGCCCTTGCTGTTCAAGGCGCAAATGACGGCATCTGGGACAGGGATCTTGATACGGGAGAGGTATATTTCTCCCCACGCTGGAAAGGAATGATCAGCTATGAAGATAATGAACTCCCCAATAACCTGTGCGAATGGAAATCGAGAATTCATACGGATGACTATGATCGTGTAACAAACACCCTTCAGTGGTATCTCGGTGGTCATATTCCCGTGTATGAAGTGGAATACCGATTGCGCGCCAAAGACGGAAGCTTTCGCTGGATCCACAGTCGAGGCGCCTGCCTCCGCGACCCATGGGGAAATCCCTCCCGCATCGCCGGATCTCACACGGATATTACCTACCGCAAACGCATTGAGGTGGCCCTTCGGGAGTCTGAAAGGAAATATCGAAAAATTTTCGAAGAATCAAGGGACGTTATCTTCGTCTTTGATGCCGACTCCCGACTCCTGGACATCAACCCCTCTGCCCAGGAACTGTTGGGATATACACGGGAAGAATTGATCACCCTTGACATCTCCAGAGACATCTATGTTGACATGGGAGTTCGGGAGAATTTTCACCGAATGCTCTTCACCGAAGGTTTCGTGAAAGACATGCAGGTCGAGCTGAAAAGATCGGATGGAGAAATCGTTGTGGTGCACATCTCAGCGTCCGTGACAAAAAACGAAGAAGGCTCCATCACCGGATACCTGGGCACAATCCATGACATGACCGAGCATAAAAAACTTGAACAGCAACTGCTCCATGTACAGAAGATGGAATCCATTGGGCTTCTCGCCGGTGGGATTGCCCATGATTTCAACAATCTCTTAACCGCCATTTCCGGGTACGGGGAAACCATCCGTGAAAATATCGACAGGAAAAACCAGCTCCTGCGATCAAGCGTTGAGCAGGTGCTGCTTGCCGCGGAACGTGCGCGGGAATTGACCCACAATCTGCTTACGGTCAGCCGGAAGCAGATTATCAATCCAAAGCCGCTGCTGATAAACACCATCATTACTGAAATCCAATCTTTCATCTCCCGAATCATCGGAGAAGATATCGAACTCACGACGAAATCCTGCAAAAGAAAACTGCCGGTGATCGCTGACAGGGGACAAATTGAGCAAGTGCTGATCAACCTGACCACCAATGCCCGCGATGCCATGTCTGCGGGTGGTCGGCTCAGCATCTCCGCCAGCCACATAACGGTAACCAGTAAAAGCAAGGAACTGCTCGGTATCGAGTCACCAGGGGAATACGCCGTAATCTCTGTCAGCGATACGGGCATCGGAATAAAGGAAAATATCCGGCAAAAGATATTCGAGCCATTCTTTACCACGAAAGAGGTTGGCAAAGGAACCGGCCTGGGTCTATCCATCAGCTACGGAATAATCAAACAGCACAACGGTACAATCACTGTGGAGAGCGCTCCGGGTGCCGGTGCTGTTTTTACTATTTATCTTCCCCTTATCCAGATGGATATCCCGGCAACCCCTGCCAGTGAAGACGTCCCAGGCAAATCAGGGACAGAGACCATCCTGATAGCTGAAGATGAAGAAATCGTCAGACATTTCCTGACGGGAATCCTCCAGAGAGCAGGATACACCGTCATTGCCACCGCCAATGGCGAAGAAGCCGTCTCCCGATTCAGAGAGAACAATTCGGAAATTTCCCTGGTCGTTTCAGATGTGGTCATGCCGAAAAAGAACGGCAGAGAAATATGCGAAGAAATACGGAGCTTGAGTCCGGACATAAAATTCATTTTCATCAGCGGCTATACCGCTGACATAATTCTTCAGAAGGGAATTGTCGAAGAAGGGGTCGAATTTGTAACGAAACCATTTTCTAAAAACGAGATCCTGCAGAAGATACGAAACGTTCTTGACCGTGGAGAAGCGTGCTTCCCAGGCAACAATTGCACCTGACATGCTTTTTGTGCTATAAACAGCTAATTTGCACGAAGGGAAGTATAGATGGATACCAGGGCCGCCGACGCTCGAATTAAAGAACTGTGCACTCTTATTGAACGGCACAATCGCTTGTACTACGCGGATGATTCACCGGAGATCAGCGACGCCGAATATGACGAGTTATTCCGTGAACTGCAGCTCCTGGAAAATCGCTTCCCCGCGCTGGCACGCCCCGACTCACCCACCCGCCGTATTGGTTCCCCTCCCCGTGAAAGCTTTTCCCAGGTTCCGCACCGGATTCCCATGCTATCCCTGGAAAACACCCTGACCGAAGCGGAAATCGTCGATTTCGACGAACGGATCAAAAGATTTCTCTCCCTTGCAGATGAGCAGGAGATAGAATATTTCTGCGAACCGAAGATGGATGGCCTTGCGGTGGAACTGATCTTTGAGGATGGACTGTTCTCTGAAGGCTCCACACGAGGCGATGGTTTCATCGGCGAAGACGTCTCGCTGAATGTAAGAACCATCAAGTCGCTGCCCCTCCGCCTTTCTGCTAATCCGGCCCCACATCTCCTCGAGGTACGGGGAGAAGTATATCTGGCTCTCAAGGATTTCCAGCGGCTCAATGCTGAACGGGAAGAGGCGGGAGAGCAACCCTTTGCAAACCCCCGGAATGCCGCTGCAGGCTCGCTGCGACAGCTCGATTCACGGATTACCGCCAAGCGGCCCCTGTCACTTTTCTGCTACGGGCCCGGTGAAATCGATGGCTGCGAGTTTACTTCTCAGCGGGTTTTTCTCGACTCGATTGCAGAATGGAGCCTTCCGGTTAACCCTCTCAGCAGAACTGTTTTCGGTGTGGAGGGAATTCTCTCCTATTTTCGGGAAATGTCAAACATACGAGAAACCCTGGGCTATGAGATAGACGGGGTGGTGGTCAAGGTCAACTCGTTCACTCTGCAGCGTGAGCTTGGTGAAAAGAGTCGCTCCCCGCGCTGGGCGATAGCTTTCAAATTCCCGCCCCGGCAGGCAACAACCGTAGTGGAAGATATAGTCCCGCAGGTTGGCAGAACCGGAGTCATTACCCCGGTTGCCCACCTGAAGCCGGTTGAAGTCTCCGGTGTGGTCGTATCCCGGGCAACCCTACATAACTGGGAAGAGCTGGAGAAAAAGGACATCCGTATCGGCGACACGGTCCTTGTTGAAAGAGCAGGAGACGTTATTCCCGCGGTTGTCAAAGCCTTTACCGAAAAGAGAGACGGCAGCGAGCGCACATTGCCCCCCCCCGAACTGTGTCCGGCGTGCGGCTCAAAAGTGACAAAGTTGCCAGGAGAAGTGGCGATCCGTTGTCTGGAACTTTCCTGCCCGGCAAAAATCAGGGAAGCGATTATTCATTTTGCCTCCCGCAACGCTATGGATATCGAGGGGCTCGGCGACAAATATGTGGAACAGCTCCTGCGATGCGACCTGATTACTTCCGTGGCAGACCTGTATACCCTCACCAGGGAAGACTTCATGCGCTTCGAGCGGATGGGGGACAAACTTGCCGGCAACCTGCTCAACGCCATCGAGAAAAGCAAAAAAAGGGAACTATCACGCTTCATTTATGCGCTTGGAATCCGAAATGTTGGAGAACACACGGCAAAGCTTCTTGCTTCCGCTTTTGGAAGCATAGAAAATCTGGCAGCGGCATCCGAAACAGAACTTCTCTCTATCAGGGAAATCGGTCCGCAGGTGGCACAGTGTATCATGGCTTTTTTCAACAACCCTCACAACAATGACGTTATTCATCGCATGATCGAAGCCGGAGTACAGCCGATCAGCGAGGAAAGGCGCCTTGGCGGTAAATTTACCGGGATGAACTTCGTCTTTACCGGCACCCTGACAAAATTTTCCCGCGACGAAGCCAAGCGTATCATAGAAAATGAAGGTGGTCATGCAACCGGATCCGTATCGAGAAAGACCGATTATGTGGTAGCCGGCGCCGATGCAGGCTCCAAACTGACCAAGGCCAGGGAGCTTGGAATTCCGGTCATCAGCGAAACTGAGTTTCTCGAAAAACTGGAGAATAAGGAACCATGAAAATACGTGCCATGGTAACAGTCCGTGGATTGGTGCAGGGCGTATCATTTCGCTACCATACACGACAAATGGCTTTGCTGCTCAATGTGGCGGGATGGGTACGAAATCTGCCAAACGGTGACGTCGAAGGATGTTTTGAAGGAGAGGAAAGGGATGTCCAGGCCCTTATCGATTGGTGCCATGAGGGTCCGAGCCTTGCAGAAGTGGAAAATGTTATCGTGGAAATGAAGGATTTCAGCGGCGAATTTCACGGTTTCCATGTCAGATAGCCATATCAGACAGAAATGGGCGGTAAAAGAAATCACTCAGAAAAAGGAAGGGAACGAACTATGGCAATGAAGAGGTGGATTGGATTGATGTGTCTTACCATGGCACTCTCGGTCGGCGGATCGGTGGCTTTTGGCGCCAAAAAACCCGTACAACCGCAGGACGCCCTGCACAAACTATTCCCCAGACTCAAATACACCAGTATCACGAAAACCGATATTCCCGGGCTCTATGAAGTAGTAACCGAGGGGAGAATTGTCTATTTTTACCCCAAAAAAGGCTATTTATTTGTTGGGGAAATCTATACGAATGATGGCAGAAACCTTACCCAGGAACAAGTAGAAGAGATGCTTTACAAACAATTAACTCCCAACGATCTGAAGAAGGCTATAAAGGTGGGAAACGGGAAGAACATCGTGGTCGAAGTAACGGACCCCGACTGCCCGCATTGCAGAAGAATGCACGCATACTGGAATATGAGGAAAGACGTAACTCGTTACATCTTTTTCAAACCACTAGGCATTCATCCTGATTCCCTCAAAAAAGCTACCTATATCCTTGCCGCTCAAGACACTGACAAGGCCCTTTTTGAAGTTTATTCGGGTCAACTTGACGGAAATCGACAGGTCCTTGACAAGAAATACGACGACAAGGGCCGCCTCAACGAGCAGGCGGCTGTTATTGACAAATTACAGGTTAATGCTACTCCAAGCTATTGGATAAACGGGAAATTTGTCAGTGGAGAAAATGTCCCGCTCATCGAAAAATATATCGGCAAACCTCATTAAACAGTATTTCCAAAGACTATCCGACGCCCTCCCTGTCAATGGGGAGGGCGCTCTAACAGGCTGTTGAAAAACGTCAAGAGGAGGTCGAGATGCAAGGCTTAAGCGAGCGAGAAGCCGAGGCGTACCGTGCGGTACGTTGAGGTTTCGAGTGAGCGGTAACGCTGCAGATCGATCCCGCAATAGTTTTTCAACAGCCTGTTAAGGATCTCACCTGGTTATGTAAGTGAACTCCCGCAGCTGACTCTCAGAAATCAAAGCTTCAGGAGGACCATCCCCGAAGCCGGGTCAAGCTCCCGCACCGCGGAAACTCCCGTAATTTCCATGATCACTGCTTCAAGCACGAGAAACGCCTCGGAAGCCTCCCGCAGGCAGCCTAGCCGAACACTATCCCCTTTGCCATACGCTCCATGCAGGTGAATCTTCGGCACGTCGCCTTGCCGGAAAATCGTCCCGAACCCCAGTATTTCGTGACTCTCTTCCAATTCCCGCCACACAGGTACAGGCGGCATTTCTTCCCGTTCCGGACCGACCACGAAGCGACCGCGCTTCATGCCCCCCACCAACTGGAAAGATCCTGCTCGAACATTTTCCTTCTCGGCGAGTTCGACCAGTCCACCAAGCACATCGTCACCGTCTTCAAAGCGAACGACAAAAATCCGGCCAATTTCGCCACGCTGATATTTCATGGTATCCAATCCTCTCCATAGGAGTATATTTTTCGTTTATCAGGCAAGAACAAACCGGAAGCATTGGCATACTCCATCCATAGTCCCGGAAGCAGTTTGTTCCCAGCCCCCCTCCAAGACCTTCCGGGTAAATACCCGCTACCCCCCCGCCCTTTTCACCCGGAAACCACGGCGCTCCAATTCCTGGATTACAGCCCCGCAATGGTCACCCTGGATTTCGATCACTCCATCCTTCAGCGCTCCGCCAGCTCCGCAATGCCTCTTCAATTCTCCGGCCAATGCCTTTATCCCATCACTGTCCAGGGGCACACCGGAAACCACCGTAACCGTTTTACCTCCACGGCCTTTTGTCTCACGTCGAATTCGGACAACGCCATCACCAGAAGGTGTTACCCGTTTTTTTCGGCAGATACATCCGCTAACCGGCTTGGAGCATTCAGGACACATCCTTCCATGTTCGGACGAATACACCAACGAAGCCTCTGTTGATTTGTGATTCTTCACCTTATTCCTCCTTGCATTGCACAGTGAACCAATAAAACTGCTCCGGGAAATTCCCTCAATGTTCAAGAACCCGCTTTTCCTTGCTCGGCCGTTCCCAGGATTTATGGTGCACGAATGCCGCCAAAGGTATGATACGATTAAATTCATCGGGAGGAAACAGCAAAATCATTGTTTCGCTTGATACTTTTCCCTTGACACTTCACCGTTACAAATGGTAGAAATTTAGCTTTCAACAACTCATACAAACCGTTACACATATTTCGGAGGTGAAGTTTGGCTCATCACAAGTCGGCGATAAAGAGAATCAAGCAGAACGATAGAAGGAATGCACGAAACAAGCACGTTCGCACAACCCTGCGGACCCATATAAAGCGCGTTCGCGAAGCAGTTGCAGCAAATGATGTAGCGTTGGCCAAGGAAACCCTGCAGGCAGCAATCCCCTACATTGACTCAGCTGCATCAAAGGGAGTTATTCACCGCTCAAACGCTTCCCGCAATGTTTCCCGCTTGAGCAAGTTGGTCGGCACTCTCGGCTAAGCCATCACTTTCAACAAAACGGCAGCACGTTTGTCACGAACTGCCATAATTATTGCACATACCAAGGGACCTCTATTCGGGGGTCCCTTTTTGACGTGCAAAAAATTAATGCTTTGATTTACAAAGATTACTGCTCTTATATTATGAAGCCGTTCGTGTACGCCCACTCTCCATACAGACTCTGACTAAATTTTACCGTCCGGATGCGCAGACATCCATAAGAAACTTCTCCAAAAGAACAGGAGGCTTTCCGCCTCCGGTTTTCAGCGCCCCATCGATGTGAAAGATCCTTTCAAACACCCTGCGAAGCTCCACAAGGGAATAATTTCTTGCCTGTGCAACAATTCCCTGCAGGAAATAGGGATTGATCCCTGCAATTTTTCCAATCTCCTGTGCAGGGGTACGTCTTTCCAGCAGTTCCCTGACCTTCCATAACTGACGAAAGTGTCGAGTAACCATGGCCAGGACAAGCAGGGGAGCTTCACCGTCATTGAGCAGCCTGCCAAGGCTTCGCAAAGCCTTTTCCAACTTCTTCTCCCCCAGGGCATCGGTTAGTTCGAAGACACTGTTGACCCGGGTATCAGAGACAACCGATCGCACGTGCGACACCAGTATTTCTTGCGCTTCCCCCACATAAAGAATGGCCTTTTCCAACTCCGAAACCAGTTCCTGGAGGCTATTTCCAACCAGATACACCAGCATTTCCGCCGCAGCCGGCTCGATTTTCCTGCCGCGAAGCGAGGCCTCATTCCTGACAAAAGCGGCCAACTGGTTCTCATAGAGACGTTTGAACTCTACAAGCTCCCCCCTTTTTTTTATTTCGGTGAAGAATTTCTTCCGCTGGTCAATTTTCTCTCCCTGCAAAAGAAGGCAGGTCGAAGGAGAAGGGTTCTGAATATAGGAAGAAAGAACTTCAAGGGAAGCAGCGGAGAGAGCATCAGCCTTCTTTACCACCACTACCCGCCAGGAAGCGAACATAGGCAGCGTTGCGGCTGTCTCGGCAATTTCGTCACCCTTGCTTTCCGTACCATAATACACATTCAGATTGAAGTCACGCAGGTCCGCTGAAACCAGGTGTTCCAGCAACTGCTGGACGCACTTGTCCATAAGGTATGGCTCATCACCATAAAAATAATAGAGGGGCCGTATCTGCCCCTTATCGATAGCGTGAACAAACTCCTGATATTTCATTGGGCAACCCGTTGATTGGCAAGATTGTATAAGACGCTATATGGATCTTGAAGCATTCGTCTCACAGGGAAGACAACCTGTACATCTATCGTGCCGATAAAATAGTATGGGCAGCGGGCAACACAAGGCCGGCTCCGCCAGTTTTAGTCAAAAGCCTTTAGAAATCTTCATTGATTTTCAGGTACAACTGCTGAGCAAGGCGCTGGCAGATTTCTTGAATCGCTGCGTCCTCGCTGTCCTGCTGGAGAGCAATGTCAGAACTTGCCGGCAAATACTGACTCCAGGAAAGCTGTCCTCTCCAGATCACTTTCCGATTACTATTTTTACGCAGTGTTGCTGAGATTGTTATGGTAGCCTTGTACTCCTTCACGATATCATACCCCGTGTAGGAAACAGCACTCTTTCCGTAGCTGAGCACCTCACCGGAAAGGGTGTAATCGGAAACCTCACTCCGTACGACCTGTAGCCCTTTTCTTCTGGCAAACTCTCCAATCAGATCATTGAGCAGAATATTTTCGAGGTTCGGCTTATAGGTCTTGTTTGTGAAAATCGGGATACTGACTGTTGCCGCTTCACCAAAACGCTTCTGACTGTCCTGAGCAATGGAATGATAGCCGCAACCCGTAAAAAGTGTCGAAAACAATATAAGTAGCAATGAAAGCAGCGCAGTTCGCACAACCCCCCCTTACCCGGCAGAACCGGGCGGTTTTGAAAACAAGCAGGTAGTAATGATAGGTATCACGGAACGAGCAGTCCGGTACAGTAAGTCAGGACACTGCCTGTCCGTTACAGCTTGAATGCGAGCCAGACACGGCTTGAGCATTTATCGGCATCAAGCAACTACGATGTTCAGGAGTTTTCCAGGAACATAGATTATCTTCCTGACGGTCTTGCCTTCCATATGGGCAACGACCTTTTCATCAGCAAGAGCGGCAGACCGAACCTGTTCCTCTGTTGCAGCGGCATCTACCATTACCTTGCCCCGTAGTTTGCCATTGACCTGTACGACAATGGTCAACTCGTCTTCCACAATGGCATTCGCATCATACAACGGCCAGGAAGCAGCACCGATGCCTCCCTCGTGCCCGAGTCCTTCCCATAATTCTTCCGTAATATGGGGGACAAAAGGAGCCAGGAGCAGAACAACTGCTTCCAGCGCCTCTTTGAGAACCGGGGCGCAGGACGGGTCTTTTTTCGACTCAAAGGATGAGATGCTGTTAACAAGCTCCATGATTGCCGCAATGGCTGTATTAAAATGAAAGCGTTCCTCAACATCTTCGGTGACCTTTTTGATGGTCTTGTGGATTGCTCGGCGAAGTTTTCCTGATTCTCCGGATAATGTCAGTGATTTGTTTACTGCACTGATATTTTTGACCAACGGAGCGAACTCGAACACCAGCTTCCAGACTCTGTTGAGAAATCGAAAGCTCCCGTCCACTCCCTGGTCGCTCCATTCCAGGTCCCGTTCCGGTGGTGAGGCAAACAGCGAAAAGAGCCGTGCGGTGTCCGCACCATACACCTTGATGAGAGAATCAGGATCCACCACATTCCCCTTGGATTTGCTCATTTTAGCGCCGTCTTTGATCACCATCCCCTGGGTCAGAAGGTTGACAAACGGCTCGTCGATATTCACATAACCCATATCACGGAGAACCTTGGTAAAAAACCGTGCATAGAGGAGATGCAGTACGGCGTGCTCAATCCCCCCAATGTACTGGTCCACGGACATCCAGTATTCCGTTTCTTCCCGGTCAAGAGGTCCCTGGTCAAACCTCGGGCAGCAATAGCGGAGGAAGTACCAGGAAGACTGCACAAAAGTGTCCATGGTATCCGTCTCGCGGCGTGCCGGCTTGCCGCATTTCGGGCAGGCAACAGACACAAAAGAGGATACCTTTGCCAAGGGGTTTCCCCCTTCTCCGCTGAACTTTGCATCCATGGGCAGAACAACGGGCAGGTCGCTCTCAGGGACGGGAACGGCACCACAACTGTCACAATAGATAATGGGAATCGGATTCCCCCAGTAACGCTGACGGGAAATGCCCCAATCACGCAAACGGTAATTGATCGTCTTTTTGCCGAAACCCTCTTTTTCCAGGTAATCGGCAATCTTTTCCTTTGATTCGCTGCTGTTCAAGCCGTCAAAGGGCCCCGAGTTGACCATAACCCCTTCGTCGGTATATGCGGCAGTCATGGTAGCAGAATCAAGCGATTCTCCCACAGGCTGGATCACCACCTGCAGGGGCAATCCGTATTTCTGCGCAAATTCGAAATCCCGCTGATCGTGGGTCGGTACGGCCATGACGGCACCGGTCCCGTATTCCGGGAGCACAAAGTTGGCAAGATAGATCGGCATTCGCTGCCCGGTTACCGGGTTAATGCAGTACGAACCGGTAAAAACGCCTTCTTTTTCAAGGTCCTCAGCAGTTCGCACCTGCTTATCGGTTCTTTTCACCTTATCGATAAAAGCGGCTACCTCTTCACGTTTGTCGGAAGCGGCCAGTTCCATCGCAAGGGGGTGCTCCGGCGCAAGAGACATGAAGGTTGCACCGTAGAGGGTGTCCTGACGGGTTGTGAATACCCGGACTGACCCGGTACCACCCTCCAGGGCGAAATCGATTTCACAGCCGGAACTCTTGCCAATCCAGTTGCGCTGCATGGTTAGAACCCGCTCCGGCCACCCCGGAAGCTTGTTGGTATAGTCCAGCAACTCCTCGGCATAATCGGTAATCCGGAGGAACCACTGATCAAGCTCCTTTTGCACAACCTCACTGTCACATCTCCAGCAGACACCATCTTCAACCTGCTCATTGGCAAGCACCGTCTCACATTTCGGGCACCAGTTGACAAAGGAATTTTTCTTATAGGCAAGACCCTTTTCATACATTTTCAGAAATATGAGCTGCTCCCATCGATAGTAGCCAACATGACAGGTGGCGATCTCCCGATCCCAATCGTAGGAAAAACCCAGCTTTTTCAACTGGCTGCGCATATATTCGATATTTTCGTAGGTCCAGGTACCTGGATGACTCTTATTCTGAATTGCCGCATTTTCAGCCGGCATTCCGAAGGCGTCCCATCCCATCGGATGGAGCACATTCCGGCCGCGCATTCTCATGAAGCGGGCAATAACGTCTCCGATGGAGTAGTTGCGCACATGACCCATATGAATCCGACCCGATGGATAGGGAAACATCTCCAGCAGGTAATATTTTTCTTTATCTTCATTTCTGGTCGCCCGAAAAGCCGAGCTTTCCTCCCAGAATTGTTGCCATTTTTCTTCAACATTCTTGGGGACAAATTTCTCCTCCACGACAGTATACCTCCGGTAATATTCTCAGCTGTTATACTACTTGATTCATGTTGCTATCTACATGACGGGTGATATGTAGGGGCAGGCCCCTGTGCCTGCCCTTATCGGGCTGCCAAAGGGGGCCGTCCCTACACGATGGATATCATCTCGATGAATAATTTAATACGCTCAGCGGACAGAAGCCTTTTCAGTGGTGGACTTTTGGCCGGATTGGTTCGGGCCCCGGTGATTACACCTGCTTGAGAAGAGTCCGTGCCAGTTCAAGAATCCTGTTGGCCTGAATCGGCTTGGTAATATAGTCATTCGCACCAAGGGAAAGGGCACGGTCACGATCCTCCTGGGCACCCTCGGTAGTTATTACCACAATCGGGGTAGTACGATAATTGGCGTCATTGCGGACAAGGCTCACAAGCTTCAATCCATCCATGACCGGCATGTTGATATCGGTCAGGATCAGGTCAAACTTATCGGAAGAAAGCTTCTTCAACCCGTCGACACCATCATTAGCCTCCACGATTCGAACCCCTGGAAGCCTTTTCAGGGCAAATGCAATCAGTTGCCTCATGGTCGGGGAATCTTCGATAATCAAAATCTTATATTCTGGCATACCGGCATCTCCTCCACAGGGTGTCTCTATTTAGTAAGCAGTTGTATAAAACCCTGGATAGTCGAGAGCTTGCGCTCGGACTCGGAATACAATTTGGAGCTGAAAATCGCCGTGGCCGCATGACCCGCCAGGAGGGTGAACAGCTCATAGTCGACAGGGGCGAAATACTTTTTCTGGATGAGGAGCTTGTAAATAACGATCACCCCAATTACGTGCTCCTTGATCTTCAAGGGGATGCAAACCATTGGATTCAGAAAATCACGCGAATAACCATCCATATCCTCCACGAAATAATTATCCCCGGTTTTCGCCACAGAGCCGACTATCCCGCTTCCCATCTTCATCGATGGTATTTCTTCACGGGTAACCCCTTCGGTTGCCACTGCATTCAGTTCATTTGTCTTTTCATCAAGCAGCAGAATGGCAAACTCTTCGGCACCGATCAGATTGATGATGATCTCGGTGATGATCTGCAGAACCTCCCGAAAATCAAGAGTCGAGTGGAGTTGATAACTGGCAATGTAAAGGTTGGCGAGGTTGTTGTTCTCAGCCTCTACCTCCACGTAACGCTCGGCGAAGTCCTGATTCTCCCTTTCAACCTGAAGAATCCTCTCGATAATCTCCGCCTTCTCTTTTTCAAGAAGTTCAATCTTCTCGACCAGTTTTCTATTCTCGTCCGTTACGATTGTTTCATGATCCATGGTATGGAGGCTATCTTCCACCTGGAGGATACGAAACCGGAGACGCTCATTCTCTTTCAGAAGTTCCTGAGTGAATTCAGCCCCCTTTTTAAAAAGTTGCAGAAACTCTTCAGCGTTGTAGGAAACCCCTTTTTCTTCATCAGTCGCCATAACATGCTCCTCTCAGTTTCTCTCCCCAACAAAACCACAGCGTACCAGTATCTCGTCAGTCATCTTCTCGAGGGAGACGACAGCATCAACCATCCCCGTTGCAATCGCCGCCCTCGGCATCCCAAAGATAACCGCCGAATCCTCGGACTCCGATAGCACTTGTCCACCGGCTTTCTTGATGGCACAGACCCCGATGCTTCCGTCATTTCCCATGCCGGTCAGGACAACACCCAAAAGCTTGGGACCAAAAACTTCCGACCCTGATTGAAACATCCTGTCAACAGAAGGAAGGTAGTTTTCCTTTGGCCCAGGTTCAACAAGCTGGACTGTCACAGAACCTTCCGTTTTTCCTGAAAACCATATTCTTCCCCCCCGGTGCGATCAAGGCACACCCGGGCCTTACCGGATCACCATCGCAGGCCTCGACAACCTGAAGCGCCGAAGTCCTGTTGAGTCTTTCGGCAAAGGTGCGGGTAAACCCGGGAGGCATGTGCTGGGAAACAACTATCGAAAAGGGGACATCTCCGGGAAATGCCGAGAAAATACTCTGCAATGCCGGTGGCCCTCCTGTTGAAGCACCTATTGCTACCACGGAAATTGTTTCGAGACCCCGTTTCCGCGGAGCGAACAACGCCTTTATTTCCCTGGCGGAATCGCCTTTGTTTCCTTTCTGTAGGAGCTCCCCCCTCTTTCTGACAGAGGACATATTGAGGTTGAAGACTCCCCGAACTTTTTCGTGCAGGTCTTCACGGATCTTTATCAACTCTTCCAGGGCCCCGGCCGTGGGCTTGAGAATAAAGTCTATAGCACCCAGTTCCAAAGCCTTGAATACGCTGTCATCACCACCCCTTGAACTCACGACAATAACCGGTGTGGGACAGTTGCTCATAATGATGCGAAGCAGGGTAAAACCGTCCATCCGCGGCATTTCGATGTCGAGGGTGACAAGGTCAGGCTTGAGGGCCAGGATGCGACGCATGCCCTCTTCGCCATCCACCGCATAGCCGATCACCTCTACCTCGGGAAGCCCTTCCAGTATCTTGGTAATCGTTCTACGGTTGAAGGCAGAATCATCGATGACAAGTACCCTGATCTTGCTCACAGGACTCCTCGCCCGAAACCTGACGCCGGTTTCTGGTAGACCATGTCATTTTTCAGGTGCTTCAAAGCAAAAGCGGTCGTGGTATTCAGAAGAGACTCGGAATGACCGAGAAGGAGATATCCTCCCTCACGGAGTGACCGGTAAAATGATTCGATGACCAGCTTCTTCGCTGCCTGGTCAAAATAAATAATCACATTTCGGCAGAAAATGATATCCATTTTCCCCAGCAGGATCATTCTGTTCTCGTCGAGAAGATTCAGATGACTGATTGTAACAAGGCCCCGGACCTCATCGTTTATCCGGTAGAGTCCGTCCTGCTGGTGGAAAAACCTCTGGATCCGTTCCGGTGAGGTCGTTCTGAAAGATGATTTTCCGTACAGACCTTTTCGAGCATGCTGAAGAACCCTGTGACTGATGTCTGTCCCGACAATCTCGATTTTCCAATCCTTGAAAGCCCCCGTCTCCAGCATCAGCATTGCAATCGTGTAGGGCTCCTCGCCGGTTGAGCAGCCGGCACTCCAGATGCGGATCGTGCGGTCTCCCCGCTTTTCTTTCACTGCCTTCAGTTCCGGCAGAAGTTCCCCGACAAAGGCATTTAGCTGGAACTCCTCTCGAAAGAAGTAGGTCTCGTTGGTGGTAAGAACGTCCATGATATCGGAGAGTTCCTGCTCCCTGACGCGACTGTACTTGAGGAAATGGTAATATTCCTTAAAACCGGGGAGCTGATGTTGGTCTAGCCTCCGGGCAAGCCTCTTTTCCAACAGAAACTTTGCATCGGTATCAAAAAAGATTCCGCAGTGGCTGTGAATGAGGTCCCTGACAAGCCGGAATTCCTCTTCAGACATGGATGTTTCTGGCTCTGTACCAAATATCATCGATATCTTTCCAGGATTTCTAAAATCCTGCCCCGCACCAGATCATCGGTTTCCGTTTCAAGTGCTCTCCGGAGAAGGGGAAGCGACTCTTGCCCCAGCTTTTCACCCAGATAGCGGACAACCGAATTTCTCACGTCCCAATGGGGATGGTGGAGAAACTCTTGCCAATGGTCATCAAGCCAGGGGTCATCCAATTCCACAAGGAGTTCGATAGCAGACTTCACCACATCGCTGTTGCTTGATGCCGTCGCCCGGTGAGCCAATAGCCGGGATCTGTCAGTATCGAAATGCCGCAAGCCATCAAGCGCGGCAAGCGAGACAAGCCCGTCTGCTTCATCAAGAGCCTTCTCAAGTGCAGCCAACGCGATATCGCCTCCGATTCTTCCCAGGCTTCTGAGTGCAGCACACCTGACCCATGGATCCGGGTCCGCCATAACCAGGACCAGAGGCTCAACGGCATTCTGCTTGCCTGTTTCTCCAAGGGTCGATGCAGCAGCAATTCTGACTCCGGAATTTTCGTCCGTCAAGGCCATGGTAAGATGATGAACGATATCATCTCCGCCGAGACGCGCGAGCCCTTGTACAGCTGTTCTCCTCACCAGATCGTCAGCATCTTTCATAAGCAGCGAAAGACGTTCCCGGTCACGAAGCACACCGCAAAGGAACACCGCGTCTCGCCTCTTGTCAGGCTCATCCGCAATTGCGAGAACAGCAGCTATCTTACCAACCGACGACGGGTCCAGGTCGGCCAGGAGTGCAAGCGTCTCCAGAGCGGCAATCCTGACATCCTGGTCAAAATCTCCCAAAAGCGCTGCAGTTTCAGGAATCAGTTCGATCAACCCGATCTTGCCAACAGAACGGACAGAAACCTCTCGAAGCTGTGGCGAAGGCTCATCCAGTGCTCGTCTCAGTAACGGAGCAGCCTCTCTCAACACCATTTCGCCACAGAGGCGAAGGATATTCGCTCGCGCTTCTTCATCGCCCCCGGAAAACTCCTCTTCGAAAAACCCGATTGAAACCGCCCCCTGAGCACGTAACGCAGGAATACAGTAAGGAAGCAGCTGCTCACTTCTGCACGAACAAAGAATGGCCCTGGCAGTTCTCGGATCTCCTATCAATCCGAAAATTCTGATGAGAGCCCGGTGCAGAACGATATCCGAGGTATCCATCAGTACCAGCAGGCCCTCGACGACCGGAGTATCTGCCAGTCCTTGAAGGAGTGAATCACCGGCATTTACCGCCCACTCTTCCGGACACCTGTCACGAATTGCCATCAGAGCCTTGACGGCAGCCTCACGAACACTTTTCCCCGACTCGGCAAGTCCTTGCACCAAAAGCGGGGCAGCATCGACTCGACCGACCGAACAGAGACAATCGTACACGGCCTTTTTGAGAAGCCCTTCGGCAAGAAAGGGGGAAACCGCCTCCAGAGGCAATGGTTCACCAATTTTTGCGAGAGACTCCAAAATAGTATAACGGAGGGAGATATCGTTACGGGAGAGGGCTGCAAGTAATGGCTGCAGTGCCTCTGCATCGCCGATAGTTCCAAGGGTTTCGGCAGCCGCCATGGCGACGTTCGGATCACTGTCATCCAGAGAATGCACCAGAAGCTTCACAGCTGAATGATCCCCAATGGCACCAAGGATGTCGACAACAAACTTTCGGACATCACTGTCGCTATCCTGGGCATGCGCCTCCAATTCAGCCAGGGAGCGCTTCCCAAGCCGAATGAGCGCTTCAGCGGCAGAATTTCGCAGCCCCGCATTATCCTGAGATCTGAGAAGGTTGAAAAGCCTGCCAATAAAATGTTCTGTATCCACTGCTGTGAGGAATACCTCCACCGCCTCTTTTCGAACCCTCCAGCTGGCATCCCCCATGGCAAGAAAGAGAAGTTCCGAGGATTTCTCCAGCGAGACGGAAGAAAGGGAAGCCACCGCAACGCGACGAGTCTCCTCCTCCGATGAGGAAAGGGAGTTGACAATGGCGTCGGTAATGTCCGCGGAATGGTTCTGGTTCATTATACTGTAGCCTCCGGAATCAATAGCAAAATCAATCATTGCAGACATGGTGATGCAAACTTGTTTACTCAGTGTGAAGTGGCACTTTTCAAACTGTTCAGATCTGACTTCTTCTGCGCGATGAAATCTTCTATAGCATTATCCAGATACGTTGTCCCCTCACGCACCTGATCAGATACCCGCCGATTGTAGAAAAGTCTTCCATCATTCAGTTCTTCCTCGAAAAGTTCGTAGAATGTCCCGTTTCTAACCCCCTCCTCGACCTTCTTCTGGTTGTAGAGCGCTATATCGGTCACGATAATGCGGGCCAGACGCCGGGCCTTGCTGTGAGCTTCCGACAGTTGCAGACTTTCGCTCGAGGTCGTTTTTTCCTCCTCGTCCCGGCGAAGTTCTTCCCGAACCATCTCCTGCTCCAGCATCTCCTGCTCCGAAATGTTCTCGAGATTGGTCGGTTCTTCATCTTCTGCGGAAGAAAAGCTCTCCAAATCCTGATCAACCGGTTCCTGACCGAACACCAGACGATAGATTTTGGCTGACAGGGCATCAGGTATATGGTGCTTCTCAATATAATCATCCGCTCCGTACAATGACTGGGGCTCCCTTTTATAGCGGGTTTTGTCATAGATGGAAGCGATAAGAATCGTTTTGACAGCAGACAGCGCAGGAGTGTTCCTGATCCGATCGCAGATCTCGAAACCATAGAGGGTTGGAAGAGCGACATCGAGAAGAACAACATCTGGGAGGTGCTCTTCAATCAGATCCATGGCTTCTCTGCCATCATGACAGCACAGCACCACAAAAGGCTCAGGTGCAAGAATATGGGCTACAGAGGCGCAGAAATCCGGGCTTTCATTAGCCACGACAACCGTAACAGGTTTCCCAGCCTGTTCGGGAGCCGTTTTGGACACCAAGCAAGAATGTGGAGGTATCTTTCCCGCAACCCGGAAGACCGTGCGGCACCGGCAACATTGCAGATGGATTCCGTCTGCCCGAATCTTGGAATCATCAAGTCTGTATCGTGTTTTGCATGTGGGGCAACCCAGCAGCATGGCAGTCCTTTCACTCGCTCAGCTCAGATTTCATCTGCCTCGACACTGCAGGCGGGCAATGCACCTAGTGTCCCGTTGAAAATCTTGTCCAGATTCACCAGCATAACCATTACCTCTTTCACCAGGCAAACGCCGATAAGGAAACGGTATCCGGCGACTTTGACCACCGACGGTGGAGGCCGGAGATCCCGTATCGGGATGGTAACAACTTCGGTTACCGCATCCACAATCAGGCCGACAAGTTGTCGTGCTACAACCGTAATCAGAAGTCTGCATTCGCCACTGCAGCCACTTTCCGAAAAACCGAACTTTTTTCGCAGATCCACTACCGGAATAATGGCACCACGAAGGTTGATAACGCCTTCCACAAAAGCAGGTGCCTCGGGAAGACCGGAGATTTTTTGTGGTTTCACAATCTCCCTGACCCGCATAATGTCTAGGGCAAAGGTATCCTGACCCAAACGAAAGCAGACAACCTTGATTTCCTGAATATCCCTGTCCAACAGGATTCCCCCTGTGCTTCCGGTCCCCGGAAGCTGCCCGGACGTCGATGTTGACCGACTTCAATCCCTCCCGGGAAAGGCATACCTCAACTGAGAGAGATATCTACTATTTTTTCCAGATCCAGGAGTATAAGCATCCGTTGTCCATGACGGCCGATCCCCGAAATGAATTCCCGGTCAACTCCCTCCAGAACTGTCGGCGCAGCCTCAATTGAGGCAAAGGAAAGATTGATCACCTGATAGACCTCATCAACGAGCAGACCAAATAAACCCTCCTGCCTCTTGGCAACAATGATCCTTTCGTGACCGGGATCTTCATTCGCAGCAAGGCCAAGTCGAAGACGAAGATCAAACAACGGGATGATTATTCCCCGCAAGGATAAAACACCCGACACATAATCAGGCATGCCGGGAACTTCGGTAATATCACGGGGCTTAATAATTTCCCGAATTTCCAGGAGACTAACGCCATACTCCTCGTCCGAAACGCGGAAGCGGAGATATTTCAACAAATCTCCCGCGTTTTCAGTGGCTTCCCGTTGCTGAGTGTCAACTGCGGCCGAAGCCATACCCGCGCTCTGGCGACCGGCGAAAATCAGCGCCGCAGGGTCAAAAATCGAGGGTAATTCGTCCGGACTCTCCACGGCAAGCAAGGACTCGGTCCTTTCCAAGTTGGAGGATTCCGGAAAAGTCTCCTCCTCAAACTCTTGAACGGTGCTCTGCTCAGCCGTCCCTTCCGCCTGAATGGAAACGGGAGCCGATGACGATGCCGAATCGGCAGGAAGTATCTTCCCGTTCTTTTCCTGACAAGCCTTTTTTCGTATTTCAGCAAGATTCATGGAAAGGTCCCGTCTACCGGCAAGCTGTTGAAAGAAAATCCGGAGTACCTATTCGGCTCAGACTGAAAGTGCAAGATATGTCACCCCCCCTTGCGCGAGGGGAGCTAAATTCGTGGCTTCAGTAAAGCCAGGCATGTTACACATAAAGTTCCTCACACAAAGCGTCGATAATCTCGGCATCAATCATAGCTGCATCTCGAGAATACCCTTCCAGTAGCGCATTGGTGGCAATCGTGTTGATTCTGCGCGGAACCCCTTCGGATAACTGGTAAATCCTGAGCACCGCATCGGGCAGAAACAGTCCCTGTTTCCCCCCTGCAACAGTAAGCCGGAAATCGAGATATTCCAGCGTCTCCTCCAGGTCCAGGGATTTCAGGTGATACTGGATGCCGATGCGCTGACGAAGAGGCTCATAAACCGGGTCGGCAAGTCTTTCGCGTAACTCGGGCTGTCCCATAAGGATCACGGAAAGCAGGTTCGTGTCATCAAGCTGGAAATTGGTCAACAACCGTATCTCGTCAAAGACCTCCCGACCGGGAATCATCTGTGCCTCATCGATAACAATAACCGGGACAATACCCCCGGCATGGCAGCGATATATTTCCTCGGTAAGCTCCTTGAGCAGATCGTCCTTCGTGACCGCGGGAGAAACCAGGCCAAGGTCTCGGGCAAGGAGACGAAGAAATTCCATTGGAGTAAGAATCGGGTTAATAACAAAACAGAAACGGTATCCCGGGCCGACACTGTCCATCAAGGCCCGGGAGATAGTTGTCTTGCCGCTCCCGATACCGCCTGTAAGCAGCGCCAGGTCAATTTCCTCCACCGCATACTGGAGTCGGGCGAGCGCCTCCTCATGGACTCGGCTCATGAAAAGGAAACGGGGATCGGGGGTCTTGCTGAAAGGCTTCTCCCTGAGTCCGTAGAAACCCTTGTACATGGCTATACTCCGCCTTTTGTCGTCTCGGAAACGATTCCGCTCACATCCAGAATGAGTATGGTGCGCTGATCGCCCAGATCTGCAGCCCCGGCCACCCCCCTCACACCCTTGAAAGTGTCACCCAGGGACTTTATGACGATATCCTGCTGCCCAAGAAGATCATTCACCATAATTCCCACGCGCCGCTCATTCTCCCCAACCACCACGACATAGGAGCTGTCGGAAAGCTCCTCGCACTGAAGGTAATTGAAGAATTTTTCCAGGCGCAAAAGCGGCAGGGTTGAGTCGCGCAGTTGCATGACCTCCTTGCGCTCGACGGTGCATATCTCCACATCTTCAAGGGAAAGTGTCTCTCGTACCGAAGTAATGGGAATTCCATAGGAGCGGCCGGAGGTTTCCACCAGCAATGCCTTAATGATGGCAAGTGTGATGGGGAGTGTTATGATTACACGGCTTCCAGCCCCAGGCATGCTTTTAATCTCTACCGTGCCGGAAACAGAGGCAATATTGTTTTTGACAACATCCATCCCTACCCCGCGACCTGAGATGTCGCTGACCTCTGCCGCGGTGGAAAAGCCGGGAAGGAAGAGTATATCCAGAATATCTTTTTGCGAAAGTCCCTCGGCACTCTCGATAAGGCCTAGCTCCAAAGCTTTTTTGAGAATTTTTTCCGGATCAATGCCCCTGCCGTCATCCTCGACCTCGATGACAACGTGGTTGCCCTTCTGATAGGAAGAAAGCTTGATGACGCCTTTCTCATCCTTGCCCCCCTTCCTCCTCTCCCCAGGGGTCTCAATGCCGTGATCAATAGAATTCCGGATGATGTGCATGAGGGGATCGGCAATATCTTCGACGATCATCTTGTCCAATTCCGTATCAGCTCCGGACAGTTTCAGCTCAATAAGCTTGTCTTGCTCCCGCGAAATCTTCCGCACAATCCGGGACATTTTTTCAAAAAGCTGCCCAACCGGGACCATCCGGACTTCCATGACCCGCTTCTGCAATTCATTCAGTTTGCGTTCCATCCCCTTGGCGGTTTTACCAAGTTCGACTGCAAGACCGGAAAAACCCTGAATCCGCATCTTTTCCGAGATTGACGAGACAGTGCCATGGAAAAGGATCAGTTCGCCGACAATGTTCATCAGGTCGTCAAGCTTCGAGATATCAACCCGCATTGAGTGGGATATGCTGCGGGCAGTAAGAGGTGCTGTTTCGGCCTCGGAAATGGCGGTGTCAGCACTATCATCCTGTTTGGGAAGCGATGTATTTCCCTCGCTGTGCACGTCCGACTCGACAGCTGCACCGCCAAGCCTGACATACGAGACGCCCTTCAGGTCCAACAAAGAGAAAAGCTCTTCCGGTATTTTCGTCGCTCCGAACAGTATGTCGAAACCGATGCTGTTTTCGAGCCCCTCCTCGGCACTCGGAAGCGTGCTGATAACCTCACCGGAGTCTTTAAGCAGGTCAAGCAACTCGCCAAGTTCCCGATCAAAGGTATCGAGACTGTACGAAGCATGGATGAGACAGAGGGGTTTTCCCCGGGCAATATTCTCCTTGAGGCGGTGTTCCTCGTATTCGGTGAGGGCATGAAGAATCTTTTCTGAAATGCCCAAATCCGCGGGAGAAAGCGTGGCAGCTTCAACGCGTGCGCCGGAAATACAGGTTGTGATTCGATCGAGAACCGGGGCAAGGTCTGCGTGGCCGCCGGCTTCGGAACTTGCGGAACGAACAAGAGAACCGAGAACCTCCACGGCATCAAACAGAACGGCAAGGGTATGCTCGTTCAACTCAATTTTGCCGAGACGCAGATAGTCCAGAAGGCTTTCCAGGTTGTGGGAAAGTTCGGCAATTTCTCCATATCCGAACATGCCGGCAAGTCCCTTGAGAGAGTGCGCACTTCGAAAGATGGAATTGACGGTTTCAGGAGCACAATCCTCCTTGCCGACCGAGTCCCCGAGCAACAGGATATCGCCGCTCAGTTGGTCGAATATTTCCTCGGCCTCGGCAAGGAAATCTTTAGCAGCCTTACTCAGGGGATCGTGGTAATCCGTCATCGTTTCCTTTCAGTCGGCTCGTTTCCCGCTGACCTCATGCTCAAGGTGCCGGAGTCAATGCGTCATCCGAAGCCGGAGCTTCTTAACCGATATAGGCAAGAATCAGTTCCTGCAGCCTCTCCGGATGGAAAGGTTTCACCAGATATTCATTTGCGCCGAGCGCCAACCCGCGCTCCCGATCCTTCTCACTGCTCTCCGTGGAAATGATGAAAAGGGGAATCGAACAATAATTCGGATTGTTTCTAATATAGCTGATAAGTTCCAACCCGTTGATATCGGGCATATTAATATCGGTTATAATCAGGTCTACCCGCTCCCGAGGCAAAAGGCGCAATGCCTCAAAACCACTGGTGGCCTCAACAACTTCGAATCCTTCCATAACTTCAATGGTAGCGGCGAGAAAAGAGCGTGTTGCGGAGGAATCCTCAGTAATGAGTATCTTCTTCACATTTTCTCCTGAACTTTTTCTTTCAATTTTTGCTGCAAGAGTGCCTTTTCCATTGCCATTCCCGCTTGGGCAAGAAAAATCTCGAGGGAATCGGTATCAATGATAGGATCTTTTCCCGGCAGGTTATCACCATACAACAGCGCCACCACCTTCCCCTCACTTACCAGGGGGCCGAGAAAAATCTCCTGTGGCTCCCCGCCACCTAACTGCTCAAACAGATAATGACTCCATTCAGTACGCTCGGGAGGCTCCTTCACGGTAGTCCTGGTGGCAATCGCCCGAGTAAAGATCGGGTCGGAACCGAGCGGAATATGAAGATCGCGAACATGGGCATCGGCTTGTCCCTCCGGATCAACAATGCCAAACTGTCCAAGGCCCCTGATCCCGTCCTCCCGAACCGTAAAGACTACCGCCCGGTTCATGAATTCAGCGGCAAAACGGAGCACGAGCAGAAGGATTCCGCCGTCCAGAGACGGGTTATTCAGTTCAGCCAGCATGCTCCGCAACAAGGAAACTTCCGGACCATGCGACTCGGGAACAGACATCGGCATGAATTCATCGCCGAACTCCCGGAACAGCTCATCCCCAAGGTTGATGGTCTCGTTTGCCGGTTCTACCGGCTTCTCCGGACTGGGGACTGCAAGCTCGGACTTCAGCTTCTCTGAAAAGGCACGGAAGGTGTCCTCATCGGAGATTTCTGCCTTGCGAGGCTTGAGCAGAAAGGGGTAGCCTTTCTCCCGCACTTTCTGTTCGGCATTGTTTGTGTGGTGGTCGGCCAGAACGATAACCGTCAGATCGGGGAAATTGTCATGGATGAGATCGATGAGTTCCAATCCTCCCAAAATGCCGGAACCATCCATTCTGGGCATGATCAGGTCAACCAGCACTGTTGGTCGGAAACCGTCACGATAGAGAAAATCGATCTTGATCAGGGTATCTTCGGTCTTCGAAAAATCGTGGACGGTAAAACCCCAACCGGTGAGCAGGGAGGAAAGCCTTTCACGGACCAGTTCGTCATCATCCACCAGCACAACGATGCGGTCCGCTATCTGCTCAGGTACGGGGGCATTCTCACCGTCCTGAATCAGGTCGAAAGCAAGGTCACAGTTGTCGAGGAAGGCGCCCTCGTCGGCGTTCAGGGTATCATCCTGAATTTCGCCCCTGTGGCGACGCTCATCCAGGAGCCGGGAACCCTCCATGGCGAGGAACTGGGGGTTCAGCCCCTGCTCGAGAAAACACTGCGAAAGATCCTGTGGAGTATCTTCAACGGTGTCCACGGTATCCCGCAACTCGAAATCGAAGGACCCTTCTGACCAGGCAAAGAGGGAATATACCGTATTTTCGATCTGCTGGCGGACGACCTCTTCTATGAGATCGGCGGGCACGGAAAAGCGCTGCGTCAGAAGATCGCCGAGACGCTCCTTCCCCCCTTCCTGTTCCTGCAGGGTCAAGGCTTTTCGCAATGATGCATCGGTAAGAACACCGTTTTTGAGCAGCAGCTGCCCCAAGTGGGACTGCTGGCCGTCGATCGTGGCCCGGATCACCTGTCCCTGACGGAAAACGATCTTCCCCTCGCGTCCACGGCTGAAAAGGGAGAGAACTCCCGACTTCCTGCTGAGACTGACTATCTGGAGAATCTCTCCGAGTCCAAGATCTTCCAGGTTACCAACAAGGCTCATAGTGACAGGGCTCCGCTATTCGGCTTCTGCAACAAGCGGCAACAATGATGACCTGCCCCCCTGACAGCAGAGATGTTTCCTTCGGAACCATATTCCATGAATATCCGCACAAAAACCTCGGGAAAAGCAATAAATAGTCGCGATAAAAACCGATCTCTGCCGGCCCTTCAGGGCCCGAAAAAGGCAGAGCAAGCATAAACTATACGCCTTTGCAAGTAAAGAGTTTTACTCCCTATTCAGCGCTCCCTTCCCCTGAAGAGAAAACGGATCGGCGTTCCGGAAAATCCGAAAGCCTCCCGAAAGCGGTTGGCAAGATATCGCTCGTAGGATTCCTGGATTCCTTCGGGGCAATTGGTAAAAACGGCAAATTTCGGGGGTTTTGTCCCCACCTGGGTGGTGTAATAGAACTTTACTCGCCGGCCCTGATGGAGAGGATGGTGATGAGAGGTAATCGCCTCTTTGAAAATCCTGTTCAGATCCGAGGTAGTAATTCTTTTTGTGTAGTCATCCATCACTTCATTCACCATTTGAATGATCTTGCCCGTTCGCTGACCGCTCAGTGCCGAGACAAACACTATCGGGGCATAGGAGAGATACTTAAGCTCAATACGGAGATTTTCGGTGAACTTTCCGGTGGAGGAATTGTCTTTTTTCACCAGGTCCCATTTGTTCACCACCAGGATACAGGCTCGACCGGCCTCGCAGGCATAGCCGGCGATCCGTATATCCTGATCGGTGATGCCTTCTTCCGCATCGATGACGATAAGAGCAACATCGGCCCGATCCAGACTGCGTAGAGCATCCACCGCGCTGTATTTCTCCACCTTCAGGCTGATTCTGCCCTTGCGTCGGATCCCGGCCGTATCGATAAGCTGGAAACGCTTCTTGTTGCAGGTAAAATAGGAATCCACGGAATCACGGGTAGTCCCCGGGACCGGGTTGGCAACAACCCTCTCATAGCCGAGAAGACGATTCACCAGAGACGACTTCCCGACATTGGGGCGGCCAACCACCGCGATACGGGTTATATCCTCATCCTCTCCTGCGTCTTCCGTCCGAGGGAAAGTGGCTAACACCTCATCCATCATGTCATCGACACCACGATTGTGTTCCGCCGAAACAGGATACAGGTTATCCACGCCGAGAGCATAAAAGTCTCCCAGTTCGGCCTCCTGTTTTTCACTCTCCACCTTATTGAGAACGAAAAAAACCGGCTTGTCGACCTTGCGCAGCATTTCCGCCACTTCCCGGTCCGCCGCGATAAGTCCCTGCCGCGCGTCCATGATGAACAGGATGACATCTGCCTCTTCCATGGCCAATTGCGACTGCTCCCGCATCTGTTGAAGCATGCGGTCATCGCTCACCGGTTCGAAACCACCGGTATCTATCAGGGTGAACGGAACATCAAAGCGATCCACCTGGGCATAATTGCGGTCACGGGTAACACCCGGCATATCGTCAACGATCGCCTTCCGCCTCCCCACCAGCCGGTTGAAAAGGGTCGATTTCCCCACATTGGGACGTCCTACAATTGCTACTATCGGTCTCATTCGTATCCCCATTGCTTACTTCTCAACATAACATGCTTGTATTATTGAAATTAAGACTTTGTATTTTTTTAAATTGATAATTTGTGTAACACTTTCTATACCATTTCGAGAGGTAAATAGGCAACCTTCTTAGCTGTTGTGGCATTTGCTCCGACAAATATTTCGGCTTATGCCTGAACAAATGAATTCCATTGAAGAATTAATAAAATCGCAACACTCGTCAGGTACCTCCGATACAATTTCAGGAGATCAGTTACCAATTTCTTCCAATAACCTTCCTAACCACCAATTGCGTAAGGGCAATAAATTCGGTCTATACATTCGGCAAATGCTCATTCAGGAAAAAAAGAAAGATAAACTCAGAACTGATTTATATGATGACATTGCGTCAATCCGTACGAGGGGTCAGCAGTAGGAACGATTTTGCCCAACAATTACGGACAACGATTGAGCGACCAAATGTGACTAGTCAGCCCCTGTCTATTAATTTGCCTACAAAATAGCAATACCAGCCTTCGCCCTGACCGGCTCATAACAGGCAGGCCAGGCTCATTATCTTTTACGGGTTCTTCTGTTGTCAACATAGGAAAGGGGAAATATGGGTATCATTTGCCACAAGAGGAAGCTGTACACCTGGCCAATATAAACTTGACTAATTTATCACGATAAATTAGTTTGGCCACAAACAAAACCACTACGCGGTTTAGTCCAAAAACTTCCACTATTCGCTCATTTCCACAGAAGCGCCATGGCGCGCAAACATGGTCACCCTCCCCCTTATGGAGAAGATATTGAATGTTTCAACCTCTCCAAGGTGAGAGTTTGGTGCAAATTATCGAATGCGGCAAGTGTCTCCAATGAAAGCAATTTGTTGCTCATTACCACGCTGCGGAAAACTGCCTCTTCTGATTTGAGTAACTTTCTAAAGCGGTAAGAGAGGGAAACATGGTTCATCCATTAAATGATATCATGACCAGAATACCCGCAAACAAATTCTACCCACCCGCTCTCGATTCAACCCATTATCTCCCTCGCAAACGTCTACTTCAGAAACTACTTCACAGCAATGCCCGCAACAGGAAGATCCTATTAATTGAAGCCCAGGCCGGCCAAGGGAAAACTATCCTGGCAGCCCAGTACCTGAAACGACATAACACATCCTTTGCCTGGTACCAGATCGGCCCCGAAGATGGCGATCCGGTTCTATTCCTGACCTCTTTGCTCTCCTGCCTCATGCGCGCATTGCCAGGCTTCCAATCCCCCCTCTTGACACAGATGATTAATAAAGGGGAAGTCTCCCCTCTGGAATATCCCCGCTTTGTCAATCTATTACTGGGCAATCTCGACAAGTCCCTGAAGAAAAATTTTTACATTGTCTTTGACGACCTGCATCTTTTGGAAGGTGCAGAGATTAGCATATCGCTTCTTGGATACCTCATGAGAACGGCTCCTCAGCGACTTCGCTTCGTCCTGGCCTCACGAAGACCGATTGGACTCGATATCTCTACCTTGAGATTCGAACGCCAGACTGCATTGGTAGACAACAAGGAATTGGCCCTCAACAAATCTGAAATAGCCGAACTGTACAACGAAATTTTACAAGTTCCCGTGACTGAAGAAACGGTGCGAAAACTCCACCGGGACACCGAAGGCTGGGTTATGGGATTGATCCTGGCAGCTACCATGGAGAAGTCTGGCCAGATTTCTTCCGGTGCAGAATTACAAAAAGACCATCTGCTCGACTATTTTCATTCGGAAACATTTACTCGAATCCCCAAGGAGATGCAAAGAACCCTGCTGAAACTTTCCTGGCTTGACAAGATACCAACGGTTCTAGCGAAACTGATTTCAGAAGTGCCTGATATTGATCTCAAGCTGAGAGAATTAAACCGCAAGAATTTTTTCGTGCGAAGCCTGGATAATAATGGCCAGTTTTTTCGCTTTCATTATCTTTTCCAAGATTTTTTGCAGGAACACTCCAGTAACGAGCTACTTCAGGATGAAATAATCCATATCCATGGACAGGCCGCAACATATTACCTAGAGCAGGGTCTTTCGGAAAAGGCGCTCCACCATTTCTTAAAGGCAAATGATATCGATGCCGTAGAAAAGGTTCTGGAAAGGGATGGACTGAACCTTTATGCCAGTAACAGAGTCGTCACTTTAGAGTCCATTTTATCCAAGATACCCGAAAAGGACAGGCGTCAAAAACCTTGGATGCTCTTATTTACCGGATTAATCTCCATGGGGAAAAACCCCTTGGAATCCTTGCACTACTTCAAGAATGCCCGGATCCTTTTCGCACAAAATCAAAACGATATTGGTGAACTCCTTGCAATCACCAAAATGATCGATTTTCATGTTTATGGCGACTGTCTGTTTAATCTTGGACCACCACTACTAAGACGGGCAGTAGAACTTTTTGACCAAATTCATAGCAAACTTCAAAGTCTCGTTCAGATTCAGGTCGCTTTGAGCATTTCAATGGGATATTGCTTCTTTGCAGGAGACATACCCCAGGCCGATCGATATTCTGCTATCGCACTTCGATTGGCTGAAGAACATGATCTGGATAATTTTAAACTCATGGCACATTTTGTCCGTGGCATGGAGAGCTGTTTTATCGGCAAATGGAACAATTGCCGGGTGGAAATCGAGAGCGCTTTTGCCCTTGGAGAGAGTCCGCACCTCACCACCATGACACGGCAATATTTGATGCAACTGCCTGTTAATTTTTTCGCAGTCAGCGGGGATTTTGACGGTTTATCCACACATGTGACATGGGTTCGACAGGTATTTGAAAAAAACATAATTGGCAGAAATGCCATGGAGCCCGTCAACATCCTTTTCAGCATCGATGGTCTCGCAGGACGTGGGAGTTTAAGGGAAGCAATGGAAGTTGTTCGGCAGGGGCTTGCCTTCGGCTTTTCTGCCGACACCCCGCACATGCGCAGTCAGTTCCTTCATTATCGGGCCTACCTTTCAGCGATCGATGGACAAAGGGATGATGCGCTTGCCGCGGCAGATGAATCTTTGCACCTAAGAGCGGTGGCAGGTGGAAAGATTTTTGTCATCCTGAACGAGATGATCATTGGAGGCACCTATACCCAGCTCGGCCTAGCCGACAAGGCGAGACATCATCTCAAAAATGCGCTCGAAGGTTCCATTGAGATGGGTGAAGAGTACCTGCGTGCCGGCATTCACGCCCACCTCGCAACGCTGAATTTGCATTCAGATAACCTGAATGCGGCGCGTGACGATATTAAATCCTGCCTGCGGCTTATGAAGCTAAATCAGTACCACCATTTTTTCAGCTGGACCCCCACTCTGATGCGCCCTGTTTTGGAAGCTGCGGTCAAATATGGTATCGAAGTCGAATATGCCAGCCACTTGGCCATCAAACGGTTGGGACTTGCGATCCTGTCCGGCGGAATAACGATCCCCTTGCTGGAGATCACCACCCTCGGCGGTCTCTCTATATCCATTGATGGCAGAGTGGCACTCAAGTCAGAAGATCTGACCAAAAACCAACGGGAAATACTCGCCATTCTGATCTCCTCTCCGGACTGCAAGGTCTGCCAAGAAAAGCTCCAGACGGTTCTCTGGCCTGACAGCCCACCCGAAAAGGCTCGGGCCAATTTTGACAACCTGCTGATGCGCCTGCGCAACACACTGGGAAAAACCGTAAAACCTCATGCATTAAAAGATTATCTGTCGTTGCAAAAAGGGATCATCTATCTGAAAAACTGCCGTATCGATGCTTCCGAGTTCTTCAAGGAAGCGTGCATGGGGCTGAAGCATGTCCGAAGCAAAGCATTCTGGCAGGCAGGCAACGACTTCTATTCGGCTCACGAATTCTGGAAAGGCCCCTTCCTGCCCAACGGCCCCAGTTCCGAAGCGGTTCAACACTATCGCGACATGTTGGAACGGTTATTTATTGAGTCTTCCTGCCAATGGGCGAAGATTCTTTCGCAGACAGGCAAACCCGACGAAGCGAATAAGGTGCTCGCCTCGGCCCTACAGTACGACCCCGGTAACGACGAACTCGTCCGGTGCATTTATCAACTTCACATTAAAAACGACCGACCTGCTCAGGCCTTACTCGTTCTGAGAGAATACAAGGCTACTCTGGAAAAATCTGACTATTCACAAGAAGATATAAAAGAAATTCTGGACGCCCTCCCCAGCCCCACCTATTGAACCAATTGTTTTTTACCCATCTCACGCTTTTGATCATTTACCTTGCCGCCAATTGTTATAGGTCAACAAAATATCGTATACACACATATTTTATCTCATGGAGCCAAATGATAGATAAATCTCAGAATGAATCTGTATTTTAAAATAGCAGAAAGATAATTTAGGAAGCACCTAAACGATAGACATGTAAGATGAGTTTTCTCGCACAATGGATCCGGGGAGCTAAATTACCTAGTTCGGGAATTTGCTTGACTGTTTTTTACTTTAATTCTTTCTGGTAACGCTTGGCACTCATGTAATCCTCTTGGAATCATTTTATATTCATCGGGATTGTCTAGAAAACTGGAGGCGATTCATCAGCGGCAATTAATCGTCCCTGACACCATATTCAAAATGACTATCTCCGCTGATACTTTATAAACATCGCCGCATGCGGTACCAATTGAACATCATCGGATTAAAGACTGTCCGGGGATGTGTTCCATCAACCCCCGCCATGGCGGGGAAATATAACAGGGGGAGTATTGATGATGAGTCGTCTTAGTAGTCTATTGAAAAACAGGCAGATTATTGTTGCATTGGCAGTCGTTTTGGTTGTGTCCGCAGGGGTGGTCGGGTTCATTTTTAAGGACAATATTTCGGGTCTGTTCAACTCAAATTCGTTGGCCCCTTTGAAGTATGTGGCTTTTAAGGCGGATAATGAGGATCGATGGGGCATCCTCGAGTTATCAACAGGCAAAATTGTCATTGAAAATGAATGGGAGAATGTTCCATCTATCGAATCTGATGGAATAATAAAAGTAAGGAACAAAAATAATTTAGCCGAATTCTTTAAAGTTGGCGAGAAACCTGTTCATATTGGTGATGAGTATCGCTATGCCACGGACTTCAGCGATGGTCTGGCGGTAGTTGCCAGGGACAAAGAATATATCACTGTAATTAATACTGATGGGAAAGAAGTGTTGAAGCTCAAAGAATTGGACGGGAAACAAGTCGAGAAGGTTGGAGCGTTTAAGCAGGGGGTTGCGGCCTTTCAGGACGAGGATGGTAAATGGGGATTTGTCAATAAGGACGGCAAGGTTGTGATCAAGGCAAAGTACGACTCAGCCGGAGAATTTAACGAAGGCCTTGCCATGGTAGTAATAAAGGCAGAACCGGACAATACTGTTTCTTTCATCAATAAATCAGGCAAAGATGTTATCAAGCTTCCCAGAGGAACCGAGGCAAAACCAATAGTTTCGGAAGGTATGATAATCTACTCGGATAATGGTAGAGATACGTATGGAGTGATGGATATTAAAGGTGACAAAATTATCAAGCCGTCCAAAGACTTCAGAGCCATAAATTACTTCAAAAATGGTCTTGCGTCTTTCTATGACGGAGACAGGTGGGGTGTTATTGATAAAAAAGGAGAGGTAGTGGTCAGGGCAAAATATGATTATGCAACTCCTGATAATGGGATGATATTAGTTGTTGACAGAGGAAAAACAGGATATCTCAGCTACGACAATGAAGAAGTCATAAGGCCCGATTATGAAAGAGGGATGCCATTTTATGGCAAAAACACGATAGTTAAAGATGGTAACAAATTCATCATAATTGATAAGAAAGGCGAACAAGTAGGAAAAATGGATTTTGCTGCCTGCAATTTTCAAGAAATAGTTCCTGTTTACAATCACACTCAAACATCATATGTGTCGAGTGATTTCTTCGATTCAGACATGATGGCGAATATGATTATTCAGAATGTTTCCAAAAGCCAGATTAACGGCATATCAAAAAATACCACTCTGGCAACAATTATGAAGACCTTCGACATTCAGGAAAGCGCCCTTCCGAACTATGGCACCTCACTAACCGGCTCACAGCTTAAAAATATGGATAAATATGCATCGGTGATCCCAGAATTCAACTTCGAGGATTCAGTATCAGTGCCGGTTGAACAAGTGAACACCTTCTCTTATGGGGCAAGTCCCAACTATCACCCCAACTACGAGACTAAGGTATCTACCGTTATCTATAGAATCCAGTTCACAAGCAGCAAAGCTCTGAATAAAGATGCAGATATTTTCAAATCATTAAAAGCTAAAATTGAGAATTTAGGTTATAAAACTGACTCTGATTATGGCTCAAATTCAACATCAGTGAAGTATGTTGATGACCAAGGTCGACCGGTAGCCGCAGTAGTAAACACTTCAAGAAATTCCTTCACAATTGCGTTGCGCCTGACCTGATACAGGAAATAGATTCTCAAATTTTCAATGCGTTGAAGTACATTGTTATAATTTTAATGATTCAAATTCGACCCCCCTCCCCGTAAAGGCAGGGGGGGTCGAATCTATGGGCGGCTTGAATTGTGGCAGAGCTATTTATTCTTGGGAAATAGGGCCACTTCCCCGTTTTTTCTTGGTAAATAGCGAAGAAGCGTCCATATGTTCCAAGCTGCAACTAGCACAAGCAGTGCGGAGTTAAGGGCACTATTGGCGGAGTACTATTAAACCGAGGAATGCAATCAAACTGCGATAGATTAAAAGAATTAGGGACATCCATGATAAGTAATTTCAAGGGAAAAACGAAGGTTTCCCGTTACTTGAAGGATGTCCCCAATGACTGAAATAAGTTTTTTACTTTCTTCTGCTCGCGAAATAATAGACCTTCACTCGTACCCCAACTCCTTCATCATCCGGCTATTCTCCCGCCAGTCCTTGCTCACCTTCACAAACAGCTCCAGGAAGACACGTGCATCGAGGAGTTGCTCTATCTCCTGGCGTGCCTGCCTGCCGATCTTTTTCAGCATTTCACCCTTCTTGCCGATAATGATCCCTTTCTGGGAATCACGCTCCACGGTGATGACGGCGGATATGGAAACCAGCCCGTCGGCACGCTCCTTGAAACTTTCTATGGATACCGCCGTCGAATAGGGAATCTCGTCGTGCGTCAGACGGAAAACCTTCTCACGAATCATCTCCGCCACGATAAAACGCTCCGGCAGGTCGGTGAGGATGTCGTCGGGAAAGTACGGAACGCCTTCCGGCAACAACCCGGAAAGAAGCTTCACCAGCAACTCCACACCATCTCCCGTTGCCGCTGAGACAGGAACAATTTCGCGAAAAGGATGCAGCTGCGCATGGGCAGCCATCACTTTCAGAAGTTTTTCTTTTGGAAGCAGGTCTATCTTGTTCAACGCAAGTATCACCGGTACATTTATCCCTTTGAGAACTTCAAGGAGCAGTTCGTCAGGGCTCGTGGAAAAAGTGCTGGCATCCACGAGAAGAAGAACCACATCGACCCCTTTTACGGAGGAAAGCGCCGCTTCCATCATGAATTGATTAAGACGCGACCGTGCGTTGTGAATCCCAGGCGTATCGATGAAAACGATCTGCGCGCCGGGAAGGTTGTGGATCCCCTGGACCCGATTGCGGGTCGTCTGGGGTTTGTCCGAGGTGATCACGATCTTCTCGCCGAGAATCTGGTTCAAAAGTGTCGATTTCCCGACATTGGGTCGCCCGATGATGGCAACGAACCCGGATCTAAATGGTGTATCAGGCATGGAAATTTTCCTTTTTCTGGTTTCTGTCCGGAGTTTCCGAATGATAATTTTCTACTGAATACCGGAGATCTTTGACAATACTGCCCCTTCGAGTACCGCTCGATCCCTCCACGACAATGTCGAAGTGTGCAAGCCGGGAATCTCCCTGAACCCGATCAATCCGAACACCATGCTCTCGCACCAGGCGCTGAATGTTTGAACGCTTTTGCCCCACGACATCGGCAATTCTTGCGGGCGCGCAGCGTATGGAAAGAGGCTCGCCCTCATCTGTGCCGTGCGGAATCAACTTTTGCAGCAGATCGAAACAAAGCTCGGACTCCACCATCTGCCGGAAGGCTGGATGGTACGGTCCTGCGAGAATTGTTCCGGCACTCTCAAGATCCGTGGTCGGCTGCAACCCGATGCGGACAACCGGAACCCCTGCAAGGAGCGCATGGTGAAGCAGCACCTTGCAAAGGCTTACCGCCTCCCCCAGGGAGAGCGGACAATAGCTCCCCTCGGCATGGCGCTGGGAAAGGGTCGTCCCTGCTACCACCAGCGTGGGATAGATGCGGAGAAAATCCGGTCGAAGACCCAACGTCCGCAAAAGAGAGGAAACAGAAGTCTCCCAGGTATCGCCGGGAAGTCCCGGCATGAGCTGCAGCCCCACGGAGATTCCTTCATTTTTGAGACAGGCGACGGCTTTCTCCACATCCGCGGCACAATGCCCCCGCTCTGCCTGTTCGAGAACCGTATCATCCATGGACTGGACTCCAAGCTCGACAGTGCAGACGCCCGATGCAGAGAGGAAAGCTGCTGCTTCAGCATCCAGGGAATCCGGACGTGTGGAAATCCTTATGGAAGCAACTTCTCCGCTGGCAAGCAGATTCTGAAGGGGATGCAAAAGCCGCAGCTGGTCTTCTCGCGGAATACTGGTGAAGCTTCCTCCATAAAAGGCAACATCCACCCCCTGACAACCGCTCGTGTGTCGATAGACAGCTACCTTGTCCCGAATTTCTGCCGGCGTAGGAAAGTTGCCGTTTGATCCGGCAATCTTCTCCTGGTTGCAGAAAATGCAGCGATGCGGGCACCCTTGGTGGGAAATAAAAAACGGAACAATGGTTTTTTTCAACGCTTTTCGGATTGTACCGTCTCCTCGAGCCTCCCGAGAGCCTCCCTCGCAGCGGCCTGTTCAGCCAGCTTCTTGCTCTTGCCTACCCCCTTGCCAAGGAGTTTTTCACCAATGCGTGCCGTTACCGCAAACAAAGGATCGTGATCAGGACCGGAAACCTCTTCCAGTACATACTGGGGGCCCTTGCCATGGAGAACATGGCACAGCTCCTGAAATCTCGTTTTATAGTCTCTGCCAATGGCATCGATGTCGGTTGTTTCCAGTAACTGTCCAAAGAGCCGGTCAACCAGACGCTCCGCAGAATCAATGCCTCCGTCTAGATAGACCGCTGCCACAAGGGCCTCCAAGGCATCAGAAAGAATGGATTGCTTTCTTCGACCGCCGGTTTTTTCTTCACCGCGCCCAAGAAGAAGAAAGGTTCCAAGCTGAAGTCCCTCTGCGATACCCGCAAGGGCCGACTCATCCACCAGCGATGCCCTGAGGCGGGACAGGTCACCTTCTTCCGTTAAAGGAAACCGCTCCAAAAGCCTTCTGCTGACAAGAAGACCCAGTACTGCGTCACCAAAGAACTCCAGACGCTGATTATCCCGGAAACCCGATCCGCGTGATTCATTGGCAAAAGACCGGTGAGTAAGAGCCTCAGCCAGAAACTCACGATTCTTGAATCGATAGTCAAGAGCCGCTTCAAGGCCTTCCATCAGCTCTTCTCTGTTCATCTTCATACGGAAACAACCCTTTCTCCCCGCTGAGCGGACCTCACGGACCGATGCTCTTCTCAGGATAGTGGAGTATAAACCAAGTATCCCCATTTTATCAACACGATAAGGGCTTGCAAGGGTTTTTGGCTTGATTAATTCATACCTCTCACCTATAATTCATCATTTCTTTACGAGCTTGGTGGAGTGTCTTACGTGGCCTATTTTATCACTTTTGAAGGCATAGAAGGATGTGGCAAATCAACCCAGGCGGAAATTCTCTCCCGTGAACTGCAGGCGAAATTCGACTGCCAGGTAGTGGCGACCCGGGAACCGGGAGGATGTCCCATTGCCAACAAGATCAGGGCAATACTCCTCGACGCGGACAACAGCGCGCTGGTACCCCTTGCAGAACTGCTTCTGTATGCCGCTGCCCGCGCCCAGCATGTGGCTGAGGTGATCAGGCCGGCTCTGGCCGAGGGGAAGATCGTCCTCTGTGATCGTTTTACCGATGCCACCACCGCGTACCAGGGACACGGCCGCTCACTCGACCTGGCTCTTATTGAGAATCTGGCGCAGCTTGCCACCGGAGGACTTACCCCTGACCTGACGATCCTTTTGGACTGCCCGGAAGAAGTCGGCATCAGCCGGGCCATGGCAAGAATCAACGCAACCAGCGGGGCCCGCGAGGAGCGCTTCGAACAGGAGTCTCTCCGCTTTCACCATGCCGTGCGCGAAGGATATCTGAAACTTGCATCAGACCATCCCGCAAGATTTATCGTTATTGACGGTACTCTCGGCATTTCGGAGACCGCCGAGGCCATACGCAAAGCGGTTTTTTCCCGCATTCCCCGAGGATAGGGCATGTCCTTTTCCCGAATCATCGGCTACGACCGGAACATCTCGCTTCTCAGTCGCGCCCTTGCAACCGGAAAACTGTCACACGCATACCTTTTCCACGGTATTGACAGTAGCGGCATGATGCAAACCGCAGTCGCTCTGATAGAAGCGATTTTCTGCAACGGCACGGATGGCTGCGGAGAATGCCCCTCGTGCCGAAAAGTTGCAGGTCTGCGCCACCCCGACCTGCACCACCTGCAACCGGATGGCGCCTTTATCAAGATCGACCAGATACGGGAACTGCAGAAAGAGCTGTCGTACCGCCCCTTTGAGGCACCCAAAAAGGCCTGCATCATTGAAGATGCGGACAAGATGAACATCTCCGCGGCTAACGCCTTTCTGAAAACCCTCGAAGAACCTTCGGGGAATGCGATCCTTATTCTCATCACGACACAGGTGGATGCAGTTCTCCCGACAGTACTTTCCCGCTGCCAGCAGCTTCGTTTCCCTTCACTTCCCGTGGAAACGATTGCATCGCAGCTGCGGAAAAAGGGCGCGGATGAAGATTCGGCTCGCATTGCCGCCGCCCTTGCAGAAGGGAGTGCCGAGCGTGCCCAGGAAATAGTGGAAGGTGACTGGCTCCAATCGAGAAAATTTCTTCTGGAGAAGATTGCCAACCTGTCCCCCGAGGAAATCATCCCCTTGTTTGCTGCTGCGGAAGAAGAGGCAAAAGACAAGGAAAGTGCCATTCATCTTGTGGATCTGCTGAATGTCTTCTGGCGTGATGTCCTGCTCACGCGCGCCGGTTCTACCGAAATCGTCAACACCGACCTCTTCCCGCTGATTCGGAACATCTCCGACCGGAATTCACTGGAAAGCGTAATGGCGAAGCTGGAACAGATCTCCTTGACCCGTCAGGCCCTGAAAAGAAACGTGAATCCCCGGCTGGCAGCCGAGGTGCTTTTCATGGGTCTTGCCGACCAGTAAAAGACTAAAGAAAACATCATGAACAAAGTTGATGCTTTCGAATAAGTCCCTGAAAAGCTATTTTTCAGTCATTCCCGCGAAAGCGGGAATCCAGGGATTTCAACAGATCACATTCTATCTGGACACCCGTTTTCACGGGTATGACGATTTATTGCGAATTCATCAACGTTGAAGAGCACCTGACGAAAGAAAAGCGACACGGCGCGATCTCAGAACAAGGAAGCCAAATCGAAAACCGGCAAAAATTGAACACAGGATATCATTCACTGCGCACAGTAAGCGCAAATCCATCGAATAACAGAACAGGGGCTTGCCCCGGAGGCAGTTGTGGCAACAATCGTTAAGGTTCAGTTCCAGAAAGCCGGGAGATTGTATGACTTTCTTACCGGAGAACTGGTAATACAGAAAGATGACATGGTCATTGTAGAAACAGACCGTGGAAGAACTATCGGACTCGTGATAAAGGGGCCGATCACCATTCCCGACAAGGATCTCCAGGAAGGGATCAAGACCGTTGTGAGAAAGGCCCTCCCCGAGGATATCGAATCATCTGCCAACAACCGCACCAAGGAAAAAGGCGCTTTTACCTTCTGTCTGAACAGGATCAAGGAACGGGGCATGGACATGAAGCTGGTCAAAGTCGAGTACCTGTTCGACGGCAGCAAGGCCATTTTCTACTTTACCGCCGACGGGCGAATCGATTTCCGCGAACTGGTAAAGGACCTTGCCCATGCTTTTCATACCAGGATCGAGATGCGCCAGATCGGGGTCCGCGACGAAGCGGGCATGGTCGGAGGCATCGGGATCTGCGGCAGGGAACTCTGCTGCTGTTCATTTCTGCGCGAGTTCGAGCCGGTCTCGGTAAAGATGGCAAAGGAGCAAAACCTTGCGCTGAACCCGACAAAAATCTCGGGACAGTGCGGCAGGCTTCTCTGTTGCCTGGCCTATGAATACGAGACCTATTGTACGCTGAAAAAGGGCCTGCCAAAATGCGGGAAGAAAGTCAAATGTGGTGATATCGAAGGGGAAATCGTCAAGACCAACGTTCTCGAAGGAACCGTGACGGTAAAGACGGCCGATGCCCAGGAAGTAATTCTTCGAGGTGATGAAATAAAGCCGGAAAATACTTCGGACCGTCCAAAAAAACCAGCGAAGGAACCGGAAGAGTCCAAGCCGAAAAAACAGCAGAGGGGGCATCAGCGTCCGGAATCGTCCCAATCCCGAAAGGGCCGCGGAGAATCCGGAGGGGGTGCAACACAGAAAAAGGAGAAACCATGAGCAAGAACTACTATGTGACTACCCCCATCTACTATGTTAACGATGTTCCTCATCTGGGACATGCCTATACTACCCTGGCAGCGGATGTTCTTGCTCGCCACAAGCAGCTGAAAGGATACTCCGTCTTTCTTCTCACCGGGACCGATGAACATGGACAGAAGGTCGAAAAGGCGGCAAACGCTGCCGGCGAGACGCCTCTCGAACTTGCCGACCGGGTTGTAAAACGCTTCCAGTCCCTCTGGGACAAGCTGAACATATCCTATACCGATTTTATTCGCACAACCCAGGAACGACACAAAAAAGGCGTGCTGGAATTCTTTTCACGCGTCATGGCCCAAGGCGATATCTATCTGGGAGAGTATGAAGACTGGTATTGCACCCCCTGTGAAACGTTCTGGACCGAGACACAACTCATTGATTTCAAGTGTCCCGATTGCAATCGTCCCACGGAAAAACTCAAAGAGGAATCCTACTTTTTCCGGATGAGCAAATATCAGGAAGCACTTCTCGCCCACATCGAAGCCAACCCTGATTTCATCCAACCGAAAAGCCGGCGCAACGAGATCATTTCCTTCGTGAAAGAAGGGCTCCGGGACCTTTCCGTATCAAGGACATCCTTCACATGGGGAATTCCCGTGCCGGGGAATCCCCGCCACGTCATCTACGTTTGGTTCGACGCCCTGACAAACTATATAACAGCACTCGGATATCCATCCGAGTCCGAAAACATGGCCACATTCTGGCCCGCGGATGTTCACCTGATAGGGAAAGACATCCTTCGTTTTCACGCTGTCTACTGGCCGACCTTCCTCATGGCAGCAGGACTCCCCCTGCCAAGCAAGGTGTTTGCCCATGGCTGGTGGACCGTGGAGGGGCAGAAAATGAGTAAAAGCCTGCAGAACGTCGTGGAACCCAATATGCTCATTGATCGCTACGGGGTCGATGCTGTCCGTTATTTCCTGATGCGCGAGGTTCCATTCGGCCTAGACGGCGATTTCTCCCACTCGTCAATGATTCACCGGATCAACTCGGACCTTGCCAATGACCTGGGGAACCTCCTGAACCGCTCCACGGCCATGGTGAACAAGTATTTCGGCGGCATCCTGCAGGCAGCCGGAGAAATGACGGAAATAGATCAGGCATATCAGGCAAAAACCGAAGCACTTCCGGGACTGGTTGATTCCTGCCTGGATGATCTGGCCTTCAGCAAAGCCCTTCAGGCAATCTGGGAAGTCATCTCTGCCGGCAACAAGTACATAGACGAAACCGCCCCCTGGACCCTGGCAAAGGACCCGGCCCAGCAAGGTCGGCTTGCCACAGTCATGTATTGCATTCTGGAATCACAGCGAATCGTTTTCCATCTTCTGTCCCCGTTCATGCCGGAAACCGCCGTCAAGGCCCTCGGCTACCTCGGATGGCAGGAACCGATCACTGAATCCGGACTCACCTGGGGAGGCCTGCGACCGGACACGAAAATCACCAAAGCAGACGCACTCTTCCCGAGGATTGAAGATAAGGGCGATGCGTAGATCTCGTTAAACGCCCCTGACGGTTCTCAACTCATCCGGCGCAAAAAGGAAAAATGTCTTAAAGAGACAGTATTTGTAGAACTCACTGAAAAGAAGACGGAAGCTGCCGCCGTGGGACCACCAGGCCTGCTGCAGATTTTTACTGTCGACAGGGTACGGATATACGGCGATATCCTTAGGGAGGATTGACCTAAATATGAGCACAGCGCGTTTCATGTGATAGCGCGAGGTAATGAGCAGAATAGACCTAACCTTCTGACGGGCAATAAGATCACGGGAGTAGAGAGCGTTCTCCAAGGTATTTCTGGACGACTTCTCCAACACAATCTCCTCCCCTCCACGCTTTCCCGTCATCTCTTTGAAGAGATCGCTCTTTCGTACCAAGGGATCGACACCCACCAGAAACAGCCAGCGGGCCCGATGTTCACGGTACAGGGATATCCCTTCCTCGACCCTCCCCCGGCCGCCGGTCAGCACAACAATGGCATCAGTTGCAACATCCCGCTGATGCATGGAAAAAGTCGAATAGGTGAAGTCTACAAAAAGTATGACTACAATGCAAAATAGTAGTAGTATGAAGGCAAAAAGCCCCTTCAGGAAAGACATTGTCGTAATTCTCCATCTCGGGCAGCACCATGTAGATGCTGCGTTTCAATAAATATAACTTGCAAATACCGCATCGATCTGATATACAAAAATGCTTCAGTCAACGAAGGAGGACAGTAAAAAATGTCTAAGATATGCGACATCTGTGGAAAAGGCCCCAGCTTTGGCAATAACGTGAGCCATGCAAATAACAAAACATCCAGAACCTGGCTTCCGAATCTCCAGAAAGTCAAGGCAGTGAGAAACGGTACCGTTTCGACCATCAAGGTATGCACTCGCTGCATCCGTTCCGGCAAGGTAACGAAGGCCCTGTAATTATTTTGCTGGTGCGGTTCACCCCGAATCGCTCCAGCACTTTCGTTCAACCCATACGAGCAAAACCGCGGTGATCATTATCTCCGCGGTTTTTTGTTCTATCCGGAGAATGCCACTACTTCTATCTCCACCCGTGACCCGCGAGGCAACCCTTTCACCTCCACCGTTGAGCGAGCTGGTGGGTCCTTCTTGAATCTCCTGCCGTAAACCTCGTTAACCGCTGCAAAATCAGCAAGATCAACCAGGAATATCGTAGTCTTTACCACATTCTCAAAGCCGAGTCTGGCAGCGCTGAGAACTTCACTGATGTTTTCCATAACCCGTTCCGTCTGTTCGGCACTATCGCTTCCGGTTATCTGACCGGTTAGCGGGTCAAGCGGAATCTGTCCGGAAAAGAAAACAAACCCTCCTGCCCGGACACCTTGGGAATAGGGGCCGATCGCATGAGGAGCCCTGTCTGTCTGCACTATCTCTTTCACCATATATCCTCCCCTATCTTCGCACGAAGTATCCAGTCCGGGACGCGCCGAAGGTGACAAAGCGCCGTGCCGGTCAACCCTTCAGTCGTTCAACCTTGATGACGCCACTAACCTTTACGATGTTGTTCAGAACACGGTTCAGGTGTTCCAGGTCGGTAACCTCGATCTCGAAGAGGTTCTCACCCTTCTTGTCCACGGTACTATGGATAGAGGCACTGGAAATATTTGCCTCGCAATTGGCTATGACCTGCGCGATATTGGCAAGGATACCCTTCTGGTCGTAACATGTTACCCGTATTTTTACCGGCAGGGCGGTTTCCTTGTCCCTGTTCCAGGTAACCTCCAGGCGCCTGTCAGGGTCGCTCTCCATGGCAAACGAGCAATCTGCCGTATGAATGGTCACCCCTCTACCCCGGGTGATGAATCCGACAATTTCATCACCGGGCAGCGGATTACAGCACTTCCCGAACCGGACCATCACATCGTCGATTCCATTGACCTGGATGGCACTGGGAGATTTCTTGTTCAGCTTGCCCATCACTTTTGAAACCCGGGTTTCCTTCTGTTCACGGGTTTCCGCCAACTTTTCCTCTGACAAAAGCTTGCCCAGGAGCTGGTTACAGGAAAGCTTTCCGTAGCCGACCGCGGCAAGAAGATCCTCCTCGGCAACAAAACCGAATTCCGTGGCTACCCGCTTTATTTCGCCACTCTTTAGCAGTTTGTTGTAATTAAGCCGGTAACGTCGAAAATCCTTTTCACAAACCTCGCGGCCAAGGACAATACTTCTTTTACGCTCCTCGGTCTTGATCCAGGCCCGGATCTTGTTCCTTGCCCGGTTACTTTTGACGATCTTCAGCCAGTCTTTGCTCGGAGTATGGTGGGGAGAAGTGACAACCTCCACAATGTCGCCGGTTTTCAGTTCATATTTAAGGGGGACCAGTTTGCCGTTCACCTTGGCCCCGACACAGCGGTGACCGACATCGGTATGGACACTGTAGGCAAAGTCGATGGGCGACGCCCCCTTGGGAAAACCCTTCACATCCCCTTCAGGGGTAAAGACATACACTTCCTCGGGAAACAGCTCAACCTTGACCGTATGCATGAACTCCTGGGAGTCCTGCAATTCCTGCTGCCACTCAAGCAACTGGCGGAGCCAGGCAAACCGCTTTACATCCCGCTCGTCATACCCTTTCCCTTCCTTGTATTTCCAGTGAGCAGCGATGCCCGCCTCTGCCACCCAGTGCATTTCAGCGGTCCTGATCTGAATCTCCATTCTTTCACCCAAAGGGCCGATAACGGTGGTATGAAGAGACTGGTACATGTTGCTCTTGGGCATGGCAATATAGTCTTTAAACCTGCCAGGAATCGGCTTCCAGGTGGAATGTATGACACCGAGTACCGCATAGCAGGATCTGATATCCTCGACCATCACCCGGATTGCAATCAGGTCATAGATTTCGTCAATATCAACCTTGCGGCTATCCATCTTTTTCTGGATCGAATAAAGATGCTTGCTCCTCCCGGAAACCTCTCCCTCGATACCGTGTTCCGTGAGCTTTTGGGAGATGATCTCCATGACCTCCTCGACAAAAGACTCCCGCTCTTTCTTTTTCATGGCCACTTTGGAGGCCAGGTCATAATAGAGCTGCGGGTTGACGTACCGAAAAGAAAGATCCTCCAGCTCGCTTTTTATCCAGGAGATGCCAAGCCTATTGGCCATGGGAGCGTAGATATCAAGGGTCTCTTGCGCGATGCTGCGCTGCTTGATTTCCGGCTGATACTGCAAGGTCCGCATATTGTGCAATCGGTCAGCCAGCTTCACCAGGATCACGCGGATATCGTTCGCCATGGCAAGGAGCATCTTGCGAAAATTCTCTGCCTGGCTTTCCTCCTTGGTTTTGAAGTGGATCTTGCTGATCTTTGTTACGCCATCAACAAGATTTGCCACCTCGGAGCCGAAGAGAGTCTCAAGTTCTTCAAAGGTTGTAAGAGTGTCTTCGAGGGTATCGTGCAGAAGTCCTGTGGCAACGGTCTGGACATCAAGCCTGAGATCGGCCAGGACAGCAGCCACCTCCATGGGATGGACCAGGTACGGCTCGCCTGACAGACGCACCTGTCCCTGGTGAACCTTGGCGGAAAAAACATAGGCCTTCCTGACAACATCCAGATCAGCAACTGGGTTGTAGGAAAGAATTTTTTCAAGAATGTCATTGAGCCTGATCATAGAAGCTGAGCCGGGTGCGGAAATTGCGAAGGTGAAATGAACTGATGGGAATACGGCAGATCCAAGAAGGGCGGCGCCTCTCGGCCCCGCCCCCTTGGCAGAGTGGAATTAGCGACCCTTGCGGGATGTCACCTGGAATTGAAGCCGTCCGGAAGCGACCTCACGGAGCGCAATAACCACATTTTTGTTGTCAGCCTTATTCTCAATCAGTGGGGTTGATCCCTTAAAAAGCTGCTTGACCCTTTTCGAGGCCAGCATAACGAGCAAAAACCTGTTGTTAACTTCTTTCAGACAATCTTCTACGGTAACCCTTGCCATGGGATGGTACTCCTTTCACACCAGGTGTGCGAAGACGCATGGAACGCGTCAATTTGAATTATATGATAGTATAAGTCTCGGATACGGTTTTCACAACCCTCTCCGTCCTGCATTGCTCTGCTATGATTATCGACTTCAACTTCTCAAGGGCACGGGGGAAGTCATCATTGAAAACGAGGTAATCATACCAGGAAGATTCTTTCACCTCGTCCATTGCCACACGCATGCGCCGCTCGATAACATCCTGAGTGTCGGTATTTCGGCCCTCAAGCCTTTTCCGCAACTCTTCAAAACTTGGTGGCAGGATAAAAATATACACGGCGTCACGATAGCATGATTTCAGCTGTCGAGCGCCCTGACAGTCAATATCGAGAATTACATGAGTACCCTGTGAGCAGTAGTCTTCAAGCGTCCTTACAGCTGTGCCGTAGAGATTGCCATGCACCTCCGCCCACTCGGCAAATTCGCCCGCAGCAGACATCCTTTTGAACTCTTCGCGGGAGACAAAAAAATAATCCACGCCATCCGTCTCACCTGTCCGTGGGGTGCGCGTCGTATAGCTCACAGAATGCCGCAAGTTGGGAAAAATGTCAATTAACTCATTACACAAGGAGGTTTTCCCCGCACCGGAGGGAGCAGAGACGATATAGAGAAGACCGTCTTGTTTCATGCACATTCCTCTTTTCGTTTCCTTCCGGGCCATGAAAAAGTGCCCGGTCCGGTTACTCGATATTCTGCACCTGTTCGCGGATTTTTTCCAGCTCCGCCTTCAACTCAACGACGCAGGAGGCAATTTCACTATCATTTGCCTTGGAGCCAATGGTATTAACTTCTCTCCCAAGCTCCTGAAGGAGAAAGTCCAGTTTTCGCCCAACCGGTTCAGCAGATTCCAGCGCGACATCAAATTGCACCAGGTGGCTGGCAAAGCGCACCAGTTCCTCGGTAATGTCACAGCGGTCCGCCATCAGAACCACTTCCTGCGCTATTCTGGCCTCGTCGGGCATGTTTTTCATTTCAAACTGCGCAAGGCGCTGCGAAAGCTTTTCAGCATACTCGGCAGGAACAAGAGACGCCCGGCGGGAAATGCCATCAATACATCGTGTCAGATACCCCCGTCTTGTCCGAAGATCTTCGATCAATTCCTGACCTTCCCTGAGCCGCATAGTTTCCATGGCATCAACCGCACTTTCTACAACGGCCAGAAGTTCCTCGCGCATATCTTCCGCTTCCAGATCATTTTCCGCTACAGCCAGCACATCTTTCTGGGAAATAATCAGCGACAGGGTAATCGGCTCACGTATACCAAGCTCCTCACTCAAAGCGGAAAACGCTGTATAATAATCGCGCGCCAGGGAAGTATTGACTACCGGAGGCCTGCCGGCGGCTATGGTATCCAGCTGGATAAAAATATCTATTTTGCCTCTTTTCAATCGCCCGGAAACGACTTTACGCACATCATTCTCGAAGCAGACCAGCGATCGGGGAAGTTTAACCGAAATCTCCCCGTAGCGATGATTCACCGCTCGCATCTCAACAGTAATTTTCCCTTGTTCAAGTGATGATTCGGCCTTGCCGTACCCGGTCATGCTTTTTATCATTTTTTCCTCTATTATCTGATGAAGATCATCATCGTTTTTTCTGAATAGCTCTATTTTTCCGCCATTAAGATTGTCATCCTCGAATGACTTTACCGGGAATCCATATTTTACATCGTCATATCTGGATTCCCGCTCAGAACCACTTCAGGAAGGACAGTTTGGGGACCTGGCAGAAGATTCATGCTAATCAGGACAGTTATGACAGCATACCCCAGGAAAGGTTTATTCCCAACGCAGTTTCTTGTTGCCGACAGGTGTCATGGCTGCATATTCACGGACGGATTTCCGGTTTCTAGGAGCGCCAGGATTTCTGAATGGTGCTCGATTCGTGCAAAACCGGGGAGGTTAGACTTGTAAGAAACAAAGGGCACCCCGGCAGCCTCGGCGGATCTCTGATCAAGCTCCGAATCACCCACAAAGAGCGCCTCCTTCGGAGAGATCTGGAAGTGCTCGAGAATCTTCAACAGCGGTTCGGGGTGAGGTTTCGGGTTTTTCACCTTCGCCGCGGTCATGACATACCCGAAATACGTCGTCAGGCCAAAATCATCCAGGAGCGATTCCATCGAATTCGACCGATTGGTGCAAACGGCCAGGTTAACCCTGCTGCTCAAGGCCTGGAGTGTCTCCACGAGCTCTTCCTCCATATGCATGAATGGAAGAAGTTCCCGGTAATCAATGGATGCGGCAAAACTGAGTGCCGCCTCTTCACGGGGATCGCCGGCAAAGAACCGCGCAAGGACATCCTTGCTGGAATAGGTGTGGAGAAGGTGCATGGCCTCCGCGCTGTTCCTGTCGAGCGGCGGTTTGCCAAACTTCTCGAGGACTTTCGTGTAAAAGGCGAAGTTTGCCTCAAAAGACTCGAACATGACGCCGTCACAGTCATAGATCACCGTCGTATAGCCGTTTATCCCCTGCGTTGTCATTGTTCTTTCCTCACAGAGTCCAGGTATTCCTCCCACTCCAGAGGAAGCAGATAGCCCTTCTTGCTGTTGCATTCCTTGCAGGCAGGTACGACATTTCCCTGGGTGCTCCTTCCTCCGCGGATAATGGGGACCAAGTGGTCCATGGTCAACTCTGAAGGAGGAAATACGCCGCCACAGTAGTGGCAGAGACCACGAGCCAGACGGTTTTTCCACCAGCGGGTCTTTCGGAGCGCGCGTCCTTTGTCCTTTTCCCTTCGGATCTCATCTTCTGATACTTCAATAATAAACTGACTCAACGTTCCATCACTTCCCGGCACTTTTTTGCATGGCACTGATAGCTTGCCGGGCAAGCTCGTCGCAGCGCTCGTTTTCCGCATGGCCGTTATGGCCGCGAATCCATTCCCACTGGATTCGGTGTACCTTGGCATTCTCCAGGAGCCTCTCCCACAGGTCACGGTTCAGGACGTCCTCTTTCTTGCTGTTTTTCCATCCGCGTTTCTGCCAGCCGTCAATCCATTCCGTCATCCCTTTGACAAGATACTGGGAATCGGTCGTCAGCACCACATCACAGGGACGCTTCAGCGACTCCAGTGCGGTGATGGCAGCCATCATTTCCATGCGGTTGTTGGTGGTATGGGGGTTGGAACCGGACAGCTCCTTTTCCTTGCCGCCGGAACGGAGGACACAGCCGAAACCTCCGGGCCCAGGGTTGCCGCTGCAGGCACCATCACAAAAAATTTCGACTTTCACTGAACAAAGGCTCCTTCACGCTTCAGGAGGTCGGCAATCGCGGCCATTACCCGCTCCACGATGAGGATATGGGTTTCCTTGCAGTTTTCACGTTCAAAGAGGTCGGAAAAATCCAGCGGTGGACCGAATACCACTTGAGCTTTCTGGCCAAATCCCGGAAATTTCCACTTATTGAGTCCGATAAGGGCTGTCGGAATAACCGCCGGACGGGTATCGTAAATGATCTTGCCCACGCCGCGATTTCCCTTGCCAAGAATCCCTTGGCGGTTCCTGGTCCCTTCAGGAAAAAGCATTACCTTCTGGGTTTCAAGAAGATCGTTGAGAACCCTGCCGGCCCGCACATCCCGCTTCCTGCGTACGGGGAAGGCACCCCACGAACTGTACATCCAGCGCTGAAGAGGCTTAACGAAAAGCTCTTCCTTGGCAGGAGCCCAAACCATCTGGAAAGGGAATCTGCGAATAATAGCCCAGGGGAGGAAGATCGTGTCGTACGCAGAGATATGATTGGACGCGAGAAGAACGCCTCCGGTAGTAGGGATACACTCATCGCCGGTGATTGTGAAGCGGTTCAGTACAGAAGCGTAGATGCCGATGACATGTGCAGAGAACGTGACCCAAAAACGGCGGAGAAAGGATACCTTCAAACAAACCTCGTCAGATTTGAGATAAAAACAAAGGTAATATATAGCATTTTCAAGAGAGTGGGGCAACCTTTATAAACCCTGGTGTTCCAGCAGCAAGAACACTCTTTCGTTGCCGCGAAACAGTGATGGAACGTCTCATCATGGGAGGCGAAAATATACCGGTTGGTAGTGCCATTATTCTGGAGTCTTTACCAATATCTCAAGACCGCACTGGAAGAGCCTCTCAACAATCACTGTTGAGAAGCTGTTGATAAAACTGTTAACAGGCTCTTAAACGGGTAAATTTCCTGTGAACATTTGCAAAATGCACACAATATAACCACGGAGAAATTCATTGCCAGTGTAGCCGCTACATCAACACCCCAAGTGATCAGTCTGGCATAGAAGCGATGGCCGCAGCACGGGCCTTTCAGAACGGAAACAGGTGGAAAGCTTTACTGACAGTTACTCCCACACACCATCAAGGGCAAAGCCGCAAGAAGGACACTTTCCATCCCGGACAAGAAGTTCTTCTACCCGGAAACCGCGCCGTGTGACAAGAGGAATGCTGCATCCTGGGCAGCAGGTGCTTTCTCCTGCCTCTCCCGGGACATTGCCCTCATACACATAGCGGAGTCCCGCGGCAATTCCGATCTGGCGGGCCCTCCGCACTGTTGCGAGAGGTGTCCATGAACGATCGGTCATTTGATAGGTTGGGTGAAAACTGCTCACATGCCAGGGAGTGTCGCACCCGACTTCATCGGCAATAAAACGGGCTATGGAGGCCAACTCATCATCGGAATCATTAAGACCAGGAATGATCAGGGTGGTGATTTCAAGCCAGATCCCAAGGCGTTTATGAAGCCTGATCGATTCGAGGACCTCCCCCAGTACCGCCCCACCGACAACCTCCCGGTAAAAGGAATCCGTAAAGCCTTTCAGGTCGATATTTGCCGCATCAAGATAGGGATTGAGAAAAGAAAGCGCCTCCTCCGTTATGTACCCGTTGGTGACGAAGATATTCTTCAGCCCCTCACGGTGTGCCAGTACGGCAGTATCATAGGCATACTCGAAGAATATGGTCGGCTCGGTATAGGTATAGGAAATGGATCGGCAGCCAGCTGCAAGGGCATTGGCAACGATTTCATCCGGCATAAGCTGTCTTCCCAGTATTGTCCCGTCTTCACGTGGGGGCTGCGAAATGGTGTAATTTTGACAGTGTCTGCAGCGAAAGTTGCAGCCCATGGTGGCAACGGAATAGGACAGACTGCCGGGAAGAAAGTGAAAAAGGGGTTTTTTCTCGATCGGGTCCACCTGTTCCGCCACGGATTTTCCGTAGACCAGGGAATAGAGAACACCTTCCCTGTTTTCCCGGACACCGCAGAGCCCCCGGCTGCCGTCTGCAATCCGGCAGCGAAATCGACAGAGACCGCACTGAACCTTCTGCCCTTCCAACTTCTCGAAAAACATAGCCTCCCTCATGGCAACCCCCTTTCTAACTTATGGAAATTATACCAGTTATTACTCACTTAGCAATATTGACAAAAGTTTATGGTTTGACTAGAGTGTAGATAAAGGTTAAAATTGCGCCCCGTGCGGCACTAGGGGGTGAAAACCCATGAAAACTGTCGAAATTGACATCTTCGCCAAGATCAAAGCGGAGATGAGTGAACTGCACAAAGAAAACGATGCATTGCGCAAACGCAACAGCGAACTCGAGCAGCGCCTTACCGAGTTGCATGGCGAATATATGCTGCTGCGCTATCAATTAAAGGGAATGCCAAGCCCAAGTGAGTACCTGAAACTGCGACAGGAGATGCAAACACTGAAGAAAGAGTTAAGAGACCGTGGCTGGAGAGATCTGGCCTGAAGCGCTATACGGTGCAGACAGGCTGTGAAAATTTTCTGCATTCTGCCGATCCTGCAGACTCATAGTAACCATTTCAATAAATGGCGGTGAGAAATGATAGTTTTTGCCCTTCTGCTCGGTGCTGTCATAGGAAGCGCCCTGGCGGGATTTACCGGAGCGCTGGCCGGCGCACTCTTCGGTTTTGCAATCTGGAGTCTGCTTTCCTATCGAAACAGACTTTCCGCACTGGAACAGGAGGTACGGTCACTTCGGGAAAGAATTGATCGCGGCTCCCGCATGTCCTTCACACCTGCCCCAACCCCGGCGGAAGTAAGCGAGGCACTCCCCGACAGACTCAAGGCAGAAGACTCGCCTCAATTCGAGGAACGTTTCACTCCAGACGACTCTGCCATCCCCGAATGGACCCCCGAATGGTCAGAGAGCCCTTCGGCAACACCCCACCGCCTCGAACAGGACCCCCATCAACAACCTTCACCTTTCCAGGCCATTCTGACCCCGATACAGAATTTTCTGGCCGGCGGCAGCCTGCTGGTGAAGACCGGGGTGATCATCCTCTTCGTCGGTGTCTCATTCCTGGTCAAATATGCCACGGAACACGCCTTGCTGCCCATTGAGTTGCGTCTCTCCGGCGCCGCCCTGGCCGGGATTGTCCTCCTGGTCCTCGGCTGGCGGCTGCGCATTCGCCGGGACACCTATGCCCACGCACTCCAGGGAGGCGGCATCGGCATCCTCTATCTGACAACCTTTGCCGCCTTGCGTCTCTATGGCCTGATTCCCCCGTCTTTCGCCTTTGCCGTTCTCGTTGCCGTGGCCGCGCTCTCCGCAGTCCTGGCAGTTCTCCAGGACTCCCGCTCCCTGGCGGTGCTCGGGGCATCGGGAGGTTTCCTTGCTCCGGTACTCGCATCAACGGGCATAGGCAGCCATGTCGCATTATTCAGCTATTATGCCCTCCTGAATCTCGGCATTGCCGGAATCGCATGGTTCCGGGCCTGGAGAGTCCTCAACCTGATCGGTTTCGCCTTTACCTTTATCATCGGAACGTCCTGGGGCTGGAAATATTACCGCCCGGAATTCTTCGCAACAACCGAGCCGTTCCTCATCCTGTTTTTCCTGATCTACACCTTCATTGCAGTACTCTTTGCCCTGAGACAGCCTCCGAATCTGAAAGGATACGTGGACGGTACCCTTGTTTTCGGCACACCGATCGTAGCCTTTGCCCTGCAGGCACTGATCGTGGAAACCTACCACTTCGGCCTTGCCTGGAGCGCCTTGGGACTCGGCCTCTTTTACCTTCCGCTTGCCTGGTTTCTTTTCCTGAAAAGACCCGTATTCATGCGCACGCTCACGGAAGCCTTTTTCGCCTTCGGCATCATCTTCGCGACCATGGCAATCCCCTTCGCCCTTGACGGACGCTGGACCTCAGCTGCCTGGGCTCTCGAAGGTGCGGCACTTCTCTGGGCCGGAGTCCGCCAACGCCGGCATTCAGCTCGTGCCTTCGGCATACTCCTCCAATTCGGTGCAGGCCTTGCTTTTCTCACGGACATGTACGGAACGGCCAGACTCTCTTCCGCTGCTCAACGGGCTTTTCCTGGGCACGGCACTCATATCGCTCACCGGTGTCTTTTCCGCCTATATCCTTCATCGCCACAAGGAAGTGATTCTTCCGTGGGAATCGCTTGCCGGCGTCTTCCTGCTGGTATGGGGCCTCCTCTGGTGGTTTGGCGGCGGCCTTGCCGAAATAGACCGGCACGCAATGGAAGGCTACCGGATGGGCATAGTTCTGGTTTTTCTCACCGCTTCTTCCCTTAGTTGCGACATCCTGGAAAAACGGCTTGCCTGGCCCGCGATGGCCTGGCCGGCACTTGCCCTCCTGCCCGCCATGTTTCTCTGCACACTGGCAATGGTTTCAGAAGACCTCCACCCCGTTGCCGATGGCGGAATCGCCGGATGGCCACTCTCCTTTGCAGGTATCTACCTGATCCTCTACCGTCACGAAGATCTCCACAACAGGATCCTTGCCATCTTCCACAGTGCAACACTCTGGCTCCTCGCCGGCCTCCTGTCCCTGGAGCTTGCCTGGCAGCTTGACCACTGGATCGCAGGATCTCCTGTCTGGCCTCTCATCTCATGGGGACTGATCCCGGCACTCCTGATACTGCTTGTAGCCAACCGAACCGTGCGATTCCCCTGGCCGCTGGAACGACATGAAAGTGACTATCTGTCCCTAGGAGCAGGACCGATTGCCCTGGCGGCCTGGAGTTGGTCCCTGTACGCAACCGTTAGCTCCCCGGGAGATCCTTTACCGCTCAGCTACCTTCCGTTTCTCAATCCGCTCGACCTGACCTTTGCCCTGATTGCCATCGTTCTTCCGGTATGGTTCCGGCGCCTGGCTGCGTCATTTCCGGATTTCTTTTCCCGCTACCCGGTCAGCCGGTCATTCTACTCCATCTATTTCGCAACCCTTTTTATCTGGCTGAACGGCATGCTCATCAGAACAATCCATCACTGGGGCAAAGTCCCTTTCCAAATTCTGCCACTCTACCATTCGGTTCTTCTTCAGGCTGCACTTTCCATTTTCTGGAGCTTTCTGGCCCTGTGCATCATGGTATTCGCCACACGAAAGGGAATCCGCACGGTCTGGCTTACCGGTGCAGGACTCCTTGCACTGGTGGTGGTTAAACTGTTTGTCGTTGACCTGTCCGGCACTGGAACCGTGGCCCGCATCGTTTCCTTTGTAGGAGTCGGAATTCTGCTCCTGGTTATCGGCTATTTTTCGCCGGCTCCACCGCACAACCCGGAGGAAGTCCAACCATGAAGCCTCTCTGGATCGCAGTCACGCTCCTGTTTTTGATTACGGTAACCGCCCAGGCCAGGGATTCCCGGCCGGGAGACTTCGCCTACGGGATCCCCCTGCAAACCGGGGGCACGGATGCGCTGTACCAATGTACCTTGCCCGACATAGTCTATCGTACGGTAACGAGGGGTGATCTGGGTGACCTGTGCGTCTTCAACAGTCAAGGAGAGGTTGTTCCCTTCACCCTGTCCCGGAGCTCCGCCCCTTCCCCGACAACCCCGGAATCCCGGAAAATCAACCTGTTCCCGGTATCGGGTTCCCGGCTCCAGGAATCCGGCAGTGTGTCCCTGATTGTCAAAAAGGGCAACGGAGGTTCAATTGTCAGTGTAGAAACGGCAGCGCCAAGTACACGGCCGACCAGGATTACCGCCTACCTGCTGGATGCATCCTCTTTGAAAGTCCCCCTTAAAGACCTTACCCTGGAATGGGAAGAGCAGTCCGAGGGAACAGCTGCCAAACTCAAGGTTGAGGGAAGTGACAATCTGGAAGACTGGACACTCATTGTCCCGTCAGCCATTATCATAAGCCTCCGCTACGGTGACAACAACCTGGAGCGCCGCGTTATCGAGTTAAACGGCTCGAAAATGAAATATTATCGTCTTTCATCTGCTTCTGAAGCGGAAATCCCGAGACTCACATCGGTCGTCGCACGCCTCTCTACATCAGCTTCGGAGCTGCCGCGCCACTGGGCAAGCGTCAACACTACGCGCCGCTCAAGTCGATCGGGCGACTACCTTTTCACCACAGGCGGGCTGATGCCGGTGGACAGGATCCGCGTCCACCTTCCCCAGGAAAACACCCTCATCCAGGCCAGCTTTTTCTCGCGGGCAACAGAAAAAGATCCCTGGAAGCAGGGAACCTCGGTGCTCCTCTACCGTCTTCGCATAAAGGGAGAGGAGATAACCTCCCCCGACATTGTCCTGCCGGCCTCCAGCGACCGGTATCGTCTCATGCGGATCGATCAGGGCAGTGGCGGTATCGGGAAAGGCCTGCCGGTGGTCAAGTTGGGATGGGTACCCGCGCAGATTCTTTTCCTTGCCCGTGGCGAAAGCCCTTTCCAACTGGCCTACGGTAGCGGGAAACCGGAGAATTGCGCCCATGGCGGTAGCACATTGTTCCGGCAATTTTCCGATCAACACAAGGAAAGGTATGTCGCAGGGGACGCAGTACCGGGGCCCCCGGCAATCCTGTCAGGGAAAGCTGCGCTACAGAAGCCGCTGTTGCCCTACGATACTACAACGGCGGTTCTCTGGTCTCTTCTGCTTCTCGGGGTGGGAATACTGGCTTGGATGGCCCTGCGTCTCCACCGCCAAATGAACATCACGAAGGGAGATGAAAAATGAAACCGGCTCTGAAAGCGGTTATGGATTATCTTGAATCCAAGGGAATTAAATATGAAAAAACCGCACCCAACACGGTCTGGTTTTCACTCATTGTTCCGACGCCGGATACACCGGGATTGCCAAACAGGGTCGTTTCCTGCTCCATCAGAATTCCACAGGCCATCATTCAGACACTCAATTTCACCGTTGCAGTGATGGCCGTCGAGCTTTCTGAAGAACTTTCCCAGCATATTACCTCCTTTTTCATGCGTTACCAGAGCACGGAACTGAAAGTCGGGAGGATCGTCGTACAACCGGACGGCTCGATACTCTATCATTACAGTCAGTTTCTTGGTTCGGGTGGAAACATCGACAAGTTTTCCGTTGCGGCCATGATTACAACGGCTATTATCGAAATCTCCTCAATTTACAAGGCAAAGGATGAAGCCATCAGGATTCTTCCGAGACCAACCGTACCTCACTTCGGACTGGCGTAAACAAGAATACCCGGGAGAACACCCCATGAAAAATATCTGGAAAGGTATCGGACTGACTATTCCGGCACTCCTTCTGCTTCTGCTCCTGCTCTTCCTCTTCACCGACTCACCACAAAGCGACGCCCCGGGCAGAACAGGGAAAAATATCGAAACCGCAACTTTTGCCGGAGGATGTTTCTGGTGCATGGAGCCACCCTTTGAAAAGCTGGATGGCGTCATCCGTGTGACAGCGGGCTATACGGGCGGCAAAACCGCCAATCCCAGCTATGAAGAGGTTTCCGCGGGGAACACCGGCCACGCTGAATCCGTTCGAATCGAGTTTGATCCGTCTAAAATTACCTATTCCCAACTGCTGCAGGTGTTCTGGCACAATATCGATCCGACCGCTTTAAACCGTCAATTCTGTGACTCGGGTAACCAATACCGGACCGCCATCTTTTATCAAAACGAGATGCAAAAAAAGCTGGCCCTGGAATCAAAAGAGGCCCTGGAAAAAACAAAGCCTTTTCCAGGGCCGATCGTTACCGAAATAACTCCGGCAGGCACATTCTACCCAGCAGAAGAATACCATCAGGATTATTACCGCAAAAATCCGCTACGCTACAAATACTACCGGTTTTCCTGCGGAAGGGACAAGCGGCTCAGGGAGCTATGGGGAAACGCAGCCGGTCACTGATTACCGTGCGCGAAATACAGCTATTGACACAGGAGATAGACATGGAATATCCCGAGGCTTCAACACTGCCTTTCAACACCTCTCCGCTCGGAGATGATTTCATCTCCGGACACCCGGGGGAAGCAGATCCCGGAGGTCCAGGCTGGTGGGTCATTGTTCAGGATGATTCCCTGGTGTTTGACGTTTGCGAGGGTAACCATTTTCTACTCGAAGGAGATCTCCCTTCCTGGGCCGATAATTCCGGTACCCCCCTGTTTATCGGATACTGGAGGGAAAAGCCTCTGCGGATACTGGATGTCGGTTCCGAAACCACTATCCCTCCTTGTTGCACCAAAGAACCCCTGCTGCTGACCTTTTTTCACGAAAGGCTTCCTGACAACCTGATGAGTCTTGCCGGTCGGGCACAGCAGATCCTCTCCTGGGAAAGAAAGAGCGCGGTTTGCCCGCGCTGTGGTGGCGGCATAAACAGGATTGCCGGCACATGGGGGAAAAGATGCCGGGCATGCGGCTACGAGCACTTTCCCTCCATCCACCCCTGCACGCTGGTACTCGTGAGACGTGAAGACGAAGTCCTCCTCGTTCGCAAGGCCGAATGGCCGCCCGGTTACTACAGCCTTCCATCAGGGTTCTGTGATTTCGGGGAATCCCTGGAAGAATGCGCCCGCCGGGAGGTAACGGAAGAAACCGGCATCGGCATCAGAAATCTGCGGTACATAGGCAGTCAGTGCTGGCCCTTTCCCGGCCAACTGATGATCGGCTTCACGGCCGACTATGCACAAGGTGAAATAGTTGTTGACCGGGAGGAACTTGAAGAAGCGACCTGGTTCCAGAGGGACTCCCTGCCCTCAACCTTTTCCATGAAAAGTATCGCCGGGTGGATGATGAACAGGTTCGCATAGAGTACCTGCGTCGTCACCAACCTGCGTTTTTAAGGCGATGGAAACATCGTTGTGTTACAGCCCCATGTGTAGTAGAAAGGTTCTCGCAGACATCATAAAAGAAAGGCCTCTATATTGCGAGACCTCCACACCAGTGGCGCCCTGATCGGTTTTATTTGCTGGCACCTCGATTAAAATATTGTGCAAGAAAATGGCGGTTCACGCTTCGACTCTGCCCATTCTCTTCCAAAATAGCATGACAAGAGCTTTCTATTCTGTCGTCAGAACATAAACCTTCGCATACGGATATTCAGCAGAATTCCAAGCCCGACCATGGATGTAATCATGGATGTCCCGCCATAGGAAAACAGCGGGAGAGGCACGCCAACAACCGGAAAGAGACCGATCACCATGCCGATATTGATGACTATATGCCAGAATAGCATGGCCGACACCCCCACAGCCATGAGCCTGCCGAACTGATCGTTGCATCTTCGTGCAATGTTCAGACCCCAGAGGATAAGGAAAAAGTAGAGCAGCAGCACAACCAGGCAGCCAAGGAAACCCCACTCCTCTGAAAAAACGGAAAAAGCAAAATCCGTGTGCTGTTCCGGAAGGAATCGGAGTTGTGTCTGCGTTCCCTGCATGAAACCCTTTCCGGTCAACCCCCCGGAACCGACGGCTATCTTGCTCTGAATAATGTGATAGCCGCTTCCGAGCGGGTCTCTTTCAGGGGAGAGAAAATTCAACAACCGCTCCTTCTGGTAGTCTCGCAAGTAGTAGCGCCAGCCGAGAAAGACGGTGGGAAGTGCCGCCAGCAGAAGAGTTACGATGGCCCTGAAGCGAACACCCGTATAGAGAATCATGGAAACAGCTATCAGAACCACGAGCATAGCAGTGCCCAGGTCAGGCTGTTTCATGATAAGAATCGTCGGAATGCCCAAGAGAAAAAAGGGTTTAACGAGATCCTTGAAGGACAAACCACCCTTTGCGGTAAAATTAGCCAGGTAGCTGGCAAAGACCATTATGATGACAATCTTCATGAATTCCGAAGGTTGGAAACTGATAAAGCCGAGATGCAACCAACGGGTTGCCCCCATGGAAGTTTTCCCCAAAAGCAATACCACAACAAGAAGGAGTATAAGTATCCCGAAACACCAATAGGCGACATCCTCAAAGAGATGATAATCAATACTGCAGACCTGAACAACAATGAACAGACCGATAAGAATCCAGTAAATCTGTTTTAGGGCATAAGAGGTATCCTGCATGGTGTAGGATGCGGTTGCGCTGGAAATGTTCATCACTCCGATCCCGGCAATAAGCAGGACCAGCAGTAAAAATCCCCAATCAAAATTTATAAAAAGTCTGCGATCAATCATTCCCGTTCTGCTCCTCTGGAACCGATCCACCGGATTCTGGCCTTCGGGGAATCACTCGGTGCGACTGCGGAAGAATAGCTTTTATGGGTCACCGGCTTTTTTATGACCCCTTTTCCCTCAAAGTAGGCACGCAGAATTTTGGCTGCAATGGGCCCTGCCGCTGACCCGCCATGCTCGCCGTGCTCCACGACAACGGCAACGGCAATCTCCGGTTTATCGTAGGGCGCAAAAGCCACAAAAAGAGCATGATCACGATACTTGTAAGGAATGCCTCCCCGGCGGTCACGGAGTTTAACAACCTGGGAAGTGCCGGTTTTCCCGGCCACCTTCACTTCGTAAAGCCGGGCAGCCGCGCCGGTACCACCCGGTTCGTTGACAACCGCATAAAGCCCTCTCTTGACAGCTTGCCAGGTTTTGCTCTTGAAATTCACCCTCCTGACCAGGGTTGGGTGAATTTCTTGCAAGACCTTACCTTCGGGGCTTATGACTTTCCTTACCAGGTGGGGAGCGTAGACCATCCCCTCATTGGCAACCTCGGCAGTCATCTCAGCAAGCTGCAGGGGTGTTGCCAGCACGTACCCCTGCCCGATGGCCACGGAAAGGGTCTCTCCACTAAGCCACTTTTTCCCGTATTTTTTCTCTTTCCATGCCGTCGTGGGGATCAGTCCAGCTTTTTCATTTTCGAGACCTATCCCGAGGGGTGCGCCTAAACCTAACTTTTTGGCATAGAATGCTATCTTATCCACTCCGAGTTGCTCACCAAGGTGATAGAAGTAAACATCACACGACTCGCGAAGCGCCTTTCTCAGGTTTACCGTCCCGTGGCCTGTCTTTTTCCAGCAGCCAAAAGACCTGTTGCCAAACTTATAGGAGCCTGTACAGGTAACGGTAGTATTCTCGTCGATCAGACCCTCTTCCAGGCCGGCGATTGCGGTGACAATTTTAAAGGTTGAGCCAGGAGGATATTGCCCCGTCAGGGCCTTGTCTTCAAGAGGATGGCGCATATCGTTCAGGTATTTGTTCCATGTCTCGGCAGGAAGTCTCCCGGCAAAAAGAGCCGGGTCGAAGGAAGGGTTGCTGACAAAGGCAAGAACCTCTCCGGTGTTCACATCCAATGCGACTGCAGCACCGGCCTGCTCTCCAAAGGCAGACTCGGCCGCTTTCTGCAATGAAAGATCAATGGTGAGTTCCAGGCTGTTGCCTGTTGTCGGACTCCGCTCACTGACCGTTCGCAGGAATCTTCCCATGGCATCAACCTCGATCTGGCGCCCGCCGTCGTTACCATGCAACTCCTTCTCCCAGTACCTTTCAATACCGCTCTTACCCACATAATCACCGGGATTGTATCGCTTAAAGCGATCGCTCCCCAGTTCCTGTTCAGAGATCTCGCCCAGATGTCCAAACAGATGTGCACCGAGGAGACCATGAGAGTATGCCCGAATAGGGTGCATCTCGATATCAAGACCGGGAAGAAACAGCTGGTTCTCTTCGAGAATCTCCAGTTGATCACGGGTAATGTTCGATGCAAGGATAATGGGCTGGTAGCGGTTCTGTTTCCTGGCCTTTTCCCATTTCTCCGACAGGTCGGCCTCATTCATCCCCACAAGCCTGGACAAACTTTTCAGCAACCCCTCCTTGTCAGTAACCTCCTGGGGAATAACGGCAATACTGAAAGAGGGGAGGTTATCCACCAGGACAGCCCCGTTCCGGTCAAGAATCGTACCCCGTGAGGCTGCAACAGGGACAAGACGCAATCGGTTGTTTTCAGAAAGGTTCTGAAAGTCCTCGGACTTTACGATCTGCAGGTACCAGAGGCGCATCAGCAGAAAAAAGAACACCACCGAAACGCCAATAGTCAGAATGAGCAGGCGACGGGAAGGATCCCGTACCTCCCGGATAAAACGCTGGCCCTTCATGGAAATTCCTCCCTGCCGGCTCGTGGAAAAAGGACAACAACACATGCAGAAACGATAGCTGTTGCAAGCCCTTGGGGAAGAATTGCCCCGAAAATAGAGGAAAAAGCTCCGTCAGAAGATGAGAATAGAAGCAGGAGTAGAAATTGGATGCTGGCATTTATTACAATTGCCAGCACAGTGCCGAGAACCAGCAAAGTTCGACTACCGGTATACAAACGGGCAGCCACCTCATGGTAGAGAGTGAAAATCAGCAGGAAGGAGAATGCATTCAGGCCGAAATAAATCCCGCTGAAGGTATCCTGGACAAGGCCGAGCAGGAAGGAACAGGGCGCCCCGAAACGAAGCCCGGCGCGAAAACCGAAGTAAACGACAAAAATAAGCAGCACGTTCGGCTTGAAGGGATCTGCAAGGTAAGCGGGAAAAATGTTTACCTGAAAAATGATCCCTATGATGACGAGGACGAGGATATTAAGATACTTGAGCATACGTAAAAGACCCGTTCATCCGAATGGCCGCACTGATTCCACGCGGCAACCGGAATGGCAACAGCCATAGCCGAGCACCCGAATGCTGCATCTGGCCGGAATCAATCATGGCCTTGCACTCCTGGAGGCATCAAAGTCACCAGCTATTGAAGAAGTACCAGAACTTCTTCAAGATGTGACATGGAAACGAAAGGCCTCAATTCCACAGATTGAAAGATCCCGTATTCTCCTTTTCTTACCATGGTAACCTCACCCAATGGAAGTGCATTCGGGAACACCCCTCCGATTCCGGAAGTGACGATAATATCCCCCACCTTGACATCTTCCCCTCTCTGGGAGAATTCCAGGGAACAGAGCTGGCCGCTTTTTCCCTTTACAACGCCTCGGGCACGGGAACGCTGGACGGTTGCTGCAATGGCGCTGGCATTGTCCGTTAAAAGAAGCAGCCGGGAACTCGTGGAAGCCACGCGGACAACACGTCCGACGACACCGCCCGAGGCAACCACCGGCATCCCTTCCCGCACACCATCAACGGAACCCCGGTCAATAATAACGGTTCTGAACCAAGGGGTAACATCCTCGCCAATGATCCGGGCCGCAATGGTGGGCACATGCATGGCATTCCGCAGTTTCAGCAACTGCTGCAGGCGTTCGCTTGCCAGAACTGCTTCTCGATTCTGGATTACCCTCGCATTCAACTGCTTTACCTGTTCCCGCAGCTGATCGTTTTCCTTGCGGACATCGACAAGGGAAATGTAGTTATCCCAGATCCCCGCAATAAAAAGGTTGGCCCTGAATACCAGTCCGCCGACAGGGGCCGATATCGTAAGGATAGTCTTTTCGAAGGCGGTCGTGTGCTCCTTCTGGCGCAGATGAAGCGAATAAAAGAGGAGTGCTGCCAGAAGAGCGATACCGGCTATGAGCCGGATGTGGTGTTTTCTAATAAAATTGAGCATGGTTCCAAAACGGCGAAGGGAGGCGAATCATCCCCTCCCCCACTTTCCGGTGATCCCTCAGGAAATGTGTCAAATCAGTCAAGAGAAAAGGGAGAGCCTTCGGTTTCTTCGTGACGAATTTCATCAACGGGGCTCTTCTTCCCTTCCCCTGCATAGAGCCTGTCAGGGGCGTTGAACACCAAACCGTTTTCAATACCGACATTCTTGTAGGCATGCACAACTCCCGGAGGAACGATCACCATCCGGGGAGCATCGAGTCCGGCATAAAAACACTGGCTGACACCGAATGTCGGTGAATCGGGGCGTGCATCCCAAAGATAGATCCTGAAGTTCGACGGTCCGAGAAAGCAGAAATAATCCGTCTGGTCCACATGCTCATGCGGGCCGCGGGCAACTCCCGGTTTTGTCATGGAAAGATAGGACATTACCGGGACCATCTGGCCCTCCAGCTCGTCAAGCCGAAACAGCTCCGAAAGCCAGCCCCTATCATCCAGAAACTTCGTAAGGGGTCGCACAACAACGTCATGAATTTTTCCAGGGGTATATCTGTTAGCCTTTTCCGTCACACTACAGCTCCTTGTGCATAATTTCCGCGAAAACACGGGCAAGATAGTCACGATACCCTGATTTCGGAGTCTCCGCAATCGCCTTTTCCATTCCTTCAGCATCGATAAATCCGAGCCGGAAGGCTATTTCTTCCAGGCAGGCTATCTTCAGACCCTGTCGAGCCTCGAGGGTTCCAATAAAATGGCTGGCCTCCAGGAGACTCTGGTGCGTGCCGGTATCAAGCCAGGCAATTCCTCTCCCCAACCTCTCGACCCGCAGCTCTCCGCGTCGAAGATATTCAAGATTCAGGTCGGTGATCTCCAGTTCATCACGTGCTGAAGGGCGCATCGTCTTGGTAATTTCAACCACCTTGTTATCGTACAGGTACAATCCCGGCACTGCATAATGGGTCTTGGGATTCGCCGGCTTCTCTTCAATGCCGATTGCCTGCCCGCTATTGTCAAATTCGACAACTCCGTAGCGTTCGGGATCATGGACATAGTAGCCGAAAATCTTCGCGCCCGTGTCAAACTCCGCTACCGCCTTGTCAAGCTCCATCTTACCGTAAAAGATGTTGTCGCCAAGGATCAGACAGACTGAATCGTCACCGATAAATTCTTCACCGACAAGAAATGCCTGGGCAATCCCCTTCGGCTCTGGCTGAACCTTGTAGCTTATGCGGATTCCCCAGCGGGAACCATCACCAAGCAGCGACTGGAAGCGGGGGGTGTCATGAGGGGTTGAGATGATCAGGATGTCCTGAAGACCTGCCGCCATGAGCGTCGCCAAGGGATAGTAAATCATTGGCTTGTCATAGACCGGCTGCAGCTGTTTGCTGGCAACGAGGGTTAACGGGTAGAGCCGGCTGCCGGCCCCTCCCGCGAGTATAATTCCTTTTTTAATAGCCATGATAGAGGGTCCCTTCACTGTAAGCGTATTTCCGTGAAATACTACGTTCTTACTATTTTTTATCACAAGGAAAGAAAAACCGTCAAATTATTATCTTTGCAAACCTGCGGTTCAAGTCTTTCAGGCCGGGATGCGGCGCGGCTCATTTCCCGAGTGAATCCGCTCCGATAATGGACCTGGCAGCGGCCAGGAGGTCGTCAACCATCGTCACATCCTTCGGAACATCCTTTTCAGGGAGGTCGCCATACCCTGTCCTTACCAGAAAGCAGCGGCACCCGGCAGCACGCCCGGCTTCGATATCGCTCAGTTTGTCACCAACAAGATAGGACCGGACAGGATCAATATAAAAATCGGACACAGCTTGCACTATCATGCCGGGCAACGGTTTGCGGCAGGAACATTCCGATGGGTGATCTTCTGATTCGTGATCAGGATGATGGGGGCAGACATAGAAAGCATCGATTGCAGCACCATACGGTTTCAGCTCATCCTGAAGATGACGATGAATCTCGTGCACGGCCTCCAGCGAGTAGTACCCACGCGCTACCCCGGACTGGTTTGTGACCACAATGAGCAGGAAACCAGCCTCTTTCAAAAGACGCAAGGCCTGGGGAACCTCGGGCAGTAATTCGAAATCCTCGACCCGGTGGAGATAGCCTTTCTCGACATTGATGACCCCGTCCCGGTCAAGGAATACGGCTTTATTCCGCTTCAAAAATGTACCTCCACTAGCTAGTTTCCATCCGAAATTTCCGGATGGAAACTAGCTATAATTCTGGAGAATCTTCTCAATGATATTCGTCGTAGACTTCCCATCCACAAACTTCACCAGTTCGACCCGGCCGCCATACGACTCCACCAGATCCTTTCCCACAACCCGGTCAGGGGTATAATCGCCACCCTTGACCAAGACATCGGGACGGAGGGTTTCCAGAAGTTTGATAGGGGTATCTTCATCGAAGATTACCACATAATCGATACAATCCAGGGCCGCGAGAATGTGCGCCCTCTCGCTCTGGCCGATAAGGGGTCTTTTCTCCCCCTTCAGGCGTCGAATGGAAGCATCGCTGTTCAAGCCAAGGATCAAAAGATCACCACAGGTTCTCGCCTTCTGCAGATACTTGACATGACCCACATGCAGAAGATCGAAACAACCGTTGGTAAACGCAATCCGCTTCCCTTTTCTTTTTTCTTCCTCAATGCAGGAAGCAAGCGCGTCCAGGTTTTTGATCTTAATGTCGCTGTCCTGATGGTCGCGACTGATGGAACCGATGATTTCCTCGGGAGAGACCGTCGAGGTACCTACCTTGCCGACAACGATGCCTGCCGCCACATTGGCAAGGTGCGCCGCACGCTCAAAGGAAAGGCCGCAGGCCAGCCCGACCCCAAAGGTTGCCACTACCGTATCACCGGCACCGGTAACATCGTACACCTCCTGTGCAACCGTCGGAATGTGAATAACTTCTCCACCATGCAGGAAAAGCGACATCCCCTCGGAACTTCGCGTTATCAGGACTGCCTGGTAGTCTCCTTCGGCAAGCAGGAAGTCCGCGGCCTTGCGGAGACTCTCATTGTCCTTTATTGCGATACGCGAGGCGACCTCTGCCTCCTTGCGGTTCGGCGTGATGATGGTGGCACCACGGTACTTAAGGTAATCATTCCCCTTCGGGTCAACAATGACCGGAATGCCCCTATTCTTTGCAGCATCAATGACACCGGAAAGCACCCGGGGAGTAAGGAGACCTTTCCCGTAGTCGGAGATCAGGATAATGTCCCAAACATTGAGCCGGTTGCCGAGATGGGCAAGAATCTTCTCCTCATACTCCGGGGAAATATCCTCACGTGTCTCCCGGTCGATCCTGACAATCTGCTGATTGGAAGCAAGCACCCTGGTCTTCTTGCTGGTCATGCGCTTCGGGTCCTCGAAGACACCCGCCACATCCACGCCTTTGCCGGTAAAGGCATGACACAGAACAGTGCCGTTCTCATCGCCGCCAATCACGCTGCAGATCGATACCCCCGCTCCGAATGCCACGAGATTATTCACCACATTCCCGGCGCCGCCGAGTCTCATATCCTCGCGACGCACATCCACCACCTGCACCGGTGCCTCGGGAGAGATACGCTCGGCCCGCCCCCAAAGGTACTCGTCAAGCATCAGGTCACCAACCACCAGGGCACGGAGACCTTTTACCCGCATGAATATCGATTCTGCATCTTTGCGATCCATGGGCATGCCTGTTACCCTCCTGTAGAAGACGGAACGCTCCCCATCCGGTCCAGAATACCAGCTGCCAGAAGGGGAATCATGATTTCATGGTGGCCGGTAATGGTATAGCCACGCCCTGTTCCGGACGTGGGCCTTTTCACCACGTTCTGCAGTGGCCGGTAATGCTGTTGCATATCGAAGTTTGCCGTGGTGAAATTATCCACATGATATCCCAGGTTCTGGACGATGGAAAGGGCCTTGAGGAAAACCTCCGGGAGGAGAACCGCACTGCCAACATTGAGATAGACGCCACCATCGCCCAACTCGGAAATCACCGAGGCGAAAATCCGGAAATCGGTATAGGAGGCCTGACCGATGACCGCACCGTCTGCCGTCGGATGCTGATGGACGATATCAGTACCAATAGCCACGTGCACGGTAAGCGGGATATCGTATTCCCGACAGGTTGCCAGGAGACTCCAATCCTTGTGGGGATTGCCGTTATCCAGGATAAACTGGCCTACAGCCTCACCGAAACCGACCCCGCGGGCAACGCCCTCTCGAAGGGCGCGGTTGATGTCCCGGCCGGTTTCCTCGGCCATGCCGAACAGGCCGCAGTGCAGCGCTTTGCCAACATCCTCGCTGGTTTCACCAATCAGGGAGAGCTCGTAGTCGTGAATTGCGACCGAACCGTTGACGGCAAAAGCGGTAATCGCACCCGCTTCGACCAGATTCTTCAGCACCGGCTGGAGCCCGCATTTGATCACGTGTCCACCCATGGCCACCACCACCGGCTTTCCCGCAGCACGGGCTGCCACCACGGCATCAATCACGGCAAGAAGGTTTTGCGAGCCGAGTTGGGCCGGCATGGAGCAAAGAAGCTCATCCACCGACATCCCCGGCCTGACTCCGGCAGCGGCATCACGCTTCATAACCATCTTGTTGGACCGCTCCGCCAGCGGATACGTCTTTACCCCCGCCAGATCCATCGGTTTATATTTCATGATCTTTCTCCCCGAAAAGCGCTTGCTCCACCAACTCGCAGAGAATATGGATAATGGTAATGTGACCTTCCTGGATGCGCGGCGTGTCCTGTCCCGGAACCGTCAGATCTATATCCACCAGATCCCGGATACTTCCGCCATCCTTACCGAGAAGTCCCACGGTCCGGCAACCCGTCTCGCGAGCAAGGCAAAGAGCGGAAAGCACGTTCGGAGACGAGCCGCTGGTGGAAATGCCGATTACCACATCACCTTCCCGGGCAAGGGCTTCCACCTGACGGCGAAATATTGCGTCAAAACCATAGTCGTTACCCACCGCGGTTATAATCGATGTGTCTGTGCTCAGGGCAATGGCCGGCAGGCCTCGCCGCTCGAGCCGAAAACGGCCGACGATCTCTCCGGCCAGGTGCTGGGCATCGGCAGCAGAGCCCCCATTCCCCATGACAAGGAGTTTATTGCCGTTCCGAAAGGCATCCACGAGCAGATCCGCGACGAGGATCATCTTCGGGCTAAGTTCCTGTTCAAGAGCCTCCATTACCTCACGATGTGAGAGGAAAGCGGCTTTCATTCTATCCTTCATTCAAACCTCCGCAATGGAAATACTCTTTTCAAACTCGGTAAACGTAAGCCCTCGTTCTCCTTCAAGATCGAGAAGCCCAGGCATTCCGGTCAACACACAAATATCACGATGGCTGGAGCGAAGCCGGGCAAAGGCATTACGACAGGCACGGAGAGTGAAAACCCGGGGAAGCTTATTCACCAGAATAGTTTCATGAAGCAGGTGAAGAGATGCGGAAAGGATCATGCGGTATACGGAAGGGGGCGCAAAGACAAAGAAATGATGTCCACGGCGGGCGGCAGTCAGCATGGAGCTGAAAGCTTTCCCGAGCGTCTCCTGATCAGTGCCGGGTGCGAAAAAGGAACAGAAAAACCGCTCCTCTCCCCAGCGGGACGTATAGGTAGCGATGCTATCCATAACAATTTTTTCCCGCCGAGCCAGTGACCCATACGGAATTTTTTCCCGATACAGAATTGGAGGACCCTCAATGAGAAGGGTTCTGAATCCTGCCCGATCAGCGCGACGGGCGTAGTCCTTCAGGCACCAGACATCACCGTCGAGACCCTCATCAAAAGCACCGATAGCAGCATAGAGATCCCGTGTTATTCCAAGGGCGGAAAAGGAGCCGTGGCGCGCCTCAGCTGCAAGATGCTCACGCTTTTTTGGCCGAGATGGCGCCGTGCCGCCAGAATAGAGACGGGGAACAATAATTCCAGCGTTTGGCCGGAGTGAAGCATCCTGGAGAGGTTCAAGCCAGCCAGCCGTTACACGGGTGGTCGAATGCATCACTACCGCAAGGGGTGCCTCAGCCTTTGCCAGCCCCCGATTGGCTGTCGCGACAAAGCTGTGAGCACTTTCACTGCGCAGCAGAAGCGCCCGACTATCCAGGAACTCGGCAAACTCATGAAGAAGCTGCTCGGTCGGTTGATCGCTGCCGATATCCAGAAGAATCAGGCGGAAATCACGGGAATGCTCCACCAGAGCAGCAAGACATTCTCGAGTTTCCGTCGGATTGTTCCAAACGGGTATGATGATATCGGTTCCAGCACTGCTCATTCACATATTCCGGCATGAGGGGACAGGGGCCTCTGCAAGCGGAGGCATGCACTCCGAAGATAGTCTAGTTTCCATCCGGAAACCCCTGATGTGAAACTAGCTGTTTTCAGTTTGGAAACGAGGATTTTTTTGTCCTGACAAGAAACTTTTGCATGCAAAAGTTGACAGCGAAGGCTGCCCGTAGGGCGAGTCCTCCGGACGAGTCAAAATCAAGGGATTGTGCGGAGACGTACTACTGTACGTCGCACAAACAAAACCGATGATTGACACAGTCAGGGCGAAAAAGGACCGTTTCCGGATGAAAACTAGTCTAAAAGAAAATCCGGCAGAAGGTAGGAAATTTTTGTACCCTTACAGACAAAAGAGGATAGCCCTGAGAAACAAACTCAACGGAGTATAGAGATATCGCCTTCACGACGGAATCAGGAATCGATTGCCACCCGACGAAGCAGATTCAGTTCATCAAGCACCTTGCCGGACCCGAGCACGACACAGGAAAGAGGGTCTTCGGCAATAACCACCGGCAGGCCGGTTTCCTCACGGAGCAAGAGATCGAGGTTGCGCAGCAGGGCTCCACCACCAGCGAGAACAATCCCTTTGTCAACAATGTCGGCAGCCAGTTCAGGAGGAGTCCTTTCCAGACAGATGCGTACCGCTTCAACTATGGCATTCACCGGCTCGGAAAGCGCTTCCCTGATCTCGTTTGAATCAATTTCCGTTGTCTTGGGAATTCCGGAAACCAGATCGCGACCCTTGACCTCCATGGTCAGTACCGTTTCTCCCGGATAAGCCTCACCAATCTCAATTTTGATGTGCTCGGCCATCCGCTCGCCGATTAACAGGTTATACTTGCGCTTGATGTATTGAACAACCGCCTCATCCATCTTATCGCCACCAACGCGAACGGATTTGGTGTAAACTATGCCGGCCAGTGAAATAACCGCCACTTCGGTGGTGCCGCCGCCGATATCGACGATCATGTTGCCGCTTGCCTCGGTAATCGGAAGCCCGGCGCCGATTGCAGCTGCCATCGGCTCTTCAATGAGATACACCTCGCGGGCGCCGGCCGATTCGGCAGACTCTTTGACCGCCCGCTTTTCCACCTGGGTAATGCCCGATGGAACGCAGATAACAATGCGGGGACGAACAAGGGTCTTCCGGTTGTGAACCTTGTGAATGAAGTACCGAAGCATTTCCTCGGTAATGTCGAAATCGGCAATAACCCCGTCCTTCATGGGACGGATGGCGGTAATGCTGCCAGGAGTGCGACCGAGCATCTTTTTCGCTTCCATCCCAACCGCAAGAACCTTTTGCTGGCCGCCATAGGTCCTCTGAACAGCAACCACTGAAGGCTCCCGGACAACAACACCCTTTCCTTTCAGATAGACAAGGGTGTTTGCAGTCCCCAGGTCTATTGCCAGATCGCTTGAAAACATGCCGAATATATAATCAAATATTTTGAGCATCTCTGCCTCTTTCTTCGTGAATTTAACGCAATGTGACTCGAATTAGCTGAATGGTGAATCCTAACAAAAACGGCAACACCTGGCAAGAAAGAAAATAGACTTCAATCTCCAGTTGCTTTTGATCCTTTAATATATTAGTATGCCGAGCCGTTACACACTAATTTTTCTCGATAAATTCCATATAAGGAGTCCCCAGCCAATGCTCGGAATCATGAGGAAGTATAAACAGTCCATCATCATAAAGATTGTATTCAGCGTTATCGTTCTCTCTTTTGTCGGTACAATTTTTCTCATTTGGGGAAAAGGTAGCGAGGGGCTCAAAGGGTCCAGCTATGCTGTGAAGGTAAACGGTGAATCAATCTCCTACGACGAATACCTCAAAAGCTATGAGCGCGCAAAAGAATCTCTTCAGCAAATTTACGGCCAGCCTGTTACTCCTGAAATCGAAAAGCTGCTGAACCTGCGCAAAAGAACACTGGATAGCCTGATCAACACGGCGCTCGTCAGACAGGAAGCTAACAGGATGGGAATCAAGGTCTCCAATGACGAACTGGTGAACGCAATAGCGAAGATACCCAACTTCCAGAAAGATGGCGTTTTCGATAAAAAGCTTTACGAGCAAGTGCTGAGAATGAATCACCTCACTACCACCAACTTCGAGAACGGCGTTCGGGAAGATCTCGCCATCGAAAAAGCCGGCAAAGCAATCTCCGACAAGGTAACCCTTACGGATCAGGATCTCCTTCAGTATTTCAAGAAAACACATGACAAGATCGAACTGCAGTATGTTTCCTATTCACCAGCCGAGGTTCGGAGCAGCGTCACCGTAACCGACCAGGAACTGACCTCATTCCTCCAACAGCACGAAAAGGAATTCAAGACCCAGGAAGAAATCAAACTCGACTATGTGCTGCTGAATCCGGCCAAACTCATACCTACGCTCACCGTAAGCAATGAGGAAATCCAGACGTACTATCAGAAAAATATCGACCGCTACCAGGGAAAAGGCGGGATACTCCCCTTCGAGGAAGTGAAAGAGCGGGCAAAAGAGGACGCTCTCAAGTTCAAGGCGGCAAAGCAGGCCTATGAAAAAGTCGCCATTGCCCTCAACAAGAACCTGGCCACCAATGATCTCGCCGCAGCCGCCCGCATGATCGACGTGCCGGTTGCCGAGACACCACTCTTTACCCTGCAGAACCCTCCGGCAGCTTTGGCAGGAGAGCCTGATCTCATCAAAAAAGCTTTTGCTACGAAACAGGGCGAATTGGGCGGACCGGTGGAAACATCGAAAGGGGTCTACCTCTTCAAGGTGACGGTGAGAAACCCTTCCGTTGTGCCTCCACTGGCAAAAATCAGAGGAGAAGTTGAGAAAAAGCTGATCGACCAGAAATCCATCGAATTGGCACGGAAAAAAGCCGAAGAAGCCCTGCAGGCTATGCGGAGCAACAAATTCTCTGGGAAACTTGAGACAACAGGAAGCTTTTCCTATTCAAGTGATGGAAAAATTCCGCAAATCGGCACGTCGAAGGAAGCCATGGAAGCGGCATTTCAGCTGACACCTGCTGCAGCCGTTGCCACAACACCATTTGCTATTAATGGCCGCTGGTACGCGATTCGCCTGAAGCAAAGGATCGAGGCAGACCGTGGCGATTTCATCAAGGAAAAGGAAAAAATCAGGGAGATACTGCTCCCGAAAAAGCAGCAAGAGGCCCAGGAAGCATGGTTAAAAGGTCTTCGGGACAAGGCAAAGATCGTTATCAATCCCGCCCTGATGACTGATTAACCTACCTTCCTTTATCACTCCTCAGCCGATCAATACTATTCAAGGGGATGCCGTTTGGCATCCCCGCTCTATTTCTACGAACAAACAGGAGGCCCCTTTGACGAAGCTCGTTCTTTCAACCGATTTCCCCGACCTTCCGCTGGCAGCACGCGGCAAAGTCCGCGACATCTATGACCTTGGCGAGGCACTCCTCATCGTAACCACCGACAGGATCTCCGCCTTTGACGTGATTATGAACGAGGGGATCCCGGGCAAGGGAGAGGTTCTTACCCAAATTTCAGCCCACTGGTTCCGCCTGATGGAAGACATCATTCCCAATCACCTCATTGCAACGGATGTCAGGGAATTCCCCGACGCCTGCGCCAAATACGCCGAAATCCTGCAAGGCCGCTCCATGCTGGTGAAAAAAGCCCGTCCCCTGCCGGTGGAGTGCATCGTTCGCGGCTATCTGGCCGGCTCCGGCTGGAAGGAATACCAGGAAACAGGCTCGGTCTGCGGCATCACCCTCCCCTTGGGCCTCTCCGAATCTTCACGCCTGGAGGCACCCATTTTCACCCCTTCAACCAAAGCGGATCTCGGCGACCACGACGAAAACATCCCCTTTGAAAAAATGGTGGAACTGTGCGGGAAGGACATCGCAGAACAGGCCCGCAAGGCAACCATCGACATCTACTGCAAGGCACGGGAGATTGCCGCCGGACCGCGGCATCATCATCGCTGACACCAAGTTTGAATTCGGCATCTGCGACGGGGATCTGATTATCATCGATGAGTGTCTCACCCCCGACTCCAGCCGCTTCTGGCCAAAGGACAGCTATCGCCCCGGATGCTCCCAGCCCAGCTTCGACAAGCAGTTCCTGCGCGACTACCTGGAAACCCTCGACTGGGACAAAACGGCCCCCGCCCCGCCGCTCCCGGAGGAGATCATTCGAAAAACCGCCGAGAAGTATCGCGAAGCAATGGAGCGACTTACTGCCTAGAAAGCACAAAAGCCCTGAAGAAGATTCTCCGGGGCTTTTGCTTTACGTGTGGCTTCCTTTCCTGCGAGGAAGTATAGAGTCAGGCCTTGACGGCAGCAAGGACCCCTGCCCCGTTAGGCAGCTGCAGGGATAACCGTCGCAGATCCTGAAAGCCCGCAACAGACAACATGGCCTCCAGCTGCCCCCAGGAATAGGCCTGACCACTCCCGGTGCCAAGCAGCATATTCAGGGAAAAAAGTGCCGGGAATACCGGCCCATCCAGGGTATCGTCCAGAATAAACTCCTGAATCAGAATCATCCCTCCCGGCGCAAGCGCCTCCTTCACCTTTTCTATGACAACAGCACATTCTTCGGCTCCTTCCCCATGCAGGATATGGGAAAGCCATGCAACATCAAAGGGCCCTTCCAGGGGATCAGCAAGAAAGTCACCCTGAACGAAGTCAATCCTGTCGGATAGTTTGAAACGGTCAATCGTTTTCTCGGCAAAGGGCCGGGTCGAGGGAAGATCGAAGATAACGGCGGAAAGGCCGGGGTTGTGCTGACAGAAATGTATGGCATAGGTTCCGGGACCTCCGCCAAGATCCAGAAGGCGCTGACGGCCACCGAGATCGATCTGGGGCACGATCCGCGGCGCAATCTGCATGGCTAGGTCGAACATCCCCATCTCGAAGCTTTCCCGCAATTCTTTCTCATCCCCATGGGAGTAACGCTCCCTGATCGGTCCTCCGCCCCGGACAGCCTCATCCAGGTGGGCCCAGGAAGCCATCAGGTGGTGATGATGGAGCAGGATATGGCCAAGGTAGCGAGGAGAGGTGCGGGATAGGAATTCGGCTGAAATGCCTGAAACCTGAAAGGAATCATCGTGCTTTTCCAGCAGGCCCATGGCTGTCAGGGCATGGAGCAGCATCGTGAGTCCTCGGACATCGCACTCGACCAGTTCGGCCAGTTTCGACGCGGTGAATGAGCAGGCGGAAAGAGGTGTAAAGAGATCAAGTTTGACCCCGGCATGCAGTGCGCAGGCACTCCAGTAGCTACCGGACAGGTTCAGCAAGTCATTCGCAGATCTGGGTTCCGTTTCCATAAGGACCTCCTCGACAGATAGTAGAAAAGCAGGTGTCACGTGCGGCTACCCTTCCTGCAGCAGTCTCCGCACGAACAGCAAGGCAGATTCGTGAATTCCGGGACATTTCGACTCACGCGGACCGGCAATGTTCAGCACTTTCACCCCCAGTTCGCGGATCCATTCAGCCACAGCGCCTGGGTCCGCATCCCCGTCCAGTTGCACAACATGAAGCGGCTTCCGGTATTTCCGCGCCAGTTGGACAGTAAACGCCGTGCCATCGGCCAGGACCCCAAGGTTCAAGACCAGGGTAGCATCGGAATCGACGACATTCTTTTCCGTTCTCGCGGCGTAATCCGGGGAGTCAAGCTCGAGCAGGGGATACCGTTCAGGGATCATGCCGTCCTCCGCACGCCGACCGGCCGGGCACCAGCCTCCGACCGCAATTCCGCTCGCGAGACCGGCGTCCAGAGCCGCCCGATCCACACCGGTCTGACCTCCGGAAACTATTTTCACTAGCATAGATGGTTCTCCTGCCAGCACATGGCATGGCACTCACTTTCACTCTGTAGCGCCAGCAGGGGACTGACCCTTCACTCGGGCATAGGCACGGCAAAAAGGACAAACCCGCACTTCGACTCTCCGCACAATCCGGCCAGCCAGTCCATCCGGTTTCCGACGGGCATGCCGGCAGAGGGGGCAACTGGCACATATGGCCGCCAGGGCCAGATCCAGCCGTTGTCTATTTTCACTTCTCATACACCCCCACTTCTCGCTGGGCTGGGGCTTTCACGGAGTCTCTCGTACGGCTTCAGTGCACAATGGAGTGAGGACGGAAATCGCCTGCACCCAGCATGCTGACACAACTGTGTAAAAGGTGATGACCGATTACGAGAGGCTTCGGGAAAGTTTCAGCCCAATCCCTTTAGTGACGCGCCAGATGGAAACAATCTTTTCAGAATACCACAGCACTTATAATTCGTGTAGTCAGCAGTCGAATTTCTGTAGTATCATTCGAATCGAGACTCACCGGCAAATGCCCTTTTTGGAGTTCAATTGCCCAGCATTATCAATGTAACGGGACACGAGAAACTGTTTACCCAGGTCAATTCCTGCTCACTTTGCAAATATACCACACCATAATGACAACTTCCCGTTTCCTCCGGAAACAATCGGACAGAATCCGGTCAATCATGAACAGGACAGACAAAATCCAGCGAGAAACCATTCAGACAGACCTGAGCCGGGAGGCTATTAAGCGGTTTCGTGCCGAGGTCTATGCCCACTACCATGCCACCCCCCGCCCCCTTCCCTGGCGTGAAACCGAAGACCCCTACCATATCCTGGTTTCCGAGATCATGCTCCAGCAAACGCGGGTTGAGCGGGCCATAGAGAAGTACCGGGAATTTCTTGCTGCATTTCCCGACTTCTCCACCCTCGCCGAGGCTCCCCTGCGAGAGGTTCTGCACGTTTGGCAGGGTCTCGGCTACAACCGCCGGGCCATGGCTTTGCAGGAAGCGGCAAAAATGGTGGTCAATGACTTTAACGGTGTCCTTCCCGAGACACAGGAACATTTGCGAACCCTGCCCGGTATCGGGGTCTATACTGCCGGGGCAATCGCTGCATTTGCCTTTCATCAGCCCGTGACCTTCATCGAAACCAATATCAGGACGGTATATATCCACTGTTTTTTCCAGGACAGACAGGACGTGAAGGACAGTGAAATCATGCCGCTCGTCCAGGCTACTCTCGACAGGTCAAATCCGAGAGAATGGTACTACGCCCTGATGGATTACGGCGTCATGCTGAAACGAACCCACACCAACCCCTCGAGAAAAAGCGCGCACCATTCTCGCCAGAGCCGATTCGAAGGTTCTGATCGGCAGATACGGGGAAACGTTCTGAAGTTCCTTCTGCGAAAACCGCTTTCAGGGAAAGAAGAAATTTTCCAGGAACTGCAAGAGGACCCTCAACGGCTGGAAAGGATCCTGGAAGGTTTGGTAAAGGAGGGTTTTATCGCCAGAAAGGGAACAGAATACACCATTGCAGAGTAATTCCGTGGCATTGAGTACACTTCAGATTACCTTCAAGAAAATAATACCTAAGCCCCTTGCCAGCCCAGACTTGCCGTGATAAGCTTGAAGTCAGGAAAGGAGGCGATGATTCACGACCGTTATCTCACAACCTATAAGAAGTGCAGATGTCGGGCGGGATGAAAATCCTTCCTGAATTTCCCCCAGACTCGGGGAACAGTTAATCAAGAGATGACGAAAGGCTGGGAGCGGAATGCTCCTGGCCTTTTGTATATGTAGACTCAATGAAAAGGAGAACCGATATCGCCAGCGATTTTGATGAAATCATTGAACGGAGGGGCACCTCCAGTGAAAAATGGGATCGCTATCAGGGAAGGGACATTATCCCGCTCTGGGTAGCCGACATGGACTTCCGCTCACCCCAACCGATTATAGATGCCCTGCAGAAAAGGGTTGACCATGGTATTTTTGGTTACACCCGCCCGATAGAAGGACTGGCAGAAGCGGTAATCGGGCATTTGAAGGCTGAATACGACTGGAGCATTGATGAAGACTGGATTGTCTGGCTGCCAGGACTGGTAACCGGCCTCAATCTTGCCTGCCTGGCTGTTGGGGATGACGGAGATGATGTTCTCAGCGCTGTACCGGTCTACCCCCCCTTCCTCTGCGCACCACGTAATTCCCTTCGCAACCTGGTTACCACACACCTGGTAGAGGACGGGAACCGATGGGTTTTCGACTTTGCCGACATGGAGCGGGCAATCACCAGCAGAACCCGGCTTTTCCTCCTCTGCAATCCCCATAACCCGGTGGGGCGCGCATTCAGCCGGGAAGAGCTTTGCACTATCGCTGACCTGTGCCAGCGTCACAGGCTCTTCATCTGCTCCGACGAGATCCACGCCGGCCTGATACTGGACAAAGACAAAAAGCACATACCCATCGCCACCCTCTCCACGGAAACCGCGTCCCGCACCATCACCCTCCTTGCCCCGAGCAAAACCTTCAACATTCCCGGCCTCGGCTGTGCCCTTGCCGTCATACCCGATCCGGGACTTCGCGGGCACTTCCGCCAAGCCATGGCAGGCATTGTGCCGTCAGTTAACGCCCTCGGCTATACCGCTGCGCTCGCCGCCTACCGTGACTGCGAGGACTGGCACCGGGAACTTCTCGAGTACCTGAGAGGAAACCGTGACCTGGTTCATCAGGCCATCAATGGAATCAAAGGGCTCTCTATGCACCATCTGGAAGCAACCTATCTGGCATGGATCGATATCAGAAAAAGCGGAATTCATGACCCGACTTCGTTCTTCGAACAGGCCGGAGTCGGGCTATCGCGAGGCAGCGACTTTGGCGATCCCGGCTTTGTCCGCCTCAACTTCGGCTGCCCGCGCCCGCTGCTCCGGAAAGCCCTGGACAGAATCGGTGCAGCCTTAGGCACAAAAGTTTCCTGACCGGAACGCTTCGAGAACAGATCCCGAAGAGATTCTGGCCCGGAATCCAGCTGCTGACCGGTTAAACTTGTGGATCCCCGACAAAGACATTCGGGGATGACAATCTTGCTGGTACTAACGAGGTTCCGTTTTCTCGGTTTTACTCTGGTGACCTGGTTACCAGTTTTTTCATATAGGCAGTCAAATCCTGCATCTCTTCACCCTTGGGATCGATGGCCTTGCCACCCAAGGCATTCTCAATACAGATGTTGATCACCTCAACCAGGCTCATATTGCCCTTCCCCGAAAAGTTGATACCTTTACGCTCGAACAGATCGCTGCCCAAACCCTCACCACCCTCGTGGCAGCTTGAACAGCTTTTCCCTGTTGTGCCGCCGCCAAGGTCCGGACTTTCAAAAAGTGCTTTACCCTTGTCTACGTTGGCAGCATAGGCTAGGCCAAGGCTTCCCGCCATCATCAGTGCGGCAACAATAACAGATAGTTTCTTCATTGCTGACCTCCATGTTCTGCATGTTGAAGCTTTCCATAGAATTACCTTCCATGCCCTAAGTCTAATGCAAGAAGTATTTTTTACGAGCCCATCTCGGGAAAAAAGTCCCATACTTTTGCAAGCAAGAAAGCACAACAGAAATCTGCCCCAATATTTTGGAAGAAAAATCTACCTGATTAGTCCCCGACCCCGCATGCGGCGGTGTTCTGTCGAAGAGTAACTTCAAAAAATGCAAAGAACGGTATTTCAGACACTTATCGTGGAGTTACTCAGAAGCACTATTCTTCCGCTATGAAGATTGTCACCCTCGAAGGCTTTTATCGGGGGTCCATATTTCAGTCAGTTAGCAGCTGGATTCCCGATCAGAACCACTTCGGGAATGACAGGTTTGGGAACTGGCGGAAGAGTGCTGCTGATCAGGAAAATCTTTGAGAATGTTCCTGTTTAGCAACGTCCTGCACAAGTAACATGAGGGATAATTCAAGTATTTCCGATGTTTTCTACTTGAAGAGGAGATAAAACAGGAGTAAGTTCCGAATAGTAGTTCAAAGCAACGGAGGCATCATGCAGATTCTACCCATAATCTACCGTTTGGCCATCGCCTTCTGGGCAGGAGGGGCAGCCCTCTTCACCTTTGTCCTGACGCCGATCATCTTCAAAGCCAATGACCGTGACACTGCCGGAAAGATCGTCGGCACACTCTTTCCGGGCTACTTCAAATGGGGACTGGCTTGCGGCATCGTGGCGCTTGCATCCCTGCTCTTGATCAGGGGAAAGAACTTCACTCTGATTCTCGTCGTATTGATTCTGATGCTCTCCCTACCGCCTTTCAGGCCTTTTCCATCGAACCGCGGGCTGCGGCAATCAAGAAGGAAATACCATCCTTTGTCACCACTCCAAAGGAGCATCCCAAGCGACGTGAGTTCTCAAGGCTCCATGCAATCTCCGCTGTCTGCAACCTGACCGTCATTGGCGGAGGAATACTGCTGATAGTTCTCCTGTAATTGCTATTGTTAGCAGAAAAGGAAATGATCCCTCGTCACCATTCCGGGGGAATCAGCCTGTTTTCATCCCCGAAGACATCTCTGATACACCTGAATCCCTTGCCTGTCATCAAGCGTATTCCAGTGCTCTCTCAAGTCGCTTTTTCGCCAAGTGGGTATAAAATGTTGCTTCGTCATTACCGGCGGCAGCCACCATCTTTTCAAG
>CAVVDU010000037.1:0-41111 GCA_963746935.1 uncultured delta proteobacterium | reverse complement strand
TTACATTCGCCGTGCTGGATGTAGCACCTCCAGGCCCGCTGCAGTTCAGGAGATAGGTGGTGTTAACTGTTGGGGTGATATCCTTGCCGCCTTCCGCTGCTACCTGGCCGATACCGGGCTGGAGATCGCAATTCGTGACATTTTGCGCATTCCAGGTGAGCGTGGCTGTTTCTCCTCGTGTAATGGAGAGCGGGGCTACTGACATGCTGCTCGTCGGGACCGGTGCTGCGACCGGCTTGCTGGCAACAGTGATGTTTGCGCTGCTGTTCGTTGTACCGCCCGGGCCGTTGCAGGAAAGGTAGTAGGAGGTGTCAGCCACAGGGGAGACAGTCATGCTGCCATCGGTATTCACAGCACCGATGCCCGGTTGGATATCACAGGTCGTGGCGTTACTGGAGGTCCATTTGAGTGTGGCAGTCTCTCCGCTGGTAATGGAACAGGGCAGAGCTGACAGGTTGCTGGTTGGAACAGGTGCTGTCTTGCCGCCAATGAGGAAGGTAAGTCCGGCGGTGTATTCCCAGTTGTACATGATGCTGTTATGGTTTTCGAAAATAAACAGCTGACGCGCATCACCACGCAGGGCAATGGAATCGGTCAGGAAGTACTTGAGTCCCAGGCCGGCATTGGCGGTGGCGTCGGTGTTGCTCCCCCCCTGGTAACTTGAGCCGTGGCCTTTTGTGTTGCCGCCGCCCCCTATGGCGAGATACGGCACCAACGGACCATCCGGCATCAGGTTATAGAGAATGTCCAGACGATAGGACAGGACATTGACGCTTTGTTTCCCTTGTGTCCTTTTTGTGGCCAGGTAATCGCCAACTATTTCCACTCCCCAGTTCTTGGTCAGGTCGTAACCGATGCGCAGTCCATAGACTGGCGCTGTCCTCAAATGCTCAACACCGTCAAAAGTGTAGCCGCCGACAAAAGGTGACAGGGAAAGCGCCCCCGCCCGTTCTCCGGCGGCAACAGGTGCTGCCATGATACACAAGGCAGCGAAGGTCATCAGTGATGCGGCTAGTTTCTTTACCATAAATACTCCTTTAATTAAATTCCCCCCTGGTAATCCCTCAGCTGTGCCGGGTGACTCCAGGGTTCGATAGTTCCGGGATTATGTTTTTCCATGTTTCATTTTGCCACCGGTAGGCAAATTATTGCGGGTATGACAGTATGTCAGGACTTAGTGTGTCCTGACATGCCCAGTCGGGGGCACAAGGATACACTATTGAATGCTGTGCTTCAGGTACTAATCCCCCAAAACTTTCTTGAGCTCGCCGATCTTTTTCTGGACTTTACCGGCTAGCTTTTCGCCGGTGCCTTCGGCTTCCAACTCTGAATTATCAGTGATTTCTCCAGCGACTTCCTTGACCTTACCCTTCACTTCGTGAAACGTTCCTTCAGCCTTGTCCTTGATGCTTGATTTCATGTGGCCTCCTGTCTGATATGACGATAGTTTTCATCGCTGCCAAATCTCCCAAATCCTGGAATTCTCTTTGTTGCATTGCCAGGGCGTATCCGCTTTGACTCCATCATCCAGAATGGGAAGTTCTTGCAAGAATAGTTTTATGCTTGAAACCTTCTGAGAATCACCCACCGTAAAAATGCATCAACGCCTTATCATTACATCTTTTGTGCCAAGGGAAAGCTGTGGATACATCGAGTGCAAGTGGTTGATTGAGTTGGATACATTGAAAGGGAGTAGGCGGGGGGGAAGAAAAAACCGTAGCGAAAGCCGCTGTATCTAACAGTACTGCTGCATATGGCGGGCCACGTTAAGGATGCTTTTTAACGTTTCATTTCAATTCCACTGTGTTATTTGAAATCGGGCTTGGCAGGATATTACAGATCTGACCCCGAGCAGGAGTGGACGCTCAATTAGCGAATTTTAGCTGAGGACAAACATCCGTTTGCGCAATTGATTGAAACAGACTTTGCATTTCGATGTCTTTCACCAGGAATACCTGAGTTCTCCCTCCACCTGGTCGTTCCTGGAATATCTGCCGAAAAGGGACTGCGAAGGCCCGGTAAAGGTGACCGCTGTCACGCCTGCCTTCCAGGAATCCGTAAACACATACCAGGCATTCGCCCTGGCCATGCCGTCGCCATGCTCCGGGTTATAGGCAATATTGACATTCGTCTCAACTTTCTGGTTCAGCCAGAATACCTTGAGATTTGCCCAGAACAGGGTCTCGAACCTGCGCTCATAGAGGGTGTCCGGCCTGTCGATGATGGCGGTTTGCTGCGCCTGCAGGGTCAGGATGCAATCTTCGATTACCCGGTAATCTGCGCCGACACCATAGTCGAAAGTATCGCTTTTTACTTCATTCGGATTGAGCGGAAAGACTCCGGGAGAGGGGAGTGACGGATATCCCCATAGTTCCTGGTTAATGTTGAAATAGCGGTTGAACGTCCAGGCCGCTTCCGCTCGCAGGCTCCAGTCGCCGAGGATGGTGGCCGTGTCAAAGCCGATCACCGTGGTCTTGTGAAAATCGGGGACAAATCCGGGGTCGATAACGGTTTTGTCCGGCTGGGGAAGTATGGAGAGCGCGGTTGTTTTGAATACCGGCCGCGGATCATAGCCGTGAAACAGGTTGAGAGCCCAGTCCATGTCTCCGGAATGACGCAGGCGCAGGCCGAACTCGCTGTTCTCGAGGGTGTGTGGCGGCAGGTCCGGTTCCCTCGGGATGATTTCCGCGCCCGGTATTCCCGTCAGGGCCGATACAGCCGATTCTCCGAACCAGCGCTCGTTCGGCTGGGGGAGTCGGTAGGGGACGAACACCGGGATCCAGACCATATCGATGCTCCAGTTTCCCTTGTTCAGGTTGGCGGACAGGGACGGCACGCCGATCTTGCGGTCTTCCAGCGTCGGGAGGATAAAGCGGCTATAGTCCCAGGGATTGAGCAGGTCGTTGATGGGATATTCGTCAAGCCTTCCCCAGGCAAAGCGCTGGACGCCGGCTCGTACCTCAAAATCAGGTGACGAATAGGCAACGTACAGTTCCTTGAATTCGAGCCAGGGGGTATTGCTCTGGTACACGCCGTCCCAGGTCTTGAGCAGCGCATGGTCCCGAACGGGATGCTTCACTTTCCCGTCCCAGCCGCCTTCCAGCCAGGAATGGAAAGACCAGCGCGATGGCGGCGTATCAATTATCAGTCTTCCGGTGAAAGAAGGGTCATCCTTTACGCTGTCACTGTCCAGCGCCAGGCCGCCGCGCAGGTCGAGCCTGCCGGAGAAGGAGAGGAGGTCACCGGCGAAACAGTGCGAAGCAGATGAAAGCAGGAAGAGTAATGCAATAAATACTTTGTTCACTTCCCGCCCCGCTCCAGCGACCGTTGCGTGAACAGCTCGTCCGGAAAATGCGTATGGTACTTGATGCTCTCGATGGTCAGCTCGGTCCGGTGGCCGGTTTTGCGGTTTTCCATGTCGAGCTTGAAGGGCGTTGCAATTCCGTCGACAATCTTGACATTTCGGAACAGACCGGCGCGGTAGATATCATTGTCCTGATAGTACTCTATTTTCAGATGTATCCAGAGGTCTTTTGCCACCCAGGCGACGTATCTCGTGTATTTGCGCCGGACTTTCGGTGTTACCTCGACCACGTAACAGGGTCTGCCGTCGAAGTTCTCTTCCCGCAGAATACTGAACTTATAGTCGTCCAGGTTTGGCGGACCGCCGAAGTCATCGTAGGAAAAATCCGAACCGAAGAACGAGTCGTCCTGGGAGGTGACCGGGATACGCCTGACCCGCCTGTATTCGGGGAAATAGGCCCACAAGTCCCGGTCGGCAAAGGTGTGGGCATACATGAGGAAGCCGACGCCTTTCAGGTCAGGCGGGGAATTGAACACCACCAGGACCTTGTAGGCCTCGGGGTCGGCCTTTTTGCTGTACTCGGTGAGGGTCCTGGTCCGTTTGCCGCCACCTTTGTCAAAAAGTGCCATGGAGGCCTCGGTCTTTCGGTCGAGCATGCGCGAACGCACCTCGTGGACCTTTTCGTAGACGTCGCGGCCGCTCATGGCCTGGGCAGGAATCGCAAAAATGAGCATAATAGCACTACTAATGCATAGTAAGCCCAATCTCGTAAGCTTTGTCCCTCGCGATGGTTTCTTATTCATAGGTCAGCGCCTCCACTACATTGGTTTTTGCCGCCCGCCGGGCAGGATAGATGCCGGCCAGTGCGGACAGCCCTGCCGACATGATGAGAGCCCAGACTATTGAGCCGTAGGGGATGAAGTATTCCGCGGCAGAGCTGTAATTCGCCCGGAACGCCCCTTCGAGGTTGATCCACCCGGTAATGATGCCGGCCAGGCAGCCGAGGATCCCCCCGGCAATGCCCATCAGCATGGATTCCAGTACCACGACTCCGGAGACCTGCCGCCTGAGCATCCCGATGGAGCGGAGGATACCGATTTCGCGTGTCCGTTCCAGAACCGAGGCAAGCAGGGTGACGATGATGCCGAAACAGGCAATAGCCATGGTCACGACACTCAGGGCGTAATTGAAGATAAAGGTCTGATCCATCGATTTGCGGATTTCGTCCTTGAATTCCTGGACCGGGAGGACAAAAAGCTTTCTGTCGCCTCCCAGCCGTTTCTGGATGGCATCCCTGACCTGCGCGATGTCTTCTCCCGGCTTGACCAGCACCGAAAACTGGTCGGCAAGCTTGTCGCCCCAGTGGCGCTGGAAGGTGTCCAGATCCAGGTACACGGTGCCGTTGTCATACAGGTAATCCACCACCACCGCGGAGACGCCGAAGCGGACCAGCCCGGAAGGTGTCGGGAGGGTGATGGTATCGCCGGGACCGACATGGTAACGGTTGGCGAACGGCTCGCTGACCACCACGTTGTCACGGTGTGCCAGAAGGCCCAGCAGCTTTTTCTCATCACCCCTGGTGACCATGAAATGGCTGTATTCCGCCCGGCGGACCATATCGATAACCGAGAGAAGTACCCGGTTACCATTATAATCCATATACAGTTTGCGCCACGGGTCTGCGGAACGCACGCCGGGGACTTTCTCGATCTCTTTCCACATCTCCACCGGCATCGGCACAGTCTGGGCATTGGTGCTCGAGGAGGGATGCCCGTCGGAAACGATGATATCAGCGCGGACCACGGCGTCCAGCCAGGTCATTACCGACTCCTTGCTGCTGTGCACGTAGCCGGCCGAGTTGACGAACACCGAAATGCCGAAGAATATCGCTGCAACCGCCACAGCATTGCGGTTCAGGTTCTTCCTCAGGTTGAGGCCGGCCAGCATTCCCATGGAGCCGTGTCGAAAGAGCGGAAGTCGATGGATCAGGGAAATGAAGCCTTTCAGAAAGGTCGGCATGAAAAGGGATATTCCGAGAAGCAGGAAGAGCTGTGCAGAGAAGAGGAAGATCGAGCTGCGAAACAACTGAGTCCAATGAGTATAGCGGTAGAGACAGAAGACCACTGTCGCTAACACGATGCATACTGCCGAGGCTGTATTGAGACGCCTGCCGGTGAAAAAGCTTTCTTCGGACCAGGGCACAGAGCGGATGGCGGAGACCGGCGAAATGCGGCTGCCGGCAAGGACCGGCAGGATTGCCGCTGCGAGACTGGCGGCAATGCCGCAGGCAATCCCCAGCACGGGATACTGCCAGGTGACGCTGATACCGGTAACCGCTGTCCTCACATACATCTGGGAGATGACCTTGCCCAGGATTCCGACGATGGATTCGGCAAAGAGTATCCCCAGTCCGACGCCAAGTGCCGAGGCGATGATGGAAATGATCAGTGTCTCTCCCAGGAACAGTCTCATGACCTGGCCACGGGTTGCACCAAGGGCGCGCATAATACCGATCTCTTTCCGGCGACGCACAATGGAGATGGAGATGGCGTTGTAGATTAGATACATGCCGACTATGATGGCGAAGAAGCTTACCAGGTCCAGGCCGGTCTGGAAGTTGGAGAGCATGCTCTCGATCTGCCTGCCCCTGCCGATCGGCGTTTCAACGGTGTAGCCCGCCGGGAGCGCAGCCGCGAGGCGCTGTTTGACGGTTTCAAGTTTTTCGCCCCGAAGGATGCTCACGTCGACCCGGTCGATGCGCCCTTCCTTGCCGAAGGCCATCTGCGCGGCATAGATATCCATCAGCGCCAGATTTCCCCCCATGACCTTCGCCGGCCCCTCAGGATTAAGGATGCCGCGTACCCGAAACTCGCGCGTACCCTGGACCGTCTCCACTGCGATCTTCTGGTCAATCTTGATTCCTTCCCTGTCTGCCATGGTCCTGGTGACGAGGATGGAGTCCGGTTTGGCCAGGAACAGCAGGGGATCGGGAATGTCCGCATCCTCATCGGCAAGGCTGTAGCTGCGGACCTGGCTGTCCACCAGCACATCCACGCCGAGGATCATGACGGACCGTTCCTTTCCCTTTGTCAGGAGACCGTCAGCTTCGACCACCGGTACGGCGTATTCCACACCGGGTACCTTCTGGACTGTTTCCAGGATTTCCTCAGGGAAACCGGACTGGGCTCCGGTGACCTGGAGTGCGGCACGCCCGGTAGAGTTGATGAACGACTCTTCAAAGGAGCGGAGTATGCTTTTGTTGACGATACCGATGGAAACGATGGCGGCCACGCCGAGGCAGATGCCGGCTACCGACATGGCCGTCTGGGCTTTCTGGAATCGCACATGCCTGGAACTGATATGGCGAAGCAGGTTGAGAAGGCTCATGAGGGGCCCCCTCCGAGGGAAACATCTTCCGCGAGCACCCCGTCTCTCAGGGTGATGAGCCGCGTACCGTAGGCCGCTGCCTTGGAGTCGTGGGTAACCATGACGATGGTCTGCCCTTTTTCATTGAGATTTGCCAGGAGCAGGAAGATGTCTTCGCTGGTATGGGAATCGAGGTTGCCGGTCGGTTCGTCGGCCAGCAGTACAGCTGGTTCGGTGATCAGTGCGCGGGCAATGGCTACCCGCTGCATCTCTCCTCCGGAAAGCTGTTCCGGCCGATGCTCCGCGCGTTCGCCAAGGCCCATCTGTTCCAGGAGCTGGACCGCCTTCGGCCTGATTCGGGTAAAGGGAACCCCTTCCAGGAGAAGCGGGAGGCTGACATTTTCGATTGCAGTGAGGATAGGCAGGAGATTGAAAAACTGAAAGATGAAGCCGACCCGTCGGCGGCGAATAAGGGTGAGTTCATCATCCGAGATGCCGTGCAGCGGCCGTCCGTCCATGAAGATTTCACCCGAAGTCGGCTGGTCGAGGCCGCCAATCAGGTTCAACAGCGTGCTCTTGCCCGAACCGCTCGGGCCCATGATGGAAAGAAATTCGCCACTTTTTATGCTCAGGGAAACATCTTTCAGCGCATGAACCTCCCGTGCTCCCTGCTGATACTTTTTCCCGGCATTCCGTATTTCGATCATGGGTCACCTCGATTGATAGAGTTTGAATTTCCTCCCAGTGTCGCTTTGATCTTCGACGCACAGAGGCTCAGCCACTTGATGTCCGCCTCGGCGTGGAACAGGCCCGCATCCATGAGCAGTTCGGCGGTAAGCGGATCCGCATTTTCCGGCTTCTTTTTCAGAGCCACCTTCCGGCTGGTGAGCCTGGTCATCTGTTTGAGGTAGAGCGCCTTCTGTTTCTCGATAAGCTCCAGAATGGGGCCAGGATTATTCCTGTCCATAAAAACGAGCTTGATGAAAAATTCGTCGCGCAGCGCTCGGACCTTGTGAACCGGTGTCGAGAGCCATTCTTCCAGCTCCGTCCTTCCTTTGCCGGTTATGCTGAATATCTTCCTGTCGGGGCGCCTGTCCTGAGTTTGAAGATCATGGGTAACAAGGGCCTCCTTCTCCAACCGATCGAGGGTGGAGTAAATCTGCCCGTAGTTGAGACTCCAGAATTCTCCGACTTTTTCATCGAAACTGCTTTTCAGTTCATACCCGTGCAAGTCTTTTTCTGCCAGAATGCCGAGCATGGCATATTTTACCGACATATTTCCTCCTAGAATATATAAAAGTGTATAGCTAAAAGTTTATATACTGTCAAACGAAAAATAATCTGTCTTTAATAAAACAATGCAAAGATATTTGCATCTGGATTCTGTAAATTCAGGAATTGCCTCGGTATGATAATGAAGCAAAGTAGGAATCAAACAAACCGGACACTTTTACCTTCACGGCTGAGGTACTGCATGTCTGGCAACTCAGTTGCTGTAACCGGTTGAATGGAATTGACAACCTTGATTCCGGTAGTAGCCTTTCTGGAGACAGCTGTTTTTGTCCTGTAAAGAATGCTTCGGAGGTATTCCTGCGAAATTTCCGATTCGCTATCAACTATTTTCTTTGTCCTGTAACGATGCTTCCGATAAACCCGAAAATTGTCCCCCTAAAACTTTGCTGTTAAAGGAGGAGTCAATGATTACCCTCACCGTAAACGGAAAAAGGCACATTGTGGATGCAAGTCCGGATACCCCTCTTCTCTGGGTGCTGAGGGAAAAGCTTGGACTCATGGGAACCAAGTTTGGGTGCGGCATCGGTTTGTGCGGGGCTTGTACTGTCCACATTGACGGAGAGCCGCAGAGGTCTTGCCTCGTGCCTCTGAAAGACGTTCATGGAAAGAAAGTCCTCACCATCGAAGGTATTCCTGCGAACCATCCGGTGAAAAAGGCCTGGGTCGAGGATGATGTTCCCCAGTGCGGATATTGCCAGCCGGGACAGATCATGTCGGCTGTGGCGCTTCTGGAAAAGATCCCTATGCCGAGTGATGAGCGACATCGATAACGCCATGACCGGCAATATCTGCCGCTGCGGTACCTACCAGCGGATTCGACGCGCCATTCATAAGGCGTCGGGCCGGTCAGCTGAAGGAGGTAAGTCATGAGCGGAATCGTCACTATGAGCCGCCGCGATTTTCTCAAGACCAGCGCCCTGGCGGGGGGCGGGTTGATACTGGGGTTTTATCTGCCTTGGGGAAATAATGAGTCCGAGGCGGCTGAGACGTTCGTGCCGAATGCCTTTATCCGTATTAGTTCGGACAACTCGGTAACTTTTATTATGAACCATTCGGAAATGGGACAGGGGGTTTATACCTCGCTGTCGATGTTGATTGCCGAGGAACTGGAAGCTGATTGGACGAAGATACGGCTGGAAGCGGCTCCGGTAAACCCTGCCTATAACCATACTGCGTTCGGCATTCAGATGACCGGGGGAAGTTCCAGTACCTGGAGCGAATATGACAGGCTGCGCCAGGTTGGTGCTGCTGCGCGCGAGATGCTGATTGCCGCAGCAGCTTCAACGTGGCAGGTTAACAAGGCGAGTTGCCGCGCCGTGGACGGAAAGGTTGTTCACACGAGCGGCAAACAGCTGACGTTCGGGCAGTTGGCGGACAAAGCCGCGCAGCAGGAAGTGCCGAAGACGGTGCGGCTCAAGGAGCCTTCAGAATTCAAATTGATCGGCAAACCGACACTCCGACTGGATTCTGTAGGAAAAGCGAACGGCAGGGCGATATTCGGGATTGATGCACATGTGCCCGGTATGCTGGTTGCACTGATTGCTCGAGCGCCGGTGTTCGGCGGCAAAGTCGCGCGCGTCGATTCCCGCCAGGCAGGAAAGGTGCCGGGGGTCAGGAAAATTGTCCGGATTCCATCAGGGGTGGCGGTGGTTGCCACGGATTTCTGGTCGGCAAAGAAAGGGCGCGAGGCTCTCAAAATCAGCTGGGATGAAGGTCCTGGCGCCAAGTTTTCAACAGCGGCTCAGCGGAAGCACTATGCTGAACTGGCTCGTTCACCAGGTGTGACAGCGCGCAGGGAGGGCAACCCTGAACAGGCGCTTCTCAAAGCGACAAAAAAGATTACCGCCGAGTACGAGGTTCCCTACCTGGCCCATGCGACCATGGAGACCCTGAATTGCCTGGTTGTTCCGAACGCCGACGGCTGTGAAATCTGGACGGGGACCCAGTTCCAGACGGTCGACCGCAATGCCGCCGCTCAGGTCCTGGGACTCAAGCCGGAGAAGGTCAAAATCCATACGACATTCCTTGGTGGTGGTTTCGGTCGACGGGCAAATCCCCATTCAGATTTTGTCGTTGAAGCGGCGCAGGTGGCCAAGGCGGTCAAGAAACCGGTCAAGGTGCTTTGGACCCGTGAAGACGACATCCACGGCGGGTATTACCGGCCTTTGTGGTATGACCGACTGGCTGCCGGACTTGACAGAGACGGAGAACCGGTTGCCTGGCAGCACACCATCGTCGGCCAGTCAATCATGCGCGGCAGTCCTTTCGAAAAGAGCATGCTCGGCAAGGACGGCGTCGACCCGACCTCGGTCGAGGGGGCAAAAGAACTTGCCTATGACATTCCGAACATCCGGGTCGATCTTCACAGTCCGGAGAACGTGGTGCCCGTGCAGTGGTGGCGCTCGGTCGGGCATTCCCATACCGGCTTTGTCGTGGAGAGTTTCATTGATGAACTGGCCCATGCCGCCGGTCGGGACCCCTTTGAGTTCCGGCGCAAATTGCTGGCAGGCCATCCCCGCCATCTGGGCGTGCTGGAACTCGCCGCGAGAAAGGCCGGCTGGGGAAAGCCGCTTGCCAAAGGCCGGGCGCGCGGCATTGCCGTGCACGAATCCTTCAAAAGTTTTGTTGCCCAGGTTGCCGAGGTTTCGCTCAGCCCTGATGGCGAAGTCCGGGTTCACCGGGTGGTCTGCGCCGTCGATTGCGGCCGGTTCGTGAATCCCCTCACCATCGAGGCACAGATGGAGTCGGGGATCGTCTTCGGCCTGACAGCGGCCCTCTACGGAGCGATTACGCTGAAGGACGGCAGGGTCGAGCAGAGCAATTTCAATGACTATCCGATGATGCGCTTGAACGAAATGCCTGAAGTGGAAGTGCACATTGTACAAAGTGCGGAAAAACCGGGAGGAATAGGAGAACCGGGAGTGCCGCCGATTGCCCCTGCTGTCTGCAATGCCCTGTTCGCTCTCACCGGCAAACGGATCCGCACCCTGCCGATCCGTCCGGAAGAATTCAAGAAGTGAGGTGTTTATGCCCTTGCCGTCAGATGTAAGTATCGGGAGGTATCATCATGAATGAGCTGCTTCAACAGGAACGACATCACCGGGGAATTCTCTTTGCCATCGCCCGCCAGGCCATGGTTGAACGGGACCTCCTGCCGGATTTTTCAGCAGAGGCGCTCGCCGAACTGGACAAAATCAAGTCGCCCGCCAAGCCTGATGTCAAGGTTACCGACCTGCGGGATCTTCCCTGGGCCTCCATTGATAACGATGACTCCCGTGATCTGGACCAGTTGACGGTTGCCGAACAGGCAGAGGGCGGCCAGGTGAAAATCCGTGTTGCCATTGCCGACGTGGATGCCTTGGTGCATAAGGACTCGGCTCTTGACGAGCATGCCCGGCACAATACCACCTCGGTCTATACCCCCGCGGTGATCTTTCCCATGCTGCCGGAGAAGCTTTCTACCAACCTCACCTCCCTCAACCTCAATGAAGAGCGCATTGCCGTTGTTGCGGAAATGCTGGTCGGCAGGGACGGCGCCCTTCAAGAATCCAAGGTATACGTTGCCGTAGTGAGAAACCAGGCAAAACTGGCCTACCATGGCGTTGCTGCCTGGCTGGAGGGCAGGGGGGAGATGCCGGATGGAATAGACGAGGTGCCGGGACTTGCTGAAAATCTTCGTCTTCAGGACCGTACTGCCCAGGCTATGAAATCCTTCCGCCATGAGCACGGTGCCCTCAGTTTTGAAACCATCCAGGGCGAGGCGATGTTCCTCGGCGATGAGGTTGTTGACCTGCGAGCCAAAGAGAAGAATCGGGCCCAGGATATCATCGAGGATTTTATGATCGCGGCAAACGCGGCTATTGCCAGGTTTCTTTCGGCCAAGGGTTTTCCTTCTCTCAGGCGGGTGGTGCGGACGCCCCGGCGCTGGGACCGGATCGTGGATCTCGTGGCGGGCTGGGGGCAGAAACTTCCCGGCCAGCCTGATTCCAAGGCACTCGAGTCGTTCCTGGTCAGGGCAAAGGCGCGGGATCCGCTCCGCTTTCCCGACATCTCTTTGGCCATCATCAAGCTGCTCGGATCGGGCGAGTATGTGGCGGACTTCCCGGGGCGGGAGGCACCGGGCCATTTCGGACTCGGCCTGAGGAAATACATGCACTCCACGGCACCCAACCGACGCTATCCTGACCTGATCACCCAGCGCCTCCTCAAGGCTGCCCTGGCCGGTACGGCTGTGCCCTATGAAAAGAAGGACCTCGAAGCCCTGGCCCTGCACTGTACCGAGGCGGAGGACGCGGCAGCCAAGGTGGAGCGGCGAACAGAGAAGTCAGCGGCCGCCCTGTTCCTCCAATCAAGAGTCGGCGAGCGCTTCGACGGCATCGTTACCGGTGCCGCCCAGAAGGGAACCTGGGTGAGGATTTTTCATCCGCCGGTGGAAGGAAAACTGGTGGAAGGATTCCATGGTCTTGACGTGGGGGACAGGATCCATGTGCAACTTATTTCCACCAATGTTGAAAACGGATTCATCGATTTCCGGCGTGTCAACGGACGGAGAAAGAGTCGCCGGTGAGGTGCTTGACCGGGCGGCATATCATCCTGTCTGCCGCTGGCCCTGTGGCTCAAGGCGCCTGGAATTCTCATTGGTAGGGGATTGATTTGCAGGCAATATTCGAACCGGCATTCTTTTCCCGGTAGCGAGGTGACACCATGACAGACAAAACAGCGGACCTGGCGGGACCGGGGATAGGCAATTACAATGAACTGGCGCGGGAACTGCCCGATGACTATGAGGCCCTTCTTCCGCCGATGGCGAGAATGAAGGCAGTCTTTGCCGTGAAGAACTACCTTGAAGAGAATCTGTGCAAGGAGCTGAACCTGCAGATGGTCCAGGTTCCCCTGATTGTCGACAGGGACAGCGGGGTGAATGATTACCTGGACCGAGATGGTTCGCGGACCCCGGTGGAATTTCCTTGTGGGCTGGGGCTCGATGAACCCATCCGGGCACAAGTGGTCCAGGCCGCGACGAAATGGAAGCGCATGGCGCTCCGGCAATTCGGCTGCTCGGTGGGGGAGGGTATCTGCACCGACATGCGGGCCGTGCGCAAGGATTATTTTCTCGACCACGACCATAGTGCATACGTGGACCAATGGGACTGGGAGTTGGTAATTGCCCCGGAACAGCGGACGCTTGAATTTCTCAAGGATATCGTCACGCGGATCTGGCAGGTAATCCGGGGTGCCGGCGTCATGGTTCAGGGACTGTATCCCCAACTCAAAACGTCCAGGTACCCGGATTTTCCCGAAGAGATCACGTTTCTCCATGCCGAGGAGATTCTCGAACTCTACCCCGACCTGCCACGAAAACAACGAGAGACGCGGATTCTCCAGGATAAAGCCCCGGCGGTTTTCATTATCGGCATCGGCTGGCCATTGAAGGACGGCTACCCGCACGAGATGCGCGCCGCCGACTACGACGACTGGGTGACGGAAACCATTGTCGGGAACGGCGAACAGTATCATGGATTGAACGGGGATATCCTGGTGTGGAATCCGGTGACGAAACGCCGCCACGAGTTGTCATCGATGGGCATACGGGTTACCAAGGAGACCCTCAGGATCCAACTGAAGATGTCGGGCCAGGAGGATTTTCTCGATCTTCCCTACCACCAGGCCATCCTCAACGACCGGATTCCGCTCAGCATCGGCGGCGGGATCGGTCAGGCCAGAACCTTCATGTACCTGCTGCGCACGGCTCACCTGGGGGAGGTTACCGTTTCGGTATGGCCAAAAAAACTGAAGGAAATCTGCGAGGAGAAAAATATTCACCTGCTCCAGTAACCGGTGATGGTTTTCCGCCCCGCGGGATTATGTGCCGTGAATCGCATGGCAGTCAAATTCTATGGAGAGGTTATCCTGAATGAGCAGCTTCAGCATGAGTGACATCATTGGGGAATTCTGCCTGGGGTGTGGACTGTGACGGCGGTTGCCGATACCCAGCTTGCGGATGAGCTGCGCATGACGGTGCGGGGGCAGGTGGTGACGGACCTTCAGAGTCTGCGTCGGTATTCCTTTGATCAGAGCATCTATCAGATTGAACCGCGTGTCGTGGTGCTGCCGGAGGATCCTGAGGATGTTCAGCGGCTCGTCGCCTTTGCCTCCCGGGAAGGGCTGCCGATTACTGCCCGAGGCGGAGGTTCCGGTACCGCGGGCAGTGCCTTGGGGAGCGGGATCGTAATGGCGCTGCCGGATCATGGGAGCTGGAACCTGATCAGTGATTTTTCTCCAGATGGCGCAGTTGCCCGGGTCCGGACCGGTGCCGGTGTTTATCATAATGTGCTCCAAGATTATCTCCGGCAGCGGGGATTCTTTTTGCCGGCCGATGTTTCCAGTGCCGAGATCAGCCGCATCGGCGGCAATATCGCTACCAAGGCGAGCGGGCCGCATGCCCTGCGCTATGGCTCCATCGACCGATTTCTGGAGCAGGTTACCTTTGTCACCGATCGGGGCGAAGTTGTTGATACCGGCAATGACGCCACGATCCCGGAGCGTTTCAGGACGCGGCTGATGAATCTGCGGCAGCGACTCCACTCGGACCGTGCGGCCATGACAGTGCTTGCGGGCCGTCGCCGGCTGAAAACGGCCAGTGGCTACAATCTCTTTGCTTTTCTCGACGAGCTTTCCGACGGACAGTTGATTGCCCAGTTGCTTGTCGGCAGTGTTGGAACTCTCGGGCTGGTTCTCGAGGCCACGCTCCGGGCGGCGCTCTACGAACAACAACGTGTGGCGGTACTGCTTTATTTCGACGACCTGGCTGAAACGGCACGGGCGGTCTGCGCCCTGCGGGAGCTTCCTGTTGCGGCCATCGAGCTTGTCAGCCGTGAAACGGTCAACATCCTCCGCCAGCACAGCACGCTTCCCGAGTCTCTAGACGTTGATGCCAACCTGGTACTGGTTGAGTTGTCCGGCCCGGATGCCGAGAAGACGCTGGATAAAGTCAGAAAACTGTTGCTGGTCGAGGGCTTTCGACTGCTTGCGGATCCTGTTGTGGCCAGGGACGCCGTCGAGATCGACCGCTTGTGGGCAGTGCGCAAACAGATCCTCTGGCTGATTCGCAATCCGCATCCCGGATTTCAGGCACTGTCGGTGGTTAATGATGTTGGGGTGCCACCCGAGCACTTGGCCGAATTTGTCTCAGAGGCTGAGCAGGTCTTTTCCCGTCATGGACTCACCGTGCTGATGTACGGTCATGCCGGCAGCGGCAATCTTCATTTGCGTCCCCTGTTCGACCTGAGACTCCCCGGTTTGCCCACCCGGATTCAACGGTTGGCCGATGAAATATACCAGGTGGTCTTGCGTTATGGCGGTACGATTTCCGGTGAACATGGCATGGGTCGCCTGAGGGCGCCGTATCTGTTGCAAGAATGGGGACCGACCTTGTACAGGTTCATGCGCGAAGTGAAAGACATTTTTGATCCTGGGGAACTGTTCAATCCGGGGGTGGTCTTCAGCGACAGGCCGATTACCGACCATATGCGGGAAGAGCTGCTGACCGCCGAAGCAGGTGAGAAGGGCTGATTAAGGCAACAGCTGCGGTTGGGCAAGAAAAAGATTCGGTGATAGCTTTTGAACGGAGCGAGGTGAACAATGGCAGAGGGACAAGGCTTCTATTGGGAAAGACACGCTGATGCCGAGCATCTTATCCTGGAACTGATTGCTGCGTGCCGCCGGCAAAGCACTACCCTGGCCTGTTTCGAGGAGCGACTGGTCCGGCAAACCAGCGGTCGTTTGCTCGATTGGGTTGATCATCTGCTGCTGCGGTCCTCCCGGCAGTTCAGTGACAGGCTGACCGAACTCGGGTTCGTCGTCCAATCGACAGACGACTTGGATGTTTGGCAGCATCCTGGGGCGCAACTTCCCCGGGTCGTATTGACCCGAAAAGCAGGGCCTCCGGAAACGGGGTTGGCCCTGCGGGTGGAAAACCTATCCGACTTTCTGCAAGCGAACGGTTTACCTGCCGAGATCGAGGGTGAGCCATTCCACCCATTCCGTAGTGCTCGACTTAAAGAAGAGAAAGATATTGCGCTGCTGGCGGTTGAACGGCGCGGCAGTGCTGCATTTACTCCAGGCTTGGTGCCGTCAGGTTTCCAGCATGCTTACCTGTCGGCGATGGAATTATGGCAGACCCGACCCCGGGTCAGCGACTAATGAGAATCTGCTCTGGGAAGACATTTTCCGGAGGGTTGATGAGATGATTTCCCTGCTGGGTAGCGGCCCGGCCGCCCAGCTTGTCTGCCAAGGAGAACGTCGCTACTGGCTCTCCCGAAATTTCGCCGGACGTCTGCAGCTGGGCCGCCAGGATACCCTCGGGTTGGGATTGGCCAATTACGATCATCACACCTTTCGCAGTTCTCGACGTCATTTTCGCAGGCTGGTAGAACTCTTTACCCTCCTTGGTTTTACAAACCGCGAGCGTTTCTATGCCGGAAAAGAAGCGGGCTGGGGAGCTCAGGTAATGGAAAATCCTGAAGCCGGGCAGACCCTGTTTCTTGACGTCGATCTGGCACCAGAGGAAGTTGCCGTCGATTTTTCTCTTGAGGGCCTGCCGGAGCGGGAGCAGTTCGGTACGGTGGGAATCTGGTGTGCCCTGCACGGTGACTCTATCTTCGGCGCCGGCATGCACCATCTGGCTGCCCGGTTCGATTTTGACCGTCTCATCAGTGATCTGGCCGGCTACGGTGTCGAGTATATGGCGCCGTTCAGTGATTTTCCCTACCTCAAGCAGGCTTTCAGTGTTGCCGAAAGCTGGGACGTGGACCCGGAGCGGCTGACACTGCTGGTCCGGAACAAGATTATCAGCAGTGAGCAGGCCGATAAATTCCTTGCTCGGGGGGCGGTTGGGAGTCACCTGGAAAACATCCATCGTAGCGAAGGCTATAAAGGTTTCAACAGGAAAAACGTTAGTGCCATTATCCGCCAGACCGATCCGCGCCGCTAGCAGTCTTGCCCGTGACTACGCAAGACACCATGATAGTTCCGGCTGCATTCGTGTCAGCCTTTCGCCATGCTGTGACAGGAGTCATTTGATCGTGAGAGTGGCGAGCATTCATACGATTGTCCCCGCATACTCTCATGAATATTCCACAGCTGTTCCTTTTTTTCTTTGCAGAAGCGAAGAAACTTTGCCAATGGCCAGACACTCTATATCCAATCAGGTTTTTCCACAGAGGTTTTCTTCCCGTAAATATAATAGCTTGTTGCGTACAATTGAAATAAATTAATTGTTATTGGGTTATGGATCTGGTATGTATCAGGAAATTTTGGAAAATAGCCAGATGAGGAAAAAGCTGGAAAGGGCGATACCATGGAACAGAAACACACAGGAATAGGCATTGCCTCATTTGTCACGAGCGTTGCGGCAAGTCTTTTACTTGGGCTGATGGTAGTAATTGCCGGGGCAATGGAAGTGGCAACCCCTGGCGGGCTTGATGAGGAGTCAGTGGCTGCGATGGTGTTGGGGCTTTTCATTATTGCGCTGCTTGTGGTGGAGATCGCGGCTCTCGGTCTTGGCATTGCCGGTCTTTTTCAGAAAGATCGAAAGAAGTTGTTTGCAATCCTTGGAACTACTTTTTCCGCGGCAACAATTATCGGCATTCTTTTTATTTTCGTGATCGGAAACATGGCGTGATGAATCAGAACAAAGGGCCATGAATAAAACGTACTCGAAACCGGTAGAAAAGAGGAGGGACGGATGGCCGTCTTTGCACGTGCAACCATAATCAGGACTATGCTGGCCTGTCTTTTGACACTATGGATCTCTGCCCCTCTCCATCCGGCCTTCTGTCTTGCTGAGAACGAGCCCTCTGTGTCAGACGATGAAACTTTTGCTCTACCGGAAAACGGAGTTCGCTGGACACGGGACGGGAACCCTGCTGGCACGGAATTGACATGGGCGGAGGCTCATGGGTTCCTCAATGACCTGAACCTGAAGAAATTTGGCGGATGCGAGGGGTGGCGTATGCCCTCTCGAGAGGAGTTGGCGGAAATGCTCATCTATCTGGACGCTGGCAATACCGACGAAGTGGACATTTTCCCGGAGCAGGATGATTACTGGTCATCTTCGGCTGATCCTCTGGAAAACGGATATGCTGATGTTGTGAATATGGGGGACGGCAGTGTTGACAGCTGTCAAAAGACGGAAATCAACTTTGTATGGCCCGTCTGCGGGCAGTAGAAAACCTGCACTGCCTGGCTATTGTCACTGACCTGCCCCAGCCCAGCCACAACCGAGACATTCCGGATGGAAACCAGGCAGGTCAAAGAACAAACTTTTCGGGTCATGCCATTATTTGCAGGGATATGAAAAAGGGGCACCCCAATGAACGAAAACGGTTCATGGCGGGTGCCCCTTTTCTGTTCGGAAGTTACGTTTTCCTTGAGCGTGAATAGTATAGCTTGGACAATTGGTTCAATGCTACTTGGCCGTACCGAATGCCTGGTTCCATTTGTTGGTGAAGTTGTCGTTGATCCAGTGCTGGTCAAGCCATTCCCGTGGTTCAACCTGTATGCCGTTTACGAGAATACCGAAGTGCAGGTGGTCGCCACCTGCCATGCCGGTCATGCCGGTGTGGCCGATAATCTGCCCTTTGCTCAGGTGGTCTCCGACGGCGACGTCGATGCTGCTCAAATGTGAATAGAGGCTCTGCAGTCCGAGGCCATGGTCAATGATGACACACTTGCCGTAGATGCCCAGTTCGTTGGCGAAGACCACCGTGCCGCTGTTCGCGGCCGGTACCGGGGATGCGGCAGTGGATGCCAGGTCAAGGCCCAGGTGGGTTTGGTGGTCGACCTTCTGGCCTTCGTAATAGTAGTCTCGCTGGTCATCGAACCCTGCCCGGGGGGCGGCTTTGGGCAGGCGCAGGAAGGCTCCCTGCCAAAGAGGTTTCCCGGCGGTTTTTCCTGGGAACTCCTTCAGCTTGGCGACATTTGCGGCACGCAGTTCGCCATTTACCCGCAGGAAAAGCTTCAGCGGGTCTCGGGTGTCCGGGAAAAAGTGTTGGAAATCCGGCATTTTCTCGGAGAGAAAAGCCTGACTGATGGTGATCCGGTCGTATTTGGCCGGTCTAAGCCTGGTATGGAAGTTTATGCCGCTGGTGCGTTCGTTGCCGGCCAGGTCCACTGCAACCAGACGTGGCAGAAACTCATTCGGTTTCACATCGTAAGGAAAGGCGAACAGGCAGGCATAGACGCCGCCTTGCTGGAGGAATGCAGGAAAAAAGCGGTCGCCCACCTGTACCCCGGCCCGACGCACTTTCTCTGAGACGCGGAATAATACCAGTGCAGAACCCCCTTGGTTGATGTTATGGGCGGTGGTCAGGACGGAAATGGTCGGGGGCACGGTTATCATAAACTACCGTAAGATTCCGTTTGGCTTTGTTTGCCAGCAATGCATTGTCGGCAGCAATGATGTCGATGGTCATGGGACCGTCTTTCAAGCCGAGCTTGTCCAAGGGGAGCGAAACCGTGCGATGGGTTGTGCCGCCCGGAAAAGAGATGTCGACCACTTTTGTCTCTTTACCAGCTTGGGACACGGTGACAGTGAGGTTTTTCAGGCCGGTTCCCGTATCCTCCAAAGTCAGGTTCGGGGGACTGTTTCCCGAGACAGCCCCATCAGCAGGGTAAAAAGACAGTTGCGGGGCTTTGCCATCCCGCAGGAACAGGTAGCCGCCAATCAGAACGGCGATGATGACGAAAAGGGTCAAGAGAACACGGCTTTTCAAATTCTAACCTCCCGATGTAAAGAGTTGCGATGTTTAAAAAACATATGCTAGCAAGAATTTCCTCTGGAAGATAGTCTGTATTCCATTTTTGTTGAAAAATTAGGTGGTTATGGGTGTTGACAGCCATGTTAGCGTCCCCGAGAATTTCTGCTATTTCCGCTGAGTCCGCTTTCACTTTGCTTGTCTCACTATCTGTAGTTTTCTTCCGTTTCTTTCTGCTTTGTGTCTAGGAACCTTCCTGGATTTTCTGCATGATCTTTCCCTTTGAGATCCTTCAGGTATTGTATACGTGCAATTTTTGCTCCTGCAGGTGCAAATAGTGCACTATTTACAATGTTTTATCTTTAATTAAAAATAAATTAAACTAATAGTATCAGGCGATTAGTGGTTAATCAGGTCTTGGCATACATGTTGGAAAGGATTAGAGGTTTCTGTTTTAACAGGGAACGGAGGTGCCTGACAAAAAAATCAAGATGATGACGTTGAGAAATAGTGCACTCACGGCGCCTTATTCACACAACGGCTATTTCAAGACCTTGAAAGAACTCGTCCATTTTATCAATACGCGGGATGTCCCAGGGATGTGGCCGCTACCGGATGTTGCAGAAAATGTGAACAGAACAGAATCGGTAATCTCGGCCTCACCGATCAGGAAGAAGATGATATCGCCGCTTTTCTTCTCACTTTGACCGATGGTTATGCCTGCAGGTAGGACAGAACACAAGACAATCTGACCGGCAACTCTGGTACTGGCAGTTAAATAACGAAGGAGGACGTACCTATGGAGATTGAAGAAAAGTTCGATGCGCAGCTGGAAGAAAAAATCAACGGGCTGGTAACGAAAAAGGGACTGAGCCGCCGCGATTTTATGAAATTCTGTGGGTTGATGGCAGCCACCCTCGGTCTTGAGGCATCATTTATCCCGAAGATCGCAGCGGCGCTGACCGGGACTGCTCGAGCTCCTGTCGTGTGGCTGCAGTTCGCCGAGTGCACCGGTTGCACGGAAGCATTCCTGAGAACATCCAATCCCTTTATCGACGACCTAATTCTCGACAAGATCTCTCTCGACTATCATGAAACGATCATGGCTCCGGCTGGAGAAGCGGCAAAACTGAGTCTTGCGAACACAGTCAGTACCTATGCCGGAAAGTTTATCTGCTTCGTGGAAGGGGCTGTTCCGACGGCAAATAACGGACTGTTCGGAACGATTGGCGGTGAAACCATGCTGAAGATCGCCAATGATGTCTGTCCGAAGGCACTGAAAGTTATCGCAGTGGGATCGTGTGCCTGCGATGGCGGTCTTCCGGCCGCCGCCGGTGGGCTAACCGGAGCAAAGGGGGTAGGTGCGGCAACCGGTATCTCCACCATTAATCTGCCGGGATGCCCACCCAACCCGGTGAATATGGCCGCGCTCATCGTAAACTACCTGCTCCTGGGCAAATTCCCGGAACTGGATTCCCTCGGACGCCCATTGTTCGCCTACGGCAAGAAAGTCCACGAGAACTGCCCTCGGCACGACTCTCAATGGTGTATGAAACACTATGGCTGCAGGGGGCAGTCAACCTATCATAACTGCTCGTCGGTTGGGTACAACGATGCCAGCAGTTGGTGTGTTCAGGCGGACGCGCCCTGTTTCGGCTGCAGCGAGGCCGGTTTCTGGGACCAGGGGACGTTTTTTAACTTCGACGGCAGATACGGCGATTAAACTCACCCCGTAGATGTGCGAGGCTGGTGGGTTTTTCATAAATTTTGCATTTCAGTAAGAAAGGACTACATTTATGTCAACTATCGTAATAGATCCGGTAACACGCATCGAAGGTCACCTGAGGATGGAGACGGAGGTTCTCAACGGAAGGGTCAGCAACGCCTGGAGTTGTGGCACACTTTTTCGCGGCATCGAGCCCATCCTGAAAGACCGCGACCCGAGAGATGCCTGGATGTTTACCCAGAGACTCTGTGGCGTCTGTACCTATGTGCATGGTGTTACTTCGGTCAGGAGCGTGGAAAACGCCCTGGCGATATCCATCCCTGAAAATGCCCGTGTTATACGAAACCTTCTCATGGGGTCGCAATACATCCATGACCATATTGTCAATTTTTACCAGCTTCAGCTGGTAGACTGGGTCGATGTGGTGAGTGCTCTTTCGGCTGATCCGGCTGCAGCGGTTTCCGTGGATAGACAGATAAACCCGGCCAGAACCAGGGACGCATCCTTCTTCACTACCGTTAAACAGCGCTTGCAGACCTTTGCCGAGAGTGGACAGCTCGGTCCCTTTGCCAACGGCTACTGGGGACATCCGGCCTATATCCTCACCCCGGAGGAAAACCTTGTCTTTATGGCCGACTATCTGGAGGCGCTCAGGGTTCAGGTCCAGGTGGTTCATATGCACGCGATTCTCGGTGGCAAGAACCCTCACCCACAGACCATGATTGTCGGAGGTGTGACACTTAACAAGGATCTTAAGGCACCCCGCATCAGTGAATTCAACAACCACATTGCCGTTGCCAAAAAATTTGTCGATGACTACTATCTGCCGGATACAGTGTACCTTCTCCGTCGCTATAAAGACTACTCGACAATCGGCGAAGTCGGCAACCTCATGTCATTCGGGGAGTTTCCGCAAAGTGCACAGGAAGAGGGCAGTCTCTTTTTTCGGAGAGGAATCATCTACAATCGGGCGACAGGTAATGTGCTGGATGTGGACATTGCCAATATAACCGAATCCGTAACGCACAGCTGGTATTCCGGGGGAGACCTGAACCCTGCTCAGGGGCAGACCGAACCCAACTACACGGGGCTGGAAACGGGAAGCAAATACAGCTGGATCAAAGCGCCGCGTTATCAGGGACAAACAATGGAAGTGGGGCCCCTGGCACGGGTAATGGTGAACTATGGGAAAGGCCATCAGCCAACGGTTGCTGCGGTCGACGCCTTTCTGCAGCAGGTCGGCTTGCCCCTTTCCGCAATGTATTCCGTGCTGGGAAGAACCGCAGCCCGGACAATAGAAACCAAAATGATTGCCGATGTCCTGAGGAGCTGGTCATCGGAACTTGTCTCAAGCAGTAAGCCTTTTACCATGCCTTTCAGAACAGAATTTACCATGGCGGACACCGGTTCCGGTGCTGGTCTGAACGAAGCGCCGCGTGGCGCCCTGGGGCACTGGCTGAGCTTTGCCGGCGGCAAAATAACCAATTACCAGATGGTCGTTCCGACGACCTGGAACTTTGGCCCGAGGGATGCAGATGATGAACCCGGACCGGTTGAAAGGGCACTGGTGGGTGTACCTGTGGCTGAGCAGGAGCGCCCCCTGGAAGTTCTCCGACTGATCCACTCCTTTGATCCATGTATTGCCTGCGCTGTGCATGCGTATTCACCTGAGGCGAAAAGCGCTTTTAGTGTAAGCAAGTTATAGTTGATGTTAAGGTAGGGCTATGGACATAGTTAGTGGTTGCACAGTCGACAGATCAGGCTTCCGTCGGATAGTCCTGTAAGGTTTCATCCCGGCTCAAAAGCCATATTACGGCGAGAAAAGGGATACTCCACAGGGATACCTTTATAAGATAGCTAACGATACAGTCCACATAGAATATAGCAGAGGGGGAGCCGGATGTGATTAGAATCCGGTTGATGATTCCAACGAACTCCTGGACCAACATGAGGCCGATGCTCCCCCAGCATAGGCCGGTCATAGCCTTTGGCGCCCAAGGTTTCAGGGCCAGGAACTGTGTTGCCACAAGGCCCAAACCAAGGCCGCTGAGTGTCCTCAGCCACGGGAAAAGCCCGTATTTGAAAAATATTGTGATCTTTGAGACCGGTTCGATAAACGTCTCGGAGAGAGGTGGCTGCCAGTCTGTTCCATAGTAGTGCAGCAGTCCCGCAAAGCCGTAGCAGAGGAAAATGGCGCCTGCTGCGGCTGCAGCCCAACCGGTGATCCGGATCGATAACGGGAGCACTGGTTTTTCCTCTACCTCTTCAAGGGGAGGGTCCGTGGCGAATTCGGGGTTACGGCGTGAACGGGTAAGCCGCTCGTAATCGCGCTGTGTCTTCTCAGGATCAATTTCGGCGATTGGTTCCTCCGGGTAGTCCTGAACGGAAATGCTTCCTTCCGGTTTCTTCGCCGACTTCTTGAGAAGCATTTTCTGGTAGTCGGCTCCCGTTGTCCCACATTTCGGACAAGTAGCAAACATCTCATCGGTAAAGGTAGAGTATTGGCACACCGGGCACATGCTCATCAGGTGTCCGCTTTCAGTCTCCGGGGCAGGTTTGTTCACAAAGAAGCTTCTCTTGCACCGGGGACATTCGAAATTGCGGCCTTCGACCGGAACGTCCACCGTGTTGATATTGCCTGTCAGATGACAGGAGGGGCATTCGATTTCCATTTTCTCGCTCTTTCCTCTGTCAACGCTTTATTGGGTCTTAACGCAGAATCTCAGCAATTACTACTTCAATTTTTTCCTCCTATGATTCATATCTTGTATCACTATCGGCTCGCGCTTGCAAGATGGGAGAGCTGAAAGATAAGATTCAATCTGGTCCTGCGATGATGGATCGGGACCGGTTGGATGATGGTGCAAATAGGTAACCCTGCGATCATAATTTCCCCTCATTCTGCGGTTTTCGATTTGAACCTCCTTTCTCATGGTTCCCGTGTTGCTGATGACTCTCAGTTCATTTCCCTCGAGTAGTATCCAGTGGTAGTTGACAATTTTCGGCACTTGTGGTGCAAAAAGTATTGCAAGAAATGAGAATTCTGTCATATCTTCTGCCAGTACTTGTCTTTAAAACACGCAGAAAGTAAACTATTCATTCGTTTCTTTCAGCATTTGATGTAAATCTGTTAGGACAAAGTCTTGATTTGTGTAAATTGGCACCTATTTTGCTCTGTAAGAATATATCGATTTTTGTGAACATATCAAAATGAATTGAGCTGCCATGAAAAATAAAGAGATCGAATCCAGTAACTGCTGCAACCGGCACACACATGGCTCACCATTCATCCCTCTCCGTAAACCTGGCAGAATAGCAACTGGCAACCGGGGATTCACTTTGATTGAACTTCTCGTTGTTGTGGCTATTCTGGGAGTTCTGGCAGCCCTCGCAATGCCTGCTTACAGCCACTTTGTTGATAGTGCAAAATCAGCCCGCTGCGAATCTGAAATCCGGACATTGGATAAAGACATTACGGCTTATCTGATTGATAAAGGAGTTCTTCCTACCAGTCTGAATCAGATAAACCGGGGAAATCTCAAAGATCCGTGGGGTAACCCCTATGTGTATACAAATCTGTCCATTGTTGGAAGCGTACCGTTTAAAGATTTTTTGGGAAATGATTTGAATGATGATTTTGACCTGTTCAGCAAGGGGAGTAACGGCGTCTCAACAGGAGATCTAGGTGATAACGATTCTTTGGACGATGTAGTCCGTTATGGCAATGGGGGGAGTGTCGGGGTGGGTAAATTTTTCTAACCCGAGCCAGAAAATTTTGTTTAATCTTTGGAAAATCCGTAACTCCGAGTTTGGGTCAACCCGTGCTTGAAGGATCATGGAACGGGAGCCGGGGCAATCTGCAAAGTATTCACAACAAGGTAATTGAGATATGATCTGTAAATGCACAAAATGCTCTTCTGATATTGAGGTAGATAAAACCCTGGCAAGCGTGAATGGTACCGCAGTCAAGTGCCCCGAATGTAAAAGCCGGTTGTGGGTTTATAAAGAGTCTTTCGCTGGCAGAGCGCTCAACAAAAGCGGTGAAATCCATTGCTTCCATTGCTCCAGCAAACTCGGCAACACTATCGTCTGCCCGGGGTGCAAGGCTCTCTATCCCGATTATATTGTTGTTCGTTCTACGAAAAAAGTTCGCAGACGGACCGTAAAAATACAAAAATCATTCATAGATTATCAAACTTCCTCACCGGCACGAAAAAGCAGGATTCCTCTTGCTCCCCGTAAAGAGAAAATACCTTCACAACGCTCCTTCAAAGTGGTGGGGATCTTGCTTGTAATCATGATATTGTCTTCCGGTGGTGGATATGTTTACTACCAGTATCATCGGGCAGCGCAATACTCTGAAAATTACATGCGGGCACTCTATGGAATTAAGACGGGAACCGATGCGTGTGGACAGGTTGCATCTGAACTGAAAAAGAAAATTGCCGCTCAGCGGATATCCGATCTCAGTATCAGCACGAAAGACGGGAGCAGATTGGTGGGGTTGAAGGATCGGGTTGACAAACTGATGTCGAAAATAGAATCTCCACCAAGTAAATTCATCAAGTCAGACAAACAGATAAAAGATCTTTATCAAATCTACACAAGTCTGAATTCTGTAACTCTGGCACCTGTCGGTTCCCCTGAAAACTTTATCAGGTCGACGTCCAGGCTTCAGGATGATTTTTCCAAAGGGATTAAAGCGCTGAAAGCCGATATGCCGCCAAAGCTGTCGGAAGTGTTCAGTACCGCTCAAATAAAATATAAATCTTTGCGAGATATTTAGACGGAACGAAATGCCACTGAAAAGCAACAGCACAAAAAAAGGGACCGGAATTTATTCGGTCCCTTTTTTTGGCAATTAAATCTTCACGTCAAGGAGCCAATATCACTTCAGAATCATATCCGGCTATTTCAACCTGATTAGCATCAGACTTCCGTTATTTACTAATGCTGTCATTTCCGAAGTGATCCTGTTCGGGAATCCAGTAACTAACCGACTGAAATTTTGTATCCCCGATGAAGACATTCGGGGATGACAATCTTGATAGCGGAAGAATGGTGTTAATCAGGTATTTCAATGACAGTATAGTCTTCGGGAGTTTATCTTGGGTGACTGTGCTATTAACTTCCTCTAGCAAAACAGGAAATTTTCGTGGAACAACATTCTATGCCCCTATCCAGGGACTGTTTTTGTTAAAGTTTTCTCGGTAATCCTCCGATATATACTTTAACAAGGGGACGAAAACCAGCCCCGTGAGGATTTTAATCAATATCTCTACAAGCGAGGTGCCGGTGGCAGCCGACGACAAGCAGAAGATTCTATTGGAAAGCGGTACGAACGAACTGGAAATCGTGGAGTTTCGGATCGATGAGAAGAACGCGAGCGGCGAGGTCGTACCCTGTTACTATGGGGTTAATGTGGCCAAGGTGCGAGAGATTATCCGTCGACCGAAGACCTGGAAAATCCCCAACAGCCATCCCGCTGTTGAAGGGATGATGCAGTTGAGGGACAGTGTCCTTGCTGTCATCAACCTCTCCTATATTCTTGGCAAACACAATGAAGATCTGACCCCTGACCGGGTGGTTGTCCTCGAATTCAACCGGATGAATGTGGGGATTCTCGTTCATTCTGTCTCAAGCATCTACCGGATTTCCTGGGAGCGGGTGGAGCCGCCGGGGAAGATGATCAATAGTGCTAATGTTACCGGTGTGGTCAAGATGGACGACCGGATTATCCTGATTCTCGATTTCGAGAAGATCGTGGCCGAAATATGCGGTCACGATGTCCTCTATCGGATCGGCGATGAGCAGATGACGGAGGAGCTGACCCTTGATCGGAGCACGCGTCGCATTCTGGTGGCGGATGACTCACGATTCATCCGCAGCAATATCTGTTCGTCGCTCCGTGCTGCTGGCTACCGTGTTGAAGAGGCTGAGAACGGGTCGGACGCTTGGGATATGATCACAGCCATGCTGCAGCGTTGCAGCCAGGATGGGGCACATTATAGTCAGGAATTTGACATGCTCATTACCGACATAGAAATGCCGAAAATGGATGGCTTGCACCTCACAGCACTGGTAAGGAAGGAAGATGCTTTGCGGGACTTGCCGGTCCTGCTTTTCTCGTCGCTTGCCAGTGAAGACAACAAGCGCAAATGGCGCGACCTGGGTGCCAACGACATCGTAACGAAACCGGACCTTCCGAATCTTGTTGAAATAGCCGACAGTCTGTTGCGTTAGTAATGCTGTTGTACTTTTGCCATCCTTAAAAGGCCTGCTTTTGCAGGCCTTTTTTTGTCTGTCGTTGGTTATGTTCTGCAGTATTGAAAAATACGATACAACTCAAGAATTGCTTCGATACTATCAATTTGACTTTTACTCATTCACTCAGATAATCTCTCTCCCGTTACTTAATCAACTTGCTGGTAAACGGAGAATTCATGGTGCGCAACAAATATTTCCTGGTGCTGTTCATTGTATTGGTTATCTGTATACCGATTGCTGCGACTGCCGCACCCAAAACCCATTCTGGAACTGTTACCATAGCAGTTGACTTGACTGCCCGGGAAAGCGGGAAAGAAGCGGAGCTTTGGTTGCCATACCCTGTTTCTGACAGGGATCAGACCATTACCGACGTAAGGATCTCGGGCGACTTCAGCCGGTCGGCAGTGTACACGGATAATGCCAATAGTACGCCGATGCTCTATGCCAAATGGGACAGCGGAGCGAAAAGCAGAAAACTGACTTTCAGCTTCAAAGCGGAACGCAAGGAGGTTGTCCGGCGGGACTTTCCGAAGAAAGAGGCAGCCTGGGACCCGGCTGATTATCAAGAGTATCTGCAGGGGACAAGCAGGGCGCCGTTGAACGGCGAGGTCATGAAGCTGGCCAAGAAAATTACTGCCGGGAAGAAAACGGTGCTGGAGAAAGCGAAGGCGATTTATGACTGGACCTGTGATAACACCTACCGCGACCCGAAAACACGTGGGTGCGGTGAAGGCAACGTCTGCACCCTGCTGCTGAATCCAGGTGGCAAGTGTGCAGATATTCACTCGGTATTTGTTGCCCTGGCAAGGGCTGCCGGGGTTCCATCCCGCGAGGTGTTCGGTATTCGCCTCGGCAAGAATGACACTGATGATATAACTACCTGGCAACACTGCTGGGCGGAATTCTATCTGCCGGGCTACGGTTGGGTTCCGGTAGATGCGGCTGATGTGCGCAAGGCCATGCTGAAGGAAAACCTGAGCCTGAAGGATGCGAAGACCAAGGAATACCGGGAGTATTACTGGGGTGGGATCGATCCCTACCGGGTAAAGCTCTCCACGGGGCGCGATCTTATACTCAATCCCCGTCAACCGGGCGAACCGGTTAATTATCTTATGTACCCCTTTGCTCGAGTTGGTGCCAAAACTTTGGACTGGCTTGACCCTGCAACCTTCACCTACACCATTACCTACTCAGCACAGTAACAATACGATAATTTTACTCATAGCCATTTTTCAAAAGGCCCGCTCCCACGGGCCTTTTGCGTGTTCCTTCCCGGAATGATGATTTTCTGCAGGGTTACATGGCTTTTTTGGTGCGCTTCTTGTATGTTTAGCCGGATATCCAACGAAGGTTCGTGGCCAACTATGAGTAAGGTACGGGAAGACATCCGCCGGGTAATGCGGAAGACCTATGGGAGGGATATTTACCCCTTCGAGGAAATCAGAGCGGATGCAACACTGTGTCCCATTCCTGTTATTGCCCTGACAGCTCGAGTCATGAGCGGTGACCGGGAGGAGATACTCGCCCGAGGATTTGACGGTTACCTGTCCAAGCCGATTGATGCGGAGCTATTTCACCAGACCATCCAGGAGGCCCTTGATGGAAACTAGCGGCTTGAAGCTCTTGGCCATAGATGATAATCGCGACAACCTGACAGCTCTGAAAGCCGTCGTGTCAGATATCCTGCCAACGGCCAAGGTATTGACGGCCCTGAACGGCCCTGAAGGTATCGATCTGGCGATTGCCGAGGACCCGGCTGTCATCCTGCTCGACATCGTCATGCCGGGAATGGACGGTTTCGAGGTTTGCAGGCGGCTTAAGGGGGATGAAGGCCTGTGGCATATCCCGGTGGTTTTCCTTACCGCCCTGAAAACGGACGGAAAAGTCGTATCAAGGCCCTGGAGGCGGGTGCCGAGGGCTTTCTCGCAAAGCCCCTGGACGAAGCGGAGCTGATGGCCCAGATCCGCGCCATGGCCAAGATCAAAGAGGCGAATGTGTTGAAACGGCAGGAGCAGGAGCGACTGGCCGCGCTGGTGGGGGAACGCACCAGCGAACTGGAGCAGGAATTGGCCAGACGGCGCGGAATGGAAGATGAGTTGCGGGAAGCGAACAAGAGATTGCAACTCAGCCAGACCGCCACGCTCGGTCTTCTGACAGAGTTAAAAGAGGAGATCGAGGCAAGAAAGAAGAGCGAAGAGGCCTTGCGTGAAAGCGAGGGCAGGATGCGGAGCATTTTTCGTGTCGCTCCGACCGGGATTGGTGTTGTCTGTGACAGGGTTTTTATCGAAGTTAATGCTCGGGTTTGCGAAATGACCGGCTATACACGAGAAGAACTTTTGGGGAAGAGCGCTGAAATCTTATATCCCTCTCAAGAGGAGTTCATTCGTGTCGGAATCGAAAAGTATCAGCAGATAACTGACAGGGGAACAGGCACTATAGAAACCTTTTGGAGGAAAAGAAATGGAACAATAATCAACATCATTCTCTCCTCAACGCCAATCGATTCGAATGATCTTTCGAAGGGAGTCATTTTCACTGCCCTTGATATTACCGAGCGGAAGCGGGCAGAAGAAGAGCGGGAGAAACTTCAGGCCCAGCTCATCCAATCCCAGAAGATGGAGGTCGTCGGCCAGTTGGCAGGAGGGGTGGCGCACGATTTCAACAATATCCTGACGGCAATTATCGGTTTTGGCCATTTGCTGATGATGAAAAGCGCGGAAGACGACCCGCGACGGCACTACGCGGAAGAGATCATTTCCTCCTGCGAAAAGGCTGCTTCCATTACTCGTCGTCTGTTGGCCTTCTGTCGCCAGGATATTTCTGAAAAGAGTCGACTGAACCTGAACGAACTTATTGCGACATCACAGAAGATGCTGTCCCGACTCATCGGAGAAGACCTGGAGTTTCAGTTCAAGCCCTGTGCGGAAGAGTTGCCGGTGGTTGCCGACCCGGTTCAGATCGAGCAGGTGCTGATGAATCTGGCAACCAACGCGCGAGATGCCATGCCGGGTGGCGGCGTTTTTTCTATTGAAACATCTCTCCTGCGGATGGATGAAGGGTTTGTGGCCATGCACGGCTTCGGGATTCCGGGTGACTATGCCGTGATAACAGTAACGGACACCGGAGTCGGCATGAATCCGGATACGCGACTGCGAATCTTCGAGCCTTTTTTTACCACCAAGGAAGTGGGGAGGGGTACCGGTCTGGGCCTGTCTGTCGTGTATGGTATCCTGCAGCGGCACGACGGTTATGTGAAGGTATACAGCGACATGGGCATGGGAACCACCTTTCGGGTGTATCTCCCCATGGCGCGCTGCTGGGAAAAGTCTCTGCAAGCTGCCCCATACAGGAATTCGGAAGGCGGATTGGAAACAATCCTGGTGGCCGAAGACAATCGTGAGCTGCTCGATGTTATTCAACTCACCCTGAATGCCTGGGGATACACGGTGATTGCCACGGCAAATGGTGAGGAGGCGGTGGAAAAGTTTCGGGAATATGCCGAAAAGATAGATCTTCTCCTGCTTGACATCATCATGCCGAAAAAGAGCGGGATTGACGTACTCGATGAGGCGAGAAGCCTGCGGCCCGAAATCAAAGTCCTTTTCATGAGCGGCTACCCGGCTGACTTTATCAAAGATCGCGGTCTTATGAAGAGCCAGTATGCCTATGTTTCAAAACCGGTTTCTCCGAACTCCTTGCTCCGTTCCATTCGAGAAGTGCTTGATCATAATCCCGATGGCATCCCGCTTCCTCCGGGGTGAGGGTCGTCCCGTGGCTCAGGTGCGCAGTATTTTCATGATCTCTTTCATGAAAACCGGAATGTCCGACGGCTGCCTGGATGTGACCAGGTTGCCGTCGACGACAAGTTCCCGGTCCTCGTATTCCGCGCCGGCCTCTTTCATCTCTGTTGCCACCGCTTTGTAGCAGGTCGCCCGCCTTCCTTTCAGGAGACCCGCGCTGATCAGTATCTGCGGGCCGTGACAAATGGCTGCGACCGGCTTGTTCCCTGCAAAGAAGAATCGTGCGATTTCCAGGGCGGCCTGCTGTTTCCGCAGTTCCGCAGGTGCCTTCCCTCCGGGGAGGAGGAGAAGATCGTAGTTGTCCGCATTCACCTCAGTCAAGTATCCTGTCCACTGCCACCTCATACCCATGCTTGCCGGTAATTGTCCCTGTTTCCGTGGAAACTACCTCCACCTGAATACCCTCCTCCTTGAATCGGTAATAGGGAACCAGGAGTTCCGAGTCCTCGAAGTTGTCGGCACTTAGTATTAACACTCTCATACTGTTTCCTCCTGTTATTTGAGTGGTGCTTCTTCACCGTATCACGATGGTTTGCAATACTCCGGTACCTTCAGGCAGAATGAATTCTTGATTCATATAATGCATCAGGAGTCATGAGGAAAGAGTATCACTGTGTCAGGCAACTTCAACAGCAGGGAAAGTATGGTGGACACTGATTCTGGGGAAAGGGGGGTACTTTGTGACAGAATAATATCTGCAAAATACGCGGATATTGTTGAAATGTTCCGAAAAGTCTCATGGCGGTTGCGGTAAGGTGTCGCATCTTAGTCGACCGGGCATAGTTCGATGGTAAAAAGGGCACCTTCTCCCTCGTTACGCACCGTAATGCGGCCCGACATATTTTGTTCGATGATGTTTCTGGACATATAGAGACCGATTCCGCTACCCTCCTCCCTGGTGGTAAAAAACGGGTCAAAGACACGGTCAATAATGTCCTGCGGTATTCCTCCGGCATTGTCCTTGATGGCAACCAGTGAATACTTATTACTGTTGGATACCTTGATCCAAACCGTAGGATCCCGCACCTCTCTTTCCACCAGCACATCGCGGGAGTTGTTCAAGATGTTCAGAACCACTTGAGCAAACTGGTTCGGGAAGCCAAGTGCAAGGACCTCCTCTTCGGTGGATACCTCCACGGAAATGCAATGGTCGCGGAGGGTTCCTTCCACCAGTTTGAGCGACTGCCGGACTTTTTCATTGAGGCTGAAGGAAACTTTTTCCTTGTCAGGTTGGTAAAGCTCCCTGAAATCATTGATGGTCTGTGACATGTGTCTGGTAAGGTCAACGATTCTGGCAACGGATTCCTTCAGGTCCTCACTGCTCAATTCTCCTGCATTTTCCTGTATGGCCAAGTCTTGGGCGATGATGGATACGGCGTTCAGTGGTTGTCGCCACTGGTGCGCTATGTTGCCTGTCATCTCACCCAAGGTTGCTTGTCGGTCCCTCTGCAATAGTAAAGAGTCCTTTTCCCTGTTCCTTGCCACCTCTTTCTGTACTCTCTCCTCCAGGGTGCGATTTGCTTCCTTGATCTTCCTGAAGAGAAGATCGTGTGGACGGGTGAGGCTTATCACAACCACTCCCCGGTAAAGACAAAAATATCCGGCAACCTTGAGGATGTGCCCGATCTGGTTGGCCGGTCCGAATACGCTAACATAGTTGGTGAACGAAAGTTCCGAGGCCATAAAGCAACCGAGAGCTATGGCAAGATAGCGTGCAACGTGAGGATCGAAGGATTTCCATTCGTGTCGAAGAAGGAAAAGTGCAACGGCAAAGAGCAGGATAATGAGGTATTCGCTGAGAATTTTGAATTGAGTGATGCCGGAACCCTCCACGTAACAGTCCGGAAATATTTTCCAGACGAAAATGGAAGTAATCAGCAAAGTCGTGACGAAAAAAAAGGAGGCGACCAGCGGTGTGTCACGCAACCTGCGCTGGAGGAAATAAAAGGCCAGCAGTATCGACCCGGCCAGCAAGAACTGTCCGGCAATCCAGAGCTGGGTAGCTATCGGGGCTCCGCTTTGTGGGATGACATTCATGCCTTTGTAGGTAAGAGTATGGAGCAGATCGATAACGGCAACTGAAAAGGCGGAGACGCCGAGAAAGGTAAAAAAACCGTTACCATGAAGGCGCCGGGTATGCCAGGAGATGATGAAGATGCCGCAGGCTACGACAATGGAGTATAGTTCGACAATGATATGGAAGAAAGGAAAGTTGATCTGGCTGGCAAACAGCAGCGCAGTCATCGCCGCTACCCAGAGAATACCAGAGGTCTTGTTGAACTCCTGCCTGATAGAGAGCATTCGTAACTCCATAACCGGTTGAGGCCAAGTGACTCAGAAGAATCCATGCATGCAATGCTTTACCAAACTGTTACAAGGCGAGGCGATTATATAGGGAGCCAGATATGAATTCAACTAGATATCGGAATTCTTAATAATGCTTGTCAATGAAGTTCAACTCTTGGTAGTTTATGTTGTTGTTTTGAGTGGCATTAAGTGAATACTATTTACGAAAAAGAAAAAGCCCAATGTGGGGGCTTGCTGCTCTGCTGCACCGTGCCTCCAGTCTGCTGAAGAAAGTTTCCGCCAACCTGGTTCAGGTTTGATTATGCGAAAAGTAATGTTCATACTGTTTCTGATTTTCGGTGGATTTTCGTTGCCGGTATCTGCCGGGGAACCAGACCGGTCCTCTTCCTCAAGGTACCGTCGCTGATCATGTTGTTGTCGAAAAGTCAAAACGGGAGCTTACCCTTTTTACACAGGGCAATATACTCAAAGTATACCGAATTTCTCTGGGTAAACAGCCGATTGGGCCCAAGGAATGTGAAGGCGACAATAAAACACCGGAGGGTAACTACGTCATTGATTATCACAAGCGTGACAGTAACTATCACCGGGCTCTTCATATCTCGTACCCTGCCCGAAAAGATCTTGAACATGCAGGAAACAAAGGACTTTCGCCAGGCGGTGATATCATGATTCATGGTCTTCGGAATGGCTGTAGATGGCTTGGAGAGCTACACCAGTATGTCGATTGGACCGGCGGATGCATTGCGGTAACAGACGAAGAAATAGACGAACTCTGGCGGGTTGTTCCTGATGGGACCCCCATTGAAATCAGACCTTGAGAGTGCTTGGTAGCCGTAGTCCATGGAGGATACCCATTTGAACGCTGTCGATATCTGCAGTAGATTGCAGGAGCTCGGAGACCCGGAAAAAGCCCGGGGATTGCAGAGATTTTTTAAAACGGGCAAGGGTGAATACGGAGAAGGTGATCTTTTTGTCGGACTCCGTGTCCCCGAGACACGGAAGCTGGCCAGGCAGTACCAGTCGCTTTCCCTCCAGGAGACCATCAAGCTCCTCCAGTCGCCCATACACGAGGCACGATTCCTTGCACTTCTGATCTTGATCAGTGCCTACCAACAGGGTGATGCCGTTCTTCAGGGACATATCTACGGGCTTTACCTCGAGAATAGCCACAGCATCAACAGTTGGGATCTGGTTGACGTCTCTGCCGAGCATATCGTTGGCGCCCATCTCCGTTATCGTGACAGATCACCACTCCATCTGCTGGCGTCATCGAGCCTCCTTTGGGAGCGAAGAATTTCCATCATCGCTACATTTCACTATATAAAGGTTAGAGAGTTTGAAGAGACCCTTCACATTGCAGATCTGCTGCTCCGTGACCGGGAGGACCTGATCCATAAGGCAGTCGGCTGGATGCTGCGCGAGGTCGGTAAGCGAGATCGTCTCGCGGAAATGGCTTTTCTCACGACCCATTACAAGGTCATGCCGCGAACCATGCTCCGTTATGCCATCGAGAAGTTTGAAGAGGGCCTTCGACGGCAGTTTCTGCGAGGAGAAATTTAATCGGTTCCCGATTGCACCTTAATAGTAGAGTTGTCAAATGCCGGCGGGTTTGTTTTATTGATGATTGAGACAAATTAATTGTTATTGGGTTATGAATTTGATATTTGTAAAAAACTGAGTTGAGCAACTTTGACAATCGGTAGTCGATGAGTGTGTCCTGAAATGGTGGAAAGGGAGGATTTGCGTGGCAAATATTTTTTCGGATTTTAACGGGTTGGAAATGTTTTTTGTAATTTGTGCCTCTGTTGGCGGGCTGTTCGTCATCTTTAAACTCTTTTTGCAATTTGTTGGCAGTGATACGGACACAGATATCGGCGTGCACAGTGATATCGGAAGTGATGCGGGTCATGCAGATTCCGATGTGGGTTTTCGCGCGCTCTCTCTGCAAGGGCTATCGGCTTTTTTCATGATGTTCGGTCTGGTCGGCATTGCCCTTTATCGACAGAGCCAGATGGGAGTGATCGTTTCCACTGTCGGGGCTGTGGCTGCCGGGGTGGCTTCGGTATGGGTCATTGGAAAGATTTTCCAGGGGGCTGCCCGGCTGCAATCCAGCGGTACCCTCCAGACTGCTGACGCGGTTGGCTGCACCGGAACCGTGTATCTGACCATCCCTGAGAGCGGAACCGGGCGGGTCAGTCTCAACTTCAATAATCACCTTCGCGAATTTGATGCAATTGAAATAAACGGTGCCGAGGTGCCCACCGGAACTCCGGTACGGGTAGTTCAGGTGAGAGCTTCTGTTCTTGTTGTCGAAAACATGAAATAAAAAAGGAGAAGTCATGTTTGATGTTATCAATGGAATCAAGTTTGATTTTTGGATTCTGCCCATTGCCGCGTTCCTTATTCTGGTCGTATCCACCATCATCTTTCTTGCCTCCCGCTATAAACGCTGTCCATCGGATAAGATTCTGGTGGTCTTCGGTAAGGTTGGGGCAGGACAATCTGCTAATTGTATCCATGGAGGTGGTGCCTTTATCTGGCCGTTGATCCAGGATTATGCCTACATCAGCCTCACGCCGATGACCATCAGCATTCCCCTGCAGAAAGCCCTTTCATTGCAGAATATCCGCATTAACGTTCCATCTACTTTTACCGTAGGCATCAGCACGGAACCTGAGGTAATGACCTCAGCTGCCGAGCGGTTGCTCCACTTGACGCAGATTCAAATTGAGGAGATGGCAAAAGAAATCATCTTTGGTCAGTTGCGTCTTACCGTGGCTTCACTGACCATTGAGCAGATTAATCAGGACCGCGAGAGTTTTCTCGAATCGATCCGCAAGAATGTTTCGACCGAACTGAATAAAATCGGCCTGTTCCTGATCAACGTGAACATTACCGATATCACAGACGAATCGGGGTACATCGATTCCATCGGCAAGAAGGCTGCCTCTGAGGCGATCAACCAGGCCAAGGTAGATGTTGCGGAACAGGAAAAACTGGGTGCCATTGGTGAGGCCGAAGCGACCAAGGTGAAAGTAATCCGCGTGGCGGAAAACGTGGCCGAGTCGGAAAAAGGCAAGAAAAAGGCCGAGGCAGACCAGCGCGTTTTCGTTCAGCAGCAGGAAGCATCGGCAACAATTGGCGAGGCTGCCGCCAACAAAGAAAAAGAGATCAAGGTTGCTGAAAATATGGCGGAATCGGCAAAGGGCCAGAAAATGGCTGAGGCTGATCGTCGCATCATCGTTCAGCAACAGGAAGCCCTTGCAGTGGATGGTGAAAACCGCGCCAAGGCCGATATTGCAAATGCCGTTGCCGAGTTGGTGGTGAAACAGGCAGCAGCCCAGCAACTTGGCGAGGTTGCTCGACGTGAGGCCGAGGTCGAAATTCAAAAAGCACAATACAAGGCTGAAATGGAACGGCTCACTGCAGAAGAGGTGGTGCGCCAGGAAGTTGAAAAGAAAAAAATTGAGATTGCTGCTGAAGCCGAAGCCGAGAAGACCCGTCGTGAGGCAAGAGGGCAGGCCGACGGAATTCTCCTCAAATATCAGGCAGAGGCTGAAGGCGTGCGACTGGTACTGGAAAGCAAGGCGGCCGGCTATCTCAGTCTGGTTAAGGGCTGCAACGGCGATGCTAAATCTGCTGCGACCTTGCTCATGACCGAAAAAATCGAACAGATAGTCCAACTCCAGGTTGAGGCTATCAAAAATATCAAGATTGATAAGGTTACGGTTTGGGATTCTGCCGGAGGCGGTAAAGACGGTACTGCAACCGCGAACTTCCTTTCAGGACTGATCAAAAGCCTGCCGCCGTTGCATGAAGTGGCGGGTATGGCAGGAATTGAGCTGCCCAAGTATCTTGGAGAGATTATTGCGGATAAAACAGCAGCAAAATCAGCTTGTGATAATGAAGTTACAGGCGAACATGCCTGATTTTCTGTCCTGATTATTATCAATCTTCTGCTTGTTGCAAAAACTGTCATTCCCGAAGAGATTCAGATCGGAAATCCAGCTTCTAACCGACTGATATCATGGATCCCCGATAAAGACATTCGGGGATGACAATCTTCGTAGCGGAAGAATAGTGCTAATCAGTTTCTCTGTTAAAACGGCAAACAATCGAGGGTGCTGCCGGAAGTGAAGACAGCAGAAGTTATTGCTGATTATTGCTTTGCGTTCATGGGGGAGCTGGGGAGTATGTCCGATCATCATGACACGGTTGAGCCTGAATCGGGCCCCGGACCTTCTTCCTGTCGCGGTTCAGGCTCAAAGCGGCAGGGAGTGATCCCCTGGTAGTGATTGCCGGGGGGCGGGGTGCCGCGCAGTTCGTGCGAGAATTTGCATTGGGTTCTGCACGGGTGATTCTCCCGGTTGAAGCTGATTAAAGCGGTTACAATGTCCTCGCTGATTGTTCCGTTTTTTGCCTGGACACTTAGTTCCTCCAAGGCCGTTCGAAGGTCGTACGACTGAGTCCGGTAGGGTCGACTGGAGATGAGTGCGTCGAAGACATCGCCGACCGCCACGATTTCAACCATCCTGTTCCGGAGAGCGATCCGGCGCGGATACCCGCTGCCGTCGTGCCGTTCGTGGTGATCCCGTGCAGTTATTGCCGCAGGATGATTCGGATCCTTTAGGTAATAACTGAGAAGAACGTAACCCGCAGCTGGATGATGACTCAACAGCGCTTGCTCCTGCAAGTTCAGCGGCGTTGATTGTTTGCAGACCGACAGGGGCACGCAGATCTTGCCGAAATCATGGCTGGGCGCCGCTGCCACGGCTTTGGCGAGTTCTTCGCGGTTGTCGATAAGATCTTGGGCCAGCAACAACGTCAGGGCGAAGACAGTCAGGATGTGGCGATAGGTATAGGGGTCGAAAGTCTTGAAGTAACCATAGATTTCCAGCAGGGGCTGCACGAATTCCACCTGATTCATGGTTATGAAGATCTCTTTCCTCCGAACCGGGTTGGAAAATATCCGGCAATAGGGGAGCTCATTACAGATGCTGTGGAGATCCTCGGCCACCGTATCGTACTCCAAGAGTTTTTTAACAGGAAATTTTTCCATACCGGCGAGACGGATCAGTTCCTTCATGGTGTCCCGGGTCAGGTAGGCGCCGGCGGGAAGGAGTTCTTTGTCATCGAGCGTCAGGACCGGATAACACAGTTGCAAGGGGTTTTCCATGGACATCTCCATTTGAAGTTTAGTTCCGGCATAAATTACCATGTAATCATATCTCAACCAGATTAGCGCTATTCTTCCGCTATGAAGATTGTCATCCCCGAATGTCTCTATCGGGGATCCATGATATCAGTTGGTTAGAAGCTGGATTCCCGATCAGAATCGCTTCGGGAATGACAGTTTTGGGAACTGGCGGAAGATTGACGATAATCAGATATCTCAATATGTAAACCCTGTTTCTGCGCAATACGGCAGAGGTAGCTGCAGGGATAATTGTTGCAGAAAGCATAGCATGATGTAGCAGTTCGGCAATAGTCGGATCTGCTTCGTACCGCTGATGTCAATGGCCTGTTGTCGGGATCGCTCCTTTGCACTTTCCCCTTTTTGTGGTTTACTTTCGATAGCTTTCACGAAACTGTTCGAATATCGAAGGAGGACTGTCATGAAAACCAGAATTGACGAAATTGCCCCCAACCTGTATCGGATATCGACGTACTTCTCCGGGTATGATCTCCAATTCAATCAGTTTCTTGTCATTGACGATGACATCCTTCTTTACCATGCCGGTATGCGCAAACTGTTTCCCCTGGTTCGCGATGCAGTGGCAAAAGTAGTGGAACCCTCACGTATTCGTTGGATAGGTTTCAGCCATTTCGAGGCAGACGAGTGTGGCTCGTTGAACGAATGGCTGTCTCTGGCACCTCATGCCGAATTCATCTGCGGAACAATCGGTGCGACCGTTAATATTAATGATTTCGCCTGTCGACAGGGCAGGGTGCTGGCTGATAATGAGGTTTTTACCACTGGCAGATGCCGCTTCAGGTTCCTTGAGACACCGCAGGTTCCCCATGCCTGGGATGCAAGCCTTCTCCTGGAAGAGACCGCGTCGGTTCTTTTCTGCTCCGACCTCTTTCTTCAGAATGGTAATGTCGATCCGTTGACGGAAAAGGATTTACTTGAGTCGGCACGGCAGGCCCTTCTTGCTTATGAGGCCGGGCCTTTGCGGCATCTCATGCTCTACACGAGCTTGACGCAAAATACCCTCCTGAAACTTGCCGACCTGAAACCGAAACTGCTTGCCATAATGCACGGTTCATCTTTCAAGGGAAACGGTGAGCGTGCCTTGCAGGATCTGTCGGAGATGTACGCCGAAATTCTTGGGGAGTAGTAAAGGCCCTGCTCTAGGACATAATACTACTGTTCTCAGGTAATCCGGTTCAAACAATTAACTATGATGCTCTCGCTAAATGTCATTCTTGTGGTGATTCTGAGCAGAGATCCGGCTTTTACACTGCTGAAAGGATACCCGATAGGGCCAGTCGGGAATGATGAAACGAATGTGCGAGTGCCTCAATGATGGCATTGATATCTGTCTCATAGGAGTTTTGAGTCTATGGTAATACGTACCCTGGTCGTTCTCTCTGCGTGCCTTATCATTGCCAGTGTTGCCGAAGCGTCTGAACCCGTGGTTGATCGTCCAGCCTCGTGGGCTCAACCGGTAAAGCTTGACGGTGTTCCCAACCTGCATAAGATCAGCGATACTCTCTACCGGAGCGCCCAGCCAACGGCGCTAGGGATGAAGAACCTGAAGCAGATGGGAATTAAAACGGTGGTGAATCTGCGTTCTTTCCATTCGGATCGCAAAGAAATCGGCTCTACCGGGTTGGGGTATGAGCATATTTATATGAAAGCCTGGCATCCGGAAAGGGAGGACATCATCCGTTTTCTTAAGATTGCCACGGACCCGAAGCGTACTCCTGTTCTGGTCCATTGCCTCCATGGAGCTGATCGCACTGGCACTATGTCTGCTATTTACCGGATTGTCGTCCAGGGTTGGTCAAAGGAAATGGCTGTTCGGGAAATGACTGAAGGCGGGTATAATTTTCATGCAATTTTTGACAACCTTCCCCAGTGGATTGAGTCGCTCGATATCGATTCAATCAAGAAAGATGTTGGAATTTAGGCCGAAAGAAAAAGCTTTTCTTACACCTTGCTGGCAAATTCACCCGGATATTTCTGTGCGGTACGAACAGCCACGGGAAAGCTAGTATCTGCTCCGGAAGAAAAACATTGTGTCCTTGGGGTGGTACGCGCTAATATTTTCTCATTATGAACC
>CAVVDU010000036.1:0-29399 GCA_963746935.1 uncultured delta proteobacterium | reverse complement strand
AGATCTTGAACATGCAGGAAACAAAGGACTTTCGCCAGGCGGTGATATCATGATTCATGGTCTTCGGAATGGCTGTAGATGGCTTGGAGAGCTACACCAGTATGTCGATTGGACCGGCGGATGCATTGCGGTAACAGACGAAGAAATAGACGAACTCTGGCGGGTTGTTCCTGATGGGACCCCCATTGAAATCAGACCTTGAGAGTGCTTGGTAGCCGTAGTCCATGGAGGATACCCATTTGAACGCTGTCGATATCTGCAGTAGATTGCAGGAGCTCGGAGACCCGGAAAAAGCCCGGGGATTGCAGAGATTTTTTAAAACGGGCAAGGGTGAATACGGAGAAGGTGATCTTTTTGTCGGACTCCGTGTCCCCGAGACACGGAAGCTGGCCAGGCAGTACCAGTCGCTTTCCCTCCAGGAGACCATCAAGCTCCTCCAGTCGCCCATACACGAGGCACGATTCCTTGCACTTCTGATCTTGATCAGTGCCTACCAACAGGGTGATGCCGTTCTTCAGGGACATATCTACGGGCTTTACCTCGAGAATAGCCACAGCATCAACAGTTGGGATCTGGTTGACGTCTCTGCCGAGCATATCGTTGGCGCCCATCTCCGTTATCGTGACAGATCACCACTCCATCTGCTGGCGTCATCGAGCCTCCTTTGGGAGCGAAGAATTTCCATCATCGCTACATTTCACTATATAAAGGTTAGAGAGTTTGAAGAGACCCTTCACATTGCAGATCTGTTGCTCCGTGACCGGGAGGACCTGATCCATAAGGCAGTCGGCTGGATGCTGCGCGAGGTCGGTAAGCGAGATCGTCTCGCGGAAATGGCTTTTCTCACGACCCATTACAAGGTCATGCCGCGAACCATGCTCCGTTATGCCATCGAGAAGTTTGAAGAGGGCCTTCGACGGCAGTTTCTGCGAGGAGAAATTTAATCGGTTCCCGATTGCACCTTAATAGTAGAGTTGTCAAATGCCGGCGGGTTTGTTTTATTGATGATTGAGACAAATTAATTGTTATTGAGTTATGAATTTGATATTTGTAAAAAACTGAGTTGAGCAACTTTGACAATCGGTAGTCGATGAGTGTGTCCTGAAATGGTGGAAAGGGAGGATTTGCGTGGCAAATATTTTTTCGGATTTTAACGGGTTGGAAATGTTTTTTGTAATTTGTGCCTCTGTTGGCGGGCTGTTCGTCATCTTTAAACTCTTTTTGCAATTTGTTGGCAGTGATACGGACACAGATATCGGCGTGCACAGTGATATCGGAAGTGATGCGGGTCATGCAGATTCCGATGTGGGTTTTCGCGCGCTCTCTCTGCAAGGGCTATCGGCTTTTTTCATGATGTTCGGTCTGGTCGGCATTGCCCTTTATCGACAGAGCCGGATGGGAGTGATCGTTTCCACTGTCGGGGCTGTGGCTGCCGGGGTGGCTTCGGTATGGGTCATTGGAAAGATTTTCCAGGGGGCTGCCCGGCTGCAATCCAGCGGTACCCTCCAGACTGCTGATGCGGTTGGCTGCACCGGAACCGTGTATCTGACCATCCCTGAGAGCGGAACCGGGCGGGTCAGTCTCAACTTCAATAATCACCTTCGCGAATTTGATGCAATTGAAATAAACGGTGCCGAGGTGCCCACCGGAACTCCGGTACGGGTAGTTCAGGTGAGAGCTTCTGTTCTTGTTGTCGAAAACATGAAATAAAAAAGGAGAAGTCATGTTTGATGTTATCAATGGAATCAAGTTTGATTTTTGGATTCTGCCCATTGCCGCGTTCCTTATTCTGGTCGTATCCACCATCATCTTTCTTGCCTCCCGCTATAAACGCTGTCCATCGGATAAGATTCTGGTGGTCTTCGGTAAGGTTGGGGCAGGACAATCTGCTAATTGTATCCATGGAGGTGGTGCCTTTATCTGGCCGTTGATCCAGGATTATGCCTACATCAGCCTCACGCCGATGACCATCAGCATTCCCCTGCAGAAAGCCCTTTCATTGCAGAATATCCGCATTAACGTTCCATCTACTTTTACCGTAGGCATCAGCACGGAACCTGAGGTAATGACCTCAGCTGCCGAGCGGTTGCTCCACTTGACGCAGATTCAAATTGAGGAGATGGCAAAAGAAATCATCTTTGGTCAGTTGCGTCTTACCGTGGCTTCGCTGACCATTGAGCAGATTAATCAGGACCGCGAGAGTTTTCTCGAATCGATCCGCAAGAATGTTTCGACCGAACTGAATAAAATCGGCCTGTTCCTGATCAACGTGAACATTACCGATATCACAGACGAATCGGGGTACATCGATTCCATCGGCAAGAAGGCTGCCTCTGAGGCGATCAACCAGGCCAAGGTAGATGTTGCGGAACAGGAAAAACTGGGTGCCATTGGTGAGGCCGAAGCGACCAAGGTGAAAGTAATCCGCGTGGCGGAGAACGTGGCCGAGTCGGAAAAAGGCAAGAAAAAGGCCGAGGCAGACCAGCGCGTTTTCGTTCAGCAGCAGGAAGCATCGGCAACAATTGGCGAGGCTGCCGCCAACAAAGAAAAAGAGATCAAGGTTGCTGAAAATATGGCCGAATCGGCAAAGGGCCAGAAAATGGCTGAGGCTGATCGTCGCATCATCGTTCAGCAACAGGAAGCCCTTGCAGTGGATGGTGAAAACCGCGCCAAGGCCGATATTGCAAATGCCGTTGCCGAGTTGGTGGTGAAACAGGCAGCAGCCCAGCAACTTGGCGAGGTTGCTCGACGTGAGGCCGAGGTCGAAATTCAAAAAGCACAATACAAGGCTGAAATGGAACGGCTCACTGCAGAAGAGGTGGTGCGCCAGGAAGTTGAAAAGAAAAAAATTGAGATTGCTGCTGAAGCCGAAGCCGAGAAGACCCGTCGTGAGGCAAGAGGGCAGGCCGACGGAATCCTCCTCAAATATCAGGCAGAGGCTGAAGGCGTGCGACTGGTACTGGAAAGCAAGGCGGCCGGCTATCTCAGTCTGGTTAAGGGCTGCAACGGCGATGCTAAATCTGCTGCGACCTTGCTCATGACCGAAAAAATCGAACAGATTGTCCAACTCCAGGTTGAGGCTATCAAAAACATCAAGATTGATAAGGTTACGGTTTGGGATTCTGCCGGAGGCGGTAAAGACGGTACCGCAACCGCGAACTTCCTTTCAGGACTGATCAAAAGCCTGCCGCCGCTGCATGAAGTGGCGGGTATGGCAGGAATTGAGCTGCCCAAGTATCTTGGAGAGATTATTGCGGATAAAACAGCAGCAAAATCAGCTTGTGATAATGAAGTTACAGGCGAACATGCCTGATTTTCTGTCCTGATTATTATCAATCTTCTGCTTGTTGCAAAAACTTTCATTCCCGAAGAGATTCAGATCGGGAATCCAGCTTCTAACCGACTGTAATTATGGATCCCCGATAAAGACATTCGGGGATGACAATCTTCGTAGCGGAAGAATAGTGCTAATCAGTTTCTCTGTTAAAACGGCAAACAATCGAGGGTGCTGCCGGAAGTGAAGACAGCAGAAGTTATTGCTGATTATTGCTTTGCGTTCATGGGGGTGCTGGGGAGTATGTCCGATCATTATGACACGGTTGAGCCTGAATCGGGCCCCGGACCTTCTTCCTGTCGCGGTTCAGGCTCAAAGCGGCAGGGAGTGATCCCCTGGTAGTGATTGCCGGGGGGCGGGGTGCCGCGCAGTTCGTGCGAGAATTTGCATTGGGTTCTGCACGGGTGATTCTCCCGGTTGAAGCTGATTAAAGCGGTTACAATGTCCTCGCTGATTGTTCCGTTTTTTGCCTGGACACTTAGTTCCTCCAAGGCCGTTCGAAGGTCGTACGACTGGGGCCGGTAGGGTCGACTGGAGATAAGTGCGTCAAAGACATCGCCGACCGCCACGATTTCAACCATCCTGTTCCGGAGAGCGATCCGGCGCGGATACCCGCTGCCGTCGTGCCGTTCGTGGTGATCCCGTGCGGTTATTGCCGCAGGATGATTCGGATCCTTTAGGTAATAGCTGAGAAGAACATACCCCGCGGCTGGATGATGACTCAGCCGCGCTTGCTCCTGCAAGTTCAGCGGCGTTGATTGTTTGCAGACCGACAGGGGCACGCAGATCTTGCCGAAATCATGGCTGGGCGCCGCTGCCACGGCTTTGGCGAGTTCTTCGCGGTTGTCGATAAGATCCTGGGCCAGCAACAACGTCAGGGCGAAGACAGTCAGGATGTGGCGATAGGTATAGGGGTCGAAAGTCTTGAAGTAACCATAGATTTCCAGCAGGGGCTGCACGAATTCCACCTGATTCATGGTTATGAAGATCTCTTTCCTCCGAACCGGGTTGGAAAATATCCGGCAGTAGGGGAGCTCATTACAGATGCTGTGGAGATCCTCGGCCACTGTATCGTACTCCAAGAGTTTTTTAACAGGAAATTTTTCCATACCGGCGAGACGGATCAGTTCCTTCATGGTGTCCCGGGTCAGGTAGGCGCCGGCGGGAAGGAGTTCTTTGTCATCGAGCGTCAGGACCGGATAACACAGTTGCAAGGGGTTTTCCATGGACATCTCCATTTGAAGTTTAGTTCCGGCATAAATAACCATGTAATCATATCTCAACCAGATTAGCGCTATTCTTCCGTTATGAAGCTTGTCATTCCCGAATGTCTCTATCGGGGATCCATGATATCAGTCGGTTAGAAGCTGGATTCCCGATCAGAATCTCTTCGGGAATGACAGTTTTGGGAACTGGCGGAAGATTGACGATAATCAGATATCTCAATATGCAAACCCTGTTTCTGCGCAATACGGCAGAGGTAGCTGCAGGGATAATTGTTGCAGAAAGCATAGCATGATGTAGCAGTTCGGCAATAGTCGGATCTGCTTCGTACCGCTGATGTCAATGGCCTGTTGCCGGGATCGCTTCTTTGCACTTTCCCCTTTTTGTGGTTTACTTTCGATAGCTTTCACGAAACTGTTCGAATATCGAAGGAGGACTGCCATGAAAACCAGAATTGACGAAATTGCCCCCAACCTGTACCGGATATCGACGTACTTCTCCGGGTATGATCTCCAATTCAATCAGTTTCTTGTCATTGACGATGACATCCTTCTTTACCATACCGGTATGCGCAAACTGTTTCCCCTGGTTCGCGATGCAGTGGCAAAAGTAGTGGAACCCTCACGTATTCGTTGGATAGGTTTCAGCCATTTCGAGGCAGACGAGTGTGGCTCGTTGAACGAATGGCTGTCTCTGGCACCTCATGCCGAATTCATCTGCGGAACAATCGGTGCGACCGTTAATATTAATGATTTCGCCTGCCGACAGGGCAGGGTGCTGGCGGATAATGAGGTTTTTACCACTGGCAGATGCCGCTTCAGGTTCCTTGAGACACCGCAGGTTCCCCATGCCTGGGATGCAAGCCTTCTCCTGGAAGAGACCGCGTCGGTTCTTTTCTGCTCCGACCTCTTTCTTCAGAATGGTAATGTCGATCCGTTGACGGAAAAGGATTTACTTGAGTCGGCACGGCAGGCCCTTCTTGCTTATGAGGCCGGGCCTTTGCGGCATCTCATGCTCTACACGAGCTTGACGCAAAATACCCTCCTGAAACTTGCCGACCTGAAACCGAAACTGCTTGCCATTATGCACGGTTCATCTTTCAAGGGAAACGGTGAGCGTGCCTTGCAGGATCTGTCGGAGATGTACGCCGCAATTCTTGGGGAGTAGTAAAGGCCCTGCTCTAGGACATAATACTACTGTTCTCAGGTAATCCGGTTCAAACAGTCAACTATGATGCTCTCGCTAAATGTCATTCCTGTGGTGATTCTGCGCAGAGATCCGGCTTTTACACTGCTGAAAGGATACCCGATAGGGCCAGTCGGGAATGATGAAACGAATGTGCGAGTGCCTCAATGATGGCATTGATATCTGTCTCATAGGAGTTTTGAGTCTATGGTAATACGTACCCTGGTCGTTCTCTCTGCGTGCCTTATCTTTGCCAGTGTTGCCGAAGCGTCTGAACCCGTGGTTGATCGTCCAGCCTCGTGGGCTCAACCGGTAAAGCTTGACGGTGTTCCCAACCTGCATAAGGTCAGCGATACTCTCTACCGGAGCGCCCAGCCAACGGCGCTAGGGATGAAGAACCTGAAGCAGATGGGAATTAAAACGGTGGTGAATCTGCGTTCCTTCCATTCGGATCGCAAAGAAATCGGCTCTACCGGGTTGGGGTATGAGCATATTTATATGAAAGCCTGGCATCCGGAAAGGGAGGACATCGTCCGTTTTCTGAAAATTGTCACGGACCCCGGGCGCACACCCGTTCTGGTCCACTGTCTCCATGGCGCTGATCGTACCGGTACCATGTCAGCCATCTATCGAATTGTCGTTCAAGGTTGGTCAAAGGAGGATGCTGTTCGGGAAATGACTGAGGGAGGCTACCATTTCCATGCACTTTTTGGCAACCTTCCCCAGTGGATTGAGGCTCTCGATGTCGAGTCAATCAAAAGGGATGTTGGAGTTCCGGCGGGGAAATAAATCTGCAGCAATAAGCATTATTGCCGAGGCCATGGGGACTGCTGCTGGGTGATTATCCAACTTCACATAGAGGGCGGTCAGATCGAGGAGGTTTGTCTGCCGTGTCACTAATTGCACGATACGCTGGAGGGTACCGTAGAAAAGCTTGTCTGAGTAACCCCCCACTACATAATAAGAGGCCGGCGATTTCGCCGGCCTCTTTCGTTGGCACCTTTTTACTGGATAGGTTGACCTGCCTTGATGGGCAGATCAGAGGCCATCCCAAAGGTTACTGTGCGGGTTTTGTTGGTATCCTTCGCAAGGATGTACCAAGTACTGTTGGAGGGACGCCATACGGCAATATCCGTCCTGGTTATCACGTTGTAGTTTCCAGGGACAGGGATGTCACCGGTGGTCCCGTAGGCCATCGTGGTCTGAGTGCTGTCGGCACTGTTCTTAATGTACCAACTGCTGCTTGATGGGCGCCACACGGCAAAGTCTGTCTTGCCATCACTGTCGTAGTCGCCTGGTACCGGGGTATCGCCGGCAGTCCCGTAAGATTCGACGGTTTGCGAGCCGTTGCTGCTGTTTTTAATGAACCAAGTACCGTTACGCCATACTGCCATGTCGGTTTTATTGTCACCGTCGTAATCGCCGGGAACCGGGATGTCGCCGGCGGTCCCAAATGATTCGACGGTTTGCGAACTGTCGCTGCTGTTCTTGATGAACCAGGTGCCGTCACGCCATATGGCAGTGTCGGCTTTGCCGTCACCGTCATAGTCGCCGGGAACGGGGGTGTCACCACTGGTCCCATAGGACACAACGCTCTGGGTGTTGTCGCTGCTGTTCTGGATGAACCAGGTGCCGAAACGCCATACGGCGATGTCGTTTTTGCCGTCACCGTCGTAGTCAGCGGGAACCGGTTTGTCATCGACGGATCCGTAGACTACTTTGTACATCATTCCGCCCAGGGATGGAGTAATCATCCATTCGCCGGTACTAGGATTCCATAGTGAGATATCGGTTTTTCCGTCGCCGTCAAAGTCAGCATTGATCCGCCGCTTGTGAACCACGTATGGCCGCATCATCTCGTTGTCTTCATGTTCGATGATGTGGCAGTGCCAGACGTAGAGGCCTTCGATATCGAATTTTGCCCTGAGACGAAGCATCTGGCCAGGATAAACGATGACTGTGTCCTTGTAGCCAAGCTCATTGGGATTCGGCGGGTAGGTTGTACCGGTCGGAACCAGATTTCCCGCTGCCAGGGCGGTGGGGTCGAGGTCTTCGCGGTCAATCATTTCGAAACGTACCAGATGCATATGGATGGGGTGGGCATCCATGGTGGTGTTGAAGATTTCCCAGACTTCGGTGTCGTTCAAATTCGGGATTTCGGTAAGGCCATCCATCCATCGCAACGACGTTGCAACAAGGTTGCCGCCCGAGCTGGTCAGAATGCCCAAGCGGGCCTGGCGAGGTCCCATCGGCTCAGCCGTGTTTCCGGGAGTTACTGTTGCTGCCGCACAATTCGCCAGGAAGTTCGGGTCCCCGGGGGTGGTGCTGAACAGGGTGCCAACGATCTCTCCGGTAGCCCCATCGATCTCTACGCATACCTGGTCGGAAACCATTTCATTCAGGGAAACCTGGCGGGTTACCGTTGCGGGACCGAGCGGTGCTTCCGCGGGAAGAACAAGGTTTTCCGGTGCTGTGCTGGAGGTGTCGGTTGGTTGTGCCGGCAGTGATGTGTTTACGATGAAATCCATCACCTGGCCGGAAGTCAACGGATCGGCCGGGGTATCGGGGAAGCCGCCAAAGGGGCCGTCGGGTGCGGTGTTGATCATGCGGACCCTTGTGCCGTTCGGCAGGTCACCGAAATCGACGATCACGTCAGCCCGTTCCGCGGGAGCGATGAGCAGGGCCTGTTCCGGGACAGGGGCGGCGACCGGTGTCGGGATGGAGCCGTCACCGGGAAGTGCTGTATTAAACCCGGTCGTGATCATTGCTACCTGGGGAAGGAACCCCTGGTCGCCACCGATCTGGTAGAAGGGGATTTCCGTCTCCAAGAACGTCATCAGCGGTTCCTGGGACACCGTCTTCACCCAGGCTGTCAACGACGAACAGTGCCAGGTTCAGAGTCCTGGAATCGCAGCCGTCCAGAAGTCTCAGTCGGTAGCGGGCCGCTGCCACTTCATACTTCGGCCAGGTGGTGCCATTTACGACCATGGTGTTGAAAAATGCCTCGGGATTCCAAATGCCAGGCATATCCGAAGGCTCCATGCCGCCGATATAGGGGCCGAGAAAACCGTCGAAGAAGGAGCGGTCGGATGGGTAGAACAGCGAACCGTCCGCGTTGAAGGAACGGTCCTGGATCGCTATCGGAATCTCGCGAATTTTTGCGCGGGCAGCCGCGTCGAAATTCGGGTCGCCGCCTGCTATGGTGGGTGCCGGTCCCGGCAGCACACCGGCAGCCGTGTCGTAATCGCCACCCCGTATAAGCCAGAAACCGGCCGGACCGGCATAGACGTTCAGCCGGGTCATGCCGAGGGCATGGTCATGATACCAGATAGTTGCCGCGGGCTGGGTATTCTCGTAGCTGAAAAAGGCGGAGCCGGGTACGGTATTCGTGTTGTCTGCCTGCTCATACTTCGACCCGTATTTAGCATAGCCGGCCGGAATATTGTTGGCGGCGGGGAGCCACCATTGTTCCGGATAACCGTCGCTGTTTGGCTGCACGTGCGCGCCGTGGACATGAGTGACCATTGGTACCGGGCCGTTGTAAGGGGTTGGAACCTCGGTTTCACAGTCGGTCCGGTTGTAGGGGGGCATGATGCAGTTCGCGGCAGCTGGGTTCGCCCAGTGCAGGGTCTGGTCAACCTTGAAAAGGTGCGGGAGGTAATGGCCAGTGACCGGGTCTTTCAGGTCATTGATCCAGCGCACCGATGTCGACACGTTTGTGGTGTTTTCAACGGTGAAAGCCGGATAGTTGAACGACGAAATGGTGGCGGGTGAGGGTGCAACACCTGACGCTCCGCCGGTGATTCCGGATGAGTCTGGAAGTGGGTCTTCGGCGCGTCCATAACTCCAGACGGTGGTTGCCGGGAAAGTTGTAGTGCCGCCCCAGATCCCGCCCGGCAGGATCTGCTGCTTGAACTGCCGCATCGAGATGTTGTATTCGGCGGCCGGCGTGCCTTGATTTGGAGCGGTGCTTTTCGGCATTTCAGGTGGAATAACCAGCGGAATAACATACTTGGGGATGGTCGTCGGATCCAGGGTGCCGCCCGGAACAGGGGCGGCGAGTGCCGGTTGAAAGGCACCCATGCTCAGACCGGTCAAGGCGACAAGGGATACTGCCCGTATCCATCGCAGATGTTCTTTCATAAAATGTCTCCTTACATTCCTCAAGGGATGAACGGATGGCTCTCCGCTGCCCTCTTCTGCATTGCACATTAACGAAATAAGTGAAATTCCTCCGTAATTTGAAGCGCTGTCAGGTTTCTTCTGTCACCTCCCTTGTAGTATTTTCATCCCTGCCAGATGCGATCTGCGGAGTATTCTGTCTGGTTTGGTGTCGCATACGTCGGGATCTGTCTCATTGACTCATTTGTTCGACTTTTGTACGGTCATGGAGTTTTGACCGGAGGCATTCCGGCACTATGGGGTTCTGGCAGAACTGACAACAACTCAAGTTCGTAGATCAGTACTCCCATATCATCCATGGGCTCCTTTCCACCTGCGGCAGTACCGGTGGGGATGACGACCTGCCATTTTGCTCCTTCATTCATGAGAAGCAAGACCTCGCGCAGACCGGGGATAGTCTTGGACAAGAGGAGTGTCCTAGGCTTGCTTCCATAGGTACTACCGATCTCGGTGCCATCGGCCCGGGTGATGCGGTAATGAACCTTGACCTGGTCATCCAAGGTAGGTTTTTTACCTGAACCGGGGCGCAGAACTTTGTATTGAACACCGCTCGACAAAACAGTGACATCCTTATTCTTGGCGTTTTCAGCCAGAAAGGTTACTCCTGCCTGCTTTACCTTGGCCCGCTCATCAGCAACGATCTTCCTCTTCAGGGTAATCAGGGTTGAATCCATCTCCGCCTTTGTCATCCGGGGTGTGGTGTTACTGAGCACATCCCGGATTCCCTGGACAAAGACCTCGGAATTGAGCTCAACACCCTGGGATTTGAAGTCACCTCCGACCTGGTATCCGACGCTATAGTTGATCTTGTCTGTCTCAGTTTTAATATCTGCCCTGCTCGTGGTCGCGCAAGCGTTGCAAAACAAAAAAAGACAATAAATTGCGATGGATAGATTCTTCATATGGCTCCTTTCCTGTCCGGTCAGTGTCAAGTGTCCTTTTGCATTCGATCTATGTTACAAGATAGATAAATTATTGCAACAAGGCAGGAGTATTTATTTTGAATATAAATATATCAAAATTAAATAAGTATCAGACTGATATGCTTGAACAGTGAGAGCAGTGTATAATAACCAGGATAATTCCAAAACCTAAGGGCTGCGTCAGCATTTTCTGAAAAATACTGTAAGATTAATTGCCGGATTCCTGGCACGTTATGTGGAAGTAAAGGTGGGCTGCATTCTATTTCGATATTGACGAGAGTGTGAAATTCGGTTGATTGGACAGACAGAGGGGAACAGCATTTTTCGAAGGCGAACTTTCAAATATGTATATAGGCAGCTGTCGCTGCCTTCGCAAAGGAAAACTTACACTTCACTATCCAATAGACTTCGTACCGCTTTCAACAGGGCCTTTGGCGCGACCGGTTTGTAGAGCAACTGAATGCCTTTCTCGACAGATGCTTTCTGAATGACGATTTCAGGTGCATAGCCGCTGGTAATAAGGACTTTTACCTCGGGCCGAACCTTCCGGATCTCCTCACAGGCCTCTTTGCCGTTCATCCGTGGCATAATGAGGTCAAATAGCAGGAGTTGGATGGACGTGGAATTGTCTCTGAATTTCTGAACCGCATCCTCACCGTTGACCGCTTCGATTACTGTGTAGCCGGCATCTGCCAGCACACTTGCCATCATGTTCCTCACCAGTTCATCATCTTCTGCCAGGAGAATCGTCTCGTTTCCGATGCTGCTTGTTGCGTTTGGAAGCAGCTCGGTCTCTTTCGACAGTTCCTCAGCAACGAGAGGGAGGTAAATACTGAAGGTGGCACCGTGGCCTGGCTCGCTTTCGACGCATATAAATCCGTCATGCTGTTTGACTATTCCGTAGACTACGGACAGGCCGAGTCCTGTTCCCTTGTCCACTTCCTTGGTCGTGAAGAAAGGCTCAAAGATTCGCCGCAGCGTCTCTGCATCCATTCCCGAGCCGTTGTCGGAGACGGTCAGGAGTGCATGACTGCCAGGTTTGCCGAAGCCATGCGTTGTTATGAAGTCCTGCTGTAGAAGAATCCGGGAAGTTTGCAGTGAGATAACTCCACCCCGGGGCATGGCATCGCGGGCGTTCATCACCAGGTTCATCAATACCTGCTCCAGTTGATGACTGTCTGCCAGTATCGGCAGCGGTTCGCAATGGAGCGTGCTTTTCAAAATGGCATCCTCACCGATCATCCTTTGCAGGAAAGTTACCGACTTGCTGACGATCTGATTCAGGTCTGTGGGGCCTTGCTCACCTATCCGATGCCTGCTGAAAATAAGCAGGTCTCTGGTCAGATGGGTTGCCCGGTCAGCCGCTTCGAGGATTCTCTCGATATTCTGGCGCAGCGGGTCGTTATCCGTCATGCCCATCAGCGTACAGTGACCGTAGCCGATGATGCCCGTCAGGATGTTATTGAAGTCATGGGCCACCCCGCCGGCCAGAGTGCCGATCGACTCCATTTTCTGGGCTTGTATCAGTTGCTCCTGAAGCTTCTCTCTCTCTTCCTCTGCCCGCTTGCGCTCTTGCAGTTCATACTCCAACTTTATCGTCCGTTCGGCAACTAATGCTTCCAGGTTATCGCGATGTCGTAACAATTCTTGTCTCTGGCGGTCCAATTGCAGAAATATGTGGGTTTTTGCGAGCAATACTTCGGGGGCATAGGGCTTGACGATGTAGTCGACGCCACCTGCCTCGTAGCCGTTGAATGTCTGTTGCTCATCCTGGTAGGATGCCGTTACGAAGATAATCGGTATCAGTCGGGTTGCACTGTCCCCGCGCAAATGCCTGGCCAGCTCGAATCCGCTCATTCCGGGCATCATGACATCCAGTATGGCCAATGCAAAGGTGTGATCAAGCGTGGCGGCGAGTGCCTCGTTGCCGCTGGCAGCCTCGATAATTTCCGCCTTAACGCCTTGCAGTACCTGCCGGAGAGCCACCAGGTTCTCCTTCCTGTCGTCCACGATGAGAATCTTCTGTATAGTGTTCATTTCGAACTCCAGAGTAAGAATTTAGTTCTAGTGTGTACTATGCCGGTCCATTGCCGACCTGTGTGAAACCATCAACTCTTCCCACATTTGCTGCCTACCTCCACAAGCCTTCGGCCGATTTCTGCAAGGGTCAGAACCTCATCCACGGCACCGGTGTCGATTGCTGCACGGGGCATGAGCGGATACTCGGCTGTGGCCGGGTCCTGGGCAATGGTCAGACCTCCGGCCGTCTTGACCGCCTGGATTCCTGCGGCGCCATCATTGCTTGCGCCGGAAAGGATAACTGCAATAATCCTTTTGCCCAATGCCAGGGCGGCACTCTCGAAGAGCACATCGATGGAGGGTCGTGACCAGTGAACCTTCTCTTCCGTTGAGAGGGCGATGGTTCGGTTCCTTTCAACCAGTATATGATAATCGGCAGGTGCCACATACACCTGCCCGGGCTCTATTCGTTCCTTGTCTGAAGGGTCAATTACCGGAAGTCTCACATGGTTCTTCAGCTGTCTGGCAAAAGTGCCGTCATCACTGGGGTGCAGGTGCTGCACCAACAGGATTGGCAAGGCAAAATCCGTCGGGAGTGCCGAAAGGATGACGGTGAGCGCCTTGAAGCCACCTGCCGAACCTCCCATTACCACAACTCCACGACAATCGACCGCTGCCGGTTGCTCAAACTCTTTTGTCCTCATGGCAGAGCCTTTATTTTATAGATGTGCGCCTTGTCATCCACAACCTCGTAGCAGTTATTGACTTCGGTAAAGCGGAGGCTTTCCTTTGTGCCGAGGCAAAGGAATCCGCCATGGGTCAGGCTTTCCGTGAAGAGGCCCAGTGCCCGGTTCTGAAGGTCTCGATTGAAGTAGATGAGCACGTTGCGGCAAAGGATGAGGTGCATTTCTCCGAACACGCTGTCCGTTGCCAGGTTGTGGCTGGAAAATACCACGCGCTCCCTGAGTGAAGCGTCCATGACAGCCATATTGTTCCCGGCGTAGTAATATTCTGAAAACGATTTCCTTCCCCCTGCCAGTTGGTAGTTCCTGGTGGCTTCCCGGAGTTTTCCCGTTTCGAAGATTCCGGCCCTGGCACGTTCCAGGACCTCGTCGTTGAAGTCCGTGGCGTAGATGGTCGAGCGATCGTAAATCCCTTCTTCCTTCAGTACTATGGCCAGCGAGTATACTTCTTCGCCACTTGCGCAGCCGGCATGCCAGATCTTGATGTGCGGCCATGTCCTGAGCAACGGAACAACCTTTTCCCGTACGGCAAGGTATACCAGTGGGTCACGGAACATTTCTGTGACCGAGATGGAAAAATACCTGATCAGGCATGAGGCGAACACCTTGTCATGGAGTACCTTTGGGATCATGGCAGATAACGAGCCGCATCCTGAACCTGACAAAAATTGCCTGATTCTGCGCTCGATGGAGGCTCGGGCATAGGAGCGGAAGTCATAGCCGCAGCTCCGATAGACCGCCTCCAGCAGCAGGTCGATCTCGATGGTTTCACGTTCCGATTGTTGATTGTCGTTCAGGTCCATTACAAGGTTCCTGGTGTCCTGTCTGGTTGATTCGCTGCTATGAGTAAGGCCGTATTGCTTGCGGCTCCTCACGAAGAGTGATCAGCTGGAGTCCGGCTCACCTGCACAGCCAGACCCTCATCATGGAAAACATCCGCTCCCGGTCCGGCGGTTTGGGCAGATAATCATTGGCGCCGGCAACCAGGCATTTTTCGCGGTCTTCCGGCATTGCCTTGGCCGTGAGCGCAATGATAGGCAGTGATTTGAATCTTTCCTGGGCACGAATCCGCTGCATGGTCTCATAGCCGTCCATCACCGGCATCATGATATCCATTAAAACCAGGTCAATGTCCGGCTGCTCGTCCAGCAACCGCAGTGCCCTTTCCCCGTTTTCTGCTTTCAGCGGCATCATCCCGCATTCTGCAAGAAGGTGCGAAACGGCGAAAGTTGTCCGCATGTCATCATCCACCACGAGGACTTTCTTGTCCTTCAGGAGTGCATCCGTGTCGTGGAGATCCTGGATGACCTTCCGTTTTCTTTCCGGCATCTGGCTCACAACCCGATGCAGAAAGAGCGACACCTCGTCAAGTAGCCGCTCCCGCGAGCGGACATCCTTGATGACGATGGACTCGGCGCGTTCGCGGAGTGCTGCTTCCTCGGCCATGGTGAGATCACGGGCGGTATGGACAACCACGGGGGGCAGAGCCACCCCTTCACGCTCAAGCCGCGCCAGCAGTTCTCCGCCATCCATGTCCGGAAGTCCCAGGTCCATGACCACGCAATCATACACCCCGGAGCGGAGAGCCTTCTCTGCCTCTTCAGCGCTCCCGGCCTCGTCCACCGAGATGTCGCTGTCGCCAATCAGGTTTACGGTATCGCAGCGGATTGTTGCGTCGTCGTCCACAACCAGCACTCGTTTCGATCTGCCATCCGATATTTCCTCAAGTTTGCGAAAGGCCTCTTCGAGCTCTTCCTGGTTGAGCGGCTTGGAGACGTGTCCGACAGCTCCCTTGCGCAGTGCCGAAGTCGAGCTTTCCCCTGCGGAAATTATATGCACCGGTATGTGCCGGGTACTGGTGTTCTCCTTGAGGGAGCTCAGCACTTTCCAACCGTCCATGCCGGGGAGCTTCAGGTCGAGAATCACCGCATGCGGCAGATGATTGGCTGCCAGTTCCAATCCAGCTTCACCTGTTGACGCTGACAGGCACTTGAAGCCCTTTTTATGGCATTTTTCCTGTAGAAGCCGAGCGAAGTTCGGATCGTCCTCGATAACCAGCATCACCCGGTCGGACGGCACGATGCTGTCGCGGTCATCCGGGATTTCGGGCTGTTCGTGTTCAACGGGTACTTTCTGCTTCGAGGGGGACGCGGCCGCCTGAGAGTTCGGCGCCTTCCCGTGAATTACATGCGGCAGGAACAAAGTGAAGGTCGAACCCTTGCTTGGCTCGCTGGACAGGTGCAACTCTCCGCCGAGCAACGTTGCCAGTTCCCTGGAAATGGAAAGCCCCAGACCCGTTCCCCCGTATTTTCTTGACGTGCCGCCATCTGCCTGCTGGAACGCTTCAAAAATGATCTTGTGCAGTTCAGGTGCAATGCCGATGCCTGTGTCACTTACTGCTATGGCCAGAGAATCACCTAAAGTAATCCCGCTCTTGGAGAGGTCGCTATTGCTGGCGGGTAGACCAAAGGTAACGGTAACACTTCCCGCTTCGGTGAACTTGATGGCGTTGGAGATAAGGTTTCGCAGAACCTGCTCCACACGTTTCCTGTCACTTGTAATCTCTGCCGGAGCGTCATCGTTAACAAAGATCTCCAAAACCAATCCTTTTTCTTCAGCCACGTGCTGAAACGAGTCCCGTACCCCCTCGGCAAGGTCGCGTACCGTCACGCTGCCCGGTTGGAGCTCTATCCGCCCAGCCTCGATTTTGGAGAGGTCAAGGATTTCGTTGATGAGTGTCAGCAGGTCACAGCCACTGCTGTGGATGATTCGTGCCGACTCCACCTGCTCCTCGGTTAGATTGCCATCTCTATTTCTGCTGAAACCCTGCGCCAATAGCAGCAGGCTGTTGAGCGGGGTGCGCAGTTCGTGGGACATGTTTGCCAGGAACTCGGATTTGTACTTGCTGGCCAGGGCCAGCGCCGAGGCCTTTTCCTCAATTTCTTTCTTAGCGCGCTTGACCTCTTTTGTCTGGCGCTCCAGCAGGTCGTTCTTCTCCTGGAGTTCCTCATTGATAACCTGAAGCTCTTCCTGCTGGGTCTTCAGCTCTTCTTCCGAGTGTTGCAGTTGCTGGGTCTGTTCTTCCAGTTCCTCGTTGGTAACCCTGAGTTCTTCCTGTTGCGACTGGAGTTGCTCGTTCTGCTGTTCCAGGTCAGTGGTCAGGGCCGTGATGCGCTGACTGGCCAGCATGCTGCTCACCCAGGAAGCCAGGGCACCCTGCGTGCCGGTAATCAGCCGAATCGCCGCAGGCTCGTATTCGTGGATGCTTGCGAGAGAAATTATTGCGGTAACTTCTTCTTCTGAGACAAGCGGGATGGTGATTATTTCTCGAGGGTTGAATTCCTTGCTCACAGTTTCAATGGTGAATCGTGTCCCTGTCGGGATATCCCTGATGCGCTGAATCTGTTGCGAGACAAGTACTGTCCCTGGTTCCCCTTCGCGCTCCGTGGCGGAAAATGAGGCACGGCAGGCGGAACCCAGCCCGATTGATTCGAGATGCTCATAGTCGGTTTTCTTTTCATTCAACAGGTAGATTGCCCCTGCCTGGGAATTGGTCAGCCGCATCAGGGGTTCGAGGACCCGTGAACGGAATTTGCGATCCTTCAGTTCCTGAAGCATGGCATCGTTAAGCTGAACCGCGCGTTCCTTGAAGGCCAAGTCGCCTTCAATTGTTTCGCCAAGGGTGTTGAATGCCGCGGACAGGGTTCCGAACTCGTTGGCGGAGTCATATTTGCTGCGGGCGTTAAATTCGCCAAGCCGGAACCGCTCGGTCAGTGCGGTCAGCTCCCTCAACGGATCCCGGATTCCCTTCAGCAGGAGATAACTGAGCACCAGGGTCAGGAGGATGAAAGCAGCGACTGCAAGCCCAAGCGAGGAGCTTAGATCATCGTTGACTTTGGCAGCGTTTTGATAGAACTGGGCGCCCTTGTTGCGGGCAAAATCGTCAATTTTCCTGATGCGGTTTCTCAACACTTCTGCCTGGCTATACTGGACACCGCCAGGCCGGATGCGGGCAGTGGCTTCGGCTGCTTTACCCTGCTGCAGCAGCCCGACAGTTTCATTCCTGAGGATGTTCCATTTGACAAAATCCTGGCGTAGTGAAGTGATGTCATCACGAGGTCCAAGGTAACGGTCAAACAGGATTCCGAACTGTTGCTCAGCGTCGGTCTTGTCGACCTCAATATCCTGAAGGGATGTGCTGGTCTCCTGTTCGTTCCGGGTCAGAAGCAGGTCACTCGTGTGCCGGGACATCCTCTCGATATCAATTTCCATTTTTGCGACTGCCCGACTGACGGTGAAGGGATTGTCATAAAGGTATTTGGTTTGGCGCCAGAGCATGCCAGTTTGATCCCTGGCCAGGAAACCGAGGCCCAGTACCACTGCCAGGATAGCTCCCAGCCCGAGGCGCATTTGTGTGCCGATTTTGAAGTCTTTCAGCCTCATGTGACGGCTCCTTATGCCATAGCGCTTCAGTGTCCGAACACAGAGAACACGGTTGCACTGTGTTGGTGTGTGTCTTTGCTGCCTTTGGATGTCTGTTTGTACAATTGAGGAATTATAGCCGAGAATTGTTCATTGGAAAGCATTTGTGGAAATAATGTTCTGAAAAGATGCCTGGAAACACTTTGATTTCAAGAGGTTATATAGGAATGACCACATTTTGCCAGTTTCAATGACAATTGGTTTGGTCTCCTGCCGGAATCTGCCGGAGTTGGATGAAGAAAGTGATGAGTAGGAGCGTTGCTGGATTACTGATGGCGAGTCGCCTTTCTTTGCTCGGTTGGAATTTGGCGTGTTGTGGTTCTTTGCAAAGTAATTCAGTAAAATACCCAATAAAGTGAGGCAGGTATAGTGTGGTTTTGCTGTTTTGCGGTGCCTTGGCAGGGCATCTGTTCAGGAGATACCCGTTGTGCTTTCGTGGGGTACGCGGTAAGATTTTTCCATCATGAATCACCTGATGCATCTATTCCTTTCGGGTAGCGACCCGGAAATTCTTGTGGGAAACCTGATGGGGGACTTTGTCAAGGGTCGGCTTGATGACCGATTCCCTCCCGGTATTCGGCGTGGTCTTGAAATCCACCGAAAGATCGATTCCTTTGCAGCCGGCAACGAGTTCTTCCTGCGGAGCAAGCATTGTATCGATCTTCGCTTCGGCCATTTCCGGGCGGTGCTGGTGGACATTTTTTATGACCATTTTCTTGCCCGGTATTGGGAAGAGTTTTCTCCGGTCAGCCTCGAGGAGTTCATCGAAAGTTCCCATCAAACACTGTCCCGTTACGAGGACCATCTGCCGCCTCGTCTGCTGGAACTCCTGCCCAGGATGTTCTCCCGCCACTGGCTGATTGCCTACCGCGAGCCGGCCGTGATTGAAATGGCCTTGCGGCGGATGTCGGAGAGACTTGCCAGGCCGAATCCTTTGGCAGAGGGGTTCACGGAGCTGTCGAAGAAGGGTGATTTTTTCTCGCGGGACTTTCGTTGTTTTCTGCCGAAGATTTGTACCTATACCGATTCTCTGATGATGTAAATGGTTGCCTGGAATCCAGCTTTCTCGGCAAGTATTATTTGAGAGGAGTTTTGATCTGAGGCGGCAGTTGAAGCCAACGGTGACTGAGTCAAGCGTCCCGATGGTCAACAACTGCCGTATTCTGCGGAAGGAGATGTGTCAGGCAGCCTGATCCGGTTTTGTCTTGTTGGGTGAATCGCCGCGGCCCGAGCCAACGCCCCTGCCGATTGACAATATTCTGCGATGCATGCATGCTCTGCAGTCTGCGGCGGTTTCATCGATGCAGGCCTTTGCCGGATAGATTTCATACATGGCCCGGTATTTTTTCGGTGTCAGGTTCGGCATGACAATGTTCGCTCCGCGGGCAAGACCCAGTTCCCTTCCGGTTGCCGTGTTCAGGGTCGCCAGGGCGCTGGTGCTGGGGATGTTGGCATCGGGGCAGGCGATCCGTGCCAGGGCGATAACCTTATAGGTCATTGCTTCGGTGTTTGGAACCTGTTCTCCCGCTGGAGCCTTAAGTATTTCGTCATCCCGTCCGAGGGGGGTGCCGGCGTGGGCTATGTAGGGGCCGACTCCGATCATGTCCAGGTTGAGATCCTTGAAGGTCAGGATGTCGTTTGCCAGATCCTCGAAAGTCTGTCCCGGGATACCGATCATGACACCGCTGCCGATTTCATAGCCGATTTCCCGCAGCCTCTTCAGGAGCGCGAGGCGGTCCGAACTTTCTCCGGCAAGCGGAGGATGGATGCTGTTATAGAGTTCGCGGTTGGAGGTTTCGAAGCGCAGCAGGTAACGATCTGCTCCTGCCTCTTTCCAGGCAACCAGGTCCTCATCGCTCCTCTCCCCGAGACTCAGCGTCACTGCCAATTCCGTCTCGGACTTGATTCTCCGGATGAGCCCGGACATCCACTCCCTTGTAATGCCGTAGTCCTCACCAGCCTGGAGCACGACCGTTCCATAGCGATAATCAATTGCTTCACGTACGCAGGCCATGATTTCATCCTCGGGCATGCGATACCGCTCCAGAGTTTCGTTGCCCGCATGTATTCCGCAATAGTGACACTCCCTCGAGCAGATGTTCGATATCTCGAGGAGCCCGCGCAGGTGAACAGCATTCCCCACATGTTTATCGCGGATTCCGTCCGCCTGTTCCCAGAGAGATTCCAGTTTGGATTCGTCTTCGCACCTGAGCCATTCCACAATATCTGTTTTGTCCATGCTAAACCTCCTTTTTCCTATTGAGAGCAATCTTTTGCTCTCAGCTTCCTTGTCCGTACATTTCCTAAACCATACCAAATATATAAAGTAAATGTAAGAATAAAAAATAGTATGCTTTATAAAAAAGCTAATGTATTGACGTGGGTCAAATTTGTTCTGATGTTAAATTACGTGGGGAATGTTTCGTGATGTGGAAAAACCCTCAGATTTCGAGTGTGTAAATGATCAATTTGATGCTGGGTTAAACAAAATTAAATAGGTAGTAAAATAATGCTTGAAAAAATAATATTATTATCTAAAATAGTCAACAAACAATTGGCAGTGATTTCTATCAAGAGCGGCGGAGGGACTGGCCCTGCGATGCCCGGCAACCCCCGGAAACGGGAAGGTGCCAAATCCTGCGGAATCGAAAGGTTCCGGGAGATAGGAACGGGAACAGAAACAGAAATCCCCTTCCGTAACCCCCCGGAAGGGGATTTTTCTTTGAGGAGGTTGACGGTGAAACTTTCAACACAGGCGGTACAGGTAGGACTTAATTGGGACGGAAAGACCGGCGCGGTGACCGTGCCGGTCTACCAGACTGCTACCTTCAAACATCCCGGACTCGGACAGAGTACCGGTTACGACTATACCCGGTCCGGGAATCCGACCCGAAAGGTTTTGGAGGATGGTATTGCCGCGTTGGACGGTGGGGTTTGCGGGTTTGCCTATTCTTCGGGCATGGCGGCCATTGCGAATCTCCTTCTGCTTTTTTGCAAGGGGGATCATCTGGTCGTGACTGAGGACCTCTACGGCGGAACCTACCGGCTTTTCGAGCAGATTTTCCGGCAGTATGACTTGACCTTTACCTACGTGGACACCAGTGTTCTGTCCGAGGTGGAGAAGGCGATTCGCCCCGAGACAAAAGGGCTGTTCGTTGAGTCGCTGACAAATCCGCTCCTGAAAGCGGCAGATGTGAAGGGTCTTTCAGAACTGTGTGCTGCCAGGAAAATACTCTGTATTGTAGACAATACCTTTCTTACGCCTTACCTGCAGCGGCCGCTGGACCTTGGTGCCGACATAACGGTCTACAGTGCGACAAAGTATTTGGCTGGGCACAATGACACGGTTGCAGGTCTTGTGGTGGTGAAAGACCCTGCTCTGGCAGAGAAGGTTTACTTCCTCCAAAACTCTGTAGGAGCGGTCCTTGGACCTCATGATTCGTGGCTGGTAATCCGGGGCATGAAAACTCTGGGTATTCGCCTGGACCGACAGCAGGAGAATGCACAAAAAATTGCCGAATGGCTCGAAGGGCACCCGAAAGTCAGGAAGGTTCATTATCCCGGTCTTCCTGAACATCCTGGTCATGCGCTCCTGCGTGAAACTGCCAACGGTTTCGGCGGCATGGTCTCCTTCGAGGTTGTCGATCCTTCGCTGGTGGAGAGGCTGCTGCTGAAGACGGAAATCATCTCCTTTGCCGAGAGCCTCGGTGGGGTGGAAACGCTGATTACTTTTCCGGAGGTGCAGACCCATGCCGATATCCTGCCGGAGATCAGGGCTCGACTGGGCATCAACAATGTATTGCTTCGCCTTTCGGTGGGGATTGAGGATGTTGACGACCTGATCAGCGATCTGGCGCAGGCATTCGAGGAGTAAGGATAAGGAGAAGCGCAATGAAGTTCGGAACGAGAATTATCCATAACGGCCACGAGGTCGATCCCCATACCAGGGCGGTGGGGGTTCCCATTCACCAGGTTTCCACCTTTCACCAGGATTCGCTGGATCATTTTGGCAAGTACGATTACGCCCGGTCCGGCAACCCGACCCGGGAGGCTCTGGAGGAGACGATTGCGCTGCTGGAAAATGGCACGCGGGGTTTTGCCTTTGCCTCGGGCATGGCAGCGATTTCATCGGTATTACTGCTCTTTTCTCCCGGCGACCACTTGGTTGTATGTGACGATGTGTACGGTGGGACCTACCGGGTTCTTACCACTCTGTTTTCCCGGCTCGGGATCGATGCGAGTTTTGTGGATACGACCAATTTGGCTGAAATACGGAAAGCGATCCGGCCGAATACCCGTGGGCTTTATCTGGAAACACCTTCCAATCCCCTCCTGAAGATCACTGATCTGGCAGGCGCCGCAGGGATCGCCAGGGAGCATGGCATTCTCGTCATGGTCGATAATACCTTCATGACACCGTACCTGCAGCGCCCCCTTGACCTGGGCTGCGATATTGTCCTTCACAGCGGCACCAAATTCCTGAACGGCCACAGTGACGTAATCTGCGGGTTTGCCGTGGTACGTGACCCCGGGCTTGCCGCACGCATACAATTCGTGCAGAATTCTTTCGGGGCGATACTCGGTCCGCAGGATTCCTGGCTGGTGCTCAGGGGGATGAAAACCCTCAAGGTGCGGATGGAAGAGAGCCAGAGGGGAGCGCGTGCGGTGGTCGACTGGTTATGCAGGCAGGAGAGTATTACGGAGGTGTATTATCCCGGGCTTGCCAATCATCCCGGTTTTGCCATCCAACAGGCCCAGTCCGCGGGTCCCGGGGCGGTGCTTTCCTTTACCGTGTCAACGATAAAGTTGACACGCAAGCTACTGGAAGAACTAACCTTAGCGGCCTTTGCCGTCAGTCTTGGGGGTGTGGAGAGCATCATCTCCTATCCGGCAAAGATGTCCCATGCCGCCATGCCTCATGAGGAGCGGAAAGCCAGGGGAATTACCGACACCCTTGTCCGTCTTTCGGTGGGGTTGGAAGACCCCGAAGATCTGATTGCCGACCTGGACCGGGTGCTGAACGGCTAAGTCAGTTTTTTTCTTTGGATAGCTTGAGGAGCGGGGTGTGGTTACTGAAAACTGTGCCCGCTTTTTCACGTTTTTTCCACTCTTTAACGAACTTATTACAGGCATCAAAGGGCGGCTGTTTATGCTCCTGCGGGTGCATGAATTGTGTGCTCCGTTCTCCACAAGTTGTGTTGATAACTTGTGGAGAAGTCTGTTGGGAATTGTGCAATCCATTGTTTTTCAAAAGGGTCGTACAAATTGCCTAAATCATGGCCATCCCGGTAAAGTGTAGTAAAATCAAATAGATGTAAAATGTGTGGTAATTTCGGGGAGTTAGCGGCGGACCTTCGGTATTGAAAACGCATATCAATAGAGTTATACACACCCTTTAATTAAATATGGGGAAAGACCCTTGTTTTGGCAGGGGGTATATTGCTGGTCTTGTTTGAAATTATGACTGATACAATAGGGTTTTAAAGGGACGAAAAAGCCTCCCGGTGTGGGTGCTACACGGGGAGGCTTTTTCCTGTTGGAAATAAGCTGTTGAAGCAGCTTACGATGTGATAAATGGTGCCGAAGACTGGAATCGAACCAGCACGAGGAATCCCCCACAAGAACCTGAATCTTGCGCGTCTACCAATTCCGCCACTTCGGCATTCAAGGAAAATATATATACCACCAACGATTCTTGATTGCAAGACAAAATGAATGACTTTTCGATGCATGAAAAGGGGGTGCAGAAGGTCAGCTGACATCAGCAGGGGCGAAGCGCGGAGTGTCAATATGCCCAATATATCATTGATTTTATTCCATCTGGCGAGTATTATTTCCCGTGCGCTGGTTTTGTTCGGTAGCGGCCTGCTCGGCATTTCTCTCGTACGGTCTGGCTGTAGAATGAATAACGGGGGATACTGCTCTGAAAACGTCCAGGGAAAAGGAACGATTGGATAAGCTCCTGGTGGCACGAGGACTGGTTGAGTCGCGGGAGCGTGCCCGTGCGCTGATTCTGGCCGGCGATGTGGTGGTGGACGACCACGCTGTTGACAAGGCGGGCCAGCTTGTTTTTGTCGATGCCCAGATTCGCATCAAGGGCAGTGGTATTCCTTACGTAAGTCGCGGGGGGCTGAAGCTGCAGAAGGCCCTTGACGAATTTCCTCTTGAAGTTGCCGGGCTCTGTGCTCTGGACGTCGGTGCGTCGACAGGCGGGTTTACCGATTGCCTTCTTCAGAGGGGGGCGCGGAAGGTTTTTGCCGTTGACGTGGGGTATGGCCAACTGGCATGGAAACTTCGCCAGGACGAACGGGTTGTCTGTCTTGAGCGGACAAATATTCGCTTTCTCGAACCGGGTGCCCTCTCGGAAGTTCCTGATCTGGCGGTTATCGACGCATCTTTCATTTCTCTGGAAAAGGTCCTGCCGAATACCCTTCGATTAGTGAAGGCGGGCGGGGAGATTGTTGCGCTCATCAAGCCTCAATTCGAGGTAGGACGAGGGCAGGTGGGAAAGGGCGGCGTAGTCAGGGACGAAAAGAAGCATCGGGAAGTCATCGACTCGATCTGCTCCCTGGTTGAGACCTTGGGGCTTGATGTGAAAGGGGTGCTGGAGTCGCCGCTGCTGGGCCCGAAAGGGAACAAGGAGTTCCTGATCCATCTGAAGAAGAGAGACTGCCAGGCTGGGTAGCGAGCACTTTAGAAAGAATAGGTGGCCATGATGGAAAAATGTTTGTTCTGTAAGTTCATTTCCGGAGAGATACCGGTAAAGAAGGTTTTCGAGGACGAGCATCTGATAGTAATCGAAGATATTGCTCCTGTTGCTCCTGTCCACCTCTTGATTATCCCGAAAAAACATACCGTAAATTCCCTTGATCTGAGTCCGGATGATACTGCTGTGGTTGGGCATGTCTTCCAGGTTGCTGCCAGGCTGGCTCGAGAATTGGGTGTTGCTGATCGTGGCTTCAGAGTTGTGAACAACAATAATGCCGGTGCAGGACAATCGGTTTTTCATCTCCACTTCCACCTGTTGGCGGGAAGGGACTTTCACTGGCCGCCGGGGTAAATGCTTTGCCTGGGCTATTTCCCGGCCCATTACGCGTATGGAGGAATCCTTATGATGCAAAAAGTTTCTGTGTGTACCTTGCTGCTGCTGGGAATGTTTGTTGGGACGGTGGGTGCGGAAACCTATACCTGGGTGGATAGCAGTGGGACGGTAAATTTTACCGAAGATCTTTCCCAGGTGCCAAAGAAATATCTGAAAAAAGTTCGTGTCCGTAGCGATGTAAGCCCTACTATTTCCGTTGTCACGGAAAACGCAGCGGAACCTGTCTCTCCTGCCCCTGTGGGTACGAAGGCCCCCGAGCAGAGCAGTGAGAAAAAGGAAGTTCTGTATGGAAACAAAAGTGGCAAAAGCTGGAAAGCGGATTTTGCCACCTTGAGAGCCGAGATAGGTGCTACGGACGACCAGATGGCTGAATTGAATTCCCGTCTGGCCGATACATCAAAAATGTCGCGCTCCGACTATCTTGGTATACAAAGCTCGATAAAAAATTTCCAGTTCCACCGCGGCGAACTGGAGAAAAAACTGAAATCATTGAACGACGAAGCCTCTCGTGCGGGAGTCCCCAGCGAATTCCGCTGACGGATACGATTCTTTATCGAGTTGGGCGAAAAAACAAAAGGCCGGGAGAAATTTTCTCCCGGCCTTTTGTTTTTTCGATGGCGTTACAGGTAATCCTTCCTTCTTATCCGTCGGTGTTCGTTGGACACGTTCCGATTTACGAGCTCTTTCGAACCTCGGAAACAAGCTGGTGTGTCCATCGTTCCCTTTTTCAGGCGGTGCAACGCGCCTTGCGGATGAGAAAAACGATTTCGCCGTGATTCTTGTAACGCCAGGGACGATTGCTCCGTAAATGCCGTAGGTAAGCTTGATGAACCGACCGGTGTGCTAGCATATGTCGGGAAAAGACTTCAGGTTTCTCTCATGGAGAGCGTACTCACTGTCTCTGGCCCCGACTGCAACTTTTTTTATTAGAAGTCAGTTTCTTCGCCGTGCCGTACGAACATTTTAGAGCAATTTTCAAAGATCTTTACCTTTGATTTAAGTATACGCCCACTGTCAGGTATGTCAAGAACCGGAGAAAAGAAAGCTGAAAAATTTGAAAATTCCCTGCAAAGAGCCTTCCCAGGTGAATTCCAGGGTCATTAACAGGGTGAGAAGTGTCATCGTGATTACGGTAAACCAGGCGATAAGGTTAAACCCTGGTCCATTTACATAGTCACCCATAAGTCGTTTGTCGTTTACCAGGAGAAGGATGAAAACCATGACAAATGGCAGGACGGCGCCGTTTACGACCTGGGATATGAACATGATCATGATGAGTGGCATGTCAGGTAGCAGGATAAAACCGGCACTCATGATGATGATTACGGTAAAAAGCCAGAAGAATTGCGGGGCCTGACGGAAATCCTTGTCTATTCCCGACTCCCACCCCATTCCCTCGCAGATGTAGTACGACGTGGAAAGGGGCAGGATGCAGGCCGCAAACAGTGACGCGTTGAACAGCCCAAAGGCGAAGAGTGTCGAGGCATAGCTCCCCACCAGCGGTTGAAGTGCAACGGCTGCATCAGCGGCTGTTTCGATTTTGAGACCGCCCACATGGATTGTCGAGGCGCAGGCAACCACGATAAAAAAGGCAACGACAATGGCCATGACGCATCCAACGATGACATCAAGTCGTGAAAAATTGTAGCGATCGATGGTTACACCTTTTTCAACAACTGCCGACTGCTGGTAAAACTGCATCCAGGGTGCAATTGTCGTCCCTACGAGGGCAATCATTGTGATCAGGTATTCGTTGTCCGCTTTGAAGGAAGGAACTACGCTGGCCCGAATGATCTGATGCCATTCCGGTTTGGCCATAAAAGCGGCAATCGGATATGCGATATAGACCAGGCACGCCACCAGGAAGACTTTTTCCACGAGCTTGTAGGAACCCTTGACAATGAGAAGCCAGACCAGGAGTGCGCTGAAGGGAACCGAGAGGTACTTGCTGATGCCGAATATTTCCAGGCTGGCTGCGATGCCGGCAAATTCGGATACGGCATTTCCCAGGTTGGTCAACAAGAGGCCGATCATTACGTAGAATGTGACCTTGAGACCGAAAGATTCACGAATCAGGTCGGAGAGTCCTTTTCCAGTAACTACTCCCATCCGTGCGCACATCTCCTGGATGACCACGAGTGCAATGGTGGTAGGTAGCATGACCCACAGGAGAGAGTAGCCAAAGTGGGCGCCGGCAATCGAATAGGTAGTAATTCCGCCAGCATCGTTATCCACGTTTGCCGTAATGATTCCCGGTCCAAGAACGGCAAGGAACAACAAAATGTTTTTCCTGTTGACCGATCGGATCGGTTTTAGAAATTTTGTCAAACTGAAACCACTGAACATACTCTTGATTCTCCGGTTGGCAGGTTCCATCCGGAAGATCCGGATTTGGAGCAAATACAAGCAAGTAGATTGACCTGATACGTGTGGGACAGCAGCCTCGCCTGACAGAAAGGGCTAGTGGTGGTGGTGCCGGCGACGGCGAAGGGCAGTGGGAAGAAATATTTCGAGAATGTCGTCAACGGTTACGATGCCCGACATTTTTCCCTCTTCATCCAGAACCGGTACCGCAATGAGATTGTATTTGGCGATAATTTCAAGAATTTCTTCGGGCCCTGCATCGACCTTGACGGTCTTCAGGTTGATGGCCATGATGTCCGATACCAGCGTCTCCGGGGGATTGATGAGAACATCGCGCAGGCTTATCACGCCAAGTGCCTTTTCATCGTCGTCAATAATGTAGATGTAGTAAACGTTATCGATTTCCGGGGCCAGCAGCCGGATTTCCCGTAGGGCATCCTCGACGGTCAGGTCGGGGGGGATGAACAGAAATTCGTTGTTCATGAGACCGCCGGCCGAATCGTCCTCGTGTTCCATCAGTTCCTGGATATCCTCGGCATCTTCGTCATCCATCAGTCCCAGAAATTCCTGCGCCTTTTCCTCGGGAAGATCCCCCAGGACGTCGGCTGCTTCGTCAGGGGCCATTTCTTCCAGTATCTCGGTTGCATGTTCGGTGCCCAGTTGCGTGATGACCCGGCTGCGCAATTCCGGTTCCAGCTCGTGGATTGCTTCACCGGCTGTTTCGGTGTCGAGCGAGGTAAGGACGGTGGGAATGTCTTTACTCGAAATCTGCGAGATGATATGTGCGATGTCCGCGGGGTGCATGTCGGCCATCTGGTCCCTGGCAACGGTCAGTGTCAGCCTTGAGGCGTTTGTTTCAAGGGGCTGGACGTATTCCCAGCTGATTTCCTGGCTGGGGAGCTCTCGTTTCAGTAATACGGCAATTTTCCCGCAGAAAGCTTCATATCCCAGCCGGCGCGCCAGTCCGCTGAAGCCGACATCAACGGCAAATAGATGGAGAAGTTCTCCATGACTCCTTAGATTTATGTCGTTTACGCGAACTACTTTTGCACCATTGACATCTACAATCTGCTTATCGAGAATGTCCCGTTTCATCAGGATATCACGCTCACCCGGTGTATAGTCTCCGGTAATGGGCAGGATGGAAGTGGTCGAGATGACAAAGCTGTTGAAAAGCAGGATGTTTTGCCAGGGGATGGCCGCGATCGACTTGTGATTGATAACCAGGAGGTGCGAGACTTCCGGAAAAACCTCGCCAGGAACCATAATCAGGTCCCAGAGTCTGCCAAGCTTGTCTCCTCGTGCGTCAATGACCGTCTTGCCCAATACGGAACTGAGAAATAGTTCGTCCACTGTGCTGTTCATGTCCGGGCTCCAAACGGTAAAGCCCTTTCGTGAGAGAGGGCCTGTTGTCATGAGAAAAGCAGTATGCCTTGTCGAGAATCATACCGTGCAGGATGAATGTTTCTTCTGGTGATCCTGCCAGTATGGTACGTGTTGCACGCGCAGGATCCAGCTGCGGAATTCTGTCCGTTCCGGAACATGGTCCGGGGATCAAACCTAACAATAAAATATAATTCGCAGGGAGTGTTTTTGTCAATTTATTGTTTGACGAAAGACGCTTTGATAGAACTGAGCTCATGAAACTTCGGGGTCGGCGGTTATGGGGCAGAATAGTCCTGCTAAATCGTTTCCAGTCCGGAAAGGGTGCTTTATCCCCCTGGCGGTGTCAATCTTCGGCTTTGCTTGTGCGGCGTACCAACGTACGCCTCCGCGCAACCCCTCGATTTCCTTGCCAGATGAATAAATCCCCGCTTTCCAAATCGGAAACCAGCAGTTCC
>CAVVDU010000035.1:0-10214 GCA_963746935.1 uncultured delta proteobacterium | reverse complement strand
ATACTTCAATCTGCGGGACTGCTTTGATATACAATTATCATCCTGAATTCTCGGCCGGCGTTGGGCTGGAACTTCCCCGAAGCCTCTCGTAATCGGTCACCACCCTTCTCACAGGTTGGGCCGCCTGCTGGATTCAGGCGATTTCCCCTCTCGCGCGATTTTGCAATAAAGCCGTACGAGAGACTCCGTGAAAGCCCCAGCCCGGCGCGGAATAGCCCGTTTCAGTGATTTCGGATGAATACTGCATACCAGTGAGTTGCTGCTGGAATTGTACGCCTGATTCGGTCTTCATTCAAGGATCCGTTATCCTCGAGCGATAAACCGGAGATTTTTTCCGGAGGTTAGTTGCTGGCTGTTGACAAACACCGACCAAAAGCGGCAAATAGTTCCTTGTGCAATACTGCGATATATTGTACCTGATAATGACAAAGCAAAACTTCAATTTTCTGAGAACAGGGTGACTTACATGGTCCCGAAGCGCGTTGATGAACTGACCACTTTTATCGTGATGGATGTACTGGAAGAGGCCCAGAAGATGGAGCGGGAAGGGATTCACGTAATCCATTTGGAGGTGGGAGAACCTGATTTCAATGTGCCTGATTGTGTGAGTGCGGCGGTTTGCAGGGCGGTACAAGATGGCCATACGCACTACACCCATAGTCTCGGTATGATCGAACTGCGGGAGGCAATCGCGGAATATTACGGGAAGTGTTACGGTGTTTCCGTACATCCGGAACAGGTTGTCGTCACGTCCGGCACCTCGCCTGCCATGTTGAGCATGTTTTCGATGCTTCTGGAAAAGGACTCAGAGGTCATTATTTCCGATCCCCACTATGCCTGCTACCCCAATTTCATCAAATACCTGGAGGGAACCGTCGTCACGGTACCGGTGTACGAAGAGGATGGTTTCCAGTACCGGCCGGAGGCCATTCGCGCTAAAATCACCGCTAAAACCAGGGCGATTCTGATTAACTCTCCTGGCAATCCCACCGGTACCGTCATGTCCGCGGACCGGATGAAGGCGATCAGCGGCCTTGGTCCCTGGATCATTTCCGATGAAATCTATCATGGTTTGAATTATGCCGGGGCTGAACACACCATTCTCGAATATACCGATCATGCCTTTGTGCTGAACGGCTTTTCAAAGCTCTTTGCCATGACCGGGCTGCGGCTTGGCTACCTCATTGCCCCAATAGAATTCATCCCCGCTTTGCAGAAGCTGCAGCAGAATTTTTTCCTGGCACCGAACTCGGTGTCACAATATGCCGGAATTGCCGCGCTCAAAGAGGCGGGTGACGACGTGGTGCGGATGAGGACAATTTATAACGAAAGAAGGCGCTACATGATTGATCGTCTCAGGGAGATCGGCTTTGGTATCCCGGTTGAGCCGACCGGGGCTTTTTATGTGTTTGCCAACGCCAAGCATCTTTCATGCTGATTCCTATAAACTTGCCTTCGACATCCTGGCAAAGGCCCATGTGGGGGTAACGCCGGGAATCGATTTCGGCAAGAATGGGGAAGGTTATCTCAGGTTCTCCTATGCAAATTCGATGGAGAATATTAGAGAAGGGTTGAACCGCCTGGAGAAATATGTGCAGGGCAAGAGCATCTGAAAAATCGCCATTGAGAGTTACCTGTTTTGTCTGTCAGGGTATTCCATGTGTAACTGGTTGAAGAGGGATTTCATGAGATCAAAGAAAAAAATGACCGACATAGCGGAAAGCCCGCAACGTTACTATGCTGATCCGCTGGAAACCCTTGCCGGTGTGTTCGGCTATCCGGCCTTTCGCCCACACCAGAAGGAGATCATCGATGCCCTGATTCGCGGTGAGGACGCTTTTGTCCTGATGCCTACCGGTGGCGGCAAATCGCTCTGCTACCAGATACCGGCATTGCATCGGCCGGGGGTAGGTATTGTCGTTTCGCCGCTCATTTCGCTGATGAAAGACCAGGTGGATGCGCTGCGCGCCAATGGCGTGGCCGCGGCTTACTACAACTCGACCCTCGCGGCCGGGGAGGCCCGCTCGGTGCTGGCGGAGCTTCATGCCGGCAGTCTCGATCTGCTGTATGTGGCGCCGGAGCGGCTGATGGCTGAGGGATTCCTTGAGCGCTTGTCGGAGATGGAAATCGCCCTGATCGCCATTGACGAGGCCCACTGCATCTCCCAGTGGGGCCACGATTTCCGTCCCGAATACGTGCAGCTCGGCCGGCTGCGCAGGCTGTTCCCGGCTGTGCCGATCATCGCGCTTACCGCCACTGCCGATTCCCAGACCAGGGACGACATCCTGCAGCGGCTCGGCATCTCCCGGAGTGCCTGCCGCATCACCGGTTTCGACCGACCCAATATCCGCTACATAGTGGAGGGCAAACAGAAGCCGTTTGCCCAGTTGCTCCATTTCCTCCGTTCCCGTGAGCCGTACGATGCCGGCATCGTTTACGCCCTGAGCCGGAAAAGGGTCGAGGAGGTGGCAGCTCGCCTCTGCGAAGCCGGCTTTGCCGCCGCCCCTTACCATGCCGGACTTCCCGACCGGGAACGGGCGCGGGTCCAGGATGCCTTCCAGCGCGACGACCTGCAGCTGGTGGTGGCGACGGTGGCTTTCGGCATGGGGATCGATAAGCCGAATATCCGCTTCGTGGTCCACTACGACCTGCCGAAGAATATCGAGAGCTATTACCAGGAGACCGGCCGGGCAGGGCGAGACGGTATGCCGGCCGAGGCGCTGCTGCTGTTCGGTTATGGTGATATCGCCATCTCCCGCGGGCTGATCGAGAACGGTGGCAACCCGGAGCAAAACCGTATCGAGCTGCACAAGCTCAACGCGATGGTCGGCTTTGCCGAGGCAGGTACCTGTCGCCGCCGGGTGCTGCTCGGCTACTTCGGCGAGTCCCCGAGCGCGGATTGCGGCAACTGCGATATCTGCCTTAATCCGCCGGAGCGCTACGATGCCACCGAAGATGCGCGCAAGGCCCTTTCCACCGTCTACCGGGTCGGGCAGCGTTTCGGGATGGGGCATGTCATTGATGTCTTGCGCGGCTCCCGCAACGAGCGGGTACGCGAACTGGGCCATGACCGTCTCTCCACCTACGGCATCGGCGCAAACCAGAGCCAGGAGGAGTGGGGAAACATTCTTCGCCAGTTGGTGCACCTCGGCTACCTGGAGCAGGACCTGGCCCGCTATTCGGTGCTGCGCCTGACCGAGACTGCCCGCCCGCTGCTGCGCGGCGAACAGAACCTCATTCTGGCCAAGGCGCGCCTGCGGCCGCTTACGGGAAAGAAAGCGAAGAAGAGCATGAAAGTGGGGGGTGCCGTCCTGGAGAAAAACGAGCCGCTTTACCAGGAGTTGCGCGCCCTGCGCAAGGAGATTGCCGGCCGGGAGGGGGTCCCGCCCTTCGTGGTCTTTGGTGATGCGACCTTGGCCGAGATGGCCTCCCGACGCCCGGCTGACAGCGAGGAACTGCTCGACATCAGCGGGGTGGGGCAGCACAAGCTTGGCAAGTATGGAAAAGAGTTTCTTGCGGTAATAGCCGGGTTTGGCAGGCAGTAGAACTGATTATTTCAAAGGAATGTTTTTAGGGCTTCTTCTTGTTTGTCACACTTTTTATCCATGGTGTTACGGAGCAAGGAATCGTCAGCTTTTTTTCCACTCTTCCAATTTCTTCTTCAGGGCAGCCTGGGCGGTTGTGGAAGGTGGATTCCCCCCCAATCCCCGTATCCAGAACTTGTCAAAGATGTTTCCCTGAACGGTATCGATGTTGATTTCTTCCGGAAACAGGGTCAGAAATGCCAGGTTGTTGAGGATCTGGCCGAGAAAGCCCAGTTGGTCGGCAGCCTTCACTTCAAGGTAGAGGGCACCGTTGTGCTTTTCCGGCGGTTCCAGGGTGAACTGTGAGATGGAAAAGGAGTCATCCGGCGTCGTTCTGTTTTCCTCCTGCGCCAAGGCCAGAAAGTCTAATTTCCCCGGGTCGGTCGCGAAACGGGTTTTTTCTACTTCAAACTCGGTTTCCCAGTAGGCAAGAGATTTCCTCGCTTTTCCCCTGACGATGCTGATCTTGTGCCGGGACAGCCCGGAAGAAAGGCTTCCGATCCATTCCGGGGGGAATCTTCCCCAGATGTTCACGGTAAAGTTTCCGGATGCACCGGGGAGTACCTCGAATCCGCTCTTCCCTCTGGAGTTGCCGCGGAAACCGTCAGATGATGCCTCGGTTTTAATCATGGGTTGGTACCCTTTCTGGTGGGTTATGCTGATTTATCCGTTGTGGTAGCGGGTTTACATCGGTTGAGTTGATGCAGAACTTTGTTTGCCTGGATATATGCAAGCATTTGGCCAGAAAAAAGATTAGCGTCAATCCTCCTTCAGCTTTCGAAACTGTCATTCCCGAAACGATTCTGATTGGGAATACAGCTTCAAATTGTCTGAAATCATGGCTCCCCGATACAGGCATTCGGGGATGACAATCTTCATAGCGGAAGATTAGCAATAATCAGTTTCAAGAATGCAACTCGCAGATTTTCCCATAATTCAGGGTTGATCTCAAAGGTGTCAGTTACATAAAAACCGCTATAATTTATGTAGAATAGCTGTTGCTAACATGGTAGAAATGTAATATATAAAAACTAGAATTTAATGCGGTTTCGAAAAACTCGGAAACAACAAGGTGCAGCGTTCGATGCGCATCCCTTTCCAAGGAGGATTTTCATGGCTCAGAATAAACGTATCGTGGTTATCGGTGGTTCGGCGGCGGGGCCAAAGGCCGCGGCACGGGCCAAGCGACTTGCCCCGGATGCCGAGGTGACTATTATTCAGAGAGCGCCGGAGCTGTCCATGGCGTCCTGCGGCTATCCGTATTTTGTCGGCGGTGTCTTCAATAACCGCAACTCTTTGCTCAGCACCCCGTATGGGGAGGTGCGTGATCCGAATTTTTTTGTCAATACCAAGGGGGTTCTGGCCAGAACGGAAACCGAAGTTACCGCCATTGATCGCACGGCCCGGACGGTGAGCTGCCGCGACCTGAAAAGCGGAGCGGTCGATAACGTCCCTTACGATACGCTGATCATCGCCACCGGCGCCAAGCCGCGCAGGCCGCCGGTACCCGGCATCGACCTGGAAGGGGTGACAACCCTCCAATCCATGCGCGATGCCGATTTTCTCCGCCGCATCCGTGACGAGGGCACCATCAAAAAGGCGGTGGTAATAGGTGGCGGACTGATCGGCATCGAAACCTGTGAAGCGCTCCAGCTTTCCGGCATCGACATTACCGTCATCGAAATGCTGCCGCAGATCCTGATGTTCCTTGACTGGGAACTGGCCAAGGTGCTGGAAAATCATGTGCGCAGCAAGGCTGCCAATGTCATAACCGATGTGAAGCTGGCCGGGTTTATCGGTGAGAACGGCAAACTCACGGGCGTTAAATTGGAGAACGGCACCGAATTGCCCTGTGAGCTGGCGGTTCTGGCGATAGGCGTGGTTCCCAACGTGGAACTGGCTCAGACAGCGGGCCTGGAGATCGGTGCCACCGGTGGGATCCTGGTGAACGAGTATATGCAGACGACAGACCCTGACATCTACGCGGTTGGTGACTGCGTGGAACTGCTGCACCGGATCACCGGCAAAAAGACCCGCGCCCCGTTTGGCGACCTGGCAAACCTGGAAGGGCGGGTGGCCGGAGAAAACGCCGCCCTCGGCAACAGCGTGACCTTCCCCGGCACCATCCACACCGGTGTCTGCAAGGTCTTCGATTTCAATGCCGGTTCCACCGGTCTTTCCGAGAGCCGCGCGCGGCAGGAGGGGTACTCGAACATTGCCACGGTGATCAACGCCAGTCTCGACAAGCCGGAGTTCATGGGCGCCAAGCTGATCATCTCAAAGATGGTGGTTGATGCAGATACCGGCAGGATCCTTGGCGTGCAGTGCGTGGGCCCGGGGGATGTGAGCAAGCAGGTTGCCATTGCCGCTATGGCCATTCTCGGCAAGCTGACCGTCACGGACCTGGTGAATGCCGATCTGCCCTATGCGCCGCCTTTCTCGCTCCCCATCGACCATAGTATTGCCACTGCCCACCTGATGGAGAACAAACTCAAGGGGAGGTTGAACGGCATCGGTCCGGTGGAGTTCAAGAAGGAACTGGACGAGGGCAAGAAACCGTTCATCCTCGATGTCCGTACCCCGGGAGAATTCGACCAGATGCGCATCGGCATCGGGGAGACTTTGATACCGATCGGGGAACTGCGGCACCGGCTGCATGATCTGCCCGTGGACAAGGAGCGGGAAATCGTCTGCTACTGCAAGATTTCCCTGCGTGGCTACGAAGCAGCCATCCAGTTGCAGGCGGAAGGCTGGAAAAACGTGAAGGTCCTGGAGGGTGGCGTGATGGCCTGGCCCTATGGGCGGGAGAAATAGCGAATTACTTTGAGCACTACTGCAGGAGTGAAGTGAAAGCCCCCTGGTCGGATTCGTTCCGGTTGGGGGGCTTTTGTATTGTGAAGTGGAGTTTGATGCCGAATCTGCTGCTGTGCAGTCGGAAATATGTAATGTCAGTCAAAATCCAGCGGACTTTTCCTGGTAACCTGCCCCGGTATAGCCTGAGGAACCACGGCTTACCGGCAACCACTTTTCCGTGGGTTCGTTGACCCTCGTTGAAATATCAACCACACTCTTTTCTTCCGGGCAATCGACTTCATCATGGGTTGCAGATACCTTGTCTTGCTGCATTTCGAAAAAGAGTGATACGGCATGGGTTGCCAGTCGGCACTGTGTCTCAGATTGCCTCTTTGATCGCAGCTTTTCACAAAATAGCCGTATTTGTTCAGTTTTCGAGTCAGGAGGAGAATACTTGTTGCAAAAATCGAGGAAATACCGGAGCCACTTTTTATACTCCACATGGTGGGCAGCAGCGACCTGCCGCAATTTCAAATGCTCAATATACTGAGCATTGATGGCGCTTGGAACAAACAGCATGAAATTTTCCTGTCTTCTTTTCAGTAACCGCATTTACCCGAGAGTAATGTGGAACTGTTCTTTGCAGTGTTTCGAGCGTTCTCGCAAGTCAAGTTCTGCTGCATGCAAAAAATTCAGAAAAGGGCGAGTGGAGTGTTGGCCAGAAAACTGTTCATCTTCCCAATAATGTAGTTGGCCGTTAAGAATGTATATCAAAACTAATGTGTTGCGTCAAATTGACAATTGTAATAAAGTGACGCGTGCGTGACCTGGCGGGAGGATGGCCGGTCTGATCAATAAGGAGTTGGACAAAGGAATCAAAAATGCCAAAACTGGTAATTGCAAAATTGAAAACTTCGGCATCATACGTTCAAGATTCTGAGTTTGAAGCAAGTGAAGTCGATTTCGATACTATTCAGTGGTGGATTTCTGACAATACATCTTGGCGTATTGCAACTTATTCAGTTGACAATGACATCCGTATCTATTCAATTGGGAAGGCAGTTTCTGAAGCATTTGCTCTTGAAAATACGCGGAAACATTACGGCGATGTAATTGATAAAGAAATTGTTCTCGATATTAAAGATCCTCTGAATTCAAAAAAGTTAGACATTGATTTAAAAGAAATTGGAGGATCAAAGGCTCTAGAATTTTCATCTGAAAAAGGTTTTGGTTTCTGGAATTACGACAGTAGGGAGTACAAAACAATTTCAGATCCACCGCGGGAATAGGTGTCGCGTTTACACATTGACAAAAAAATGTCCCAACCAGCCGGTTGCACGCCGCCCCGCCCCGGAAAACCGACCGGGCGAAGCGGGTGAACCGGGCACCCCGTTGAACAGAAGGAAAAGAATGATTACTACCACCGAATTTAATGACCTCGTAAGTCCATTGATAGGAATGATAATTTCTCTGCCATGGCATGGACATGGCTCAGCCGTCTTTCTCGAACTCGGAGAACTTCAGCCTTTCAGTTACCCTCGGCAGCGGTTCCAAGACGGAGAGGCCTGCATATCGCTAGAATGGGAGTGGCGAATTGAAAACGAGAAGCAAATTATTTGCGGGAGTTCAAACAGCAGGCCAGAGATCGAAAAAGCTATCGAAATGCTTAAGGGAAAGCGAGTAGAGACTATAGCGGTTGGCGGAAACATACCAGAAATTGTCATTAAGTTGTCAGAAGGACTGTTAATAAGATCAATGACTATGACATCTGGTTACCCTGAATGGTGCATAAGATTACCAGACGAGACTTACTTATCAGCACGTGAAGGCTTCCTAGGTCGGGACGACGGCACAAGAGAAGAATCAGAACTCCCTCCCGAGGACGATGAAGTCATTGATCACGCTGATACCACCGCCGCCCGATGGGGCCAACCTATTTCAGATCCCCTAAGAGGACATTGCGAGGACTGCATTTTCTTCATCAGAGTTGATGGAAACTTTGCCCTCCTTGAATATGGAGTATGTACTTCAAAAGATAGCCCCCTAGATGGACGCGTAGTTCATTTAAAGAGTGGTTGTGAAGCATTCACAGCAGAGTGAGTGAAGGAGTGTCCAACACCGGCATAGACACTGTCGCGGCAGGGTAAGGCTCTGCCGCGCAGGTCATGCCGAGCCCCGTTATGCATGATGATGAGGAATAAATGGAAGTAATGATCCTTAATCCGGGCTTCAATGCACAAGATGTTGTCCCTCTTGAAAAAATAGTTGCAACGGCTGACCTTTTTGTAAAAGGCCCTTTGCCTCCCGTCGACAAATACGACCTCACCTCATACATATACGCTTCTACCGCCTTGAAAAAAGAGCTTTGCGCGCTCCTCGACAATAATCTGGCAACAAGAGTGATCGAACTCGCCACTGGCTTTGAAATGCCGGTGGAAGCCGAAAAAAAACCAGCTTATCTTCTTGCCTCCGCTGTAATGGGGTTTTTGATTGCAGCTGATTTTTTAATTGATCCAACAATGGCGATATATGAGAAGGCCTCCAAGATGGGCCACGAAGCTGCCGCCGCTCAGTTATTTAAATTTAGAGTTGCTGATCACATTCACCCACAAGTTTGGATTAACCTTGCATTAGAAAGAAAAAGAAGAATTCCACAAGAAGAGATTGAGTTAGCCACAAGCTACGTTGTGAACGATGCTCCTGATATAGAGGAATCAAACTTTGGAAAAAGGCTCGATATCTGGAAATTGAATTACTACTTCGTATTAAAAGCAGCTTCACTTTGGCGGGAGGAAAATTGTGACATTAAAGCGGCTCAGTCATTTATTGAATGGATGGAAACAGAAAGTTATTTTAATGGTATTGCAGCAATATTTACATTAGTACTATTTAGTCCAAACAGATATGGCAAGATGATAAAGGGTATTGAGTCAACGTCGGGTAAGAAGTTACGAGACGGTTTGAGAAACGCAGCATGGGACCTTTCATACATTCGACACTGGGCGAAAAATTACAAGGATGCAGGTGAAAACACCTTTTGGCTCCTTTGCTCAAACGACGTTGCACTGCGGCGTATTGCGTCGCACATTTTCGAAGATCCTGAACTTGGGGAAACTCACCTTTTACACATTTTGCAGCTTTATTGGGGGAAGAACAAAGCGAAACAGATACTGGAAGTCTATCATCAAGTATGGGAACGAGTGTCAAGTGACGAAGCTGCAAGGATGCCATCCTATTACCTCGGTTCCTGAACATTGATGACTCCATAGCTGCCATTGAAGAGCAGTTAGCGTAAAGGCACCACGGAATGCATAACACTCGGGGGCAGACCTTGGGGTCAGGATTTGATAACTTGACTTTGAGGACAATTATCAAACTATCAAGTCCCGACCCGACCGCCGTCCCCACAATTTACAATGTAAAATATATTGGTCTAGGCCTGAAAAATGACACTTGAGGTTTCTAAGATGCCGATCACTTCAAACAAATGTGAATACTTCTATCAAGGATGCTGTGCTGAACTCCACGTCGCAAGCCTTTTCTATTTTGCGGGATACGAAGCGCAAAAGGTACAACCAGACACTGGAATTGATCTTGTCGTCACGAATTTAGCTCGCGAGCGTTTCCACTCAGAATTTCCAAAAAGTGTGCAGGTGCAAGTAAAGAGTGCTCTGGTGGATTCATGCGGAGCCTCAGTCACGCTCACTGAGGATGATCTAAATTTCCTTTGTGACTCCGATGATCGATTCTGTGTGTTTGTGTTGTTTCATGGTCTTCAAAAATGTCAGGACCATGACAGCTTTGACAGCAATACGTAGTTTTATGTTGCCTTCGTTC
>CAVVDU010000034.1:0-24693 GCA_963746935.1 uncultured delta proteobacterium | reverse complement strand
TCCAACGGGGTGAGGGTTCACCTGCCGGGTTTTAAGGCAGGTGCAACCCGCGTTGGTTGGGCATATTCGAATGTTACAACCTCAGAGAGTTACTTAACCTCTCCCAAACCCTAATTTCTTCCCTCTTCATTTATAGCTTTGTATAAAAGAGGTAATTCTTTAGATCTGATGTCGGTTGGTGGCTTAAGGACTTCTTTCTCCCTCGACTTTAATCTAGGAAGTTCTACTATGCCAAAAATAACCTTCAACTTTATTAATTGAGGATACCCCCCCTCCTTTAACAATAACTCCAAATCTCCAGTGCTTCCTATTTCCTTTGAGAAAAATATCTGTTCACCCACAAGAGTAATTCCTTTAGGGAAATCACACTCGGGAAAACTACCGTATCCAGGTTTATAAATGATGAACTCAGCCTTGTCTTCTGTAGACAATGGTTGTATCAGAGTAGTATAAGATGGGAAATAAAATTCACCTTTTTTGTCGGTTAAAGTCTCTTTGACTTTCATTGGAAATGTATCACCGCCGGCCCCTGTGAATCCTGGTAAAAACTTAGTATATACCACTACCACCACTGCACCTTCTATTGGCTCCCCAGTCTCCGCATCTAAGACTTTACCTTTAAACTCCGGTTCTACTTCTAAATGAGCCAACTCGCCTCTGAAGATGCAGTTATGAAAGAGAGTACGAGCACTAACATTATAATGAATCTTGATTTCATATTAGAGTAATCCTATTGCATTCTTGCTGCCTAACTCGTTAATCACCGGTATCCGTATATAAGTGACTTGCCACCTATATACGTAAACAGTGCCGTATATAAGTTGCCTGGCAGTCACCTATATAGGAGGCTTCATCCCGTATTTCCGTGGCAAAAGCTGGTAACCGGTATAAGTGACTTGTTCTCCATATACCTGTCCTGTCCGGTCTGCTCGCATCGTACCCCAGCCTGCCGCCTACTCCCTCACGATCCGTTCCACCAGTGTCGAATCACCCCGAATCGCACCAAAACAGACCCGCCAGACACGTTCCTCCGGATTCCATCGCCCACCTGCGGCTTTCAGTTTCTCCCGCAATGTCGTTTCGGTGTACTGCACGGCAACGGCAACCAGGTCCGTGTCCCGGTAGCGGGACGTCAACCTTGGTCGCCTGTCCACGATGAGCTCGGCCGTCGTCAGGTTGTCCCCTGTTCGCTCATCATACCGGTACCGGACACAGACCAGCGCAGCGCCAAACCGAGCCACCAATCGCTGAGTCCCTTTTTGTCCCGGCTTCAGGTGGCCATATGCCTTCATCTCCTTCAGTATTGTATCCCCCCTTCTAAATAAAAAGCCGTCCTTGTCAGCACCCAGTGCTGGGCGAAAACGGTTTTATCCTCTCAACTCCCCCACTGAAAATAACATCTGTGGGACACCATGGGGATGCCCATAAGTTTATAAGGTACTCCTGAGAAACGTATTTATTTAGGGGCGTCCCCATGCTTCTGTAATTACTTAATTTAATGAAATATGCATTCATAGAAACCGTCAATCATCTTTCGTGTTTTATAACACAGAATTATCTGGAACTTAATTTATTTGTTGCAGAACAGGGTTGCACAGTGCAAAAAGCCCCGCCGTTAAGGCAGGGGCTTTTTGAGCGTAGGGGGGATGGGTTCTTGTTGCAGAACTGCATTCGAGTTGAGGAGAGGGTAGGGCAGTCATCCTATCCCAGTTTGCGGCGATCTCTGACGATGGAAAAGCCATTTTCCATCTTGGCTTTTTTCTTCACCTCGGTGGCGAGAGAGGCAAGCTGTGGAAAAGACTCGATCCTGTAGACTTCCGTGCTGACAATGCCAATGGAAAGGGAGAGAAGGTTGAACACTTCGTCGAGCCCTCGACGATTTTGCCGTGTAACTGCCTGTATTTGAACCTTTCATCGCTATTGGTACTGCAACTCACAGCCGCATCCAAAGTGGAAGAAGGATGCCTCTGCGTTCACTGGGCCATTGTTGCACCATCGTCCGGACGATACTTATCCGCGAATTCCACCAGGCTCCTGATCATCTCGCCATCCGGAGTCGGGTCGATGTGGGGGATCTTGCTCTGACCTCCCAGTTTGCCGCGTATTTCATCTGACCAGGAATAGATCAGCCCTTCATCCACTGTAATGACCTCGGGAGTATCTATCCTTTTCTGGCTGCGGAATGTGGCATAGTCGGCATTTTGGGAGATAAGACTTTTGTCAAGTTGGTCGGCGAATCGGGCATTTTCCCGGAGGCTGCCCTGGCGCAAAGCCAGGACCCATAGGTGGCGGCGTCCGACGATATGCGAACCGACCATGAATTCCCTGACTTCGACACCCGGAGTCCGGTTCAGGGCCGCAACTGCCTCTTCAACCTCTCCCTGGCTGACCTTTTCCTCGAAACGATCCAGAAACCGGTCCCTGCCGGTGAATTCGATACGCAGCGGATTCCGCGAGACGAAACGCAGGGTATCACCGATGTGGTACCTCCAGAGGCCTGCACAGGTTGAAAGCAGTACCGCATAGCGACGGTTCAGTTCTATTTCTTCCAGGGGGACAGCGGGCCCGTTCGGGCTGGGCCTGCCGTTTTCGTCGAGCTGTTCGAAGGGAAGGAACTCGAAAAAGACGCCGTAGTAAGGGGTGAAGCGCATCAGTTCTTCGCCAAAAACCTGAAAGGCCATGAAAGCTTCGGAAGAGGGGAGCAGTTCCAGGAAGGAGGGTTGACTGGTGCGGAAGAGTCGATCGAATTCGTTACGGTACGGCTTCATGCTGGTGCCGCCATGGATGATGAGTTCCAGGTGAGGGAACAGATCCGTCGCATTCCTGCCGGCCAGTTCCGTGCAGCGCTTCAGGAGCAGGAGTATCCAGGGAGGTACGCCAGAGATGCCGCGAATGCTGTCGCCGGAAAGGAGGAGCCGAGCCATGTGCTCCATTTTTTCTTCCCAGGGGAGGCTTGCTGTTTTTTCATCCGGGGCTATGAACGGCCGAAGGTAGAGGGGGCGGTTGTTCAGGGTGACGGCACTCATGTCGCCGCTTTTTGCGCCATTACCCACATCTCTCAGCTGGGTGTTGCCCGACATGTAGAGGAGTTTTCCTCCGAATAGTCTGCTGGACCGGTTCCCGGCGAGATAACAGGCCATAAGATCGAGAGCGGCCCTGCGGTTTTCCGCGAACATCTCCCAGCTGAAAGGGATGAATTTGGTCGGTGCCGTGGTGCCGGATGTCTCACAATAAAAGGGCACGCTCCCGGGCCAGGTGACATTTTCCAGGTTGATGCTCAGTGTGCCGTTCTCATCCCGGACGCCTGCCGAGAAGTACTCGATCCAGAAGTCGGCATAGGTTCTCAGTGGAACGCTTTCCTGGTAGCGTCGGTAGGCTTCATGGAAGGGTATGCCGATCAGTCCTTTGAAACCGTGGTCAATGCCGAACCTGGTAAGCGCCGCACGTGAAATGAGCCGTGAAAAAATTGCCCTCTGGCTCAGGTGAGGGTCGCGGGAGTGAAAGCTTCTCGAACGGGCGGCAGCAGCTGTCTTCAGGATTACGTTCATAGTTGGATAAGGTCAGACTACCGCAACAAGTGTTGTTTCGCAGGTTTTGTCATACCATTCCTTCAGAAGAGGGTTGTACGAACTGTGATGAAAGATCAGGGAGGCATGGGCAACAGTGTCTCCGGCATCAACAGAACAGACATCCCGTACGATACCGTTTGGAAAGAGAGATGTGTGTGTCTTGTGGCACCTCATGGCGGCAAGACTCGGCGAGGTCGGTACTAACATGTTTTCCTCCATTTCAGCAAGCAGGGTGAGTATCGGTCCGTTAAACAGCGGTACGGAGGTGTCGGGCAAGGGAAACTCCTTCAGCGCATTGACCCTTTCATATGCGCCACCGGAAGTGGTCATTGCGATTACCTCCATAATCTTCCTACGGATGGAGAGATGCCGCCTTGTCATTGTCCGGTTTTCCGCGCCGGCCTCGAACAGGCTCTGGAAACAGCGGCGAGCCCTTTCAACCTGACGCGTGACATCTTCGGCTTTTCCGCTTTCGGCCTTCAGGATACGGCGCAGATTGCTTTCAATGAGTCTGACGCCACCTTTTTTGTCTCCATTGGGCCGGACCAGGTCTTCCGTGCAGAGTACCGGACTGGCCATTACGATGCCGCGTATTTCCACAGATGTAGCAACTCTCTCGCGTAGAAGACGTGCCGTGAGTCCGCACCCGAAACTGATACTGAAAAGGATTGGACTCTCGCCCCTGCTGTTGATCTCTTCGATAAGGTCGGCCAATTGCGCCACGAACATCTCGCTGGAAAAACCGTTGCGTGGATAATTTATGTAATAAATGTCCCCGTATGTTTTCAGGAAAGGTCGCTGAAATTCCACCACTTCCGTTGAGTCGGGAACAAATCCGGCAATAACGATGGTGGGGGTTGAGCCATGTCCCCTTTCTCTGTAGATGTGGCAACGGACTGAGTGATACCTGGAGCATCTTTCCCTGAGTTCCAGTTCTCTGCGGCGTGGCGTTGTTTTGTGGGGTTTTATGGATATCTGGCGCATCAACCCGGTGGCAACGGTTGCAACCGCCAGCATGGCCTGGTTTTGTCGAATGGTTTTTGCAACATCGGGGCCTGCGAAATTTCTAGCCATGGCAGTCACTCCTCCCGTAGAGCTGATGCCTGAACTATCCCATGGTGGCGTTACACCTCTGTTGCAGTCGGGAAAAGAGTAGGTTGAAAGTGGGAATCGTGAAGATTTCTTTCCATTACCAGATCAGCGCTATTCTTCCGCTATAAAACTTGTCATCCTCGAATGTCTCTATCGGGGATCAATGATATCAGTCGGTTAGAAGCTGGATTCCCGATCAGAATCACTTCGGGAATGACAGTTTTAGGAACTGGCGGAAGATTGACGCTAAGCAGGTACCATTATGACAGCGAGGTATGCCGTATATCTTTTCCCTTGATCATGAAAATGACCATCTCGGCTATGTTTGTGGCGTGGTCGGCGATTCTTTCCAGATACTTGGAAATGTAGATCAGTTTCACTGCCCGATTGATGCCGGCAGGATCCTCCATCATGTAGGTCAGGAGAACTCGCTGTAGCTGGATGTTCAGGTCGTCGACGATCTGATCGTTTCCGCAGACCTTTCGGGCAAGTTCCACATCACCCCTCACAAAGGCATCGAGCGACTCCTGCACCATGGTCCGCGCCAGTTCGGAAAGGCGCGGCAGGTCGATGTAGGGTTTTAGCTGAGGTTCTTCATTCAATTCCTTTGCCCGTTTTGCTGTGCTTGCGCACTGGTCGCCTATCCGTTCCAGGTCGGTAACAATCTTCAAGGCAAGGGTGATAAAGCGCAGGTCACTGGCTGCAGGTTGCCTGCGTGCCAGTACTTCCAGACATTTTTCATCAATGTGGACTTCCAGGCGATTTATTTCGTGGTCAGACAGTATTGTCTGCTCGGCAAGCTTTACGTCCCTTTTCACAAGGGCCCGGGTTGCGTTGGAGATCATCAGTTCAACCCTGCCTCCCATTTCCAGGAGCAGGGTGCGTATTTCCTGCAGATCGGCGTCAAACTGCTTTACGCTGTGCATTCGTTCCATGGAGCACCTCGGGATACTGGTTCGATGTTCGACATTCAAGGTTTACTGGCGGCGTATTCAGTTTGGTTTTATGACCATTAACAGTTGAACGGCTTCTGACCCTCTGATGTATGGCTGTTTCATGCGAGAACGGCCGGTGTGTGCCGGCCGTTCTCATGGGGGACTTCGTGGGGGAATGTGCGACTATTTCAGCTCGGAAATGCTCTTGTTAGCCATAGCCGCAGTCAGCGGGAGGAAGCCGTCCTTTATGACGATTTGCTGGCCTTCCTTGGAAAGGACGAACTTCAGGAATTCTTCCTGCATTTTTGGCAGGGGCTTTTTGGGATTCTTTGCTACATAGATATAGAGGAAGCGGCTCAGGGGGTACTTGCCGCTGAGTGCGTTAGCATAGTTTGCTTCGACAGCGGGTTGTCCCTCTTTTGCGGAAAGAGCCAGGACTTTGACACCGGAGGTCCTGTAGCCGATTCCGGAGTAGCCGATGCCGTTCATGTCTTTGGTGATTCCCTGAACAACCGAAGCGGAACCGGGCTGTTCTTTGACAGTGTCTTTGTAGTCGCCTTTTTCAAGGGTGTGCTCCTTGAAGAAGCCGTAGGTGCCGGAAGCTGAATTGCGGCCATAGAGGCTGATGGGTTGTTTGGCCATTTTGCCGGTCAGGCCGAGCTGACCCCAGGTGGTGATGTTGGTGGGGTACCCACGCTTGCGATTCTTGGAAAAGATGGCGTCGAGTTTTTCAAGGGAAAGGCTTTTCAGCGGGTTGTCTTTATTGACAAAGATGGCGATGGTGTCGATGGCCACGGCAACCTTGGTCGGCTTGAAACCGTACTTTTTCTTGAAGGCATCGATTTCTGTGCTCTTCATATCCCGTGACATGGGACCAAACTGGGCAGTTCCGGCCACCAGGGCGGGAGGCGCGGTGCTGGAGCCCTTTCCTTCAATCTGGATGTTTACGTTGGGGTACTTCTTGCGGAAACCTTCGGCCCACATGGTCATCAGGTTGTTGAGAGTGTCGGAGCCGATGCTGTTGACATTGCCCGATACTCCGCTGACGGTCTGGTATTTCTTCAATCCCTTGTCCACCTTGAGTGCTGCAGCGGATGCGACTCCCGTGGTAGCTACGGCTAAAAGGGCTGCGATACAGAAAACTTTTTTAAGCATTATTTCCTCCTTCTGAGAAATGAGAAGTCTGCATTTTGAGATATACTAGCGGTAGAATGTGACAGCAGTGTTACAGTGGTGCTAAAGTATTCAAACGCGGGGGATGGCGCGAAGATAATTGCGAGTATACATTATCTGCTGCGAAACACTCTTGGTGTGGATTTGGGCATGAGCTGAACGGGAGGTGGTGCCATGGTGGGAAACAACATGATGTACGGATATCATCTCGGGATTGGATGGATGCTCTTCGGTCTCGTTTTCTGGATTTTTATCGTGGTTTGCACAGTCCTGCTGGTGCTGTGGATAATCGGGAAAAGCGGGAAAGTGATGCATGCGCACAAAGTAGATTCAGCCCTTGAAATATTGAACAAGAGGTATGTCCAGGGAGAGATTTCCAAGGAACACTATGAAGAGATGAAAAAGGATATTGCTGAAAAATAGGAGTGATTGACTAAAACGGTCCATCCCTTGTCTTGATTGGCATGCCGCGGACAGTGCGGCTACGGGCAAGACAAGGGATGCCAAGCGTGGTAGTCTGCTTGGGTGTTACATTCGAAATGCCAATTTCAGGCGCCCATGAGGAGGCTGTACTCGCGGTTTATTTCTTCGACAGTATCCGTGTTCGCTTTCAGCAATGAGTGGAGTTCGACCAGTGTTGCAAGGTCTGTTTCAAGAAACTCCATTCCGGCAATTTTGCCATCGGCATGTTTTATCTCGGCATTCAATTGCAGGTATTTGTCTGAATGGCCAAGGGGGAAGGAAAGGCATATGCCGTCTCCCTTGTTGAGCGGGGTGGCCATGCCGAACTCGATCATTGCCCCTTTGAGGGAGATGTCCTGAAGGGTTACTTCAGCTGAACCGTGTTCGTAATCCACAAAACATTTTTCGACAATTTTGAAGCGGCTGAAACGTCTCTCTGCCATAGCCAATTCCTCCTTGAACACATTGATAAAGTAGCCAATTTCCTGTTGCCACTGGTTTTTCAGGCAAAAAGGTGATCTGCACCACCCCTTATTTTTAAAAATAGCCGAAAATACGTCGCCAAACAAATTAATGGTGTCAAAGAAGACACCCTTTAATTAATGTATCGGCACGGTGAGGAAATACTTTAGAGCTTTTCTGTGAAAAAATATTTCTGACGATACCTTCTGCCGAATGTTTGAAATAGCCGGGGTGACTATGATCATGTCCGTTCATATGCATTCCAGGCTCGCATCCCGTCTTTACGTCATCTTTAACCGCGTTTCAACCACAAAATCCTCGCCGTAGCCCTTCTTCGCCAGCGGTTTTGCTCAATCAACACATCTGAATCTGACATGAATTCGGGCGCGATCTCTCGTAACGTTATGTTCGGATACGCTCCAAGCTTTTACATTACCTTTACATGTAAAGGTAACCGGAGAGGGTACACTAGTAATGTAAAAATCTTTTACCCTTTTTGAAAAGAAAGCACAGGTTTACTATGAAAATCCTCCTGATTTACCCAAACAATCCCGATACCTTCTGGAGTTTCAGACATGCCTTGAAATTTATCTCCAAAAAAGCCTGCTATCCCCCGCTGGGTCTGCTGACGGTCGCGGCAATGCTCCCTGGAAACTGGGAAAAGAGGCTTGTGGACATGAACACTCAAACGTTGTCCGACAAGGAACTTCGGTGGGCTGACTATGTGTTTATCAGTGCCATGACCATCCAGAGGGAATCGGTGAAAAAACTGCTGGCCAGATGCCGGCAGTTAGGCGTCTGTACTGTTGCGGGCGGACCTTTGTTCACCACCAGTCCGGATGAATTCGATGACGTCGATCACCTTGTGCTCAACGAAGCCGAGATTACTCTTCCTCCCTTTCTCGAAGATCTGCAGCGAGGACTGGCACGTCACATATACACTTCTGAAAGCCGTGCCGAGTTGAAAGATACCCCGGTCCCTCTCTGGAAACTGATAGATTCGAAAAAATACGCGGCAATGAATATCCAGTATTCCAGGGGGTGTCCTTATGACTGCGAATTCTGTGATATAACGGCGCTGTTTGGGCGGGTACCGCGTACAAAGACGACAGAACAGCTGCTTGAAGAGTTGGAAAGCCTTTATGTCGGGGGCTGGAGAGGCGGGGTTTTCTTCGTTGACGACAATTTTATTGGTGACAGGAAAAAGCTGAAAAATGACATTCTTCCGGCACTTATCCAATGGATGACACTCAGGGGACATCCGTTCAACTTCATAACCGAGGCATCAATAAACCTGGCGGATGATGATGAGTTGATGGAAATGATGGTCACTGCCGGGTTCGAGGAGGTCTTTATCGGTATCGAGACGCCCAGCGAAGAGGGGCATAATGAGAGCGGCAAAGAGCAGAACAAGAACCGCGATCTACTCGGCTGCGTAAAAAGAATTCAGAAATCAGGCCTTCAGGTTCAGGCAGGCTTTATCGTCGGCTTCGACAGTGACTCACCGACAATTTTTGAAAGGCAGATTCGTTTCATCCAGGAAAGCGGCATCGCCACCGCCATGGTCGGGATGCTCACCGCGCTGAGCGGCACGAAACTGTATCAGCGCCTGGTCAGGGAAGGGAGAATGCTGGAGGATGCTTCCGGCAACAACACCTCCATTGCAACGAATTTCGTTCCCAAAATGAAGATGGAACTGCTTGTTAACGGCTACCGCTCAATTATTGATACTATATATGCGCCAAAGAACTATTACCGACGCGTCATCACCTTCCTCAAGGACTACCAGCCTCTGCATCGTGGAGGGATTCATCTTAAGCCGGGCTACCTTGGGGCGCTGTTCAAATCAATGCTGATACTTGGAATTCTGGGCAAGGAAAGATTCCAGTACTGGAAATTGTTTTTCTGGTCACTATTTCGGCGGCCCCGGCTGTTTCCGACTGCCATCACCCTGGCCATTTACGGATTTCATTTTCGCAAGATTGCAGAAAAAATCTCCTATAGCTCAAGGTGAAATCGGGAAATTATTCCTTATTCTGTTTCAGGGTGTCCAGTTCATCCAGGTAGTTGTCGCGGCAGGATGGGCACAATCCGTGGGTAAATTCGATGTCCATGCGATCTTTGAGGTATGACTCCACCTGTACCCAGTAATTTTCATCAGTCCTGACCTGTTTACAGACAGCGCATATGGGAATAATTTTCCGGAGTTCGACCAATTCAGAGATGTCTTCCAGCACCAGTATTGCAAAGTGTGTGTCCTGGAAAACAAAAGGTGAAGCGGTCACCAGGACGTAAACCTCAATTACTTTATCATCCCGGATGAGATCCATCTTTTGGCGACTGCGAACAACGCTGCCTCCCTGGAAGGCCTTGCCCACGGAGTTCCTGACAACACAGACCGAACATGCCTCGCCCCGGCCACATCCCTCCTCCACGTCGTGGTGATGCACGCAGCGAAGGGCTTCGCCACCGCGCATCTGGAGCACTTCCGGTTTTTCAGATGTCAGAAGTGCTGCGGCCGCGATATTATATTCATGTATCCGTACATCCTCGTCCACAACAAAGACCGGGGACGGCATTGCATCAAAGGCTTTTGCTAGAAGATCATCCATTGGGTATTCCTCGTAAATATTCAGTTGTTTTAAAAATTTTGCGATCATATCATAATATTGTTGTCAGAGTGATATAAAATTGACTTTGAGTGCCAAGTGAAATATTTTCTTGAACTTTTCACCTGATACATGCCAAGGGAAGGAATCGCCGTGCAACTGAAGAAAATTGTCGCAATCATCCGGAATCAGTTTTTGGAAGAAGTCGAAGGCAGGCTTGTGGAAATGCGTGTTAAAGGTCTCAGCGTGACAAAAGTGAAGGGATATGGAGAGTATGCCAACTTTTTCAAACCCGATTGGCTTGTCACGCATTCGAGAATCGAAATTTACACTGAAGAGGCAAGGGTCGAAGAGATAGCAGCTGCCATTATGGAGGTTGCCAACACGGGAATGGAGGGCGACGGTATTGTTGCCGTTATACCGGTGAGCAAATTATATCGCATCAGGACAAAATCGGAGATAACGCCGGAAGAACTCTGAAACTATAGGGGGTTACAGCGGTGCGGGGATCTGCAGGAGGGTTGGAGTTCCCCCTCCGCAGGAGCGGAGGGGGAATGTCATGCTACTGCTTGCTGTGTGGCCCTGCTTGCGATGGCAAGCCACACGGCACTGTTATATCCGGGTATGACGCTATCTTAGCCCTGGACAACGCGACGAGCAGCGCGTTTGATGCTTACCAGGTTACGGAAGCTGACGTTGTCGGTGGTGATGTTGTTGCCCTGTGAACCGCAGCCAAGGGTCAACGAGGGGATCATAACGTTGAACAGGCCGCCGATTGCGCCGTGACTGGTGGGCGAGTTGAAGGTTACGCGGTTTGCGTCGACCTTCTCTGCGAATTCAACGCAGAGGGCGTCGCTTGCGGAGTGGATGCCTGCGGTGTGGCCTGCGCCACCTTTTTTCAGCAGATCGGCGCAGAGGCTGATGGCTGCATCTTTACCGTCAACGATGTAGTAGCCAAGGCTCGGAGAAAGTTTCTCGCGGCTCATGGGCTCAACTTCCTGGGTTCCCTTGAGTGGGCCGACCAACAGAGCGCGGGTCCCTTCGGGCACGGAAAAGCCGGCCATTTCAGCGATAACCGGTGCAGCCTGACCGACAACTTTGCCGGACACAACAGAGCAGTCACCGAAATAGAGTTTTTCCAGTTTTGCCTTTTCTTCTGCATTAACGAGGTACACGCCGATTTCCTTCAACTTTGCAACGGCTTTCTCTGCAACCGCGGCATTGTCGAAGATCAGGTTCTGTTCTGATGCGCAAACAACACCGTTGTCGAAGGTCTTGGAGAGGACAACGTCGTTCATAGCCTGGTCAATGTCGGCGTCAGCTGCGACATACACCGGGCAGCCGCCTGCGCCTACGCCGAAAGCGGGGTTGCCGGAGCTGTATGCAGCCTTGACCATGGCGCCGCCACCGGTGGCGAGGATTACGTCAACACCGGGGTTGGTCATCAGTGCGTTGGTTGCTGCCACGGAAGGCTCTTCAATCCACTGGATGCAATCTTTGGGTGCGCCTGCTGCAATGGCTGCGTCCAGGCAGAGCTGGGCGGTTTTGACGCAGCATTTCTGTGCGCGGGGGTGAAAGCCGAAGATTACCACGTTGCGGCCTTTGAGTGATGAAAGCACTTTGAAGCAGACCGTGGAGGTGGGGTTGGTGGTAGGAGTTACGGCAGCAACAACTCCAACCGGTTCGGCGATTTCGATGATATCGTTTTCGTCCTTGACAACACCGACGGTTTTCACGTCCTTCATGTCATTCCAGATGACGGTGGAACCGAAGTAGTTCTTGATGGTCTTGTCAGCTACGTTGCCAAGACGGGTTTCTTCTACGGCCATTTTGGCAAGTTCTTCTTTGTTTGAATCGATAACTTTTGCGATTGCTTCGCAGATCGCATCGGTCTTTGCCTGGTCAAGTTTTTTGTACTCGGTAAGGGCTGCTTTAGCTTTCTGCACCATCTGATTGATTGTTTCTTCGACCATCTTGTAGAACCTCCTGAAAATGCCGGGTTTGTGGAGCCCGGTTAAAATTTATGGGTGCTGATCATTGCAGAAAGCGGCAGAGGAGATTTCTCTGGAGACACCCCGTCTGTGACGGCTTTCTGTTGCGTGATCACTTTGCATTTTTAGTTAAGCTAAAGGCAGGTGTCAACGGAAAAATTTGGAACACAACATCGTTGTCAGGTTTTTAACTGATTGATATTATATGCTAACTAACTGATCGTGTGATGGAAAACAGTGGTTTGAAATGGCGTGCGAATAAATTGGTTATTCCTGAAATTTTGACTGGAATTTTATGTCAGGTAAAGAATCCTGTGTTATACCCGTTAGGGGGGAGACATGGGCTGTCATCTGTGACGATGATAACCGGCTGATAAGCAAAGAAAAGTTTATATGAGGAAAATCATGATGCCGAAAGAGAACGCCATTATGCGTCACAAAAACTGTTGAAATTTCCGTGATATTTAGCCAAAATCGGCAATATCCGTAACTCTCTGTGACATTTTCAGGATACGAAAAAGGGGCTAGCCTCGTATGGTTAACCCCTTGTCGCTTGATTCCGTATGTGTTCTGTTCCAAGAGCTTATTGCCCAGTATCCTGCTCTTTTATCTCACTCTTTCTTCCCTTTTGCCCCTTTCTGCGTACAACACCTTCGATCCACAATGACAGGGCTTTGCCGCTCTCCAGGGTTTCTTCGGGTATGGTGAGGTTGTTTTTCGTTGCCAGGTCCCGGGCAAACTTCAACTGGGCCTCGCTGGGGCCGCCGCCCACGGCCCGAACCGGCGGCATGGTGAAAGCCATTTTGCCATGAACACCTTTGCAGAATCGCTGCCAGGTCTCCTTGTTTTCGACGATCAAATCAAGAAAACCTTCCATCCTGTTGGTGAGGGCGTAATCAATAACCCAAGGATGTTTGTCGCGAAGATAATCCACCAATGTTTCGCCAGGGGGCATGGGGACAACCTTGCGCTTTTCCTCTTTGACGTAACCCCGGTCGATGATGTTTTTGGTGATGGCGGCGTAGGTTGACGGGCGCCCGATGCCGAGACGTTCCAACTCTTTAACCAGGGAGCCAAGAGTGAATCTTCCGGGCGGCTTTGTCTTCTTTTCCGCCAGGATTTCTTTAACCTTCGGAACTAGTTCCCCGACTTCTATCAGCGGTAGTTCCTGTACAGTTTCTTCGTCACCCTTTTTTTCCTTATCTTCATCAGTTACAGCATAAACCTTCAAGAAGCCATCGAACTTTAAAACCCGTCCACTGGCCCTGAACTTTTCTCCTGCCACCTGGAAAAGCAGGGAGGTGGAGTCATAGACTGCCGGGGCCATCTGGCTGGCTATGGCCCGCCGGAAGATCAGCTCATAAAGACGGGCATGTTCGCCGCTGAGTCCTTCCTTTCGAACAATTGCCGTTATATCGGCGACGGAGTGCATTCTGGTCGGACGGATACCTTCATGAGCATCAGCCTGAGTATTTTTTGATTTGTGGCTGTTGGGCTTCGCAGGAAGGTACTCGGCGCCAAGTGCTGTGGAGAGGAATTCCCGAATCTCCTTGACGAAGGTGTCATCCATGCGCACCGAGTCGGTGCGGTGATAGGTGGTCAGGCCGTGATCGAAAAGTGCTTGCGCCAGCTTCATGGTCTGTTCCGGGGTAAATTTGAGGTGGACGGCAGCGGCTGCCTGCAGGTCGACGGTAGTGAAAGGCGGCTTAGGTGACTGGCGAGCCTCCTTCTTATCCACTTTTTCCGCCAAGGCGTGACTCTCGGCCTTAATGGCCTCGATAATGGCCTGGGCATCCTCAACCTTCGTAAACTTACCCTTCAGGTGACGGGCGAGAAAGGACGCCCCTTTTTTCTCCAATTCAATGTCCAGCATCCAGTATGGGGTTGAGGTGAAATCCCTGATTTCACGTTCCCGGTCCACAACCAGCCGAACCGCAGGGGACTGCACCCGACCGACGCTGTACTTGCCGCGCAAGCTTTTACTTGCCAGGGGGGAGAGGATGTAGCCCACCAGCCGGTCGCCGATCCTTCGGCCGAGGAAGGCGCTGTATAGCCCTTCGTTGGTTTCTTCGAAGGGTACCGCTTTGGTAAGGGATTCCTTCAACCCCTTTTCAGTGACCTCGAACACTTCCATCCGCCGGCATTCCTTGGCCACATCCTTAACCTCTTCGTAGATATGGCGGCTGATGGCATATCCCTCGCGGTCCGGGTCACCAGCCAGCATGACGATTTCATCCTTGGCTGCCGCGCGCAGATCCTTGGGGAGGTTTTTCTTTTTCTCATGGTAGACGAACGTCGGCTCGTAGGTTTTCAGGTCGACGCCCATACTGGAATCGGGCAGGTCCTTGAAGTGGCCAACCGTGGACATGGTTTTCACTTTCAGAATAGATTGAATTTTTTTCGCCTTGGTGGGCGACTCGACTATAATAAGCATGGGTTGGCTGGTTTACCTGTTCTTTGATTGACGCTGTTTTTCATGACAGCGGCGTTTTTTGATTTCTGCCCGTTGACTGTGTCAGTATTGATGAAGTGCAGATCATACAAGATAATATCCCAGAAGTCATCACCGGGAGGGAAACTTTTACCGGGTGAAAGGAAAAGAGGGTGGGCATGAGTGAGCTGAAAACAAGATAGTTTTACCGACGAGGCCCTTGCCATTGCTCTTTATTGTGCCGTAGCTGCGAAAGGCGATCTCGCCAAGGGGCTGCGACTGGCGGTCAACCACTCGGGGATTCCGATTTGACCGGCTCCATCTCCGGCAACATCCTTGGGGCTCTTCTCGGTAAAGAGGCAATCCCTGAAGCGTGGTTGGAAGGATCGAGATGCGAGAGCTTGTCGAGAAAATGGTGACACATTGCTCTCTCAGTTGACAGTCTACAATTATGAGCCAAGAGTCAGCAATTAAGAGCCTGAAGATATGTGCTGAAAGCCTACAATATTGATATTTAGATTGGACGAAGGTGATATAATGAAAAAGAAAGAAGGTATATTTATTCTTTCACCATAACTTGAGAAAGGAAAAGTGCCATGAAAACGAAAGTAAGAAAAGTTTTACAGATGGGGATAACAATGCTGGTTGCCATCTTCACGTTTACCTTGGTTTGCGGTACATTTTCCACAGCGACTGCTGCCGATAAGGCTGAGGCTCAATCGATAGTCGACAAAGCCCATGGGACACTTGCTGATCTGATGAGCGATTCTAATTTTTCCTGGATGTGGAAATACATCAAACAGGCCAAGGGCGTGGTCATATTCCCCCAAGTTATTAAGGGCGGTTTTTTTATAGGGGGCTCGGGAGGTACCGGCGTTCTACTGGTCCGTGATCGTGCAACTGGTACCTGGAGCGAACCGGCTTTTTATACTTTAGGGTCGGTAACCTTTGGTCTGCAGATAGGTGGTGAAGCTGCCGAGGTGGTAATGCTGGCGATGAACCAGAAGGCTGTTGACTCCCTGCTATCCTCAAGTGTGAAGCTTGGTGGGGATGCGTCTATAGCAATTGGCCCGATCGGTGGTGGAGCCAAGGGTTCGGCAACTTTGCCTGAAGTGACAGCCGATTTTGTCTCATTCACCAAGGCAAAAGGTCTCTATGCCGGGTTGAACCTCGAAGGGTCTGTCCTGGCGGTGCGCGACTCTCTGAATGAATCATATTATGGAAAAGCTGTCACGCCGAAAGTTATTGTTTTCACCAAAAAGGCAGTCAATCCCGGTTCAGACAGACTTCGAGCTGAATTGGAAAAGGCCACCAGGAAGTAATGCCAGACTGGATTTAACTTCCAGCATATTGATATGTGAACGACTGAACTTGTGAAAACCAAAGATACAGCAGTTCGTCGGTCTTCTTCCGGTGGGGATGTAATGGGGTGAAATCCACATCTCCGCCGGAGGAGATAAGCTAGATAAACTAAAGCGCGATAGGCAAAGAAAAGAATAACTTTAAAAATATTGAATATGGACTGCCTGTGTCGACACCGGAATTTAGAATTCTTGAGAAAGTATTTCCAGCGCTTCGGCTGTTACTGGGAGTTTCTCTATTTGCCTTCGGTTCAGGCTGTGCATCTCTTCCGAATACTTCTGCCATTATCGGGGAAATTCCCACCAATCAAGGATCGCCACGGATAATCTCATCCAACGGGGTGTTATCCAGCAGCCAAAGTATGGCTTTGATGGAACGCCTGAAACATTCTGTAAACCCAACTGATGTTCTTGAACGTCAGACCAAGGTAATCGAGGCCGTAAGCGGGAGTCCGCTCGTCAAGGGGAACAGTGTCGAACTGCTCGTGGACGGCCCTGCAACCTACGCAGCCATGTTCAAGGCGATCGAAGGTGCAAAATATAACATAAACATGGAGACTTTTATCTTCGAGGACGACGAGACTGGACAAAAGTTGGCCAATCTTCTTATCCGTAAACGAAGCGAAGGCGTTCAGGTTAACCTCATTTATGACAGCGTGGGAAGCATGAATACCCCTGTTTCATTTTTCCAGCACATGAGGGAGCAGGGGGTAAATGTGGTGGAATTCAATCCGCTGAATCCAGTGAAAGCACATGGGAAATTGCCGATAACCATGCGTGACCACCGGAAGATCCTCGTGGTGGACGGCAGGATTGCCATCACCGGAGGGGTAAACATCAGCAAGGTATATTCCGGAGGTTTTTCCGGTTCCGACCGGAAAAATAAAAGCACGATCCCTTGGCGTGACACCGATGTTCAGATAGAAGGTCCCGCGGTTGCGGAGTTCCAGAAAATTTTCTTCCGTGCCTGGATATGGCAGAAGGGTCCTTTGCTATCCGGCAGGGATTATTTCCCCGTTTTGGATGCAAAAGGAGACGACCTGGTTCAGGTTGTAAGCAGCAGACCCGGTGAACTTGGCAGGACGACATTCATCATGTATGTATCTGCGGTTACCTTTGCCGAGAAAACGATACATTTGACCGCTGCCTACTTCGTTCCCGATGACCAGATGTTGAACGCTCTGGTCGACGCAGCCAAGCGTGGTGTCGATGTAAAAATCGTCCTGCCGAAAGCCAGTGATTCATCGCTGGCCCTCTATGCCGGGCAGTATTATTATGACGAGCTTCTGGAGGCAGGAGTGAAGCTGTATGAGCGCCGCAATGCCTTACTGCACGCGAAAACCGCAGTAATTGACGGTGTCTGGTCGACAGTGGGTTCGACCAACCTGGATTTCTGGAGCTTTTCTGAAAATTTTGAAGTAAACACGGTCATTCTCGGCAGCAGATTCGCCGGAGAAATGGAAAAGATGTTTGCTGGCGATTTGGCCGAGTCGGACCTGGTTACGGAAGAACAGTGGGACAATAGGCCATTGTTTTCCAGGGTTCGGGAGTGGTTCGCGCATCTGTTTGCGCACATGCTCTGAAACTTGTTTTGGATGGACTTGTAATGACGGTGTGCTTGATATTTTAACTCAATATCAAACAGGCAATATTGATGCGATTTCGTCGTGGAGATTGTATGAGCATCTCAATGATCACCGTTCTGGCACTTGTTGTCATAGCCGTCATATTGTTTGTAACCGAGAAACTTCCCGTTGACCTGGTTGCGCTGATTATCATGTCTACACTCATTCTGAGCGGTATTATCACCTCTGAAGAAGGAATTGCCGGATTCAGTAATATCGCTACTGTTACTATCGGTGCCCTGTTCGTGCTGAGCGCAGTGGAAGGACTCAAGGTTGTGGCACTGTCATTAGAAAGGATGTGCTACCGATCACCATCCTGATCCTGCTCCCGCTTATCGCGAAGAAGTCCTTCGCTTTCAGAATCGGTATTGCCCGGGCTTCGGGGAAGGATGAGAATAAGAAATCATGACTATTCTCCTGAATATTTCAAATTACCTGATGCTGCATCGAACCAATGTCATCCGGCTGATATTGTCTGTTGCCGGAATTGCACTGATGTCATTTGCCGGAACGTCATGCAAAGACAAACAGATTGGACAAGAGGAATCCGCAAATATTGAAGCTAAAAAACCGGGAAAGGAAGAAACTGCCAAGATCAAGGCGAGTAAACTTGAAAAGAAAGATATCGTCAACCCATATGGAGTGCCTGCACCTCCCGGTAAAGCCATCACAAAAAGCGAAATCAAGGCGGTGGATGCAAGAGGTAAGGAACGTATGGACGATGCGATAACATGTCTTGCGCGTACTATCTACTGGGAAGCCAGGGGCACGGACAGGAAAGTCATGCACGCTGTCGCTAACGTAGTCATGAACCGACTCGGCAGTGAGGGCTTTCCGGATACGATTTGCGGGATAGTCAAACAGGGCAAGGAAGAAAGAGCCTGCCAGTTCTCCTGGTGGTGTGACGGCCGCCCTGACAGTGCACAGGAGGAAAGGCCTTACGAGGTCGCCAAGGAAATCGCCCGCAAAGCTTTAAACCGTCAACTCAAAGATGTGACCGGCGGTGCACTTTATTTCCACAGTAAGGGAGTGCGGCCGAGCTGGTCGAAAAAATTCAAAAAGACAGGCAAAATTGGCAATTTTGATTTCTACAAGCCGACCGACGGCAAGACAAAATAAGCCGTATGCAACCCCGGTGGCGAAAAACCGATCAATTCCAAAAAGACCCTGCACTCGAAAAACCTGAAGAAAAGCGGTGTAATAAAGACGGATGATGTCATCGGGAAAATGTGCAATCCTGGACCGCGCATAACCAAAATTCGACGAGAAAAACATTCCTGATAAGGATGCGAAGGCTATTGCCGAATATGTACTGAATACATTCAAATAGGAACGATTTTCATGTCAAGTGGAATCAGGGTGAGGCAGATAAAAGGAAAACCGTAATGTTGATTTGAGTAATATTTGTGATGAGTGCTGCGATTATGCTGAAAATTGTAAACTCAAGAACCTGATTGACGAAGACATTGTGGCGGGTTTTCCTGCTAAAAATCTAGGGCTGTAAAAATTATGTTTATAATGGACCTGAAAGGAGAATGAAATGAAAAGAGTCTGTATGTTCGCTGTGTTAACGTGTTTCATATTCTCTGGCTCCCTCTTGGCGTTTGGTGCCGAGCAACAGGGGAAAGCCGAAGGGTACTCGAACCAGAAGGAAGAGTATCAGAAGCAAATGGAGATCAAGCGAAAGGAATTAAAGCAGAAACTGGAAGAGATGAAGGTAAAGGCTGCTGATCTGAAGAAGGAATCCAGAGCAAAATTCGACAAGGATATGAAAGCGCTGGATAAAGAGGTAAAAGCGTTGGATAAGAAAATGTTTAACCTCAAAACCGCAAGCGAAAAGACCTGGAAAAAGATGAAAATAGATTTAGACAAAACAATGGATGATTTGGACAGGCATTATGAAAGAATGAGGGCGCATTTCAGTAACACGTGAACTTTGGCAGGTCCGAAATTCCCGCAACGGCACATACCAGAAGAACGTTAAAGGCGAATTCGGCAATCTCGATGTCACCGTGCCACGGGATCGGGATTCGTCATTCGAGCCGATCATTCTCCCCAAGGGAGAGAGCCGGTTTACCGGCTTTGACGACAATATCATCTCCATGTACGCCCGAGGGATGACTACCCGCGATATCCAGGCACACCTGGAAGAAATCTACGGGGTCGAAGTTTCGCCTACGCTGGTTTCCCAGGTCACCCAGGCAGTCACGGAAGAGATTAGCCCTCTGGCAGAACCGGCCCCTGGACGAGGTATATCCCATCATGTACTTTGATGCCGTCCGGGTCAAGGTGAGGCATGATGGCCGGGTCATCAACAAGGCCGTCTATCTGGCCATCGGTGTCACCTTTAACGGTATTAAGGAAGTCCTCGGCATGTGGACCGCCGAAACCGAAGGGGCAAAGTTCTGGCTCCAGGTAGTGACCGAACTGAAGAACCGGGGCGTAAAAGACATCTTCATCGCCTGCGTTGACGGCCTGAAGGGCTTTCCGGAAGCCATCGAAGCCGTGTTTCCCCGACACCCAGGTTCAGCTCTGCATCGTCCACATGGTGCGCCACAGCCTGAACTACGTTTCCTGGAAGCAGCGCAAGGAGGTGGCCGCCGATCTGAAGCAGATTTATCAGGCTCCAACGGTCCAGCAGGCCGAAGCGAACTTGGAGCAGTTCGAGGCGAAATGGGACGCCACCCATCCGACCATCAGCAAATCCTGGCGTCGGAACTGGGAAAGGATCATTCCCCTGTTTTCCTATCCGCCGGAGATTCGCAAGGCGATCTATACGACCAACGCCATCGAATCCTTGAATATGTCGCTACGCAAGGTCACCAAGAACCGAGGCTCCTTTCCCAGTGACGAAGCCATGTTGAAGTTGCTTTATCTGGCCTTGAAGAACATTGCCAAGAAATGGACCATGCCGATCCGGGACTGGAAATCGGCCCTTAACCAGTTCACCATCATCTTTGAAAACAGAATGCCCGACCTATAACCGAAAAGGCATTTACACAAAATTCTTTACTGGTCGACAGATTGCGGCGTAATTCCTGGGATATAGTAGGGTTTGAGTGCGTATAAATAACAATATTAAGTTCCAAGTGTTTCCCCCTCCTTTCACCACCTGTCCGTTACAGTTACGACATTTGCTACCTGCTTTTTCCAGTTTGCCTCAGATACGCCAAGCTTTGAATTTCTTACACGTTCTGTCTATTCTCAAATTATATATGTCGAGGATTAAAATAGTTGACATGTCTAATTGTTATGTTGTAATTAACCGAAAATATAAATTAAATGGAACGTTGTTTTAGTGGGCTTCGCTGGATTTTGTCACTGAAATCAAGAAAGCTTGGAGATGGTCGCTTCTGTCGGCACGATGCTGATGGAGGCGGTTTTGCTGTTTTGGAAGTTCGACCAGGGATTCCTGCGTACATGCTTACGGTCGTTTTTTCGGTATCTTGATCAATCAATTTCAATGTGATGAACGGCAGTAAAATCAAAAACAGGAGGAGTAATCATGGGAAGGTTCAAACACTTGTTTCTGGCGATGGTAGCGGTCTCGGTCTTGGTGCTGGGCGGATGCGGGAGTGACAATAATATCACCCCAGTATTCTCTTACAACGGCAAGTACCTGTATGTCAGTAATGATGGAACAGCGAATGCTGTTTCAGGGTTCGCAATCAAGGCTAACGGGACTCTTGTGGAACTGGCTGGCTCTCCCTTCCTGACCGGCGGCGCCGGCGCCACCGGCGGATGGTATGCGGCAAACAGGATTGCGATTGCCCACGTCAAGAAGTTGCTGTTCGCGTCGAACCATGCGGACGATACAGTAACGTCTTTCACTTTGGATTCAATCACAGGTGAGCTTACCGCAGTGGGTCTGCCGGTTGTTAGCGGCGGAACCATGGGGATAGGCGGTAGCTTGGCGGTGGATGAAGACGAGAAATTCCTGTTCGTGGGAAATGACACCACTTCAGACATTTCGGTGTTTTCCATCGCTACGAACGGAGTTCTCACCCCGGTCGCAGGTTCTCCCTTCGCCATCGGCGTTGCCGGTGGTGTGGATGGAATAACATTAAACCCCGTTGGTACCGCCTTGTATATCTCGGCGTTCAATACCAATCAGATCGTCGTCATGGACGTTGCCGCAAGCGGTGCACTTACACCCATCGCAGGATCCCCCTTTGACTACACCGCTGGCGGTAACATTGCCTCCTTTGTGCTCGCCTCTTCGTTACGAGGCCTCTCGGGTGCTTCAGGTGGGGTGCTTGCCAGTTACAGCATTGATTCTATCGGCGCTCCGACGCTTCTCGACGCCCTTGGTCGTGGGTGGGAACAACCAGGCCATATCAAGCGCCCGCCACGGCAAGCTGGCATTCCTGTCGGGCGGCGACGACAGCCAGATCTCCGTCGTTAAGTTGGCTACAGACGGAACGCTGACGCAGGTAACCGGGTCGCCGTTCACGACTGCGATGCAAACCAGCGGCTATGCGATCGCTAATCCGAGCGGAAGTTCCTGTATGCTACCGAAGTATTTTTTGGCGGTGATAATCAGATTGAGGCTTTCAAAATAGACTCCGCAGGTGCCTTGACGTCCATCAGCACCTATCTTATCACCAATCCGGGTTATGCGAACTCTCTGGCGATTTACTGACGGTTCCTCAAGCTCCAATCACCGATTTACCTGATACCAGGTAGCCTTCACCCCCGGCGGGAAATTCCCGCCGGGGTTTTTTGCGCACACCGGTATCACAGGTGTGCGGTCTTGAAGATAATAAACAACCTGATTACTACTGATCTTCCGCCAAGTGCAGCCAACTTTCAGGTCTCATGCCAGTCTTGGCAGCAGGGGTGATCAAGCTGGAAAGCAGTTTACCTAAAGCTGCTCCATGGTTAACTAATAACGAGCACTATTGACGAGGGGAAGTACCGCGAGGCAATTGTCGGAAGGTTGAAGCAGAAAACACGCGTAAACAAGGATTTGAAGCCTTTGATCCAGGAAGGTTTAACAATCCGTACAGCGGCAACTGCGGCAACCCCGACATAACCATTACGGTCATGCCGACAGATTGCGAAGAATATGTAGAGAAATAGTAAAGTTTGCGTTGAAGAGATATGGCTACGATCTCAGGTCACTGGAAGTTTCCCGTCTTGTCACCTTCTGCCATGACAATCAGGTATTTGCTCCCTGCTTTTCCAGTTTGCCTCAGACACATCAAGCTTTGAATTTCTTACACGTTCTGTCTATTCTCAGATTATATATGTCGAGGATTAAAATAGTTGACATGACAAATTATTATGTTGTAATTATCCCAAATTAAAAATTTAATGGAACGCTGTTTTAGTAGGCTTCGCTGGATTTTGTCGCTGAAGTCAAGAAAGCCTGGAGATGGCCGCTTCTGTTGGCACGATGCTGATGGAGGCGGTTTTGCTGTTTCGGAAGGTCGACCGGGAGTTCCTGTGTGAATGCTTACGGTCGGTTTTTCGGTATCTTGATCAATCAATTTCAATGTGATGAATGGCAGTAAAATCAAAAACAGGAGGAGTAATCATGGGAAGATTCAAACATTTATTTCTGGTTCTTATGGCAGTGGCGGGCTTGTTGTTGGGCGGATGTGGGAGTGACAACAACACGTTCGTGGTGGCCCCCTACAACGGCAAGTACCTGTATGTGAACAACAATAGCGGTGATACCAGCGTTAGCCCATTCGTAAATCTTCCGAATTATGTTTCAGGGTTTGCCATCAAGTCGGACGGGTCTCTGGAGTCCTTGCCCGGTTCTCCTTTTGCAACGGGAGGTGTAGGGGGACCCGGTACCTTTTTTCGCCTCGAATCCGATAGCGCTTGCTTCTGCTAAAAAGCTTCTGTTCGTGGCAAACAAGGGGGACGATACCATCACTTCCTTTGTTTTGAATGCAGGCACCGGTGAACTTACCGCTGTTGGCGCTCCGGTTGCAAGTGGCGGGACAATGGGGCAATGCGGAAGTATGGTTGTGGATGCCAAGGAAAATTATCTGTTTGTGGGAAATGAAATTACATCCGACATATCAGTGTTTTCCATTGCGGCAGACGGAGTGCTGACACCAGTGGCAGGTTCGCCCTTCGCTATCGGGGATGCTGCGGACGGGATGACCTTGAACATTGTCGGGACAATCCTATATGTGTTGGCACCCAATACGAATACCCTCATTGTTCTCAGTGTTGCTGCTGACGGTTCCCTGGCCCCCATAGCTGGATCGCCTTTTGCCTATACTGCCGGCGGCTCAATCACCTCGTTTGCCCTTTCGTCTTCTACTCTGGGGCTTTCTACTGGTACGGGCGGCGTGCTTAGCAGTTTCAGCCTTGATGCGCTTGGGGCACCGACCCTTGTGGAGTCCATTGCTGCAGCGGGAGGTCAGGCTGTGACAACAGCCCGCAAAGGCAAGCTGGCTATCGTTTCGGGCCCTAGCACTGCTATTTCGGTAGTGCAGGTGGCTTCAAATGGAACTCTGACCGAGGTTGCCGGATCGCCGTTCGCGACCACGTTTGCAACGGTTGGCTATGCGGTCGCCAATCCGAGCAGCAAATATCTCTTTGCAACCGAGTGGGACTTTGCTTCGCCTGGCCGTATCGAGGCGTTTTTCATGAATTCGGCAGGAGCGTTGACGCCCATCAACAACTACCCGCTCACTAATGATGGCGTTCCCACAGGTATTGTCATTTATTGATGACTGCTGAGATTGTTTTACAAGCCAGTTTCTGTTTTTTTTGGATCAATAATGTTCCGGCGGGTTTTTCCCGCCGGTTTTTTTTGCGCGCCGTAGCGATTTGATACCAATTTGAGAGTACTTCCCGCGATACAGTGCTGTTTGCGTGGTAGATATCTGACATTGATTTCAAGCCCTGGAAATTTCCCGCCTTGTTTCCTTCTGTCCGTTACAATTACGACATTTGGTGCCTGCTTTTTCAGCTTGCCACAGGAAATACACAAGGAGCATCAACTCGTGACAGTTAGC
>CAVVDU010000033.1:0-13326 GCA_963746935.1 uncultured delta proteobacterium | reverse complement strand
GCCGGTATTGCTGAGGCGCGGACGCAGTTGCGCCCGTGGCGACCACCTTTACCACACCCCACACCTCCACCCCCAGGGAGCCTGTTGCTCTGCAACGGCCGCTATGGTTTGATGGTCACGAACAGCGGCGGCGGCCACGGCCAGTGGGGTGACAATGAAATTACCCGCTGGCGGTCCGATCGCACCTGCGATTCGTGGGGGACTTTTTGCTATATCCACGAGGCTGATGCGGACAAATTGTGGTCCACAACCTATCAACCCGTTGGCGGAAAGGTTGAATCGTATTCCGTTACTTTCGCCCTTGACCGGGCCGTGTTCCGGCGCGTTGATAGAGGACTCTCTATCGAAACTGAGGTAACCGTCTCACAGGAAGATGACGTGGAGATTCGCCGGATAACATTTGCTAATCGCACTACCCGTGTTCGCCATCTTACCCTTACCAGCTATAACGAACTATCCATGGCGCCGCACAACGCAGATCGGCAGCACCCGGCTTTCAACAAGCTTTTCATCCGGACGGAAGCCGTTCCGGAGCAACAGGCGCTCCTTGCCTACCGTCGCCCCCGCGGCGAAAACGCCCCGTCCCTGTATGTGGCGCACCGCCTTACCTTTGATCGGGCAAAGAATGAGCCTTTGGAGTTTGAAACCGACCGGGTTCGCTTCATTGGCCGGGGAAGGACCCTTGCCAATCCGATGGGAAGCCTTCAGGCGCTCGGCAACAGTCAGGGTTTTGTCCTGGACCCTATTCTCAGTCTCCGTCATGGTCTGACTCTGGAGCCTGGCCAGGAAGTCCGGGTTTCCCTGGTCCTGGCTGCCGCGGATTCGCGGGAGAAGGTTTTGGGGCTGATGGACAAGTACCGTGAACCACATGTCGTCGATCGGACGATAGATTTTGCCTGGGGTTTGGCCCAGCAGGAGTTGCAGGTACTGCACATGCTGCCTGACGAAGCACGCCGTTTCCAGCAACTGGCAAGCCACCTGCTGTATCCCAATCCTCTGCTGCGCCCGCCTGCCGAGCGACTGGCAGAGAATCGCAAGGGTCAGGCCGGGTTGTGGCCTTATGGAATTTCCGGTGACGTGCCAATCGCCATGGTCATCATCAAAGAAGCACGTGATATCGCCCTTGTCAGTCAGATGCTCCAGGCGCACACTTATTGGCGCCTGCACGGATTGACCGTCGATCTGGTGATCCTCAATGAGGAGGCGGGCGGCTACGAGCAGCCGCTGCGTGAACGACTCGAACTCCTGGTCCGGTCGCGTTCCCAGTATGCAGGGATTGACCGGCCTGGCGGGATATTCCTGCGCTGCGCGTCGCAAATACCGGAAGAGGATTTGCGGCTGCTCAAGTCTTCTGCCAGTGTAGTGCTGGTGGCGGCACGCGGCACTTTGCCCCAGCAATTGGGCATGCCCGTGGAGATTCCCGAGCTTCCCGAACCTCTGGTCAGAAAACGCGTTTTCCGTGACCCCTCAGCACCGCTTCCCTTCATGGAGTTGAACTATTTCAACAGCCTGGGTGGTTTTACACCGGATGGCCGCGAATACGCAATCTATCTGGGTCCGGGCACGCACACGCCAGCGCCCTGGGCAAACGTCATTGCCAATCCGACCTTCGGAACGCTGGTGACGGAAACAGGAGCAGGTTTTACCTGGTATGGAAACAGCCAGCGCAATCGCCTGACGCAGTGGTCCAATGACCCGGTCATTGACCCCTCATCCGAAGCGCTCTATATCCGGGACGAAGAGAGCGGCGCAAGCTGGACACCGACCTCGGCACCGATCCGCGAGCAGACCGCCTATCGGGCCCGCCATGGCGCGGGATATTCGGTTTTCGAGCATAACAGCCACGGGATCGAACAGGAGCTGACGGTTTTCGTTCCGGTGGATGAAAGCGGAGGGGACCCTGTCAAGCTCCAGATGCTGAGCTTGAAGAATGACACATCCCGGCGACGCAGGCTTTCGGTGACCTATTATGTCGAATTGACCCTGGGCGAAAACCGCGAGTCCTCCCAGATGCACGTCATGACCCACTGGGATGACGAAACCCAGGCCTTGTTCGCCTGGAATCGCTACCACCCCGAGTATGGGGAGCGGATTACCTTTGCAGCCATGAATCCCCCTGCCGAATCCTATGGCGGCGATCGCACCTCCTTTATCGGGCGCAATCGATCGCTGGCTAAGCCGGTGGGGATGGAACAGCTCAGGTTGTCTCGGCGAACCGGGGCCGGACTGGACCCGTGCGCGGCACTTCGGGTCAGCATGGAACTGGCTCCCGGCGAGAGGGGTGAGATTACCTGCATGCTGGGCCAGGCAGAATCGATGGAGCAGGCCCATAACCTGGTTCTCGCCTATCGGGAGAATCAGGCAACGGAGACCGCGCTTGATGAGACAAAAGCATGGTGGGATGCCCTTCTGGGAACCATTGAAGTGCATACCCCCGAACTATCCGCGGATCTTCTGGTCAACCGCTGGCTTCAATACCAGAGCCTGAGCTGCCGTCTCTGGGGACGTTCGGGCCTGTACCAGTCCGGCGGTGCATTCGGGTTTCGTGATCAATTGCAGGATGTCATGGCCTTTCTTTATACCAGTCCCGATCTGGCGCGCAAACAGATCCTGCTTGCAGCGGGTCGCCAGTTCAAAGAGGGGGATGTCCAGCATTGGTGGCACGAACCTTCCGGGGCAGGCATCCGTTCGCGCATATCCGACGACCTCCTGTGGCTTCCCTACGCTGTCGCCCACTATGTCCGGACCACCGGTGATTCCGCAATCCTGGAAGAGGAGATTCCTTTCCTCAATGCTCCGACCCTGGCAGCCGATCAGTACGAGATATTCTCCACCCCTGAGGTCACCTTTGAACGCGCCACACTGTTCGAGCATTGCCGACGCGCGGTAAGCAAAGGCCTGACGACAGGGCCCCACGGATTGCCGTTGATCGGGACAGGAGACTGGAACGACGGAATGAACCTGGTGGGTGCCGGGGGCAAAGGGGAGAGTGTGTGGCTCGCCTGGTTCCTGGTGGATCTGTTGCAGGGGATGATCGAATTGTCCGACCTTTTGCACCAGCCGGAGCTGAGCCGGTGCTATCAGGATGAGAGGAGTGCCCTGGTCAGTCGGGTTGAAAAGGCAGGCTGGGACGGGGAGTGGTATCTGCGGGGTACCTTCGATGATGGCAGTCCCCTTGGTTCCTCGGCAAATCCGGAGGCAAAGATCGACTCTCTCCCCCAATCGTGGGCTTGGCTCTCCGGCGCAGCCGACCCGGAACGTGCGGAAAAGGCCCTGGAGTCTGCATGGCAGCATCTCGTCCTTGAGGATGAGGGGCTGGTGCTGCTCTTCGAGCCTCCTTTCGACAAAACGGTTCCCTCACCCGGTTACATCAAGGGCTACCCTCCGGGGGTTCGGGAGAATGGTGGTCAGTACACCCACGCCGCCATCTGGATGGCCATGGCCATGGCGCGGAAGGGTGACGGGGAGCGGGCGGTGAAAATGCTGCGCATGCTCAACCCGATCGAACATGCACGGGATCCGGAATCGGTCTGGAAGTATGGGGTTGAGCCTTACGTGATCGCCGCCGACGTGTACCGGTTGCCCGGACGGGTCGGCCAAGGCGGCTGGTCCTGGTATACCGGTTCAGCGGCGTGGATGTACCGGGCCTGGGTAGAAGAGATACTGGGCTTACAGGTACGCGGGGAGCGGCTGCGGGTAAATCCGGTTATACCCGCAACATGGGAAGGGTTCAGCCTTCGCTATTGTCACGGTGAAGCAGTCTATGAGATCCGTGTCGAGAATCCGCATGGTTGCGAGCGTGGTGTAGCGTGGCTGGAGATGGATGGTCAGCGAGTACAAGATGGGATCATAGTGCTGCAGCGGAGCCTGGTCAAACACCAGGTCCTTGTCCGTATGGGTGACCCTGATCAAACATAGTGAATTAATTCAACGAGCTTATTAAACAAAAAAAGCAATCAGCCACAGAGTGCACAGAGGACATCGAGAAAAATCAAAATGTTGTCAGCGTAAGGAGAGCCACCCGATGGCGTTCCCTTGTCTTCTCAATGCCGGCTGTGCTTCCTGTGGCAGCAAATGCCGTATTTAACTATTTAAATACGGAGGTCGGGTCATTTGGTCAGGATTTAATGCTCAAAATGTTAAATCCGCTACCAGAAACCCTTTCAAAAAAGGAGAAAAAAATGAACGTCAAACGCGGAATTGCAGTAAGTCACAGCGGAATGAATGAATGGGGTACCGGCATGGTTGTAGCGGTGGCCGAAGGCAAAGCAACGATCCAGTTCAGTGATGGAATAATCAGGAAAATTGCCTCTTCCCATTACACTACCCTTCAGCCGGCTGACCCTGCTTCATATTTGCCGCCTCCTGAATGTGCACCGGTAGTAAAAAAAGTTCGTGCAGTTCGAAAGAGTGTGAAAAAGACGAAAGTGGCGGAAGAGACTGTAGTTTGATCGACACTGTAAGTCTGTTTCCATCCGGATACGGTCCTTTTTGATTCGCCCACAGGCCTCACCCTGCGGGCAGCCTATGCTGTCCAATACGGTGAGGCCGGATTGTCGCCCTGACTGCGTCAATCAGTGGTCTTGTTTGTGAGACTTACAGTAGTACGTCTCCGCGCAATCCCTTAATTTTGACTCGTCCGGAGGACTCGGCCAACGGGCAGCCTTCGCTGTCAACTTTTGCAGGCAAAAGTTTCTGGTCAGGACAAAAAAATCTTCGTTTCCGAATTGGAAACCGCCAGTTTCACATCCGGAGTTTCCGGATGGAAACTAGTCTACGCATGGATTTGCCGCTACGAAAGTGGCTGAACGGCACGAACCAGCAACCGGGAAAAAGGGACCAAATGAAAAGAGTAAGAATGGGCTGCAACTATGTATCGCAGCCCTTGTGGAAGGTTTTTCTCGGAGTCCCGCTTATTTATCTGCCCATGATTGCCACGATACCGTTTGTCGCATTCGGGGTTTTTCTGGTAAAAACACATCTCACGCTTGTCGGTGGCATGGAGATTCAGTCGTATTGGGATTTTGTGCCTTCCTGGGTTTCTCACCGATACCGAATGAAAGATCAGCCGACTATCAATATATCTCGTTTTCATCCGGCGCATTACCGATTCTTCTGGGTATTTAACTGTAAGCTCTATTGTCCCTTGAGTGTTGCGTTATTCCGGTACGCCGCGTATCTGGTAAAAATCGTGGAAAACTGGTGGTGTCCGTTTGCCCATGACCGCAAAAAGGACTACGCGGAAGGCGCAATTGACAAGTCCTTTTGGCACATGTTCCCGGAAGAACGTGAAAAGCTCCATCCCGATGACCAAAATAACCCGATATGGAATGAAAAAGATGAATCTTGAACGGCTACACGAAAGCCGGAAAAGTATTCGCAAATGTATTTTTGAGAGGAAGTGGTGTAAAAACAGTGAGATGGGCGATGTAAACAATCACGGCAAAAGATTTTATATTTAATTGCTTGCATTCCATCGAGTAAAGCTGTTAGAGTGGGTCATCCGGTAATTATATCGGTTACAACTAACAAGAAGTATCAGGAGAAAGTATCACATGGTAAACGGAACAGTAAAATGGTTTAATGACAGCAAGGGTTTTGGTTTTCTGGAGCAGGAAAATGGTGAAGATGTATTTTGTCATTTCTCCGCGATTGCGGGCGACGGGTTTAAATCCCTTGCTGAAGGCGATAGAGTAGAATTTGAAGTAACCAAGGGTCCGAAAGGGCTACAGGCCGCGAACGTACGAAGAATCTAAACTACGTACTCTGTCGATGTAAAAAAGCCCCGGTTGTTTCCGGGGCTTTTTTTTATTGAAAAAGATACAGATTCCAGGAGCTTTCCCTGTGCGGCATTTTGTTGCGAGTGCCGGAACTGTAATTCGTTTCTTCCGAAGATTGACCTGCCTGGCATGAGAGTTTTTCCCCTGGGCCGAACACCGTATACGGTATAAAAAGGAGTGGGTCTATGGCAAAGCCTAATTTTAAATTTCAGAAGCGACAGAAAGAATTGGAAAAGAAAAAAAAGAACGACGAGAAATTGCAGCGCAAAATGGATAAAAACAGTCCCCCGCCATCTGACAATAGTGATGAATCGCAAACCGACGAAGAGACTCAATAGTATTTTCAGCAGAATGTAAGAATCGCTTCAATTTCCCCCCATTAACAATCAAGTCCGCGATTTCCCACTTGCGCTCCACATTTTGTGGAGCTACTCCTAACTATCTGCAATTCCCATGGTATTATTGAAGGTGTGTATTGATTGGAAGGTATTACCCACTCTTTACACATTTTTCTCTTCCAGGCAGTAATCATCATGCGCGGCGCTAATTATTCGTGTAGTTTCTCATCCGGAAACTGAAAAAGTACTGTTCCGTGGAGGGTTGGGGCTTTCACGGAGTCTCTCGTACGGCTTCATTGCACGATTGCAACAGCAAGAAAACCGCCTGAAACCGGCATATTAGCTGATAAGTATAACGGGTGGCGACCGATTACGAGAGGTTTCGGGGAAGTTCCAACCCGGCCCCAGCCAAGACTTTCCGGAAAGAAACTACCTACATAAATATGCGGCCAGACATTCCGCATACAAAGGAGATTACAATGAAGGAATCGGCAACCGTGGAAATATTTATCATTGGCAATGAAATTCTCAACGGAGAAATACAGGACACAAATACTCACTGGCTGTGCAAGGAAATAACCGGTATGGGTGGTCATGTGAGTCGAGGAACAGTTCTCCGTGACGACCTCGATTGTATTGCCAGGGAGCTGCGTGCCGCAATGGATCGTGGCACCGGGGTCATCCTTACCTCCGGCGGTCTCGGACCGACAGCGGACGATCTGACCCTTGCTGCCATAGCCAAATGCGTCGGCAAAGAACTGCAGTTGAATGCCAAGGCGCAGCAGATGATCAAGGAAAGCTACGATGCCCTTTTTGACAAAGGGATTCTGGCCCAGGGAGGCCTGACACCGGCAAGGGAGAAGATGGCTTGGCTGCCAGCAGGATCGATCCCGCTGTACAACACTATCGGCACGGCACCCTGTTCCCTGCTTCATGCCGAACAGACCGTGTTCATAAGCCTGCCCGGAATTCCCAAAGAATTGAAAGGAATCTTCAATAGCTCCCTGCAGCCTTTCCTGCAGGAGACTTTCAGAGGCGGCATCTCCGTAATGCACACCATCACCGTTTGCTGCAATGACGAATCGGTGCTGGAACCTGTTCTCAGCAGGGTTGTTCCCGCCCATCCCGATGTGTACATCAAGTCGTTGGCAACCATGCCCGGCGAGACACCCGAGCTGGATATAACCCTGACTGCGGTGGGATCTGATCAGGCTACTCTCGAGTCGCTCATCGGTTCGGCATTGCAGGACCTGAAGAAGGGCTTTCATGACCTTGGTTTTGTCAGCAGGGATCGTGTGCGTACGGAGTAGCCGTAAGAAACCCTTGCGATCGGGCCATGAGCCTGATCGCAAGTGCGGAAAGGAGTGACGGTTATGCGAATTGGCATTGCTGCCGATCATGGCGGCTTCACCATGAAGGAACGGATGGCTGCAGCCCTTCTGGCTGCCGGGTACGAGATAAAGGACTTTGGTGCCATAGAGCTCGATCCGGATGATGATTATCCCGATTTCGTCGTCCCCCTGGCCCAGGCAGTGGGGGAAGGGTTGCTGGATCGAGGTATAGCTTTCTGCTCGAGTGGCGTAGGGGCATCCATTGCCGCCAATAAGGTTTCCGGAGTGCGTGCCGCCTTGGTTCACGACGATTATTCCGCACACCAGGGGGTGGAGCACGACGACATGAATATACTCTGTCTCGGCAGTCTGGTGGTTGGCTACGCCCAGGCCTGGGAGCTGGTCAGGACCTTTCTCGGCGCCACGTTCAGCGGGGCTGAGCGCCATCGCCGCCGTCTGGCTAAGGTGGCAGCGTTAGAGCGGAGAGGTGCCCCACTGTAGATCGGTGGCTACCTGATTGGAGGTGTTTCTCTCCATATACCGGCAAGCTGAAAACTTGCCAACCAAGTGAGAGGAGGATAGTTATGGAAGACATCAAACGGATACTTGTTGTGAGCGGACTCACCAGAAGCAGCCAGAAAGCTTTTCATTTCGGGGTTTCACTATCCCACAAATATAAGGCTGAGCTTTACCTCATTCATGTTATTCATAACCCTTTCGGACTCGAAGGGTGGAACTTGCCGATGCTTTCTCTTAAAGAAGAGTACGAGCGTATCGTCAAAGATGCAAAGCTGAAACTCGACACTCTGATCATCCGGGAGAAAACGGGCGGCTGTACTATCCATGAAATGATCCGGGAGGGGCACCCGACAGAGGAGGTTTTGAAGGTGATTGAAGAGAAAAACATCGATCTCCTCGTCTTGACTGCCCATGAAGTATCGCTTCTGGAGCATATGGAGTCGCGTATGGAGAATTTGATGTTCGGGCGGAGTAACGATGATCTTATTCGTAAAATGCCCTGCTCGATTCTTCTGGTTAAGCACGAACCTTGACCTTCGAGCCAGAGTTCCTTTACAAATTATTCGTCTGAGCACTGTATCTTGTATTTATGAAGCTCGGTTGGAGTGTTCTTTTGCTTGATCAGCTGGGAGACCATGGCGACCGCCATGTTGGAGAATGCAAAAAGAGGGCACATCTCAGTGTGCAGCGTTGCAACCTGCTGAGATGTGCCCCCCTTGCATTTTTAGGAATTTAAGTCTACAGGGCAGAGTATCCTTTCAGTGTGGACATTGCGTTTGACGGCTGTCCAGGTAAAATAGTGAAGTGAGGTCATTCATGAAAAGTGGAAAAAATACAGGAACCGAGGCTGCCGAACTGCGCCGAAGCGCTGAAGCGCTGTTGGAGTCGAAAGCGCCAAGGGAAAATCCTCCCCGGTCGGAGGATGATATGCGGCGTCTCCTCCACGAACTGCAGGTTTCCCAGGTGGAGTTGGAGTTGCAGAATGAAGAACTGCGACGAGCCCGGGAAGAGCTTGAGGTGTCGCGCGACAAGTACGCCGAACTCTATGACTTTGCACCGGTCGGCTATTTCGCCTTTGACCCGCATGGCGTGATACGGGAGGTAAATCTTGCCGGTGCGCACCTGTTGGGAATCGACCGGAAGCTGCTGGCCAATAAACCCTTTAGCAGTTTGATTGCCGATAAGAAGGGGCGGGAGATATTTGCCAACCACCTTGAACTGGTTTTACACCGCAGGTCCACACTGAGATGCGAAATCACTGTGAAGTTAAAAAACAAAATCAAGGTCTATTGCCAACTTCAGAGTATAGCGGTGGATACTGTCGAACCTGAGGCCGTTTACATCCTGACCTCGATTGTTGACGGCACGGTCCGCCATCAGTTGGAAGAGAAACTGCAAAAAGCACATGACCAGCTGGAGGTGGCCGTACAAGCCAGAACGGAAGAGTTGACCAAGTCTAATGTGCATCTCTTGCAGGAAATAGAAGAACGCAAGGAGGCGGAAAAGTCGCTTCATGATGCGCTTGAGCAAATTAAACGGTTGAAAGAACGGCTCCAGGCCGAGAACGTCTACCTGCAGCAGGAGGTTGCCGGGGAGTACAACTTCGGCGAGATCATCGGGCAAAGCAGTGCCATGTCCTATGTATTCTTTCGTATCGAGCAGGTGGCACCCCAGAATGCGACAGTTCTGCTCCTGGGCGAGACCGGAACCGGCAAGGGAGTCGTAGCACGTGCCATCCACGCCGGTAGTGCCCGCAAGGACCGGCCGATGATTACGGTCAACTGCACGTCACTGCCGGCGAATCTCATCGAAAGCGAGCTCTTCGGCAGGGAAAAAGGTGCGTTCACCGGGGCGAATGTCCGCCAGATGGGGCGCTTCGAGCTGGCCGACGGCGGCACCATATTTCTCGACGAGATCGGCGAGATGCCGCTGGAGCTGCAGAGCAAGCTGCTCCGGTTCATCCAGGATGGCGAGTTTGAGCGGCTGGGAAACCCTCGCACCATCAAGGTCAATGTCCGGATCATCGCCGCAAGCAACCGTAACCTTGAAGAAGAGATTCGCAACGGCAGGTTTCGGGAAGATCTGTTCTACCGACTCAATGTTTTCCCCATCACAATCCCGCCGCTGCGGCAGCGTCGCGGAAGACATCCCGCTGCTCGTCAGTCATTTTATTGCTAAATTCAACAAGAAAATGGGCAAGAAGATAGAGTCTATTTCAAAAGAGACCATGAAATCCCTCCAGGATTACAGCTGGCCGGGCAACGTACGGGAGTTGGAAAGTGTCATAGAGCGGGCGATTATCACCAGCCAGGGAACCACACTGCAGGTATTGGACCGGTTCGACACTTTCCGCAAGGTTGGTGGGCTTGAAACCCAGGACGTTAAGGCCCTCGCCGATCTGGAACGAGACCACATCCTCCAGGTGCTCAAGGCAACCGGATGGAGAATCGAAGGGAAAAACGGGGCAGCGGTACTTCTTGGTCTCAACCCCAGCACGCTTCGAGCCCGGATGCGGAAATACGGTATAGTGCGTCAATAGTAACTATGCTTGGTGCTCAGGCTGAAAGAATTAATAATCAATAAATTGCAATTACTCTGGTTTTTTTTATGTGACTAACGAGGCATAATCCTAACTTTAGAAGTCGATTTGTATGTTTTAGCCTTCTGTCTTCAACCTTCAGCTGCAACTCCTGACGTGGTCTGTCATATATGGCAGTTATGTTATATATGACGGAAGCCACAGACGGTTTTACCTTAATCCCACACACTCTCTTTCCATTTTACCCTGTATAATCAATCAGTTACTATTACAATATTCACTGGTCTTATCTGGCACGTTAGTTGCGGTTTATCTCTTTAACAGGACATCTGCACTGTCGTGCTTTCTGCTAAAGTCGAGGTTCTGTTATTCAATGAAGATAAGTTATGGAGAAGCAGAAGAGGGAATTCTGAGAAATAGAAAAATTTTGCAGCGAAGAAAATATCGCCACACCCGAGAGGAGAAATATCATGAAATCGAGTATCAGGGACAAGGTGGAAGGAAAATTTCACGAAGCAAAGGGTAAGGTCAAGGAAGTGGCCGGTAAAGTTACCGATAATCCCACGTTGGAGACCAAGGGCAAAGTTGAAAAGTTAACCGGTAAAGCTCAGGAAAAGCTTGGGAAGGTCAAGAAAGTTTTTGGGAAGTAGGAAAGTGTTGGTAACAATACTGAACAGGAGGAAACAATGGAAAAATTTATGGAGATGTTAAGGTCTATCGATGTCACATATCTTTACGTCATTGCGGGCATTGTCGTAGTTCTCGTGATTCTCTTCCTCATATGGATTCTGTTCCTGAAAAAGAGAATGGGGCCCCCAACCGAGGAAATCAAAAATGCGGAAATAGCATTGTCAGAGGCGAAACAGAAGGAGGCCGAACTTTATGCTCCGGAAGAATACAAAAGAGCTGAAGAGTCCCTTTCCATGGCTACACACCTCCTGGCCGCCAAGGAATATCCAAAGGCCAAGAAAGCGCTGGAGGAAGCTACCGGGCAGGCTCGCCAAGCCAGTAAGTCGGTTGAGGGGAACAAGGCAAAAATGAAAGCTGAGGCCGAAAGGATGCTCAGTGATTTCAACCGGCAGATAGATGAATTGAAGCTCAAGTCTGCAAAGCCGGAGCTGGATACCACAACGGTGGTAACCAGTGAGGTTCAGGAGCTGGTCGGCAAATGGGAGATCATGAAAATGAGGATTCCGGACCTGATTCAACGCGGGAGTATAAAGGCGGCTTACGACGAGTTGAAGACGATTGAAGTCGTGTTCAACAACGCGCAACGGCATGACTTTATAGACCAGCCTGGCGCTGACTAGCAAGCTATGTACACCCGATTATTTATAGGGATTGCTCATCTCACGCACTACTTCTCCTCTATCATAATTCTGAGCCGGACTCAGTTGGCAGAACTCAAAGTGCCTGTCGGTGGTTGAAGGCAATCCGGTTAGCTGCCGGGAAAAGGACTTTGAACCTTGGCGTCCAAGGTCTTACGTGAGTTTACGCACAAAATAATAATCGGGGGAGGATGCTATGAAGACACAGATGAAAGAGCTGCAAAAACTTAAAGGAATAGGGCAAATTTTATCGCGGCGCTTGGTTGAATCAAGCTATGACACTATTGCCAAGGTTGCAGCAGCAGAAGAAAAAGGGCTGGAGAGAATTGCGGGGATGAACCCGCAGAAGGTACGGTCTATCGTAACCCAAGCCAGGAAGATGACGGGGGAAGATGAGAAACACCGGCACACATGGTCGAAGGACTGAAGCGACGGTTTGAGTCCATCAAGCTGCAGTTGCAGAACATGAGCACATTCGTGCTTTCTGGTAGATTTGGATTGTTTTGTTTCCAGGAGAATATAACGGAGGTTGCTTTCATGGACAAGCGAACAGAGTACGTCGAAAGGCTCTCTTCACAGATGGTCGAATGGGATATGCAGATCGAACAACTCAAGATCAAGGCAACAAGCGCCCTGCCCGAGACAAGACTTGAATATTCCAATGCTATCGAAGCGTTGAAGGTAAAGCGGGATGAGGCAGCGTTAAAACTGCAGGGGATATCGGCGGCCAGCGATAGTGAATGGGAAGAACTCAAAACTGGAACAGAACAAGCATTGGATGATGTCAGAAAAATGTTACGCGACGCCATCATGAAAATTACCTGAACATGCCAGCTGAAAGCATCCGCGAGATTGTATGACCACTGCCTGCAGGTATGGTGATACTAAAGTCGGAAATGCGAAAGTACAATTGGAAAGGAGACTTGCCATGTTATGGACAATAGCTGTAATTCTGCTCATTCTGTGGGTGTTGGGTCTGGTGACAAGTTACACGCTTGGAGGTTTTGTTCACATTCTCCTGGTCCTTGCCATTATTGTTGTGATTGTCGGGTTCTTTCAGGGACGCAGATCCTGAAAAACTGAAAGACCACATATGGACCACATCAGTGACATAGTATCGGCGAGACGAACGACAGGGAGAATGCTATGAAGAATCAACTGAAAGATCTGCAAAAGCTCAAGGGGATAGGTGAAGTTCTATCGCAGCGCCTGGTTGAAGCCAGCTATGACACTATTGCCAAGGTTGCAGTCGCAGAAGCAAAAGAGTTAGAGATAATAACGGGATTGAATCAGCAAAAGGTACTGTCTATCTTAGCCCAAGCGAGGAAGTTGGCGCTAGAAGTTGAGCAAAAACGGCACACATGGTCGAAGGACAAAAACGTCGGGTAGAACCCGTCAGGCGGAACATTGCAGGACATACCACAGCTGGAACTCCGAAAGGTATGGAGTTTTCGGAATAGAAGTGTTCAAAATCAACAGTGCCAACAATAA
>CAVVDU010000032.1:0-259003 GCA_963746935.1 uncultured delta proteobacterium | reverse complement strand
GATACGAAGGACGACTTGAAATCCATGCCCCTGCAGGAAGTGGAGAAAAAACTGGAGTCGTCGCCGGACGGCCTCAGCCAAGCCGAGGCGCAGAAACGGCTGGCCCAGTATGGACCGAATGAGATTGAAGAAAAGCAAGTCAATCCGTTCCTGAAATTCCTCACCTATTTCTGGGGACCGATCCCGTGGATGATCGAAGTGGCCGTGATTCTTTCGGCGATAGCCCGGCATTGGCCGGATTTTGGCATCATCCTCCTGCTGCTTTTTGCCAATGCCGTGGTTGGATTTTGGGAAGAACACCAGGCGGGCAACGCCATCGCAGCCCTGAAGGCCAAGCTGGCGATCAAGGCCAGGGTGAAACGTGATGGGCAGTGGACCACTCCGGCTGCTCGTGAGTTGGTGCCGGGTGACGTCATCCGCATCCGTCTGGGCGACATCGTGCCGGCGGATGCGCGTTTGCTGGAGGGTGACCCGATAGAAGTGGATCAGTCAGCGCTGACGGGAGAGTCGCTGCCTGTTACGCGAAAACCGGGCGAGGCGGTGTTTTCCGGTTCGATCATTCGCCAGGGCGAAATCGAAGCGCTGGTCTATGCTACGGGTGCGAAAACCTTTTTTGGCAAGACGGCGCAACTGGTGCAGGAGGCGCACACCGTCAGCCATTTTCAACGTGCAGTCTTGAAGATCGGCAATTACCTGATTGTTCTCGCAATTGCCCTGGTGGTGTTGATTCTGGCCGTGGCACTCTTTCGCGGCGACCCGATGCTCACCACGCTCCAGTTTGCATTGGTATTGACGGTGGCTGCAATTCCCGTGGCAATGCCGACGGTACTGTCCGTAACCATGGCGGTCGGCGCACGCCTGCTGGCCAAAAAAGAGGCGATTGTGACCCGGTTGGCGGCTATCGAGGAATTGGCCGGCATGGACGTGCTGTGCTCGGACAAGACCGGCACCCTGACCCAGAACAAGCTGACGCTGGGCGATCCGTTCGGCGTGAACGGCATCCCTGCCGATCAGGTCATCCTCAACGCCGCGCTGGCCTCGCGCGCCGAGAATTCGGACACCATCGACCTGGCAGTACTGGGCGGCCTGAAAAACGATCAGGCCTTGAAAGGCTACCAGGTGGTTCATTTCCAGCCGTTCGACCCGGTGCATAAGCGCACCGAAGCCACCATCAAGGGCACGGACGGTACGGAGTTCAAGGTAACCAAGGGCGCGCCGCAGGTGATCATGGAGTTGTCGGCCAATGCCGGGCAGGTGAAGGCTGACGTCGAGAAGGCGGTCAACGAATTTGCAGCGCGCGGCTTCCGCTCGTTGGCGGTGGCTCGGGCGGAAGCGCAAGGCCCCTGGCAGTTTCTGGGCGTCTTGCCGCTGTTCGATCCGCCAAGGGAAGAAGCCAGGGCAACCATCGCGACTGCGAAACAGATGGGCGTGAAGATCAAGATGGTAACGGGCGATGCATTGGCCATTGCCCAGGAAACCGCCAAAAAATTGGGTCTGGGTACAAATATTCTTGATGCCGGCGGCTTTGGCGACACGAAACATCACGAGACGGCGCAGTTGGCGGAGTCCATCGAGAAAGCGGACGGCTTCGCCCAGGTGTTCCCCGAACACAAGTTCCACATTGTGGATGTCCTGCAGCAGCGCGGCCACATCGTCGGCATGACAGGCGACGGGGTGAACGACGCCCCTGCGCTGAAAAAGGCCGACTGCGGCATCGCCGTTTCGGGTGCAACGGACGCGGCGCGCGCGGCAGCGTCCATCGTGCTGATGACGACCGGCCTGTCGGTGATCATCGATGCGATCGAGGAGAGCCGGAAAATCTTCCAGCGGATGAACAGTTATGCCATCTACCGCATCGCCGAAACGCTGCGTGTCCTCTTGTTTATGACAACAGCGATCTTGGTGTTCAATTTTTATCCGATGACCGCGGTGATGATCGTGATGCTGGCGCTGCTCAATGACGGGGCGATCCTGTCCATTGCCTATGACAATGTTCATTACCAGGACAAGCCCGAGGCCTGGAACATGCGCATGGTGCTGGGAGTTGCCACGGTGCTGGGCGTTATCGGGCCTGTTGCTGCGTTTGGCCTGTTTTACCTCGGCGAGCGGGTCTATCACCTCGACCGTGCCCACATCCAGACGCTGATGTACCTGATGCTGTCCGTGGCCGGACATCTGACGATTTTCCTGGCGCGCACGCGCGGCCCGTTCTGGACCATACGCCCGGCGCGGATTTTATGGGTCGCCGTGCTCGGCACGCAGATCGTGGCGACATTGATAGCGGTTTACGGGCTGTTTATGGCACCCATCGGTTGGGGGTGGGCCCTATTCGTTTGGGGCTATGCGTTGGCGTGGTTCTTCGTGAATGACCGCATGAAACTGCTCGCGTACCGGATATTTGATCCTACTGAAGACGCCTTGTTGTCCAGAAAGCCGCTTGATTTTACACCGTAGGTCGTCATGTAAGCATAAAGAATTCTTCGAGCGTAGTTGCCGCAGGGAAGGTCGTGCAGTTCAGGACAGGGTGAAGGCGACGCAGGAGTTTTGGAAAATATGGGCCACAAGTGAATTGGATGCATATATAAAATTCAACTCTGTCTATTTCGTGTCCGGCCAAGAGAAACGGTAAAACCACATTCCTGACAGGAGAGGCCTGATACATGGCAACGTCTTCACGAAAAGTTATCTATGCCGCTCTGGCGGGCAATTGCCTCATTGCGATTACAAAGACCTTTGCTTCCATCATGACCGGAAGCTCTGCCATGCTGTCTGAAGCGATCCACTCGGTTGCTGATACGGGCAACCAGATTCTGCTGCTGTATGGCTTGCGACGGGCAAAAATGCCCGCTGATAATGATTTCCCTTTCGGTCATGGCAAGGAAATCTATTTCTGGAGCTTTGTCGTTGCCATCGTATTATTTTCCGGCGGTGCAGGACTCTCCGTGTACAAGGGGATTGATCAGCTCATTTCGCCGGTCCCGGTAAAACACTCTTACATCAACTACGTCGTTATTGGCCTGGCTTTTGTTTTCGAAGGAATCAGCTGGTATATCGCGTTGAAGGAATTTGCAAAATCAAAAGGCTCATGGAGTTATTTTCAGGCCGTTCATAGGGGTAAAGATCCATCCATCTTTGTCGTGCTGCTGGAGGATTCTGCCGCAATCAGCGGTCTAGTCGTTGCCTTTGTGGGAATCCTGCTCAGCCAGATAACCGGAAGTCCCTCCTACGATGCCGCGGCTGCCATCATCATCGGCCTGATACTGGCGGGAACCGCCATTTTGCTCGCTTCCGAGACTAAAAGCATGCTGATCGGAGAGAGTGCCAATAAAGAGGTCGTCCAGGGGATTCGGGACATTGCCGGTTCATCCAAAGAAATCAAACAAGTCAATGAAGTGCTGACCATGCACATGGGCCCCGACTTCATACTTGTGAACATCAGCGTCGATTTTGTCGATCCGATCCTGGCGACAGAGGTAGAGGTCACCGTGGCCGCTTTGGACAGGGCGATCAAGAAAGCATACCCAAAGGTCCAGCGCATTTTTGTCGAGATAGAAACGTGGCGGGCAAAGGATGTGCTCGGAGTTGGGGAGTAAAGGTGACGAGGAAGGCGTAAAGCCTTGCGGGGCTTGACATTGCCGGGTGTCTAGATAAATTTAATGAATAGAGGCTTTACACGGGGAGAGGAGATGGCGCAAGGGGTGTTGCGACGGGTGCTGGTCACGGGCGGAACCGGTTTTGTAGGAAGTCATCTCGTTGAACGACTTCTCGGAAACGGCTATTCCGTAACCTGCCTGGTGCGGGATCCCCGGCATCTGCGCTGGCTTGAGGGCAGGGAGGTTCGACTGGTGGAGGGCGACTGCACGCAGCATGAATCGCTTGCCGCCGCTGTGCAGGGCGTCTCGCAGGTATTCCATTGCGCCGGACTTACCAAAGCGCAACATGCACGCGACTATTACCGTGTGAATCACCTTGGCACGAAGAATCTTTTGGAAGCATGTGCACGCCATAACCCCGGCATTGAGAAATTCATCCTGGTGTCCAGCCAGGCAGCAGCGGGTCCGAGCCCTGACGGGCAACCGGTCGAAGCAAGCAGCAAACCGCATCCGGTGTCTGATTACGGCAGGAGCAAGCTGCTTGCCGAAGATGAGGTGCTCGGGTACAAAGACCGTTTTTCCGTTGTGATTCTCCGTCCGACAAGTGTCTACGGACCGAGAGATGTGGATGTGTTCGAACTGTTCCGCTGGGCCAGTCGCGGCCTGACAATTGAAATGACCGGCGGGGATCGGTATCTCAACCTCTGCTATGTCGAAGACCTGACAGCAGCGTTGCTTCTGTCAGCCGAGCACGGAACAGAGAGCGGCAGCGTCTATTTTGTTGCGGAGAACAGGGCCTACTCATGGTCGGAATTCAGGGCCTTGCTGCTCTCCACGGGTGGGGTGAAGGCTCGCACAATCAAGCTTCCGTACGGAGCGGCCTACCTGGTCGGCCTCGCCTCCGAAATCGGGAGCCTGTTCACCAATAAGCCTGCGCTTGCGAACAGGCAGAAGGTGCGGGAAGCTGCACAGCGTTATTGGCTGTGCGATGTAGGAAAGATCGAGAATGACCTCTGCTTCCGGGCGGAGTATCCCCTCCAGAAAGGACTGGAACTTACATGGCAATGGTACAGAAAAAACAACTGGCTGTAACGGCTGCAACGGCTCCGTTGGGGGCTCCTGAGGCAACGTCGCAGGATATATTTAAAAAATGCCGGGAATACACCCGTGCAAAAAAGGTCATGGCCGCCGGGCTCTATCCCTATTTTCACGTTGTGGAATCGGAGCAGAGTCCCGAGGTGATTGTTGAGGGCAGGAAGATGATCATGCTCGGGTCAAACAATTATCTCGGGCTTACCACCCATCCGAAGGTGAAGGAAGCGGCCATCGAGGCCGTGAAGAAATATGGCAGTGGCTGCGCGGGTTCACGCTTCCTCAACGGAACCCTCGACCTCCACGTACAAATCGAGGAAAAGCTTGCCTCATTCTTTCGCAAGGATGCGGCGCTCACTTTCTCCTCAGGCTATCAAACCAACCTCGGGATCATATCTTCCCTTGCCGGCAAGCGTGACGTGGTCGTTATCGACAAGCTCGATCACGCCAGCATCATCGATGCCTGCAGGCTCTCTTTTGCCGAGGTCAAAAAGTTCAAGCACGATGATATGGAAAACCTTGAGTACGTCCTCAAGGAAAGCGGGAACTGCGGCAAACTGGTGGTCGTGGACGGCGTGTACAGCATGGAAGGCGATATCGCACCGCTCCCCGATATTGTCAAGGTCTGCAAGAAGTACGGGGCGCGGCTCATGGTGGACGACGCCCATGGCATCGGGGTGCTCGGCAAGACCGGACGAGGCACGGTTGAGCATTTCGGACTGGAGAATGAAGTCGACATCATCATGGGAACCTACAGTAAATCACTGGGATCCATCGGTGGCTTTGTCGTGGCGAGCGAAGAGGTGATCCATTACATGAAGCACACCTCTCGGCCCATGATTTTCTCGGCAAGCCCACCGCCGGCCTCTGTTGCTGCGGCCATTGCAGCGCTTGATGTCATCGACCAGGAACCGGAAAGAAGGGCGCAGCTCTGGCACAATACGAACAAGATGATGAAGGCCTTCACGCAGATGGGCTTCGACACCGGTGCTGCCGAAACCCCCATCATCCCGCTCGTCATGGGTGAGATGGATCGGGCTTTCATGATGTGGAAAACCTTGTTTGATGCCGGGGTGTTCGTGAATCCCGTGATCCCTCCGGCCACGACACCCGGCAGATGCCTCATTCGCACGAGCTACATGGCAACCCATACCGACGAAATGCTCGACCGTGTGCTTGACGTGATCGAGAAAGCCGGAAGAGAGCTCGGAGTGATTTCATAGTGGCTGATGGAGCATACGTGAACATCGAAGAGGTTCGAGGTGCGGGTGCCAAAAAGGAATTCATCCGATTCCCGTGGAAGGTGTACCAGGAAAACCCCAACTGGGTCCCACCGCTCGAGAGCGAAGTAAAATTCCTTCTGGACGAAAAGGAGAACCCTTTTTTTCAGCACGCCGAAGCCGCCTGTTTCCTTGCGCGCAGAAACGGGGAAACGGTCGGCAGGATCGCGGCGGTCATCGACCGCAACCACATCAAATTCCACCATGAACAGGCCGGTTTTTTCGGTTTCTTCGAATGCCTTCCCGATTGCGCGGTCGCCCGGGCACTTCTGGACGCGGCAGAGAGCTGGCTAAAAGAACGAGGCGTCGCGATCATGCGGGGCCCGATGAACCCGTCGACCAACGACGAGTGCGGGTTTCTTCTCGAAGGGTTCGATTCACCGCCGATGATCATGATGACCTATACGCCGGAATACTACCTTGACTACATGGAGCGCTGCGGCCTGACCAAGGCCAAAGACCTCTATGCCTACATATGCGTCATCAAGGACGTGGCTGCAGGTGGCAGGCTCGAAAGGCTCGCCTCCGCCGTTAAGACTCGGGTTCCGGGTCTCACCGTGCGGCCGGCGAACATGAAGCGGTTCCAGCAAGAGGTGGAAGCGGTACAGCTCATTTACAATTCCGCCTGGAGTCACAACTGGGGCTTTGTGCCCATGACCGACGCGGAAACCGTGTCCATGGCGAAAAAGCTCAAGCCTCTCATCGCGCCGGAATTGATGATCATGGCAGAGGTGGACGGAAAGCCGGCGGCGTTCTTTGTGGCTCTCCCTGATTACAACCAGGTCCTGGGAAAGATCAATGGCAAGCTCGGGCCGGTGGGGTTTGCGAAATTCCTCTGGTATTCCCGGAAGATCAGCGATGTCCGTGTCCTGGCCATGGGGGTGGTGGAACAGTACCGGAAAAAGGGCATTGAGGGCTTGCTCTATCTCGAATCCTTCAAGGCTGCCGTGAAGAAAGGCTACCAGCGGGCGGAGATGTCGTGGATCCTCGAGGACAATCTGCTTGTGCAGCGAGGATGTGAACTCATGGGGGGCACGCTTTACAAAAAATACCGTATTTACGAAAAGAGAATATCATGAAGTAGTACGGCTAACAGTGGTAGTATCACGAGGGCGGCCCGGGGCTGCTTTCTTCATTGCCTGGACGATTTGTTGCAGCTGAGAGCAGGCGCCGCAGTCCCGGTGCCAGAGCTATCGTTATGCCCGTCAATGCTATTCCCGCGATCACGTCGATTACGTAGTGATACCTGAGATAGACTGTCGAGATGAGCAGTCCCGTTACCACCGGAATCAGAACCGCAAAAAGTGTTTTCTCCCGTTCTTTCCATGCATAATAAAGGCACACCAGTGAAACGGCTGTATGGCCGCTCGGGAAGGCATCGGTCTTGTTTTTTTCGAGGGCGTTCAGCGCATCCTGAATCGTTTTGATGAATGGGGAAACCTGCAGGTCCCCTGTCTGGAGATGGCTGAGTGTAAAGCGGGGCCCGATTGCAGGGACGAGCAGGTAGCCGATGTAGGAGAGGTAGAAACAAAGCAGGACGCCGAAGAGAACTTCTTCGAATTCTCCGAACCTGCCTCTGGCAATGAGCACAATGCCGAGCGAGAGAGGGATGAGATAATAGCTGATATAGGCGAACTGGAGCAGGCCGGTGAGCAGAGGGTTGGCTACCCGCTCCAGCCACACCGTGGGGTTGACGCCGAAGATCGCATAATCGATAGCGATGAGGCGGGTATCGAATGTTGTTGGATGAATGCTGGCGATGAGCGTTCCCAGGCTGTTAAAAATCATGAGAACCGTGATCACGGTTGCGACAACCGAAAGATGAAACCCCCTCTTTGCCGGACTCACCTTTGTGCGATATGCGGCAGTTGCCAGGATCGCAACCGCCAGCGCCGCGTAGGTTGCAACAAGTCCGGGCCACGAAGGGTTCACCGGCGCGGAGAAAACCGCAAGGCCTGCGAGCAGGACAAGAAAAAAAAGCGTCAGCAGGTCGGAGGGGTTCAAGACTGGTCGCATAGTGATTGATGTATACCACTCCCTTTGGCGAAATTGCAACTGCACCGTGACTGCATGGGTTGATAGACTGTAGGCAGAATATTATGATACTAGTGGCTGTCATTCCTGTCAGTCTTCAGTTGTAACACCTTATTTCGATCTGTCTTGGAAATCGTGTAGTCATGCCCGAATGATTCTGTCGGGCATCCATGATTTCAGTATGTTACAAGCTGGATTCCCGCTAAGAATCACTGCGGGAATGACATTTTGAAAAAGAATGAAGATGTAATGTGCACATGCCACCATGAACTGGTTTGGAGATAACCTCTCGAAGGGAACATTTATGGCCGGAATTGAGATTGTTGCTGTGGAAGGTGGATCGGATTTAAAGGACTTCATTGACCTGCCTTGGAGGATCTATGCCAAGCACCCCAACTGGGTTCCTCCCCTCAAAAAAGAGGTTCGCCGGTTGCTGGACCCCAAGAGTCACCCTTTCTGGGAGTTCTCCGAGCGCGTCCTCTTTCTGGCCCGGCGCGGTTCGGAGACGGTGGGCAGGATTGCGGGCATCATAGATCGAAATTATAACCAGTTCCACAACGAACAGATGGGCATTTGGGGGTTTTTCGAATGTGCTGACGATCCTGAGGCCGCGGCAGCCCTGTTCTCTTCCGTGGAAACGTGGGTTCGCCAAAAGGGGATGACCTTCATGAGGGGACCGCTCAGCCCGTCTACCAATTACGAGGTGGGTTTGCTCATTGAGGGGTTCGAGTATCCGCCTGCCTTGATGATGGCCTACACCCCGCCGTACTACCAAAGCCTGGTTGAATCGTGCGGTTTCAGCAAAGAAAAGGACCTGCTGGCGTTCCTGGTAGACGATGAGTATCAACTTCCCGATTGGATGGATCGTCTTGCCGAACGGATAGCCAGAAAAAAAGGTATCCGCATCAGGCGCTTTCGTCCGGAAGAGGAGGATGCCGAGTATGCCCTGATCAGGGAGATATACAATGACTCCTGGGCTGATAACTGGGGTTTCGCCCCCCTGAGCGAGAAGGAAATGCAGGATATCCAGAAAAACGTAAAGACATTCGCTGATCCGGACCTGGCTTTTTTTATCTATTATGATGATGAACCCGCAGCGGTCTGCGTGATCTTTCCAGACATAAACCCCTTGCTCAAGCGTCTCAATGGCAGGGTCGGTCTCCTGGGTTTGCTGAAGTTCCTGCTGTTTCGGCATGAGATCAGGGGGCTGAGGTGTCTGATGTTCGGGGTCAAGGAGAAGTTCCGGCAGCTGGGAATCCCGATGCTTGCTTTTCACCACATCTATGAGATTGCACGGAAACAAAAGAACTATCACTACCTGGAGATGGGCTGGACTTTAGAGGACAACGAGTCTATCAACGCTCTGGTAGAGGAAGCGGGCGCCAAAATATACAAGAAATACCGCATATACAGAAAGTCCTTATGAGTAAAAAAACAACCGGAGGTGGATATCAATCGGGTCTCCTCGCAGTGGTGAGATGGCTGGCGGGGGTTGCGGTCAGATGTGCCTGCCGAACACCCAGTCTCTTCGCTTCGCTGCAGCCCGATGGCTGGAGTGCCCAGCCTGTCTCGATCAGGTGCCGTTTTATCGCCGATGCCTGACCTGGATCCCGCCACCGTAACGCCGGTGGGAGACGATGGCTATTACCTTTACATCTTGAACGAAGCCGCCAATTGGGACTACAGCACCACCAAATCGCTGCTTTTCTCCATCTGGCAGCGTCCCTGGGGGCATAGCTGGCTCATCCTGGAGAGTCCTCAGGATCGTCTGGAATTCGGGCACACCGGTGACCTGGGGCACAGTAAGCCGCGTTTCCATGATGGTGTGTTCCAGGGAATCCGAGAGGGGCATCCCAATCCTATCGCCTACTTGTGGCAGACTATGTCCGATGGCTTATTCCAGACCGGCAAGCCCAATCGCCCCCCCTCTTTTGTCTGGCGAATGCCGATTACCCGGCATCGGCATCAAGAGATACTGGAATATGTGAAGCAGCGGAAGTACGAGCAATTCGGTGTGAGGAGCAACAACTGCACCGATATGGCGGTAAAAGTAGCGGAGCTGGCGGGCATCAACCTGATCCACCGCATTCACCTCACCTTGCCATCGGAAACGACGGTTTGGGGTCGGACGGCGCGTGTCTGGACGGATCCCCAATACCGTGTGCTGGAGTATGGAACTCCCGATGTTCTGGAAACCGACCTGCGCCAGCTTACCCGGTTTGGAATCGGGTGTGATGTTACGGAGTGGTACCTGGCTTTGAAGTAGTGATGATCGCGCTGGTACCTGACCACCCCTAACCCCTCCTGAACCAGGAGGGGGATTCTAAAGGCTCCCCTCCTTGATAAGGAGGGGCTGGGGGTGGTTGATATAGCGACATCTTGATTGTATTTGGAATTAAAAGGAAAACATATGCCATTGCAGCAGAATTCTGACAATAACATCCGAGCATCAAGCAGCCATCATCGGTTTCGTCTGGCGGCCTGAGGAGATTACGCCGGCGCTGCTGCACATGGCTCAGCGAACCGGGAGCAGAGCTGTCTTCGATTTTTCCCTGATGGGGTTGGACGAGTTAGGTTCTTTCCTGCGAAAGGCTGATCCTGCCGGCCAGGTCAGGAATATCAAGATTTCTGCCCCTGCCTTCCTGGATCCATCTTTGGGGCAAGTATTGAAGGAAACGGGTGTCCAGGACATCTGGGTAGAGTACCACTCCCCGTTATTTCACGGTGACCCTGCCATCTTTTTGCAAAGATTGAGGGAATTGTCGAAAAATTACCGGTGCTTTCCAATCACCGGTGACCTGGAGATCCTGGCAAAAATTGTCGAGGATACCTCGAACATCGGGTGCATTGTCCTGAAAGGCTGCGAGGCCGCCGGATTCGTAAGCAGTGAAACGACCACGGCTCTCTATGCGACTGTCAAGGAAAAGCTGGCCAGGTCCCCAAAGTCTCTCGACATCCTGGTCTGGGGAGGCGTCTTTACCCCTGAAGCGGCAGCGGCTTTCCTGACGACCGGGGCAAGCGGGATCGTTTTCGAGAGTGTCCATTGGCTGACGGATATGGTTGCCATTGATGATGTTCAGCGCCAGCGGATTTCCAAACTCCGCCTCGATGCCAGCGAACTGATTGGCGTGAACCTGCAGGTGCCCTGTCGTCTTTTCAACAAGGGAAACTCGCTTGCGTTCAAGGAGATCAAGACTTTCGAGGACTCGCTGTACGGAGCAGAGAGCAGGGAGGAAAGCCGATGCTCCTTCGCAAGTCAGGTGCAGGCCAGGGCCATCCACCCTCTGGAGAGTCATTTCGGTCAAGACGAGGTCATTCCCCTGGGCGTGGAAGCTGCCTTTGCCGCGTCGTTCGTCCAGCGTTTCGGGGCCGGAACCGGGGAGGCTGTAGCAGCCTTCATGGATGGAATTCGTACCGCATGTCGCCTGGCTGAGACAAAAAAGGGCTGTTTTCTGGACAGCCCGGTAGCCGGAGAGATGGGAACCCTCTACCCCTTTATCCAGGGCGGCATGTCCTGGATCACTGATGTGCCGGAGTTTGCCGCAAGAGTTGCCGATGCCGGCGGCCTGCCCACCATCGCCCTTGGTATGATGGATGCGGAGACCCTCGACCGGAGGCTCGGATGCCTGCCGGAGATCATGGCGACGCGCCCGTATGCGTTGAATTTCATCTCCTTGGCGGAAAACCCTTTCCGGGAGATGCATCTGCAGTGGATCAAGAAGCTGAGACCCCGTTTTGTCGTGATCGCGGGCGGCGATCTCTCCCCGATAAAAGAATTGCTGGAATGCGGCCTGGAGGTCATCTATATCGCGCCTGATGAAGCGCTGTTGAGGCTCGCCCTCGAGTCTGGCGTGAGATATGCCATCTGCGAAGGGTATGAGGCCGGCGGACACGTTGGCAAGCAGAGCACGCTAACCCTTGCGCAAATGGTGCTGGATCTCAAACGGCGCTCGCCGGATCTGTTCCGGAACTGCCGCATGATCCTGGCCGGGGGTATTTTCAATCGGGAGACCGCGTTCATGGCGGCCATGCTCGGCGCGGACGCCATCCAGATGGGCACCGCCTATCTGACCACTCCGGAGATTGTTGAAACAGGCACCTTGACGGCTCTCTATCAGCGGATGGTCCTGAACTCCCCTCCGGGGGGAACAGTTGTTTCAGGCCAGCATACCGGACTTCGGGTGCGGTCCCTGAGTACCCCGAGAGTGGAAGCCATTTTGTCCCTGGAAAGGGAGTATGCGGCAGGTCACCAGGACGAGGCTTCTTTTCGGAAGAGAGTGGAAGAGATGGCTGCGGGTAGCCTCTTTGCTGCAGCCCGAGGCAAGGGGCAGGCCGGGTGATGTGCCTCTCGATGAGCAGACCTGTCTGGAACGCGGGCAATTCATGAGCGGAGCTTGCGCCGGCCTTATTGGCGAGGTCCGGGATCTGCGGTCCTTTCACCGTGAGCTGGCCGAAGGTCCTTTCGTGCTGCATCAGCCGCTAGTGGGGGAGATCGGTCCTAGCGCGGAACCTTCTCTCGATGCGTCGTTGCCGCGGGAAACCCCTTCCTCGGGAGCCGGCACTGGACCCAGGATAATCGCTCCCCAGGAAGAGGCGCACGAAAGGATTGCCATCACCGGGATGAGTATTGTCAATTCCCTGGGCAGCAGTCCTGAAGAAATCTGGGCCGCAAGCCTGGCCATGAAGAGCGGGATTACCCTGGTTCCGCCGTCTCGCTGGGATCACAGTATCTTTTATGATTCCCGGCCACACGTTCTGGACAAGACCTATTGCAAGGTGGGCGCCTTCCTCGATTTCCCCATCTCCCGCAGTGATCTCGGTATTCCCCCGCAGGATTTCCGGACCATGACCGAGGCCACAAAGCTCACCCTCTGGCTGGCGGACAAGGCGATCCGGGCTTCCGGCATCCTGGAGTCGGACATCCCCCGCGAGAGAATCGGCGTGATCGTCGCCCAGAACTCGGGAGAGGCGGCGGGAACCCTTACCAGTATCATCATCAGGGCCTACGCGCACGACATCCTCACCGCTGTCAACAGGGCCGTTCACCTCACGCCGGAACAGGCGAGCGCGGTCGAACGTGAGGTGAAGGCCGGGCGCATGGCCCCGGATGACACCACGCTCCTGGGCAGACTCAACTGCGCAGCGCCCGGCTTTATCTGCAACCGTTATGGATTCATGGGACCCAGTTTTGCCGTGTCCGCGGCCTGTGCGACCTCGCTGGTCGCACTGTACAGTGCCATCCAGATGATCAGGAACGGCATTATCGATGCCGCCATTGTCGGCGGGGGCGAGGATAATCTCACGCACCTGCATTTCCTCGAATTCGCTGCGGTGGGCGCACTCTACGGGCTGTCGGGACGGGAACGACCCGCTCACGAGACCTCCCGTCCCTTTGATGCGGAAAGAGACGGAATGGTCCTTGGTGAAGGCGGCGGGATGATCGTCATCGAGCGGGAGAGCCTGGCCCGCGCACGTGGGGCGCGCATCGACGCCATAATCACCGGCATGGGTGCGAGCAACAACACTTTGGGTATGGTTGAGTCCAATAGCGCCAGCCAGGAACTTGCCATCCGCGCCTCATTTCAGGATGTACCCTACGGGCCGGAAGCGGTTGATCTGGTGGAATGCCATGCCACCAGCACCCGGCAAGGGGACGTGGAGGAGGTTCGTGCCCTGAAGGCATTCTTCAAGCCCTCCAAACGCACCGTGCTCACCTCTTTCAAGTCCCAGATTGGCCACACGCTGGGCGCCTCGGGCATCAGCAACCTCATTCGAGGAGCCATGGCCATGAAGGCCGGGGTTTTCCCCGCCACCCTCAACTACCACCACCCCGATCCGGAAATGGAACTGGAGGGATCGGGATTACTTATCCCGACTGAGCCGCTTGATTGGAAGGCCAGGGATGGCGAGCCAAGAAGGCTTCAGGTCAACGCCTTCGGCTTCGGAGGCTCCAATTACGTTGTGCATGTGGAGCAGGCCATGGATCAGGCGGATTCGGTCATGGTCTCACCGTACCTATCGTCCTGCCTCGCCGGAGAGAAGAAGAGGGAATCCACTCCTGCAATCAAGGGGGTCTCTTTCTTCCGGACGGAGATGGGCGGCCGTAGCTGCCGGCTGGCTGTTGTGGCCCAATCCGATGATGAGGCTCTCGCGGTCATCGAGAGATCGGCCGTTCTGGCCGAAGCCGGGATCGGCTCGCCCAAGGCCTTGAGAGCATTGGCTCAGCAGGGAATCTTCGTGGGTCCCGCTGATCTGCCGCTGCCGCCGCTCGCTTTACTGTTCCCCGGACAGGGGGCACAGTATGGGGGAATGGGTCGGGATCTCTACGAGTCTTTCCCCGTTATCAAGGAATGGATCGATCGAGCCGCAGCCGCAGCTGATTTCGACCTCCTTCACCTGTTGTTCCACGACCAGGAAGAGAACCTGCTGAAGACCCGCTGGCAGCAACCTGCCCTGTTTGCCCTGGAACATGCCATGGCCCGCTACCTCATCTCCCTTGGAATCCAGCCGGTAGCCATGGCCGGCCATAGCCTTGGTGAACTGACCGCCTTGTGTCTGGCCGGTGTCTATTCCGTGGAGGACGGGTTCCGCATCGTGAACGAAAGGGCTCGCTGCATGGACGAGGTCGCTGTCGGTAACATCGACCCCGGCGTCATGGCGGCCGTGGATGCTCCGCTGGAGCTGCTGGAAGAGATGCTCCAGGGACGGGAAAATCTTTACATCGGCAATATCAATTCGCCGAATCAGATCGTTCTGAGCGGCAGCACCGAGGCGGTCAAGAAGCTTGGTGGCGAATTGAAAGAGAAGGGCTATCGGTCGACCCTCTTGCGGGTCAGCATGGCCTTCCACTCACCCATCATGAGTGTCATCCATGATGAACTCGACGCATTCGTTGCGACTATTCCGTTTCATCCTCCGCAGATTCCCGTTTTGTCGAACACGACCAGGGAGCTGTATCCGTCAGATCCCGTTGAGATCAGGCGCATCCTCATGGCCCATCTGGAATCTACCGTCCATTGGATGAGTAATCTTCAGACCCTCCGGGATGATCACGGCGTCCGTCTTTTCGTGGAGGTGGGCCCCGGCGATGTCTTGAGCAATCTCACCGCCGACACGCTCCCTGATGCAACATGCATCCAGACCTGCCTTCCCTCCGCAGAGGGCCTGACCTACCGGGCCGCTCTTGCGCAGCTCTATGTTCAGGGTCATCTGAAAGTTGAAGGAGAACCGAGGTTTGTTTCCCTCTCTGTATCCGGAAAAGCTGCCGAATCTCGCCGAATCTCTCCAGCGCCCGCGTTGCGGCCGTCGGAACCGGGGTTTGCCGGCACCAACCCGGTGGAGAGAATCATCCAAAGGGAAGTCAACCGTTTCGTGATGGAGACTTTCGGTCAACTGCTTAAGCCGAGCATTCTGCAAGCCATTCGCCTGGAGCATAACCCGGCGTTCCAGGAAGGCGATCTGTCAGACGTTATCAAATCCATGCTTGCCGGTTTCGAACTCCCCGAAGGCCAAAAGCCGGTTCTTCAAGGCAAACCGGCTTTTCCTCCTCTCGATTCCACCACGGCCACTCCACCACCGGCATCAACTGCCACTAAGGGGATACCAGGGGGTCAGGATCTTTTGGAGCGGCTTATTCGAATCATCATGGATGCGACAGGGTACGAGCGGGAGGAAATCCAACCCGATATGGATCTCAGGAAGGATCTTGCCATCCGCTCCAGCCGCCTGCCGATTATCATGGATGCCGCGGAAAGCCAATTCGGGATCATTATCGAATTGGAGGATTTTATCGATGCCCGTACCGTGAGGGACATCGCCGGGAGGATCACCGCCATCATTGCCAGGCAGGGAGGTGCCGAACCGCAGCAGGAAAGCAGTGCTCTCGACCTTGCCACCCAGACATCACCTGTTACCGTTGTGGTGCCAGAGGGCCGTGATCTTCTGGAGCAGCTTATTCAAATCATCATGGATGCAACAGGATATGAGCGGGAGGAAATCCAACCTGATATGGATCTCAGGAAGGATCTTGCCATCCGCTCCAGCCGTCTGCCGATTATTATGGATGCCGCGGAAAGCCAATTCGGGATCATTATCGAATTGGAGGATTTTATCGGTGCCCGTACCGTGAATGACATCGCTCAGAGGATCACCGCTATCATAGCCAGGCAGGGAGGTGTCACTCTGCAGCAGGAAAGCGACCCGGTGCAGGATGGCATTCTGAAGTCCTCAAGGAATGAAGAGACTTTAAAGCGGATCGTCTTCAAACAGGTCACGCTGGAGTCTGTGGCCGCTGTTCCCCTTGCATTGAACCCGGGCGAGACAGTTCTGCTTCTCTCACCTGACAGCGATGACCGGATTGCCGGAAGTGCAAAGGAGATCTTCCGGAGGGATTACGGGGTTGAGACGTTTTCACTGCCGTTCATGCAAGGGAACTTCGCTCCGGGCGCAGAGGGGCTCGACATCCTGACTGACGAAGGGTCCGACCGGGCAGCAGAGATACTCTCAGGCCTGGAGTCCCTCGCCGGGATGGTCATCACCCTGCCGCACGGCGGGTCGGAAAAGTTGCAAAGCATGGCGGATGTTTCGCGTTATCTCAGGGGGCTCTTTCTGCTGGTGAAGACCTTTCTGCAGTCACCGAGAAAGAAATTCGTGGTACTGATCCACTCCCGGGATGATACCGAAACTCCCGGGCGGCTGCTGGCGGAAGGGCTGCTCGGACTTTTTCTGAGTGCAGCACAGGAGTATCCATCGGTCCAGTTTCGCACGGTGGGAATCGAGAGAGATGCCGACCTTCACGGTGCTCTGCGCAATGCTCTGGATAGAGGATGCACCGTTGTGGAGACCGTTCATCGTGATGGAAAGGTCTTTACCTCGGAGGGGCAGATAGCCCCGTCGCTCTTCGGAGATGCGTCAAGCCTGAAGCTGAGCCCGGGAGATGTTATCGTCATGTCCGGGGGCGCAACCGGGATCAGCGCACACCTGGCGAGCAGTCTCGTGCCCTTCATGCCCCGTCTGGTCTTCCTGGGGAGAACGTCTCTGGATTCAGGCACTGACAGGGCAGCGGAGATCGCCCGGAACCTGACGGAGCTGCACTCCGCAGGGGTCGAGGCAACCTATCATACCTGCGATGTTAGCGACCCGGTCGCGGTCCGTACGATCATGGGCGACGTGGCAAACCGCTACGGCAGGATCGACGGGGTTATTCACGGCGCCGGAGTGCTCAGGGACGGCCTCCTGCACCAGATGAGCCAGGATGATTTCTCCACTGTCACGGACATCAAATTCCTCGGTGCCTGGAATCTGTTCTCAGCCGCGGAGGGTGCCGGTTTGAGGTTTTTCGTCGGTCTCTCCTCGGCGGCCGCGATCCAGGGGAATCCCGGCCAGGCCAACTACGCCGCGGCCAACCGGATGATGTCCGCGTTACTCGGAACCCTCCGCCGGAAAAACCAGGCCATTCTCTTCAAGGCCTTGATGCTTCCCCCTATCGAGGGGGCCGGCATGGCGGATGACCCGGAAATCCGGGAACTGTTGAAGCTGAAGGGTGTAGGGTATATCCATGCACGAGAACTTGCAGGGCTTTTCTGCCGGGAGCTTTTTGCAAGCCCGGCTGACGACGTCTGGGTTATGTTCATGCGGAAATTGCCTTCCTTGAAGACGACACTTCTCAATGATAGAGACCGGCCTTCTTTTAGTGGAGAGCTGGATGCAGGAACCGTTTCCCTGCGTCCCGAGGACTTTCCCCTGATAGAAAGGATCACCAGCCTGGATATCCGCCGGGAAGAACTGGAGGCCTTCAGAACTTTCTCCCTGGAAAAGGATCTTTGGATAGAGGATCACAAACCTTTCACCTTCATCAAGTATCCCCTTGTTTCTGCCGCCATGGTGCTGGAGACACTCATGGAGGCGGCCCGGATAGTGTATCCCCACCTGCAGGTGAGAGGGGTTCGCCAGGTGAAACTCATGGACATGATCCAATGCCCTCCCAATGTGCCACGGCCATGCAGGATCTCCTGTTGCCGGGCCGGCAACCGTCCACGTGAGGTAGTGTGCGAGGTTTCCATTGCCGCACAGGAGATCACCCCCGCCGGGAGATTGACTGATCGCTTCTCTCCGCACTACAAGGGACAGGTGATCCTTGATGGCGGAGAAGGTTATCTCGGGGAGGGGTTCATGGATTTTCCCGTCCGGCCTGACGAACTTCTTACGAAACCTATGGATCATAAAAAAGTGCGTACCTGGTACGAAGAGCGCAGCGGCCTCGAAGGCAGGTATCGCGTGATTGAGAGCCTTGACGGCGCCGGTCCTGGGGTAGTGCGGGGCCGAACCACCTACCGGGTGACAGCTGACTTTGCACATCTGCAAAACGCCCGGTACCACTATTCGGTCTACCTTTTCGAGGCCCTTTTGCAGTTGGTCGGCTTTCAACTTGCGGCATCCGACCCAGCGGAGCGGCGATCGTTGATTCCCCAGGAAATCGGGGAGATGAGGTTTCTGCGAAAATGCCGTGCAGGTGAACAGCTGACCCTGGAGGCCCGCCTGCGGCTGCAGGATGAGGAAGGCCTTACCTGGGACGCCAGAGGCACTTGACGATCGAGGTATCGCCATCATGCAGGTGTCCGGCATGCGTATGCACTGGGTTACGGAGTAAGATGAAAGTACCTGTCCCACATGATTGCGAAAGAATAACCGTCCATAGGATTGACCCTGTTCATCAAAGGGGGCCGGTCTTCTATGCGTCACTGGCACGTGAGCAACAAGCAAAAGCCCCCAAAAGTCCCCTCCCCCCTTGCGGGGGAGGGTTAGGGTGGGGGGTAAGTTGCCATGAAGTCGCAAAGTTGCAGCTTCACCCACCCCCTGACCCCCTCCCGTCAAGGGAGGGGGGAAAGACTTTTTCAAGTGGCTCACGTGCCACCGAAACCTGCAAGCACCTCCTTATCTCCGCCCTGTGGGATCATCTAGTGGCGGTGGGAAGTCCCCTTTGGCCTTATTGCCAATCTTCAGGCGGAGCTGCTTTGCCCATTCAGCTGGTATCCGGTCTGCTTGGCAGGCCCTACCTCCTGGTGGGGGAATCTCAGGGGCCGGCCATCTCCTTTAGCGAGGGTGGCGGAAAAGTCTGGGCCGCTCTCTCCGGGGATGAGTCCGATATCGGCATTGATGTGGCAGGGAGGGATGAATTCCACAAAGAATATCCCTTTCAGCGGGTCTTCCAGCCGCAAGAGCTGCAGCATGCCCTGATGTTGACGGGCGGAGATCCGGCAGAAGCTTCGGCCCTGCTCTGGTCTGTCAAGGAAGCCGTTGTCAAGGCACTGGGATGTGCCTTCCATCTCGTGGAACCTCGACACATCAACGTCTATCCGTCTGCGGGGGGAACGGCAGGGGCGGGCGAGGGCTATGGTTTTTCGGTGGGCTTGACAGGAAAGGCCCGGAAGCGGTTTCCCCTCGTTGACAGCCAATCCCTGTGGGTACATTCACTTCCTCATGGCACGATGTGGCTTTCCATCGCTCTCTTGAATCGGAGAACGACTGACCATGAATAACCTTACCTGCACGTGCCTGCCGCGGCTGGACGGAGTGTCTGCGGCAGAGCTTGGACGGCTTTTCCCGGAGCCTTCCATTACTGCGCCCCTCATGTCTCTGCTGCAGGAATCAGGAGTTGACGGCTTTGAGCTGTTCAGCATCGTGGTGTTGAATAATGATGCTCCCATTCTCTTTTTGCCGATGTTTGAAACCCGTCTGGATTTGTCCTCTTTTGTCAAGGGGTGGATCAAGACAGCGCTGAAAGCGGCCGGCCGACTCATCCCCTCGGTTTTGCACCCTCGTATTCTGGGCGTGGGGATGGTGGAAGGGGAATGGAGTGAAATCGGGATTGATCCTCACATCGATGAGGAAACTCTCGACAGGGCAATCGAGATGGCATTATGCGCCTTGCAAACGCTCGCGGCCGAACGCAACAGCGATATCATGGCGTTTTACAACTTTAATCAGTACAGCAGACTTCCCGAAGCGATATTCAAAAAATTCAACCGGGTGAAATTTCGCTCCTGTTCCCGTTTGCGGATTGATTTTTCCAGCCTGGAGGAATACCTGAACCGCCTTTCAAAGGGAGCAAGAAAAGATTTGCGCCGCAAAATGCGGGTTGCTCCTGACGTTCGGGTAGTTCGAAGCTGCACCGCTTCTCCTTTTCTGGACAGGATATATGCGTTGTACCTGGAAACAGTGGCGCGGGGCCCCATGGCGCTTGGTATACACAACCGTTTGTTTTTTGAAAAAATCTGCCAGCGAATCCCGGGTGCCGAGTACACGCTCTATTTTGTGCAGGAAGAACTCGTTGCTTTCAACCTTCTCGTCGTAAAACAGGAAGCGATGGTGGACCAGTTTTTCTGCATGGATTACGAAGTCGGCCGCAAATACAATCTTTATGTCTTGTCCTGGCTTGAAAATGTCCGCACCTGCGTGGAGCGAAAAATTCCTCTCTTTTATGCGGGCCAGGGCGCGGAGAAGACCAAGGCGCACCTGGGCGCAACGTTCATTCCGAGCTTTATTTTATTCAAGCACCGTTGGCCGGTGTTAGACCGCTTTCTTGTCTGGCAGACGTCGGTAGTTGATAAGGTCCTGAGGTACCTCGGGTTTTGGCCTGCTGCCTATCCAGTCGGACCGGATGAAACTGCTGAGGTTACTAGACTGACCCGGCCGCCGTAGCCAAGGCTACTTTGGCGGGGGAGGCAGACCAAATAACTGAATTACTGAGAATTGGAGATTCATGACTATAGAAAACGAATACGCAATCAAAGTCGACAACCTGACCAAGCGCTACGGTGAGTTGCTGGCGGTGGACGACATATCGTTCACCGTCGGAAAGGCGAGGTGTTTGCCCTGTTGGGCCCGAATGGCGCCGGCAAGTCCACAACCGTGGAGATCATCAACACAATCCGCAAAGCAACTTCCGGTACAGTGACCCTTCTCGGCATGGATGTTACGAAAAAAAAGCACGAGATCGTCAGCCGCATCGGCGTCCTCCCGCAGGGGTTCACCTCCTTTGACAGGATAACGGTCAGGGAGACCCTGCAGTACTACTCGCGGCTTTACCGTGGCAATTACCCCGATATTGACGGTCTGATAGGGCTTGTGAATCTAACAGACAAGGCCAAAGAGCAGTACAAGAACCTCTCCGGGGGGTTGAGGCAGCGTCTTGGTATCGCAATTGCTCTCGTGAACAACCCCGAGGTCGTGTTCCTTGACGAGCCGACGACAGGGCTCGACCCTCGCGCAAGGCACGAGGTGTGGCAAGTTCTGCAGGGCCTGAAGAAAGAGGGGAAGACGGTGTTTCTTACCACGCACTACATGGAGGAGGCGGAACTTCTTGCAGATACGGTCGCAATCATTTCCAAGGGGAAGATCATAGCTATGGGTTCGCCCGCGGAACTCATCGAAAACAACGCAAAATACCTGGTCCTGACACTGCAGTCCGTGGATGAAAAAACCTTTGAGATTGTCAGAAAGATGGGCTTTGAGCCGGTTCTTAACGACCACTCGGAGATAAAAACCAGGGTGGGACACACAGACGATGTGCAGAAGATACTGAATGCCATCACGGACGCCGGGGCGATGTACCATGGCCTGGAAGTGAGCAAACCCAACCTTGAAGAGGTTTTTCTGAAACTCACTGGAGAGGCCCTCCACGACAATAACGTCGGAGAATGGGGGTCGAAATGAACCTTCGCGTCGTCGGTGCAAATCTCTTCGTAAAACTCATGAGCGTTTACCGCGAGAAGACAACCATGTTCTTCACGCTTGCGTTCCCGATAATCCTGATACTTGTTTTCGGCACGATCTTCATGAGCCAGGACAACGTGAACTTCCACCTTTGCGTGCAGGACCTCGATCAGTCGAAAGCTTCCAAAGACTCAATCGAGGCCCTTGAAGTCAACGGGAAGTTCAAGATAACCAGGGTAGACCCTGCCGCAAACCCCGTGCAGTATGTCAGGGACAACAAGGTGACCCTTGTCCTGGTTATTCCCAAAGGCCTGGAAAAATCACTCCAGCGGAGGAAGTTTTTCAATGACTACAAAGCTACCGCCACTGTCACCTATGTATACGACCCCAGCTCCTCTTCGATTTCCACGAAGATGGATATTCTGAACGGAGTGCTCGCCGGGGTAAATCAGGAAATCTCCGGGGTGCCGCCGTTTATCAAATCGGTCAAGAAATCGATACTTACCAGGAAATACCGGTTCATCGAGTATTTCATTCCCGGCATTATCGCGATGGCGGTGATGACTCTGAGCCTGTTCGGCACGGTGAACGTGAACACGGAGCTGCGGCAGAAGGGCATCATCAGGAAACTGTCCACAACGCCCATCACCCGTATTGATTGGATACTTTCGGACATCCTCTACCAGTTCATAATCGCACTAGTATCCACGACTGCGATGCTGCTGGTGAGCTACGCCGTTTTTGATGTCAACCTGCATATCAATGCCTGGCTCATCTGTGTTCATTTTGCTTGACGTCTTCGCGTTCGTCGGAATCGGGATGATACTTACCCGTTTCGTCAAGGGAGGCGCAGAGCGCCGCTGCTGCGGCAAACGCCATCAGTTTCCCGATGATGTTCCTCTCGGGGAGCTTTTTCCCCATTGAGTTGATGCCGAGTTTCCTGCAGACGATTGCCAAGACGCTGCCTCTCTATTACGTGAATGAGGGGCTCCGGGCAGCGATGGTGTTTCGAAGACAACATGGACGTCTCTGCGTAACGCCGCGATCATAGGTGTTTTTGCAGCCGTGGTCTTTATCCTGGGCATACTTGCCACCAAATGGGAAGAGGGCACGTGATCGCAATGTCCCTCCTTGGCGCACTACACCAAATCCCCTGTCCCCGTGCAGCCACTGCCCTGGTTGCAGCGCTGCTCGCGGTACTCATTGATTCCGTTTTGAGGTTCCGCGATTACCGTGCTCTGCTGCCTTCACTAACGGCCTCCGGCATTCTGAAGTTCCTGGGGTTCTTCACGATGGTCTTCCTGCAGGTGGTAGCGCTCTTCTATCTCGTCACCCTCCTGCCGTGGCCTCTCCGGGTACCTGTCCTCCTTTTTGCTGTTTTTATTGTCATCGTCCAATTGTCCTATTGGCTGACGCTGTCACAGTTCATGACCGCCACCGACCTGTTTCTTGCCCTTACCGTTAGCGGAAACCATCGGGTAGAAGCTATCCTGAGTTTCTTCAAGCCGCGGGTCTTCCTCTATGCTCTCCCGTATGTTCTCGTTCTGTCCATACTGGTTTTTGCCCCCTCGGTGACCACCTTCCGGGAGACCCTCGCACTCAGCCTGCTGCCGGCGCTCTACCTTCTTGCTTCACACTACGTTCTCTTCCTTTACGTGCCGGAACGCAGCTTTCATCTGAATCCCCTGACTTCCTTCCTCCGGGCAGCACTGTGCTGCAGGTTTGAATATCACCACACCTATCATGGGCCGCGAGACGACCTGCCGGCCGTTACCCCTTCCTCAACGGCCACTCGACAGCCTCATCTATATCATTGATGAGTCAGTTCGCGGCAGCAATCTCAGCCTGAATGGCTACCCGCGTGCCACTACACCATTCCTGCAATCCCTCGAAGAAAGGGGGCGGCTCAAGAATCTCGGCATTTGTGTCGCGGCAAGTACCTATTCACACGTCAGCAATGCCTATCTGATTACCGGTCACAACACCTTTCCCGACCATGACTTTCGAACCGAAAAGAACCCGACCATCTTTGACTATGCAAAGAAAATGGGTTACGAGACGCTCTATATCGACGTTAATCAGATCTACCTGTATTCTCTCCTGAAAGCGGCAGGTGATGGTCCCGTGAGAGGCCTGGACCGGTGGATGAACGATACAACGTTCAAGGATCTCAACATCGATCTTGGAACCACGAAGGATTTGGGGGTAGCCCGCATTCTCAGCAATCTTCTGAATGAAAACAGCGGTTATTTCATTCTTGTCAACAAGCGGGGACTCCATTTCCACTATCGCAGCAGTTATCCTGACGATATGGCCTCCGTGGTCTGGAAGCCGGTTATGAAAGCATTGCAAGCCATTGACCCCAGCGCGGCCGGACGCGTAAAGCTGGTCAATACCTATGACAACGGGGTACGCTTTCAGGTGGATGAATTCTTCCGGGAGCTGGTCAGCAAAACAACCAATAAGAACTATGCGGTTCTGTACACATCGGACCATGGCCAGACGCTGGCCGAGCATGGTCAGGTGTATACCCATATGAAACCTGACCCGGAAATCGTCGATGTGCCCGAGTTCATCGTGTCAGGGGAAGAGTACGGCAAACAAGCGCTCCTGGACGGCATCGCCCCCGGAATCAGGGTTTCCCATCTCAACAATTTTGCGACACTTCTCGACCTGATGGAGGTACCGATGTCTTTGCGGGTGCGTACCTACGACAGATCAATTTTTGCTTTAACGGAAGAGGATAACCAGCGAGCGCCACTATATGAGCGGCTCACTTCATGGATTCGGCGATTACGTGGTGAAGAGTATTCCCTCACCACCGGCTGCGGGCTGGGGCGTTTCGAGTCCTGTCGGCACGGGGAGCAATGATTGTGAAAATAAAACTTATAGCACCCCATGATTTTTCTGAAAGCACGATAGCCAGCCCCTTCAAGCTGCAGAGGGTGAATCTTCCTCTGTTGGCGGCGCTGACTCCCCCTGGAAACACGATTACCCTTGTCGAGGAGGCATTTGCCCCGGATGACATCAATCAAGAGGTGGACCTGGTGGGCATCACCGTCCTGACCGAACTTGCCGTACGAGCCTATCAGATCGGTGACGCCTATCGCCGGAAAGGGGTGAAGGTGGTGATGGGCGGGATTCACCCCACGGTGTTGCCGGAGGAAGCCCTGGAGCATGCCGACGCTGTCGTCGTGGGAGAGGCGGAGGGTGTCTGGCCGCAACTCGTCGCGGATGCCGCCTCGGGACAGCTGCAAAGAATCTATCGGGCCGAGACAACCACCTGTCTCAACGCTCTGCCGATACCACGGCGGGATCTCTTCTCCGAAACCAAAGGCAAAGGGTCTATTCCCATCCCGATTGGTGTCGAGACATCCCGCGGCTGTCCGAACGATTGCGAATTCTGTTGCATTGGCCAGACATTGGGCCAGAAATATCGAGTCAGACCGGTGGAGGAGGTCATTACCGAAATAGAGTCTATCGATTCTCCTCACCTCTTCTTCGTCGATGATGCACTTGGACTGGACCGGAAAGCGGCCAAAAAACTCTTTACGGAAATGATACCTCTTCGGCGACGATGGCTGGCACAAGGCACCGTGTCGTTAGCGGAAGACCCGGAGCTGCTGGGCTTGATGAAACGTGCGGGGTGCCTGGGGCTCTTGATCGGTTTCGAATCGGTACAGAGTGAAACACAGAATGAAGTGAATAAAATAAAGAACCTGAAGATCGATTTTTATGAGGCCATGCATCGATTCCATGCGGAAGGTTTCGGCATACTGGGCTGCTTTGTGTTTGGCTTTGATTACGAAAACAAGGATGTGTTTGAGCAGACCTTGGAGTTTGTCATGAAGAGTTGTATGGATTGTGTCCAGTTGAGGATTCTCACTCCCTATCCGGGAACGCGGTTATATACGCGTCTTTTAGGCGAGGGCAGGCTGTTCGACAGTGACTGGTGGCTCAAGGGTTATCCGCCGGATACGCTCCTGTATCAACCAATGGGCATGACCGCCAACGAGCTTGTCAACGGTTTCGCCCGATTGAACAGGCAAGCCTATTCTATCGGCGCAATAACAAAACGTTTCTTTGGCATGAGCCCCTGGAAACGAACCCTGTTCGGCTGCCAGGTATATGCCGGGCTCAATCTGTCTACCCGAAAACGATATTTCAAGGCTCTGAATAATAATCAACCATTTGTGCAGGGACTTTCAGCTCAATAGGAATGCGGTAGTGATCTTATGAATCAGGTTTCAAGAGAACATGTACGGGGTAACGCTTCGTTGTGAATGATATGTCTTCGTCGTGATCGGTCCAAGGGTACTCGTTAGAGAATAGAAACGTCACATAGCCTCCGTGCCGGTTCCCGGATTGAGACTATGTGACGTTGGTTTTCAGTATCATATGTCACAATGGTTCTAATCATTTGATAGAATCTAATAAACTTTTGTCTGCCAGACAGACTGAGGAGATTGCACTATTGCTAACTTCTCATCACCCTACCTTCTATCTTTTGCACCCTTTCCCTGATGTTTCCCCGGAGACTGCTGCTTTCCTGAATTACCCCTGTTTTGCTGGTATTGACGCTGAGGTTTCGGCTGTTGTGGTTGCTGCCGCCTCTGCTGTTGCTGAACCTGTGGTTGTCGTTGTTGCTGCCGTCTCTGAGGTTGCTGAACCTGTGGTTGTCGTTGTTGCTGATATTTTCTGAACATCAGGTCTCTGCTGATATTGCCGTTGTCTTTGAATTCTTAGTTGCTGTCTTCTGGTTGTGCGGTCGAGGCTGATAATTCTGCACACCCCAGCTATTTTCCCGCTCCCAATTACGATTATTTTCCCAGTGTTTCCAGTTCTGTTGAAGTTGTCGGTTAGGGATGCGTTGGTAGTTCCAGCGGTGTCCGTACCAACTCCGGTTTTTGTAGTAGCTTCTCCAACGTGGGTTTACATCATAATAAAAACTTGGAACATTGTTATAATAACCCCAACCACGGTCATAATATTGTGAGCGATACCAGCGGCCATTCCATAAACGCCACCACCAGCCATTCCAGAAGTACAGGTCGACATTGATATCCGGTACAGCATATACATAGTTTGTGTCAGGAATTACGATCACTTCCGGAGGGGCCTGAAATGCAATGAGTGGAGGCAGAGAAATCCCAATACTTATATTTACCCCTGCCACTGTCGGGTTTGGAAAGATAGTTGAGATCGCCAGAAATAGTACACCCAAAAGCAACTTTTTCATTTTGTTGTCTCCTTTATTCATCCTTACAAACTCTTGATACGTACATGTCTGCGTTTCCTTCGAGTTTGCTTCACAACTCGAAGGCCTGGTGAGGTGCCGGCATTTCCACCTGGGTATTGTTCAACAACTTCGAGAAGCCGAGCATTGTCTCCTGTTCACCGTGAACAAGGAAGGTTCGTTCCGGGGCGGTTTCCCGTTGCCAGGCGAGAAGTTCTGCCTGGTCAGCGTGTGCGGAGAATCCGTTGATTGTATGAATTGCCGCAGCTACCGGGATTTCTTCGCCGTAAAGGTGGACATGCTTGGCACCGTCAATGATTCTTCGGGCAAGGGTACCGTTGGCTGCATAGCCGACAAACACAATGCTCGAATCCGCTCGCCAGAGATTGTGCTTGAGATGATGCCTGACACGCCCGCCGGTGCACATGCCTGATCCGGCCATGATTACCGCCCCGCCACCGATACGGTTAATGGCGATGGACTCCTGCGTCTCGCGCGTGAAGTGCAGCCCCGGAAGGTGCAAGGGATCGTGTCCCTCGCGGAAAATTTTCGCGGTCTCTTCATCATAACATTCCGGGTGGCGCTCGAAGATCGATGTGGCGGAGATTGCCATTGGTGAGTCGAGGAAGACCTGCATCGAGCGGGGTAAGAGACTCTTTTCTACCCCTTCACGCAGGAAAAACAGGATTTCCTGCGCCCGTTCCAGCGCAAATGTCGGGATGATGACATTGCCACCACGCCAGAAAGTGTCGGTAATTGCCGCGTACAGTTCTTCGACAGACTGATCAACGGGCTTGTGCAGACGGTCCCCGTAGGTGGTTTCCATTACCACGACATTGGCCTTCGGTGGTGATGACGGATCCCGCACAATCGGCTTGTTATTATTGCCCAGGTCGCCGGAGAAAAGCACTGTCTGCCGGTGACCGTTTTCCATCAACTCCAGGTAGATGCACGCCGAGCCAAGGATGTGACCGGCGTCGAGAAAGGTCGCACGCACGCCGGAAGCCAGTTCCAGGGGGGTATCATACCCGGCCGTCCTGCCGAAATAGTCGAGGCAGTTTAGCGCGTCTATTTCCGTGTACAGGGGGGTAATGTTCTCCTTGCGGTTGCCACGTCGGGCGTTATAGCGAGCGTTGCGCTTTGCTTCCTCTTCCTGCAGATGTCCGGAATCCAGCATTACCAGCCGTGCCAACTCCCGCGACGCGGCAGTGGTAATGATTTCGCCCCTGAAGCCTTTTTTTACGAGGAGAGGCAGGCGACCGCAGTGGTCAAGGTGTGCATGGGTGAGCAACAGGAAGTCGATGGCAGAGGGGTCGAAGCCGAAAGGCTCCGCGTTCTCCTCGGCAAGCTCGCGCCCTCCCTGGAAAAGCCCGCAATCGATGAGAATCCGTTTCCCTGCGCATTCAACCATGTGGCAGGAGCCGGTTACATCATGGTCGGCTCCGTGGAAAGACAGCTTCATGGGACTCTCCTTGATTGTCATCAAACTCCGAGGGGTTCTGTTTCGGTAGCAGGATGTGAACAGCAGATATTCTTAGTATACCCTAAATTTAAAATTAGTCCTGAGAGAAGGCTTGTTTGATATGCGGTTCCATTTTGTCACGCTAGGTACTCCTACCACCAGCGCCACAGTGCCAGGATCAGGAGGATGCCTGCTACTGCGGTCAGGTTCAGATAGGCAAGGAAGTAAAAAATCTTTTGCGGAAAAGTCATCCCGGTGCTTTCGTCTCCCTGTACAATCCTGGCCGCAACGGGCATCCCCATGATTTTATCAATACCGTGGGGAGCAAGCTTGAGAGCGTCGGTCAGATCTTCACCGGCAGTATGTCTTCCCATGTGCAGGCCTTTTTTCCAAAGTTTGCTTTCTGTCGCGTCGAAGACTTGACCGTCATAGGCGAAATAGGCCGGCCTGCCATCCTTGCCGTCAAACTGGGACAGTTCGGTCACGGTCAGCTCGTCTTTTCCCGCGGGTGCCGGTTGCTGTTTTTTTCTGCGAAGTCGCGGGGCGATTAGCAGAACGACAGACAGTGCCGCAATAACCATGACGAGAAAAATGGCTATTTTGATGACAAGCAGGGTGCCAAATCGGCTGTGAAAAAGCATGTCCAGGGAGGATACCCGGAAAAAGGTGAGAATGGAGCCGGTTACCGCCATGATGGCCATCGAAACGAGCCCGATCAGCATCTCACCTTTCGGCAACCCCTGGGCGGCATATTTGGGCTTCAGGACCAGGTGAACATAGAGAATGGTGCCGAACCAGAAGAAGCCGGTTACTATGTGCAGGAATCCGACTGCCAGTCTGAATAGTCGTTGTGACGTGCCTGACTCCGAGCTTGTCTTTGCGGGATGGATAGAACTCTGGTAAGCCTTGCCGGCCGCAGTCAGTTCGCCTCCGCCGAAGGGATCGACATGGCAGACCTCACAACTCTGTCCGGTCTTTTGAGCATATTCTTCGGTGCCGGTACTCAGGCCGGGCAGAAGCAGGAGCGTTCCGAATGTTATGAGTGTGATCAGGTAGATTTTCGCGCAGAATCCCTTCAGATCAGTCATACCTTTTTTGCTCCTTTCCTATGTAAAACTCACCATGGTGGGGTTCAACCATGGCAAACCAGGTGAATTGGAGAAAATGCATTCCGAAGTCGGAGAGCAGTTCAAGGTACTAACGATACATGCTCAGGGACTGACAGCTGCGATGGGCCGCCAGATAGCGGGCGTCCTCACTGTAATTGGTCGGGTAAACCTGGGGCACCGGCTGAGGCTTCAGATCGTCATCGACGTTCCAAAAAGTGAACAGGCAGGAGTTGGACAGGGCTTTGGTGGTCCGGTCGAGACTGATCCGCTCGATGTTTGCTTCGACGCAGATAAGGCTGCCGTTGGTGTAGACAATCCGAGTGGTGTAATGAAGCTTGTCTCCCATGCGCACCGGGTGGAAAAAGTTAATGCGGTTGACCGCCGCGGGTATCGGGCGGTTGGGTGCCACCTGGTCGCAACAGATGGAGGACAACTCATAGGCGCGTCGAATGAGATAGCCTCCGAAAATCTTCTTCGGCACGTTTTCCTGCTCCGGGTACATCCGTTCCCAGGCACCGGCCGTAAGGTGTCCGGCCAGCAGGCCCTTGAAACCGGGCTCATCCTGGGCAGCATGCAGATGAGTGAGCATTTCGAACTCTTCCCGGCTGGGAGGTTCACGCAGCAGTGCCTGCTGCTGCTTGTATTCTTCCCTTCGTTTCAGAGCTTTTGCCGCCCGCTGTTTTTCGATTTCTTCCGTGTACTCCAGGCCAGGCAGGACCACGCTGGTTGCATCCTCGCCCACACCCGAGCGAGCCACCATGGTAAAATAACAGGAGGCGACATGTTTTACCGGATCACCTGGCTGCTCGACCCGAATGCCGATTTCAAGAGAGGAGCGGCCCACATGGTTGATCCGCGCGTTAAAATGCACATCCCTCGTCATGTCCGTAACATGGCGGATTGCAATATTGTCGATGGCTGCCGTTACCACCCTGGCCTCGGGAAAGAACTGGTTCACATAGTTCAGGGCGGTCTCTTCCGCAACCTTGTCGAGTACCTCCAGAAGCAACCCGAAACGCATGTTGGCCTGGATCGGTTCGTCGAGGATCATGAAGCGCCGCCGTAATGCCTCATCGCTGGTCATGGGAAGAATCTTGGTGAACGAAGTGTCGACTGGCCTGGTCATGGTGATTGTCTCCTGATTTTAGATGCCTTTAAAGTGACAGCATACAGTATATTCTATCCGAAATCAGTACATGTGACAGTTATTTTGTTGATGGTGTATGGCCAGGAGGCCATATCTCTTGCCGGCTTTGCGGATTCACCTGCACTAAGGAATGGACGGATTCATTCAAGAACGGTACAATGAGCGCCGAATTGCCTGTCGCTGCACGCTCGCATTGGCCCATACCCTCCAGGTGTAAGGTGTCATGAGGCACGATGAAGGACTATTTATGCTGACAAGCAGAGCATTCCTGTTTGCTGTAAATAATTATCTTGGATGTATCGGGTTATCATGAAAATAGTAATTGCGGATGATGATCAGACCACACGCCGCATCCTCTTGGCAGTATTGAATAAAGAGGGCTTCGAGGTAGTCAGCTGCTGTGACGGTACCGAGGCCTTGCATGCCCTTCAGTCCGAGGATGCGCCAATGCTGGCGATTCTCGACTGGATGATGCCGGGAATGGACGGAGTTGATATCTGTCGGTCTCTTCGCACCTCCGAGGCCGCATCGCAACCGTACCTTATTCTACTTACCTGTAAAGGATATCAGGAGGATGTGGTTTCGGGGCTGGGGTCCGGTGCTGACGACTATATTATAAAACCTTTCAGTGCCGACGAACTGCTTGCCCGTATCAAAGTCGGGCAGCGAGTGCTTGGTCTGCAGTCAGCGCTTACTGCACGAGTGGAAGAACTGACCAAAAGCAACCAGAAACTTGCGGAGGCGCAGGCCATCGCCCAGCTTGGCCAGCAGCAGCTTCTTCAGGCGGAAAAAATGGCGGCCCTTGGTTTCCTCCTGGCTGGCATAGCCCATGAAATAAATAATCCCAATGGCTTGATCCTGTTGAATTCGCCGGTACTGATGGAGGCTTTCCGGGATGCAGGGCCGATACTTGAAAAGCAGTATCGTGACCATGGCGACTTTCCGTTCGGAGGACTCACCTATTCAAAAATGCGGGAAGAGATCCCGGATATGTTTGAAGAGTTGCTGGAAAGTGCCCGGCGCATAAAACGGATCGTCGATGACCTCAAGAATTTCACCCGCAGGGACGATGCCAGCTTTGAAGAGACTCTGGACCTTAATGATCTGGTGCAAACTTCCCTTCGCCTTGTGGGAGCCATGCTGCGGGATTCGACGCATAAATTTACCGCCCGGTATGGGGATGCTTTGCCGAAAATCAAGGGGAATGGTCAACGAATTGAGCAGGTTGTTGTGAATCTTTTAATGAATGCCTGTCAGGCTCTCGAAGACAAATCCCAAGGGATTACCGTGCAGACTTCCTTTGATGAGCAGAAGGGAATGGTTGAGTTATTCGTGATAGACGAAGGGGTCGGCATCAAGCCTGAGCATATCATCCATCTTACCTCGCCGTTTTTCACCACGAAAAGAGAAAAGGGCGGCACCGGTCTCGGTCTCTCACTTTCGGAGCGAATCGTTACCGGACATGGCGGAACCCTGACTTTTACCTCCGAGTATGGCAAAGGTACGACAGTCAGATTGGCTCTGCCCGCGCAGAAGGAGAGGTAAGCGGTATGCAGCAGGCATTGTATCCTTCCTACAAAATAGTTCTTGTTGATGATGAGGCCCCCTGGCTGCGCAGCCTGGGCATCATTCTCGAACGATCAGCGGGAATCAACAATATTGTAAAGTGTACCGACAGCAGACTGGTCATGGACATTCTGGCAACCCAGAACGTCGGCATCGTGCTGCTGGACCTCACCATGCCCCATCTTTCCGGCGAAGAATTACTGCCCATGATTACCGAAGAGTATCCTGACATTCCTGTTATCATCCTAAGCGGAATGAACCAGTTGGAGACTGCAGTCAAATGTATGAAGCTGGGAGCTTTTGATTATTTCGTCAAGACCGATGAAGAAGACCGCCTTGTCAAGGGGGTTCTCCGATCCATTAAAATGCTCGATCTCCAGCGGGAAAATATCGAGATGAGCAATCAATTCCTCAGTGACACATTGAGCTGCCCTGAGGCATTCAAAGAGATAATTACGAATGACCCGGCAATGCTGGCAATCTTCAAATATCTGGAACTGGTTACCAAAAGCAATCAGCCGATCCTTGTCACCGGCGAAAGCGGAGTTGGTAAGGAGTTATTCGCCCGGGCGATTCACAACTGCAGCAAATGCACCGGTCCCATGGTCTCCGTTAACGTGGCCGGCCTGGACGATGCCATCTTTGCCGACACACTGTACGGCCACGTCAGGGGGGCTTTTACCGGTGCAAATGAGGCGAGAAAAGGGTTGGTTGAGAATGCCTCCGGCGGCACCCTGTTCCTTGACGAAATAGGTGACCTGAGCCAGGTTTCCCAGCTCAAATTACTGCGATTATTGCAGGAAGGGGAATATATTCCCCTGGGAAGCGACCGGCCCAAACGCCTTGAGGCGCGCATCGTTGTGGCGACAAATCAGGATCTGTTGGCAAAGCAGGATTCGGGAATTTTTCGCAAGGATTTGTATTATCGGTTGAATATTCACCATGTCTGCATTCCTCCCTTGCGTGAACGCAAGGATGACCTGCCGATTCTGGTTGACTGTTTTCTGGACGAAGTGGTGCAGCTGCTCCATGTCAGGAAGCCGGTAGTGTCCAGGGAAATTTTCCTGCGACTTGCCAATTACTCTTTTCCCGGTAATGTACGGGAGTTGAAGTCCATGGTATTCGATGCGGTGAGCACCAGCAAGTCAAGGCTGCTGCCTGTAGCTGCCTTTGAAAAGGTGCTCGGCAAGCCGGTAAAAGCTACGCGCGGATTGGGCGGCGGGGATGGCGTGCGGCAAAACTGCTTTGAGCTGTCAAGGCAGCTCCCTACCATTCAGGAAGCGATAGAAAATCTTGTCTCCGAGGCAATGGTGCGTGCTGATAACAATCAGACGCTTGCAGCCGGATTGCTGGGGATCTCTCAGCCTGCCTTGAGTAAACGTTTGAAACAGCTCAAGAAAATGACCAAGTAATGCCGACCCTCTTCTCATCTGAATGGCTATAACGTTTGTTATAACTATAACGTAAGTTATTCGCCCCAAGTTTCTGAACAATTTCCCCCCCTTAGTGACAACTTCTTGCCAATGCATTATAACATATATTATAATCTGGTCCTTGGGGTGAATAGCCTGTGAGGGCCAAAATACCATATGTTTCAGATAGATATATGGATTGTGGCTTTTGGCAACAGTCTTGCTAGTGTCTTTATCAAACTTGATTAGCACCATTTTTCTGCTATCAAGATTGTCATCCCCGAATGTCTTTATCGGGAATCCATAATTTCAGTCGGTTTGGAGTTGGATTCCCGATCAGAATCGCTTCGGGAATGACAGTTTTGGCAACTAACGGAAGATTAATGCTAATCAGGTTACAAGAACAGTACATCATCTACCCGGAATCAGCTGTAGAGCATGACCCTGTTCTCTACCATCTTCGAGAAGGACACGTTACCATCTATGAAAAAACGAGTACTTAAAATTGACAAGTTGCCAACGGTAAGGCGCCTGCCCGCCTATCTTACGATTCTCAGGGAACTCTTTGTAAAGGAAGAACAATTTGTTTCATCTTCTTACCTTGCGGAGCGGTTGGAAATCGAACCGATTCTGGTCCGCAAGGATCTCGAGTTGACGCGAATTAACGGCACTCCCCGCATTGGCTATTGCATAGGAGATCTTATCAAGGGGATCGAGGATTTTCTCGGTTTGGGTGAAACCCTTGATGCCTTCCTTGTTGGCGTCGGGCAGATCGGCACTTCAATTCTTTATAACCGTGAGTTGACCAATCTGGGACTGAAGATTGTTGCTGCTTTTGACAAGGAACCGCAAAAGATCAAGGCACTGATACAAGAAGTGCCAGTTTTCGACATCTCACGACTTGCAGAGTTGTCAAAGAGAATCCAAGTCGGGCTGGCAATCCTCTGTGTCCCACCGGAAGATGCCCAGGAAGTAACGGATATCCTTGTTGCGTCGGGCATCAAGGGAATTTGGAACTTTACCTCGACAAATCTTGTCGTACCCGACGATGTCGTTGCCCAGAAGGAAGATCTGGCATCCGGACTGGCGGTAATGTCCGTGAAGTTAAACCGGATTCAACCGGCACCCTGTTGATTGAAGGAGACTCCCCATGAAGCCTGTAATAGAGAGCTGCATGGGGAGTTTTTGTGTTTTGTCGGGAAACAAAGGAACTCGATTACACCGAGTTATACCGTGAGGCGTTCAGGTGTAACGACGAAGTTGAAATAGGTCGGCAGCCGTTACGAGAATCGTGCCGGCTGAGGTCTAACCTCGAGATCAAGGGGCAAGCATCTGCCGGGCAGAGGATTCAGGAAATGAAGAAATTTCGTTATTTGGTACCCATAAATATTTTACTGGTGGCCTTGGCCATTGGGAGTGCTACGTCATTTTTCATTTCGGAAATATATGTCGATGCCCAGGATAAGGCAGAACATATCCTTGACAATAACCTCAGGACCTTCTGGGAACTGGTCAGGTCAAAAGGGGAGGGCTTCCGCATTGTCAAGGGGAAGCTGATGGTCGGTAACTATGTACTGAATGGAAATTCCGAGCTTCCCGATAAGATCAAAGAATTAACAGGTTGTACCGCCACCATTTTTATGGGGGATACACGTGTTTCCACCAACCTGCGAAAGAGTGATGGCAGTCGGGCAGTCGGAACCGGTTTGCATGGTGCCGCCTATGATCCGGTTTTCAGCAATGGACGGTCATATCGCGGGGAGACGACAATTTTCGGTATCCCCTACTTGTCCGCTTACGACCCTATACGCGACGTGCATGGCAAGGTCATCGGCGCTTTGTATGTGGGAGTTAAAAAATCAGATTTTTTCGATACCTATAAAGGTCTGAGAAATAACCTTTTGTTTACGTCGACGTTGTTAATTCTGTTGTTTACCGTTATTTCCGTTCTTCTGGTCTGGTATCGCCAGAAGGCTGAGCAGGCACTGAAGGACAATGAAGCCAGTCTGAGGGCTGTAATTCATGGTGCACCGTTTCCACAATTCATACTGGACCTTGATCACCGGGTAATCCACTGGAATGAGGCGATGGAACTTTGTTCGGGAATACGCGCAGAGTCAATCATCGGGACAAGCAGGCACGCTGATATTTTCTACGGGGGTCAACGACCTATGGTTGCCGACCTCCTTCTGGATAACCTGAGCGATGAAATAACGACTTGGTATGCCGGGAAATATAACGAGTCCAAGTTGAGAGAAGGAATATACCAGGTAACCGACTTTTTCCCTCTAATGGGAGAAACGGGGAAATGGATACGATTTACCTCAACGTTGATAAAAGACTCGAAGGGCTCCACTATCGGTTCGATGGTGGCATTCGAAGACCTGACCGAACTCAAGCAGACAAGTGAATACCTTCAGGAACAGTGGTATTTTCTGCAGGAAATTATCGACAGCATTCCCCTGCCGCTTTATTACAAGGGACTTGACGGCAAGTACCTTGGATGCAACAAGGCCTTTGAGGAATTTGTGCAAATGCCGCGGCTGGAAATCATAAACAGGGCCGTATTTGAGATCATGCCGAAAGAAACCTCAGAGATATTGACCGGCATGGATGATGAGCTGTTGCGTTCTCCCGGTGTGAAGACAAACGAAACTCAACTGCAGCTGGCCGACGGCAAACAGCACAACATAATCTTCAAAAAAGCAACTTTCACCACAAAAGAGGGTGTTGTCGGCGGTGTCATCTCGATCATCTTTGATATTACCGAACGCCGACAAGCCGAAAAAATGCTGCTTCAGGCCCACAATGAGCTGGAAGAACGGGTCCATCAGCGCACCGTTGAACTGGCGAACCTTAACGAGATCCTGCGGCAGGAGGTGAATGAGCGCACCAAGGCCAAGGATGCCTTACAGGAGCAGAAGCTTTTTTTGAAGACGATTATGGAAAGCTTGCCGGGTGTTGTTTTTGTCCTCGATACGCAGGGTCGTCTCTGCCGTTGGAATCGCCAACTGGAAGATATAACAGGAATGTCTGCTGAAACCTTGCTGGACGTTGACGTGATTTCCATCGTTCACGAAGAGGACCGGGTTTTTGTGTCAGAGAAGTTTGCCGAAGTCTTTGATAAGGGCGCGGCAGAGACCGAATTCAGGCTACTGAGCCGGGACGGTACGGAGCACTGCTTCTTGCTGGACGGTAAACGACTGGAGATTGGTTCTATAACCTATCTTGTCGGATGCGGTATCGACATCACGGCGCGCAAGAAAATGGAAGAAGAACTGTTCTGCTCACAGCAGATGCTCCAGCTCGTTCTGGATAATATCCCGCAGCGGGTTTACTGGAAAGATTCGAATCTCAATTTCCTCGGTTGCAACAAGTCCTTTACCGAAGACATCGGCTTGAAGAATCCGGGCGATATTTATGGAATGAACGACACCGAAATGCCCTGGAAAGACACCGCGGATGAAATGCGCAGGGACGATCATGAGGTTATCGAGCAGGGCGCTCCGAAATTGAATTACGAACAGGCACAACTGCTGATTGACGGCAAGGTCTCGTGGCTGAGAAAAAACAAAATTCCTCTACGCGGCAAAGATAACAAGGTGTTTGGTGTTCTTGCCACCTACGATAACGTTACGGAAAGAAAGCTTGTGGAAGAAGAGCTGCGAAAGGCCAAGGAAGCAGCCGAATCCGCCAGCAAGGCAAAAAGCCTGTTCCTCGCCAACATGAGCCACGAAATACGAACGCCGATGAATGGTGTGATCGGCATGACAGGTCTGCTCCTCGACTCGAACCTGGACCATGAACAGCGCGAGTATGCGGAAATTGTCCGTTCTTCGGCGGATTCCCTCCTGACGATCATCAATGACATCCTTGACTATTCCAAGATAGAGGCCGGCAAGCTGGGTGTAGAAACCGTTGGCTTTGATCTTCGGTCTACCGTAGAAGATACCGGCGATTTCATGGCGACGAGCATCTATTCCAAGGGGCTTGATTTTAACTGCATTATCAGTCCGGAGGTTCCGGCGCTTGTGTCCGGCGATCCGGGGAAGCTGCGCCAGATTCTGGTCAACCTGCTCAGTAACGCTCTGAAGTTTACCCATCACGGTGAAATAGTTCTCAGGGCAACCCTGGACAGGCAGGATGATGGCCATGCCTGGGTCCGTTTTTCCGTTCGAGATACCGGTATCGGCATTCCGCAGGAGCGGATCAAGGATATTTTTGCCCTCTTCTCCCAGGTGGATGCCTCCACAACCCGCAGGTATGGCGGTACCGGTTTGGGGTTGGCCATTTCCCGGCAGTTGGCCGAGATGATGGGAGGAACCATCGAAGTAGAGAGTGAGGAAGGGAGGGGCTCCACCTTTTTCCTTGCAATGAGATTTGCCAAGCAGACCGCATTGCACGACAGGACTTTTGTCGTCCCCGAGGGGATTCGCAAGGAACGTCTCCTGGTCGTTGATGCCAATGCCACCAGTCGCCTGGCGATTACGGAAAAACTGGGTCTATGGGGATACCGTTTTGCCGAGGCGAACGATGAGAACGAGGCCTTATCCTGCCTTCATGAGGGTCTGGCAGAGAAAGATCCTTATTCCTATGCCTTCATTGGTCCTCAGCTTTCACGGGGCAACGCTTCCAGCCTTGGAAAAGAGATCAAGAATGATGAAAGACTGCGGGAGACGGTCCTGATTCACGTTTCTCCCCTGGGTGAGAAAATATCCTCCAGCTCAATTTCTGACGATATATTTACAGCCCGACTGCAAAAACCGGTAAAGCTCGAAGAGCTGTATTATTGCCTGATGGCACTTTCCGGCAGTAGCGAACCTTCCTACCAGGGGAATCGTCTGGGCGTCGAAAATCCGGAGGTTGTCCGGAAGGGCGCTAAGAACAATATTCGTCTTTTGCTTGCTGAAGACAATAGCACCAACCAGAAGGTCATCTTGAGGATTCTGGACAACCTCGGCTATCGGGCCGATGCGGTTGCCAATGGGAAGGAAGCGCTGGAAGCGCTGGATATGGTGCCCTATGACCTGGTGCTGATGGACATCCAGATGCCGGAACTGGACGGCATCGAGACAACAGAGGCCATCCGGCGGAGGGAAGCCGTTTCCGGCAGACATATCCCGATCATTGCCATGACGGCCCATGCCATGAAGGGTGACCGTGAAAAATGTCTGGCAGCCGGCATGGATGATTACATCTCCAAGCCGCTCTATCCCAAGGATCTTAAAGGGGTGATACAGCGCACACTTTCCGGGTTGCCTGCCCGGAAGGAATCCCCGGAAAAGCAGTTTGGCATGACATCGAAAAGGGTTTTTGACCGGGATGACCTGATGCGACGGATTGGTTGCGATGAAGATATCCTGGAAGAAATACTGCAAGGTTTCATCGATGATTATTCCGTTCACCTGGAGAAGCTGCAGCAGGCGTTATCCGACAGAAACAGCGACACCACACGTCGCCTGGTACACCTGATGAAAGGTGCCGCGGCGAATATGTCGGCAAACCCGTTACGGGAGCTGGTCGCAAGAATGGAGGCAGTACTGTTGAAGGGAGAGATCAGCCATGCCGCAGCTCTTCTCCAGCAGATAAAGAAAGAGTTCGATGATTTCAAGGCATATGTGACAAAAGCCGCGTAGCAGGAAGATTCTCGCTGGCTGAACCTTTCTGGAAAAGTAGCACCTCACCCCTGTCGTCTGACGGGAAGAAGACAAAAAAGTGCCGGCAGTTTCCTGCCGGCACCAGTGAAAACTCCGTGACCATTCCCTCAGGCCTTTACTTCAGTATCGCTGCATACATCAGCTCGAGATCTTCGAGAAGGGACTGCAGGTCCTCCTCATGTTCGACCTCTTGCTGGAGAATCTGCAGAACCATATTGTAGGTTACCGGGTCCGCGTCTTTGGTGATGTCCATGAGGCGTTTGTAAACGCCGATGGCGCACTGTTCGCCCTTGATGTTCTGGTTCAGGAGGGTCTTGACATTCGGGTCGTCGGGGGCCTCGTAGCCGCAGTTGGTCAGCTTGTACCACTCCTCTGGCTTGGTGACGGGCGTGCCGCCCAGCTGTATGATCCGCATGGCCACCATATCGGCGTGCATCAGCTCTTCGGTGGCATGCTGGAGCAGTTCGGCGCCTACCGCGTCTTTCATGGGCCCCTTCACCACCTTGGCACCCAGCCAGTATTGATAGTAGGCAAGCCATTCGTCACTGAAGGCGCGCCGCAGCAGGCCAAGAAGTTCATCCACATCCATCCCGATTATTTCGCGTCCTTTTGATCCCATGCTGCATCCTCCCTTTTTACTTGGTATTGTAACTCATACCTGATATAGTCTACTTTGAAAAAAACAATGGTCAAACATCCCGTTTTGCGGTAATTTTCCGTCAGCTATCTCGCGCAGTGCCCTGTCAGCCAACAAGCCCAGGAGATGTAGCCCGATGATGAAGTCCGATCCCCTTTTGGGAAAACTCCGGAAACTGTTTTCGGAGACCCAGCTTGCCGTCTTGGCTACGGAGCATGACGGAGCTCCCTATACCAGTCTTGTTGCTGTTTGCGCTTTTCCGATGACCTGCGGGGAATCCTCTTTGCCACCAGCAGGGACACCAGGAAATACCGTTACCTGCAGGAAAACAGCCGGGTAGCGCTCCTGCTGGACAACCGTGCCAACGATGTTGAGGACTTTCGGGAAGCCATGGCGGTTACCGTCCTGGGTAGTGCTGCGGAGGTAGTGGCTGCCGACCGGGGGCAGTATCTGTCCCTCTACGCCGAAAAGCTGCCAGGCCTTGCCGACTTTGTAGCTTCCCCCTCGAGTGCGCTCTTCCGGGTAACGGTTTCCAGCTACTCCCTGGTTGAAGAGTTCGAAAAGGTCTCTGAATACCGCTTCAACCCGTGAAATCCTCTCTCTGAAGCAGGCATGCCGACTCCTGCAACGGAAGGCCGGGGTGTCAATCCACCTCCACCATTATCTCATTTCTCCGGTTGGCTGGCGGAATCCAGGGCGGGTCGTACAGTGCGATCCGCGGTGCAGACCTGGCAACCATGCCGTCGCGCTGCAGGGCCTGCAACAGTTCAGCAGTTTTCTCCTCGATAATCTCCTCGGTCGCGTAGCCGGAAAAGCTGATCACCGCAACTTTGTGGGGCGGAACAACCCTCAGGCTGACCAGCGGGCTTTTAGGGTGGGGGAGATCCTCCAGAGTGGAGCCGGGCGGCATGATAAAGGCGATGGTGCTTGATTCTTCCTGCCCCTGCTTCAGGACCGGGGCGGTCATGGGGATTTCCTGGCCCTGATCCTCGGCTGAGCCCAGGACGGGAGCGGTCATCTTGATCTTCGACTGGTTGACGTTCTCCCCCGTAATGTAGCGGAACAGTTCATTGAAGCCGCTGCTCATTGATTCGGTCGGGCTTCCCTGTCGGCGTGTCTCTGCCACAATAAATTCCTCATAGGCTCGTATCTCGTACCCCCGCTTCTTCTCACTGACGGTGTAGGCCGGCATCCAGATGCTCCTTTCCCTTGACAACTTTCTCAGGAAATTGTGATTGGTCCGGCAAAAATGTCAAATGGCATTGATTCTTTTCCGATACCTGGTTGGCGTGGGTTCTCGATGCTCTGCCCTGTGCGCGGGGAACCGAATAATGAAAAAGGCCATATCCCGGTTGGGGTATGGCCTTTTTTCTGTTCCTTTTTGCCGCGATCTTCCTTTAGGCGACCTTGTACCGATGCACAATCGTTTTCAGCGTATCAGACAGACCGGCCAGGGAAGTTGATTCCTGGATGCTGCTCTTTGCTTCGTCCGATGCCGTGCAGACCGCTTCGGAGATGCTCTGCAGGCTCAGGGTCATTTCCTGGGTGGTGGCGGACTGCTGCTCCGCGGCCGTGGCGATCTGGGCGACTTTTTCGTCGAGCTGCGATACCAGGGAGATAATCTCCGACACCGCCTGTCCCGATTTCTCGGAAGCAACTGCCCCGAGCCTGACCTTCTCGGCTTCTTCACCCATGGACTGGACAACTTCTTTTGTCTGGCCCTGGATGTCCTTGATCATGACGGATATCTCACGGGTTGCATTTGCGGTGCGCTCCGCTAGCCTGCGGACTTCGTCCGCAACCACTGCAAACCCTCTGCCTTGCTCACCGGCACGCGCAGCTTCGATTGCCGCATTCAGGGCAAGGAGGTTTGTCTGGTCGGCGATTGCTTCGATGGTGACAACAATCTCTTCGATCTTGTCTGAACTTTCGCCAAGGTTCTGGACGATTTCCGTTGTTCGGATGGCTCCCTGTGACAGGTTTTCCATCAGGGCGGCCGTTTCCATGATGACTTTTTCGCTGTCTTTGGCCGCTTCACTGGTCTGCTTTGCGCTGTCAGCAGCATGGCAGCAGTTCCTGGCTATCTCTTCGGCTGTGGCGTACATCTCTTCGGCTGCGGATGCGGAGGTGGCTGACTGCATGGTGGCGTTGCTCACGGCGGATTCCAGACTATCGGCGCCCATGCTCAGGGTCGAGGTGCTCGCGCCGAGATGATCAATTACTGCCGTAAGTTTGCCGATTACATCGAGGGTCTGGTCGGCCATGCTGTTAATCTTTACTGCGAGCTTTCCAAGTCCGCCGCCATAGGGGACACTGGCCCTGACAGTCAGGTCACCGGATTCAACCGCTTCAACAACCTTCGATACGATGGCCAGAGGGTCGGCAACGGATTTGAAGACCAGGTAGCCGAGGATTGCTCCGAGGACCAGTGCTGCTGCGAATAGTGATCCTGTTGTGATGAGAAGCTGCAGGAGGACTCCGGTCAGGAATTCCTGGTTGGCTGCCGCTGCTCCGCCGGCCGAGAGGTGACCGGTTATGTTCTGGACCGCGAGGAGTCCGGCTGCCGCAGTCCCTGCAACCAGCAAGAGATTGCAGATGACCAGCGACGCGATCTTGTGCCTGAGCTTCACTCTCATGAACCAGGTATGGATGGCGGAGAAAATACCCCCGTTGCCGTGATTTGAATCGGTTGCCTTTGTTTCAGACGTCTTGCTGGCTTGCATTTCATTCTTCATATCATTTTCTCCCTTGGTCTGGTTCAACGAGGGTTTTGGCTGTTCGATACAATCGGTACGCCCGATGATACTATATCGGCTGGTCTGGGGAAAAGTTTAGCGATTTTTGATATTCTTTTGTACGTCGTTACGCGCTGCTGGGTTCGATGAGGCGGGTATTTCATTGCCTGGCCGATGTCGCCGAATCAGGCGGCACAGTGGTGTGCCCATGGAGGAAACGGAGAGCGATATTGTGCCACTTTTCATTTTGACAGAGCCGTGTGTATACGTGTAGTATCAGCAGTTGTGTGCCAAGGTACATCATTTTCCTGTGAGGAGACCTGTGAATAATTTCAGCAGCATTTTTTTCCGTACACCCGCGTTCAGCTTTTCGTTTGTGCTGCTCATCCTGTTGGTCCTGGCTGGATGCAAGGAAGAAAAGGTCGTTATTCCTTCTCCTCCCCTGGCGCCTGCCGGTACAGTAAAAAAGACCGTACCGGTTTTCGCCCAGCCTACTTCGGGCTTCGCGAATCTTTCCTCGGCAACTGTCAGCCCTGAAGGGAAAAAAGCTTCTGTGGCCGGTGGGAAGGGCCCTGCTGCGACTGCCGCTGGGGAAGAAAAACCTGCCGGTGTGGCAGGGGAAGATCCTGCGTTTGCCAAGGAAAATGGGCTGGCCGGTGAAGACACCCGTACTGCTTCCGGGGTCGATCTTGCCGCAGAAGCGTATTGTTGCCTACTATGGCAATCCACTGAGCAAACGGATGGGGGCATTGGGTGAGTATGAGCCAAAAGACATGATCCGGCGCCTCAAGGCTGAGGCGAAGCGCTGGAGTGATGCAGATCCGTCGATGCCGGTACAGCCGGCGCTTCATCTGATTGCCGTTGTTGCCCAGGGTGAACCGGGCAAGGCGGGAAAATACCGGATGGTAATGCCGGATGAAATCATCAATAAGGTGTACGGATGGGCCAAGGAGGCGAATTGTCTCCTGTTCATTGATATCCAGACCGGCCATGAAGACATTCGGACTCTTCTGCCGCGCTTCGAATGGATACTGAAGAACCCTGATGTGCATCTGGGTATCGATCCGGAATTCAATCTCGTGGCGTGCGGGAAGATTCCGGGAACCAAGGTCGGTACCTACGATGCCGCCGAGGTAAACTATGTAACCGGCTATCTCAAGGACCTGGTGCAAAAGTACCATCTCCCGCCAAAGGTTCTGACAATTCACCGCTTCACCCGCAAGGGCGTGACGAATTTTCGGCAGATAGTTCTGCGTCCCGAGGTGCAGATCGTCATGAATATGGATGGCTGGGGCGGGCCTTGCCTCAAACGGTCATCCTACAAGGATTATGTCGTTAGCGAGCCGGTCCAATTCACTGGTTTCAAGCTTTTTTACCATAACGATACCAAGAAGGGCGACCCGTTGATGACACCAAAGGATGTGCTGCGGCTGAATCCGAAGCCGGTCTATATCATGTACCAGTAAATCTCTCACACAAGTTCTATCCGGAATTACGCAAAGGTCATACCTGCGAAGGTATGGCCTTTGTTTGTTGGTGATGAAGGAATCTTCAAGTAACTAAAGTGATCGGACGGTTTTTTTTCAATTTTCTCTTCCAAAAACCGATACACTATAGGTAAAGCTTTTCGATGCACAAGAATCGTGGATTTCCTGGGCATCTTGTAATGATAGGAGCAGCCGTGAAAAATTCGCAGGTGAATTAGATAGGCAGGACACCTCAATCTCACATGGTGTCTGATTCTTGTTCCAAAACCGCCACTTCAGTCACTTTGTGCTATACTGGAAAGCATCTTCAATCAATGACGGAGAACAGAATGTCTGACCTGGATGAAATAGTATCTGCCGAGCCTGTTTCCGGTGTGCTGGAAAGTGAGAACTCTAAAGCGAAGAAAGTGCCTCCCCCTCGCCTGAAAAAGAGCGGAAAACCACCACTTCGTCAGGCTGCGGAATCTGCCGTTGCACTCTCAGCTCCCTCTCTCTATCTCAACCGGGAGCTGACCTGGCTCGAATTTAACCGGCGCGTGCTGCACGAGGCCGAGGATGACAGAACTCCTCTTCTCGAGCGGCTGAAATTCGTTGCGATCGTCAGCTCCAATCTTGACGAATTCTTCATGAAACGGATTGGTGGCCTGAAACAGCAGCATGGTGCGGGAATCAGGATGCTCACCGTTGACGGACGCACTCCCCGGCAGCAGATCGACGAGAGCTATGCAAAGGTACGGGCATTGGAGAAATCCAAGCAGGATCTGTTGCCGGTGATTCTCGGACTCCTGAAGAATAAAGGAATCATCCTGCAGGGCTATTCCGAACTTTCCACAGCGGAAAAAAAGCAGCTGCGGCAGTATTATCTGCGGAACATCTTTCCCCTTATTACCCCCCAGTCCATCGATCCGGCGCACCCGTTCCCCTTTATCTCCAACCTTTCACTCAATCTGTTGGTGACGCTGCGCTATCCGAGGGAAAAAGATGTCTCCCTGGCCAGGGTCAAGGCACCGGTGGGTGCGGGGATCCCGCGGTTGATCAGGGTCGGGGCGGCGGACCGGTTCGTTCTGCTCGAGGATCTCATGTGCCATAACCTGGATCTGCTCTTTCCAGGGATGCAGGTGGTCTGTTGCGAATATTTCCGGGTAACCCGCAATGCCAATACGGAGAAGAACGAGGAACAGGCCGACGACCTGATGGCGATGATCGAATCCGAACTGCAGGACCGGAAATTTGCGCCGATCGTACGTCTTGAGATCAGGAAAGGGATGGATTCGGTACGTCGCGGGAGGGTAGCGGCAGAACTGGCCCTGGATGAGACCTCGGACGTTTTCGAAGTGGAGGGGATGATGGCCATGCGTGACCTGATGGAGATTGCCACTCTGGAGTACCCGGAACTGCGTGATCCTCCCCATTATCCTATCGATCACCCGCTGCTCCAGAGTCAGCGCAGCATTTTTCATATTATCCGGGATGCCGGGTCTGTGCTCCTGCATCATCCTTACGAATCTTTTTCAACATCCGTGGAGCGTTTTCTCCAGGAAGCGGCGGCCGACCCGAAGGTGCGAGCCATCAAGATGACCCTGTATCGCACCTCCCGCCAGAGCAGGATCATCGATGGTCTGATCCATGCTGCCCAGAACGGCAAGCAGGTGGCAGTGGCCGTGGAACTGAAGGCCCGTTTTGACGAGGCAACCAACATCGTTCTGGCCACACGCATGGAGGAGGCGGGCATCCATGTTACCTACGGAGTCGTCGGTCTCAAGACCCATTGCAAGGTAATCCTTGTGGTCCGACAGGATTATGACGGCATCCGGCGCTACGTACATGTCGGAACAGGGAATTATCACGCGGTTACGGCGCGCATCTATACCGACCTTGGCCTCTTGACCTGCAACGAGGCCATAGGACAGGATGCTACGGAACTCTTCAATTACCTGACCACCGGTTACACCCCGCGACGCAAGTATGAAAAAATGCTGCCGGCGCCGAAGTTTCTGAAAAAGGCCCTTCTGTCGGGAATTGAACGGGAGATTCGACTCCATTCGGAGAAGAGGCCGGGATTGATCCAATTCAAGATGAACGCGTTGGAGGATGCGGACATAGTCCAGGCGCTCTACAGGGCATCCCAGGCTGGCGTCAAAGTCGATCTCGTTATCCGCGATACCTGCCGCCTGCGTCCCGGTTTGCCCGGAATCTCGAAGAATATCCGCGTCGTCAGCATAGTCGGGCGTTTTCTCGAGCATTCGCGCATCTACTATTTCCACAATGGCGGCAAGGAACAGTATCTCATCGGATCCGCCGATGCCATGAAGAGAAACCTGGAGGCCCGTGTCGAGGTGGTTGTCCCGGTTGAGGACCGCAAGCTGCGCGCAGAGATCAGGACTCTTTTTGACGTTCACCTGAACGATAATCGCAGTGCCTGGGACATGCAGCCCGACGGCTCTTACGTCCAGCGAATGCCTGCTCCGGGTCAGGAATCGCGTGGGAGCCACGAGATCCTGGTTGAACTTGCCGAGAAACGGCAGAAGAAAATAGCGCGACTGAAGAAGAGGAAGTCTCAGGGGGTAGGGGGGCGGAACCTGCGGTAATGATGTGTCTTGTAAGCATCTCGAACTGGAGGTGCTGAAAGAATAGAAGTGGCATAAGAAACTAAAGGAGAGCACATGAAGAAAGAGCTGTATGTGGGGAATTTATCCTATGACATAACCGAAGATGACCTGCGTCGCGTATTTGCGGTGGCCGGAACCGTCACCTCCGTTCATATTATCGTCGACACCGTAACCGGTGCCTCGAAAGGGTGCGCCTATGTCAGGATGGCAGGTGAAGATGAGCTCAAGGAGGCGATTGAATCCCTTGACGGGGCACTGCTGGGTGACCGTCTCATGTCGGTGAGCATTGCCCGGCCCCAGAAACCGAAGGCGCAGCCCTTCACTGGTCAGAGAGGGAAGCCGGGCGGGGGAAGCCGGTTCGGAAAAGACCGGAAATAGCAGAGAGAGGGAGGTACCTCTCTCTGTGCGAACACGATGGGGGACTTGCGGCATGCTGGCGCAGTCCCCCTTTGTTTTGTCCTGGTCCCGTACGTGCCGAATTACCGTGTGTCGCCAGAGTCCTGCGTTGCCAAGGCTTCCTGAACTGGCTGATGATATCACGGGGGTTAAGTGGTTTGTGGATAAAACCCACGTTTTCTTGTTGAAGAATCTCCTCGCCAAGAATGTCGCCGGAATAACCACTCATGAAAAGGACCTTCACGTCGCGGCGAATTTTCAAGATTTCTTCGCGGGTTTCCCGCCCATTCATTCTCGGCATAATGACATCAAGGAGAACCAGGTCGATCGCGTGGCGGTTTTCGGAGAATTTGAGAGCTGCATCGACACCATTCGCCGCTTCAATTACTCGGTAACCGTTTTCAGTGAGGATGGATTTCAGCATGAGACGGACGGAGTTTTCATCCTCAGCGAGCAGGATTGTACCTTTGCCTTTTGGCAAAGCCATGTCCTCCGAATGAACTTGAGCATTATGGCACCCTTCGCGTGAGGAGAGGTAGACTGAAAAAGTAGTCCCCTTGCCGGGATTGCTCCGGACATTCATGTAGCCATTATGCCGTTGAATGATGCCGTACACGACCGACAGGCCGAGACCCGTTCCTTTACCCACTTCCTTGGTTGTAAAGAAGGGCTCGAAAATCCTTGCTTGCGTTTCGGTATTCATCCCGCAACCTGTATCCGTAACGAACAGTGCGGCATAGGCGCCGGGAGGAATGGTCCCACCGATGGTCATGGGCAGCTGCCGGTCAAGGATGACAGCTTCAGTGGATATTCTTATCTTTCCCGTACCCATGATGGCATCCCGGGCATTCGTGACCAGGTTCATGAGAACTTGAACCAATTGACTTTCATCGGCTGACACCACCGGATTCTTTTCGGAAAGCTGGATAATGATTTCGATATCTTCCCTGACCAGGCGTGAGAAAATGTCCGAAGCTTTGCAAACCGCCTCGTTCAAGTTGATCTGCCGCAGATCCATTACCTGCTCGCGGCTGAAGGAGAGGAGGCCTTGGGTAAGGGCAGCTGCCCTTTCGGCGGCAAGGGCTACCTGTTCGACGTGGACCAACAGATCTTCGCGGTCGTTCAGCTTGCCCTGGAGCAGGTATGTCCGGCCGATGATGGTGGTGAGTATATTGTTGAAGTCATGCGCCACCCCTCCCGCCAACTGTCCGACAGCCTCCATCTTCTGGGCTTGGCGCAGCTGTTCTTCGAGAAGCCTGCGGTCGGTAATGTCGGTATGGGTCCCGACGATTCGGAGGGCGTTCCCTTGTGGGTCCCGTGCCGTAACCTTCCCCCTTGCCAGCACCCATTTGTATGATTTGTCCTTGCATCTGATGCGGTATTCGGCGAGGTATTCCGGTGTTTCGCCGCGCTGATGCCGCTGCAGTTCTTCCAGGACTTTTCCCAGATCCTCCGGATGGACGAGCTCTTTCCACGCCTCCGGCGTGTGGGCTATCTCATCGGGTGTAAAGCCAAGCATGCGCTTCCACTGATCGGAGTAGAAAACCCTGCCTGTCTGAATCTCTCTGTCCCACACCCCGTCACCGCTTCCTTCAAGGGCGTATTGCCAGCGCTCCTCGCTTTCCTGCAAGGCGGTTTCCGCTCGTTTTTGAGCGTGGCGGCCGGCCATCATCTTTCCCAGCAGCGCAGTGGCAATGGGATAGACTACTAATACCGGGATTCCTATTTTTCTCAGGGTCTCCATAACGAGCGGGCCTGGCAACAGGGCCATAAGCCCCAGCATGACCAGGTGTACGACAAGACCCAGAGTATAGAGTTCCTGGAGTGAGATATCCACCAGGTCGGATTTTCTCATTCTTCTCCAGATCATGGCGATACTTCCGGAGGCAAGAATGACGGCTACGCCCATCCAGGCGCCATTGCCGCCAAGGTGGATGCGGAAACCGGCAGCCATACCCATGGCGATGAATGCAGAAAGTGGTTCGAAGAATAGTCCCGCAATGCAGAGCAGTACGGAGCGGGTGTCGAAGATAATCCCTTGGTACCACTGCAGCGGGTTGAGCATGACGGCAATGCAGATTGCGCCGAGAATTGTTCCGGAGAGTATCCGGCGAACTACCGGCGTGACGGTTTCCTGTTTGATCGCCAGGGCATCGTACACGATGCACATGGCAAGGAGCAGTGCGGCATTGTTTATGAGACTGATGAGTATTTTTGATTCCATAGTGAGGGTTTATCTCATTCTAAGGGATGGTCGGCAGGGTAAGAGGGCATATGGACGGATCAACTATAATTTCCCACGGATAACTCAATCTGCAAATATGAATAAATAGTATATATACTTATTTTGGAATTTTCCAAAGAAAGTTGAGAGGCTTCCGTTGTTTTGCAACGGAAGCAGGTAGCAAAGTAGTCCAATGGCAAATATATATTCAGGACTTAGCAGGCTGTTGAAAAACTATTGCGGGATCGATCTACAGCGTTACCGCTCACTCGAAACCTCAACGTACCCCACGGTACGCCTCGGCTTCTCGCTCGCGTAAGCCTTGCATCTCGACCTCCTCTTGACGTTTTTCAACAGCCTGTTAGAGGGTTCTGTCCTGGCTGGCAAGGTTTTGATCATGCGGGAGACGAGTGTAGGGAATAGTTGAGAGGGATTCAAAGGTGGGCTGGTTTGTGCGTGTCATGTTCTGAAAATAGAACAGACCCTGCCGGTCCCGGGAAGGTCTGTTCTGTCGTGCACCGTAAAAGTATCCTCATGGGTGGCTGAATCATTATCCCGAAGGAAATTACAAAAGTTCTGTTTTGGAAGTGGTTTACATAATCAGGAGATGATCAGCTTCAGCCATTGATTGTGCTCATTAACATAGCTGATAAGCTCTTGACTGGTAATTGTGTCTTTGTTTTTGTAGATAGTTCCGAACTCCTTCCAGAAGTCCGGGGTAAATCTTGTCAGGAATTCGGAAAGGTACTTTGATTTCAGATACACTCCCCGTCTCAGGAATGACTCTCCCAGGTCGGCCATGACCCTGTTGAATAGTTTTATCTGGATAAGCCCTTGCCCTACTTTCAGTTCGGCTTCCCCTTCATGGTAGGTTATTCCAGACCGCATCCAGGTAAGGTCCCCATCCCTCCGCATGGCGGCCCCCACCAGGCCGGGCATGGCGGCGGAAAGGGCCAGGGTTGCACCATCCTTTATAATTGCGGTCTCTATGTCGTCTACCGGGCTATATTCCAGAAAGATAACCTTGATGTCTTTCCTGACGTACTCATAGGGGATTTGAAACTGTTCGCAGAGAAGATCGCGTATGGTTTTACCGCACTCGACTTTGACGTAACAGCCGTTATGCATCAGAGTGCAAAGGCGGGAAATTTGCTCTGTCGACGGTTCAAGAGTGAATGTAACGAGGTCATCCTCCGGGGGGATATCTGCGAGAAGCGGATTCTTTTTGTTTTGCATGCCATTCCTCTCTTTTGTTTGAAGGTGCAAACGGATCTGGCGCGAGGTCAGGGTTTCTGCCGGAGCACCTGTTCAAAGAATATAGTGATAAAATTCCACAGTGGTGACGGTGATTTCAGGACCTTGGAGACGAGTAGCGCCCCTTCGAAGCCAGAGAGGAAAAACTGAGCGGTTTGCTCCGGCGAGATATCTTCAGGAATATCCCCCCGCTCCCGCGCTTCACAGAGACATTTCTCGAAATGGCTGCACCATGACCTGAATATTGCCGCAAGATTTTCCCGAAAATCTTCGTCCTGGTCCGAGAGTTCCTGTCCCATGTTTGCGACAAGGCAACCGATGCTGCAATTGTTGTCTTCAAAGCGGGCCGCAAGACTCTCTACGCAGTTTCTCAGTCGAGTAATGGGCGGAAAAGACTGGTCTTCCAGAAACGAGGTGAAGATTCTGTCGATTCCCCGTGCGAACCGGTCAAGGACACTGAGGCCGAAGTCCTTTTTGCTGTCAAAGTAGTGATAGAAAGATCCCTTTGGTACGTTCGCCTTTTTAAGGATGGCATCAATTCCTGTGGAGTTGAAGCCTTGGCGGGATATGATGCTCATCCCTGCCTTCAGTATTTCCGATTTAGTGTCCTTTGAAGCCATTTGCTAAAAATAGACCGGTCGTCTAGTGATGTCAAGGCAAAATAGTACACCATTGAAGTCTGAATCCTGAAAAAGAAGGAGGGGCGAGCAGGTATTCGAGATTTGCTGTTTTCCGGGGCGCGATGAAAATAAAAAACCCCGCACGGAAAATGTGCGGGGTTTTTTCAAGTCACCTGTTTACCAAGTGGAACTTTACGTGTCTAGTGTCAATTCATATCCTAGGATGCCGGGCGATAGACAACAACGGGTCCTGAATCTTTTCTGGGTTTGCCCCAGGTTTTCTTGCCGGCGGCTCCCGGTTTACCGTTTCGGGCAGGCGCACCGGATGACGGACGCTTTCCTGCATAACGGCTGTTCGAATTTCCGCCGCCACTCTTGCGGGCGGACAGGCGTTGCAATTGGCGGATCGGCTCCAGTCCCGGGATCTGTTCCTCGGGAAGGCTTTTTCCGATATATCTTTCGATGCGCTCAAGGTAACTCAACTCCTTGATCGAGGCAAAGGAGATGGCGATTCCCGAGGCTCCTGCCCGGCCGGTGCGTCCGATGCGGTGGACGTAGTCTTCGGCGGCTTTTGGCAGGTCGAAATTGATAACATGGCTGATGCCGGAGACATCGAGACCCCGTGCCGCAACATCGGTTGCAACGAGGAGCCTGATCTTGCCGCGACGCATGGCATCAATGGTTTTATTGCGGGCACCCTGGGTCATGTCGCCATGGAGTGCGGCCACGGAATGGCCTTCTGCCTTCAGGTCTATGGCTAGGGAATCAGTGTCACGTTTTGTGGCCGAGAAAATAATGGCTTTACTCACATCGTTGTTATCAATGAGGTGCCGAAGAAGCTTATGTTTGTGCGACAGGTCGTCAGCAATATGGAGACGCTGTTCGATATGGTCGGCAGTCATTTTCTCCGGGGCGATTTCAATGCGCTCGGGATTGTTTAAAAGTCGTGCTGCGAGCCGGGAGGTTTCTCTGTCCATGGTTGCGGAGAACATGAGAGTCTGTCGTTGTGTCGGGCACGCAGCGGCTATTTTGTTCACATCTTCACTGAAGCCCATATCCAGCATGCGGTCAGCCTCATCAAGCACCAGAATCTCGACGCGCGAGAGGTTGATTTTGCCGCGCTCCAGGTGATCTATGAGGCGTCCCGGCGTTGCCACAATGATATCAACCGGGCTTGAGAGCAGGCGCAACTGTTCCCGATACGGCATGCCGCCGAGGATTACACCTGACTTGACGTGCATATGGCGTCCGTAAAGACGAACTGCGTCGGTTATTTGTTTCGCCAGTTCACGGGTGGGTGTCAGTATCAGGATTCGGGGACCAATCCCCTTCAGGGTTGAGCGGTTCGTAAGCAGCTGGAGGGCCGGTAATACGAATGCTGCGGTTTTTCCTGTCCCGGTCTGGGCAGAGGCCAGAATGTCGCGGCCGCTCAGGGCCATGGGAATTGCCAGGGACTGGACAGGAGTTGGTGTTTCATAGCCGCATTCGGTTATAGCTTGGGTGATTTTTGAGGCAAGGTTAAACGTAGCAAAAGTCATTCTTCTTCCTTTCGGCTTTCCAGGTGTAAGGAATACCCACTGTCCGCGTGCATTCGGCGTAAAACGCCTTTCGCCGCGCCGGGGACATGATGATTCCGGTCGGAAAACCCTGAATAGGGTTTCGTGAGACACCGCAGAGCACACACGTGCGCTGAAAAGGGAAACGGTGGCAGCACATACTGACTGGCTTCTAAACTATCGTCGCCAACCGTATATACTGCGCCACAGGAAAAAAGACTAGAAGCAGTGGAGGGGTCAGTGATCGATGAAGCTTTAGACGGGGTACCAAATAATTGAAAATAGAGGGGGTGTTCCGTCAATGCGTTGTTCAGTCAACTGAATACACTACGGGAAATTTAGTTCTATTGCAAGGAATTTTATTCAGCAGGGCAACTTTTATGATTTTTACGTTGAACTCGGTATCATCGATACTTATAATGCGACTGTCAAATCAAGGGTGGCAAGGAGCGAAATGTCAAGGTTCCCTGGTCTCGAAGTTCTTTCCGAGTGGAAAAGTTTTCCGGGCAATGTGAAATCCTCGATTGTCATTGAGAAGAAATATCCTCGATATGAGGTATACTCCTTGTGAGTTTTTTATTCCAGTTTTTCTAAAGGTTGGCCAATGGCCGGTATCGACATTTTTATCGCAGATGACGAACCTCATATCGTCAGGGCTCTCAGCTTTGTCTTCGAAAGGGGCGGCTATACTGTTGATACCGCTTCTGACGGTGCTACAGCCCTGAGAAAGATCAAAGAGACCAAGCCTCGGGTCGTCTTCCTTGACCTGATCATGCCGAAGATGACTGGAGACGAGGTTTGCAAAACAATTAAACAGGACGGGCAAATCAAGGATATTCATATTGTCATCCTCACCTGCAAGGGACAGGAGTTGGATCGGGAACTGAGTATTGCCAGCGGTGCAGACAGTTTCATAACCAAGCCTTTCAGTCCCAAGGAGGTCCTGAAAATGATCAAGGACATTCTCGGGAGCTAGGTTTATGAATGCACGGATTCGAACAGGTATTCTGTATCTTTCCATACTAACACTTCTTTCCGCATGCCTTGTGAGTGGTGGGACGGAAAGTCCGGTGCGTTTTCTGTTTTTCCCCCTTATGGCATTCTTTTCGCTGTATTTCCCCTCGCGGTCCCTTCATGTTGCGGGTCTTGCCTACACGATCCTGTTTCCGCTGCTGTACCTCTTCAGCCCTCCGGCACCGGTCCATCTTTTCTCAGATCTTGCCGAAATATCTGCGTTCTTTCTCTGTACGCTGGCGGTAGGATTCATTTCCCGGTGTATACATCAGGAGCGGGTTCGCTATGAGAATGCTATCTCAACCTTTCACGGCCTGAGTGACGCCCTTAACCACAAGAATATGAACCTGCAGACAGCCCTTGATGCCTTGTCCGAAGCGCACAAAAAGCTGCAGGAGTTTGATAAATCCAAGACGGAGTTTATCTCGAACGTTTCCCATGAACTCCGGACGCCCCTTTCGTCAATCCGTTCCTACTCCGAGATTCTGCTGAATTACGATGATATCGATTCGGAGACCCAGAGAGAGTTCCTCCAGACAATCAATGGGGAAAGTGTCCGAATGTCCGCTTTTGCCACTGAGGTTCTCGATCTGATTCGAATCGGATCGGGAAAGCTGGGTACTGATTTTTCTTCAATCACTCCTGGGGATTTGCTTTCCGAGAGCGAAAGAATTATCCGCCCCATGGCTATGGAACAGGGGCTGGAACTGAACGTGGAGAAAAATGATGGCTTGCCGGAGGTCAGTGGAGAGAAAAATCAACTTATTCAGGTTCTGGTGAATCTTCTCAATAATGCCGTCAAGTTTACCGGGAAAGGCTCGATACGGCTTGGTGCCCATGCAAAGGAAGGTTTTGTTGAGTTTTTTGTGTCGGACACGGGTGAAGGTATCTTTCCCGAAGAGCGTGAACTGATATTCGAACCATTCGCCAGGATGGGTGAGCATGGCATGAATCGTCCGAAGGGTTCGGGACTCGGCCTGAGCATATCAAAGGGGATTGTGGAATTTCACGGGGGCAGGATATGGGTAGAAAGTGAAATGGGCAAAGGGAGCACCTTCTACTTTACGGTGCCTGTTGCAGAAAAGCCGGTACCTGGTTTTGATCACCTCGATCGCGGAATTCAGGATCCGCACATGCTGCACTACAAGCCAATCCTCGTTGTGACCTGTGACACCGTGAGTCGGCGATGTCTCAGGAAGAAGCTGGAAGAGGTCGGCTACCACACACTTGGAGCGGATACACCCGCCCGGGTTCGAGATATCATCGAGACGATGCGTCCAGGACTTATTGTTACTGAAATTCCGGAAAAATGGGAAGAATTGGAAACAATGATTCGCTGGGCCAGGGAAGCGGGAATCAGGATACTTCTGACAACACTTCACATTCACGCCGGAGATGAACCAGCTCTGGCGGTGCACGGCTATGTCTCAAAACCCTTTGACAAATACGAGATTCACTCATTCCTTGAGAGTTATAAGGTGAAGGGAGAACCGGTGATGATTGTTTCTCCTGACCGGGATGAATCGAGGACCTTGCAGGTAATTCTTGGCGCTGCCGGATATGAGTCGGTTCTTTTTTATGATGCATCTTTGGCTGTCAAGACCTGTAAAAGCTCCTGCCCCGGCGCAATATTTATCGGTTCTTTTGCCAAAGAATACCTCGATGAGATTTTGACAGGAATCAGATCCTCTCCACGGACATGGACTGTTCCCACTTTTCTGATTCTCGGGGCAGCCTTGAACAAGTATGTTAAACCGGTTACCATGAGTCCTGCTGGCCGCAAGGCGGAATCGAAAAGCCTTTACAAGCTGGTAGGAGAAATCGAGAAAGAGTACTCGAAGGGCCTGGAATAACACTGAAATGGTATGGGGAGTGACTGGTGGATACTGTCTTGCGGAACATATCACGACGAAAAATTGAAGAGGCCTTGGCTAGTCTCTCTACGGGATTCGAAGCCCCGCTCCTTATACTGGACAACCAGGAGAAGGTGCTGATGAGTGCGGGGACGAACTGCCGGGACCGGAAATCCTTCAACTCTTCAATATGCGGGGACGGAAAGATGCTTTTCTCGGAGCCCTTGCATTTTAAAGAAAAGAGAGTCGGCACGCTTGTGATGTGTCTCGAGTCGGGAAATGGAAAAGAGGTTGCCCCGGGGATTGCCCGTTCACTCGAATCATTTCTTGGTCTCGAAGGGGAGATCGTGAACCTCTCTTCGGAGATTGTCAGGGTCTATGAAGAACTCTCTCTTATTCAAAAGATATCGGGAATGCTTGGCAATGAGATGGATATAGAGAGGATCTGCCGTCTGGTCCTTGAAGAAGGGGACAAGATCCTTTCCGTTACCACCTTTTTCATTATGCTTCTCGACGTGGAGCGGCAAGAGCTTTTTACCCGCTTCGCCATCGGCAGGGATCGGGATGCGATCATTGGCTACCGGGTTTCCGCTACTGAAGGGCTGCTCGGACATGTTTTCCGACAGAGAGAACCGGTAACGGTCTGTGATATTGCCGTTGATGGCCGTTTAGATCTTCCGTTTCCAGCGACAAGTGTGCTTTGCGTTCCACTGATTGCGGACACGAAGCCGGTGGGGATGCTGATTGCAACGGACAAACTTTCAGGAGAGGAATTCTGGTCCCAGGAACTCCAGTTAATGGGAATCTTTGCTTCCGAGGTTTCATCCTCTCTGCAGAAGGCCAATCTCTATGAGGAGATCAACAAGCTTTTTCTGAGCACTGTCGAGGCGTTGGCAACGGCCATTGATGCGAAAGACCCTTATACGTACGGCCACTCCCGCCGCGTTGCGGAACTCTCCGTGGCAATCAGCAACGAGATGGGCATGCCGAAGGACCGGGTCAGGAAGCTGGAGCTTGCCTCGCTGCTCCATGACATCGGGAAAATCGGAACGCCGGAGAGCATTCTGCGGAAGCCGGGCATGCTGCAGCCCGAAGAATACGAGAAAATCAAGGAGCATCCTGCCAAGGGGGCCGAAATCCTTTCAATGATTACCGGATTCAAGGAGATCGTCACCTGGATACGTCATCACCATGAGTGGTATGACGGGAAGGGCTATCCCGACTGCATCGCGGCGGAGCACATTCCCTTAGAGGCGCGAATCCTGGCTGTTGCCGATTCCTATGACGCCATGACCTCTGACAGGCCATACCGGAAAGGCATGCCTTCCGACGCAGTACTGAATATCATGGGGCAGTTTTCCCGAAGCCAGTTTGATCCGGCCATTCTCGAGGTTTTTGAGCGTTGTCTTCTGCAAGGGACAGTTGCCTGAGAAACTGACCCCTCTGCTCTTGGATTCCCGGTACGGACATTTTTTCGGGGAGAGATCCGTTCCTGTCCTGTTTCCGCCAGACTTTTTCCTTTTCCTTGACGCCTGTCTTTGCTACAGTATTCCACGGTTTTCACCGGCCTGGAGACGATGCCATGCAAGACAGGAGATACCATGCCCCGCCCACATAATCCCAAGCAGAAAAGAGGCCTCTGGTCCAGCCGGTTCGGTTTCATTATGGCATCGGCAGGATCTGCCGTAGGACTCGGCAATATCTGGAAGTTCCCCTATATCACCGGTATGCATGGTGGAGGTGCCTTTGTACTGTTCTTTATTTTCTGTATAGTAACTGTTGGGATTCCGATAATGGTCGCCGAAATGGTGATCGGTCGGCATACGCATAAAGATCCTGTCGGAGCATTCCGTTCTGTCAAGGGAGGGTATTGGACAGCAGTCGGCTGGCTGGGTGTTATTGCGGGATTCGTGATCCTTTCCTATTACAGTGTTGTCGCAGGCTGGGCAGTCGATTACCTCTGGATGTCAATTCGAGGGACTTTCAGCGCTACCCGTGCATCCGGGGTTCCCGAGCTCTTTTCCGGCCTTCTGGCCAGCGGCTGGAGTCAGCTTTTCTGGCAGGCCGTTTTCATGGGAATGACGATTTTTATTGTTCTCGGTGGAGTCAGCAGGGGACTTGAACGGGCAAACAAGATTATGATGCCGATACTTTTCCTCATTCTGGTTCTCTTGGCGGTGAAAGGGCTTTTTTCACCCGGCGGCAAGCAGGCGCTTCATTTTCTTTTCTATCCAGACTGGTCCCTTCTCGATCCCCCTGCCATGCTCGAGGCCATGGGGCATGCCTTTTTCAGTCTGAGCCTGGGCATGGGGGCTATGCTTACCTATGGCAGCTATGCGGATGAAAAAACCAGTATTCCCGGCGTGGCGATTACGGTGTCGATAATGGATACCTGTGTGGCAATCCTGGCAGGATTGGCAATTTTCCCCATTGTTTTCACTTTCGGAATGCAGCCTTCAGCCGGACCAGGGCTTGTCTTCAAGACCCTTCCGATCATATTCAGCCAAATGCCGGGAGGTTCCGCCATTGCAGTACTCTTTTTCCTTCTTCTGGTCTTTGCCGCATTGACCTCCAGTATTTCACTGCTGGAGGTAGTTGTTGCGTATTACTGTGACGAGAAAAAATGGAACAGGAAAAGGGCCACTCTTTTCATGGGGTTGCTCATATTTCTCCTTGGCGTTCCATCAGCCTTGTCTAACAACTTCCTGAAAGACCTTCACCTGATTGGTGGTCGCAATTTCCTTGATTCAATCGATCTTCTGGCAACAAACTATATCCTGCCTCTCGGTGGCCTCCTGATAGCGGTCTTTACCGGCTGGGTCCTCACGACCCGGTTGGCGAAGAGCGAGCTTGAAAAGGGAGCAGTCCGATTCCACTTCTTTCCTGCCTGGCATTTCCTCATCAAATACGTTTCACCAGTCCTCGTGGCTATCGTTTTCCTCCATACCATCGGTCTTTTCTGAGAGAGTCTGGTCAGGGAAGTCTGCCCTTGTTGCTTCGGGATAGATAGGGTGTACAATCAAGGTATCCGCTATCGGGCTTTTGCCGGCATCTTTGGCAAATGCAGACAACCCTGTCCGGCCGCCCGTTTAACGGGGCGGCACGCAGGAGGGCAGTCAAATGGGATATTTTGTTACTGTAAGGATATGGGAGCCAGTTCGGGAACAGGGTCGTGCTGTCAGGTATGAGATGCCGATCAGGTCCGTTCTGCGTTCGTACAATCTGGGAGAAGTGATAGACAGGGGTTCCGTAATGAGTCAAGAGCTGGAAGTGGAGTATGTGGAGTTTGAACTCGATCTTGCGAATCTTGGCGAGGCTGTAGAACTGGTAAAACGGGTGTGTGAGGAGGCTGGGGCGCCTGCCGGTTCGGAAATCCGGATTGGCGGGGACGAAGCAAATGAAGTGGTATTATTGGGCAGAAAGGAAGGCCTGGCAATCTATCTGGATGGCATAGGATTGTCTGACGAAGTGTACGAAACATGCAGTGCCGATGGCCTTGCATGGCTGATACACGGGACGGTGACCTCGTTGGGTGGAGAGATCCGTGGCTCATGGGTCGGTCCGAACGAGACGGCAATCTACCTGTACGGCCCAAACGCCGAGGAGATGTTCTCCGGCCTGGAACCGATCTTGGCCTCCTATCCTCTTTGCAGTAATGCGCGCATCGTAATCCGGCACGGTAATCCGGCCTTGCATCCTCGTACCGTCCGGATGCCGCGTCAGGATGCAGAGGCTTCTGTTGCTGAGCAGTCACATGGGTAGAAGCTTTCTAACAGGCTGTTGAAAAACTATTGCGGGATCGATCTGCAGCGTTACCGCTCACTCGAAACCTCAACGTACCCCACGGTACGCCTCGGCTTTTCGCTCGCTTAAGCCTTGCATCTCGACCTCCTCTTGACGTTTTTCAACAGCCTGCTAAGGGTTAACGTGCCGGTTTAGAACGTCCTTTGCCGTTTCCCGGATCAGGGATCAGCCGATTGGTCCGAAGTTTTCGGATAATAGCCGGTACCGGCAGGGCGCCGAGCATGCCGAAGAGCGACAGCCCATGCTCCCTCGATGAGCTACTTTCAGGAGAATTATCTCTATCGAGGCGCCGGTGAATAATAAAGGATAAACCTTCAGTTATCCCCTTGGTTCCCGCAGCGATGCCGCCGATGAAGAGGCAGGTCAGGAAACCCGTTGCGAATCTGGGCAGGAAGATGCCGGCAGCATCAATGACAAAGGCAGGAAGTGCAAAGTTCAACATGATGATCGGGCCTTTGTGTGCAAGGCCCATGGCAATGCTGAGTGCACCGGCTAAAAGTCCAACCAGGGTTGCCGAACCGGTTTTCGGGACAATTCCGCGGGCAAGCAGAAGGAAGAAAATCAAGAAGAACATGGCATGACCGGAAATCCCCAGTTTCATCCGTAGCGTTGCCTTGGTCACTACGATGAAGGTGGCGCAGAAACCCAGCAACAGCGCCTCCCGCATGCTAAATCGATTCCAGAGAAAATTCACGTCTTTTTTCATTATTGTCTCGTCTTCCTTTTCAGTGTTTGTTTACCGGTAACTATTCAGCATCGTCTGAGAAGTCGGCAAAATCGTCTGTCATCCTTGCGTGACTCTGTCGGGGATCCATGGTTTTTATTCTGGATTCCCGATTATACTTTCGGGGACCAGATTAGCGATATTCTTCCGCTATGAAGCTTGTCATCCCCGAATGTCTCTATCGGGGATCCATGATATCAGTCGGTTAGAAGCTGGATTCCCGATCAGAATCGCTTCGGGAATGACAGTTTTGGGAACTGAAGGAAGATTGACGCTAATCAGGTTCGGGGATGACAATTACTGATTATGCTGAACGGCTTTCTCCCTTGAAGCAAGAAATTTTTCCAGCTCCTGTACGTCATAGTAGGTGCGCTCCGGATATGCACCCATTCCCCTGGCCTCAGCTGAAAGGGCAGCTTCGTCGGCAGTTTTTAATGCCCTGACGAGCAGTGGGATTATGACGCAGGAGAAGAGATCACTCCAGAAAGCGGGTCGCCTCATGTCCTGCGGCGAGAGACGGGCTCCCCGAAGTTTTTGGGCCATGACTATTTCCTGCAACTCACGGGAAAAGAAGGGGACGAAACGGAGCGATGTGAAAAGCAGGAAAATGACACGATAGGGCACGACACCACGAAGTCCCTTCATCATGCTCGAAACTTGTGTTGTTCGCAGAAAAACGATTCCGGGGATAAAAAAGAGAACGATCTGGATTGAGGTCCTGACTGCGGGCCAGACTCCTTCAGGATAGCCCATTTTATATATGTACAGGGATAGCAGAATGACAAACTGTATCAGGAAAATGCGAATATCACGCCACAGGTCCGCCAGACTGAGCCGGGCAAGGAAATAATAGAGAAAACAGAGTGTGGTTGCCAGAAGGAGGGGCACCGGTTCCCGCACCACCAGGATCAAGACACTCAGTGTCGTGCCGACAATCACCTTCCATCCGGTAGGCAGTCGATGGATGATGGAGTCTGCAACGCGATACTGGCAGGCATAATCGCTTCCCGTCATTCTTTTTTTCATCGGGTAGCATCCTCCGGCACAGTAATACTACCGCTTTGCATCGTGATGACCCTGTCGGCCCATTCCATGTCCGGCAGCGGGTCGTGGGAGGCAATGACAATAGTTGTTCCCCTTTCTTCCCTTAGTTGGGCAAGTATTTTCAGCAGTCTGAGTCGCTGCGTTGGGTCAAGGCCGGCAAAAGGTTCGTCAAGAAGAATCAGTGTCGGGTTGGGAGCAATGACCGAGGCCAGTGCAACCCGATGCTGTTCACCGAAACTGAGAGTCAGAGGCAGCCGGTCTTTGAGGTGCAGAGCCTCACAGACAGTCAGTGCCGAGAGTACCTGGTGCTCAATTTTTTCATCGGGCAACTTCAGGCGCTTCATGGTAAAGGCAACTTCTTCGCGTACCGTATCTTCGAAGAGCTGTCGTTGCGGGTTCTGGAAAAGAAGTGCCACCTTGCCAAGCAGTTCTCCTGCCTTGGGAGATTTCTCTCCACACACGGAGAGATTGCCTGTATCAGGTTGGATGGCACCGGCCAGAGTTTTGAGAAGTGTCGACTTGCCACAGCCGTTTTCACCATGGAGATGCACAAGTTCACCCTGCAGAACGGAAAGAGTTACGTTGTTGAGGATGGGGTCGCTGCCGGGATAGGAAAAAGCAAGGTTTTCGGCTGAGAAAACCGGATCAGCTGTTATCGCCACTCTATTGTGGCGTGCATGCGCAGAAGTTTGCAAGTGGCTGCAGCGGTACTGTGCGGGGGGCTGATCCAGAATGTCGGTAATCCTGCCGTCTGCCATAAGGTAATATCTGTCAATAATCCCGATAAAAGGTTCGATATTATGTTCGGCTATGATGATGGATATCCCCTGTGCCTTCAATCGGCTCAGTACCTTCAGGAGGTCACTCCTGCCCTTCCGGTCAAGTTGCGAGGTGGGTTCGTCAAGGAGAAGTACCTGCGGCTGCATGGAGTGCACGGAAGCGATGCAGAGACGTTGTTTCTGGCCGGCAGAAAACCGCTCCACGTTCCGATTGCCAAATTCCAGGAGGTCGACGGCTGACAGCGCCTCGATGATTCGCTGGTTGATTTCGGCAGGGGGCACACAGAGATTTTCCGGGCCAAAGGCAACTTCGTCATAAACTGTGGAGCACAGCAGTTGCGACTCGGCATTTTGAAATACCAGTCCGAAGCCGGAGAGGATTGCTTCTCGGGTCAGGGGTGATTCTCCCGACTTGATGATGCCATCCAGTTCACCCTCCGGGAGGAGTCCTTTCAGTGCAAGAAGAAGTGTGGTCTTACCGCATCCGGAATGGCCGCTGAAACAGACGCATTCGCCGGCAACTGTACGGAAGGAAATATCCGCAAGGGCAGGATGGTCTTCTCCCGGGTAGGTATATGTCAGGTCGGTTACGGTAAGCATGTTTTGTCTGGTTCTTTCGTACGGAAACAGGAACGGAGGGGCAGCCCCTCCGTTCCTGTTTCTATGTGAGTCTTATTTTGCAGGAAACTTCCGAAACCAGCTTGTCAGATCCTGAATTCCACACCGCCATAAAGGAAGCGACCTCGCTGGGGATAACCGTAGCTGGTTTCGTAGTTTTCGTCAAACAGATTATCCACCCCGATGTAGAGCGACCACATGTCTTTCTTGAGCTTCTGGGTCAGCTTCACGTTTACCAGAGCAAAATTTTTCATCTGCATTTTCTGCACAATGGGAGCACTGGTTTTCGTGTAGGTATATTGGTCAGCCAGGTACGCGAATGCAATGTAGGGTGTCAGGCCGAAGTCGAAATCATAGTTCCCTTCAAGGGTAACCTTGTGCTGCGGGTTATACTGGAATTGGTCATGGCCCGGTGTCGACTTGTCCTTGGAGTCCAGATAGGTATAGGACGCCTTTGCCAGAAGCCGCGGTACGATACGTGTCTCCGCGGCCAGTTCCACTCCAAGGTAGTGGTACTCCGCGTAGTTCTTGTTCTTGTTGCTGTCATTATCTTTCTGGATGAAGTTTTTTGCCGTCGTGTCAAAGCCGGTCACGCTTAACTTGGTCTTCCCCGGAAGCTGCTGCTCGACACCTATCTGGTAGAGGTAGGCAATTTCCGGTTTCAGGAGAGGGTCTCCGCTCGGCGTTTCATACAACTGACGAATGGAAGGGAAGCGGATATTGCGCTGGAAGGCTGCCTTCAGGCGGGTGCCCTTCGTAATGTCGTAGTAGGCGGAGGTGAGCATGCTCCAGCCGTTCTCGCTGTCCTCATCCTTGTCTTGCCAGTAGTGGCCGTAGCCGAGGGTGAGTCCCAGGTCTGCAAGGGGGTGAACCTCATACTCTACCGAGGCTGAGTAGTACGTTACATTTTTATTAGTCAAACCATACGAAAAGGGGTTCGGAAGAGTATTATCGGTTGTGGTCAAGCCATTGCTTTTCCAGCTGTCTTTTTCGGTCGAGAGAAAAAGGGTAACATTGCCGGCCTTGCCGAATTCGTATTTCGGTTGCAGGGTAAAGCCGAGGATGTCGGTCTTGTTCTCGTAGTTATACGAGCCGTTGACCATGTTGTACGAGTTAAATAGTTCATTGTCATACTGGGTTTCCTGCTCATCCATCTTGTTATAGAACAGCCAGGAACGAACGCTGAAGGGTTTCGTTACCTGGTAATCTGCGGCCAACTGCACGGAATACCCATCGAAATCGTTAACCCGCACATATTTTGTTGAGGAGGCGAAGGGATCATAGGGGTCCGCGATAACGCTGGGCGGTTTATCGTAGTTGCCTTGCGTGTAGCTGGCGGTCAGGGCCAGGGAAAGGTCCTCTGTCGGTGAGAAGCCGACATTGGCGAACAAGTTGTTTCTATCTCCGGAGCTGTTGACCCGGTAGCCGTCCGGCTGGAGAACCGTCGGGCTGAAATCGTCGGAGAGGGGGAAGCTGTTCAGGTTTGCCGCGCTGCCGCTGACGAAGACATCGAACTTCCCGGCCGTTCCACCCACGCTCGCTCTGGCACGGTACGGTTCATGGTCTCCCAATTCCATTCCGACCATGCCGCTGGTCTTCCTGTTCCCCTTTTTCGTGATGATGTTGATTACGCCGCCGAGACCCCCCTGACCATAGAGAACGGAACTGGGGCCTTTGGTTACCTTGATGCGGGCGATTTCTTCCACCGGGATCAGGGTCGGATCGAACTGTTGGTCAAAGGCAGAGTTAAAGGGGACTCCGTCCAGGAGGAGAACGACATGGCGGGTTCTGAAGCCCCTGATGTCAATTCTTGGGACGCCGTCACCCCCGGTCCTGATGTTTACGCCGGGAAGAAGGTCGATTGCCTCGCTCAGGTTGCGGGCTCCTGATGCTTCAATATCCGCGGCAGTTACCACATCCACGGTGCCGGCAGCCTCTACTGCCGGTTTATCTGCGGAAACCACGACTTCACCAAGGGTAAAAGCTTCAGTGCTGTCGTTGCCCTGTTCTGCGCGAGAGATCAACGGTAGTGCAACGAGGCCGCCAAGGATCATGATAAACATGCCGAGTTTCAATTGCTGATACATAGCAGTGCTCCTTGAGATAAAGAGTTTATGTGAGCATCTTCGAATATCAAGAGTATTGTAGGTGTGAGAGTCAAATTTTGTTACGTTATATAATATTAGGTATAGGTATGTAAACCAATTATTTCAACTGATTTTAGTATGGTGTGTGAACTGGTAACATTACCTTAATCGCGCTTCCTCATGAATGTGGACGTTGATGAATTGTTGTCTGGCTTTAATGTTGCCAGGTTCTAATAAAGCGCCAGATTCGGTGTTGTTATGCTTATCATAGATTCAGTGTCGAAATATATTCTTGAATATAGCAATAGAATTGTCTATATTTCGAACGCATAGGCTCTTAGCAGGAATATTTGTTGAAAAAGGAACAGACTGTTCGCTTGCGAAATGTCTAATGTCTTTCTCAATAAAACTTCCGGCTCTGCTCAAAGGCTGGGTTGGATACTCGAAAATTATGACAAGTTCTTTTGGAAAATTTACCACAGGGGGTGTTGAGTGAAAGGTACATGGCGGTTGTTGTTATCAGTTCTTTTGTTGGGTTCTCTTTGTCTGTCTCTTTGGGCATGCGGAGGCTCGGTGGCGCGCTACAATCCTGGTCCACCGGGTACCCCCAATGACCTTGCCGTTCTGGAAACGGGTGACGGCCAGGTTTCCCTTGCCTGGTCTGCAACGTTTAATACCGCAGCGTATAACATATATTACTCAACCTCACCAGGCGTAACGAAGTTTAACGGTACGAAATTCGGAACGACAACCGGGACGAATACTACTGTCACCGGGCTTGAGAACGGCACGCAGTACTATTTTGTGGTCGCCTCTTTAAATTCCAGCGCAGAAAGCGGAATATCGAATGAGGTCTCCGCTACGCCTGCGGTTTCCTCGGCCTTTAATCAGACGGATTTGACAGGCACCTGGCGATTCAACATCCTTGTTTCCGGCTCCAGCTCGGGGTGGATGCGCGGCACCATTTTGGTTGACAGTACCGGTGCGGTGACTATCAACTCCTTCCTTAACAACACTGGCGGGACTACTGCCCCGGCCTACCTTTTTCCCGCGTTGCTGGTGAATCCCACCGGCCAGGTTCGTGATGCCGTCAATGAGGCAGACGCGCTTTTCAACGGTGTCATCGGTGGTTCCCAGCGCAAGATAATCGTCGGATCATTGGTACCGGATGCCGGTTTGCATTTGTTTGTAATTTTGCAGAAGCACAATCCACTGGTGACCTTCAGTAACGTTGGTGATCTCGCCGGTTTTGGTTCTGCTGCCGGTGGTGCCCGTCGTTTCTCATACTCCCAGATTTCCAGCGGCACTCTCCAGGAGTGGGAATTCGCCATAGGCCAATGCGGCCAGGACAGGGGGGTACAGTACTCGCTATTCACTGCTCCGTCGAATCCGGGACCAACTCCCGGCAAGAAGGCAACCACCCTTTCCATAACCGACTGACGGTATTGTGATCCGAGACCGGAAGTACCATTATGCCGCAGCCCACCGTTCTGATTCCGGCAGGTGTCATGTCTGATGACAAGTCCCAGATCGTGGCAACTGCTACTGATTCAGCGAATCCAGGCAAGTATGTCCTGAGAATCTACAGTATGATCAATATCGTGCCCAGCGACACCAACACCTTCACATTGGCCGACCTGGCTGGCAGTTACAGCATCGAAAGCCTCATTGTCGGCACGAGCACTTTGACGGCATCCGGAATTTTTTCTGCAGACGGGGCAAGCGGCTCAGTCTCGTTCACTTCATACCTGGACAGCAACGGCAACACGAACCCGCCGGCCGACTTTACTCTCGGAATATCATACGACGGCATCTTGTCCAGTCCAAACTATGCCACGCTGCATGGCAAGATGGCCTACTACAAGGACATCATGGTCTTTACCCAGACGGATTCCAGTGAAGTCTACAGTCTCTCCGTTGCCCTTAAATCCTATCTGGAGGAATGACCGGAGCTACGTGGGTTCTGAAATAAGGTGCAAAATAATGAAAAAGGGCAGCCGCATCGGCTGCCCTTTTTCATTTGAAGGGAGGTTGCCCGGTAAAGGGAGTGCCAGTCAGCGTGCCTCCCTGTGGGAACTGATCACGTCTGAGACATAATCCGCAGTGTCATGGTGAATATGGGGCTTGGATATTATAGGCGATTGCCAGGTGGCGAGGTTGGAGAAGAAATTTGTATTGCGTCCGGATTGTGGCTTGAAATCAGGTATTTCTGGGCAATCACTAAAAAGAAGACGCAAAAGACCTGCCAGGATTTTGGAAACCTGGCAGGTCTTGTTTGAAGCAATGGGGGAATTCGCCCACTTGTTTTCTCCTGCGGGGAATACGGATTGTCGTATTCCCCGCAGGAAATAGGGTACTCATTTACAAGGTAGTAGTCGTTTTGGGACTGCTTTGTGCACCGCTCTCATCGGCGGGTGGGTTTTCTGCCGTTACCACGATGCTGTAGGTAGTGCCCGATGTCAGGCCCGTGATGGTGTACGATTGAGTGAGATTGACACCAAAGGGGTCTGCGAGGGGAGAAACTTTCGTGACTCCCGGCCCCATTGCCAGGAGTTCGGCAGTGGTGTTTGCAACTGTCGAGTCAGCATAATAGATATTGTAGTTAGTTGCAGTAAAAGACGTATACCAGGTGATGTGATTGTAGTGGCACCTGTAGCAGTGGCCGTGACCCCGGCGGGGCTTGGCGGAGGTTGCGGTTGCGTTGCCGACGGGGTGGCAGTTGTTTCACTCGATATCGGGCCTTCGACAGCGCCGTTCACGGCGGTAATTACGAAATAGTAGGTGGTACCGTTGAGGAGGCCTGTTACGGTTTGCGGATTGGTCATGCCGGTGATTTTATCGGTGTAGTTAGTCGTATTAACATCGGCAGTCGTAGAATAATAGAGGTTGTACGAAGTTGCAGACTTAACCGGTTGACAATAAACGACTGCCTGGGTATTGCCAGAGTAGGCCGATGAGCCTTTCGGTTTTGCGGGAATCGTATCCGGTGTTGCTGAAACTTCGACCGATTCGCTGCTCTCCCCGAAAGCATTTACCGCGGTGACGACGAAGTAGTAGGTGGTGCCGTTTGTCAGGCCGGTGATTTCGTATGGCTTGGTTGCATCTGTTATCTTTGTTCCTGTGCTTTTCGTTACGCCAGGGGTATCTGCATAATAAATATTGTACGAAGATGCGCCAAAAACTACATTGCAATAATTACCAAACTGAAGCTGGAGGTCTCTACAGCCTCGTTGATTCAAATCATATTTAGAGAGGTAATGCCTGAACATGTAATATCTCGGTGAAAATGAAAGGTCAATCAATTGGTTGTCCCTTTCTTCATCGATGTTGATAGTGGGAAGCAGGGTAGAGTATTCGTACTGGATGATGTAAGAGTTACCATGTTGGGTGATAATGAGCTATCGGAGTGGTAGGACTTGTATCTCCTTTAAGTCTGGTTGTTTCACTATTTCAGTTCGTAGATGATGGGTATGTTCAGGGTCACGGAGAGAGGTGGCTTGGGGAATGGTTCCACTTTCTGTATCGTTTCGACAAGGTTCGAGTCAAGGAGGTCATAACCCGTGCTTTTTATTATCCTGATATCCCGTACATGGCCGTTTTTCAATACGTCAAAGGAAACAACCACCCGGCCCGTCCATCCCATTCTCTGGGCGCGACGGGGGTAGGAAAGGTTTTCTTCGATTATTTTCTTAATATAGGCGAAGTTTTCTGCCCGGTATTTGTTTGAGAGCTTTTCTGCAGAGTCGCCGCTCGTGGTCCCTGTCGTTCGGGAAGTGCCTGCCGTTCCGGTGCCCCCCGGGACACTGTTCACTGCCGTGGACGGAGTCTGTTCCGGTGGAGGCGGGAGAGATTCTCTCGGTTTTGCGAATACCGGTACTGTCCCTTCCGGTTCCGAGGCCGGTGCCGGGGGGGCGGTCTTATGTTTCGGCGGTGTGGGCTGTGGGATCGGTTTTGCAATCATCGGTGTTTCGGTCTTTTTTTGTGGAGCATTGGTGGGCGGTGCCGGGGGCGCACTTGGCTCAACGAGGGTAAAGTCGATAACAATCGGTTTGTCCTGCTTGGCCAGCGAACTGCTCAGGGCAAATACCAGGGAGATCGCAACTCCGTGGAGCACAAGCGAAATTGTCATGGCTTTCGTGCGACAATTCATTTTTTCATCTCGGTCTGAAGGCTTACCTGTCGGAAGCCGGCATTCTTGATGGTGTCGAGAACGTCCACGAAACCCTGGAGCGCGAGTTCCTTGTCTGCCCTGATGAGGAAGGGCGTGCTCCGGTCAAGAGGCTTAACGGTTGCCAGAAGGCTCTGGAGCGTGACGGGACTCCCATTGAAAAAGATGGAGCCCTGTTTGTCAATTTCGATCGTCCGTACCTTTAGGGGCTGTTCCTGGTTTTTCGTTGCCTTGGGAAGATTTACCGGTATGCCTCCGGTGGCGATAAAGGTGGAAGTTGTCAACACGATGGTCAACAGGACCAGCATGATATCCACGAACGGGATTACATTGATATAATCAAACTCTTTCTCTTCCATTCATGATCTCCCAGCGCAGAATGAGTACTTTTGCCTTCCTCAAGAGAAGGTTGTATAGGACGATAGAAGGAATCGCCACCAGGAGACCGACCGCGGTTGCCTTGAGGGCCAGTGCAAGCCCAATCATGATCTTGCCGGTATCCATGAAACCATCGCTGCCCATGCTGTAGAAGGTGAGCATGATGCCGAGAACTGTTCCAAGCAGCCCCAGGTAGGGTGCGTTACTGCCGATGGTCGCGATGATGTGCAGCTTTTTCGTCAGTTCCAGTTCCAGGCTCTTCTTGTCGCTGAAGTCCTGCAGGCGAATTCTTTTGAACACGAGATTCCGTTCAATGGCGCAGGCTACCGCAACGATGCTCAATAGGACGAGCAGCCAGATAACCCCGTAGTCAATAATCACTTTCAGCCATTCCATAATAAAGCTAACTCCTCTCTGGGTTTGTACGAATAACTACGCGTAATATATCATAATATACGGTGAGCTCCAAGCAGTGAAATCATTGTGTAACCTTTTTGCAAAACAGACCTTTTTTTATTCTCGAACCGCGGTCCGGCCCTCATTGCTTCCGGCTTCTGAGTATTGCCGGGAAGTACCAAATCATCAGGATGCACAGCAGAAGGTTGCCCAACAGGATTAGCGCAAGCCCCGGGTCCTTTTTCATTACCAGCTTCATTTCAGGTGCCTTACCCTGTTTCGCCTTTCCGGCCATGATCAGGTGGATGCTGTATCCTCCGACAACTGTCGATTCCATGAAGCTTATGCTGCGAACAACGGTCCCCTTTTCCGAGGAGAAACTCAGGTGAGCCGTGCATGCGCGGAGAATTCCCGTAAGCCCAGGTTCCGTCCGGAAGCTGCACCGGGTATCGAGCACAGCCAGGGTTCCGGACGAGAGGGCTGTCTTCATTCCGCTATGAGCAGGCAGTTGCCTGATATCGGAACTGAACTGGCTGATGGCATGGCCACCGATGATGACAAGGAAGCACAAGTGCATGACGGACGGAGAGATAAGCAACGTGAAGGAAGCGAATGGAAGCTCACTTCGCTTTTTCAGCAGTTCCCACAGTCGTTCTGCTGTGCATGTGGCGGTATTGATCGCGAACAGGGTGAGGAGCAGAAAAAGCAGCCAGATCCACCAGGATACTTCGAAGCCGTGAGAGGGAAGCCAATCCTGAAAGCGTGCGTAGTCCAATTTGTTGTAGGTGGTTGGCAGATATCTGGAGTATAAACTGCCGATCAGCAGGGTAACGGAGATGGCAAGAAGGAGCCAGATGCTCAGGGTGATGCTGCTGAATAACTGCCAGAGGGATCTATGCATTCTTGCCTCCCAAACTCACAAGATAGTATGCATAGATGGATATCGTTACCAGGATACTTCCGCAAATGGCGAACCATGCTTTTTCCCGCATGGTCCAGCGTGGGGAAAACTGGAGGTGCAGGTAGGCGCAGTAGAAACACCAGATTGCCGCGGAGAGCAAGTGCCGTTCGCTCCAGGAGAAGGGGACGGTCCATCCCAGATAGCACCAGACGGCTCCGGAGACCTGGGCGACACTATAGAGGATGAAGCCCCAGGTTGCACAGCGGTTGAAGGTCTGCTCCCCTGTCCTGAGCCTCAGATAATGGAACCCGAACCACCCCCCCAGCAGAAAAGCGGCATGGGCTGCCACCTCGAAGAAGAAGAAAAGGGTGGCGAACAGGTTGTCCGACTGGAGAAATGGCGGAAGGGGTTGGCGCGGCAAGGGGATTGCAATAAAAGTGAGAAGTGCCAGGGGAACAAGCAGATGCAGATCTTTCGCTGGGCATCCCCTTGACCAGCAGCGGAAGAGAGTGAAGATGCCGAAGATCCAGGGGAGAAAGTACAGTTCGGTGAAAATGTTCATGGGGGCGAAGATGCCGAAAAAGAATCCCCTGCACAGGAGAGCCGCCGAGTGTGCCGCGACGCCCAGCAAAAGGAACGCAAAGGCGGTCCTTTCCCGTTTTAACAGAGAAAAAAGGAGGCTGCCGGCATAAAGACCGGCAGCCGCATAGTACCATGAAAGGAAGGAGGAGAAGACAGCCATGTGCTATCTGCCCTTTCTGTTTTCTCGGGGAAGCAAAACTGTTTCCCCGAGATGATTAGAATTTCGCGGTGAGACCGCCATAGATGGTCCGGCCCTCTGCGGGGAAACCTGTTTCCGGCTCGTAGTTGCGATCAAAGATATTGTTGATGGCGACATATGCTTCGAAGTTTTTCAGGAATTTCTTCGATACCCGGGCGTTCATGACAAAGTAGCCAGGAACCCTCTTTAACTCGTTGTCAGGCTTGGATATTGTTGGTACCTGGCTGTAATAGTTGCTAAAGAGAATTCCGTTCAGGTCGATGCGGGTCATTATGTACGGAATGGTATACTGGGCACCCAGGTCGAGCTTGTGCTGGGGAACGTTTCTCACCTTATCGGTCACTGCGTTCTCGCTCTGGTCGCTGGAATTATTGAAATTGTATGCCAGTTTCAGGACCAGGTCTTTTAGCGGGTACAGTTCAGTGTTTGTTTCGATGCCGTATACCACGATATTCCCGAAGTTTTCCAGTTTGTCACTCTTGTTCGGTCCAACTCTGTCGATCAGGTCGGTAATGTCATGGTAGAAAAATGCCAGCTGACCCCAAGCGAAGTCTCCGAAGGAGCGTGACACGCCGATGGTGGAGTTGATAGCGGATTCGGCATTCAGGTTTGGGTTGCCGCCACTTTTTTCCGAGGCGAACAGGTTGCTGAGGGTTGGGAAGCGCGTCTTGCGGGCCACCGAGGCAAAGAGCTTCGTTGAGTCGGAGAAGACATAATTGGCGCCGATCATCGGGTTGAAACTGGTTGTTGTTGGCTTCGTTTCGAATCCGTCGGCCTCCGCAACTTTGAACCAGTCGTAGCTTCCCCCTACGACAATGGTGAAATTCTTCCAGTAGGTTATCTCGTCCTCAACTCCGACAGAACCTGTCCACGAGTAAAAGTCGTCGTAAGGGAGGTAGCTGTCGTCACGCTGTTTGTGAGAGTCTCCATTGTAATGCATTGAGAATCTCATGGTGTTCCACTGCACGGGTCTAACTTCGGTGATGAGCGAGCCGCCGATAATGTAGTCCTGGTATTTGCTCAGGGCGATCGACCTGAGGAAGGTTTCATTGGAGTAGGATTGCAACTCGTCCACATGATTGTGATAGAAGACTTTTGCCTTGAAGGTCAGTAGGTCGTTCACTCGTTGCTCGCCGCTCAGATCGATTCCCCAGTCGTTATACGTGGGGTATCGGAAAAAGTTGGAGAAGGCGGGTGGGTCGGGAAATACCCGTACCGAGTCAAGCGAGGGGGGATTTCCCTTTTCCCTGTCTATGTAGTGGAAGTTGATGGAGTAATCGGAGTCCTTGGTTGGGGTAAAGCCGAACTTGGCCCAGATGCTGTCGGTGCGGTTATCCGACTGGTTTCTGGTGCCGCCGTCTTCATCAATAGTTAGGTACGAAGGGTATGGTTTTGACACGGAAACTGTGGTCAGTCTTGGTGTGAAATCGTCTGACATGCCCCAGCCGTGGGCCTGGTTGTGCTCATAATTGAGCCAGTAATAGAACCGTCCCGTGTTCATGCCATGGGAGACCGAAGCCTTGTAATAATCCACTTCGCCCCCTTCGATGTTCACGTCAAAAGTGGGTTTTCCCACCGGCTGTTTGGTTATGATGTTAATGACACCACCCATGGCGTTGGCACCGTAGAGGACGGATGCCGCTCCCTTGATCACTTCTATCTTGGCAATATTGCTGGTGGTGAACTGGTTGAGGTCGAGTGCGCCGTATTTTGTTTCGTAATAGGGCACGCCGTCGATCATTACCAGGATACGGCTCTGGTTGAAGATCCCGTGAATCGAGACGTCCGGTTGGTTCTTCGTCCCGCTGGTGACGCGCATGCCGGGAGTATAGGCCAGGGCATCGGCAACGGTTTTGCTGTTGGTTGCCTGCATGTCTTCGGCCGTTACCTCGTTGGATATGGTCACTTCCTGGTCAATGGGGGGCTTGTCGCCTTGGATGTACACCTCACCGAGGGAGTAGCTTTCAAAGCCCTCCGTTGGAGCCTTTTCTTCTGCGAATGCAGGGGAGCTAGTCAAAAAGAGACAGCTCGCCAACAGTGCTACGGGAATATTCATCCTTTCCATTCAATTCCTCCTTTGTGAAATTTCACGCAAAGACGACAAGGTCGTCAAAAAAGTTCAGCGTACGCTATATAACAAATAAAATAACGCATTGCAAGATGTATTATTCATTAAAATTGAAAGAAAATTTTCCACCAATTTTGTTGGGAATTAGTCTGCAGGTTGGGATGATTGTTCTACAGGTTTCTGTCGATCAGACCAGCCATTATTCTGATGCACGCTGTATATTATTGACTATAGCAAAGGTAGTTTGTTATAGTTTTCCATCTTACTTTTTACGAGGGTTCCCATGAACGTTTTTGTCTGTATTGATGATACCGATTCCATCGATTCCCGGGGAACGGGAGAGCTTGCCGACCTGCTGGCCCGTGAGGTCGAAAACCGCGGCTGGGGCAGATGTAGTTCCATAACCCGCCATCAGTTGTTTGTTCATCCTGATATCCCCTATACTTCCCATAACAGCTCCATGTGCTTCATCGCTGAGATGCGCGAGGAACACCTGGGGGTGCTTACCGAATATGCGTCCGATTTCCTTGCACGAGAGAGTGCGGAAGGCTCAGATCCGGGACTTTGTGTCGCCGTGGCGGAGCGTCTCCCAAAAAAGGACCCTCTCATAGACTTTGGTTACCGTGCGAAACGTACCGTTATCGAGATGGGGGAAGCATACAGGCTGGCAACAGAGGCGGGAATCCATCTTTCCAGCCACGGAGGGACTGGCCAGGGAGTTATCGGCGCTTTGGCGGGTGTTGGCTTGCGTCTTGGCGGGAATGACGGCAGGATGCGGGGCACTCTCACCATTCCTGCTACGGATGGAGTTGCTACGGTGAAAGATATTTTGAGCTATTCCGAGGTAGACGTTGTTCGGACCATGGAGGGTGTCTGCCTGGCTCCGGAAGACCGGGTGCGTTTTGTTGACAAGGTAAAGACAGTGCTTATGGGTGGGAAATTGGTTTTGCTTGTAGTGCCGGAAGATTCTGATAAAAGCGGAGCTCAGTGGAAGTCTTGTACGAGGCAGCAACTAAAAGCATATTAGGAATGCCGGAGGCGGGGTGTCTGCCCTGTTCCTGCACTGCGTTCCTTTGCAAGCCCTCCTGATTGTAAGGAGGCTTTTTTCTTGATGTGATGATGGGGACAGGAAGTGCCGGACGGCTTTCTTGACAAGGTTGTCAATGTCTAACGATAATCCATGCCCCAATGATGAGAAGGACTGCCCCGAGAGACCGTTTCAGGTCAATCTGCATGCCTCCGAATCCGAAGGCCCCGAAGTGGTCCAGGATGAGGGCGGTGATAAGCTGCGCTGCGATTGCGACGGCCATTGTCGCCGTGGTCCCTATCCTCGGCACGGCGAGGATGGTTGCCGAAACGAAGAAGGCACCGAGAAGTCCTCCTGTCCATTCCCACCAGGCTGTTTCGTGCAACCCCCGCAGGTTGGTTTTCCCCGAAATCAGCACCGCAATTACTAGGGCGAGGGTTCCGACTGCGAATGAAATACAGGCGCTTTCCAGAAGTCCAGCCTTCTGCGCTAGCCGCGCATTGATGGAAGGTTGGAGGGCTACTGTCGCGCCGGCACAAATCATGATGAAAAGCATAAGCAGGTTGGACATGAGTGTTTCCTTTCAGGATACAGTATAGAGTGTCAGTACCTACAATCAAAGGGGTTCCTAATCTTTTTTCGGCAACTACCGGTTTTAGCTTTAATTGTCAGTCTGCCATTGTTGATAGTCTCGGTAATTCTCCAAATAGTTCCCTCCCCACTTGCGGGGGAGGGTCAGGGTGGGGGGTAACTTGCCAATATATCAGCAGGTTGCAGCTTCACCCACCGCCTAGCCCCTTCCCGCTTGCGCGCCGTAGCGCTTCAGCGCGCAGGCCCGTCAAGGGCGGGGGAATGACTTTTCGAAGCCATCATTGTTGTGGGAAATAAAAAAGCAGATCCTTTGCAGGATCTGCTTTTTGTATGACGGTGGCTGACTTTTATGAGTTCTGTAGTCTGTCAGGATGGTCGAAGTATAAGGACTGAAGCGTTTTCCGCTGTCATTTGTGAATACTTCATCATTTCCCGAAAGATTTCGTGTCTGTATTGAATTCGTTTGACCTCATATGCGTTAGCCTGGGGGCCGACTCCGCAATAGAGCTTTTTCGCCCTGCGGAGATTTCCCTTTGCCATCTTGATCTTGGTGAGAAGTTCACGGACAGCCGCATCAGCGCATTTCTCGTCATTACGCATGTCCTCTGGGTTGTAGCCGTGACTCCGCGCCCGGCTTGGCATCAATTGCCAGACGCCCATAGCGCCCTGACACGATACCGCTTTTGATGATAGTCCATAATTGCCTGTTTCCGCCAGGGCGATTTCTGCAATGTCCATCGGCATCAAGGGTGTGTTGAGAGTTTTCAGGTAACAGAGCACTCCCAGTCTCCGGGCCCTCTGCGGGGTAGTCCTCTTGGCAAATGCCGCAATTATTGCGGGAAGCTGCCTTCTTCTTTCTTCCAGGTTTGCGCCCTTTTCAACTGCCTGTCGGATCTCTTTGTCCAGATCAGAAAGGGCAGGTATAGGTTTTGTCTGGGCTTGTCGAATCTGGGTCTGCTCGCATGACGTAGCGCACAGCGCGACTGCTGCGATCAAAATAATAAATTTCTTCATAAGTAAGAGTGGGGTCGGTTTTTTCGGGTTTTTGCCGGACCAACGATTATGTTGTTCGTTGTGGAATTATTCCTGATTTTCCGGCGTGAACCTCCTTTCAGTGGTTTTCCGCACAAATGGCGGATAGTTTTTATACTGCCTGTTGCCGGACAAGGATATTTGCCCGGGGTAATCGTGTAACGCGAGTTTTGAACGTGTCGGCAATGGGAATAGGCTGTAGGGTGTGGATAAATTGCTTGGGAGTGAAGCCGGTGCCCAGAGAACCGCTGGTCTGTGAAGCAGAATTGTTACTTCCTGCCTGAGATTTCAGTGGACTCTTAATGGTGAATTTTCACCATTGGAGCAGCCGGTGCCTTGGAGAAAAACTCGCGATGGGTTATTTGAAAGTACTACAACTTAAACCATACCAGGTGGCATTGTCAAGGAAAGAGGGTAAAAAATCTGCCTAATGAGATATAACATACTGAAATAACGAAAGTTTATTGATGCCATGGGATATGGGTTATTCACAACTGATCAATGATGCATCGTAAGGGTCAGCCAAATTGCGGAAAGGGCAAAGATGAAATTTGCCGCCCAGGCTGATACCATTGGGGGGAGAATCCCGGTTTCTCCGAATGAGATGAGGATGGCATTGATGATGAAATAGGCGAATCCAATGCCGATACTCAGGCCTATCCCCACGGCAATACCGCTGGAGCGTCCGCCTCGCAGGGAAAACGGTATCCCGACAAAAGCCATGATAAGGCAGGCAAAAGGCATGGATATCTTTGCATACATCTGCGCCTGGTACTTCGTTGCATCATAGCCTGCTTTTCGCAGCTTTTCAGTGTACCGTTTCAGCTTGAAAAAACCCATGTCATCTGCGTACTTGTCCCATACCTTGAGATCATTTATTTTGAGTTGCAGGGGAACCGGAAGCGAGGCAATCTTCCTGGTTTCTGTTACCTTGCCGCCAGAGAAGCTTCTCTCTACGACATTTTTCAAGGTCCAGTAGGAACCGTTCCAGACCCCATCTTCCGCGTCCAATCGTTTGGTCGGCTGCATTACATCCGTAGTTTGCCAGAGGGTAACTCCCTTCAGGGTCCATGTCGTTGGAATAAAGAATCGAGCCTGGAGTATATAGTTATTGTCCCGATACCAGATATCGTTGAGTCGGAAAAATGTGCTCGGATTTTTCCCTTCAATCAGTACCTCTTGAATATATTTCAATTTTTGAGAGGTGCTGGGAATTATTGCTTCGTTGGAGAAAAACGTGAAGATGCTCATGAAGAAAGCAATAACGAGCAGCGGCATTGCAATCCGTTTCAGGCTGATACCGCAGCTTTGCATTGCGACAATCTCACTTGATCGTGAGAGAATGCCAAGGGTAAGCAGGGTTGACATGAGGATGGCCATCGGCATGACCTGATTGATAATGGCCGGGATCTTGTATAGATAGAAAAACAGGATGTACTGGGGGTTCCCGGTGGCTTGGGAAAAGCGGCTGATCTTCTCCAGTAAATCGATGACCAGATAGATTGCAACGAAAGAACCTGCAGTCAGCGCCAGAAGCTTGAGGTACGTTGCTGTGATATAGCGGCTAAGCACGGTCATCGGTTTTTCCTCCACGAAGCAAACCGGACTTTTGCCCAAGCAACGAGCCGTGTCGGCAAGTCGAAAATGGTCATCCGCTGTTCTTCAGCGGTTTTTTTGAAAAGATAGATGCCTAAGGTAATAAATAGCAGATTCGGTAGCCACATGGCAATAACGGGGGAGACAATATCCTTCTGTCCCAGGGTTTTTCCGATTGAGAGTACGATATAGTAGGTCAGGAGTACTACCAAACAGAGTGCAAAACCCGACGATTTTCCGGAACGCCTGTTCTGGAGACCGAGGGGCACTCCGATGAGGGCAAAGACAAAACAGGCGACGGGAAAGGCCAGGCGGCGATGAAACTCCAGATGGAGGTTTCGCATTATTCCGGGATCGAATCCGGTGAGTTTCATTGCGTTTCTCAGTTCCTTGAAGGTCATGTCGAGCTCATTGGCTGTGGGGACAATTTTGTACGTCTGATTAAAGTTGAAACTCAGGTCGTAACTGTTGAATTCCATGAGCTGATAGTCCGATTTTCCTTGCAGGCGGTGGACGCTGCCGTTGAGCAGGCGGAGGCGGAGGGTCTTTCTGTCCGGATCTGTCATGATCATTCCGCTTCGGGCAAAGATGGTTGAGGGTTCACCGGAATCCCTTTCATCATAAATCAATACGCCTGATATATGGTGATTGGCTTCGTCGTATCGGGCGACATAAATAACCAGCCCCGGGAAGTCGTCGTTGAAGACCCGGTCCTTGAGGCTGATATTTACCCTGACATTAATAGCGTCGTAAAGAAGTGTCTTGAAGGCGGTATTGCCCCAGGGGAGTGCATAAACCGTGATGGCTGCGGTGGCGAGGTAGGCACAAAAGGCAAAAAGGATGACGGGTGGAAGAATGCCGTAGAGACTTATCCCCCCGGTCTTGAGGGCTGTTATCTCATTGTCCGCGGAAAGCCTTCCGAACGCGAGTAGTAACGCCAGCAGAAACGACATGGGGATGGTGATAAAAGAGAAGGAGGGGAGCATGTACAGCAGAAGGCGGGCCACATCGGCAACGGGAACGCCTTTCGCGATTACCAGGTCAGCCAGATTCATGAACCTTCCCATGAGAAGGACAAAAGTGAAAACGGCGAATCCGAGGATAAAAGGAACGGTAATTTCCTTTAAAATATACAGGTAAAGAGTTTTCTTCATGGCGTCGGGCATGATACATGAGCAGGGCTTAAATAGCAACCGTTGCAGGCGCAGCACCGCAAGGAATCCTTTCAGCTTGAACACTCCTGTGCGGCTGTGACAATAGTGCGATTTCAAAAATTTCCTTGCTAAATCATGGTCCTTTATGGTAAACAGATTTGCTATTTAACCACACACGCCCCCTTTGTCTCCGGTGGTGTCCGCTGGGTGCGGATTCCGGAAGTTTCGAGGGTGCGGAGGGAAAACCAAAGGAGAGAATCATGTCAAACATTACCATGAAAGAGTTGTTGGAAGCGGGTGTCCATTTCGGTCACCAGACCAAGCGTTGGAATCCGAAAATGAAGCCGTACATTTTCGGAGCAAGAAATGGCATCTATATCATCGATCTGCAGAAGACCGTACGACTGTTTAAAAATTCTTATAATTTCATCAGGGAAACCGCACAGGCCGGCGAGACTATTCTCTTTGTCGGCACCAAGAAGCAGGCGCAGGATTCTATTGCCGAAGAGGCGCAGCGCTGCAACATGTACTATGTGAATCAGCGCTGGCTTGGCGGCATGCTCACAAACTTTGCCACTGTGCGACAGAGTATCGATCGTTTGAAGCGACTTGATGCAATGGTTGCCGACGGTTCGATTGCTGGCTATACCAAGAAAGAAATTCTCAGCTTTGAGAAACAGCGCGAGAAGCTGGAAAGGTCCCTTGGCGGTATCAAGGGCATGAACAAACTGCCGGGTGCGATTTTTGTCGTCGACCCCAAGAATGAGACGATAGCCGTTTCTGAGGCAAAGAAACTGGGGATTCCGGTTGTCGCTGTTGTGGATACCAACTGTGATCCTGATCCCATTGATTATATCATCCCGGGTAATGACGATGCGATACGGGCTCTGCGCCTGCTTTCGAGCAAGATTGCCGATGCTGTCATTGAAGGCGTCCAGGCCAGGGAGATCGATCTGCAGACAGACGCAGAAGGCGAATCCCAGGTTGAGGTTGCTGCTGCTGAAGCTCCGGTGGAACCGGTTGCAGAAGTTGAGGTACCTGAGACCTCCGGGGAATAATGGTGGTAAGCATTCCGGTCCGGATCTGAAGGTCCGGACATCGGAATTTTCCGGTAAGAACATCATCGCATTACTACAACGCTAGTTATCACGGCAAGGGGGCTCCCTCGCCCGTGGAGGAGGATACACGTGACTATTACAGCTGCACAGGTGAGCGAATTACGGAAAATGACCGGCGCCGGTCTAATGGATTGCAAGAAGGCTTTGGCCGAAACCGGTGGCGATCAGGAAAAGGCTGTTGATTATTTGAGAACAAAAGGCCTTGCCGCTGCCTCTAAAAAAGCTGGTCGTGTGGCGACCGAAGGTGCTGTTGGTTCCTATATTCATGCCGGCGGCAAGATTGGTGTGCTGGTTGAAGTCAACTGCGAAACGGATTTCGTTGCCAAGAACGAGGCGTTCCAGACCTTTGTCAGAGATATTGCCATGCATATCGCGGCAGCAGCACCCCAGTTCGTGAGACGTGAAGAGGTTTCCGCCGAACTCCTGGAAAGAGAAAAGGAGATTTATCGGGCCAAGGCCAAGGAAACCGGCAAACCGGACAATATCATTGAAAAAATCGTCGAAGGCCAGGTATCGAAATTCTACGCTGAAATCTGCCTGTTGGAGCAAACTTTTGTAAAAGATACGGACAAGACTATTCAGACCTATCTGAATGAGACCATTGCTACCATTGGCGAAAATATGTCCATCCGTCGTTTCGCGCGTTTTGTTCTTGGCGAAGGACTTGCGAAAAAAGAGTGCGATTTTGCTGCTGAGGTTGCTGCGGCTGTTGGCTCATAGTTCTTATTTCAATAGTGGGCCGGAATCCTGAAAGACATTCTTTTCGGATTTCGGCCTTTTCGTTTGAGAGTGTTTTGTCAGCACAGATTCTGAGGTCCGTCATTGGAATTCTTTTTCGACGGGAGAGGGAGTTGCTAGAAATATGAACAGACCGAGGTACAAAAGAGTGCTGTTGAAGCTGTCCGGTGAGGCTCTAGCCGGCGAACAGAAATACGGTATTGATCCGAAAACCATTACGGAAATAGCCGCTGAGATCAAGGAAGTGATCGCCTGTGGAACCGAGATGGCCCTTGTAATTGGCGGCGGAAATATTTTTCGCGGGCTTGCAGCCTCATCCAAGGGGATGGACAGGGCGAGTGCCGACTACATGGGAATGCTTGCCACCATGATTAACTCCCTGGCAATGCAGGATGCTCTTGAGAAGATCGGCGTGGATACACGGGTGCAGTCTGCTATTGAAATGCGCGAGGTTGCCGAGCCCTATATTCGCCGCCGCGCAATCAGGCATCTGGAAAAGGGACGAATCATAATTCTTGGCGCGGGCACGGGGAACCCCTACTTTACCACGGATACCGCAGCCAGCCTCCGGGCAATGGAAATCGGTGCCGAGGTGATCCTGAAAGGGACCAAGGTAGACGGAGTTTATACCGCCGATCCGAAAAAAGATCCAAGTGCCTTGAAATTTGCGCAGCTGAGCTATATTGATGTTCTGAAGAAGGGGCTTCAGGTAATGGATGCTACCGCCACGTCTCTCTGTATGGATAATCGTTTGCCTATCATAATTTTTGATGTTACTACCAAAGGGAATATTATGAAGGTTGTCCTTGGAGAAGAAATAGGTACTATCGTAAAAGGAGAGTAATATGACAAAAGATATCCTCGCTTCCATGAAAAGTCACATGGAGAAGACCCTCGATGCACTCCGCAAAGAGTATCAAAAGGTTCGGACCGGGCGTGCCAGTACGGCTCTCCTGGAAGATATCAAAGTCAACTATTACGATACGCTGACGCCAATCAGCCAGCTTGCAGCCATAGCAGTCCCGGAACCTCGGACCATGACCATCCAGCCATGGGAGGCAAAGCAGATACCTTCCATCGAGAAGGCAATTCTCAACGCGAATATTGGCCTCACTCCGACAAATGACGGCAAACTGATTCGGCTGGCAGTCCCGCCTCTTACTGAAGATAGACGGAAAGAGATTGTCAAGCAGTTGAAGAAGTTGGCGGAAGATACCAAGATAGCTCTCCGGAATATCCGTCGGGATGCCATCGACTCCCTGAAAAAACTGGAAAAAGACAAACAGATATCGGAAGATGACTTGAAGCGTGCGGAAAAGGACGTTCAGGATGTTACGAATGTCTATGTGGCCAAGGTTGATGAAGTAGTGGCTGCCAAAGAAAAAGAGGTCATGGAAATCTGAAGCATCTTCTTGTGTACGAATAGCACAGGTTTCCCGGTCTCCTGGCAAGGTTTTCCGGGGATGGGTTCCCGCATTACTCACGTAGAATTATCCGATAACCCCTTTACCAAAGGGGGTTTTTTTTAGGACCAGTCATGCAAAAGCTCGATCCGGAAAAGTTGCCCAGACATCTGGCTATAATCATGGACGGAAACGGACGCTGGGCTCAGGAACGGATGCTGAAAAGGATTGTCGGGCACCGGAAAGGTGTCGAGACGGTCAGGACTGTCGTCGAGGAAAGCTCTCTTCTGGGGATCAAGTTCCTCACGCTGTTTGCATTTTCTTCCGAGAACTGGCTGCGCCCGAAAACCGAGGTGCGTGCTCTCATGGCGCTGTTGAAAGCGTATCTGGCCAAGGAGACCACCCGCATGATGTCCAATAACATCAGGTTTGTTGTTATTGGAGACCGTTCTGATCTGCCTGAAGATGTCAACAGTGCTGTTGCCGAGGCAATTGCCAGGACTTCTCAAAACAGCGGCATGGTCCTTACCTTGGCCCTTTCCTACGGGTCACGCAGGGAAATACTTCAGGCTTTAACGCAGTTGGTTGACGGTGTTCTGTCTGGTAAAATCCCCCGGGAAAAGCTTTCAGAAGACCTTATATCATCATTTTTATATACCAGCGAAATTCCCGACCCGGATTTTCTGATCCGAACAAGCGGCGAGATGCGTATAAGCAATTTTTTGCTTTGGCAGATTGCTTACACAGAGTTGTATTTTACCGAGGTGAACTGGCCCGATTTCACCAAAGAAGAGTTCTTCAAAGCCCTTGCCAATTATCAGGCGAGAGAGCGTCGCTACGGTCTTATCAGTGATCAGGTTCGAAAGAGGAGGTAACTATCAAACGTCTTATTACGGGATTGATTGCTCTTCCTATTACTCCTCGTATTTATAGTGAAAACCGGTTCTTTTTCGTTCTTCTGCCTGATTCTTGGACTCACGGCTGCAGGTCTCCTCGAGTTTTACCGGATGGCTCTTCCTCACCGGCGTAACGCCGGCTTTGTAGCTGCCTTTGCCGGGGCACTCCTTTTACCTGCTGTCATTTCCAATTTTTCACCATCATTTTTACCGGTTGATGTTTTCAATCGCTTGCCATTTCCACTATGTCTGACCTTGCTGTTTCTCTTTATAGCCCTCCTAACTCTTTTTAGCATCAGGGATATCAAACAGTCTGCCGGAGAAGCGGGGTTGTTTCTCCTTGGTTTTCTCTACCTTCCCTTGCTCATGAGCTATCTGGTCCTGCTGCGGGAAATGGACCACGGGATCAAGTGGATATTTCTGCTGCTGATCATAGTCATGTCCGGGGATACTGCGGCATTTTACGTGGGGAGTTCCCTTGGGAAAAGGAAACTCTATCCGATTGTGAGCCCCAACAAGAGCGTCGAGGGAATGGTAGGCGGGTTGGGAGGCAGCATCTTAGGAACGCTCCTTGCCGGAGCAACCTTCTTTCCGGAGCTTACCATTGTGGGTTCTGTCGCGACTGGCACTCTTCGTAGGGCTTCTGGGGCAACTGGGAGACCTGTTTGAATCTCTGCTCAAGCGGAGCTTCGGCGTAAAGGATTCCGGCAATATCTTTCCCGGGCACGGTGGAATGCTGGACAGACTGGATAGTGTTCTTTTTGCCGCTCCGTCCCTGTATTTCTATGCTCGATACTTTTTCTGATCGAAACTGCTATTTTTATCTTCGGAGATTGTCCCTCAGGTAAAATTGTCTCGTCAAAATCCCCGTTAGCCATAAGAGCCTGTTCGGACAAGGCAAAGGTACCTGGGCGCTGGTTGCAGTTCATTTTTGATTTTATCTAAATTTTGAGAAGGCAGTACGCAGAGCACGGGGCATTCCTTGCAAAACTGTTGTTTTGCTGGCAATAGGCGAAGGATTGCATTATCCTTATAATTTTCCATTACCCTGCCTGAATGTGAATCTGTCGAGGATTGCTATGAAGAGGCTTACCGTACTTGGTTCAACCGGTTCAATAGGTGTCAGCACTCTGGAAATTGTTGCTGCCCATCGTGATAAGTTCGAGATCGTTGCCCTGACGGGTGGGAAGAATCTGCAGCTCCTGAAGAAACAGATAGAAGAGTTTTCTCCACAGGTGGCTGCGGTAATTTCCGAAGAATCGGCAATCGCGCTGCGCAAGATGCTTCCCGGTGTAAAAACGGAAATCCTCCACGGAGTTCCGGGAATGATTGCTGCAGCTTGCGCCGAGGATGCTACCATGGTGGTTGCCGCTATCGTGGGTGCCGCCGGCCTTGTTCCAACTGTTGCGGCGATCAGGGCCGGCAAGGATATCGCGCTTGCCAATAAGGAGACCCTTGTTACAGCCGGCCATCTGATCATGGACATGGTTAAAGAACAGGGTGTTCAGCTGTTTCCGGTCGACAGTGAGCACAGTGCCATCTTTCAGTCACTCCAGGGGCATCGCTGTGATGATGTGAAGCGGATCATTCTTACCGCTTCCGGCGGACCTTTTTCCCAGTATCCGATAGAAAAACTAAAGGAAGTTTCCATTGCCGATGCCTTGAATCATCCCAATTGGTGCATGGGGCGGAAGATCACCATAGACTCGGCAACAATGATGAACAAGGGCCTCGAGGTTATTGAAGCAAAATGGTTGTTCGACCTTCCCCTTGACAAGATTTCCGTTGTAATCCATCCCCAGAGCATCATCCATTCGCTGGTGGAATACATTGACGGATGTGTCATTGCGCAATTGGGGATTCCCGACATGAAAGCTCCCATTGCCTATGCCCTGACTTACCCTGAAAGGGTAGCGACCGGAGTGCGTGGTCTTGACCTGACAGAAATTGCTTCTTTGAGCTTTTTCGAGCCTGACCTGCAGCGCTTTCCTGCTTTGGGGCTGGCGTACCGTGCTGCTGGAGAGGGCGAAAGCATGCCCGCGGTCATGAATGCGGCAAATGAGGTGGCTGTGGATGCCTTCCTTGCCGGAAAAATAAAATTCACCGATATCGCACAGCTTATCGAAAAAACGATGAGTGCCCATGATGCCCATTCCCTCAGTTCCATTGAGGAGGTTATGAGCTCTGACCTCTGGGGTAGAAAGAAAACTAGAGAACTTCTTGGCCTGTAGGGAGAACACATGATTATAAGCATACTGTCCGCTATTGTTGTTCTTGGAATACTGATATTTGTCCATGAACTCGGCCATTTTCTTTTTGCGAAATATTTCGGCGTTGGAGTTGAAGCCTTTTCCCTGGGATTCGGCCCCAAGATTTACGCCAGGAAGGTCGGCGAAACCGAATACCGTATTTCTGCGTTTCCTCTTGGCGGCTATGTGAAGATGATTGGCGAGAACCTGGATGATGAGCTTCCAGCGGAAGATGTCGATCGCTCCTTTATGGCAAAAACGCCACTGCGAAGAATGGCAATCGTGGCTGCCGGGCCTTGTTTCAATCTCATATTTGCCTATCTTGTATTCATTGTTGTCTGCATGATCGGCATTCCCACGGCAACCTCGAAGATCGGCGAGGTGCTGAAGGACAAGCCGGCAGCGCGTGCCGGGCTCAGGGCAGGGGACCGGGTCACGAGTATCGATGGCCATCCGGTAAGCCGCTGGAATGACCTTGCTCAGTTGATTTCAGAAGGTAGCGGCAAACCGGTTGATCTCACGGTAATGCGGGACGGCAAAACCTTTTCTCTCAAAATAACCCCTGAAATGCGCACTGCGAAAAACCTGCTTGGCGAGACAATCACTTCCCCGGCCATAGGCGTAATGGCTTCTAAAGAGGTCATCACCGAAAGAGTGGGCCCTCTCCAGGCAATAGTCAAAGGAAGCGAGCATACCTGGAATGTTACGAAACTGACGGTTATTGCCGTGGGCAAGATCTTCACCGGATCCATTTCCGTGGATAATATCGGCGGACCGATCATGATCGCCAAAACGGCCGGCGATCAGGCCAGAACGGGACTCGTCTACTTCCTTTCGTTCATGGCCCTGTTAAGCATCAATCTCGGGCTCCTCAATCTTTTGCCTGTTCCGATACTTGATGGCGGCCACCTGGTATTTTATCTTTGGGAAATGATAACAGGGAAGCCGGTTAACCTGAAGGCCCGGGAAGTAGCTCAGCAGATCGGGCTGGTTCTGCTCGTTGGGCTTATGGTGCTTGCCTTTTATAACGATATAGCCAGATACTTGTTCGGACAGGGTTAATGTGAAGATCCTTACTATTGACACTTCCACGACCACAAACAGTGTCGCTCTCACGGTGGATGGGCGCCTTCTGGCGGAATACCTCGTCGATCCGGATCGAAACCATTCCTCCAGTCTCATGTATGGACTTGATATGGTTTTGAGAGATTCCGGGCTTACGATAGATGCATTGGATGCCATCGGGGTTTCGTCGGGTCCCGGGTCTTTTACGGGTCTGCGGGTCGGCATTGCGACCGCCAAGGGGCTGGCACTCGCATCGGGAAAACCGATTGTCGCTTTTTCCTCTCTTGCCATGCTTGCCATGAATCTTCCCTTTGCTGCCTATCCGGTCTGTACCATGTTCGATGCGAAAAAAAATGAGGTGTATGCTGCTCTGTACTGCTCCAAGGAATTGCCGGAAACCCTTCTTGCCGAATGTGTTGTGCCGCCTGCTGAGTTCCTTGTCCAACTCCGGGGTACTACCCTGTTTGTCGGCAGTGGTGCACTGCGATACCGTGACCTGATTGTGGAAACTTTAGGCGAACGTGCCATTTTTGCTCCGTCGGTTTGCCACCAGCCACGCGCATCGGCAGGTGCGATCCTGGCAGCCGACCTCTTTGCCCGGGGAGAACTTGCTCCGTCTGCGGCACTTGTCCCCTCGTACCTGCGGGCATCCGAGGCGGAGGTAGCGCGTCTCAAAAAGGAATCGGAGGCATAAAGGCCTGGTTTCTCAGTATTGACAGTGATGGATGAATGTATTAAGGTGCTTCTTTAATTCCCTAAAAAAGGGATGTGACACAAGAGGTTTAGAGATATGCGCAGTGACATGATTACTCAAGGACTTGAGCGGACACCTCATCGTGCCCTTCTGAAGGGTGCCGGTGTACCTCAGAGTGAGATGGAAAAACCCTTTATCGGCATTGCCACCAGCTTTACCGATCTGATTCCGGGGCACGTGGGTATGCGGGATCTCGAGCGTTTTATTGAAAAAGGCGTTCATACCGGTGGCGGCTATTCCTTTTTCTTCGGCATACCTGGAGTATGTGACGGTATTGCCATGGGACATAAGGGGATGCATTATTCGCTTCCGACCCGTGAGCTTATTGCAGACATGGTCGAGTCGGTAGCAGAGGCGCATCGCCTTGACGGCCTGGTACTTCTTACCAACTGTGACAAAATTACACCGGGGATGCTCATGGCTGCTGCCCGGCTCAATATTCCATCCATCGTAGTTACTGCCGGTCCGATGCTCTCCGGCCGTGGCTCTGATGGTCGACGCTACTCGTTTGTTACCGATACCTTCGAGGCTATGGCCCGTTACAAGGCCGGTGTAATCGATGGCAAGGAACTTCAGGTCTGCGAAGAAAACGCCTGCCCAGGTGTCGGTTCCTGCCAGGGGCTTTTCACTGCCAACACCATGGCAATCCTGACCGAAACCCTTGGCATGAGTCTTCCCCGTTGCGGGACAGCTCTTGCTGTTTCGGCCCTCAAGCGCAGAATAGCCTTTGCTTCCGGAGAAAAAATTGTCGAACTGGTCAAAAACCAGGTTACACCACGCCAGATATTGACTCGTGAGGCTTTTGAAAATGCAATCCGCGTCGATCTTGCCCTTGGCGGTTCGTCGAACACTGTCTTGCACCTGCTTGCCATTGCCCGCGAAGCCGGCGTCGATCTGCCCCTTGAAACTTTCGACATTTTGTCGCGCGAGACACCGCAGATTGCTTCCATGAATCCGGCCGGCGAGCATTTCATGGAGGACCTGGATGTGGCAGGAGGTGTCCTCGGAGTTCTGAAGCAGCTTGGTGACCGGATTAAAGATAGCAAGACGGTCATGGGGCTCTCTACTCTTCAGTTGGTGTCGGGAATTGACAAGGTGGATGAGTCCGTGATTCGCCCGGTGGACAAACCGGTGAAGAAAGAAGGCGGAATCGCTGTCCTGTTTGGGAATCTGGCCCCGAAGGGTGCCGTCGTCAAGCAGTCGGGTGTTTCTGCAGCAATGATGCAATTTACCGGAACGGCCCGTTGCTTCAATTCGGAAGAAGAGGCTATGGCGGCCCTCATGGACGGCAAGATTGTTTCCGGAAATGTTGTCGTGATTCGCTATGAAGGCCCGAAGGGCGGCCCCGGAATGCGAGAGATGCTGGCTCCTACTGCTGCACTCATGGGACTTGGGCTCGGAGATTCGGTTGCCCTTATCACTGACGGACGTTTTTCCGGCGGCACTCGAGGCCCCTGTATCGGTCACATTTCTCCTGAGGCGATGGAAGGTGGGCCGATCGCCCTGGTAGAAGAGGGTGATCAGATTGTTCTCGATATCCCGAATCGCACGCTGGAACTCCTTGTAGACGAAAAAACCCTGGAGCAACGTCTGGCTGCCTGGAAGCGTCCTGAGCCTAAAATCAAAACCGGTTGGCTGTCACGGTATGCCAAGGTGGTAACGTCGGCCTATACGGGTGCTATCACCACCGGAGACTGACGGATACATTGTTTACTGCTGGTGGAAGGATTTTCCGTTTCTTTCACCCAACTCCTATCGGGGGGTTATTGTATGAAACTCGCAGGTGCGAGAATATTGCTGGAATGCCTCAAACTGGAGGGAGTGGACACGGTCTTCGGCTATCCGGGAGGCACAGTCATCAATATTTACGATGAACTCTACTCCTTTCCGGAAATCCGGCATATTTTGCCACGACACGAACAGGCAGCGGTCCATGCAGCTGACGGTTTTGCCCGGGCGAGCGGTAAAGTAGGTGTCGCTATTGCGACATCCGGACCGGGTGCTACCAATACGGTCACCGGTATTGCCACCGCGTACATGGATTCCATTCCGCTCGTAGTCATAACCGGCCAGGTCCCAACGGCGCTTATCGGCAACGATGCCTTCCAGGAAGTGGATATCATCGGCATTACCCGGCCATGCACGAAGCACAATTTCCTGGTCAAGAACGTCAAGGAACTTGCTGAAATTGTGAAAAAAGCTTTCTACATAGCCCGAACCGGTCGTCCCGGCCCGGTTCTTATCGATCTGCCAAAAGATGTACAGGTTGCCGTAACCGACTTCAAATATCCTGACAAAATCGAGATGCGAAGTTACAAACCAACCGTTGAGGGGCATGTAAAACAGATCGAGAAGGCTGCGTCCATGATCCTTGCAGCCAAAAAGCCGGTGCTGTATGTCGGCGGCGGGGTGATACTCGGCAGTGCCTATGACGAATTGCGCCAACTGGCCGAGACGCTTCATGCTCCGGTTACCACGACCCTTATGGGTCTGGGTTCTTTCCCGGAGGACAGCCCCCTTTCTCTCGGCCTTCTCGGCATGCATGGTACCTATTACGCGAACATGGCGGTTACCAATTGCGATCTTCTCGTGGCTGTCGGAGCTCGCTTCGATGACCGTGTTACCGGGAAAATCCCGGCGTTTGCTCCCCATGCCAAGATAATTCATATGGATGTGGATCCCACCTCCATCAGAAAAAATGTCCGTGTCGATCTGCCGATCGTCGGTGCAGTTCAGTGGGTTTTGGAGAAACTTCTGAAAATCCTTGAGGATCACCGCGACGAAGTTGCGTCTTTCAGCGCGGCCGTGCAACCATGGCTTGATGAAATTGATGGCTGGAAGGCAAAACATCCTTTGTCGTATAAAGAATCCTCCGAGGTCATCAAACCCCAGGCGGTCATCCGAAAGCTTCGTGAACTCTGTGATCCGGATGCCATCATCGCCACCGATGTGGGACAGCATCAGATGTGGACGGCACAGTTCTTTACCTTTACCAAGCCTCGGACCCTCCTCACTTCGGGTGGTTTGGGCACAATGGGATACGGCCTTCCCGCTGCAATGGGAGCACAGGCAGCATTTACCGGGCGCCAGGTAATAGCTATCTGCGGGGATGGTGGTTTCCAGATGAATTTACAGGAATTGGCAACTTTGGTGCAAAACAAGCTGCCGGTAAAAATCTGTATTATGAACAATAACTATCTCGGGATGGTTCGACAGTGGCAGGAGTTATTCTTCGAGAAACGCTATTCGCAAACTGTCATGGATCTTCCTATCGATTTCGTTAAACTGGCTGAGGCTTTTGGAGCGACAGGCTTTACCGTGTCTAAACCGGAAGACGTAGAGGAGACCATCCGAAAAGGGCTGGCAACACCTGGTCCGGTTATCATGGAGTTCAAGATAGCACGGGAGGAGCAGGTTCTTCCGATGGTTCCAGCGGGAGCTTCCCTTAACGAAATGGTTCTTGCATCGTGATCCGGCGGGAGAAGATACTCTTCCAAGACCTTTATTTCTCACGCACTGAGGAGACTTCCCCATGAGACATACTATAACGGTACTTGTGGAAAACGAATTCGGGGTCCTGTCCCGTGTTGCAGGGCTTTTCTCCGGTCGGGGATTCAACATCGATTCTCTTTCGGTCGCGCCAACGAACGAGGAGTCGATCTCCCGGATGACAATCGTTACCCGGGGTGATGAACAGATCCTTGAACAGATTACCAAGCACCTCAATAAACTAATTGATGTCATCAAGGTTTTTGATTTCACCGATGGCAGCATCATTGAGCGGGAAATAGCACTTGTCAAGGTAACTGCAGAGGATGCTGACAGGGCCGAGGTTTTGAGAATTGTAGATATTTTTCGGGCAAATGTCATTGATGTAACACCGAAAAGTTATACCATTGAGGTGACGGGGGCACCGTCAAAAATTGATGCGATACTCGAATTGCTGCGACCGCTCGGTCTCAAGGAATTGGTGCGAACAGGGCCAGTTGCCATTGTTCGCGGTGCAAAAGGATGGAAAGGCTAGTCGGCCGTTCCGAGGAAAACTACAGAAGGTATCGCCCCAATAACGGGGATGTATATACATCAAGGAGGAAATAATGCGGATATATTACGACAAAGACTGTAACCTTGGAGTGCTCAAGGGCAAAAAAGTGGCAATAATCGGATACGGATCCCAAGGACATGCACATGCGAATAATCTGAAGGATTCCGGCATCGATGTGGTTGTCGGTCTGCGTGCGGACTCGACCTCTGTCAAAAAGGCGGAAAATGCAGGACTGACAGTCCTCCCCACCTCTGAAGCCGTTAAGATTGCTGACGTTATCATGATTCTGCTTCCGGACGAGATCCAGGGCGATGTCTATCGCGAAGAGATTGGTCCCTTTGTGAAGAAGGGTGCCTACCTTGCTTTCAGCCATGGTTTCAACATCCATTTCGGCCAGATCGTTCCCCGTCATGACATCAATGTCATCATGGTTGCTCCCAAGGGTCCGGGCCATTTGGTACGTCACGAGTATACCAAAGGCGGCGGTGTTCCCAGCCTCATCGCGGTTCATCACGACCCGGCCGGTAATTCCCGTGACGTGGCGCTTGCCTATGCCTCGGCAAACGGTGGCGGACGAGCCGGCATCATTGAAACCTCTTTCCGTGAAGAGACCGAAACCGATCTGTTCGGCGAGCAGGCTGTGCTCTGCGGTGGTGTCAGTGCACTTATTCAGGCAGGTTACGAGACCCTCGTCGAAGCTGGCTATGCCCCTGAAATGGCCTATTTCGAGTGCCTCCATGAATTAAAGCTTATTGTTGACCTGATCTACGAAGGCGGAATCGCAAATATGCGCTACTCCATCTCCAACACTGCTGAATATGGCGATCTGACTCGCGGTCCCCGCGTGATTACCGAGGACACCAAGGACGAGATGAGACAGATCCTTGCAGAGATCCAGACTGGTGAATTCTGCAAGGAGTGGATGTTGGAGAACAAAATCAACAAGCCTGTCTTCAGCGCACTTCGTCGTCACGCAGCCGAGCATCCCATTGAAGAGGTCGGCGCACAGCTTCGGTCCATGATGTCCTGGATTGGTGCTTCAAAAATCGTCGATAAATCGAAAAACTAGAGTAGATACGAGATGAAGAGCGGCCGGATTCCGGGTCATGGTTCATCCATGGGCCATATCCGGCCTTTCTTTATAAGCCGACGGTCCAGGAGTCTCACGGAATTAGGGTGAATCTGCTGCAAATCCGTTTGGACGGTCCAGATTCTGCCGCTTTATGGGTCAATAGAACAACTATAGCCCTGCAAAATCGGCAAAATCTGTCCTCCCCCCAGACGAATTTTCGCTTTGATTTTCTAGATCCGTCAGGCTCCTATTGAGGTTAGTATACAATGCGAAATCAAAATACACCGATAGCCGTTGAAGGGTACCCCTTTGTCCTTGGGGCTGCTTTTGTAACACTGGTTTTGGCGTTGCTCTCATGGAAGATTCCGGCTCTTTTGGCGCTTGGTATAACCTTCTTTATCGCATATTTTTTCCGGAATCCGCAGCGTCTCGCCCCGGATGAAGAGAACCTTGCCGTTGCACCCGCTGACGGTGTGGTTATTTATCTCGGCAATGCCCCTGAAAAACATCTTGGCGAGGAGATGCTCAAGATCAGCATCTTCATGTCGGTTTTTAATGTGCACATCAACCGTGTTCCCCTTTCGGGTCGGGTTCTGGACACGTTTTACATTCGAGGAAAGTTCCTGGATGTCCGTGATGAAAGAGCCACCTTTGAAAATGAGCAAAGCGGCATGGTGCTGGAAACGGAAAAGGGTCAGAGGATCGTTGTGGTCCAGGTTGCCGGTCTCATTGCTCGTCGCATAATATCGTATCCGGAAAAAGGGGACAATCTCCGCATAGGCTCACGGTACGGTTTGATCCGTTTCGGATCCCGTCTTGATGTGTTTCTGCCGAAAGATATTGACCTGAGGGTAGCCGTAGGTGACAAGACAGTGGCGGGAGAAACGGTTCTCGGGTATCTGCCATGAACAAAGAAAAAATTGATAACAGTGAAAAGATCGATATGGCTGAGGGCATGAGGAAGGGAATCTACATTCTGCCTAACCTCTTTACCACGGGAAGCCTTTTCGCCGGATTTTACGGGATTGTCTCCACAATGAACGGCAAATATGATGTGGCGGCTTTCTGGATACTTGTATCATCCATTTTTGACGGTCTTGACGGCAAAGTGGCACGATTAACCGGGACCTCCTCCAAGTTCGGGGTCGAATATGATTCCCTGGCCGACCTGGTGGCCTTTGGCGTGGCCCCCGGGATCCTTATGTATTCTTGGGCCTTGAAGCCTTTCGGAAGGCTCGGCTGGCTGGCTGCCTTCCTCTTTGTTGTCTGCGGAGCCCTTCGCCTTGCCCGGTTCAATGTCCAGGTCAATACCGTGGAGAGCAAACGTTTTGTCGGTCTGCCGATACCTGCGGCTGCAAGTATGGTTTCCGCGATGGTACTCCTTTTTTACCATTTCGGCTGGCCTGGATCTTTCAAAAAACTGGCAATTCTTCTCCTGATCTACCTCTTGGCATTCCTCATGGTGTCCAATTTTCGCTATTACTCATTCAAGGACCCGAGCATAATCAAGCGGCAGCCATTTATCTTCCTGGTATTGGCCATTCTTCTGTTGATCGTAATTGCCTCGCAGCCGGTGTTGATGCTTTTCATCATCTTCATCTGCTATATCTTTTCCGGGCCTATTGCGTATATCATGACCTTCCCGCGCAGAAGACGTCTGCAAAAAGCCCTGCACAAGAGAAAAATCGATGAAGGCACTTGACAGCCGTGAAACGATTTCATATTATCTGTGAAACAATCTGAAAAGGCTGTGAAGAGGAGTAGTAGTCCCCAATCTTTTCTCCAGAGAGCCGGTGGGTGGTGTGAACCGGTGTAAAGGGGGGGCGAACTCGCCTTGGAGCCGTTTCGGCGAACTGTATGTAGCCGAAGCCGTGACCCGCGTTAAGGGAACAATGAGGTCCGCAACTGCGGATGAATTAGGGTGGTATCGCGAAGCAAAGCCTTCGCCCCTTGTTGGGGCGGAGGCTTTTTTACTTAAACAGGTTTATTGAATGGAGGTTTTTATGGCAAAGGCAAAAACCATCAAAATTTTTGACACAACGCTGCGGGACGGAGAACAATCACCGGGCGCCAGCATGAATATCGATGAGAAACTCCGGATAGCAAAACAGCTGCAGAAGCTCAATGTGGATATTATAGAAGCAGGTTTTCCCATTGCCTCGGAAGGGGATTTCGAAGCGGTGAAGCGGGTTGCGCAGTCCATCAAGGGCCCCCAGATCGCCGGACTCTGTCGAGCCAATCTGAAAGATATAGACCGAGCATGGGAAGCTCTCCACTACGCCGGTGATAAGGGCCGTATCCATACCTTCATCGCCACCTCCGACATCCATATGAAATACAAACTGAAGATGAAACCGGCACAGGTCCTTGACGCTGCGGTGAAAGCGGTAAAACATGCCCGGGCGTTTACTCCGAACGTGGAGTTTTCCTGTGAGGATGCTGTTCGTACCGATTTGAAGTTTATGAAAGAAGTTGTCGGGGCGGTCATCGATGCCGGAGCTTCCGTGGTCAATATCCCCGACACTGTCGGCTATACAATCCCTTTTGAGTACCACAACATCATCAGGTACCTGAAGGAGAATGTTGCCAATATCGAAAAAGCGATTATTTCCGTACACTGCCACAATGATCTTGGTCTTGCGGTGGCGAATTCCATTGCAGCAATCCAGGCAGGGGCGGAACAGGTCGAATGTACCATAAACGGGATAGGCGAGCGGGCAGGCAACTGTTCCCTCGAGGAACTGGTCATGATACTGAAGACCCGACACGATATTCTTCCCTTCAAAACCAATATTGTTACCGAACAGTTAACCCCTGCCAGCCGTCTGCTGACTACTGTTACCGGTATTGCCGTGCAACCGAACAAGGCGATAGTAGGGGCTAATGCCTTTGCCCATGAGGCGGGAATCCATCAGCATGGCATGATGATGGATAAGTCGACCTATGAAATTATGACGCCCGAGTCCGTCGGTTTAAAGGAAAATGCCCTTGTTCTCGGCAAGCATTCCGGTAGACATGCCTTCAAGAAACGGCTGGAGGAGCTTGGTTACGAGCTGAACGACGAGATGCTCAATAAGGCATTCGATCGCTTCAAGAATCTGGCTGACCTGAAAAAAGAAATCTTTGACGAGGATCTGGATGCCATCGTTGCCGATGAGGTGATGAGGGTACCGGAGAAATACAAACTCAGCCATATTACTGTTACCTGTGGGTCCTTTGCCGTGGCAACCGCAACGGTACAGATGGAAATTGAGGATATTCCGGCGAGGACCGCGGAACTGGGGGACGGACCGGTGGACGCCGCTCTCAAAGCTATCAAGAAACTTACTAAAACCAAGGCCAAGCTTCTCCAGTACACGGTCGGCTCCATCACGGGCGGGACCGATGCCCAGGGGGAGGTCACTGTCAGGCTTTCCGAGAATGATCGTACCGTTATCGGTCGGGGTTCATCCACCGATATTATCGAAGCTTCTGCCAAGGCATACATCAATGCCTTGAATCGTTTGAATATCAAAAAAGCAAAGGTACAAGAAGGTTTGTAGCACTGGTGTCGCGTTTGCCGAAAAATCAAAAACCGGGATATTCCCTCCACCGAAATTACAATGGTAGAGGAAATGTCCCGGTTTTTGTTTTTCGCCCTGAGGTGGATTATTAGTACTGTATTTCGACAAATTCCATGTCCAGCAGGTTGATGTGAAGTTTGCGCTTGGCAAGAGTTGTACCCCGGCCGATGATGATTTTGCAGACTTCTGCGACCTGCAGGCTGGCAATCACTGCCGGTGTGAATGATGGATTGCCCAAGCCTTTTTCGACGCCTGTAGCGTTGGCAGAGCGGCTATAAATTTTGTGCAGGGTGTCCTCGCCGGGGAACTGGGTTGCTATTTGACCATACCAGCCGCCGATTGCACCATGAATCATTGGGATATTCATTTCGGCGCTGACATCGGATAGTTCCAGCCGGACCGGAATGCTGTCGAGTGCGTCAACGACAATATTGACGTTTTGCAGGATATCGGAGCCATTGACTTTGCTGAAGGCACATTTGAGAGGGAGTAGGGTTACTGCCGGATTGATTTCCTCTACGCGTTTTCGTGCCGCTTCTACTTTCGGTTGGCCCAGCATGGAAGGAGTCGCATAGAGCTGACGATTCAGGTTGTGCTCTTCAAAGACATCGGGGTCCACAGCAGTTATGTGGCCTATACCGAGCCTTGTCATCTCCTCGATGATGTAACAGCCAAGGCCACCACAGCCGATTACTGCCACATGCGTCTGAAAGAGCCGCAGCTGCTCTTTTACCGAGATTGTCTTGCGGTTTCTCTGGTAGCGGGAAGGCAGGAGATCAGATTCCAGAGCGAGTTTCTCCACCTGGCCCATGGTAAGCCCGAAGTGGTTGGAAGCGAGCACATGCTGTTTCCAGGGAAGAAGATCTCCATCCGCCTGCTTGCGCAAAAAAGAGCAGACCTCTTCCATTGCTAGCCTCCTCCGACGAGGGGAAAGATCGATAGAACGTCGCCATCCTGAAGTACCTGATCTTCCTCCACGTGTAAGTGGTTGATCAGCGTCGCACCGATCTCGTCAAGTGGCAGGTTCAGTTCGTTCAGTATGTCTCCTACCGTTGTGGCCGGGCCATATTCCCGTTTTTCCTGCCCAAAGCGGCCGGTGCGGAAAGTGGCAAACAATTTGATCGTCACTAACATTGATATCTCTCCTTTAGAAAGAAAGCATGGAGCTCATTTTTTACCATAGAGATGAAATTCACGCTATATTTTATTTCTCACAAATGTCGCCGAATCTCCCGCAATCGCATTGTCGAACTCGTTGCCATTATATTTTGGGGTGCAGGAATTCCAGAGTGCGATAGCCCGACTTCTCCGCCCTGTCTGAATATTCCCTGACTTCCTTATGAATCCGGAGGGTTTCACTGACCATCTCTGCTGAAACAGTTTCTCCTGTGACGAGAGTGCTGAGGCCTGTCAGGTAAAGAGCTTTCAGTACCTCTTCAAATCTTTCCCTGTTAAACCACTCTATGCCTTCGCTCTGATGAACCTGAAGGAATTCCCGGACGACATTGTCTGCGAAAAGTCGTTCCATCCGTGTATCGGTATTCTCTAGTGCCATCTGCTGTAAAAAGAAGGAATGGTGGGTAAGCATAATTTGTAAAAGCAAACCCTCACCTTTGCCTGCAGGGGAAGGATGCTCCCCGAGTGTTGAGACAGAGATCTGCTGGAAGCAGGACACAAGAGTCTTTGTCAGAGCAAACTCCGTCAAGACTTTTTCCGGGTGTTCACGGAAGTATCCTCCCAGGCTGCCGGAAAGGTGGTGGAGAATGATGTAGAGAATAGAAAGGGTCCCGTTGTCGTAATCCTTTACAGTGGCAAAGATTGAAGCCAAGGTTACCCGGGCTTCCTTCCAGCCTTTTTTGCGGCTTTTCAACTCGCGTGTCGCGACCAGTGCGTTCAGGTTTCGAAGAATACCTTGGATTAGATTTGGCATGTCCAGATTAAGGCTTCCCTCTGACTGGAGAGTTAACAAAAAGTACTCCAGCTTCACCCTGAGAGCATGCTCTGCTTCTTTGTGATTGGTCGCAGGAACTGCCGGATCGAAAAAGGCAGGGAGAAGGTCCGGCAGGCTGAGGAAAAGGGCGCTAAGGGACGTTCTTGCCCCGGAGAACTGAATCTGGCGGAGGTCCTCGTCAAGGCTTGCCGTCGGCCGACCTGCAAGCTCCAGGCAGAGTTTACCCCAGGTTCCGTAGTCGTCGTCCCGGATTTCCCGGAAATCAAGAAATGCATGGCACTCGAAGGCATTCAGCTTCAGGAAGAGACCCTTTTCCGAAAGTTCCTTTCCGTTACGCAGGTATTCCAGCCCACTGGCCGAGTCCCGAAAGCGATAATAGTACCTGCCGTCCGGATTGATTCCGAGAGCCTCTCCGAGCGTCGTCTGCAGCTGCCTGGTTTCACCCGAGGCATCTTTTACGGCGCGGGAGCAGGAGGTGCGGATCCAGCCGGAGCTGGTTGCAAAACGGTTATGATAGACAATGAGCGCCCGATCGTTTTCACAGGAATTTGAATAGGCAAAGATGTTTTCGTCCACCGCGTCACCGCTGAGGAAGTCATAGAGAACAAAGTTTGCTGCGCCACTAAAGAGGTGACGTTTTTTCATGAGAGGGAAGATCTGCTGTTCATGCATTTCCACCAGGTGGCGGTCAACCTCTTCCGTCCAATAAGCCCTTCGGTATTCCATGCCGTATTTTTCGGTAAATCCTTCGATCTGGCCGTGTCCGAACATTGGCAAACCAGGCATGGTGACCAGGAGAACGGCGGCCCCGAAGTATTTGCCTTCTTTACCGAACTGTTCAACAGCGGTCTCTTCGTCAGGATTATTCATAAAGTTGACAAATCGCTGGAGAATCTCCGGATTGAATTCCAGAACATTCTTGATGGTTTGCCGGTATTTGGCATTTTCTTCCATTTTCAGCATGTTCATGAAAGCGCTGTTGTAAACCCGGTGCATGCCCAGTGTCCGGACAAAATAACCTTCCATAAGCCAAAAGGCTTCGGCGAGGAGCAGGGTGTCCGGGGCTTCGCTGGAAACCCTGTCCACCACTTCTCGCCAGAACTCCTTGGGAAAGAGTTCGTCGAACCGTGCCCGGCTGAGGGCATGCTCGGCACGGGAAGGTATCCCGCCGCCAAGTCCGGTCTGGGGGAACCACAGCCGCTGAAAGTGCTTTTTAGCCAAGGTCATGGCGGCATCAAAACGGATAATGGGGAAGTTACGTGCTACATGGAGAATGGTCTGGATTACCGTTTCACGTACTTCCGGAAGAAGGTAGTTAAGTTGTGCCGTGTCGTTCCAGGGCGTGCTGGTGCCGTCATTGCCGTGGTAGATGTAGCGGACCCGACCCGTCCGGTTGTCCACATGCTGGAAAACAACCCCGGCATCGGTCTTTGACCAGTAGCCATCCTCGATTCTCAGACTTATATCCTGCGTTGATGACAGGTCCGGTCCTTCAAAGCGATAGCTGGGGTAGGGGGGATAATCAAGCTGGACGAACCAGTCAGGGTGCTCACGGGTCCAGCGTGAATCAATCCCGGTATGGTTGGGAACCATGTCGCTTGCCAGCCGGATTCCCCGGAGAGCTGCCCGGTGTCTCAGATTATCCATCGCACTGTTGCCGCCAAGGTCTTCTGCAATTACATAGTCATAGAGGGAGTAGGCCGATGCGATTGCCTCCGGATTGCCGCAAATCTGCTTGATTTTCCGCGAGGCGGGAGAGCGTTCCCATATCCCGATCAGCCATAGGCCGGTGAATCCCCAGGAAGCAAGGGTGTCCAGTTCCGTATCCGGAATTTCATCCAGACGTTGTATCGGCCAGCCATATTTTCTGCTTAACTGGTCCATCCAGACGTACGCCATCTTGGCAATCAGGACTACGTTCGGCATCCATTCCTTGTCCTGGGAGAATCTTTCCGGTTCAGGGTAATCTTCCAGTGGGGACAGAGTGTGTTTTCCGTGCCTCTGGGAGAATTCGAGCACGAGGGGCGGACCCGGGCCGTCCCATCGGGCTTGTTCTTCCTCGCTGATGGTATCGAAAGCAGACGTGATTTCGCTGAGGACTTCAGGGGGGAGCAGTTCCGCCCAGTTCTTCCTGATGAATTCCAGCTGTCCGGCAAGTGAATCAGGACAGGCCTTTTGGGGAGCTCGAAGCAGTTCCAGGATTGGAAGTTCGAATGGTGCGCAGGGTGGTGCCTTTTTCAGTTCCCTGTCAAGGATTGTCGTCACTGTTCCATAGGGTGAGATGGCGGCCAGGTGGCTATCATCGAAGAGCGGACGAAAAGCGTTGAGCGCCGGATTCTCCATGAAAAGTCGGAGCAGAAGGGTTTCCCGGACAATGCGACGCCTTCTGTCGAATCGACTGGTGTCTCTTTCCAGATACTTCTTTGGCGTGACGGTTCGACTCCCGGTCGGTTCATTCGGTGGATAGAGTTCGATAAAATTGTGTATGACCCCGGCGAGAGGGCCGCTGGTGAAGTCCAGATTCCCCGCTGTCAGGATCTGTTCCTCGAGGTGTGGATGCTGATCGTCGAGATAAGAGGTGAACAGGTAGCGGAAAATCCTGCTCATCAAAGCGAAGAGTCGCAATTCTCCCGATTTTACCGGGGATGCTTCCTTCGCCGTAAAACGATTGAGGCGATCGGCCAGCTGCCGGTAGAAGAGAATGGCTGGCTGCGCCGGCCGGGTTGACAGGTCCTCCATCACGTTGGAGAGTTCCAATTCTTGCCACATCCTGCCGGATATCTGGATTTCGTAAGGGAAGTAGGTGTTTTGCGAGATAATTTTTTTCATGTTTGCCCCGGGATTTTCCTTGCGCTCGAAGTTTCTTTCAGAAACAGCACTATAATGGCAGATTACCCCAAGTAGTGAGGGGAGTCAATCGAAGCGCATATTCCTGGTCCTGCCAGTGAGGGGTTCCAAGGGATTAAACACTTGACTTGCCCGTTGCAGTTGATTATCATGATAATCATTTTCAATTGGAGGCATGCTCGTGAAACGTGCCAAGAAAAAGCAATTCCAGGATTATATTGCCGCAAAAGGTCTTAAGTCCACCCGTCAGCGTGATTTGGTTCTTGAATGTTTTCTAGCCTCGGATTGCCACCTGAGTACCGAAGAACTTTATTTGAAGGTCCGGGCGAAAAATCCCTCCATCGGCTTCGCGACGGTCTACCGGACCCTGAAGCTCTTTGCTGAAGCGGGTATTGCCCGGGAGATCCACTTTGGAGACGGGCAATCACGTTACGAGCAAAGTGCTGAAGGTGAACACCATGATCACCTTGTCTGCACCCGGTGTGGATCTGTGCAGGAGTTCCAGAACGAGGCGATTGAGCAATTGCAGCAGGAAGTAGCCGAGCAGTTCGGATTCCAGGTTGAGACCCACAAGTTGGAACTCTACGGTATCTGTTCCAAGTGTAGAAAATAACCGTACTTTTGAATACAATCAGTTTCCGTTGTGGTTGAAACTGATTTTCATAAACAATACCTGCGAGAGAGAAACATGCTGAATTTCAAAAAGAGACCTTCCTGTGTCCCTGCCAATGATGGTTCCTGTTCCTGCTGTAAAAAGGTTGCCCTGGTGGGGAACCCCAATGTTGGCAAGAGTGTTCTCTTTAATGCACTGACAGGCGCCTATGTAACCGTTTCCAATTATCCCGGCACCTCTGTCGAAGTGGCGAGAGGGACGGTGCTTGTCAATGGTGTGCAGTGCGAAATCATCGATACTCCGGGGATGTACTCGATTCTTCCCATTACCGAAGAGGAGCGGGTTGCCCGGGAGATACTCCTTCATGAATCCCCCGACGTGGTGCTCCATGTACTGGATGCGCGAAATCTGGAGCGCATGCTTGCCATGACACTCCAATTGATCGAAGCGGGCCTGCCGGTTATCCTGGTGGTAAACATCATGGATGAAGCGGAAAGAATGGGTCTTACCATCGATATCCCCCTGCTGCAGGAAAAGCTCGGTGTGCCGGTTATCGGTGCTTCGGCTGCCAAGAAAAAGGGCCTGCCTGAACTGCGGGAGGCTATTGTCCGCTATGACCACAAACGCCATGCCGTCTTTGGCTACAGCAGGCGAATGGAATCAGACCTCCTGGAGATCATGTCACTCCTTTCCGGAAGCTATACGCTTTCCAAGAAATCCCTGGCCCTTCTCCTCCTGCAGAGGGACGACGAAGTTGTAGGACTGGTGAGGGAAACAGAGGGGGACGGCTATCCCCATATTGAGGAAAAGGTCCGGGAAAAGATTTTTGCCCGGCGTGATTCCTTCCATCTTGAGCTTTCAATGGAGCGCAGGATGGTTGTCAAAGGGCTCATCGACAGCGTATTCCATGCGCCGGAAAAAAGAAAACCTGTCTTTGGCGAGCGTCTTTCACGTTGGGCGGTGCGGCCTCTGACCGGGGTTCCTCTCCTGCTGATTATCCTTTACTTCGGCCTGTACAAATTTGTCGGCGTGTTTGGAGCCGGAACACTCGTGGATTTTCTGGAGAAAAAACTTTTCGAGGGTTATTTCAATCCCTGGATAACCAAAGTGGTGACACACACGATTCCCTGGCCGATCATACAGGAACTCTTTGTCGGGGAGTACGGGATCATTACCCTTGGCATCCGTTACGCGGTCGGGATAATTCTGCCTATTGTCGCGACCTTTTTCCTGTTTTTCTCGATTTTGGAAGACAGCGGCTATTTTCCCCGTCTGGCCCTTCTCGTGGACCGTCTTTTCAAGAAGGTCGGCCTGACAGGCCGGGCGGTTATTCCCATGGTGCTCGGTTTTGGCTGCGACACCATGGCCACCATGGTGACCAGGACCCTGGAAACGGTCAGGGAGCGCATCATTGCCACCCTTCTCCTGGCCTTGGCAATTCCCTGTTCTGCGCAGCTGGGTGTCATTCTCGCGCTGCTTTCCAAGTTCCCGGGCGCACTCGCCGTCTGGAGCGTTTGCCTGATCCTTATCTTTATCTTTGTTGGACTTCTGGCATCGTGGATCGTTCCGGGAGAGTCCCCCATGTTCTATATGGAACTTCCTCCCATGCGTCTCCCCCAGCTCTCCAATGTTTTTACAAAGACCTATTCCCGAATGCAGTGGTATCTGATGGAGATCCTGCCGCTGTTCATTCTTGCTTCGATTCTGCTCTGGCTCGGCAAAATAACCCATTTCTTCCCGATTCTCATCGGCTGGATGAAGCCGGTCATGGCACTTATCGGCTTGCCGCAGGAGACCGCAATTGCTTTCATTTTCGGGTTCTTTCGCCGCGACTATGGTGCTGCTGGACTCTATGACCTACAGTCACAGGGTCTTTTGGATGCCCGACAGTTAACGGTGGCGGCGGTCGCCCTGACTCTGTTTGTCCCGTGCGTTGCCCAGTTCCTGGTCATGCAGAGAGAAAGGGGAACCAGGGTTTCCGTGGCAATTGCTGTTTTCGTAAGTGTCCTGGCATTTTGCAGCGGCTACGTCCTGAATGAATTCCTGCTCATTACCGGAATTCTCTGATGCGATGCGGGTTCTGTGGATATGAATTTCGCGAAGAAGATGCCGCTCAGGGGTGCAGCAGTTGTCCGATGACCTCGGCCTGCAAGAAGCTCAAGTGCCCTCGCTGCAATTATGAAAACCCTCCGGAACCGTTACTGGTACGGAAACTAAGAAAACTGTTTAACAAGTCGGGGAGCTGACATGAAACTATCTGAAAAAGCAGAAGAAATTCTGGAAGAACTCTGGATTAAGGTCGAGGAAGAGGGAAATGTCTTCACGGATATGGAGAAGATTCACCTTGACGTGGAGGATCCTGTTTTTCAGGAATTGACTGATTTAGCCCTTATCGAGGTGAAAGAGGGGCGGGTCTATCTTCGTCCGGAAGGAAAAGATGAAGGTCGAAAAATCGTCCGCCGCTTCCGACTCGCTGAGAGGCTCATGATGGACGTCTTCAACATGCGCGGTGAAGCTGCCAAGGATAAGGCCTGCCAGTTCGAACACCTCCTGAACGAAGGGGTGGACACGAAGGTTTGCACTCTGCTCAATCATCCTTCAACCAGTCCTCACGGCAAGACGATTCCTCCCGGTGAGTGTTGCCTGGAGGCGCAGCGCAGTGGAAACCTGGGAGTCGTCCCTCTCACGGAGCTGAAGCCGGGTGAAGAAGGTGAGATCGCCTACATCCAGACCGAAGACAACAAGAAGATGCAGAAACTCATGGCCATGGGGGTTCTTCCCGGCAACAGGATCCGCCTTCACCAGTCGTTTCCTTCCTACATATTCAGTGTCGGTTATTCCGAATTCGCCATTGACACCAACATGGCACGCGAGATTTTCGTGCGGAGGTAGCATATTCCATCACCTGAGTAGCATCAATCTTCCGCTTGTTGCAAAAGCTGTCATTCCCGAAGAGATTCTGATCGGGAATCCAGATTCTAACCGACTGAAATTATGGATCCCCGATAAAGACATTCGGGGATGACAATCTTCATAGCGGAAGAATAGTGCTCATCAGTTATCACTAGACCGCTTTTCGAGGCGGAGAAAAAATTAAAAGGGCCGGGGGGTAGAAAACTCCCCCGGCCCTTTTCTGTTTCGGGTGATGTGCGTCTTGACTGTGTATCTCCACGAAAGTCAACAAGATCCCGTCCTGATCCTTCTTTCGTGTCTTCTCGGCGCTGTTATAATTAACATTTAATAATGCGTCAACTGCTCAACGACCTGTAAGGAGCGGGCATTTCCTGCCAGATACTGGCGCTTTCCAGTTGCTGTTTTGGTTCTGAATTTTGGTGTGAATTCAGAAAAAGAGATGACAATGTCCTGTTGCCAGGTTGTAACGGTCGAGTATACTTTGAATGACAATACTTTTGTGCAGATAATATATGTCCCTTCTACTCTTCAGGATAATTTTCGCTAGAAAGATTCTCCGGCAATTACCGGGGTATCAGGTAGTCCCAGGGTTGTTTGCCTGAAGAAACAGCTCCCGAAAACCTCCATTCACATGCCAACGGGTGGTCTCACTTGGTAAGCTTGTCGTGTAGCGGGTTGTGCCATGAATGATGCCGTACATGAAAAGACACATGAAGAGAAGCTTCTGGAGCTAGAGGCCATTGTCAACCAGAGTCCTGCGGTTGCTTTTCGCTGGAGTGCCGATGAAAAGTGGTCTGTTCAGTTTGTATCCGATAATATCAGGCAGTTCGGATTCCTTCCCGAGGAATTTCTTTCAAATGGATTGTGTTTTGCCGAAATTATTCATCCGGATGATCTGCCGCGTGTCCGTGAGGATGTTGCAAGATATTCCCGGGAGGGTGTTGACGAATTCTCCGGTGAGTACCGGATCGTAGACGGACAGGGTAGAGTGCGATGGCTGGATGATCGAACGGTAATCTTGCGGGACAAAAATTCGCTTCCGCGTGCCTACCAGGGGCTGCTCCTCGATGTAACGGATAAAAAAAATGCCGAGCACCTCGTTATCCGGCAGAAAGAAATGTTGCAGGCCATCCTCGACATTATCCCGGTCATGATCGTCTATTTCGATCCGGAACATAGGGTTGCCTACGGAAATCTTGCGTGGGAAGAGATTTCCGGCTGGACGCTGGAGGACCTGCAGGAGCATGACTACCTTGAAGAGTTCTATCCTGATCCCGAGTACCGGCGTTCCGTCTGTGAGTTCATCATGAGAGCGGAGGGAGTCTGGCAAAATTTTCGTACCAGGGTAAGGGACGGCCGGGTTATCGATACTCGCTGGGCAAATGTGAAACTTACAGATGGAACAAATATAGGCATCGGGCTGGACATTACCGACCAGATAAAGCTTGAGGAAAAGGTTCAGCTGAACCAGAAACTTGAAACCGTTGGTAGGCTTGCGGGCGGTATTGCCCATGACTTCAATAACATCCTGACTGCGATCATCGGTTTCTGTACTTTGTCAAAAATGAATACTGAGGAGAGTAATCCAGTATACCAATACCAAGACAGGATACTTACTGCAGCGGAGAAGGCTGCGGGGCTTACGCAATCGCTCTTGGCTTTCAGCCGCAAACAAATGATATCGGTTAGCCGAATTGATCTGGTGCAGTGCGTGAATGTGATTGCGGAAAAGTTAGCCCCTGTTTTGGGAGAAAAGGTTCACCTTGAACTCAGTCACGATGCCCCGAATTTGCAGGTGGTTGCTGATTGTCACTGTATAGAGCAAATCCTTTTGAGTCTTGCTTCGAACTCTCACGACGCAATGCCTGATGGAGGCAGCTTTATTATTGCAACAACCCTTGCTGAAATAGGAAACGATTTTATCCAGGCAAATGGTTTTGGCAAGGTGGGTCGATATGCATGCATGACGGTTACCGATACCGGAGTCGGTATGGATCTGGAGACTCAGAGAAATATCTTTGTGCCATTTTTTACCACGAAGGACGTGGGCCAAGGGACGGGTCTTGGCCTCCCCAGCGTCTATGGGACGGTGAAGCAGCTTGGAGGATTTATCACAGCCCAGTCGACGCTTGGATCAGGAAGCGTTTTTACCCTCTATCTGCCCTGTGCCACGGAAGAGATAAGCCGAAGTTCAGTTGAGCGCCGTCCTGCGGAATACTTGGCAAATCCGGTTATTCTGCTGGCGGATGATAATGAATTGGTTAGAACAGTAACACGGGAAATTCTCGAAAAAAATGGTCTTACCGTTATTGAGGCGGTCGATGGGGTTGACGCCGTGGAAAAATTCAGGGAAATGGAAACCGCTCCTGACCTGTTGCTGTTCGATATTGTTATGCCCAGGATGAATGGTATGGAGGCTTTTCAGAAAATTCATGAAGAACGACCGGAGATTCCGGTGCTTTTTGTAAGCGGGTATCAGGAAAAAATTGTCTCCAGCCAAGGCTTGCCGGAGGGTGCGGTCGAGATAGTCGGAAAACCGGTCTTGCCACAGGAGCTGGTGCGGAAAATCCGGGACATCCTGAAGTAAACGTTTAAGGTTGTCCAACTGCTCGGAACAATGGGAGTTTCACAAACGGGAAGGATGAGGCGGAGACCGATACGGTTGTCCGCCTCATCTGTTTTCTTTTGCAAAGATTATTTCTCCGACTCCCCTGAGGCGGCACGTTCTATGAAATTCCTCAAGAGCTCAGAAGTTTCTTTTCTGATGTCGGAGAATCTGATCCCCACTCCGCGCGGTGAAGAGGCGGCGGGGGCAAGGATATAGATGACCTCTCCCGTCAGTTTTAGGGAGGGAATGGATGGTGACAGGCGAAGGGATATGTCCACCTGTGAGCCGGTATGCACGGCAGGATGATCGATTTGTACCAACAGGCCACCTTCGCCGAGGGTTTTGGTTTTGGTTTCGAACGTCTGATCGGTTGTCCGGATTATTGTGTCGACTGCGATATCCAGCCGGAGCATCTGTCGTTTGACGGTAAAGGGAAGGTTCCGCTGCAGCATCAGGTGAATGTCCCTGACTGTCAACGGCTTGGTCAGGTAGTCGGAGCAGCCGGCTTTTTTGGCCTGTTCCAGACTCTGCTCGTTGCCGTCCGTTGTAACGATAATTACCGGAATTGCCGACGTGCGGGGATCGCCACAAAGTTTTTCGCAGAGTTCAACGCCCTTATGGTTAGGGACATTGATTTCCGCAAGCACCAGATTCGGTTTTGTCTCAGTAATGACGGAAAACCCGGATTCCAGATCGAAGGCATGAAACACTTCATAGCCCATCCTCGTCAGAGTACGGCTGACAAATTTTATAAAGGTTTCAGATGGATCGATCATGACGATTTTTTTCATAAAACTATACCTTTTTTGAAAGGAATCTATGCAGACAAAGCCGGTCCTGATTAACGCTATTCTTCCGTTATGAAGATTGTCATCCCCGAATGTTTTTATCGGGGATCCATGATTTTAGTCGGTTAGAAGCTGGATTCCCGATCAGAGTCGCTTCGGGAATGACTGTTTTGAGAACTGGCGGAAGATTGATGCAAATCAGGAGGCCGGTTAATGTCGGCCTCAGCATCAAAGAGTGCCATTTTTTTCGCAGAGAAGCGGAAAGCCATTTATAATTACTATAAATCTGAAATATGTCAATATTTCTGGTGTATTCCATCGGCAGGGCAGAATACAAGTCTTTCTCCATTATCTCGAAAGATCTTCCTACGGATTACTGTTTCCGAGCCATCTGTTGCAGGATCTGCTTGAGTTTCTGTAACTCATCACCATACCCTGCCCAGTTTCCCTGGCGCTGCATCTCAACGGCCTTTTCATAGACCTTCATCGCCTCAGCTGCCAGCCCTTGCGGTGAGTCTTCCGGAGCAGGAGCCGGTTTCTCCGGTTGTTTCCGGAGCGGTTCGATTTCCGCCGAAAAGTTTCTGCAGAGCCAGTTCCAGAGTGTTCTCCATTACGACCTCATCCCGGTAGGCGACAATGACCCGCTGAAGCTCAGGCAGACCGATCTTGTCCGTTGCCGCAAGATAGAGCGGCTGCACATACAGCAACGACTTTTCAATGGGAATCACCAGCATGCTGCCCCGTATAACTTCGGAGCCGTGTTGTCCCCAGAGTGTCAGCTGTTGCGAGATGACGGAATCCTGGTTAATCCGGGCATCAATCTGTTTCGGTCCGTAAATGAGCCGGTCGCGGGGGAAGGTGTAGGCCAGGAGTTTCCCGTAGTTCGGTCCGTCACAGCGGGCGGTCAGCCATGCCGCCAAGTTGTCCCTTTTTGCCGGGGTAAAGGGGAGCAGGAGGATATATTCCTCCTTTTTTTCACCCGGCAGCTTCATGATGGTGTAGTAGGGCTCCATCGGATTTTCTCCGAGAGAGGGGATCTCCCAGAGGTTTTCTTTGTTGTAAAAAACCTTGGGGTCGGTCATGTGATAAGCAGCGAACATGGCTGCCTGGATTCCCAGGAATTCGTGGGGATAGCGGACGTGGGCGCGCAAATCATCCGGCATGGCTTCCATGGGTTTGAACAGTTTCGGAAAGATCCGGGAATAGACCTTTACCAGCGGATCTTTCGGGTCGCTGATGTAAAAGTCGAGGGTTCCGTCGTAGGCATCAACGACAATTTTAACCGAGTTTCTCATGTAATTTATCCCATTCGAGATCGGCTTCGAGTAGGGGAGGTTGTCTGAGTAAGTGTAGGCGTCGATCATCCAGACGAGCCGACCATCCTTGGTTATGACCATGTACGGATCGGAGTCAAGGAGAAGAAACGGGGCCACTGTTTTTACCCGTTCAACAATATTCCGGTAATAGAGGATCCGGCTTTCATTACTGATATCTGATGAAAGGAGGATCTTCTCGGTTCTGAAGTAAGCTGCGAAAAGTGCTCTTTTAAACATCGAGTCAAGGTGGACTCCACCCTTTCCGCTATAGACGGTGTTGATGTTGCCCGTGGCGGTGGGATAGCTGAATTCAGGAACCCTGGTTTTGACGATCACGTAGTCGTTGGACAACTCTCCGTAGTAGATTTCCGGCTTGGTTACCTTGATGTCGGCAAGGCTTACTGCGGGAATGTCCTTGATGAAAAACTCGGGGAGCCCTTCCTTGCTGATTCGGCTGACCGGTCCGAAGGTGAGGCCGTTGCCGTGGGTGAAGATGAGTCGTTCGTTTATCCAGTTCCTGCTGGGGAGATCGTTATACGAGAGTTCGCGCGGTGAGAGCATGACCTGCGTATACTGGCCGTTGACCAGGTAGCGGTCGTTGTCCACGTCGTGAAATTTGTAGTAGGTCCTGATCTGCTGCAGCTGGCTGTATGTCCTGAGGAGCGGGGCATGATCCCAGAGACGAATGTTCTTGATTGTCAGGTCGTTCTTGGCGATGTCCGCGGCGGTGAGTTTGTTATCCACGTCAAAGGGGATGGTTTCTATCTTGTCCAGGTCATAGCCGAAGCGGGTGAATTTGATGCCGTACTCGATATAGGGCATTTCCAGGGCAAGTTCAGTGGGAGCGACCTTGAATTTCTGCAACAGGGCGGGATACGCTTTTATCCCGATACCATACATGGCAATGAGTACGACAGGAGCAAGCAGTGCCTGGCGCCATCGGGCTTTCCAGACCCCTGCTGTGACGATGACAGCCGCCAGCAGGGTAATAACGGTGAGGATGCGATACACCAGGAGCCGGGCGGTTACATCGGCGTAACCGGCTCCGTAGACCGCGCCGGTTTCCGAAAAGAGCAGCCTGAAGCAGTCCAGGTAGAAGCCCGCGGAAACGTTAAGGAGAAAAAGACCCGCTAACAGAGCCAAGTGTTTTCTGACCTTTGGGGCAATGTGCGCACCACTTGGCGTCGGGGCGATGCCGCCATTGACGAAGTAGACAGCGCTGATCAGAAGGATGCCGAACAGTGTTGTCACTCTGGAAAATGCCGCAAGGATTTCCAGAAACGGCAGACTGAACAAGTAGAAGCCAATGTCTTTGCCCAGGATGGGATCCGTGGTGCCGACCGGTAGCATATTCAGGTACAGGAGAAGTTTTTCCCACTGCAATGCACCCCAGTTGCCGGCAAAAAGGGCCAGGACAAAAGCGACAGTCAGGGCGATGGGTTTGAGGAGTCGTTCAGCCTCGTCGGTTTTCAGCTGGTAGAGCGTTCCCTCCATGATAGTGATGGCGGGTCGGGGGAATTTCGAGCGAAGTGCCGGGATCAGGTTGATCAGGAGAAATGCCAGCAAGAGGGTCCCGAAGGAAAGCCCGCAGCCGATTTTTGCCAGAAGGGATGTCGTGAGTACCTCTTTAAAGCCTGTTTCCGCAAAGAATTGCCAGTCGATGTAAAGGTTCAGCAGAGAAGAAAGGAAGGGCAGGGTCAGCAGGAGGGCGGCTATGATAATGAGAGTGGTTTTTCTTCCGGGCATTCGATTTCTCCTTGGCATCGTATCGTCCTGTGGAAAAGACGACGGATGGTTCCGACGGATTGTTTCCATCACACATACACTGTATACCTCTTCATTGTCAAATTTTCAGGATCTTTCCAAGAATAGGGGACCGCGAGGCAAAGTGCATTTGTGTGACGTTACGGCATTGTTTTTTAGTTGTTTTCGGTGCCAACGGAGTGGATGAGCCTACGTTTGCGTGTACTTACTTTGGTAGTAAATATGGAACTTTGTCAGGGGTGACATCATGAAAATTGTTATTATCTTGAACATAAGGAGTTGGTAATCCATGTAAAAGAAGGCAGATATCATTGCGTACCGGGATAAGTTCAGGGAGTTAGACAACCTGAGGCGCGAGAATGATGATGTCTTTCGAGGTGTCGGCTTGCGTAGGGTTGTAATACCAGGCAGAGGCAGCAAAACCCAAGAGAGTCGTGGTCCAGGTAGCGTAATGTTGCCTGAATCCTAGGTTGCGGTAAGATATGCTATATACAATCATTGTGTGGGGACGTGGCGTTCGACCTTTTCCCGCAGGGAGTTACCAGACATCATGGCGGTTACCTTTCAGGACTACTATCAGACCCTTGGCGTTGAGCGGTCCGCGTCTCATGAGGAGATCCAGCGTGCCTACCGTAAACTTGCGCGCAAGTACCATCCGGACATAAACAAAGACCCGGATGCCGAGGAGAAGTTTAAGCAGATAAACGAGGCCTACGAGGTGCTGAAAGACGCGGAGTCCCGCCAGAAGTACGACTCCATCGGTTCTGGGTTCAAGGAAGGAGAAGATTTTACCGCCCCTCAGGGATGGGAAAATGTACAATTTTACTATAGCGGCGATGAAGGGGCCGATTACAGCGAGTTCTTCAGAACCATCTTTGGCGGCCTCAGGGGGTTTTCTTCGGCGGAGACACCCGGCGGCGGACGTCGACGTAGCAGAGGCCGCGATTATGACACTCATATCGAGATTACCCTGGAGGAAGCCTATAACGGTGCCAATAAGGTAATCGATCTTGAGACGATGGTTCTCGGTAAGGACGGCAGACCGGTACGGACTCGTAAAAGTTATGAGGTGAAGATCCCCAAAGGAGTTACAGAGGGGTCGAAGATTCGCTTGCAGGGCCAGGGTGCTGAAGGTGTCGGAGGCGGAGAGAATGGGGATCTGTACTTGAAGGTGCAGCTGAAAAAGGATTCTCGCTTTCAGGTCGAGAATCATGACCTCGTCAGCTCCGTCGACATTGCTCCCTGGGAGGCTGCCCTCGGGGCAAAGGTAACTATCCCCATTGTAGGCGGAGCGGTGAATATGTCCCTGCCACCGGGAACTCAGGGCGGCCAGGTCTTCCGGTTGCGCGGAAAAGGGATTCCGAGGATGTCCGGTGACCCGGGTGATCTTCTCATTACGGCACGAATCGTTGTTCCGAAAAATTTGACTGAGCGGGAGAAACAGCTGTTTGAGGAGCTGGCTCGGGAATCAGGGTTCCGGCCGCGGGACTGAAAAGAGTGAGGAGAAAATGGTGGAGCAACGGATTACAATTCGATCACGGTACGAACTGGTGGGAGAAGATGGTGACCGCTCGGAGATGCAAGTCACGGTTTCCCTTACGGAGCTTGCAAAACGGTGTGGTTGTCGCGTGGAGGTGGTGAGGCGTCTGGTAAGCTTTGGTCTCGTCGATCCGGTGGAAGGATACCCTGACTCGCCCCGATTTCCCGGGACTGCCGTGTCGCGAGTAGCCCGTGCACTGCGGCTTAAACAGGATCTTGGGCTGAACCTCAATGCCTTGGCTCTCGTCATCGAGCTCCTTGATCGGATTGATGAGTTGGAGGACCAGTTGCGAAAAAGGTGATGTTACGATTATTTGATGGAAGTATACCGAATAAAAAAAGGCCGTGCGATTGCGTTGCACGGCCTTTTTTACATCATGGTTTTCGAATTTGAGGTCAGCCAAGGTTTTTGGCAATATAGCCGGTCAGTTGACCTAGGCAGTTTACATAGCTGCCGTATTCGTTGTCATACCAGCCGAACAGTTTTGCGTGGGTGACCGGTATCTGGACCTCTGTCTCAGCTGGAACTCCAAGGCTTTGGAGGGTTTCCGGCGGAAGATTGATGAAGCCTGTGCGGGTGTGGGTTTCGTGCCCTTCGATGACAACAGCGGCCGGGACACCGATCATGTCGGATGAAACGTTCTGTCGGTTGCTGAAGACGAGCATGTCCTTCTGGGACCCTTCGCTAGCTTTGCGGTACATATCGTTCAGCAGGGTATGGGTGATCACCGGTTCCCCCGCCTCGTCCAGCGGATTGTGAAAAGTCAGGTTGAGAATGATCAGCGACACGGTACTGGTGGGAATGCGGACCGAATCCGCCATGAATCCGACACGTTTAATCTCCGGCAGAACCATTTCCAGGGCCTTGGCGGATCCTGTTGTGGAAAGGATAATGTTGTTCATGACCGAGCGGTTCTTGCGCAGGTCCCCGGCAGCGGTCTTCGGCACCGAGTCGAGGACGCTCTGGGTATTGGTCGCCGCGTGAATAGTGGACATGGAAGCGGTCAGGATGTGGGATGTCTCTTTCGCTTCCAACAGTGGCTTGATCATGTGAGCCAACCCGGTGGTGGTGCAGGAGGCGGCGGAAATGACATGGTGCCGGGAGGGGTCGAAGTCGGTGTGGTTGATCCCTTGCACCAGGAGAATGCTGTCATCAGGCAGCGATTTGGTTTTGTCCTTTATCTTGAAGGGTGCCGATGCCAGAACTTTTTCCGCTCCCGCTTCCAGGTGGCCGCGGAGGCTGCCCGATTTATGGTCGGCCGGCAGGGTTGGGTCCAGGAACTGGCCGGTGGTCTCCACCACAAGTCGTACACCTTCCTTTCTCCAGGCGATATCTTTCGGATTCCTCGCTTCACGGAGAATTTTTACCATGATTCCGTCAATGTCCAGGATTGCCTGATCGGCATCAACGATTCTGATTTCGCATTTGCGGGAATGGCCGTACAGGAATCTGCTGAGGGTGCCGTAAGTAGAGTCGGTCTCGATTACCTGGATAAGGTCTTCAAGGCTTTTGCCGACTTCCCTTCCGGTGTTAACAATGATCCTGTCGAAACCTCTTGTGAGAAGATGGTTCCAAAGGGTCAGTTTCCCTATGCGCCCCAGCCCGTTGATGCCCAACGGTTGTGATGACTTGTCTCCTGTACTCATTGTTGCCCTCCTTGTGATATGTCTGCCCGTCCCGGTGCTTTTCCGGATTCGTTAGTAACTTTCCATGTATTCTACCGGATAATTTCCCTGATAGATATTTCCCAATCTGCCATCGATACCTATTTTATCTCCCAGCCCCAGTTCTACACCATTGATGAAACACTTTTTCTCCGCTTCTATAACCTGGAGAACCTTGCAGTTGACGATACAGATTTTGCCGAGTCTGGCCGCGGTGACCGCCGCGTGTGAGGTGGCCCCGCCCCGTGCCGTCAGGAGCCCGTCACAGTCGAAGATCATGTCGATATCGTCGGGAACTGTGTCGGGTCGAACCAGGATTTTTTTAATGCCGGGATATTTGCTGACAGCTTCCTTCAGGTCATCCCGGTCAAAAACGATTATGCCGTTCATGGCACCGCCGCCGATGCCGATGCCGGAGCCAAGAAATTGCATTGAATTCTGCTCCGCAGCAAAGACGCACAGTTTTTCCGGTTGGCTGGTAGTATAATCCCTTGTCTGGAGGATGTACAGGTCCTCTTTGCGCGGAGATTCGAAGGTGAACTCGATTTCCTGGTGGTTGAATCCGTATGATTCCACCAAAAGTTTAGCACGGTATTGCAGTTCCTGGTATACCTCGGGGAAGTCCTTTTCCAGGGAAATCTTCAGGTTCCCCGGAGTATTCTTCCGCTGTTTTTCAGAAATCGGCAGAGTGTGAACCAGACCGGAAACGACGTCCTCTCCCTGGCTGAAGAGGGTGAAGTCGCCATAGAGGTTAACCCCCGGTTTCTCCTCCATCGGGTCACGGGTGAAGAATACACCGGTGCCGGAGTCTGAGCCGAGATTGCCGAGAACCATCTCCTGCACCATGACCGCAGTGCCCCATTCTTCCGCAATTTGCAGGTGGCGGCGGTAGGTCTTGGCCCGGTCCGTGTACCAGGAATCCATGGTTGAAAGGATGGCCTGGATGATTTGGCGGAACGGGTCCTGTTCCACGTGCACCCGATGTTCTTTGAGAAGACCCTTGTACGAGAGGGCTATCTCGCGTATCTGGGAGTCCGTGAACTGAACCTTGCGTGCCACCTGGTAGAGGTGCTTAAAGTGGGACATCCTTCGGTCAAATTCATCCCGGGGGATGCCGTGGGCCATGCCCCAACCCTGGAGGAAGCGCCGATAACAGTCCCAGGCAGTCCAACCCATGTGCGGTTTGCGGCTCAGCCCTTCGGCAACCTTGTCATTCATTCCGACGTTGAGGTAGGTGTCCATGGCGCCCGGCATAGAGATGGCGGTGCCGGAGCGGACAGAGAAAAGGAGCGGGTTTTCCGGGTCTCCGAGCTTTTTGCCGGTGATCTCTTCCAGTTCCGTAATTTTATACCGGACCAATTCCTCGATTTCGGCTGTCAGTTCAGGGTTCTGCTGAATTGCCCTGCGGTGCCGAAAAAGTTCAGTGGTCAGGACAAAGCCGGGTGGAATGGGGAAATTATTGGCATAGAGCTGTTTCAGGAAATAGGCCTTGGCACCGAGGAAAATCTGGTTGTCCATCTCCGGTGTGCTCCGGTAAATAGGGCTGATAATCAGATCCGAGTCGAAACTCATGATGTTGTGCAGTACCTCTGGCGTGAGACTGCCAACCATGGTCCTCAGGGTATTGAGCACGTCGGAGATGAAGTTGTCCAGTGGCTGAACAAGAAAGGCGGAAGAGAGCACTTCCCGGTAAAACTTCTCCGAAATCCGATGAACCTCCTGCTGATCCTCCGGCCCAACTATGCGCTCACGGCCCGTTTGATGGAGGGTCACGACTTTCAGAGGAGTGTCAAAATTACGGAGAAAATACTCGGAAATGATCTCGCGGATGTTCTGGGCCATGAATTGGAACAGGTTGACGAATTGATCGAGGGAGAAGCTTGCGGACGTGAGACTGTATTGGAACATCTTCAGGTTCGCGTCGAATCCCTGATTGGTGATTCCATCAAGCATCATTCCGTGACGGAAAAGTTCGATGATTCGGGCAATCCTTCGGAGTGACTTGGCGGTGATATAATTCATGTTCTTCTGGCCGACAAGGTTGGCCATCAGGGCGGTTGCCAGCCTCTCGAGACGGAAGGTAAGGCCCATGGCTTCGAATTTTACTTCATGGTATTTCCCGTACATGGAGGGGATGCCTGCGGCAATGTGCCGCTTATGGTAGATATCCTCGCATGCTTCCGATTTTTCCGGATTCAGAATGACCTCGCGCAGCCGTTCCATGAAATAGTACACCCGACGGAGAGCCGCTTCGGTGTTGTTTTCGTCGAGTTGTTTCGCGAATTCTTTTATCTCCTCATCGGGGAACAGGTGGAGCTGGTTCATGACCGGGATAATGTTGTGATAGTCCAGCGTGTATTTGGTTTTCAGAAGATGGTAGAGGTTAACCAGGCCCTTGAAACGGATCTGATCCTTTTTCGGATGTCCTTTCAGATACTTTGACAGGTTAATATCTTCCCTGTCGAGAATTTCTTCCGGCAAAATATTGCACTTTTCGCACAGGTTCGTGACGATTTCGTGGACTGGTTCGAACCATTCGCCGGAGTTCTGCAGGGTCAGATACACATCCTGGGGCACAAAGCCTTTCAACGCCTCCACGTCGCCGTTGTGCCAGAAGCGGATGATCTTTTTTGTCAGTTCGATATGGGTATTGTTGCTCTCCGTGTGCACCTGTTTGCGGAGAAAGTGAATCAGGCGATCCTGCCGGAAGGAAACTTCATCCATTTTCGTGGTGATGTCGCGCAGTTCGCCTTCGGCACCGATCTCGTTATAGTAGACCGGAAAGATGCGGGCAAGCTGTTTTATCATCTTGAAGATGGGAGCGACATCTGAATTCAGGAGCTTGGTGATGTCCCTCTGGAACAGGTCCGTATCGGAGATGAATATTCCCTGGACGCGGAGATTTACGATCAGGGCCGAGAGCAGCTTCAACATTTTCTCTGGGCTGCATTCGATCAGTTCCATCCATACCCGGATGTTCTTGATGTGGTTTTTGTCGATGCAGACCTGCCAGTCCTGATTGATGCCGAAGACATTTCCCGGCACGAAGCCGAAGGAGATCAGCCGATCGATGAAGCTGTTGATAATGATCGGGTTCCCCAGTTCGATCACCTCTGTCCCGAGAGTTAGAATACAGTCAAGGAGGGTTCCCAGGTGACCGTCTTTTTGCGATTGGAAGAGATGGAAGATCCTTTCCAGGAAAGTTAACAGTTCTTTCTCGGTGCAGGCGCTTTGAATGATGCGGAGCATCCTGTTGAGATCCCAGAGGAGGTGGTCCTTCAGGTGCGCCAGACCAGGAAGGCTCAGGAGATAGAATAGATAATAGATCCTGTCGAGAGCTGGTTCCTCTTCGTCCATGCAGCTGCGGAAGCGGTTGGCGATCCCGGAGAAGTCAGCCACCTGTTGGAGTTCCTCCCAGGTTGATGCCTTGTCAAGCTGCTTTTGGAGCTCGGCAAAAAAGGGTTTTCCAATATGGTTGATCCGGGACGTCATGTCGGAGTGGAACAGGGATTTCTTGTTGATCAGCCAGGATTCGATGGAGGTGCTTTTTTCCCAGAAGACGATATTTTCCTGAAGTGCCAGGCGGAGCATGCCAACTGTTATTTCGGTATACCGGGAATCCTTGGCCACATGTTTCATTCTTTCTTTCAAGAATCCTGAAGAACGCACCATAACATACTGGTCGATGGCGAGTGTGTCACGGATCAGTGCCATGGCCTCATCCATGATCTTGAGCGGGGTTTTCTTCTGTCGATGAAGCAGGTCTGCGAATTCCAGAAGAGTCTGAAAGGCCCGTTCCTGATGTTGGTCAGGGAGGGGGCGGTGCAACAGTGTTCTGAAGATTCCCAGCAGCATTTCCAGAGGCTTCTCATGCTCAGGCAGCGAGAGATAAAACCAAAGGTCATCCAGGGCAATCCTGCGCAGAAGGTCAACCACCGTCTCTGGGTTGGCGTAAGGATGGTGGTATTCCAGTATCAGTTCTTCCGCCCGGTTGTGAATACCGAAATGGCTTTGGGAAAGGGAAAGAAACCACTGGTGCTCTGGCGGGATTTCTGTCTTGCTCCGTGTGACGGCAAGATTTACTTCCAACGCCTTGGAAACGAATTTTTTCATTGTAGTGTCTGACATAGTCACCGAACGTTAATGCCCCGGGAGCGGTTGCGCCGAGATGCGTAGTAGTAGGGCAGTACAACTGACTGAATGTAAGGATGCTCTGGGAGTTTTGCGGCTAGAAGGGTTTTAGCGGCCTGACTATCTACACTTTCTTTCACTCCGTATAACCGAACGGAAGGAAGTGATGCCCTTGAAAATGTACCATATCCGGTGTGGTAAGAAAACAGAATAATTGATCAGTAACGAATTGCACAGGCGGGAAATTCCGGGATCGCTTGGCAAAAAAACATATGAATACCGGGCCGCTGTCAGTCAGCGTGTCGATACGCTGCTATTTTAGGCCCCTTTGGTCGATTTTTCACGACAGCCGGACTTCAGAAGGCTCTGTATTTAGAAGAGGGCTCTTGACGTAATTGCTGTCGGAGACTACTATATATATTCTGTTTACACAACCCCCGGCGAACGGAAGTTGCTATGGAAATGCATAAGAAATTCGGGTTCATTACCCTTGTCGAAATCTTGCTTGTTTCTGCTTTGTGCCTGACTGCCCAGGCTTCTGCCTCAAAAGTCAATGAAGTGAGAGAGTCCCGCTATGATGTTTTCAGCCACGGAATGAAGGTGGGGCATGTGAAGACCATGTGTGGCCCTGTAATGCGGGATAGTAAGTCGGTGTTTCGATTCCAGTCTTCGACCAGCATTGATGTCCATTTCCTCTTTTTCTCCTACCGCCTTGAAAAAAAGGAGGAGGCAATGATAGGGAAAGAAGGGACGTACAACTATCGGCGGGCCATGCAGGAAAATGATAAGGCTGTTCTGGTTGCCGGAAAGCTGGAACCCGATGGATTCCGGTTCGATATCGATGAGGGAGGTTCGAAACGCACCTTGCTCATCCCGCGCGAAAAGTATGACTTCACCACCCTAGACTGTCCCGAGATAACAATGGGTCCTGGAGAAAAGGAGAGGGTGCTGCGAATTCTCGACCTTGAAAATCTGGCAATCGTCACGAGAAAGTATAGCTGGGTAAAGGACGAGGACGTGGATCTTGATGGGCGCAAAATTCACTGCAAGGTAATCGATTTTGAGGATCTGAACAAGAAGGGGCGTCGTTGGGTTGAAGGTGATGACCTTGGGGTTCTGGTTATGCGTCAGGATGGCAGCGGCAAGGGGGTGAGCTATTCTTCTCGGCTTGCTTCACAAGTGGTCAGATCGGGCCAGGGAATTTGGTGAGTGGCATTTAAAGCCAGGGAAACGGGGAACGGCATGGGTAAGCAATATTCGAAGTTGCTGGATAAGGACCGGGAGTTTGCATCGCGACAGAAGGTGTTTTTTCTTGCCAGTGCTTCTGGTGAAGAGGTGAATCTTGCCCCCAAAGGAGAGGACTGCCTTCTGTTTCTTGACCCCGGGAAACTGCTTCTCCTCGATTACCCCGGGAGCAGCAACCGAACAGGGCGAGATCTTGCTGCCGGTGGATCCCTGACCCTTATGTTCTGTTCCTTTGACGACGATTCCCGGGTTCTCAGGATTTTCTGTTCCGGAGAGGTGATAGGGAAAGAAGATCCTGAATTCGAAGCACTAGTGAAGAGCTTTTCAGAAGGAGATCCGGGAATTGTCCGCCAGGTGTTCAGACTTTCTGTCCAGGCTGTTGAGAACAGTTGCGGGCTCAGTGTCCCTGTCATGCGATTTGAGAAAAAGCGTGACGGTGGCGTGCGGCACTGGGCGGAAAAGAAAGCACTGAAAGCAAGAAGTGGTGGGTAGCGGCAGTTAGTTTTGCTCTTTCGTGAAAGTAGATTCGACCGGTTTTTTTTTGCTAGTTCATATTTTCAGTCCTTTTTCTGCAGTAAACATGTCTCCCTTCTCTTGCGCTCCTTCGTACCGAAGTTTTCTCTGATTCCTCCGTTGGCTCTTGCGCACTGCTTTACAATTCTCAAAATATATTTCTGTCATGCCCCCTGTGTCTTGCACATTAGCAATAGGATATGTTTATGTATCTCTCTCGACGTCTTCTTGTCCTGAAAAGGTGTTTTATAGCGCAGGTCAGAAAGAAGTCCACTTACTTGCCTGCTCGAAGAAGATAATGAAAAAATCTTGTTGAGTGTTGCGTATACGTCATAATAAGGTTGACAGATACTCGGTTTTGTATGTATAAAATTCGACATTTAATGAATTTAAATGTAAGCATGTCTATAAAAAACTGTTATTTCTTAGCGTCCACTTTGCCTTATTCGGAAGTGGCGGGCATTAATGCCACTGGAAAAAAGCTGTCTCGTGTGTCCCAGGTTTTTTGCATGATGTGTAACAATCAATGAGGAGGTGTTTGAATGGCGGGAAAAATCAGGCAGATGATAGACTCCATCATTACCCAAAGAGCAAAGGACAATCCCATGCTCGAACGTGTCATCAAAACGAAACTGATTCTCAAAGGCATTAATCCGAACAAGTATACTCTTCAATCCGAAGACGACCCAATCGTGATTGGCAAGCTGGAGAAGATGATCGCAGAACTTAAATAGACCAAGAATACGCCTATTGGTGGGAGGGTAAGGATGAATATTAAAACCGCTTTTTCTGTAAAAGAAACCGCTGAACAGAGTGTCAATGAAATAGCCAAGCAATTCGAGATGTTCGACACAGAACTTGTTCTTTTCTTCGCCTCTACAAAATATGCTCCAGAAACTGTCAGCACCCTGATGCAGAACGCCTTTCCCATGTCCCAGGTTTTCGGCTGCTCAACGGCAGGAGAGATTGTATCCGGGAAGATGCTGGAAAATTCCATTGTGGCCATGGCATTCAATGGCCAGGCGGTCAAAGACGCAAAGATTGAAGTTATCGAAAACCTTAAGGATGAGAATTCCGTTAAAATGGCGTTTGAGTCCCTTGGATCCTATTTCAAGGAGCCTGTTGCTGAAATGGACCCGAGCAAGTATGTGGGGATCATCCTTATCGATGGTTTGAGCGGGGCAGAAGAAGGCTTGATGGAGACCATTGGAGACCTTACCAATGTGACAATCATTGGCGGTTCGGCAGGAGATGATCTGAAGTTTACTTCAACCAGTGTCTATGCAAACGGTAAGAGTTTTAGCAATGCAGCCGTTTTGGCAATGATCAAACCGGGTGTCGAGTTCAGCTTTATCAAGACACAGAGCTTCCGTGATCTTGGGAAGAGCCTGGAAGTTACAAAGGCAAATGAGGAGCAGCGAGAGGTTGTCGAGTTCAATGGCAAGCCTGCCGCAGTCGCCTATGCTGAGGCTCTCGGGACGACCGTCGAAGAGGCCCCCAAGCATTTCATGCATAACCCCGTGGGGCTGTTCATTGAGGATGAGCCGTATGTCCGCAGTCCTCAGCAGATCAAGGGAAGCAGCATGCTGTTTTATTGCAGTGTCATGGAGGGGATGGAGCTGTCCCTCCTGGAAGGTACTGACGTAATCGGAGATACCAGGACGGCAGTCCAAGAGGCAAAATCAGAACTTGGGAATATTTCCGGGCTGATTAATTTCAACTGTATACTCAGGACGCTGGAACTCAGACAGAATGGTCTCGACCAGGTATATGGCGAACTGTTTAGCGAAATACCGACAATCGGTTTCAGCTCCTACGGAGAAGAATACATCGGGCACATCAATCAGACCGCCACGATGCTTGTGTTTAAATAGTTTCCAGCCTGAATTACGGTACGTTTTGCTCGAGGTTCCACCCAAATGTGTTGCTTTTTCTCATAATTCGATGATCGTGGATTATGGGGGGAGTGATTTTGCTGTAAGTTTTACTGTTCGTTCCTTTTGAGGGTACTGCAATGCCTGTTCAAATTGAAGAAAACATAGATTTGCTTGCGAAGGATAGTGGCCTGAAAGGGAACCTTGCGCTAACGAATATTTCCGACTTACTGCAATTCCTTTCCTCAAGCGCCAAAAGCGGAGTGATCAGACTGGCGCGCCACCCTGGGGGTGAGATTGGGAATATTTATTTTGTGGGTGGTGAACTGGTTTCCGCGGAATCGAAAGATATTGCCGGTCTGGAGGGGTTAGCCGATTTGCTTTCCTGGGATCAGGGTACTTTCCATTTTATCCCCGGTGTTGCTGCACAAAAGACAAATATTGGATTGTCAGTACAACACGCCATTATGGAAGCGGTTGTGCTGTTGGATAAACAGGCTAGAGACAATGCTGCTACGGTAAAGACCGGTTCAGAAGAAAGGAGCTTAGAAATGCAACAGACCGAAAGGGGTTCTACAGAGGTCATGAATGACTTGCTGGAAGTGCCCGGGGTGGATGCTGTCGTTGTGGTCGGACGGGATGGTTTCGTTATCGAATCCGCAGGGAGCAGTTCCCGGGTGAATATTGACGAATTAGGCGCATCGCTTGCCCACTCGATCAACGGAATTGAGGAAATGGGAAGTGAGCTGAATGTCAACAAGTTCCAGGACATGTTCATTGAGTACGGGAGAGCGGTAATCATGTGCAGACCGGTTGGAGACGCAGTTGCGGCGCTCATTACTCCGGATGCTTCCAAGCTTGGAATTATCAGGCATAAAACCAAGAAGCTCTTTGAAGAGCTTGGACAATCATTCTAGGAGGAGTGTTCAATGGCGTTGAGATTAGACTACAGTCACGATAATGAAACACATCGTAACTTTCTGAATGGTCAACCAGTCGTTATGCATTCCCACCATTATCTGGCCTTATTAACCAAGCTGGTGGAGGATCAGGATGGCATCAATGCCCCGCAGATTCTCCGGGATTCGGTGGAAGACTCTATGAGGGCTGTCTTTGATGATTATATAGAAAAAAACGGGCTTACTTCAGCACAGGACAGGTGCAACGTCGGAAGGGAGTATTATTCTGCCCTGGGCTTGGGTAAAATGGTGATCACCGGTGATGAAAACGGTGGAGAGATTCGGCTGGTCCGGTCCCATCTGGATGAAGGATGGGTAAAAAAGTGGGGCGTTCATAGCAAGCCGATCAACCATTTCACCTGTGGTTTTATAGCTGCCATGTTTGCCGCAGCGTTCAAAAAACCTTCAAAAAGCTATGTGGTTACCGAAGTTGCCAGTATTGCAGCGGGGGATACAGAAGGAAAGTTTATTGTCAAGGCATCCTGAGAGAGGAGGAGTTTTTTCATGACCGTAATGCGTGATACTGTTGTAAAGTCACTTGCCAAGATTACCGTCCAGGCTGATGAGAACGGTTTGATTCCTGAATACGAGGTGCTGGTAAACCTTCTTCCCGTAGCCCTGTTGAATACTTTTACAGAAAGAATTATGACGGCGGCTCCTCCGGAAAAGAAGGCTGAGATAGAAGCCGGCCTGGTGAGGGCCGCATATGAATGCGGATACCATACCGGTTGCGGCATCATTACATCGGAAATTTTCAGTGACGTGGTTCTTCCCATGGTTACTGAAGGAGAAAAAGATATCCTGCGGGGTGCGTATGCAGCTTTTACCGCCTGGGGATGGGCAAAATCGGGAATCGTGCAGCTGAAAGATGGCGAAAAAATGATAATTCGCGCTTTTGATTATTATGATTCCGAAAGCAACTGTGAGGGCTTGAGAGGATTCATGCTCCGCGGTCTGAGCCAGGCTTTCTTTGATCTTGCGTATGCCGATCCCTACCCGGACGGAATGGACACGTACGTGTGCGTGCAAACAAAAGGTATTGAGATGGGCGACCCCTATGGAGAGTTTGTCGTAACCAAGAAGTAGCGGTAGTCATGGAAGTATTTTTTTGCAGACATCTGTAACGGATTCTACGGAGTTGGCTGTGGCAGATCATGTTGTTGAAATAATTGATGGACACTCCTTTACAGTGGCTCTAAGAAACGCCGTTGAAATCAAGTGGAGCGGTATTCTAAACGCCATGAAGGACTCGCAACAGGTTGGCGTGGTCGTCCTGAGGGATGGGCATATTGCCTGGGCGGTAAGCAATACCCAGACTGAAAACTTCGCTTCTTTTCTTGAGCGTATCGGCATGGTTCCAAAAGACAGGCTCGACGAGGTTGTGCTGAAATACCGAACCATGGGGAAGTCAAAAAAACTCGGAGCTCTCTTGGAAGAGACCGGTCTGATTTCTCACGCAACGTTACGTGAATGCTTGAAGGCTCATGTGAGAGCTGCCATCGCTTCCATGATGGATGATTCGGAGATAACCCTTCAAGCCCGAGGCGGCGATATGGTAGTCGATACCAGTCTGATATTTCTTTTGAGCGAGGTGTTTCCCTCAGACGAGGAAGAGGTCGATGTAACGGTTTCGTCGCACATTCCGGACCCTTCAGACACCGCCGCTAAAAATGAGGAGACGCTGCCGGAAGAAAATGTGTTCCTGCAGGACCTTGCCGCACTTCCCGGTTATCTCTACTCAGTAGTTTCGAACACAGAGGGCAATCAGCTTGCATGCCATGTGGCAGATGGCGTGACAGTGGATACAAAGCAGCTGCTCCCGTCGCTCCTCGTATGGCTCGGAGCTTCCTCTCTCAGCTCGAATGAACTGAAAATGGGGAAGATTTTGTTCGGATTTGTCCAGTGTGAGGAAGGTTCCCTTTTTGTGCATATGGTTGACACAGGTAGTAACTATTTTCTAGCGGTTGCCTGTGATGAAAAAGCAAAACTTGGGGTTGTCAAGCATAAGATGTCTGAATTGATACCGGACATTCGAATGCTGACGGAAAAGCAGTAAACCCGATTGGGGAGACGAAATGGCGAATATAGTTTCCATTGTGAGTTCAAAAGGCGGCACCGGAAAAACCACGGTCGCCCTCAACCTGGCTGTTGCACTTGCCGAGGGAGGCGATCATGTCTTGCTGATTGACGCGGACCCGCTCGGTGCAATCGGCTTCTCATTAGCACAAAGCGATGCTGAGTGGATGGGGCTCGCTGAATGCATGATGAAGAAGGCTACTCTTGAAGATACTGTTATCCAGACTAAGCTTCCTGGCCTGTCCATTTTGCCAAGGGGGCGCCTGGACCCTTTAGATGTACCGATGTATGAAGAAATGCTTGCTTCATCAGCCTCATTGGGTGAGATAGTTTCCGAAGTGAAGGAGAAGTTTCGCTATGTCATCATTGATACTCCTTCCGGTTTGGGGCTTATTACCAGGGCGGCTTTGTCAGTCAGCAATTATGCCCTTATTCCCCTGCAAGCGGAACCGCTGGCTTTGCGCGCAATCTCGCAGACATTAAGGGTTCTTCAGCACGTCAAAGAGAACGAGAACTCCGAGCTGAACCTGCTTGGAATTCTTGCCACCATGGTTCAGCTGAATAAAGATGTATCGTTCAATATCATGAACACCGTCTGGGCGTCATTGGATGGTGTGTTAGAAACCTATATCCCTCGGGCAGATGTCTTCCACGTTGCGAGCGAAAAAGGAGTGCCTGTGGCGTTCCTTTCGGGTAAATACCCCCCAGAGGCGATCAGGTTCGATTTGCTGGCAACGGAGATTAAGGACATCATCCAGGGGTTGGGTGGTGTGACAGGAGAGGTTGATGAAAGACCGCAGCGTGAACTCATATGATCTGAAAGATGCGCAACATATCCTTACCACCCTTGCTCCCTCGACGGGAGCGGCGGCGACCCGGCAAAGGTCTGTTCCAGCCTCAACACCGGAATATCTGCGCTTTCCGAACGATTTTTCATCCCAGAAGGCTTCACGAATATCCGTCCAACCGAGTGGTGAAACCAAGGGGACTGCCGTTGCAGCCGAAGCTATTCAGCCACAGAATTTCACCAGTTGGGAAAGTTGCATTGCCTGGTGTATGAGCACAATTCGTGCTGAAGCAGCTTTTGTGGTCGACTCCCAAGGTTTCATCATTGCAAGCAGGGGACGGGTGCCCAGTCAGGGCTTCGAAGGGACTGGCGCGGAACTCGTCTGTTCCGTGGAGCAGTTGGAAAGAGTTGCGCCTGATGCCGGCAAGCTTCTCTGGGTAGACCTTGATTTCGATAAACGCAGGGTTGTTGCGTTTATCACTCCCTCCGAAAGTTCCGAATATTATGTTGTTGGGTTTATTGCACCTGATTCCGCGTTCTATTCGCTCAAACAGTCTATTACCAACCAGATCATCGATAATCTGCCGCACCTCGATTAGAAAGCATCTTCAGCCAACTGACAAACTCCAGGATCTCATGCCATCACAGGTACAGATGCCTGGAGTTTGTCATTTTACAGCCATTATACAGTGCCTGTTGTTGGTGGTACACTTGAATAGTAAAGAGATTTGCACGATTTCTCTGCCAGTGGTCAGTCTGACTTATCCTATAACACTTCCTTATGCTGGGATGTTTGCTAAGGGGTTTCGCTTAACCATAGATACGAGTATACTTTTGGAACTATCCATACAGGGTGATTTTTTGCTTTAGAGGAGCGCACTGACTCCGGAAAATCCTGACTTTGTTTTGTCCGGTACCTTCTTCCTCCCACGAGGATTCCATGCCACCACAGATTTACGACTGGTTCAACACTGCTACACATATTCCCGCAGAGTTTTCTGGCAAGCTTCTAAGCTCACTTGTCGTTATACTGCTCCTTCTGCTTATTCGTTCGATTGTCCTGAAGGCGGTCTGGCGACGGACTGACGCTTTTCAGATTCGCTATCACTGGCGCAAGACCTCTAATTATGTCGCCTTTTTTTTGGCTATTCTCTTTCTCGGAAGGGTCTGGTTTAAAGAGTTTCAGTCAGTTGCGACCTTTTTGGGGCTCCTGTCGGCGGGTCTTGCCATTGCACTGAGAGATCCAATTGTGAACTTGGCCGGATGGCTCTTCATTCTCTGGCGGAGGCCGTTCAGCGTCGGCGACCGAATCCAGATAGGCAACCACGCCGGAGATGTTATCGATGCCAGGATTTTTCAGTTTACCCTCATGGAAATAGGGGGCTGGGTGAATGCGGACCAAAGTACCGGAAGGATTATCCATGTTCCCAACAGCAAGGTTTTCACGGAACCCCAAATCAATTACACGGAAGGTTGGTTTGACTATATCTGGAATGAGATTCCGGTTCTTGTGACATTCGAAAGCAGCTGGAAAATTGCCAAGGAAATACTGAGGGAAATAGCAGAAAGTCATGCCGGGCACCTTGTTTCTCCTGCTCAGTCAAAAATGAAAGAATCATCCCGTCAATTCATGATCTTTTCTCCCAATCTTGCACCTTCTGTATTTACCACAGTGGCTGAGAGCGGGGTGTTATTGACAATGCGTTATCTGTGTGACCCGCGCAGCCGTCGGGACAGCACTGCTGAGATCTGGGAGCAAATTCTAGATCGATTTTCCCGGCGGGACGACATCGACTTTGCTTACCCGACACGGCGTTTCTTCGATAACGAATGGGAAGGGAAGCCTGGCCACGGGGAATCTGCTCCTTTAGCTGCTGAAGGGGCTCAGGAGGCTTCTGAAGAGTGATGGGACGGTAGCGCTTGACAGGGTAGTCAACTTTGGAGTATGCACGTATTGCAGGTTCCGGACAGGTGTGAAGATACATTACTGACCTTTGGTCCGAGATGATGTCAGAAAGGAATGCCAAATAATGAGTGAACAGAAGCCGCGGGTAAATAAATTGATTCTGGAAGTGGTAGAGAAACAGCTGAATTCCGGTAAGCCTGTGCAGACGAGAGAGACGCTTGAACGGTTGATGGCACAAGGCTTTAGCGAGGAAGATGTAAGACACCTTATCGGATCTGCAATTGTTGTCGAAATGCGAGCCGTCGTTTCCGAAGGGAGAACTTTCCAAGAAGAGCGCTTCGTCTCCCTGTTGCATGACCTCCCCCGACTTCCATAGCAGGCACGCTGGCTTAATCAGAAGACCTGCCCAACTCCGATGCCAACATGGAAAACAGGATAGGAAGCGTCATGGTCAGACTTCAATGGTCGAACCTCCTTGACGGAAATGACCGGATTTCGATAGGCAATTTCGTCGAGGGAACGTGTTTTCTCCTCCAGCGAGGTTTTTTCACTCCTGGCAGCGTTGTGTCTAGTAGCTAGTGATCTTCCGCATTGGTCTCTTTTTTGTCGGAATCTTCCAGTTCCCTGCCTGAACTCTTTGTGTCCTTTTTGATTCTGCTGCCAAAAGAGTCGACGGACTTCTTGAGATCGTCTGTGGCTTTGCCCAGTTTTTCCTTTGTTTCAGAAAAAGCATCTTTAACCTTGGATTCGACATTGTCTGCGGATTTGTCAATCTCTTTGCCAAGACGTTCGGCAGGGCCTTCTTTTTTCTGGCAGCCAAGGGGCAAAATGCAAAGGAAGATGCTGATGATGAGGATTGCCGCTTTCTTCATGATTATTCCTTTCGTATTTGGTACTTGGTGATGGTAAATCTCGATGTTTCCTGGACCCAGGTTTCGAAATAACAGTTTTATCGCTCCGTGCCATCTTCGTCTTCGCGAGAACACGTTATGCATGGTTCGAGGGCCTTGCTGCAAGGGTCAATATGGATTATGACCTCTGTGTTCGGCAGTGCCTGGCGGATTTCCAACTCAATCCGGTCGCTTTCCTTATGTGCTTCTTCGATTGACCATTTTCTGGGAACAACAATGTGCATGTCGATAAACCTGAGGGACCCGGATTTTCTGCTTCTCAACCGGTGGAAATCTATGCAACTCCCTTCGTAGCGAGAGAGGACCTCCCGAATTTTTGCCTCATCTTCCGCGGGGAGTCTCACGTCGAATATATCTCCCATGGCGCTGATGGTGAGCTCAATGGAAGACTTAATGATCAGAAGGGCAACGGCAATGGCCGCAATTGAGTCAAGAATTGTTATTTTGGTTATGGCAATGAGAGCCAGGCCGACAAGCACTCCAATGGAGGTGTAGACATCAGCCCTAAGGTGCCAGGCGTCCGCTTCCAAAGCCACCGAACGCGTTTGCCGCGCTACCTTGAGTAGATAGCGGGAAACGAACCAGTTGACCAGTGCCGAAGTGGCCATTACGGCAGTTCCCCAACCCAGATGCTCTATCTCCGCTCCCCCCATGAGGCGGCGTGCTGCTTCATATACGATATAGACCGCAGCAGCAAGGATGAGGAGTGCTTCAACCACGCCGGATACATTTTCCCATTTGCCATGTCCGTACGGATGGCGCTCATCGGCGGGTTTTCCTGACTTTCCGACTGCGTAGAAGGCAATGATAGATGCCAGGAGATCAAGACCGCTGTGGATCGCCTCGGAGAGAACTGCGACCGATCCCATGAAGATGCCGACGATCAGTTTTATGCTGACGAGAATTGAGTTGGACAGCACGGAAATTCGGGCAGCCTTAAGTTTTTGCCTTTGAAGGTTTTCTTGCTGGAGTTCCATATTTTTATTATCTCTTGACTGGAAGAGACAGTACCCCTCTTCTTGTTTTTATTAGGACAATTCTGTGTCTAACTCCATAAGATACCAGAAACTGGTGTATCCGGACAGTGCAAAAATTACTTGGCAGAAAGTCTGGAAGATAAGCCCCTACTGCATTTATACTTTTAGTTATACAGGTTATGTCCAGTGCGCATTTTGCGTGCAGGTCAGGTGTCGGACAGTGTCAGGAATCTTATCTGAACACACAGAATCATATGAAAATATTTCAAGATAATATTTTACACTGGACATCATACTGATTGACTGGCACGTGGTTTATTTGTTACCGTGTTACCTCGTAAAAAGGTGTAAAAAGCTCTATTTGTTATCCGTTAAACCAGCCGGAAGGAAAATTACTATGGCAAAGAAAATTCTGATTGTCGATGACTCGCCCATTTCGCGCAAGATGCTGAAAAGCTGCATTCCTGCGGAGTGTGTGGATGAATTTCTGGAAGCAGGAGATGGACTTGCCGGACTGAATACTTTCAAAGAAGCTTCTCCGGATGTTACATTTCTTGACCTGACCATGCCGGTAATGGATGGAGTCCAAGCCTTGGAAGAGATGAAAAAACACAATCCGGATGCCGTGGTAATTGTTGCAACAGCGGACATCCAGGCCAAGTCCATTGAAAAAGTCATGGGGTTGGGAGCATTCCATGTTTTGAAAAAACCTCCGACAAAAGAGAGCGTAAGGGAGATTCTCCTGAAGGTGGATGAGTACCGGGGAACGGAACATGGAAACTGAAATCGGTCAGGTTACGGATGATGAAAAGGATATCCTCCAGGAGATCATGAATATCGCGTTCGGCAAGGCGGCAGCAGACCTGGCCGAAGTGATAAATATCTTTGTAGTGCTGAGTGTGCCGAACATCCAGTTGTTGAAGGGTGCGGAGCTTCCGGACTATCTTCGAGACGAACTCCGGGATTTCACAAATATCAGTATCGTTGAACAGAATTTTAGAGGAAAATTCCGGGGGAGCGCCTTCCTGGTTTTCCCCGCCGGAGCAGGAAAAGAGCTTATCTCTTTGCTCGATGGGGACCATGAAGCGGCTTTCGAGTCAGGAACGATTGACCTCCTGGAAAAGGAAACCCTCATGGAAGTGGGAAATATTCTGATTGGCGCCTGTGTCGGGAAGATGTCGGAACTTCTTGGTGATGTGGTAACCTATTCTCCGCCAAAGGTGGTAGTCGAAAATCATCCCCATGAGATCATTCCCAACAACCTCTTTAATCCCGAATATACCGCAATTGTCATGAAGACCTTGTTCTGCTTTGATGGAAGGGATGTAAGCGGCTTTCTATTTCTGGTAACGACTCATGATTCCGTTGTCTGGCTGCAAAAGTCTCTTGCCCGGTTCCTTGAGCAATATGAATGAACTTTCTCAATTATTCGACACGGTCAACATTGGCCTGGTAGTCCTTGACCGAGATTTGAACGTCCGTTACTGGAATCGCTGGATGGAAATCTATAGTGGCCTTCCTTCCGAACGAATTGTCGGTGCTTCCCTGTTTGATTCCTTCCCTTCCCTGAACACTTCCAAGTTCCTTCGCAGTTGCAAGTCTGTCCTGGCTTTTGGTAATTTTGCCTTCTTCTCTCAAAAGCTTCATCATTACCTTTTCCCCTTTAGAGCGGACAGCTCCTTTGAGTCACGCTTCGAGTTCATGCAGCAGAGCTGTTCCATGGGGCCATTACGTGACGATGCAAAAAACATTACTTCCCTCTACCTTACGGTGCAGGATGTGACCGAGCTTGCTGTCTATGAGCATCGGCTTCTGGAAATGAACATGCGGGATGGTCTTACCGGCATCTATAACCGGAGGTTCCTGGAGAAACGCCTGGCGGAAGAATTCGAGAGGCATGTGCGCTATTCCAGGAATTTCAGTGTCATCATGTTTGATATCGACTTTTTCAAGAAGGTAAATGACACCCATGGGCACCAGTGTGGTGATTCCATCCTTAAGGGTGTGTCTGCCAAGGTTGCCGGTATGATCAGAAAAACCGATTTCCTGGCGCGCTACGGAGGCGAGGAATTCTGTTGCCTGCTGCCGGAAACGGACCTTGCTTCCGCGACAGTTCTTGCTGAACGCTTCAGGAAAAGCATTGCCGAGATGACTCAGGTCTATCAGGAGAAAGAAGTTACTGTGACTATCAGCCTTGGTGTTTCCGAACTGAGCACGCAATACCCAACCCCCTCCAGTCTTCTCGAAAAGGCTGATGAAGCCCTTTATCAGGCAAAGGGTTCCGGAAGGAACCAGGTCGTTGCCTTGTCTTGAACCACTCCCCCGGTATTTTGCCCCTATGGTGATTAAATAGTAATCACCTGCTTGTTTCTTCGGCGTATACGGGAAACTAGAACAGCTAAAAACCCATAAAATAAGGCACTTGTGCTTTTGGCACACCCAATGCAATATCTTTTGCCAAAGCGGAAATTTAAAAAGTAAAACAGAATAGTCGGATACGTCGCAGTATTCGAAAGCAGTCAGGCAAAGGCGCCACCATTACTACAAATGGGGCGCCTTTTTTGTTGCCCCGAAAATTCACGGACGTTCCACAGATTAGTGGACGAAAGGAGTAGTACAATGAGACAGATCGCTATTTACGGTAAAGGCGGAATCGGCAAGTCCACGACAACTCAAAACACGGTGGCAGGACTCGCCTTTCTCGGCAAAAAGGTGATGATCGTTGGTTGCGATCCGAAGGCGGATTCCACCCGCCTTATCCTCCACGCAAAAGCACAGTCAACGGTTATGGACCTGGTCAGGGAGCTCGGCACGGTCGAGGACCTGGAACTTGAAGATGTCCTCAAGGTCGGTTACGGTGATGTGAAGTGCGTTGAGTCCGGTGGTCCTGAGCCGGGTGTTGGTTGTGCCGGCCGCGGTGTTATCACCGCCATCAACTTCCTTGAGGAGAACGGCGCCTATACCCCTGATCTGGACTTCGTCTTTTATGATGTGCTCGGTGACGTTGTGTGCGGCGGGTTTGCCATGCCGATCCGGGAAGGCAAAGCAGAAGAGATATATATCGTCTGTTCCGGTGAGATGATGGCCATGTATGCCGCCAACAATATTGCCAAGGGTATATTGAAATATGCTTCTTCCGGCAAGGTTCGCTTGGCCGGATTGATTTGCAACGCCAGGAAGACCGATAAGGAATTCGAACTGGTCTCGGCCCTTGCTGAAAAGCTCAGCACCCAGATGATTCACTTTGTTCCCCGTGATAACCAGGTACAGCGGGCGGAGATGCGCCGGATGACTGTTATTGAATACTCTCCGGAGCACCCGCAGGCTCAGGAGTACCGCGAACTGGCCAGGAAAATCTCCGAAAACAAGATGCTTGTGGTTCCGACCCCGCTTACTATGGATGAACTCGAAGAGTTGCTGATGGAGTTCGGTGTCATGGAGGCTGATGACGAGTCGATCGTCGGTGTAGCTGAAACAGCAGCGAAGTAAGCTATCCAGAAAACATGGGCGCGGTTCTTAATAATTTCGACAATAAGTCCGCGCCCTTTTTGTACCCTTTATACCAACAAACAAGCGGCGAAAGGCACAAGGATAGCGTTGTTTCAAATCCTACGGCTTTTGGCCCTTACGCTAAAGGAGTTTCCAATGTCAGGTACCGCGAAAAAAATAGATGGAATTACCAAAGAATCGACCCAGGAGATGATTGATAAAGCCCTGGAAGCGTATCCCGAGAAGGGAAAGAAAAAGAGGGCACCGCATCTGGCGCCCAATGATCCGAGTGCCGGTTCCGCCTGCGTCAAGTCCAACCGCAAGACGGTTCCCGGTGTCATGAGTGCGCGTGGCTGCGCTTACGCAGGCGCCAAAGGGGTGGTCTGGGGCCCGATCCGCGACATGGTGCATGTATCCCACGGTCCGGTCGGCTGCGGCTGGTATTCATGGGGCACCAGGCGCAACATGATGACCGGTAAATGCGGTGTCAGCAACTTCGCCATGCAGTTTACCTCAGATTTCCAGGAGAAGGACATCGTTTACGGCGGAGACAAAAAGCTGAAGCAGCTTCTGGGTGAGGCAAAGGAGCTGTTTCCGTTGGCAAAGGGGATTTCGGTTCTTTCCGAATGCCCGGTAGGACTTATCGGTGATGATATCAATGCAGCAACAAAGCAGGCTTCCGAGGAGCTCGATATCCCGATCATCCCCTGCAACTGCGAAGGGTTCCGTGGTGTTTCCCAGTCCCTTGGACACCACATCTCGAACGACACCATCCGAGACTACATTATCGGCACCCGCGAATTTGCCGAACCGGAGACACCCTATGACATCGCTCTGATCGGGGAATACAACATCGGCGGTGATGCCTGGTCGGTCAAACCGATGCTGGAGGAGATTGGTCTTAATGTTAAGGCGGTCTGGACCGGCGACGGCCAACTGGAGCACATCGCAGCCACCCACAAGGTCAAGCTGAACCTGATCCACTGCTACCGTTCCATGAACTATATGTGCAAGGTCATGGAAGAGAAATACGGCATTCCCTGGCTGGAGATCAACTTTTTCGGTCCCTCCAAAATCAAGGAGAGTCTACGCAAAATTGCTGATCTGTTTGACGATACCATCAAGGAGAACGTGGAAAAGGTGATCGCCAAGTACGAACCCATGATGCAGGCCGTAATCGACGAGTACCGCCCCCGTCTGGAAGGAAAGAAGGTTATGCTGTATGTCGGTGGTCTACGTCCCCGCCACACCGTGAACGCCTATGAGGAACTGGGTATGGCAGTGGTTGGTTCAGGCTACGAATTTGCCCACGGTGACGACTATGAACGTACCAGTGCTGAGATGCCTGAAGCAACGGTCATCTATGATGACATATCCGAGTGCGAGTTGGAGGAATTCGTTCACAAGCTCCGTCCAGATCTGGTGGGCAGCGGTATCAAGGAGAAATACTTGTTACAGAAGATGGGTGTACCGTTTCGCCAGATGCACAGCTGGGATTATTCCGGTCCATATGAGGGCTACGAGGGTTTTTCGGTTTTTGCACGGGACATAGACATGGCTATCAACAGCCCAACCTGGAAATTTGTAAAGTCGCCGTTCTAAAAGAGGTGAAGAGTGAAGTGTGAAGTGTGAGGAGCGAAACAATAACCGATTTGCCCCTCCCTCACCCCTCACATTATTGATTCCCGGACCGTGGGACAGATTGGTCCCCGGCCGTACAAGGAGAAAGTTATGAGTGCAGATACTGCCGTCAAATATGTTACCGAGATAACCGAAGAGGACGAAAAACGGGTTTCCGAGTGGATAAACACCGAAGAATACAAGGAAAAAAACTTTGCTCGCCAGGCCCTTGTCATCAACCCTGCCCACACCTGCCAGCCACTCGGGGCAGAGCTCGTGGCCCACGCCTTTGAAGGCTGCCTTCCCTTTGTGCACGGTTCACAGGGGTGTGCATCCTACTACCGGTCCACACTAAACCGGCACTTCCGGGAGCCTGCACCTGCGGTTTCCGACGCCATGACTGAAGACGGCGCCGTGTTCGGTGGCCAGAACAACCTGCATGAGGCGCTGGAAAATGCCTATGCTCTGTACAAACCAAAAATGATGGCGATTTTTACTTCATGCATGCCGGAGATCATCGGTGACGACCTGACCGCCTTCATCAAGAATGCAAAAAACAAGGGGGTTGTGCCCAAGGATTTTCCCCTTCCCTATGCCAACACCCCGAGCTTCAACGGCAGTCATATCCACGGCTACGACGCCATGCTGCTCGCCATTCTCCAGTACCTGACCGAAGGCAAGCAGGTGGAGGGTCGCTGCACCGGCAAGCTCAACCTGATCCCCGGTTTCGACTGCAACACCGGCAACTACCGTGAGTACAAGCGGATCCTGGAAGCATTCGGCATTCCCTACACCATGCTGGCCGACATCTCCGACGTGTTCGATTCTCCGCTCGACGGCACCTACCGGATCTACCCGGGGGGGACGAAGCTTGACGAAGCCGCCGATTCCATCAATGGCAAGGCAACCATAACCTTGGGTCCCTATGCCACACCAAAGACCTTCGGCTGGATCAAGGACAACTATTCTGGCAAGCATGTTTCCATGCCCACACCGTTCGGCATTGAGAAGACCGATGCCTTTGTCATGAAACTGGCGGATCTGTTCGGTAAAGAGGTTCCGGAAACCATCAAGGCTGAGAGGGGCAGGGCGGTAGATGCCATGACCGACTCCCACCAGTACATTCACAACAAGAAGTTTGCCGTCTACGGCGATCCTGATTACCTGCTGGGTTACGTTTCCTTCCTGCTGGAAATGGGAGCCAGACCGTACCACATCCTCTGCAGCAGGGGGAGCAAGAAGCTGATGAAGGAAATCCAGGAGCTGCTCGATTCCTCTCCGTACGGCAAGGACGGCAAAATTTACATCAACAAGGATCTCTGGCATCTGCGCAGTCTGGTCATGACCGATCCGGTGGACGCAATTATCGGCGATACCCATGCAAAGTTCATTACCCGTGATGCCAAGATTCCCCTGTTCCGTTTCGGTTTCCCGATCTTCGACCGGGTCAACCTGCACCGTTCGCCGCTGATCGGCTACCAGGGTGTCATCAACATGGTGACAACGATCTGTAACAAGTTCATCGATATTACTGACGACACTTGTGACGACCGGCATTTCGAGATGATGCGCTAGCAGAAACCTAACAGCAGCAGTTGTTGGAAAAACAAAGGGACGCTCCTTGAAAAATGGGAGCGTCCCTTTGTTGTCTCAGAGACGTCAGGCGGGAATTGTTTTGCTACAGGGGTTCTAGATTCCCGGAGCCGGGACCCACCTGGTTATCATTTCGCGAAGCTCGTTGATGGTGAACGGTTTTTGCAGGAAGTCATCCATACCGGCCGCAAGGCAATTCCCCAGACCTTCCGAATGGGAATAACCGGAAAGTGCTACGATAGGCGTCTTGGTGCGTCCAGCTTCCGTTTCCAGATTCCGGATACGCCGTGTCGCCTCAAAGCCGTCTACAAGAGGCATCTGGCAGTCCATCAGGATCAGGTCAAAGGTCTGACGGAGGGCAATCTGCAGGGCCTCTTCGCCGTTTTCTGCCGCATATACGACAAAACCGAGAAATTCCAGGATTTCCTGGGCTAGTTCCCGGTTTACTTCGTTGTCTTCTGCGATGAGAACGCAATGAGGCTTTGCATCGGATTTGCTGACGGAGAAATCCCCCTTGTCGAGGTTCTCAGACTGTTTCCCCGGTCTAGTCATTGAAATTTGGTCGAATACTGATAGAGGTTGCCATGGTTGAGTGTCCCAGAGATACCCAAGGGTAAATGTTGCAAGAATGTATCACCACTTTTGCGCCAGGTCAATATACATTCGATCGGATAGGATAGTTTGCTAACGTCTCACAGATAACGATATTCCAGATTAGCGATATTCTTCCTCTATGAAGATTGTCATCCCCGAATGTCTCTATCGGCGATCCATGATTTCAGTCGGTTAGAAGCTGGATTCCCGATCAGAATTGCTTCGGGAATGACAGTTTTGGAAACTGGCGGAAGATTGACGTTAATCAGGTTAATTTCTGAGTTGCCTCAATCCGTAAAGACCATCCCCTGGAGTTCATCCTCCGAGGACACGATGAACTGGTCCAGTTCGTCATCTTTTACGTTTGCCATTTCCTTGAGAGTAGTTGTCTTGAGGGTGTCGATCTCATGGGAACATACATTGTACGTTGAGGAATAGAAAGAGAGGTGTTTCTCGCTTTTCAGGCCCATTTCCAGGAGTTGCCGAGCACCGTTCCGGATACTTTTCAGTTTGTCGTGCAAATCATCCAGAGTTGAGACCGACCAGACACCGAGATGGATAGGGCTGGTAATGTTTCTGACATCGCCCACGAATTCGCCACGGAGAAGAAGGTCGCGGTTCCGGTGAAGATAGGGGACGAAATCCATATGTTCGGCAAGTTTCCTGTCGGAAGCAAAGAAGTTTCCCGTTTCCGGGTCCATGGTGAAAATAATTGTTTGATCTATGGCCTGACCGTAACTTTTGAAGAGAATTCCCTTGTATTCATCAAAGGGAAAAGTTGTCAGCAGGAAGGTTTCGTTCCGTTTGATACGCTTGATCATGCCCATAAGCCATGATTTTATGACTTCCTCATCGATCCTGCATTTTCTCAGTTCTGACTTCAGAAAATCGAAGTTTTTTCCTCCGTAGCGGTAAAGGAGAATATTCCGGAAGATATCCCTGACATTGTTGTAGCGGCTGAAATAATAGATGAGTTCGTAGCTGAATATCTCCATCTGTCGCAATTGCCAGATGAAGGCAGCGACATTGGTCCGATTGCTTTCCTCGCTGATCCCGATCTTTTCAGTGGATTTGATGAACATGACGTAGCGGGATTTCAATTCTGACAGGATAGCCGTTTCCTTCTGTGTGCATTTCTTCAGTTGGATTGTCCATCGGGTCCCTTCCCCTACAGTACTTTCAACAGTAATATTTGTCGGCCCGAAGGTGGAAAATATCTGTCGGGTACCGATCCCTTCCCCTGTTTTGTTCTTTTTGGTCGTTTTGCCCACAAACAAAGGAAGTGCGTCAGGCCCGATTGCCAGCCGCTCCTGTTCGATGCCAACACCGTTATCCTGCAGCGTAAGTGACACGGTATCATCGCTTTCATTCAAGCTGATCTCGATCAGACCAGTTCTCCCTGCCTCCCTGATGGCGTCAAGCGAGTTCGAAATTATATTGATCAAAGCCCTGCTGAAGTTGACGTAATTCCCGCTGACGGCGGGAATCTTCGAGCCGAGGATCAACCGTATTTCGCAGGGAACCTTGGCAACCTCGACAAAAGGAATGACCCGATCGGTTATCAATTCCTTTATATGAACCTCATGGAATGTCGTTATCTGGTCTTCATACATGTTGAGGGTATTGAGAAGGGCCGTTGTCTCGCGGTTGATGTCTTCAATAACCTTGTTGCAGTTGTCAACCGACAACATGGAGACCATGTCATAGAGAGTTTTCAGGCCTTTTTTTGCATCGTGTCGCACTTTCCCCAGTTCTTCTGCCGAGGAAAAATCCTTGTTCTTCTCCAGGGCAATCTTTCCGAGGATCGTTTCCGCTGTGGCGGACATCATGTAGAACTTCATTTTTCGATAAACAATAGCTTCTTCGTAGGAGAATCCCTTGCTCATGAAGAAATCAATGGAGCTGATCAGTTTTTCCCAGACATAGAGGTAGACTTGGGAATCGGGTGAAACGTCAGAGACAAGTTTTTCCATAAAGGCAGAGCCAATGCCTTTTCCCCTGCCGAAGGGGCTCGTCACCTGTTTGTAGATATGGAACTTCGTCTTGTCCGGGTTGGAGTAGACCAGTAAATAACCGAGGTATTCACCCTCTTCTTCCCAGATATAGCTATGCTGGTAATCAATATCTATCGTCTTGTCCTTGATATAGGGTGAAGGGATCAGCATTGAATCAATATTCAGAAAAGGGATATGATGAATTCGTTTTTCGTCATCCTGGGTCAGGCAACGGATATAGTTAAAATAATCGCTTGGTTGCGTCATGTGTAAGACCTTCCTTTTCGCGACCCGCTAGCGGGCTGCAGGATGTGGTGAGCGGTTCGACCTTTTTGTTCGGGTAATGAAATACCTGCACCGACTGCTGCTATTGTACCGTGGAAAAGATGAGAGTGCATCTGCCAAGCATGTTTCAGTTGATGAAAGTGCAACACTGTCAACCGGGATGGCACAATGAAAAGGGACACATCCCTTTGGAAATGTGCCCCTTTTGAATCATAGGCAGGGTGTGACGACAGGTGAGAAAAAAGCCGGTTACCAATTCTCTGCAAGCAGCTCGAAGTGTGCCATAGGGTGAATACAGGCCAGACAGAGTTCCGGAGCAGCTGTAGCCGTATGCAGGTAACCGCAGTTGCGGCAGCGCCAGACAACTTCGACGTCGCGTTTGAAAACCCGTTTGTTTTCCAGATTTGCAAGAAGGTCACGGTAGCGTTTTTCGTGCTGTTTTTCGGCCACGGAAATGGCCATCCACGCGGCGGCAATCTCCGTGAATCCCTCCTTTTCGGCAACTGCCGCGAATCCCGGATAAAGCAGGGAATGCTCTTCGTGCTCACCTGTGGCTGCGGCGAGCAGGTTTTCCGCCGTTGTGCCAAGTTTGCCGGCAGGATAACAGGCAGTGATTTCCAGGTCGCCTCCTTCAAGAAACTTGAAAAATCTCTTTGCATGTTCCTTTTCCTGCGCCGCGGTTTCGTCAAAAATATCTGCTATCTGAACATATCCTTCCTTGCGTGCCACGGAGGAGAAGTAGTTGTATCGGTTGCGAGCCTGGCTTTCACCGGCAAAAGATTTCAGCAGATTCTGTTCGGTCTTTGTTCCCTGTATGCTTTTCACTGTGTAGCCTCCTGTTGAGTGATAATTGTTATTTGGAAGTAAACTCTCATAAGGGCACAGTTTTCTTGTGCCACAGGAAAACTGTTTTTGTCAAGGGAATGGCTATCGTCCTCTTTGCTGCACGGAGTAACTGCAAGCCGTTCACCCCGGTTCATCAGCCGAGGGGTTGCTCAGGTCGTGCGTCCATTTTTGGAGGATGGCTGCGATCTGGTCTGAATTAAAAGGCTTCGAAAGATAGTCGTCCATACCCGCCTCAAGACAGAGTTCCCGGTCGCCCTCCAGAGCATGGGCGGTCAGTGCTACGATAGGTGTGCGATGGCCTTGCTCTCCTGCAAGTGATTCCTTATGTCTGATCATTCTCGCCGCCTCATACCCGTCAACCTCCGGCATCTGGCAGTCCATGAAAACCAGGTCATAGCTGTTGCTGATTACGGCGTCAACGGCAATGGCACCGTCATCAACCACATCAACCTGGCAATTCAGATTTTCCAGAATCAGTTTGCCAACTTCCTGGTTTACGAGATTGTCTTCGGCAAGCAGTATGTGCAGTTTTCGGGTGTTTGTCATGATTTCAGGTTTTTTTATCCGGGTCTCAAGGGAATCATCCTGCTGGAGAGGGGAAATACTTCGATGCAGTTGAGCCGTGAACCAGAAAAGCGAACCTTTTCCAAGAGTAGTTTCCACCCCGATCGACCCGCCCAGCATTTCAACCAGCTGCTTTGAAATTGCCAGACCCAGTCCTGTTCCTTCGTGTCGACGTGCCATGGACGCATCGGCCTGGGAGAATGCGTCGAAGATGTGGGGAAGAGTGGCTTTGTCAATGCCTTGGCCGGTGTCTCGAACGTTGAACCGAATGGTAAGGTTCTTCCCTGAATCCTCTACAAGACTCACATGAAGGAAGACATCCCCCGCATCGGTAAATTTAAGGGCATTACCGAGAAGATTGATCAGTACCTGGCGAATGCGAAGTGTATCGCCATGGAGTGTGTCCGGAACATCACCGTCTATGGTGGTTGATAGAACGAGACCTTTTTTCTGAGCCTTGACCAGGAAGAGCTCTTTGACATCGTAGACTAATTTCCGAAGATTAAAATCAGATGGCAGCAGTTCCAGTCTCCCTGCTTCTATCTTGGAGAAATCGAGGATGTCGTTGATAACCTCCAGGAGTTTTTCCGCAGAGCTATGGGCCATGCGGGCAAGGCGCAGCTGTGATTCATCCATTTTCGAGTCAAGCAGAAGGTCAAGCATTCCGAGGACACCATTCATGGGTGTACGGATTTCATGGCTCATATTGGCAAGAAACTGCGACTTTGCAAGATTTGCCGTTTCTGCGGCGTCTTTTGCCAGGTGCAGCGCCTCCTCGGCGCGCTTTCGTTCGGTAATATCCAGGGCTACGCAGACAATCCCCTGGACCGTACTTCTCGTTCCGTGCATGACGGAAGCGGAGAAAATTACCGGTATCAGTTCACCGTTCTTGGCTCGGTAGGTTGTCTCAACATTGCTGACGTAGCCTCGTGAGACGATTTTGGCGAGGTTGTCGAGATATTCTCCCTCATCTTCCGGACCATCGTTGTATTGGAGAATTCGGTAGATCGGAGTGCCGATCAGTTCGTCCTCCTCGTAGCCGAGCAGTACCAGGGTTGCCCTGTTGACCTGTTCTATGATGCCTTCCGGCGAAATGACAATCAGGGTGTCGTTCATTGATCCGATAATATTTTCCGTATATTCCCTGGAGGAAATAATATCCCGTTGGGAATTCTGCAGGGCTGAAGTCATGGAGTTGAATGAATGGCCGAGATGTTCCAGTTCGTCACCGGTTCGAATGTCTGCGCGTGCAGTCAGGTCACCCCGTGCGACTTTTTCAGTGGTCAGTGCGAGAGATGAGATTGGCCTGGTCAGTTTCCTGGCAAAGAAAAATGCAACCAGGATTCCGACAGTGAGGCAGAGGAGAGCCAGCAGGGCTGTTCGTTGATACATGTTGTCGATATCGGAATTGAATTTTTTCAGGGAGAGCCCGATGTGGATCCACCCCCAATCTATGCCGGAATACTGGAAAGGATGAGAGTAATGGTATACCTCTTCCTTTGATATTTCGCTGGTGAGAAAACGGCTGCTGGCAACCCGCTCGCCGGGGGGAATCCAGACACCCTTCAGGGTCTTCTGCTCCCAGCCCTTCTTGGTTATGATCAGCGAAAAGCCGTCATTTCGGGTTACAACCACATAGACAATCGAAGGGCTTTCCTGCACAACCCGCAGGCAGTGCTCAACGACGGTGCCGAAATCCTCGGTAATAATGGCAGTTGCCGTGACCTGGTCGATGGAGGTGACGGTGCTTTTTGCTTCCGATTCCATTGCGTCGAGAATTGCCGTTCGCTGGTATGGAATCATAGCGAGGATGAAAAGCCCGAGGCTGATGATAATGAGGGCCGAGGAGATAAGTGCTACGCGGACCACGATTCGGTGCGGTTTAAAGAAGCTCAGAAAGAAATTTTGCTTCTGCTTTTTCGTGGAAGTTTTTGTATGCATCTTATTTCCTCTCCAGGCAGAGAATCAGTTTGATTCGAAGATACCTCAAAAAGGTCAGTGCAGCAATTGAAGTGCCACACTGCGGAACATGTTTTGATTGAGATTTCATCAAGCCCTCCCGTTGTTCTGCTTCTTTGGAGCTGTAAAGCAGAACTGCCATAACGGTTACTTGTTATCGATGTGATGGCACTCAACAGTCACTCTTTATTGTCCGGGACACCTGCTGTTCGTTGCAGCCTTATTTTAGAGGGCGTTTAAGGTTTCTATCCTCCCTGAAAAGCCTTTCCAGCTGAGAGAGATATTCGGGTCGAAACGGCACCAGAGAGTCCATCCTGAATAGGGTAAGGAGCTGTTTCCCCTGGATGTTTTGGTCAAGGGTGCCAAGAACCTCTTGGATGGTTTCCTGGTACTGAGTCGGGAGCCCCTTTCTCACGGCAATGATGCTGGTGGGCCATGGTGGGGATTCCTCCAGGACCAGCAGATCACTGGACAATTGCGGGTTGAGTTCGGCCATTACCCGCAGACTGCGCTGCGTTACGATACAGGCGTCAGCTTTCCGAAAAAAGACCGCAAATATGGAGGCGGACGGTTTTGTCATTTCCCGTGCGTTTGAAAAAAAACGCTTCGGATTCCGCACACCCTGGCGCATAAGCAGCGTATCGAGCCACAGGTCATCGTTGAGATTCCTCTGTTTGAAGAGTGTTTTGCCTTTCAGTTCTGCCAGAGAGCGAAAGCCGCTGTCTTTTCGGACGACCAGGACCAGCCGGTCATAGAGATCTTTGCCTTTTACCGGAATAAATAGCGGCTCCAGCGGCACCTTTTCCCTGAGTTCCAGATATTCACCGGAGATAAGAACCACCAGGTCGATCTTTTTTGTTCTGAGATCCGTTTCGAGTTCTGCAAGAGTGTTGCAAATGCGCGTGCTTGAGGTCCTGCCCCATTTGCCGGCAACGATATTGGTCCAGAGTGCTGCTATGGATTGAGCCTGCTCTTTGCTCACATCGACGAAGGTGCCCTTGGAAAAAGCTACGGAGATATGGGGCACTTCAGCGCCGCTGGCTGCTCGCGAGGTTACGGCGAGCAGCATGAACAGCAGCAACAGTATAAAGGCGCGGCAGCAACCGGCTTGAATACTGCCAAAAGCCGCTGCGGATATTTTGCTCGTCAGATTCTTCATCCTTTTTTCACCTTTTCTCCAACAGCTAGGACATTTCCGGGTGTTCTGCCGGACAAGTCTTGGTCCGTCTACTCAGCTGGAATCTGAAATGTTTCCAGAAAAAAATTTCATGGCCGTTTTGTCTGTTTTGATACGAGTCTGTCCCTTTCGCGGAGAAGTTCTTCCAAACCTGAAAGGTAGGCTGCGTTGAAAGGTATCACCTTATCGATCTGGAACAGGGTGAATATCTGTTTGCCCGTGGTGGTTTCATGCAGATGCAGCGCCGAATTCATGATGGCGCGTTTCAGCTTTTCGCTGACCATGGTGGGAACGCAGGTGATATCGCCGTGCAGCGGTTTCGACTCGGCAATCACCGCAAGCTCTCTCCCAATCTGAGGATTCAGCTCGGTGCTTGTTTCAAGTGCCCCACGGCTCACAATTGCCGCATCCGCCTGATGGAAGAACACTTTCAAGATTGACTTCGAGGCTGCCGAAGATTCAAGCACTTTATGGAAAAACAAGGTGCGATCCTGTTTAACCTCCTTCATCAGCAGAACGTGGAGCCAGATATGGCTGGCTTCGTTTTTGCTTGATGAGGGGATTAGTATCGTCTTGCCGCGAAGGTCTGATAGTGACCTGATGCCGCTGCTGCGCCCGGCAATCAGGGCATATTGTCGTGCGGTACCGGCATTGCTGGATGCGACGATGATGGGGGTCAAGGGAGCTCTGTCCCGGATCTCCAGGTATTCAATTGCCGGAAGGGTGACCACTGTCAATTCCCTTCTTTTTACCGCTTCCAGCAGGTCGTCGGGATTTTTGTAAATTGTTGTTCTTGGCGTAGTCTTGATGCCCATGCCGCGAGCCAGTTCCCTGGTCCACAGTTCCATTGCGACTTGGGCATCGCGCTGGTCAACATCGGGAAAAACTCGTGCGGAAAACCCTACTCGCAGAGTTGTTGGCAAGCCAGCCCACTGGTCGGCAAAAACGAACGGCACAGGTCCGAAAAGTACAATTACCAGTGTAAGAGTCAGCAGTTCCAAAAATAAAGAGCAGGGTAAAGCGAAGGGGGCAGGATGTGTCCTGTCGGAAGTTTGTTCTTTTATGAATCCGGCAAGGGTCATCATTGCTTCCTTCATCGTCGGGCAAACCTGCTCTTGAGGCGTTGATGTTCAGTAAATAGTGCCTCTGTTGCTGTGAGGTACTCCGGTCGGAACGGAATCATCTTGCTTATCTGGAAAAACATGAGGAGCTGTTTGCCCTCTGGAGATTCAGTGACGGCCAGAAACGCCTGCTTGATCTTCTCCTTGAGGTTATCGGGCAACCTGCGGTCCACGGATATGATCCCCTGAGATAGCTTGTTAATACTGGCAATTGGCACCAATTCCCTGCCGATTTGCGGGTTCAGTTCCGAGGCCAGGTTGAAAAGCTGGCGGGTCACGACGCATGCATCCGCCTGCCGGAAGAAAACGGTCATGATTCCGCGCGAAGTTGACCGGTTTTCCTTTAGCGAAGAAAAAAATGTTTCACTTCTGCTGTAGCCAGCGCGCATCAGCAGGGTCTCGATCCAGACCTGGAACATGTTGTCGACACTGGTGTTCCGGGCCGGCATGACGATCGACTTGTTCTTCAGGTCAAGCAGGGAGCGGATGCCGCTGTCTTTTCTCACCAAGAGTAAGAGTTCTGTTTCATAGCCGCTGCCGGATGCGGTGATAAGGATCGGATCAAGGGGCGTGAGAGCCCTCAACTTCATGAACTCCTCGGGGGCGCCGCACATGGCCTGGATCTTCCCGCTTTTCAGGGCCGCGGCCATCTCGGAAATATTATCGTAGTAATGGGCTTTGCTTTTGCCGAAAGATTTCCAGGCAATCTTTTGGATCAAGACACTGACTGCGGCTTTTATATCTTTATTGGTTGTTTCCAGATAGGCACTACCTGTGTAGCCCAGGCTGAAGAGGAAAGTTTCTTCGGAATGCCCCAACGTCGGAAAAACTGTGCTGCAGGTTAGTAGTAGAGCGCAAATAAATAGTGTGGCAGGAATTCGGCTGAAGTGATTTTTACCGTGAAGAACTTTCATGCTGGGTTTCCTTGGTGAATACCTTTTGTCTGGCAGAGAACTATTCCAACTTTTTGTATCTGTCTTAATGATGAGTTGGTGCGTGCTCAACTCTATGGCTGTTTTCCGATTTCGACGGGCAATTATCGTTGTCCTCTCGTGACTTTTAGGAGGTGGCGGTGTTCTGCAATAAAAGCTTCTGTCTCCTTCAGGTATTCGGGTCGATAGGGTACCAGCTTTTCCAATTGAAAAAGAACGAAGAGTTGCCGTCCCTCTTGATCATCCCGGAGGGTCATGAGTGCTTCCCTGATCTTCTGTTTGCGCTGTGCAGGCAAGTCGTGCCTGAGAGCAATAATTCCACCGGCAAGCTTGCCTGTCTTCGCAATTATCTTGAGGTCCTCTCCGATCTGTGGATTCAGTTCTGAGGCCAGGTCTAAAACATGACCTGTTACGACGCAGGCATCCGCGGTACGAAAAAAGACTGGCATCAAACCCTGTGCAGCTGTTCTGGCTTCCTGTACCGAAGAAAAAAACGAATCTGTTCCAGCGAATCCTTCTCTCGCGAGGAGCATATCCAGCCAGATGTGGTAGACGTTTCCATTCTGTGCGTTTATTGAGGGTATGACGATAATCCGGTTTTTCAGGTCCTTCAAAGTGAGGAGATGGCTGTCTTTCCTTACGAGAAGAAGAAGGTCAACTTCGTAGCCCTTGTCTGTTGCGGTCATCATTACAGGGTCCAAAGGAATCCTGTTCTTTATGTCAAGGAAATCATCGGGTGTCAGGGCAATGATATCAAGCTTGTGATTTCTCAGGTCCCGTTCCATTTCAGATGTTGAATCATAGACGCGAGACTCAGCCGAGCCTGAAGCCTTTTTGGCAACCTTCTTCGCAAGAATGCACACGGCGACCCTGATATCTTCTTTGGGTACATTAACAAAGGCATGACTGGAAAAGCCGATGTAGAGATGAAACTTTCCAACCTCGGCTGCATGGACGTTACGCCATCCAGCGCAGGTGAGAATGGTCGCAAAGGTGGTGATCCCTGCAATACCGGCCAGTATCTGCCTGACGGTCAGGCCGGCCATCAGCGCTTTCTCCGCGAGGTGTTTTCGATCTTATCCCTCTGTGTTCTCAGTAAGGCATTAATAGATGTCAGATGTTCCTCCCTGAATTCGACCAGCCGGTTGATTCTGAACAGGGTGAGAAGTTGGCGGCCTTTCGGGTAGCTGTCAATGTCCCGAATGCTTTCAACCATGGCATCGCGCCGTGGATTGCGGATGTCACGGCGCACGGCGACAACACCGGTTATATACCCCGGCGATTTTTCAAGGATGCGAAGTTTCTGGCCCAGCTGCGGATTCAGTTCTGCCATGGTTTCAAAAGATGTTCTGCTTGCCAGGCAGGCGTCGGTCTGGCCAAAGAAAAGCGGCATGATCACTTGGGATGCCTTGGGATTGCTGTTTATGGAAGAGAAAAAAAGCCTGGCATCGCAGGAAACTTTATCCTTGAGGAAAGCATTGAGCCACATCATGGGTATCTTGCCCTTTTGGCCGGACTCAATTCTGATGTTTTTTCGGCGGAGTTGGTCAATACGGGTGATGTTGCTGTCTGCTCGTACCATCAGGAGCAGTTCATCATAGAAGTGCCTGCCGTAATCCGCCGACAGAACCGGGGTGAGGGGGACACGATCTCTTAGCAGGAAAAATTCTTCGGCCAGGAGAATAATGATGTCAACCTCGTTGGATTTCAGTGCTTTTTCCGCGTCAGCCAAATCACTGAAAAATACTACTTTGGTTCCCTCCGTGTTTCCCATCCTCCGGTCGGCGTCCTGGACCCATACCTTGGTCAGTCCGATGGCATCCCGAGGGTCAACATTGTAGAATGCCTGGTTTGAATAGCCGATTACCAGGGGCCTCTCCTTGTCATGGTCGGTGCCGGAGGCCTGCACGATCATGGCCGACAGGAGGCACAGGAGACTTGTGGTGCATATTGCGATGATGAGCTTCAGAAAAGACATGGTTTATATTCTTTCTTCTAGCTGTCAGTGAGCCTTTTTAAAAAAGTTTGCCACTTCGGTGCCGACGACAAAGTCAAGGTTTGCCTGAGCTTCCAGGTGATCGTAAAGGGTTTTCAGGTATTGAGCCTTCATCAGGGACTCCATCAGCTGTGCTTCGATCACATCTTTCGTTTCTACCAGCTCTTCCTGGTAAGCCCGCTCATTCAACGATCTGTTTTCTTCCGCTGAAATTGCGGCGGCCTCGGTGGAGGTCTTTTGGTCCTGGGATTTCATGAGTTGGATGAAGAGGTGTTTTACCTGAAGGGCAAGGCCTTCCCGCAGCAGCAGTTGCTGCTCTTTGAGTTTCGCAAGGCGCGCTTTTGCCTCACGTACTTCATTCGTGGTACGCAGGCCGTCGAAGAGGGGAATTTCAAGGCCGATGCCGATCGCCCAGGAATTTTTGTTTTCCGGGGTGACCATCCCCTTGTCGTAAGAGTTCTCGATTCTGGTCAGGCTGCCGAATAGGCCGACTTTCGGCAGATGACCACTTCTGGCTTCGCTAATCTTCGCCTCGGCAGCTGTCAAGCCGGCTTCCATTCTAGCCCAATCGGGATTGAACCGATAGGTTTCGCTTACCAGGTCATGCAGGTCACTCCGGACCGGAGTGAAGGGAAGGTCTTCGGCCGCTATTTCGATCGGGGTATCCCAGGGAATAGCCATGGAGTTGGTGAGGGCAGCCTTGGCCAGTTCTTCGTTCGCTTCCAGCGAAGAGACTGCGGAGCGTAGCCATTCTACAACCGTCTTGCTGCGCAGGTAGTCGGTCTTTTTTACCTTGCCGGAGCCCTTGGTATACAGGTTTTCGGTTAACTCCAGGGTAACTTCCATGCGGGCGAGGGTATCTTTGCCGATTTTAAGAAGTTCCTTGCCAAGGACCGCGCCGTAATAGTAGCGGGTGGTGTCGTAAATGACTTGCAGGTCTGTTCGGCGGGATTCTTCCCGTGCCGCACGGAGCCCCTGCTCAGTCTGCCGGACAATCGAGCTTATCTTGCCGCCGGTATAAAGTGGCAGGGTGGCATTCAGGGATGCCATGAAGTTCTGGCGGTCCATCAGCTTGATCTTCTGTTCAGGTACTGGCAGGCTGGACAGTTCGTACGGACCGTTAGGAGTGTTCACGGGGATTGTCGTTCCCGGCGGCAGCGCTATGTTTTCCCCAGGGAAAATAAAGTTGGGGTCTTCATCCATAATAGAGTAGGTTGCTTTGATGCCAACCTGCGGCCAATAGGCAGAGAGGGCTTGGCGGTGCTGGGCTTCGGCTATTTCGATGCTGTAGCGGGAGGCCGCTTTCGCGTGGTTGTTCTGGAGTGCGAGGTCGATGCAGTTCTGGAGGGTTAACTTTGTGAATTGGGGTGCCGACTCATCTACAGGTGGGGGGATGGGCATTTCCTGATCATCTGCCTGAGCCGCGTAAAGGGGCAGGATGCCGGAGACTATAATCCCCCCAAGCATCAGGGCAATTGAGACCAGGCGGGGGTGTCCCGCAGTTCTGCTGCTGTTCATAGGCTTTCCTTTTTTCGGTGACCGGGCTCGGTACTTTTCAGGTTCTCCCGCTCAACGTCCCGATTGATATTTGTTCAGTGATGAGGACGGTGTAATCAGTTATCGTTTTCCGTCACGATCTTCGTGAAGGCCGTTTCTACTGCGGCATACTCTCTTTCAACCCTGGCAAGCAGATCTCCGGCTTTCTCCGTGGTACCGCTTCTGCCGATTTTCTCCAGTGCCGCGCAGAGATCACTGAGTCCTACGGCGCCCATATTCGAACTGCCTGATTTCATAGAGTGGGCTGCCTTGCTCAGGGAATCGGCATCCGATGACTGAAGAGCGGCTCTCATTGCGTCCAGTAAGGGTGGCGAAGAGTTGAGGAAAACGTTTATGAGTCGGATGCGGGGGTCGGGTCCATCCTGCCTGCGAAAGGCCTGGAACGCCTCAAGAACACTCCAGTCTATCATTGCATGGTGTTCATCAGATGTTTGCTGCCGGTGCTGATCAGTCATTTGTAATATCTCCCTTTATTGTTTCGGGATTAAAGAGTCGGAACTTTAGTAATAAATGACCTTGGAGCCGCAGCATAATGGTGCCGATATTCCTTGACGTAATGTATGTTTCTTGAAAGAGCAGCAGTGTGTGAAGTTTTTTTGCCAGTCCGGAACCAGGAAACGGACTGTTTTTGGTCATTTTATAAAAGAAAGCAAGAGTCTTGGAAACAATAAATGGGGTTCAAGAACGCAAGCTATAATTATTGACAATACATGTGCCAATCTATTTTTAGTGAGACACACTATCATAGTATTATCTTGATGTGAAGACGTAGAGGACTGTGAAGACTTGAGTTTACTCAATAAACAGGAAGTAATTTTGGAGAATTTCTCCGTCTGATGCCGTGAATGTTTGCGCAAGAAAGAAAATGGCTGACTAAAAAAAAGGCATCCCTTTGCGTGGAAATTGCCCGCTCAGGATGATGCGTATTTGCAACTATTTGAAATATCGAAGAGTATCTCCTTGGCACACCTAATGCTAAGAAGGTTCGTAATACAAAAAATTTTCAACAGCGAAAATTGGCAAAGGCGCCAACCATCCCGAGAAGGGGTGGGGCGCCTTTTTTCCGTTTTTCGGTTCCAGACAAAAGATGCATGAACCGAAACCGTAAAAATATGCAGGGGAGAATAGTATGGCAAAGCCCGATTATTACGATGTAACCGAATGCGATATCCACGACAAGGGCGCTCCCAAATTCTGCAAGAAGGCGGAGCCCGGCGAGGGAGCTGAAAAGAGTTGTGCCTATGACGGAGCCCGGGTAGTCCTGATGCCGATTACCGACGTTATCCACCTGGTGCATGGTCCCATCGCCTGTGCCGGAAATTCCTGGGACAACAGGGGAGCCCGTTCTTCAGGATCCCAGCTGTTCCGGCGCGGCTTCACCACCGAAATCCTTGAAAACGATGTGGTTTTTGGCGGTGAAAAGAAGCTTTACAAGGCGATTCGCGAGTTGGCGGCACGCTATCCGGAGGCAAAGGCGATCTTTGTTTACGCTACCTGTGTTACCGCCATGACCGGCGATGATATCGAGGCAGTCTGTGCCGCTGCTCAGGACAAGGTGACGATGCCTGTTGTCCCGGTAAATGCCCCTGGATTCATCGGTGACAAAAACATCGGTAACCGCTTGGCCGGAGAGGTAATGTTCAAATACGTAATCGGAACTGCCGAGCCGGAATTTGTTACCGACTACGATATCAATCTGATCGGCGAATACAACATCGCCGGTGACCTGTGGGGAATGCTGCCCCTGTTTGACAGGCTCGGTATTCGGGTTCTCTCCTGTTTCAGCGGTGATGCCCGGTTCGAGGATCTTCGCTATGCCCATCGGGCCAAGCTGAATGTGATCATCTGTTCGAAAAGTCTCACGAACCTGGCGAAGAAGATGCAAAAGAAATACGGCATGCCGTACCTGGAGGAGTCGTTCTATGGAATGACCGACACTGCCAAGGCACTGCGCGATATCGCCCGGGAACTGGACAATACCGTGGGCGGGTTGGAAAAAAGGGTTATGCAGGAGCGAGTGGAGAGGCTCATTGCCGAGGAAGAGGAGAAGTGCCGCGAAAAACTCGCTCCCTATCGGGTCCGGCTGGAAGGGAAGCGTTCGGTGCTCTTTACCGGCGGGGTCAAGACCTGGTCCATGGTTAATGCCCTTCGCGAACTCGGCGTTGAGATCCTTGCAGCAGGAACCCAGAACTCCACCCTGGAAGACTTCTACCGCATGAAGGCCCTGATGCACAAGGATGCCAAGATCATTGAGGACACCAGCAGTGCCGGCCTGCTTCAGGTCATGTATGAGAAGCTGCCCGACCTGATTGTGGCCGGAGGCAAGACCAAGTTCCTGGCCCTGAAGACCAAGACGCCATTTCTTGATATCAACCATGGCCGCTCCCATCCCTATGCCGGGTACGAGGGGATGGTGACCTTTGCCAAGCAGCTGGACCTGACCGTCAACAATCCGATCTGGCCGGTCCTGAACAAGAAAGCCCCCTGGGAAAAAAACGCGGAAGAGCTGGACGCTGACGTATCTTTTGCAATGGGGCATGGGGAAAGATATCTCAGCGAGAACATGAAAGAATCGCGGGTTATGGTGCCGACCAAGAACGCCACGGTCAATCCGCAGAAAAATTCCCCGGCTCTGGGTGCGACTCTGGCCTTTCTGGGCATCGACCAGATGCTCGGTCTGCTCCATGGTGCCCAGGGATGCTCCACCTTTATCCGCCTGCAGCTCTCACGGCATTTCAAGGAGCCGATCGCGCTCAATTGTACCAGTATGAGTGAGGACACCGCCATTTTCGGTGGTTGGGAGAATCTGAAGAAAGGTCTGAAAAAGGTTATCGAAAAATTTAATCCCGGCGTGGTGGGAGTGATGACCTCCGGCCTGACCGAAACAATGGGTGATGACGTGCGGAGTGCCATCTTCCAGTTTCGGGAAGAGAACCCCGAGTTGGCCGATGTCCCGGTGATTCATGCTTCCACCCCTGACTACTGCGGTTCGCTCCAGGAAGGCTATGCCGCTGCGGTGGAGGCAATCTGCGCCACCCTGCCGGAGGCCGGCGAGGTGATCCCGAACCAGGTGACCATCCTCCCGGGTGCTTTCCTGACCCCGGCTGACGTGGAAGAGGTGAAGGAGATCTGCGAGGCCTTTGGTCTCGACCCGGTGGTGATTCCGGATATTTCCTGCGCCCTGGACGGCCATGTGGACGATACCGTTTCCGCCCTCTCCGTGGGTGGGATAACGGTCGCACGAATCAGGCAGGCCGGTCGCAGCGTCGCCACGATGTACCTTGGCGATTCGCTGGCCAAGTCTGCGAGAAAGCTGACGGAGCGGTTTGGCACTCCGGCCTACGGTTTCACCTCCATCACCGGTTTTGCCGAAATGGATCTGTTTATGGAGACCTTGAGTGCAATCTCCGGACGACCGATTCCCGAGAAGTTCCGTCGCCAGCGGAGCAGGCTCATGGACGCCATGGTGGACTCCCACTACCAGTTCGGCAACAAGAAGATTACCCTTGCCCTGGAGGGCGACCTGCTTAAGGTCATGGTAAATTTCCTGGCCGGGATGGGTTGTAAAATTCAGTCAGCTCTTTCAGCCACCAGGGTGCGCGGGCTGGATGCTCTGCCGGCGGAGAATGTCTACGTTGGCGACCTTGAAGATCTGGAATCGGTCATTGCCGAAAGCAGTCTGCTGGTTGCTAACAGCAACGGCCGTCAGGCAGCGGCAAAGATGGGTGGCATTCCCCATCTGCGGGCCGGGTTGCCGGTTTTCGATCGTCTCGGTGCCCATCAGAAAATGAGGGTTGGCTACAAGGGAACCATGAACCTTCTTTTTGAGACGGCAAATATCTTTCAGGCTAATGCCAAGGAGGCGCAGAAGTTGGCGCATAACTAAAAACGGGAAATCCACAGATTACACAGATTGAGGAAAAACCTGTAAGTCGTTTATAGGTTGATGACTCCTTATGAAATGCCTTATCTGTTGACGAAAAATCCGTGAAATCTGTGGATGAAAAAGGGGTTAATTATGAAAGTAGCATTTACCAGTTCAACCGGCGAAATGATCGATCAGCACTTTGGCATGGCGAGCAGCTTCTGTGTCTGGGAGATCGGGCCGGACGAGGCCCATTTCCTGGAGACGGTTCCGGTCGTGCAATCGGGAGACGATGAAGAGGACAAGATAGCTTCGCGAGTTGCGGTGCTGGGTGGTTGCTCGATCGTCTATACCATGCAGATTGGCGGACCGGCAGCTGCCAAGGTTGTTGCCTGCAAGGTGCATCCCATGAAGACCGGCAAAGAGACGAGTGTGATGGAAATTGTCGAAAAACTGCAGGAAGTTTTGCGGGTGAATCCTCCCCCCTGGATGAGAAAGGCTATGAACAAGGGGAGCATTTCTTCGTTCATGGAGGATTGAGTTTGTAGAAAGCATGGGCAGTTTCGGCGTAAGATCGGGCAGGGGAGATCCTGACCCAATAACAAAAAACAGATGGAGGAAGAGCAACATGGCATACATTACCGGACTTACCAGAGACAAACAAGAGTGGACCCCTGAATTTATCATGTCCATTGACCCGGAGACCTGCATCGGCTGTGGCCGCTGTTACAAGGTCTGTGCACACGACGTGCTGACTTTTGAGGAGGTGGATGAGGACGATTCCGCGAAAATGTTCATGAAAGTGGATAACCCCGGCAATTGCATCGGTTGCCAGGCATGCGGCAGAACATGTTCTAAGAAATCGTTCTCGTTTGCACCGATCGAACTGTAAAAGTCGGTGAGACGTTTGATGTAAGACGTTAGACGTAAGATGTCAGACCTGAGACGCAAGAGGTGAGTCTCGATAGAGGAGAATAACGCTGGAAGGTGGGTTTGTTCTGTCTTCTCTTCTTTACTCATTTCTTGCGTCTCAGGTTGTACAGGAGGAAAATATCATGTTGATTGCTGTAGCTTCTCGGGATGGTAAAGAGATTAATGAGCACTTCGGTCATGCGGATCATTTTTATGTTTTCGAGGTCAAGAATGAAACCGTGACCCTGAAAGAGGAAAAGAGGGTGGAAAAATACTGTTCGGATGATCCGGATCATGGTTTGCGGAAACCGGTTCTTACAGCCACTGCAGAGGCGCTGAAGGAATGCCGGGCTGTTGTCTGTGCACAGATCGGTCAGGCGCCCCAGATGGAGCTGGAACAGTTGGGGATAGATGTTTATGCAGCTCCGGGCCCGATTCGGGAAACGTTGATCGAGTTGGCGAAAGTCATGTAGCGCATATCTGGAGCTTCAGGATGGAAACTGTTTGACCAGATTCTTACAGGCTGGTATCTTCCGTTATGACTATTTCCTACAATCACTGTAATCTGCCGCCGTGGGTCATTTCCTCACGACACTTTAACGAAAATCCCCAGCCTATTCAGCTCATGGGGGTTCGTGAGGCAAACCGATTTCTCTTTCAACGGCTGGAAGAGATCGTCTCGGCTGATGAACGGGCGGCCTTTTTCAATGATTACATGTCGGTGAAGTTTCAACTTCACCAATGGGAAGAGCAGAGCGACAAAGCGCGAAAAAGCATCAAAAACAGTTATCTTCGCTTTCTCCGCGGTTGGGGAATGGAATCCAACTCCATTGAGGGTGCCGTGCTCAAAGGCTGGGTTGAGAGCAGAATCGGATTGCCCCCCACTTTCCACAAGCTGAAAATCACCGATGTCCACTCCGAAGAGTACCTCGTTTTCGCCATCGACCGTACCAAGGGAAGCGCGCGTACCAATGCTATCAATTCTCAACTCGACCTGCTTTTTGAATATTCTCAATATGATCTGGCGCGAAGGTTTGCGAACGATCGATGGTTGACGCTCTACCGGGGTGTCACCAATGCTGAAGAGCACGAGGTTCTGGAGGTAATTTCAAAGACGGAGCAGTACGTTCGTCTCAACAACCTATCATCTTTTACCGATGACATGGAGCGGGCCTGGGAGTTCGGCTATACAGTCTGGCAGGTGCAGGTCCCTATCTCCAAAATCTTCTTCTTCAATGGGCTCCTGCCAAACAGCATCCTCAAGGGTGAGGGTGAGTTTATGGTGATCGGTGGCGATTACCGGGTCAGAATGGTCACCTGGTAACCAGGAATACAACTTTTCCATTCACGGAGTTGGTCGGAAATTCTACGGCCAAACACTTACTGCTTAATTATTGAGGCACATTTTTTGCCCTCTGTTGTCTGGTATTTCACTCCTTGGTTTTTTTCATTCCATTCCCACGTTTCATTGGTCAGGTTCTTCCCTCAGTCAATTGGCCGGTTATGCGCCTTCAGGGTACCTTCAGGTAAAGTTATCGAGAAAACATGCAGCAGCTACAGTAATCTGGCATTTACCGTGCAACTGCTTGCCTATCGAACATTTTCCCAAGGAGCTGAACGCATGCTTGACCCCATACTTCTCTCGCTGAAGGTTGCCATTGCGGCTGTAGCCGTCGATTTTTTCGTCGGCCTCGGCATTGCCAGGACCATGGCGCGGAAGGAGTTCCCGGGAAAAAATATCGTGGAATCGCTCATCATCCTTCCCATGGTGCTGCCTCCGACGGTTCTGGGCTACGGTCTGCTGATCCTTCTGGGCAAGCGGGGACCGATCGGAAGTTTCCTGCTGGAGACATTTGACATCCAGCTGGTATTTACCTGGTGGGCGGCGGTCATCGCCTCTGCGGTTGTCTCGTTTCCCCTCATGTACCAGAGTGCCAAGGCGGCCTTTGCCGGGGTTGACCTTTCACTGGAGCAGGCGGCACGGACCCTTGGGGCGAAGGAGATGCGGATCTTCCTGACAGTCACCCTGCCGCTGGCGTGGCCCGGCATCCTTGCGGGACTGGTGCTGTCCTTTGCCCGTGCACTGGGCGAATTCGGCGCAACACTGATGGTGGCGGGGAATATCCCTGGAAAGACCCAGACGATCCCCCTGGCCATCTATTTTGCCGTGGAGATGGGGGATACGGATGCGGCCCGGAACCTGGTGCTGGTGATTACACTGCTATCCTTCGGAACCGTATTCTGGCTCAACTGGTGGAGTCGCGGAAAGCTCAAGGTATGGAAGAAAGGAGGTTTGTCCCGTGCTGAAAGTGAACATCCATAAAAGTCTGCCCGGCATCACTGTCGATGTAAATTTTAGCGTTAACGAAGGAATTCTCGTAATCTTCGGTCCCTCCGGCGCCGGAAAGAGCACTATCCTGAACTGCATTTCCGGTCTGCAGTTGCCGGACAAGGGCAGTATCTCGCTGAACGGGAAGGTCTTCTACTCAGCGGATGACGGTATCGCCATTCCGGCTCGAAGCCGACGCATCGGTTACGTGTTCCAGGATTACGCTCTCTTTCCCCACATGACAGTGAAGAATAATGTTATGTACGGTATTCCAAGCCGCTGCAAGAAGGGCGGCAACTTCAAGATGACGGTTCTGGATGTGCTTGAAATGCTGAAGATCACCCGTTTGCAGGATCGTTATCCCTGCCAGCTCTCCGGAGGAGAGAAGCAGCGGGTTGCCCTTGCCCGGGCCCTCATGGTTGAGCCGGACCTGCTTCTGCTGGACGAGCCGTTATCCGCCCTTGACCACGGCAATCGGAAGGCCCTTCAAGGAGAGCTCCTGGAGTTGCAGCGGATATGGCAGATCCCGTTTCTTCTCGTTACCCACAGCAGAAAAGAGATGGCGGTTCTTGCAGACGAGGTTCTGTTCCTGGAAAAAGGCAGGCAGGTGGCGTTTTCACCTGCGGCATAATCCTATCTGACCCTGATGAAGAATGTAAAAAGGCCACCCGAAGCGGTATGCTCGGATGGCCTTTTTCTGTATATGCAGGGCGTGATGTGTCGGCTACCTGATCAGCTGGCCGATGCTGCCCCAGCGAACCCGCCAGTTATCTCCATCCCATGACCAGTACTTGATAAAGGCCAAACCTTTAATTTTATCCTTCTTGACGAAACCCCAGAAACGGCTGTCATACGAGCGGTCCCGGTTGTCCCCCATGACAAAGTAGCTGTCCGCAGGGACCTTGATCGGGCCAAAAGTATCCCTGGGGTTCTGATCCTTCGGCACCAGATCCGTTTCCTTGTGAACCTCGTGGGGATTCTTGTAGAGTTTGCCGTTTACATAGACGTTCTTATTGATTCCCTGCACCACATCACCGGGTACGCCCACTATTCTCTTGATGAAATCCTTGCTGGGATCTTCCGGATATTCAAACACGATAACATCACCCCGGTGCGGGTTGCGAAGTGCAAAGAACCGTTTGTCGGTGAAAGGGATGTGCGTGCCGAAGATGAACTTGTTCACCAGCAGATGGTCGCCGATCTGGAGGGTATCTTCCATTGATCCAGATGGAATCTTGAATGCCTGCACCACGAACGTCCTGATAAAAAGTGCCAGGACAACGGCGATGATGATTGATTCGGCGTACTCCCTGACGAGACTCTTTTTTTTAGCAGTGGGAGCGCCCTTTGCGTCCGAATCCGGTTCGTTGCGGAGCTTGTTTTTTTCCATGGTCTGGTGTCCTTGTTAAGTGAAATGTATGCCGTAGCACGATCCTTTCGATGTTGAAAAGCATCCGGTTCTATTCTGTGATGATCAGAAACCAAGAAGACGTGAAAATACTCAGTTTAGTCTTCCACCTTGAGAATTGCCAGGAATGCCTCTTGGGGAAGTTCAACATTACCCACATTTTTCATTCGCTTCTTTCCTTCTTTTTGCTTTTCAAGCAACTTTCTTTTCCGGGTTATATCACCGCCATAACATTTCGACAGAACATCCTTGCGGAGGGCCTTGACTGTCTCTCTCGCGATGATTTTGTTGCCGATTGCTGCCTGGATGGCGACCTCGAACATCTGGCGTGGAATCAGCTCCTTCATCTTGGAAACCAGGTCCCGGCCGCGATAGTAAGCCTTGTCCTTGTGGATGATGAGGGAAAGGGCGTCAACAATTTCACCATTGATCATGATGTTGAGACGGGACAGTTCGCTATGCCGATAGTCGAGGTACTCGTAGTCAAGGGAGGCATACCCTTTGGTTATGGATTTAAGCCGATCGTAAAAGTCGAGAACGATTTCGTTAAGCGGCATCTCATAGATGATCATTACGCGTGTCTGGGTAAGGTACTTTATTTCCCGCTGAAATCCCCGCTTATCTTCACAGAGGGCCAGGACGCCACCCACGTACTCGTTAGGAACATGGATCGATGCCAGGATAAACGGCTCCTCGATATGATCAATGAATTGAAGCTCGGGGAGCTGGTTTGCGCTTTCGATGGTGACGATTGCACCATCCGTTTTATGAACCCGGTAGACGACAGTGGGGGCTGTAGTTATTAGCTGCAGGCCAAACTCCCGTTCGAGCCTTTCCTGGATGATTTCCATGTGCAGGAGCCCGAGGAAACCACAGCGATAACCGAAGCCCAGGGCAACCGAGTTTTCCGGTTCGTACGTGAAGGATGCATCGTTCAGGCGGAGTTTTGCCAAAGCGTCGCGGAGCTGTTCATATTGAGCGGTATCGATGGGATAGAGCCCGGAAAATACCATCGGCTTCACTTCCTTGAAACCGGAAAGCGGGACGGTACACGGTCTGTGAAGAAGGGTCACAGTATCGCCTACCTTGGCGTCCTGGACATCTTTGATACCTGCAATGATGAATCCGACTTCGCCGGCGGTGAGGGAGGGGACCTCCACCATGGCTGGTGCGAACACCCCGACCTTGAGCGCCTCGTGGCACTGGCCGCCTGCCACGAGCTGAATCTTGTCGCCTTTCTTCAGGGTGCCTTCAAAAATGCGAAGCAGGATGATGACTCCCTGGTACTGGTCATACCAGGAGTCGAAGAGCAGTGCCTTGAGGGGAGCGCTTGAATCGCCTACAGGTGGGGGTATCTTGCGTACTATCTCTTCAAGGATTTCCCGTGTCCCAATCCCTTCCTTTGCGCTTGCCAGAACAGCATCGTGTGCATCGATACCGATGATTTCTTCGATTTCGTGTTTGACTCGTTCCGGCTCTGCAGCAGGGAGGTCTATTTTGTTCAGTACCGGGAAGACCTCGAGATTATTATCGATAGCCAGGTAAACGTTGGCAAGGGTCTGAGCCTCGACTCCCTGGGAAGCGTCAACCACCAGAAGTGCGCCTTCGCAGGCAGCCAAAGAGCGTGACACCTCATAACTGAAATCCACATGCCCCGGGGTGTCGATGAGGTTAAGGATATAGGTGACGCCGTCATCTGCACGGTACGAGAGCCGGACTGTCTGGGCCTTGATGGTGATGCCGCGTTCCCGCTCAAGATCCATCTTGTCCAAAAACTGGTTCTGTTTCTGTCTGTCTGTCAGTGCTCCGGTATATTCAAGGAGTCGGTCCGCGAGGGTGGATTTTCCGTGGTCAATATGGGCGATAATGGAGAAATTGCGAATCTTGCTGATATTCATTCTGTATCCTGCTTTATCGTAAAAGGCTTCGCATCGGCTGACCAGCCGGTTTGCGGCGAAAAGACATCGGTTGCGCAACCGGCGGTATGGACCCGACTGCAGAGAAAGCCGTTCCGTTACAGCTATGGCAATAGATGATCAAATAAAAAAGAATATAGAAATTTGCATTTGTTGTAAAGGGAAAACAGGAAAGCTGTAGGAGGTTTGCCCGCTAGAAAGCCTTGAATTTTCCTAATGCTCCTATCCCCGAAAGGGTGAAGCTTACCAGAAAACTCGTGTCGCCGGGACGTTCGCGATAGGAAAAGTTCAGGCCCCAGCACTGTTGCTTGAATTCCAGGGCATAGTAGGATTCCAGAAAATCGTTTGTGTCGAAAGAATAGCGGGTCATGTAGTGGAAAACGAACGGCTTAATGTAGCTGATTGACAAACCTCCTTCAAGGTAACTGACTTCGTCACGGGAAAAACTGTACCCTAACCGTGCTGCGTTGCCCACACTGTCAGAAACATTGGCAGTAATGTTTGTGGATGAGATATTTGCCCGATAGGTGTTAAAGCGGCTGTCCAGCTGGAGGGAAAGGCGCTCTGTTGGATTTACCTTGGCCTCGACCCTGATGTCTGTGAGGGGCCGCTGGTCATCAACAAGTGTCAGGACATCGCGACGGGTGCCGCTGAATTCGTACCCCTGGGATATCCTCAGATAGGCAAGATCCCGGTAGGTGGCCGGATTGTCTGCTGAAAGATATTTGCCGGTCAGATAGTTCGTGATCGAGTAGCTGATCATGTTTTGGGCTACCTGCCTGTCGGTATAGTCGAAGAAGGGAAGACCGTCCTGGTTTTTCAGCGGCAAATAAGAGTAGCTGATTTCCGGAATGATGGTGTGTTGTACCTTTTTCAGGTTGCCCCAATCCGTGTCGTAGACGCGAGAGAGGGTGGTGGAGAGCGATGCTCCCACTTCGAGAATCCCCATATCGCTTGAGCCAGTGGCAAGATCCCCCCCATAGGTATTATAGAATCTTTGATGGTATCCGACCCATGCGGCACTTTCAATCCCTGGTAACGGGGAGTTGTAGAAGGTGATCATCGGAGTGAGGTAGATCCTCTGTCCTTGCAACCCGTTCTGTCGCTGGAAGTTGGTGAAGTTGGAGTCCAGGGAAACGTAGAACGGGGTGTCGGCCAGTTGCTGCTTGAGGCCGGTGAAGGTGATGATGGGCAGTTCCTGGAGAGTCGCTTTGTTGTTGACGGCGTACAGGTTTTCGGTATAGCGCAACTCTGTTGTCAAGGAGTACTTTTCCCAGTGTTTAGTGATGAATGCCGAGCTTTCGAGATACTGCATGTTGTACACCCCGGTGGTGTCACTGAAGTCCTGATAAAACTGACGATCGAGGGTCAGGTTGATATCTGCACTGAGGAAGAGGGTCGGAGAGAATGACTGTTGGTGGTTCAGGTTAAAGATGCCGCGAAATTCATTTTTCTCGGTGTCATAGATAAAATAGGGTTTTGCCTCCCCATGTCCTCCCGAACTCATCAGATACCGGTATTCACCCCCGACTCCCACACCGCGCTTGCTCTGGATATCCAGATAGAAGGTTGCATCCTGACTTGGCGATATGACTTGGTAGTAGGGGATTTCAAGGTAGAAGCCCTTTTTGGAAGACACTCCGGTGTGGGGCAACAGGAATCCCGACTGACGTTCTTCCTGGACCGGATAAATAATATAGGGGAAGTACAGGATCGGGATGTCCTTGATATAGAATACGGCATGCTTTCCGACGGCATAATCGTTTCTCGTTACGTCCAGTTCTGCTGCTTTGAATTTCCAGCTGGGAACCTCTCCGTCGCAGGTGGTAAAGGTTCCGCTCTCGATATGGTAGTCCTCATCTCCCGTTTTCTGCAGTTTCTTTCCAGTGAGACGGAAATTTCCTTTTTTGACAAAAAGAGAGGCATCCTGGATTTCACCTTTATCCGTTTCCAGGTCCATGGTTGCCCGGGTTCCCTTAAGGGTGTTATCTCCTTTTATGAATAGGACGTTACCTTCTGCAACGGCCTGATTGTCCTTTTGCCGCAGGGAAACGGTATCTGCGAAAAGGATAATGCCGCTCCAGTCGATACGTACCTTGCCTGTGGCGTTATATGAGTCGCTGGTTTTGTCGTAGCCGATTGAGTCAGCCTTGATTTTTATTCCCTCCGAGTTTGGGAGAGCCGCTTCGAGCGCGGAAGACGGGACGACATAGGCAAGGAGCAAAGAGATGACGAGCAGGAATTGTAGGAGAGTATTTTTCATGGAATCCGGGTGCTATCCGCGAAATGGTTCGAATGTCTGTGAGAGTAGAATTGCCCGTGCCTCGCCCACCACGAATAGTGACCCGCAAACGAGGATCAGATCATCCGGTTGAGCTTTATTGAAAGCAGTTTCCAATCCCTTTGGCAACACTGCCGGCGTCGTTTGCCTGGTGACCGAGTACCCGGCAGTGCTCTGCAAGTTCACGCGAGGCAAGGCCGCGGGGGACCGAAGGACATACCGCAATGACAGAGTCGGCAGAGGGAAGGAGCCGCTCGAGGATTCCGTTTGCGTCCTTGTCTCCGACAAAGCCTGCCACAAGGATGAGCGCTCTCCGGGGGATGTCTGCCAAAGCCTCTGCCAGTGCCTGTGCTCCTGCCGGGTTGTGTGCACCGTCGAGAAGTATGCGAGGCGGTCCGGCGAATAATTCCATTCTCCCCGGCCAGGATGCTTGTTCCGCGCCCGTTCGCACGCAATCCGGGGTTAAAGACATTCCCTGCTTGTCCAGCAACTTCTGCGGCACAGATGGCGGTTGCGAGATTCATTGCCTGATAACGGCCCGGTATCCCTGGTTGCAGAGCGTGCAGTTCCCACTGAATTCCGGAATATGCCAGGCCATCGCTTTCCCAGGTGGCGCTGAAATCGCTTCCCTGCAGGTAAAGAGGGCTTTTCATTCCCATGCAATGCATTCGGATGACCTCCTGTGCCTCGGGCGACTGGGAAGAGCTGACCACCGGGCGTCCTTCCTTGATGACTCCGGCCTTTTCACGTGCAATCAAGCTGATTGTGTCTCCGAGATATTGGGAGTGGTCAAGAGCGATCGGAGTAATGATCGAAAGGATGCCTGATGCGACATTTGTTGCATCGAAGCGTCCACCCATGCCGACTTCCATCACCGCCGCTCTCACTCCCTGCTCGGCAAAGAAGAGATAGGCCATTGCGGTGACAATCTCAAAAAAAGTGGTTCCTTCCGGGGCAACGGTGAGCACCCGATCAGCCAGAGAAACCACCTCGGTTTCGGAAATCTCCGTGCCATTAATGCGGATACGCTCCGTGAATGCAACCAGGTGCGGAGACGTGAACAGCCCAGTCTTGTGCCCTCCGGACATGAGAATCGACGCAAGAAAGGTTGCCGTTGATCCTTTGCCGTTTGTCCCGGCCACATGGACAGTCTGCACGGCGTCTTGAGGGTCCGAAAGGGCGCGCAGCGTGGCCCGAATCCTTTGGAGTCCGGGTTTCATGCCGAAACGGCCCAGATCGTAGATGTGGGACATCATTTCCTGATAAGTCATGGTGGAGCCGATGGCGGACTGGCTATTTTCAGCTACGGGATGCTTTCCCTGCTTTAGCCGGTGCCGGCCGGAAAAGCATGTTCACGACCTGGGAAAGTTGCTGCCTCATGGCCTTCCTCGGAACAATCAGGTCCACCATGCCGTGCTCCAGGAGATACTCTGCGCGCTGGAAGCCCTCGGGCAACTTTTGCCTGATGGTCTGCTCGATGACCCGGGGGCCGGCAAATCCGATCAGGGCCTTGGGCTCTGCCATGATGATATCGCCAAGCATGGCAAAACTCGCGGTTACACCGCCGGTGGTCGGATCGGTGAGTACCGAGATATAGGGCAAGCCTGCTTCACGGAGTCGGGCAAGAGCCGCAGAGGTCTTCACCATCTGCATGAGAGAGATGATACTCTCCTGCATGCGTGCACCCCCCGATGAGGAAAAGACCACGGCCGGTGTATGCCGTTCAATGGCCCGCTCGATCACCCTGGTAATCTTTTCTCCGACCACGCTCCCCATGCTTCCGCCCATGAAGGTGAATTCGAATACGGCAATCTGAATGGGAGTGCCATCGAGAATGCCTTCACCACAGACCACGGCCTCTTTGCCGGGTCCTTTTTCCATGGCTGCCTGGATCCTATCCTGATAGCTCTTCGTGTCCTGGAACTCGAGAAAGTCGATTGATTCCAGGTCCTGGTCAAACTCGGTAAAACTGTCAGGATCAAGGATGAGGTCGAGACGCTCTTTGGCGGGGATACGGAAGTGATAATCACACTTCGGGCAGACGTTGAGATTTTTCTCCACTTCTTTCGTATAGATGATCTCGCTGCAGCTTTTGCATTTCGTCCAGAGCCCCTCGGGAACCCTGACTTTTTTCTCATCGTTTTGCGCAATCGGCGCCTTTTCTCGTGAAAACCAACCCATAATTGTGCCTCGTTAATGTAAAGTTCCCGCGCTTCGGACCGTTAACTGCCGCCGAATTTTTCGGCAGGCAGTTTTCCTGCGGATAAGCGCGCGGTCGAGAAAGCCGGAAAATGATAAGGGTGCCACGGTACCATGTCGTTGTGGAAAAAGGGAAGTGAAAAGGGGGCAGCGGAGTTACCCGCAGTTCTCCGTGTTCGCTGCGCGCACACCTGCTTTGAGGGAAGAGACGAATTCCCTGACCTTTTCCTTCAATTCCATTCCACGGAATTCCTCAAACAGTTTTACCAGGGCACTGCCCACCACCACGCCGTCCCCGAGCGCTGCTACGGTGCCGGCCTGGGTGGCGTCGGAAATGCCGAAGCCGACAACCAGCGGCATAGCAGTTGCATTTCGGATTTTTTTCAATTCTTCTGCCAAGGTTGCCGATATGTCCTTTCTGGCGCCTGTAACACCGGTGACCGACACGTAGTACAGAAAGCCTCTGCCATGCTTCACCACTTTCGCAATACGTCCGTCGTCGGAGGTTGGGGTCAGCAGGAAGATGGTATCCAGACCACCTTTTCGGGCAAGTGCAGAGAACCCTTCCGCGTCAGCCTCTTCCGGAGGAAGGTCCACCAGGATGAGTCCGTCCACTCCTGCATCGACAGCATCAGCGACAAAACGCTCCGCACCATAGAAAAAAACAGGATTGTAGTATCCCATGAGAACCAGGGGGATTTCGGAAGTTTTTCTGACCGAACGCACCATTTCAAGGATTTTCGGCAACGTTGCACCGCCGCTGAGGGCCCGCTCGGAAGACAGCTGGATGGTCGGGCCATCGGCCATCGGGTCTGAGAAGGGTATCCCGAGTTCGATGATGTCGGCGCCGGCGCTTTCCAGTTCCCGGATGATCTCTGGGGTGGTTTCCAGGTCCGGGTCTCCGGCTGTTATAAAAGTCACGAGAGCCTTCTCGTTATTCCTGCGCAATTTTCTAAAAGTTTCGGTGAGTCTGCCCATGATCTTTACCTGTTTTCTTTCACTGAGAAGGTGCTGATTTCCTTTTTTAATACCTCGACCTGCTGAAAGAGGCCGTTAACTGCCTTTTCCATGGTGCCGGCCGCACTCAGGTTTTCGTGGGTTGATTTCTGGATGTCTTCAACGGCTGTTACAATCTGTTCACTGCCGCGAGTTTGTTCATCACAGGCGCGCTTGATCTGCTGGATCATGCTGGTGATATTTTCGGTGGATCCGGCGATGAGGGAGCCGACCTTGCTCTGCTCGCGCGTAGAGGAGCGAACCTGGGATGTGAGCACTTTCATTCGCTCAACAGCCGTCATGATCAGTTCGCTTCCCTTGTTTTGCTGCTGAGAGGCATTTGCGATCTGCATGATCATGTCGGTGACCTGCTCCATTGCATCCCTGATCATCTGGCTGCCCTTGGCCTGCTCGGCAGCTGCCCGGGCAATTTCTCCCACCTGCTCAGAGGCCATTTCGACGCCCGAGACGATTTTCCCCAGGGCAACTCCCGACTTCTGGGACAGGAGTTCGCCATCGGCGATACTCTTCTCGGCAAGGTTTATGGCATCGACGGCACGTCGCGTTTCTGCCTGGACGCCCTGGATGAGTTCTTCGATTTCGCGGGTCGAGCTGCTGGTCCTGTCAGCCAGTTCCTTGATTTCGTCCGCCACCACCGCGAACCCTTTTCCCTGCTCTCCCGCTTGTGCAGCAATGATCGCAGCATTGAGTGCAAGGAGATTCGTCTGTTCGGCTACCTCGTTGATTACCGAGAGAATTGTACCGATATCGCTTGCCTTTTCCGAGAGTGTGACGATTACCTCATGGGTTATATGGGATGAACGTTTGATTTCCTGCATGCCCTTGATGGTTGCTTCGACCGAGACTTTGCCTGTTTCGGCGTCGCGTCTGACCTCTTCGGAAATTGCCGTGGTGTCAAAGGCGCTCTTTTCCACCTGGCGGATCGAACTGTCCATTTCGATGATGGACGAAGCTGTTACGGTCGAGGAGTCGATGAGGCCGTTAACACTATCGTTTATATGTTTGATTGCGGCGGCCATCTCGAGGATAGAGGAACTGACATCATCCACCGATTGAGCCAGATTCTCCACATTCAGGGCAACTTCCTCGACGCTGGCTGCCATCTCCAGCACAGATGAGGAGTTTTCCGAGGCAGAGAGGGAGAGACCATCGATGCCGTGGGACACTTCCTTGATGGATGCGTTTATCTCCGAGACCGCCGATGAGGTTTCTTCAACCCGGGCATTTGATTGTTGGGCGCCGGTGACTACCTTTTTGGATGCGTCGGAAAGTGTTCGGGAGATTCGGGAAAGTTCCACCGAGGAAACATCTACCTTTGAAACCATCTCATGGAGCATCTCGACCAGTTTGTTGAGCGACCCGGCAAGGCTGCCGATCTCATCTTCACTCTCGACCGTGAGTCTGTCGGAGAGGTTTCCCTTGCTGACCACAGCATCGGCAAATTCGGCCTCTCTGGAGATAGCGCGGGCAATCGAGATTGCCACGGAGCCTGCAATCAGGAGAAGCAGGAGAAGCAGTCCGCCACCAACGCCGAAACCCATGATGACGGTCTTGTTGACATAGGCCTTTTCCTGAGATTCACCGGCAATGGCTTCCGAACGAAGTGCGACGATCAGTGAGTCCAGGGCGGTTGATATCCGATCGTATCGGGAAGCCTGGGTCCCTGTTACCAGTTCTTTCAGACGTGACCGGTCTCCCTGTTCTGCCGCGGCAGCAATTCCTTCACGAATGACTGCCGTCAGCTCGGTCCAGGGTTTCTTTGCTCCAGCCAGAGTTTCTTTTGTGGCCGGGGACGAAATGTTGTTTGACAGTGCCGAGAATTCGGTCTGCATGGATGCGGTTATAGCAGTAACGGAGGCAATGCCGGTTTTGAGCGTTTCACTGCCGGAGGTTTCGCTCAAGTCCCGAAGTTCGGCGCGAAGTTTCTCAAAATCTGACTTCAGCAGAATACTGTCATCAAGGGCGTCCCGCGAGATGATAATTTTCCGGTAGCTGTCGCTGCCGATTCTGACCCTGGAGAGAGTCTGGAAAACAGCCAGGGTTATCAGCAGTGAGCCGATGAGCATTACGGCCATCAACAGGAGCATCTTTGTGCGCAGGCGCATTGTGCCAAAGATCTTCGCAAAATCAGCAAAACCCATCGTTTTTCCTCCGCGTCTCCCGGTTTCAGACGGGATCGAGTACGTCATTTTCAGCATGCGGTCCGCTCCCTTTCCTGACGCGGAGAGCCGGAAGCGGATGTGTCAAAAGCTATGAAAACTTGTGCACTTGTAGCACCTGACGGCATTTTTTTCAAGGTAAAAAACATGACGAAACCTCTCAAAGGGAGCGTAAAAGCAGCTTCCCCGTTCTTCGGAGGTAATTCAAAGAGAGTCAGACAAAGCGCAGGTTGGATAGTGTTTGCTTCTTCTGCCTGTTTAGGGCTCCCGGAAACTTTCGCAGATATGAATTATTTCATGTCTTTCTTCTTGACAGAAAATAGCGACAAGCTACAATAAACAGCTTCATGGAGTGGCGGAGATACAACGCATACGATTGTCACGTTCTACGTTCTTGACTAATGCATTCTGAAACAAGTTTTATCCGGGAGACTATCCTTGAAAAATCAAGCAAATGACTTTGTCACATCGATGTGGCGCTTTTTTTCATCCCTGAAGCTCACTATTTTTCTTCTGATTGGTCTGGCTGTTGTGTCCATTATCGGGACGATCATCCCCCAGGGAAATCCTCCACCGGTAGAGTATCTGCAGACCATATCCCAGGCGAAATTCGAATTATACAGCAAGCTGGGCTTCTTCTACATGTACCACTCCTGGTGGTTTGTTCTGCTTCTCTACCTGCTCACCCTGAATCTGGTGGCATGCTCCCTTCGCAGACTTCCCCATGACTGGAAGCTCATCAATGGCCAGGTACCGGTTCTCGATGAAAAACAGGAAAAATCCCTGTCGAATGTCCAGTCATGGAAGGTGTCACAGAGTGCGGGAAACCTCAAAAGTTCTGTTGCCGATATCCTGGGACAAAGTTTTACAACTCCTGTTGTCACGAAGGTCAACGACGAATACCATTTTTTTGCCCAGAAGGGCCGTTTCAGTCGACTTGGGGTCTATATCCTCCATTTCAGTATCATCATTATCTTCATTGGAGCCATGATCGGATCCTTTTTCGGTTACAAGGCCTTTGTGCAGATTCCGGAGGGAGAGGCTGTCACCACGGCGTCAACCACGACGGGAAAAGTCATTGATCTCGGCTTTGCCGTGCGTTGCGACTCTTTTTCCCTTACCCTGTACGACACGGGTGCTCCAAAAGAGTATCGGAGCATCCTCAGTGTCATTGATAACGGCAAGACCGTTATCGATAAGAGACCGGTCATTGTCAACTCACCCATGACCTACCGGGGGATTACCTTTTATCAGTCCAGTTACAGCCGGGATGGCAACCCCTCTTTCCACTTTACGGTACGTGACCGCAAAAGTGGTGCTGAAATTCACGTGACGGCTACCGCAGACCAACCGGTACTGCTTGCCGGGGGAGAGACCCTGACCGTTCTCGGATATGCCCCGGATGTCGGCAATATCTATCCGGGCTTTTCCGGCCCCGCAGTGCAGGTGCAGCTGCAGGGAAAAAGTGCAGCGATGGAACCTTTTGCGCTGATGGAGAAGTATCCGGCGTTTAATGCAGACAAGGGTGGATCGTATATAGTTACCTTTGCGGGGATGGATCAAAAGTGGAGCACCGGCCTTCAGGTCACCAAAGACCCTGGCGTCTGGGTTGTCTGGCTCGGATGTTTTCTTCTGGTATCGGGGATTTTCGTTTCCTTTTTCCTCTCCCATCGACGGATCTGGGTCCGTATCGGGGGGGGGCGTATCGTAGTGGCGGGGAGCAGCAACAAGAACCAGGCTGCGTTCCGTGTTTCCCTGGATGAAATTGTAGATAAACTGAAAAAGATTTAAATTCGGAGGTATGCGGATGACCAGTTCTCTCCTTTTCAATATTGCAACACTGTCCTACTTTGCGGCAACGGTGATATTTTTTGCCTTCCTTGCCAGCAAAAACAGGACCATCGGTCTTGCCGGGACCATTGCTTCGGGTTTCGGTTTTCTCGTCCAGACCGGTGCCTTCTTCCTTCGCTGGAAGGAATCGTATGATATGGGTCGTGGCCATGCGCCCCTCTCGAATCTGTACGAATCGGTGGTGTTTTTTGCCTGGACCATTGTCCTGATCTTTCTCCTCATTGATTCCAAGTACCGTTATCGGGCAGTTGGCGCATTCGTGCTGCCCTTTGCACTGATGGGCATGGCGTGGGCTCAGTTGATGGTCGAGTCGCAGAAAGAAATTCAGCCCTTGGTTCCGGCTCTCCAGAGTAACTGGCTTCTTTACCACGTGGTAACCTGTTTCCTGGGCTATGCGGCCTTTGCTGTTGCCTGCGGTGTCTCGATCATGTATCTGCTTAAGGTGAAGCATGAAGCATCCTCCGGGCCTTCTCCTGCCGGGGGAATACTGTCTCTTTTTCCTTCTTCGAAAATATTGGATGATCTCAATTACCGGGCAATCATGGTCGGGTTTCCCCTTCTTACCCTCGGGATCATCACCGGCGCCGCATGGGCAAATTACGCCTGGGGCTCCTACTGGAGTTGGGATCCGAAGGAAACCTGGTCCCTGATAGTCTGGTTTATCTATGCCGCATTCCTCCATGCCAGGATCACCCGTGGCTGGGTTGGCAAACGTGCCGCAATCCTCTCTATAATCGGTTTTGCTGCTACCATCTTCTGTTACCTGGGCGTGAACCTGTTCCTTTCCGGCCTGCATAGCTACGGGGGCGGGTAAAGCCTGACGAAACAAGATCGGCACGGTTTGATGGAAAATCCTGCGGTTTCAATCATAATTCCGGTCAAGCCAGGGGGGGCTGTGCGTGCCCTTGACGGTTTGCGGAACGTCGACTATCCCGAGAACTTGTTGGAGGTGCTGGTTGCCGAAGGGACCTGTCCCAGCCGCCAGCGAAATCAGGCAGCCCGGGAAGCGAAGGGGCAGATCCTGTATTTTCTGGATGACGACTCCCTTGTTTCTGCCGATTTTCTGAAGCGGGCGGTTCGCCACTTCGGAAAAGATGCCGTTGCCGTGGTTGGAGGGCCTTCTCTCACTCCGGAGAATGATCCGCCACTTCGCCAGGCATTCGGACTTGCCCTTGCTTCACCTTTCGGGGCCGGAAGTGTCTGCAATCGTTATCGCCGGCACGGCATCTGCCGGGAAACAGGCGATCACGAGCTTATCCTCTGCAACCTTGCCATCTTGGCTTCCGCTTTCAGCGAGGCTGGCGGGTTCGACGAGCGTCTCTATCCCAACGAAGAAAACGAATTGCTGGTGAGGTTTCGGAGGGCGGGATGGAAGTTGCTCCATGATCCCGAGCTTGCAGTTTACCGCAGTCAGCGTTCTACCTTTTCCGCCTTTGTCCGCCAGTTGTTCGGATACGGACGGGGGAGAGCCCAACAGATTCTCCTTGGCGGGGGATGCGGTATCGCTTCCTTTGTTCCGGTCTTCTTCCTGCTCTATCTCCTGAGCCTGCCATTTATCCATCTCCCTGTTTACTATCTGCCGCTTTTGTGCTACCTAGTGATGGTTCTGGTCGGCACTATACACGCTGCCGTCTCGAGCGGGAAAACAGGTCCCGCACTTCTTCTCCCGTTGCTGTTTCCTGTCCTCCATCTATCCTATGGTGCCGGTTTGCTGTCTGGTCTCGCTGTCTATGGTGCCGGGAAGAGGGCGCGGCCAGTCGGCAGCGTGACGGTGAAGCGGATCAAGCTTTTTGGCGTCGGTCGTATTTGAGACATCGGCGGAAGTCTGTCTTGCCAGGTAGTTTTCATCCGGAAACTCCAAAACAGAGCTATCCACCGTTGGGCTGGGGCTTTCTCGTAGTCTCTCGTACGGTTTTATGGCAAGACGGTGACAGCAAGGAAAGCTCCTGAATCCAGCAAGTAGCTTGTTCTGTGTCTCGGGTGGCGACCGATTACGAGGGGCTTCGAGGAAGTTCCAGCCCAGCCTCTGTCGAGGCTTTCCGGATGGGCACTGATATTTTCCAAAGTTTCCGGTTCATGGTGAAAGCCCGGCGCTTGTTCCCGGTTTTTCCTGATCCTTGGTGAGAAAGGTGGTAGTGTTTGGATCTGAGTATCGTAGTGCCGATTTTCAATGAGGAAGAAAATGTCTCCGCCCTTCATAGCGAGGTCGTGTCGGCGTTGGAAAAGAGTGAGATAGAGTATGAACTCATCCTGGTTGATGACGGTTCTACGGACAGTTCGCTCCAGTCTCTCCGTGAGATTGCTGCTGGTGACATGCGGGTCAAGGTGATCAGCTTCCGTCGCAACTTTGGCCAGACAGCGGCGATGGCCGCCGGTTTTGATGCTGCTTCGGGAAAGGTCGTCATTCCCATGGATGGTGATCTGCAGAATGATCCGGCCGATATTCCGAAACTGCTGGCAAAGATTGACGAAGGGTTCGATGTGGTTTCAGGCTGGCGGCGGGACAGGAAAGACGCTTTTCTTAACAGGACGCTGCCGTCAATTCTGGCGAACAATTTTATCTCCCGGATGACCGGGATCAAACTCCATGATTACGGCTGCACCTTGAAGGCCTATCGCCGGGAAGTCCTGGACGGAATCAATCTCTATGGCGAAATGCACCGCTTTGTCCCGGCCCTCGTATCGCAATTCGGAGCAAAAGTGACCGAGATCCCCGTTGGACACCGCCCACGACTTCACGGCACGAGTAAATACGGAATCTCCCGAACCATGCGGGTGATACTGGATCTGCTGACGGTCAAATTCCTCCTCAACTATTCGACCCGGCCGATCCAGCTCTTCGGTCGGCTCGGCATCTATACCCTGTTCGCATCGCTCATTACCGGCGGGACCACGGTCTACATGAAGTTTTTCCAGAACACCAGCATGAACCGGAATCCGTTGCTGCTCCTGACCGCCTTCCTGATCTTCATGGGTGTCCAGTTCATCGTCCTGGGCCTGCTCGGTGAAGTGAATGCACGGACCTACTACGAGGCCCAGGGGAAACCGATCTATGTGGTGAAGGAAAAGATCAATCTTGATTCCTGAGGTATGATAAAATTCTCCTTCATATCAGGGTCGATGGTTTCGCAAATTTTTAACAAGTTCCCTCTCCCCAGTCTATACACCCATCAAGGGAGGGGGAATTATTTTTGGCGAAGCCAACCTGGTTCATCTGCGTTCCTGTCATGTTCCAATTCAATATTCCGCGGTCCGCTGGTCGCGGCTCCAGGAGCACATCCTTGAGTGACGGAAAACTCCGCATCCTGATGCTGGCCCCAACCCCGTATTTTTCCGACCGCGGATGCCACGTGAGAATTTATGAAGAGGCCCGTACCCTGGTCAGGCGTGGCCATGAGGTGCGGATCGTCACCTACCACCTGGGCAGGGACATGCCCGGAATTCGCACCAGGCGTATCCCATCTATCCCCTGGTACCGCAAGCTTGCCGCCGGTCCTTCCTGGCATAAACCCTATCTCGATCTGCTGCTCTTTTGCTCGGCAGCGTCCGAAATTCGACGCTTTCGCCCCGACCTGCTTTATGCCCATCTTCATGAAGGGGCATTTCTCGGGATCTTTCTGAAAATGCTTTTTCGCATTCCACTTCTGTTCGACTGCCAGGGGAGCTTGACCACGGAGATCATTGATCACGATTTTGTTCGCAAGGGTTCCCTGTCGTACCGTCTTTTTCAAAGGATCGAGGCTTTCGTCAATTCTCGCACCGACCTGATTCTGACCAGTTCCGGCCCGGCTGCCCGCGACCTGAGGGCACGATGGGGCATTCCGACGGAAAAGGTTCGCCCACTCATGGACGGTGTTGATACCGAGGAATTCCGGCCTTTCGAAGATGAAAAGGTTCGCGGGAGCTGAATCTGCCGGCCGGTGTCCCGGTGGCAGTTTTTCTTGGTGTCCTCAACCGCTACCAGGGCATCGACATTCTCCTGGAGGTGGTGAAGATCATCAGGGAGAGGGGTGTTCCGCTCCATTTCCTGGTCATGGGGTTTCCCCACCACCAGTACCAGCAGCGAGCTGTTGCGGAGGGAATCTCCGATCGCATTACCTTTACCGGCAGGATCGACTACCGTGATGCAGCGCGCCTGCTTTCGGTCGGGGACGTAGCATTGTCCCCGAAGGTTTCCCTTTCCGAAGCCAATGGAAAGCTCTTCAATTATATGGCTTGTGGAATTCCCGGTCCTTGCTTTCGACACTCCGATAAACCGTGAGATACTTGGAGATACCGGTGTCTATGCGCGATTTGCCGATGCAGCTGATTTTGCCGTACGCCTGGAGGATCTGGTCAAGCAGGCAGGGCTGCGGCGGGAGTTGTCCGACAAGGTCAGGCAGAAGGCTGTTGATGAGCATTCCTGGGAGGCGCGGGGAAGGGAGTTGGAGGACGCCTGCCGGGAAGCGGTTTTGTAGGGGCAGGCCCCTGTGCCTGCCCAAACCGAGGGCAACCACAGGGGGTGCCCCATGTGATGTATCCCATCCTCGACCCGTGCCAAAGGGGGAGAGTGAATCTATTTCACCAGTGCCCCGAACTCCACCCGACTGGCGCTTTTTCCTTTGTCCGCAGGGGCTTTGTAGATATCCCCGCTCTTCAGAAACACTTTTTCCTGGTTGACCTTTCCCTGTTCCGTCAGAAAATTCCGGACAACGGCGGCACGTTCCGCTGCCAGTTTCTTCAGTTCCGCGTCTCCTACGATCGTATTTGCGAAAATGAGTTTCTTCATTTCGCTGTCCGGCAGGTCCTTGAGCATGCCGATGAAGTTACGAGGTTTGGGGAACTTTTCCTTTCGATAGACAATTTTCAGATAGGTCGAATACTCCGCTGGCAGGATCTCAGTGGAGTCCGGTGTCTGGCCAGGCAGGTTTTTCTTCTCCTTTACCAGGGCCAGAAATTTTTCCGTCCGCATCCTCTTTGCCAGGTATTCATTGCGATAGCCCTCGGGATCATTGTCCTTGTCGACGAAGCCGGTTACCTCAATACTCAGGTTCGGGCGGTCCTGAATCACACCCGCAAGCTTGAGGAGCTTGTCTTTTTCCTGCTGTGTCAAGGTAGTCGAACCGGGTGCAAAGGTGACGCTGCTGAAATCTTCGCTTCCGCCGCCGAATGCAGCCTGCAGCAGGGCAAAGGGTGATGTTGCCGCCTTTACCAGCAGATTGCGCAAGACCTGGAAAACCAGTCGCCAGATACTGAATTCGGGATCATCCGTTCTGCCGGTGACCGGCAGGTCAATATGAATTTCCCCTTTCCGGTCCTTCAGGAGCGCCACTGCCAGGCGTACTGGCAGGCTGGTCGCCTGATCGCTGTCCACCTTTTTGCCGAAGGTCAGCTGGTCGAAAAACAGCTTGTTATCCGAAGTGAGGTTCTTGTCTTCGATATGATAGGCAAGTTGCAGGTACAGTTTGCCTTTGTCCACCGTGTATCCAAGGTAGGTGCCGGTATAAGGACTTGTCGGAGAAAGTTCGATGTCGGAAAAATTGATCTTCAGGTCAAGGAAGAGATTCTTGCGCAACGGGTTGATGGTGCCGGCGATGGTGAGTGGCGAATGATTTTCCAGATTGCCTCTCAGATCAACATCTGCAACCTGTTTTTCATCGGAGCTGAGGCCGCTGATTCTACCACCGAGATTATAGAAGGTTGTGACAAATGGCGCCTTGAGATGATAGTCGCTGAAGACCATGGTTCCGCCTTGGAGAGTCACCGCATTGATCCTGATATCCGGTTTCCCTGCCGCGACTTGTGGTGTTGGTGGCGTTGGAGGCGCTGAAGTCGTTGGTTGCTGTGGAGTCTCGTCATTGGACTGGCTGACGGGTTTGGCTGATTCGGTCGTGAGGTTCTGCAGATTGAGAGTCCGATCCTTGGTGATGGTTACCCGGGAGTAGAAATTGCTGAGTGAAACGTCTTTGATTTTCAGGCTGAACGGGCTGAGGACTCCTTTGATGCCGTTAACTTGCATGCGCTCCCACTTCAGCAGGTCTTCGTTGTCTTTTGTGTCGAGACAGTAGAAGGATCGTATGCCGAGGGAACCGTCGAATGTCCCGTTGATCTTCTCTCCCGTCTTTGCCAGGCTGAAACCCAGCCGGGTATCCACCGCTCCGCCGGCAATGGAGATTGCCAGGTTGTCCGGCAGATAGGCATCAAAATCCCGCAGGGGGATTCTTTTCAGTTCAAGGATGCCCCGGAGTTTGAGGGGTGAGGGCAGGGCGGTGCCGGAAACCCTGATCTTTCCATTTCTTGCCGTACCCCGTTGCGAGTGTGAAAGGGATTGTGCCGCTGGTCGGCCCGCTGATGTCCTGCAGGGTGAAGCTGAGTGCCTTCAAGGGAAAATTAGGGTCGCCCTGACGGCTTCGGTCGGTCAAGCTGATGTTCAATCCGCTCCCTTCGATCTTCCTGATCCGATAGGTGAAGGGCGCGGCAGTGGGCGAGCCCTTTGCGGGCTTCTCTATTTTTGTTTTTGACGGGAACCAGCATCCTCTCGTAGGAAAAACCGCCATCCTTTTCACGGGACGCCTTGATATCTCCACCCGCAAGGGTAACTGACTCTACCTCAGCCGTTTTATCCTTCAGGGAAAGTTTTCCTCCCTTGAGAGAGACCTCTGACAGTCGAACCCCTTCTTTCTTGCCGAAATCTGCGCCTAGCTTATGTCCGTCGAGGGACATGTCACTGACTTTCAGTCCATCGTCGTTGTTGAAAGTGATTGCAGCGCTGGTGTCGAGTTTTCCTGTCAGGGGTGTGCGAAGGCTGTCAGCAAGGTAGGGGTAGTAACTTCCGATGTCCAGCCCGCTTGCCTTCAGCTGTGCCGAGACGGCAAGAGGATCGAGGGTCAATTCGCCGTTCAGATCGACAGACTCGTTGCGAGGTGTGTGAAATGATATGTTCCAGGCCGCTTTGCCGTTCTTCTGCGTGGTCAGCCCCGTGACGGCCATGTCAAGTGCGGTGAGGTCGGTCTTGAAGCCATTGTGCGGTAGTCTGTCAATGAAGTGGACCTTTCCTCCCGTGCTCCTGATGCTGGCAACCTTGAAAAATGGTTTCGGCGACTTCTTCGTTTCCTGTGGTGTCGATTCCGTGGCGGGAGACTGCAGCTTCTGCCAGGTCCATTTGCCCTGAGCATCCCTATCCAGGAAAACCTCCAGACCGGCGGTTTCCAGGGCTGCCAGATCGAATCTGCGGGCAAAGATATCCGCCTGATTGATCCGCATCAGCCCGCCGTCAAGTATCAAAAGCGGTTCTCCCCGCCTGTCCTTCATCCGGATATTTTCCAGTTTCAGGGCACCGGTGACGGTGACCTCGGGTTTTGCCGTGGTTGAAACCCTATAGGTTATTTCGGTGGTCGTGGAAAGAGTGCCGGAGCTGAAAGAGATCGGTGTCGAAAGGGGGAGATAGGCCATGTAATGGGGAATGTCCAGCTTCCGGATGGTGATGATGGCGGAAGTTTCCATTGATTTTGCCAAAGGCCTGAATCTACCGTCGGCAACGAATCGGGCTCCGTTAATATCTGCGCTGAAATGGGGGGCAACATAGATGTCGGCAAGGTAAGGGATGTTGCTGATGAAGGGAACAGAAAGCTTCATCTTGCGAATGGTATGCGCGGTTGTTTTGCCGGCCGCCTGGTCGAGAAAATCAATTGATCCATTGCCGATTTCGATGTTGTTGATCGAGAAGAGAAGACTGGACCCCTTTTCGGATTTCTTGCCGGTGAGAAGATCGGAAAAGTTATAGCTGTTCGCTGCGGTGCGGACGATGCTCAGATGGGGGTTGGATATTTGCAGCTTCGAAACGATTAGGGCCCTTTTTGTCAGAGACGCCGGGCTGATTTTTATCCGGGCGCTGCTGAAAGAAGCAAAAGCCTTGTTGTTTCCTTTCTCGGCAAGTCGGAAGTCTCTGACCTCGGCACTCCAGGTAAAGGGATTCAAGGTGATGCGGCCGATGGAGGCTTTGCGTCCCGTGGTCTCTTCCAGTTTGCTCGATATTACGTTCCGAAGTATGCCGGGCAGGAGAAGGATAATGAAGAGCAGGATGACGGCAAGAGTACCAATGCTCCAGAGAGTCGGTTTGCCGGGAAGTTTCATCAGGGCCTCCTTGATGGTGGTCTGTGCCTGAATTCCTGAGCAGGCTCATACCGTACAGTATAGGCTGTCAGTCGTAAAAGGAAAGTTTCAATCACTTATTTATGACTGAGAAATTGTCGGTACATTCGTGGTGCTTGTCAAATGAATAAATAACAATACAATGTTTGTAATTATTCAACATATTTTGAAATACTGGCAAGAATGTATGTCCTCTCCTACGACACTCTGGAAAAGGATCGCTACGAGGCGACATGCTTTCAGTAATGAAAGGCTGCTTTTTATGAAATTGTCTATTTCGCTGCCTGCAGGGTATAAAAGAAAAGCATCCGCCTGCAAGGAGACCTCTCATGCCCCCCCGATTTAAAATTCCGCTCCTGATCAGCCTGGCCCTTGTTTCATTGTTTCTCATTCTGCTGTTTGGCGCCCGGATTATACTGCTGAGGAGCTATGAAGACCTTGAGGAAAAAGAGGCTCGTGCGAATGTCGAGAGGGTGATCAATGCATTGAAAGCGGAGTTGGAGAGCATTAACTCTCTGGCCAAGGACTATGCGGGCTGGGACGACAGTTACCGATTCGTTCAGGATGGTAACCGTGAGTTTATCCGCAAAAATCTGGACGATCCGAATTTTGAACAGCTGGGAGTGAATCTGATCGTCTATCTGGATAAAGAGGGGAAATGGATTTATTCTCGCAATTTTGATCTCCAGAAGAAGCAAAATGCCCCTTTTCCGAAAAGCCTCCGTACTATTCTGACCCCTGAATGCCCCCTGTCTGAAAGAGTGGACCAAGCACAGTTCCTGCGAGGGAATACTCACGCTTCCCGAGGGAAACCTCCTCGTTTCCGCAGTTCCGATCCTTACCAGCGAATATCGCGGTCCGGTTGCCGGGACACTTGTCATGGGGCGTTTTCTGAATGCTGCTGCGATTGAAAGGTTTTCGATTATCACCAAGCTTCATCTGCGAGTCTATGCTGCGACAGAGCGAAATCTCCCGCTTCCCCTTTCTTCCTTTGACAATGAAAAACCCGTGGTGGTCCGTGGAACCGACAAAAACTTCCTTTCCGGATTTTCCCTCCTTGCCGATGTGTATGGGAACCCGGCGCTCGTTGTCAGGGTCGAGACTCCCAGGACAACCTACCACCAGGGAATCAGAACCATTGGCTATTTCGTGGCCTGGTTTGCCGGCCTATCGCTTCTGATCCTCGGCATCAGCATGTATTTCGCACGAAAATTGCTCCTGGTTCAACGCAAGGGAAAGGAAAGTCACAGTCGCTACCAGGCTGTTGTCGAAGGATATGATGGGCTGATCTACATTGTTTCCGCAACGAGACAGATCGAATTCATGAATAAAAAACTGATAGAGCGCCTCGGCAGGGACGCAACAGGGGAAATCTGTCATGAGGCCTTGCATGATTTTGGCGATATCTGTGAATGGTGTGATAATGAAAAGGTCATTTCAGGTGAGACGGTTCGTTGTGAGGTATATAATCCAAAGGATGAAAGCTGGTATTACGTAATCAGTACCCCTGTCTATAATCCTGACGGTACGGTATCGAAACAGTCCATGTTGACGGATATTACCGAAATCAAGCGGGCTGCCAGTGAAAAGGCCGAACTGGAGTCTCAACTACGCCAGGCACAGAAAATGGAGGCGGTCGGACAGCTTGCCGGGGGCGTAGCCCATGATTTTAATAATATTCTCTGTGCCATCATCGGTTTTGCCTCACTGGCCGAAATGAACATGAAGGAGGACGATCCTGCCAGGCCGCACCTGGAGCAGATTCTTTCGGCAACTGACCGGGCCAGCCAGTTGGTCTCCGGCCTGCTCGCCTTCAGCAGAAAGCAGATCATAAATCCCCACCCTATCGATATGAACCGGATTGTGCTTGATGTTCAGAAAATTCTGGAGAGACTTATTTCCGAGGACATCGATCTGCAGATTCTACTGTTTGAAAAAGAATTGAATGTGCTGGTAGACCCTGGCCAGATTGATCAAGTGATTATCAATCTGGTCACCAATGCCAAGGATGCGATGCCTGGCGGTGGGCTTCTTGTGATAGAGACCGCCAGGGAACCGCTTCCCATTGAACTCCTCAAGGCGGACGGAGCCGTTTCGGCGGTTCCCTATGCCATGCTTGTCGTGAAAGATACCGGGACCGGAATGGACAGCGCGGCACGAGAGAAACTGTTCGAACCGTTCTTTACCACGAAAGAGGTCGGCAAAGGCACCGGGCTTGGACTTTCCATCGTCTACGGGATTGTGAAGCAGCATAATGGTTTTATCACCGTTGACAGCGAGCCGGGAAAAGGGGCAATATTCAAGGTATATTTCCCTTTGGTCAGGGGACCTGAAGGAACGCAGGCATCGTATGAACCTCAGACCGATGACCTTCATGGTGCGGAGACAATCCTGGTTGTTGAGGATAATCCTGCGGTGAGGGCTCTGAACAGAGCCGTGCTGGAGACGTTCGGCTACCGGGTGATAGAAGCGCTGGATGGCAGCGATGCCGTGGTGAAATTCTGCGAGCACCAGGATGAGATTCAACTCGTGGTGATGGATGTTGTCATGCCGAAGATGAACGGCAGGCAGGCTTACGAAGAAATTTGCAGGATACGTCCCAATGTGAAGATTGTCTTCATGAGCGGCTACGCTGCTGACATCATCATGGAGAAGGGGGTTGTCACGGATGAGTTCAACTTTATCACCAAGCCCATCAAACCGATTGAATTCCTTGAAAAGGTGAGGATGATTCTCGATCAATAGGCTTTCCGCCTGCCGGGAAATTCAACCGGTTTTTTTGTCAAGGAAATGGACTGTTTCTCTCTAAGATGGTATTTTTAATAAACCTGATTACTAGTAATCTTCCGCTGAATCCTTTCAGGCTCCATAATGAGGTTCAGGAATGATATGCCACCGTTGCGGAAAGATTGTCCAGGATGGGTCTCAATTTTGTCCCGGATGTGGTCTTCAATTGGTCGGGACTTCATCCCCGGCTCATCAAGACCGGCCGATTTCTTCCCCATCCAGGCAGCCAAATTTGCCTTCTCCTGTCTTGTATGCCGGCTTCTGGCGTCGCGTTGCCGCTTATCTGATCGACAGGTTTCTACTGGGTTTTGTGAATGTATCCCTGTGCCTCTTCTATTTTTTCCTGTCAGGAATGGATTGGAACGACGAAGTGTTTCGTACACTTTCACTGACAAGCGCAATTTTCGGATTTTTGCTGAAATGGCTTTATTTTACCTTGCTGGAAAGTTCTACGGTGCAGGCGACACTGGGAAAAGCTGTCATCGGCATCAGGGTCACTGACGAGCAGGGTCGCAGGATCTCTCTTCTCAGGGCAAACGCCCGCTACTGGGCGAAGATCCTCTCGGTGATTACTCTCGGCTTCGGCTATCTCATGGCGGGATTCACCAGGCGGAAGCAGGCACTGCATGATATGGTTGCCGGGACTCTTGTGGTGCGCTGACAGTTTGTTATTCTTTTGTAGTTCCGCACGGGACGCTGGTCATTTATCGTTACGTTTGGTACGGAGGTGACATAATGGACAGAAGACAGTTTCTCAAACTTCTCGGACTCTCGCCCCTATTTTCCAATCTTCTGCTCTGCGAAGCGCTGGCGGCGGAAAAATCGCTGGTGGCGATCGCGGATAACCGTGATTATTCTCAGGCAACAATCAAGGCCATTAATGCCGTTGGCGGCATGCGGCGCTTCGTGAAGCCGGGGAATGTGGTTGTTGTCAAGCCGAACATCGGCTGGGATCGAAGCCCGGAGCAGGCAGCCAACACCCATCCCCTGGTTGTGCGTGCAGTTGTCTCGGAAGCATTGCGCGCCGGCGCGAGGAAGGTCAAGGTGTTTGACCGCTCCTGTAACGATCCCCGGCGCTGTTATGTCACCAGCGGTATCGCTGCTGCACTGCGGGGGATGAAAAATGTCGATCTCAAGTACATCGAGGAGGAAAGATTCAAATCGGTTCGTCTCAACGGCCGGACTCTCCGCGACTGGGAATTGTACGATGAAGCCCTGTCAGCCGATGTCTTTATCAACGTTCCTGTAGCAAAACACCATGGCCTTACCGGCCTGACCCTGGGGCTTGAAGAACATCATGGGCGTGATGGGCGGGAACCGGGGAAGCATTCACAAGTATATCGACTCTGCCCTGGCGGACATCAATGCCGTTTTGAAAAGTCAGTTGACGGTGGTTGACGCAACACGGATACTGACCGCTCACGGTCCGCAGGGTGGCGAGCCTCGCGACGTAAAGATCCTCAACAAAGTGATCGCTTCCAGCGATATCGTGGCTGCGGATGCTGTTGCAACGACCCTTTTCGGGCTCAAGCCCGAGGCGATTGCAACCACCGTGGCTGCGTACCGGCGGGGTCTTGGGGAGATGAAATTGGATGCAATACGGATCCTCAGGGTCTGATGGAGATGAAGCCGGGAAAGGTACCATCCGCACGCATCTCTCAAATACTGTTTCTGCTCCTTTTCCTCTTCCTGTTCGTTCAGACGGAATACCGGGGAAGTGACCGGATATCCCTGGCGGTGAACAGTTTTTTCCGTGCTGATCCCCTGGTCGGGCTTAGTTATTTCCTTGCCGAAAAATCGTATATTGTTCTTCTCCTCCCGGCACTTCTCATGGCAGTGGCCACGCTCTTTCTTGGTCGTTTTTTCTGCGGCTGGATCTGCCCGCTAGGAACATTACTGGATCTGATAACGGGAAGAATCAGGAAAACGGCACCGCTGAAATTTCTTCAGGGCAGGGTCAAGTACTGGCTGCTCTTCCCACTGCTGTCGGCAGCCCTGTTCAATATCAATCTCGCCGGGTTCCTCGACCCGATCGCTCTTCTTCTCCGCGCACTGACCTTTTCTTTCTATCCTCTTTTCGGTGACACGGTGCGCCAGGGATGGGTCGGTCTCTACCGGGTGCTCGGAGAAAGGCGGGACATGCTTTCCCCCGGATATGGCTTTCTCCGGGATAACCTGCTGCCATTCCGGGAGACGTTCTATCCCCTGGCCTTCCTTTCTTTTCTGCTTTTCCTCGGCATTGTTTTTCTGGAAAGGTATGAAACACGCACCTGGTGCCGTCGCCTCTGCCCCCTGGGAACACTGCTCGGTCTCCTGGCCCGTTTTTCTCCCTTCCGACGCGTCCCGGCAACTCTTTGCCCGGACTGCGGTGACTGTCGCAGCCACTGTCCCAGCTCCTTTGACCAGGACCTGCTGCAGAAGGAAGAGTGCCTTCGCTGCATGGCGTGTCAGGTGAAGTGCCGTTTCGGCCGGGTTTCTTTCGGCTTTAGCGCTTCTGGAGACGGGCCGCCGTATCTCCCCGAGCGGCGTGTTCTCCTGGGCGGTCTGGTCTCGGGTTTTTTTCTGGCACGCCTGTTCCGTTTCCATTCTCCCCGGGCACAGGCCTCTGTCCTGCGTCCCCCCGGGGTGAGGTCCGAGGATGCTTTCCTGAAAAAATGCGTGCGCTGTGGTGAATGCATGAAGGTATGTCTGCGGAGTGCCCTCTATCCCGCTGTCTTCCAGGCCGGACTCGAAGGCCTGTATACACCTTTGCTGATTCCCCGCCTCGGCTATTGCGAATATAACTGCACCCTGTGTGGGCAGGTCTGTCCGACCGGGGCGATTCCCGATCTTCCGGTGGAAGAGAAGAAGCGTGAGGTGATCGGCAAGGCGGTGCTTGACCGGAACCACTGTCTTCCCCTTGCGAAAGGGATCAACTGCATCGTCTGCGAGGAGCATTGCCCAATCCCGTTGAAGGCTATCCGTTCCGAGGCGGTTCAGTCGGTCGATGCTTCGGGTAGACCTTTTGTTCTGCATAAGCCTTATGTGGTGGATTCGTTATGCAATGGCTGCGGGATCTGCGAATATGTCTGTCCTCTGGAAGAGAAGTCGGGAATCGAAGTCTTTGCGGTGAAGGACAGGACACCTCTTTCAACGGGAGAGTCCGAAGGTTTCAACCCATACTGATGGGCCTGAAGGGGAGGTACTTTTCCCTTGCGTTACAGGGGTATTTGGATTAATCTGTAACAGATTCAGGGCCATAGGAGCCCGTATTTCGGGTGGAAACTGAGTATATTTTTATAGGACCCCGAGTGGACAAGGTTTAACCGGGGAAGAAAGGTCTAAAGAAATAATCATGTCAGACGAAGGAAAAACGCAAAGGCTCTGCAGCGAAATACAGCTTTTCGACTTATGTACGGATGAGACCTGTTCGAAAAAGAAAGGTCGTTACTGCACGGATCAGGACCTGCTCAACAAGTTCGAGGCTATCAGTAACGAGGAGGATTTTTCGTCAGAACAGTATCTGGACGATGAACCCGAAGATGATGGGGATATTGAGGAAGATGCCGTTTTCGGGAACGATTATGGCGAGGATGGAGATGAAGACGAATTTGAGGATGACTTCTGAGATACGGGATCTCGTCCTGATCAACTACTGCAATACAAAAGGCCGCTTTTAGCAAAGCGGCCTTTTTTTATACTCTGAATCATTACAGAAATTCTCTGTGACGAAAGAAATTGATACTGGAAAAACTGCCCTGCCCTGTGTCTATTCTCGAATATTGACGATCAACACCGCTAGCGAGAGGTCTCAGGATTGTTGCCGGCACTGTGCATTTTTTTTAGAGCCCGTTCCAAACATTCAACATGGGCTTCGTCGGCCGACATCATGGCTTTGAAGAGCTTTGAGCATGATTGGTCGGTGAACTGGGCAGCAGCATCCATATGGCATTGGCTGGACATGGATTCCAATTTGATGCAAATGTCCAGGGCCTCTTCCATGCCCGGCATTGAATTTTTCAGCATTTCCAGGGTTTCGCGAACCATGACCAGATGTTTGTCAGCTTCCTCAGAGGTCAGGGTCATGGTTTCTATTGAAGGGGTTAAGGATCTTGATAGCCAACCTGATCTGATATTCGTGATTTCGCTCCTCCGCCGCAGTTTTTGCAAAAATTCGCGAGATTTCAAGGTGTTCCTGGTATGCTTCGGCGAAAATGTCATACATTTTTCCCAGGACTTCCTCTATTTCAGCACATTTATGAAGGGTGTTGAGAGTCTCGATCGATTGTTGTATGCCCATAGTGTTTCTTTCCCTCCCGTAGGGTAAGCAGGTAACAGCATTTTGGGTACCAAGACTGACATGACACTATAGAATTTTATACCATAGAAAGTCGAAATTACACGAAAAGGCTTGGGAAAATTATTAGATTATGCTAATATTTATCCATGTCGGAACGACCCCTCCTCATTCCGCTTTTTTCACTGGTTGCCGGAATCTCCGCGGCAAACCAGTGGCAAGTTATGGTGCCGGTTCCTATCCTTTACATGCTTCTCGCCACCTGCCTCCTTGCAGTCTTCTTTGCACGCCGAATCCTTTTCCTGTGCTGCCTTTCCCTCTGTTTCTTCGTGGCAGGGGCAGGGGCCATGGAGTCCTGTCTCGTCCCACGTTTTCCTTCGGATTCGATTGTTCGTTTTGCGGATGAAAAACCGCTGGTAATCGAAGGAATTATCGATGCCCGGCCTGAGTGGCAGGAAGACGGCGGCAGGATTTACCTGCGCACGGTGCGAATCTTTCGGGGAAAAACCGAGGAGCAGGTAAGAGGCAGGATACTCCTGTATGTTGGAGAGGGGCACGCTGCCTTGGCTACCGGTGATCTGATACGGTTTGTTTCCCGAATCAGCAGGCCGAGAAATTTCGGAATTCCGGGAGAATTTGACTACGAACGCTATCTGGCTTTTCAGAAGGTCTATGCCACGGCGTTTTCCCGAACTGCATCCGAGGTGATCCTCATCAGGGAAGGGATCGCCTATCCCCTGCAAAATCGGATGGACCAGATCGCCGCCGACCTGGGAAATCGAATCGGGCGGCTTCTGCCTTCAGATGAGGGGGCGGTGCTGCGCGCCCTGCTGCTGGGAGAGTCAGGACTCGTGCCAAAGGATACCCGGGAGCTGTATGCCAGAACGGGGGTCAATCATATCCTTTCCATCTCCGGCTTTCATGTGGGAGTGATTGCGCTATTCTTCTTTTTCCTGGTTTTCAGCGCAGCACGCTCTTCACAATTTCTCCTGCTTCGCCTCAATCCGCGCAGGACGATTCTTGTCCTGACAATCCCGGTACTTCTCTTCTATCTCTTTCTGACAGGTGGCGCGCCGGCTACGCTGCGTTCGGTGATCATGATTTCAGCGTATATTATCGCCGTTCTCCTGCAACGGGAGACAGATCCGATTCACTCGCTGATGCTGGCAGCCCTCCTTATCCTTGCCTGGTCACCTGCGGCGCTTTTCGATATCTCTTTCCAGCTTTCGTTTCTGGCACTCTGGGGAATTCTAGCCCTGACTCCACTGCTCATGCAGCCATTCCAGGGAATGAAGCCAGGGGCGGCACGTAACCTCCTGCTGTTTTTGATGGTTACCGTTGCGGCCACCGCAGCGACGCTGATTCCGGCAGCCGGCTATTTTCACAAGCCGACACTGACCGGGCTGGTAGCAAATTTTTTTGTCATACCTCTCATGGGCTACGGTGGGGTGGTGCTCGGCTTTTCGAGCCTTCCTTTTATCCATGTCCTGCCGTCACTTGCCGGTTTTCTCCTCATGGTAGCCGGTTTTCTTGTCTATCTATCCGGGAAAATTCTCTCATGCCTGGATGCAATCCCTCTTCTGCCGGTGTGGGGAAGCAGCCGTTTCGATCTGCTGTTGCTGGTTGCTTTTCTCGCATCCAGTACATTTTTTGTGCGAAAGACGCGGATTGTCTTCTGCTCTCTGATAGTTGTTGCCTTCTTTCTGCTCAGGTTGGCACCTGCCGATTCGGATTCCGGGAAGCTGCGACTGGATTTCTACAGCGTTGGACAGGGCGAAGCAAGTCTGATCACCTTTCCCGATGGAAAAAGGATGCTTGTAGACGGTGGTGGAAGTTTCCGGGAAGGGGGGCTGGATCCGGGTGAGAGACTCCTGGCGCCTGCATTCTGGCGAAGGGGGATCGACCGGTTGGATTACCTCGTTCTGACCCATCCACATCCCGATCATCTGAACGGGCTGCTCTTCCTGGCCAGGAATTTTCCTGTTGGCGAGTTCTGGGAAAGCGGCATTCACGATGGGAACAGCGAATACCTGGCCCTGAAAAAAATCCTGAAGGAGAAGCATGTCCCCGTTCGTCGGATTGATGCATCGTCACTGCCGATATCCCTGGGAGGAGTAATAATCACGCCTCTTTCCCCCCGGAGGTCAATTTCAGTTGCAGGAACGTCAAGCAGTGGTAATCTGAACGAAACGTCCCTTGTGTTTCGACTGCGTTACGGTGAATTCTCGGTCCTCTTTACCGGCGACATCGGTCAGGACACTGAAAAGAGGCTGGTGGAGGAATCTTCAGGACTGCGTTGCACAATTCTAAAGGTGCCTCACCACGGAAGCAGGATGTCTTCATCGGAGCTTTTTCTCGCGGCTACTTCACCGGAGTGTGCCCTTGTCAGCGCGGGATATGGCAATCGTTTTCGACTACCGGCAACGGCAACTCTGGTGCGATTGCGGCGACGGAGCATACCAACCTACCGCACTGATCTGGATGGAACAATAACCGTTACTCTCGAAGACGGCAGGTGGTCTGTCGCTACTTTCCGGGAAAATAGGCATTTTCATTGACAACCTTCCGATTTCTTTGATAGTTTGAGGGCCGATAGAAACACCTTGTTCAGCGGTTGCGAAGTGAATGACGGGTGTTCGGGGTATCCTGGATGGAAAAAATTCTTGTCGTTGAAGATGATCGATTTTTTCGGGAGATGTACTCCCACCTCCTGAGTGGCGAAGGGTATGAGGTTCATACCGCTGCTTCGGTAAACGAGGCAATGGAGTTATTACGGGAGACAGAGTATCATCTGATCATCTCCGATCTGGTCATGCCCGGTGAGACCGGGATTGATCTCCTGTTTCAGGTGAAACGGCATAATCCTGATATCGATGTTATCATGGTGACCGGTAATACCAATGTGGAGTCGGCTATTCACGCCTTGAAAAACGGGGCAAGGGATTACCTCCTGAAACCGGTTAATCCTGATGAGTTCAGGCATACCGTGGCACTTTGCATGGAGCAGCGTCGTCTGCTGAACGAAAATTCCGAGCTGAAAGGCCTTGTCCACCTGTTCCAAGTGGGTCAGACGATTTCGAATTGCCTCGAGATTGAACGTCTGGGATCCCTGGTAGTGGATTGCTTTGTCAATGAACTGGGCACGGACAGGGCGTTGGGGATCTTTCCCGATGAGGATGGCCAACTGTGCTTGAGTGAGTTGCGTGGCCTCGATTTTGAAGAAGCTGAGTTAATCTCTGAAACCCTCCTGTCAAAGTATTCGGCAAGTGCCGATACCTTCTGGCTCAGGGAAAGATTGGCGGAGCTGCTTCCACTATCCACTGCTTCCGTTGCCCCGCTTTCAGAGGGAATGGATGAAGTTCTCATTCTGTTTGTCCGGTCGAAGAAAGACCTCCAGGGGATCGTGGCACTGTTTGCTCCGGAGGGTGGTTTCCTGCCGGTTGAGATCAATCAGAGAAGTCTCCACTTTCTTCAGAACCAGACATCGCTCGCCTTCGAGAATGCAGCACGCTTCGCCTCGGCGCGCAATTTGCTCTACATCGACGAACTTACCGGCCTGTTCAACTACCGCTATCTGGAACTGGCCCTTGACCGGGAACTGAAGAGGGCGGAACGTTACGCGTCCAGTGTTGCGGTGCTCTTCATCGATCTGGATCTTTTCAAGGGAGTGAACGACACCCACGGACATCTCATTGGCAGCCGGGTTTTGGGAGAGGTCGGGTCCCTGCTGCGGAAGTCGGTGCGCGATGTGGACCTGGTGATCCGTTACGGAGGCGACGAGTATACCATCATCCTGGTGGAGACGGATGCGGAAAGCGCTGCGTTCGTTGCGGAGCGTATCCGTCGTACCATTGAAAGTCACGGTTTCATAGCCGATGAAGGGTATGATATTCACCTGTCAGCTTGCATCGGGTATGCCTGCTTTCCTGAAGACACCAAGTCAAAGATCGAACTGCTCGAGGCGGCGGACAAGGCCATGTATCGTGGTAAATTCAGTGGCCGGAATCGGGTGTTCCGGGCACTGATTGAAGAATGACAACAGCAAGGAGCCTGTCGGACTTAGGAAGTCGACGCGAAAATTCGGCTGGGCGAGGACAGATTTTGTCGATTTTGCAGGGTAATAGTTGTTCTATTACCCAATGAAGCGGCGAAATATGGACCGTCCAGACGGATTTGCAGCAGATTTACCCTAAGTCCCACAGGCTCCTTGGGAGAAGGGAAAGGTATTGTGGCGTTAACCGGTATTAAAGGATTCAATGACATACTTCCCGGCGAGGTCCGGAAATGGCAGCATGTGGAAGCGACCGCCCGGCGTGTTTTCGAGACGTACGGCTTCTCCGAGATTCGCGTTCCGGTGCTTGAAAAGACAGAGCTTTTTGCCCGATCCATCGGTGATGCTACCGACATCGTTGAAAAGGAAATGTATTCTTTTGTCGACAAAGGGGAGAATGCGATAACCCTTCGTCCGGAAGGAACGGCCGGTGTGATCAGGGCTTTCATCGAACACAAACTCCATGTGGCGGACTCTGTTGCCAAGCTGTACTACATGGGTCCCATGTTCCGCTATGAGCGGCCTCAGAAAGGGCGCTACCGGCAGTTCCACCAGATCGGGGTAGAGGTGGCAGGTGTTTCGGACCCGAAGGTCGATGCCCAGGTATTAACCATGCTCTGCCATTTCTTTGCCGAACTGGGTCTGGTTGAGCCACGGCTGCAGATAAATTCCCTCGGATGTCACGAATGTCGGCCTGAGTACCGCCAGAAACTGCGGGACTTTCTCCGTGAGCGTCTGGATTTACTTTGTGACGACTGCAAACGTCGCTACGAAACCAACCCTCTCCGGGCCCTGGACTGCAAGTCGGCGGGCTGCAAGGAAGCTACCGTCGGTGCACCATCGGTCCTGGACAATCTCTGCGCCGGTTGTGACGACCACTTTGCCAGGACCAGGAGCTATCTGGACTTGGCCGGCACCGCCTATGAAATTAACCCGCGCATGGTTCGCGGGCTTGACTACTACACCCGCACCACCTTCGAGCTGGTCACAGAGCGGCTTGGCTCCCAGAGCGCGGTGGCGGCCGGCGGCCGCTATGACCGTCTCATTGAAGAGCTGGGCGGTCCGGCGTATCCGGGGATTGGCTTTGCCCTGGGCGTTGAAAGGGTTGTCCTGCTGCTTGATGACGAAGGCTTTGGCAAGCGACCGGATCTCTTTATTGCCTTTCACGGGGAGCCCGCGGGCCAGGAGACCTTTCGCATCATGAGCTGGCTGCAGCGTCGTGGCGTCTCGGTGGAAATCGACTACGAGGGAAAAAGTCTGAAGAGCCAGATGCGGCGTGCGGATAAGTTCAAGGCTCGCTACACCCTGATCATCGGAGAGGATGAACTGTCAAAGGGAGCAGCTGCTCTCAAGGAAATGGATTCGGGAATCCAGTCGGAGGTCCTGCTCGATCCGGAACTGATCGCCGGAATAGTGTGTGGTGGGACAAAAGGGGATAGCCCGGGCGTTACCCTCTGATACGAATTCTTCCCGGTAAAAAGGGTATTCTCAAGGCCGCTGCATCGTGGAGTTTTCTGATGCTGCGGCTTTTTTCTTTTCGAAGAAATCTCTGTTCAAGGAGTTGCGAGGTATGGAATATCTTCTGCTGGCTGCCGGCTGCATTCTCGGCGGGGCTGTGGTCTGGCTCCTTGTCAAATCCAGAATAGAACTTGCCTTCAGTCGCGGCAGGGCCGAACTTCAGACCGAGGTTGCTGCCCTGGCGGAACGCCTGCAGGGCAGGGAGGAGCAGATAGCCGATCTCAAGACTTCCCTGGTTGCTGCAGCTGACGAAATTGCCGTGTTGCGGGTTACCGTGAAAGCCGAGTCGGAGAAAAGGTCCGCTGCGGAGGAGAAGAACACGCGTATTGTGGAGCTTGAAACGGCGCTGGAGGGACGCGAAGAGAAGATTACGGCAATGTATGGCGAAAATGCCTCCCTGAAGGCAAAAGTTTCGGAGCTGGCAACCCTTGTCCAGGAAGAACGAAAGGGCAGCGAGGAGAAGCTGGCTGTGATTGATGCCGCTCAGGTGAAGCTCTCTGATGCATTCAAGGCGCTCTCGGCTGAGGCACTTCAGAGCAACAACCAATCGTTTCTCGAACTGGCCCGAACTCACCTGGAAAAATTTCAGGAAGGGGCCAAGGGTGACCTCGAACATCGGCAACTCGCTATTGATGAGTTGGTAAAGCCGCTCCGCGAGTCCCTTGAAAAGGTAGACGGGAAGATCCAGGATCTGGAAAAGGTGAGGACGACGGCCTACGTCAGCCTGACCGAACAGATCAAATTCCTCGCGTCCGCCCAGTCGCAACTGCAGGAAGAGACCGCCAACCTGGTCAAGGCCCTTCGGTCCCCTACGGTGAGGGGGCGCTGGGGAGAAATACAGCTCCGCCGCGTGGCGGAGATCGCCGGGATGGTAAACTACTGCGACTTCGTGGAGCAGGAAACAAGCTCCGGACCGGATGGCCGTCTACGGCCCGACATGATTGTCAAGCTGCCCAATGGCAAAAACGTGGTCGTGGACTCCAAGGCGCCCCTTGCTGCCTACCTGGAGGCTCTTGAAGCCCCGGACGAACAAACGAAACTCCAGAAGTTGAAGGATCATGCCCGTCAGATCAGGGTCCACCTGGTCAAGCTGTCGGCAAAATCCTATTGGGACCAGTTCAAGCCAACGCCCGAATTCGTTGTGCTTTTCCTTCCGGGGGAAAACTTCTTCAGCGCCGCCCTCGAGCAGGACCCCTCTCTTATCGAGTTCGGCGTTGAACAGAAGGTGATCCTCGCCACCCCCACGACCCTGATCGCCCTGCTCCGGGCGGTTGCCTATGGTTGGCGGCAGGAGCATATTGCCGAAAATGCCCAGGCCATCAGCGATCTGGGCAAGACTCTCTATGACCGTGTGGCAATGCTTGCCTCCCATTTCAGCGATCTCCGTCGGTCGCTGGAGCGGTCCGTCGAATCCTTTAATCGGGCAGTCGGTTCCCTGGAGAGCCGGGTGCTGGTTTCCGCACGCCGCTTTAAAGAGTTTGGTGCTTCCACCGGCAAGGACATCGACACCCTTGAAGCAATCGATACCCGTCCGCGAAATGTGGATGCGCCCGATTTCCTTCCGGACGACGACGAGACGGTCGGCTAAGGAAGCTTCTGCGCATATTTAGCCATTGAAATATGTTTATAAAACCCATAGTATCAATAAGCTACGCTGAGGGTTGTATCGTGCGCCCTGATTAGTGCTATTCTTCCGCTATGAAGATTGTCATCCCCGAATGTCTCTATCGGGGATCCATGATATCAGTCGGTTAGAAGCTGGATTCCCGATCAGAATCTCTTCGGGAATGACAGTTTTTGGAACTGGCGGAAGATTGACGCAAACCAGGTTCGGGAATTACAGTTTTGGGAATAGGCGGAAGATTGATGCTACTCAGGTTCTGCGGATACTGTAGCCTGTAACAGGATCGTGGCAAGCCTTGCAGAGACATTTCTGTTGAAAGGCTGTCTTGATAAACGAACATCGAGGGAGATTGTATGACAATCACAACGGTTGATGCATGCGGGTTGCGATGCCCCCAGCCATTGATGCTGGCGAAGAAGGCACTGGAAGCCATGGCCGAAGGTGAGCGCCTCCGTGTGCTGATCGATAACGAGAATTCCCGGGATAACCTGATGCGTTTCCTGCGGGATCACGGTATGGCACCGGTCCTTTCCTTTGATGCGGGAGTGTATGCCCTGGAACTTGAAAAAGTGGTCGGCGTGTCTCCCCTTGGTGATGCTGCGGCCTATTGCTCGACGGAAAAATTGCAGGAAGGGGCGGTGGTTGTCATCAGCCATCACGGCATGGGTTCCGGTTCGGAAGAGCTGGGGAAAATACTCCTGCAGGCATGCGTAAACACACTGGGAGAGGTATCTCCCTTGCCGAAAGCTATTTTATGCTACAATGCCGGCGTTTTCGTGGCAGCAGAGGGTGCTCCCACTGTTCCTGCACTGACGGATCTGGTTGAGCGGGGCGTTGCCCTTCTTGTTTGCGGGACCTGCGTTGATTATTTCGACCTGAAAGGCAAGATCGCCTCCGGTACCATCTCCAACATGTATGACATCCTCCAGCAACTTTCGACCGCACAACGGATCATAACCCTGTAGGTGTTGATGAAACGAAACAGCTATTTTGATAATGCCGCCACGTCGTTTCCCAAGCCACCGGCGGTTGCCGAGGCTATGTCTCGGTACCTGAACGAGGTGGGGGGCTCCTATGGCCGCAGTGCCTACGCCCGGGCGTTTGACGTTGCCAGGACGGTAGAAAAAACCCGCGACCTCCTTGCTGAAAAAATGGGTGCCCGGGATGCTGCACAGGTCGTTTTTGCTCCCAATGCCACCTATGCCCTCAATCTGGTGCTGCGGAGCGTCCTGCGCCGCGGTGGGCGGGTACTGATATCGCCGCTGGAGCATAATGCCGTTACCCGGCCGCTTGCCGCATTCGCCTCACAGTACGGGGTAGCATTCGAGCTGTTGCCGTACGGTGGCGACGGTCGCGTGGACCTGGACAGAATCAAGGAGATGGTGACGCCGGACACGGTATTGGCGATAATAAACCACCAGAGCAACGTCAACGGTTTGATTCAGCCGCTGGGCGAGATCAAGGAGCGGCTCGGGGCTGTCCCTCTTCTGGTTGATGCAAGCCAATCCTTTGGTTCCGTTCCGGTAGGTGTCGATGACTGGAATATCGATTTTCTGGCATTCACGGGCCACAAAGCCCTTCTTGGACCTACCGGCATCGGGGGACTCTATCTGCGGAATCCCGCTGAAGTGGAGCCGCTGGTGTACGGTGGTACCGGCAGCGCTTCCGACAGCTTCGAGATGCCTGATTTCATGCCGGATCGTTTTGAGGCCGGAACACCGAATATCGCCGGTATTTACGGTCTGCGGGCTGCCCTCGAAGAGCCGCCGGTCTGCCGCCATAGTCGGGAGGAGTATCATAGCTTCATCGAAGAGCTGAAAGGGTTGCCGTCCCTCAGGGTGCTGTGCGCGGAACGCTTCGAGGACCAGGGAGATGTCTTCTCCCTCTATCAGCCCGGCTGCGATTCCGCAACCCTCGGCCGCACCCTATTCGACACTTTCGGCATTGAGACGCGTGTCGGGCTCCATTGCGCGCCGCTGGCGCATCGGACGCTCGGTACCTTTCCGAGTGGCTCCGTGCGGATCGGCGTCTCTCCGTACCATTCAGCCGATGATTTCTCCCATGTGACGGAAGCGGTAAGGAAAAGCATACAACCATGAATATTTATCTGATCTTCACTTCGACACGCGCGGTCATCAAGGCCGAGGAGTATCTTCGTTCCCATGATCTTGACTGCCAGGTGATTCCGGTGCCGAAAGACATCTCCCCAGAATGCGGCATGGCACTCTCCATTGCAACCGAAACTCAGGGAACGAGCCGAGTCGCTTCTGGCTGAGTTCGGCCTGGAGGTGCGGGTTCACGAGCCTGCCGGAAAGCGGGCGCCACTTTTCGACCTCCTCACCACTGTCGAACAGGGCGGCTGTTCCGCGAAGCTCCCGCCGGATGTCCTTTTCGATGCCCTTGGCCGGTTGTCCGCCCCCAGTGACCCGAACCTGCTGGTGGGGATCGGAACCGGAGACGATGCCGGCGTGTATCGGCTTACCGATGAAATTGCCCTTATCGAGACAACGGATTTTTTCCCTCCGGTCTGCTCTGATCCCTTTGATTTCGGACAGATCGCGGCCGCAAATGCTCTCAGCGATGTCTATGCCATGGGTGGCAAAGTGCTTACTGCCATGAACCTCGTCATGTTCCCGGCCAGCGGAATCCCTTTCGAGGTGCTGCACGAAATTGTCCGCGGAGGGCATGAAAAAGTCCTCGAAGCCGGAGGAATCCTGGTGGGAGGCCACACCATAGCGGATTATCCCCCGAAGTACGGTCTGGCGGTGACCGGGGTTGTGCATCCCGAGCGTCTGATCAATAATGCCAATGCCGAGCCCGGCCAGGTTCTTATCCTGACCAAACCGATCGGGACAGGTGCCCTGGTGGCGGGGCAGCGTCTCGGCCAGGCGTCTGCCGCCGATTACCAGCGGGCCCTGGATTCCATGAAGCAGCTAAACCGGGAAGCCGCCGAGATCATGCAGCAGTTTCAGGTCAGAGCCGCAACCGACATCACCGGGTTCGGTCTTCTCGGGCATGCTCTCAATATTGCCAAGGCAAGCGGTGTGACCATGGAAATCGACACGACGAAAGTCCCCGCGTTGCCGGGAGCCCTTGAATTGCTTGACGCGGGCTGCATTCCCGGTGCCAGTTTCCGAAATCTCAGCCATGTGGAGGCGTCTGCCGATTTTGCTGCAGGCATTTCTTATTCCCGAAAGATGCTGACCCTTGATCCCCAGACATCCGGCGGTATCCTCATGTGTGTTTTTCCTGACCAGGCAGAGGCAATTCTTGCGGAACTGTGCGCGCGATGCTGCCCCGCTTCGGCAATCATAGGCCGGACAACTCCTCTCGTTCGGAAACACCTGGTTGTTCTTTAGTTTCCGGGCGGAATGTTCTACAATAACCCCATGAAAGTTCTCCTCCACATATGTTGCGCCCCGTGCGCCATCTATCCCCTGGAAACCCTCCGCTCGTCCGGGGTGGAGGTTGACGGCTATTTTTTCAACCATAATATCCATCCCTACCAGGAGTACCGTCGTCGCCTGGATACGGTGCAGCAGTACGCTTCCCTTGTGCAGCTGGAATTGATCTGTCATGATGAATACCGTCTTGAGGAGTTCCTGGCCGCGACCGCGTCCCGACCGGAAGAGCGCTGCCGCTACTGCTATGTTTCGCGGCTCGACAGGGCCGCACGGACTGCTGCCGAACTTGGCTACGGCACTTTCACCAGTTCGCTGCTGTACAGCCGTTACCAGCAGCATGACCTGATCCGCCTGGAGGGGGAGCAGGCCGCCGAAAAGCATGGTGTGCGTTTCCTCTACCACGACTACCGCATAGGCTGGAAGCAGGGGATTGAGGCGTCAAAGGAGATGGGGCTCTACCGGCAGCAGTACTGCGGTTGTATCTACAGTGAAATGGACCGCTATCTTCCCAAACCGCCTCGATCCGGGGAAGGGTCACCGTGAGCGGATTGGGAAAAATCCTTATCGTTTCCGGCGGCCTGATGGCCTTGCTGGGTGTCTTCCTGGTTTTCTCCGACAAAATTCCCTGGCTCGGGAGACTTCCGGGGGATATTTTCGTAAAACGAGAGAATTTTTCCTTCTATTTCCCTCTTACCACCTGCATCCTGATTTCCCTGCTCTTTTCCCTGCTTGTGTTCCTGTTTCGAAAATAGCGGTTGCCCGCTGTCTGTGCACGGTCCTGTCCTATGCGAAGATACGGTTCTGGAGGCACTGGCATGCTGTTGCGATTACGCAACGATGTTTGTGGCTTTTACGCAACAGTTGTGAGTTTGAGCCGGGGGGCTTAGATGTTCTTTAAAACGTAATGGTATGTAATTACTTGACTTGTAACCGAAAGATCTTCCCGGAAACTTTGGCCCGGATGTTGCTTTCTCTTGAGAAGGATACCGACTAAAACTTCAAAGGAGCCTTCCATGGCCTTACAGCAAACAGTAAAAGATAAGGTAGTGTTCTCGGGGATCGGCCTTCATTCAGGAAAAGATGTAACCATGACAATCCGTCCCGCAGACGCCGGAACCGGTGTGGTTTTTCACCGAATCGACCTGAATCCTGCTGTTTCCATAGATGCGGTAGCACAAAATGTAGTGAATACCCGTCTTTCCACTACCATTGGCAAGGGTGGGGCGGTGGTTTCCACCATCGAGCATCTAATGGCGGCATTGACCGGTTGCGGTATCGATAATGTTCACGTTGATATTGATGGCCCCGAAGTTCCGATCATGGACGGAAGCGCGGCTCCTTTCGTGGAAGGGCTCCGGAAGATCGGCATATGCAGCCTTTCCCGTCCGAGAAAATATCTTGTGGTGAAAAAGCCGATTTCTATTGTTGACGGCGATAAAAAAATATCCATTATCCCCTCCCGCTACTTCCGCATCTCTTTTGACATGCGTTTCAATCATCCGGTGGTAAACAACCAGTTCCGAAGCATGAAATTCAGCGAAGAAGTTTTCGGCCGCGACTATGCCGCTGCAAGGACATTCGGCTTCCTTATTGAAGTGGAGACACTGAAGGCTAACGGCCTTGCGCGTGGCGGATCTCTCGACAATGCCGTGGTAATCGGTGATGATGGAATTCTCAACGAGGGCGGCCTGCGATTCGAGGACGAATTTGTCCGTCACAAGATCATGGACTCGGTCGGCGATCTTTCCCTTACCGGCTACCCATTGATCGGCCACGTGAAGGCCTACAAGTCGGGTCATGATCTGAACCATAAACTGGTAACGGAAATCCTTGCCAGAACCGATTGCTGGAAGCTGGTAGAAATTGATGAGATTAAGGGTGCTCGGTCGGCCTGTCCTGTTTCGTCGCCGGAACTGGCCTGGTCGGAAGCCTAAGATAACTGGTCCCGCAACATCCTCCATATAGCAGCCCTTCGGGGCTGCTTTTTTATTTGCTGCATTTTCCTGGTGTCCGGCGCAGCGAACTGACGGTTCAGGTTTTCCCTTCTTGAATTGACGTGTTTCTTCAGCTACAGTGGTAAAAAATCCCCTGAACGGTACAAGCTATGAAACAACCCAGGAAAAACAGGTTCAGCGCGATAGAGGTAAAGAAAAGCAGGAGAGAGGCGATTATCATAATCCTTTCTCTCCTGCTGATTATCTTTCTTACCAATGCTGAGTTGCGTCTTTCCAATATCAGTTCCGATATTCAAACGGTAGGCAACGTTCTGATATTCGGCCTCATCAATGTCGTCATCCTCCTGATTGTCCTCCTGGTTTACCTGGTGTGCCGTAATGTCGCCCGGATCCTCCTGGAGCGCAAGCGCAACCCCTTCGGATCAAAGCTTCGCGGCAAGCTGGTTGTAGCCTTTGTTGCGCTCTCCCTTATTCCTACGTTGCTCCTTTTCTTTGTTTCAGCAAGTTTCATCAATAGCAGCATTAAAAACTGGTTCAACAAGCAGATCGAGTGGTCCCTGTCCGAATCACTGGATGTTGCCCAGACTTACTACCGTAAATCCGCAGCAGATGCCCTTCGTTTCGGGCGCCAGATAAGCACGGTGCTGACGGAAAGAGGGCTTCTCGAAGGCAGGAACAAGGATGGGCTGGGCAGGTATCTCGGTAAAGTACGGAGTGAATATGGCGTAGGAGTAATCGAGGTCTATTCCGCCAACAGGGAAGGACTGGCACGCTCTGTAAGCAGCGAAGTGCCGCATGGCGAGTATCTCAGGCCCCTTCCGGAGGATCTTGCTGCTGCTCTTGGGGGCAAAGAGTTCACTCGTATCAGTTCACAGGGGAAGGCAGACCTGATTCGCGGGATAGTTCCCGTGTACTCCCGCGGTGACCCTCGGACGGTGATCGGCGTTACGGTGGTCACGTACTATGTGCCGGATGCCCTGGTGAGCAAGATGCAGAAGATTTCCGGGGCCTATGACAAGTATCGGCAGTTGAAGTCGCTCAAGTATCCCATCAGGAGCGGCTATATCCTCACCCTGTTCCTGATTACCATGGTCATCATTTTCCTGGCCATCTGGTTCGGTGTCTACCTTGCCAACAGCCTTTCCACGCCAATTCGCGAGCTTTCCGAAGCGACCGGGCAGGTTGCAGCCGGAAATCTCCATGTCCGTCTCGAGGGGGAGGGCGAGGATGAGATCGGGATGCTTGTTGCCTCATTCAACAAGATGACGGAAGATCTCCTGAGCAACCAGCTTGCCCTCAGGGAGGCAAATGAAGGTTTGACGAGCACCAACCTGGAACTGGAGCAGCGGCGACGGTATATGGAGATTGTGCTGAGGAACGTGACCGCCGGTGTGATTTCTGTTGATAAGAGCGGAGTCCTCACAACGGTCAATACTTCGGCCGAGCGTCTGCTCAATATTTCTCCGGACAAGGTGAAGGGGCATCACTTCCGGGAGGTTCTGCGTCCGGAACAGCTGGACATTATCAAAGGGCTTCTGCGGGATATGGTGAATTCCAAGAAGGACACCATCAGCAAACAGGTTGATATTCGCCTGAAGGACAGAAAACTTACCCTTTTGATCAACCTGTCGGTCATGCGGGATGAAAACGGGGATTTCCTCGGTACCGTTGTGGTATTCGATGATCTCACCCAGCTCATGAAGGCTCAGCGAATGGCTGCCTGGAGAGAGGTTGCGCGTCGTATCGCCCATGAGATCAAGAACCCTCTCACTCCCATCAAGCTCTCCGCCCAGCGGCTCCGCAAGAGGTATCTGTCCCGTTTCGGAGAGGACGAAAAGGTCTTTGACGAGTGCACGGGGATGATCATCAAGTCGGTGGATGAGCTGAAAACCCTGGTGGATGAATTTTCCAGTTTCGCCCGCATGCCGGCTGCTCAGCCGACACCCAATGATCTCAACGAAATTATCAGGGAAGCGCTGACCCTCTACCAGGAAGCGAACCTGAATGTGGACTTTTCATTCCTGCCCGATGACGCGATTCCCCTGATCAGGCTTGACAGGGACCAGATCAAGCGGGTGCTGATCAACCTTCTCGACAATGCCATAGCGGCTATTGACGAAAAAGGGGAGATCCGCATTGAAACCCGTTATGACCAGGAGCTGCGGATGGTGACCCTGACGCTGGCTGATACCGGCCACGGGATTGCCCCGGAAGACAGACCTCGCCTTTTCGAGCCCTATTTCTCGACGAAAAAGTCGGGGACCGGACTAGGGCTGGCTATCGTTACCACGATTGTGGCGGACCACGGAGGTTTTATCAGGTTCAAGGACAATGAGCCCAAGGGAACTGTTTTTATCATTGAATTTCCGGCAGGCGGGGAGTACGTTTGAGCGACTCGTAAACTCTTCGCTGGTCAGAACTGACAGGCGGAAGAGGGAACGTTATGCGTATTCCTGCGTAATTCTTATTGTTTGGATGCAATAGCCTGGAATGACTGGATGAATTGGGCACATTGCAAAAAGTGCAGAGGACACCAAGTTCATGGATGAAAAAATACTGGTAGTGGATGATGAAGACAGTATCCGGACCTCGCTGGCGGGTATCCTGGAAGACGATGGCTTCCGGGTGCTATTCGCCAATGACGGTGTGACCGCCCTGGATGTGGTGAAAAAGGAAATGCCGGACCTGGTGCTGCTTGATATCTGGATGCCGCGCATGGACGGCATCGAGACCCTGCAGAAATTGAAGGAACTCTATCCTTCGCTGCTGGTCATCATGATGTCCGGTCACGGAACCATTGAGACTGCGGTAAAATCGACAAAAATGGGGGCATACGACTTTGTCGAGAAGCCCCTTTCCCTGGAAAAACTCCTGCTCTGTATCCGGAACGCACTGGGCATGCTTCGCCTCAAGGACGAAAATGAAAGCCTGCGCGACCTGGCCTTTCGCGATCGTCAGATGACCGGCTCCTCACCGGTGATGCTGAAGCTGAAGGAGCAGATAAAGCTGGTGGCACCAAGCAATGCCTCAGTTCTCATCACCGGTGAAAACGGTACGGGAAAGGAATTGGTTGCACGCTCAATCCATTTCCACAGTAACCGAAAGGATAAGCCCTTTGTGGAAATCAATTGTGCCGCCATTCCCGAGGAGCTGATCGAGAGCGAACTCTTCGGCCACGAGAAGGGTGCCTTCACAGGCGCTGTCGCTCAGAAAAAGGGGAAATTCGACCTTGCTGACGGCGGCACCATCTTTCTCGACGAGATCGGCGACATGTCCCTCAAGACCCAGGCAAAGGTTCTGAGGATTCTGCAGGAGCGCAAGTTCGAGCGGGTGGGAGGAAACCGTACCATCGAGGTCGATGTCAGGGTAATCGCTGCCACCAACAAGGTGCTGGAAGAGGAGATTCGCTCCGGGGCCTTCCGCGAGGACCTCTACTATCGTCTCAATGTCGTGCCGTTTGTCGTCCCGGCCCTGCGGGAGCGGCGGGAGGATATCCCGGCGCTGATCGAGCATTTTCTGGAAATGTTTTGCGGCAGGGAGGGGTTGGAGAGAAAGAACATTTCCCTGGAGGCCTTGGAACTCCTGAAAAACGGCACTTGGCCCGGAAATGTGCGGGAGTTGAAGAATGTGGTGGAACGGCTGGTGATCATGTCGCCGGGCAAGCTCATCACCGTGAATCACATCCCCGAGTCCATCGTATCCGGCGAGATTCCTCACGAGGTGGGTGCCGGGCGTCTGGATACGGTTCTTGAGTTGCATAGTCTCCGTGAGGCGCGGGAAGAGTTTGAAAAGGAATTCATTTTGCAGAAACTCGAAGAGCACGGCTGGAATATCAGCAAGACCGCCGAGGCTATTGAGCTGGAGCGGAGTAATCTTCATCGGAAGATCAAGTCGTATGGAATTGATTTGAAGAGGTAGGGGCGAGTTTGTAACCCGCCCTTGTTGTAAGTCGAACCGGGGCATTACATAACGGATATTTCGACGTTGAGTTGCTCGGTGAGAAAACTTCAGACAAGGGCGGAGAAAGATTTGTTTCCGTCAGAGGGCTATGGAAAATACAAGAATGAAAGACTGGCAAGTAAGGCTGAAAATACTCATTTTTCGTGCATAGGGGAAGTCGTTGCCTTTGACATCAGCCTTTTAATGGGTGACCCCAGAGGCTCCACACACCGGAACAGATATCATGCTACGAACCTTAAACTAATGCCATTCTATGGAGCCCCCCTATTTACGCCCCAGACTACAAGGTACTTGCATTCCCACTTTGTGTGGCATAAACTTTGTGTGCTATCCATGAAGCCTCCTTTTCGTGCACTTTGGGCGGTTCACGTTTTGGCAGCTTCTAAATAATACTGAAACTGTCAAACTATTGGTGTCCCCTACCAGAGGTGGGGGGCACCTAAATGAAATTATGCCGCGACATTGGTTCAATTTTAAGGGGGAGATTGAATAATGGACGACCTGATGAATGAAGCTGAAATGACCATTACCATCTCAAGCGGTATGGAAGAGGCTGAAATCGTAGAAAAACGTCAGGCCGTCCTCCAGTTCAAGGTAAACGACAATACCGCCACATTTTCTCTGGATGCACCGCAGATACTCATTGGCCGTGCCAAAGACGTCGATCTCAGCATACCTGACAATTACCTCTCCGGGAAACACGCCCGCATCCTTATAGTTCATAATTTCTACCATATTGAGGACCTTGGCAGCCGGAATGGTACATGGGTAAATGGCGAGAGAGTCACTTTCATGCGACTCGCTCATATGGATGTAATCAGAATGGGGCAGACCAACCTGCATTTTATCCAGAATAATGTGGTCGATGAAAAATACATCCACAAGATTAACCTGGAAACGATTCAGTCCTTGGCGCTGGCTGTGGAAGCAAAGGATCCCTACACCAAGGGTCATTCCGAACGTGTTGCCGAAATTTCTGAACATCTCGCCACCATGATGGGTCTTGCCACAGCAGATATCGAACGGGTCCAAATTGCCGGAATTCTCCACGATATCGGTAAGATTGGGGTCCCTGAAACCTTGCTGTTAAATAAATTGAGTCTGAGCGACACGGAATACGAACTGGTAAAGCAACATGTGGTGGAGGGTAAAAATATCCTGAAGCCGCTCAATTTTCTGAGCGATATTATACCGGCCGTGTATCACCACCATGAGCGATTTGATGGAAGAGGGTACCCCGACGGCCTTGTTGGAGAAGAAATACCGCTATGGGCTAGAATTATCCAGGTTGCCGATACCTGTGACGCCATGACCATCAGCAGGCCTTATCGGGCAGCTCTTTCAAGAGCGCAGGTGATAGAAGAATTCACCCGCTGCGCCAGCACCCAATTTGACCCCAACATCACCCACACCATGGTTGAAATTCTTCGGAACTGATATCAAGGAGAGTGTTACGGCGATGTTACCAATACCACGGAAATATTGTCCCTGCCGCCATTTACATTGGCAGCATCAATGAGATTCCCGGCGAGGGTGTCAAGGCAGGTGTCTCCGCTTGCAAGAATGGCTTCGATTTCAACGTCGGTCTGCATATCGGTCAGGCCGTCGGAACATATTAAGAGCAAATCTCCTCGCTTGAATTCAACAATTTTAAAATCGGGACGGGGCGGATTTCCACACCCGATTGACTGGGTTAGAGTATGAAAATTTTTCTTTGGAATCTGTTCAATGGGAACGCCGCTTGCCAGCCGTTGAAAGCCGACGGTGTGATCGTTGGTGAGTCGCCTTAGTTTATTCTTGAGTCCCTTCTGGGGCATAAAAGAATGGTCAGTGTGGGGTTGGGGTTCATTCTGAAACAGATAGCAACGGCTGTCACCGGCATGAGCGATATACGCCATTTCCTCCCGCAAAACTGCAGCAACCAGAGTAGTTCCCATCTTCGAAAACAATGAGTTTGTGAGTGCTTTAGTGCTTATCTCCCAATGAGCGGTTTGCATGGCATGTACCATCAGCTCAAAATATCCATCAATCTCAGTGCGTTCAATATTGGAACGCAATATGGAATATACTGTTTCAACAGCAAGGGCGCTTGCCACTTCACCGGCATTATGCCCGCCTATACCGTCTGCCAACAGGTAAATACCAAGGTTATCATCTGTATGGATGAAGTCTTCGTTATTCTTGCGGACAAGGCCGGGATGTGTGGCATGGGCTGAGATCATGAATGTCTTTATTGTAGTTTTGGTTGACAGTGAAGCTGATAAATCTCTTTCAAAAAGGAATATTTATCGGGCGTCTGGTTTCTGTTGAAGTTCGATGCGGTAATTAACGGTTCAACATGAACGGTAATGCCATCTACAAGAAATTCATGGAAGGGGAAATCCGTTTCAATTCGCTTTTTCAGATAAAGCGCTCCGGTCATGTCTGTCATCTGTAATATGATAAAAGGGATAATATGGTTTTTTACAGGACAAATGCCAGCCACGTCCAGGTCTCTCTTCATATTTTTTAACAGGTTGAGAGACTGGTTGGTTAACTGGATATTTATGTTCGGGGTTAAATCGATAATGGTGAATGTCCGTATATCAACGATTTTCTCAAATGAAATCAGGAGAGTTGAAAACGGTGAATTGTAGCGTAAATTTCGCTTGATCTCGAGATCAAGGAAAAAAGCCATAGTTGCTGCATTGAATGCGCCTTCAGGAATTTCGATCTTCTGAGTAACAGCTGCTTCGGCACGAAGTTGTACTTTTTTTATAATATTGTCTAATTTTTCTGCAGAGAAACCATGGGAAATCAGTAAGGCTCGTATCTCATCTGCGACATCATACCCATCCAGTCCCTGATCCGCTATCTGCTCAATAATCGAAAGTATGGCTTCTTCATCCAGGTTTTTTGAGTTGGTGATAGTCTTTTTGACCCAAGCGCCTTTCAAAGCAGAAACGGTTTCAGAAAACTGATTTGCAAGTTTCTGGGCAACTTCAGAGACAATAGTCGAGTCGATATTCTGTGATTTCAACCGGTCGAGAATCTCGCGCTCAATTCTCGTAACAACTGATTTCAGCAGCATGCCGCCGCCATTGGCTGCAACTTCGGATGATTGAAGGGCAAGGGCGGTACTCACCTTTTCGATATAATCACTCAAAATTACCGACATTTGTTGATCATCAGTGCTGACGCCGCCTTTTTTTATTTCCGCAGCCAGGACAATCAGTCTGGCCGCCTCTTCCGGCGCTTCCTTGATTCCTTCAATCAGTTCATTCAACGTGAGCCCGATCTGGTCCGATGCCTCAACCAGAATCTGAATCAACCCATCACTCTCAAGCTCTTTACTCAGCTCCTTTACCAGCGTCAAATAATCGGAAGGGGACATCCCTTCGGCAAAAAGACCATCTTTAAGCTGTGGCAGCAGATACTTCAGTTCCTTTATATCCGGCAGCATACGCCGGATAATCTGGGCCAGTCTCTTGACGGAAATCTTCCGGTCGCTTCGGTATTCTTCTTTAATCAGTCGCACAATAACCCGGTAACTGATATGATTTATCTCGGTAACGGCAAGTTCATGTGCCGCAATCAATTTTCCTGTTTCTCTTTGAAGCTTGATATTATCGAGAACATTCTCCTTTATCTTATAAATTGCTTCGAGCATTTCAGCCGGAGTGTGCCGGGCTCCATCTTCAGATCTTTCCGATGGTGAGAGTTGATTGTTGATAGATTTTATTTGAGTTGCGATGAATTTGTCAAAATCTGACTGAGATAATTCGGAAGAGTCGGAAGTTTCTGTTCCGGAAACATCATTTTTGTTAACAGAATTATGAATAGATAAAATTTCCGAAAATTCCCGGAGGATTCTATCCGGATGGGGGTGGGAATTTGGTCCTGTTTCAAGGGAATGCTGGTTGCCAGGGAGTGACTGAGTTTCAGAAAATACCTCTTTATTAACAACCGCCTCGTCAAGAGTTACTTTCTTATACACAACATAATTGATTTTTATGCCAGCAATGCCTTCCTGAGTAAGGTACGCCTGCATGGCATCAACGCTCTTGAAATCAGAAAGCGATCCCATAACGTAAAAAAATGCCAGAGCACTTTCCAGAGAGGCATCCCTGTCGAAGCTGATAGACTGGACTCCAGTCTTTTTGAACCGATTGTTAATTCTCTGAACGCTGACCAGCTTGTCCACACAATGATTTTCAATATAAATAGAGTCTTTTTCGGCGATTATCGTTATCGTGCCTGAAATGTTGAACAGTGGCTGCAAAACATGAAAAAAGGTTGCAGAGCTATCTTTGGTGGTTTGGTGGCTTCCTCCGTACATAAATGCATTGTTGAATGCCAGGTTAAATGCCCTGGCAATCTGTAGTGCCTGAGTAATATCTAAAGCAGCTTCTGGTATGCCCAAAATATATCCCTGTAGAAAGATATCTTATTTAAGACCGCTTTTGTGAACGTAATTTTCGAGCACGGTTTTAAACTCCATGCAATCGGCAAAACGATTATCGGGGTTCGCTGCAATTGCCTTCAAAATTATAACCTCAAGTTCGCTGTTTATTGAGGAATTAATTTTAGATGGTCTGGCTGTAAAAAAAGTGTCTGGCTCGGTTTTCTTGCGTTTGATCAAATCAGTAGCCGATTCTTTATATATCGGCAAAAAACCTGCTGTCATTTCAAAGAGAATAACACCAACGGAGTAGATATCGGTTCGGCCATCAATTGCAGCACATGCAGCCTGTTCGGGTGACATGTACAAAGGTGTTCCAACCAGCATCGGTTTCGCGCTGTATTCTGCCCAAACAGTCCGGGCTATGCCGAAATCTGCCACAAGCGCACGTCTAAATCGGTCATCAATAAGAATATTAGCCGGTTTGATGTCTTGATGAAAAACTCCTTCTTCATGAGCATATCCAAGGGCATCGAGAATTTGGCAGATAAACTGGAATGTTTCCGTCACGGGAAGGATTCGCTTGGTAGGAACCGGATGTTTGCGCGCCTTGCTGATGATCGTTCTCAAATCATGACCTACAACCAGCTGCATAACTTGAAAAAAGAAATCACTGGTTTCTCCCATCTCATACACAGGCACGATATTTGGGTGGGAAAGTATCCCAATCGTCTCAGCTTCATCGCGAAACATCTGCTGGGCTCTTGCGGTACTCGTAACTGATTTGGGGAGGATTTTTACCGCAACCTGGCGCTTGAGAGTGGCCTGATACCCGATAAACACAGCGCCCATACTACCTTGCCCCAATAATTTGACCAGCGTAATGGTGCCGATATTTGCACCAATATATTGTGAGAGGTCAGTAGACGCGATGCTGCCCATAGATCTTTCTCCATCTGTAATGCTTCGTGATCAATTATAACAAGTTCACATTAGGGGTAAAGACATTGTAAACATGAGCGAATTTGACAGCCTTGGAGCTTTCTGTTATATAACAAAATCATATGCACAGCTACCAATTTCCTAGGCAAAAAGTACTTTGCGATGAGAAACCGTATTCCCGTGAACTGTTGCGCAGTTTGCTGGAGATGGTCTACACGGGTTCTGCCCCGTTCACCGGATACTTAAAGGTTGCAGGCATTGGCTCCGACCTTCATTTTCTTTTTTTCTTGAAAGGCGCACCATATGCCGCCGGCAGATATCAGAAAGACAAGCCGGTCGGTTATTCAATTCAGGATTTTGGTAGAATTTTGGCATCAGCCGATGATAAAGCAATATCAATAACCCTCTGTCAGACAGACCCAATTCTGTTGAAATGCATGCTGCTCTTTCTGCAGACTGAGCCAGACATTAAAGCACCTACCTCATTAATCGACATCGAACGCATTGTTCGACATTTTGATGAGGAAGGCGATAATGTGATAATTGCTCTTTGCCGGGACAGGAAAATAAGTTTTTTCTTCAAGGCCGGAAAGCGGGCTCTTGCCTATTATTCCGATATGGCGTTCAAACGTCCCGAAGGAATGAGTGTTGACGAAGAGATACAACTTTATGCATTCCAACGACCTGGAGAACTGGTGCAGGCGTTCATTTTCCGTGATATGCCAGCAAGCAAGGCAGAGGACGTAGACCTGTATGACAAGGATTTGCTTTACATACTTCTTACCGTAGGGTATCTGAAAAATAAACGTAAAGGAGATAGAGAAGTCTCACCTGCGACTGCTGTGGAGAGCGATAAAGTGCTTGCTGTCCCTCAAGAACCGAATCTTCCTAGCGTCGTACTTTCTATCGAGTCAGGTCCTCAGCAGGGAGGAAGTTTTACGGTAACGCTACCTTGTGTAATCGGGCGAAATAACTGTGACTTGGTCCTGGATGATAACCATATTTCACGGCGACATGCAGAACTCAAACTAGTTGAGAATAAACTGGTAATTGAAGACCTGGCGAGCAGAAACGGCACCAGGGTTAACGGCGAGAAGATTACCGTGATGCAGCTGAACCCAAATGATTTGATAACTATTGGACCGATTAATCTCAGAGTTTCTCCTGCATAGTCCCCCAACCTGACCAATCTGCTTGCCGCATTCATCTCCTCTGGCCAGCTTACACCCGACAACGAGAATGAACTTAAGGACCATTCGCTTAAGCTGGCAATAAAGCTTGCCTTCAAAGCAGTTCGGGAAGTGGCCTAAAGAGTCAGTGTTATCCGGTTTTCAATTTTTTCCCAGCATCGGTGTCCAATTCTGGTTCACCCCAGCTAGTCAATTCTTGTCAGAACTTCTGGTTTTGATTCTCCCGCTTTCGTTACCTGTTTCGTTGATTCGCGGTGATGTCTGACCTTGGCGAGTGATGCCGTGGTCATCTTGTTGTTGCAAAACAATTCAAACAATGGTGTCACAAGCAATGGGGTTCGTATTATTTGATATTTACCGTAAACTTTCGCCATGGCAATGCCATTCGGGAGTATCCATAATTACGCCTTAATTTCCCGCCAAACTAAGGCCCTGAAAGGAAAACACTTGTATAAAATAAAATATCAAGAAGCAGATTTAGTAGAAATCAACAATGAAATCGCCAAGGGAATTACCGCAAGGGTTGCAATAGGAAAGGACAACGGAGCCAGCAACTTTTGCATGCGCGTTTTCGAGATTTCGCCCGGTGGCCATACTCCCAAACATACCCATGCCTGGGAACACGAAATATTCGTGCATAGCGGTACCGGCGAGATATTCGGCAATCAGGAATGGAACAGCTTCAAAACCGGCGATGTTGTCCTTGTGCCCGGCAATGAAGAACATCAGATAAGAAACACCGGAAGCGAGACGTTGACATTTATATGTCTGGTCCCTTCCAGCGCCCCTGAACTGTAACAGTTGCCAGCCAGTCTCCGCTTCGTTTCGCCGCTGTTCCCCGGCGTTGATCGCTAATGAAAAGTAACGGAAAATGGGGGCAGATTTATTGAAAATTCATGTAGCAAAGAGAAATAAAGTGGTCGAACCTTGAATGTCGAATTTTGAAATGAGTGAGCAGCCTTTTAAGGGAGGTCCCCTTTTACAAAGCGGAAAGACGTCTCTTAACCTTCCCCCAAAAACTTGAATGAATCTATCAGTTCCGTTGCCATAAACTCGACTTCATACCGAGCATGGTAATCCTCTACCAGGATGGATGCGCTGCGGTTGGACTGGCTTGTCAACGAGTCGTCTTTGCAGAAATGAACCCGGCAGTCGATTGGTCTGACGGCATAAATCAGGCACTTGCCGTCCTTGCCCAGAAACTTACAGGAGTCACTACCTGCTTCATAAAACCGGAATCCCCCCTGCTTTGCCAAAAAGCGATTGATTAATTTGATCTCCGGACGGGTGACGCCAGGTTCGCCGATGCTGATGGACGGCCGGCAGCAGTCGGAATTGCACCTGTCCAAGCGTCCGCATTTCTTTCCGGTCTTGTCTGTAATGTCTGCCAATCCGTCCCAGAGGGCTTCTAACGTCATGAGAGTCTTTCCTTTTCAGTTACACTGCCCTGGCCACATAATTGCCAAGTCTACACATTGACATTTTTGTCAATGCTCTTATTACTCTTTCACGCGGTGCACGTATGACTAGAATTTACCATGTTTGCAGGGATTGAGCAGCTATTATTGGGAAAAGCAATGCGTGTATTGGGGGCAGGCTTGTACTATTTGATATTTTGATCAGACTTTTGCCATGTCAAGAAAGGCATGCGGGTGAAGGTTTGCACCATTTGAGGCATAAAACAAATTCTCCAGCCTGCCCCCGTGAGTCCCTAAACTATTTACGGATCAGAGCGTTATCTCCTATACGGTAGTTCAGTAAAGGTTTACAGTGAAAACACGTTTCACCGCTCGTTAAATCCGGGAATCCAAGACGGATGCTACACTAACTCCGTCGTATACAAGGATTCCTGTGCCTGTAACCCCGTTCCTTCCCGTCCAGCCCGATCCCCGCTTGCTGCTCCAGCAGCAGCATATCGAATCCAACCGCCGTGAATACGGTCTTCAGTACGACCTGCTGACTTTTGCCAACCCTGAACAACTCATCGCCGCCAATGCCGAACGTAAGGATTTGCTGCGCTGGCTTGGACAGCATGCTGCTTTTGGTTATGCCGATACCAAGGTGGATTGCAAAGGCCTCTCTCCCGGCTGTCGCTGTTGTGGTGAAGGAGGCTGGTCATGCCTGTTCATCAACGGCCGCTGTAATGGCCAATGTTTCTACTGTCCCACCTCACAGGATGACGATGACGGCCTGCCGGTGACCAACGGTCTTGCATTTGCCTCGCCGGAGGAGTATGCCGCTTATGTGGTTGTCATGGGGTTTAGCGGTGTCAGCATCAGCGGCGGTGAACCGCTGCTCACCCCGGAATTGACGCTGGCCTATCTGTCTGCTGTGCGTCAACGTTGCGGCGATGCCGTGCACCTCTGGATGTACACAAACGGCACCATGCTGACGGCTACTATGTGCAAGCGGCTGCTGAATGCCGGGCTGAACGAAATTCGTTTCGACCTGGGCGCGGTCCGCTATAACCTTAAGAAACTTCGGCTGGCGGTGGGGTGCATACCGACGGTGACGGTGGAGATTCCGGCGGTACCGGAGGATGAAGCTCTGCTGAGGCTGAAGATGGTGGAAATGGCCGCAGCGGGGGTAGATCATCTCAATCTCCATCAGATGCGCCTGACCCCCCATAATTTTGCCCCTTTGACCGAGCGTAGGTACACCTTTATCCACGGCGAGAAGGTCACACTGCTGGAATCAGAGCTGTGTGCATTGCGGAGTGTCAGATTTGGGCTGGAACAAAAAATCAGGCTGCCGGTCAACTACTGTTCATTTCCCTACAAGCGGCGCTTCCAGCGTGCCGCTGCCCGTCGGCGTGCGGCCTTGCCGGTTTGTGCCGGGATAGAAGTCGTGACGGAAGCGGGGTATCTTCGAACCCTCTCAGAATCCGGGGTACGATACAGCGAAGCTGTGCTGCTGCAAAATCCCAGCTACCGGCATCCGTTTGAGAAAATCTCGCTGGATACCGGTCGTTCCCTGTATCTGGAGCGGCGGCCGCAAGCACCGGAGCAGGAGTTGACTGCTGCCGAACGGTGTGATCTGGTGGCTGGACGTCCGCCGGAGCGGTTGGCCCGTTTTGAGCGGATCGAGAGCGGCCTGGCTGAATATTTCTGATTGTAAGGCCAAGGAAAAGAAAGAAGTCAAGCCCTTGCTTTTTCAAAGGAAATTGGAGGAATACCCCTGTTGGATAAATATAGCCTACAGGGAGGTTATCGTATCCTCTGTTGCAATCAACGGTCTACCTGCTACTATCCATGCAAACGCCAGGCGTTTTCGGATGCCGGAAAGGGGGCAAAATTGCATTTTTTACAAATCCTATGGGAGGGAATAGGTGGCCTTGGGGTTGGTACCGTGATCCTGAAAGCGCTGTTTATCCTTGTTTTTGGTGCTGCATTCTGGGTGTTTTGTGAACTGGTCAAATATATTGTGAACATTTTTTCGAAACTGGCAGTTGAGGTATTGCGCTACCTTGCAGTACTTGTCCGGGGTTGGCCCCCAAATGCCGAAGAGGAAAAAGATAGGCAGGAAAAGGTTTGGAGCAGTGACAAGAAAGGCTCGCGATGAGGCTTGTTTACTCTCTGCAAAGCAAGAGCAATAAAGTTATCCCAATGCCTTTCCATCGCCTTTATGGCTGCAATCCTATCTCAGGGGGCCTGAGAAGGATAGAGTGAAGAATAGATCAGACCTGCCAGGTTTTGAAAACCTGGCAGGCCTTTGTACCTAAAAGGTGAAAATTATGAGCGGAATGCACGGATCGATCCGGTAATTATCAAGGCAGAGCTTGCATCCTTACTAATAAAATCGTCGGCAAGATTGACCTGGTAAAGGGCAATGGCTTTGAAAGCAAGCCTGAACGTCCCGCTGCCTTGTTTCCCGGAATTGAAAATGGTATCTCAGACCCATAAGTATGCCGCACTTCTCCCGTTAACAGGTCTTCCGCCCCCACTTCCATGGAAGTCCTTCCCTCGCGATAAATGCTCGCCCTGAGCATTACCAGGTTACCGAGAAATACCGGCCAGTGAAAGTCAAGACGATCAATTGAGGCGGTTACACAATTTTTGCCTGTATGACGCGATGCAACAACATACGCAGCATTATCGATCAGTTTCATGATCGTTCCGCCATGCACACTGCCGCCGGATTCGTATCAGGCGGTAACATGATCTGGGCGAGGACTACGCTTGAGTCAGATACTTTTTCGTATTGCCAGCCATAGTGCATCCTCTGGTGAGGCCACGTAGTGTTTTTTACAATAAGATCTTTTTCGCTTCGTCAATGTTAAAACCATAGGTTTCCGTAACGAAATTGAGATCTTTATCTCCTCGTCCGCTAAGGTTGATTAGAATGCTTCCGTGTTTCATCTCTTTGGCAAGTTTCATGGCATAGGCAACGGCATGTGCACTTTCAAGCGCCGGAATAATGCCTTCGACGCGGCTCAATGTATAAAACGCATCGAGAGATTCCATGTCATTGGCCATTTCATAGCTGATGCGTCCATCGTCCTTGAGAAAGCAGTGCTCCGGTCCTACGCCAGGGTAATCGAGTCCGCTGGCGATGGAATATACCGGAGCCGGATCGCCATTCTCGTCCTGGAGCAGGTAGCATTTGAATCCATGGATGAGCCCCGGCTTTCCGAAGGCCGCAGTGGCCGCGTGGTCGCCAAGAGTAAGCGAGCGGCCACCCGGTTCAACGCCGATAAGCTTTACGGGATCGTTGATGAAACCGGAGAAAATTCCCATGGCATTACTGCCGCCACCCACACATGCACATACCACATCCGGTAAATTGCCGGTCATTTCCAGGAACTGCTCTCGGGATTCGACGCCGACAATGGCTTGGAAATCACGCACCATCATGGGGAAGGGGTGGGGGCCAACCACCGAACCGATGCAGTAGATCGAGTTTACGGGATCCTTCAAGTAGGATTGAAATGCCGAATCAACAGCCTCTTTGAGTGTCCTGAGTCCGAAAGAAACGGGAACCACTGTGGCGCCAAGCAGCTTCATGCGAATAACGTTCGGCGCTTCTTTTATAATATCGACTTCGCCCATATGAATTTCGCATTCAAGGCCGAAGTAGGCGGCTGCGGTTGCCAATGCAACGCCGTGTTGTCCTGCGCCGGTTTCTGCGATCAGTTTCTTTTTCCCCATATATTTGGCCAGCAGACCCTCTCCCATGCAATGGTTGAGCTTGTGGGCGCCAGTATGGTTGAGGTCTTCGCGTTTAAGGTAGATCTGGCTGCCACCGCACATCTCCGATAGGCGGTCTGCGTGGTATACAGGGGTTGGCCGGCCCTGGTAGTGTTTCCGTATGGAGCGCAGTTCTTCTATAAATCGATGGGTTTTGCTTATCGTGAGGTAGGCATCCGTGATTTTGTCCATTTCCACCTGCAGATCCGGTGGAATATAGGATCCTCCGTATTCGCCGAAGTGTCCGGTAGTGTCGGGATGTTGATGTGGGTAGCGAGAGTAGTCTTTTTTCATGGGATGTTCCTTTCTGCTTGTGGTTGTCTGAACTAAATGATGAACAAGATAATAATTGTAGTGAAGAAAACGATGTTTAATCGATACTAACCATTGGATTTGATCATTACTGAAATTTCTCTATGCTATCACAGATGTCGGCCATGGAGTTGACCGAGCGGGTTGACTGCAAAGTAGAACCTTATAGTTGAAAATTTGTCTGGCCTTTGCGTTACATTGATCTTGTAAATCGGGTGGGTGGGTATGGCGCTTTGCTCCCTAACTCAACAAATCAACAACGCTAGCCATCGTCCCGCTATTCCCTGTACTAGCCTTTACAACTCCTACCTGGTCGTTCACCGAGCTTTGATGGTCTGGTCAGCGAGGGGCAATTATCTCATTTTGGCATAATTACGCAAGGGGGAAGTTAAAAGGATACTGTTTCCTGCTGGAAAAGAGAACCGAAGGCGGTGTTATCTTCAGATTTCCTGAGAGAATCTCTACCAAATAAATATGCCATAGAACCTATGGGGTTAATTATGTACTATTTGGATATGTTGGTGAACTTTTACCATGGCAAGAAACCAAGAATCATTTATTCCGGCGCCCTACATTACGCTATACTACGAAAAAATGTCGTCTGGACATCTTTTATTGACAACGGTGACCACCGGTAAGCATCCGGGAGGTCAGCAGGATTACAGGGTTCGCTTGCACCACCACCTGGCAGTTTCTGCGCACGTCGGCAGAACAGAAGTACAGAGGAACGAGCGAGCAAATTGAGAACCGATTTAAATAGTTTCCATCCGGAAATGGTCCTTTTTTGCCCTGACAGCGTCAATCCGCGGTTTTGATTGTGACTCGCCCTACGGGCAGCCTTCACTGTCAACTTTTGCAGGCAAAAGTTTCTTGTCAGGGAAAAAATCCTCGTTTCCGAATTGGAAACCGCTAGTTTCACCTCCGGAGTTTCCGGATGGAAACTAATTTTGAACCTATATGAAATAAACAGGTGCATATCGACTTTATATTTTTCACGAGGGAAGGCGGAAACGCATTGAGAATTTCAAGGTTTCCGTAGACAATTCTTGGACAACTGGTACTCTTTTCCTAACCGCATTTCTGATGCTAATTGATGTAGATTTGGGGAGGAACCATGAAAATTGTTGGCATAATAATAACGGTACTGGTGGTGGAAGCAATTGTTTTGCTCATTTTTGTCTATACCGGATTGTACAATGTATCGACATTGTCGCCTGACCCGGCAGTCGTCAAATGGATATTCAGCTCGACCAGCGACAATTCTGTAAAGAATTATTCGAAAGGAATACTGGTTCCGCCGCTGAGCGATCAGTCGATGGTCACGGCGGGGTTCAAGGATTATCACGATAAGTGTGAGGTATGCCACGCTGCTCCGGGAGTCGAAAAGACGGATATCCACAAAGGTTTGTATCCGGAACCGCCGAACCTTGCTCATTCGGCGAAAGAGCTGCCGGCTAACAACTTGTTCTGGGTCATAAAGAACGGCATAAAAAGCACCGGCATGCCGGGATTCGGAAAAACTAACGATGACCAGAAAATCTGGAATATTGTTGCATTCCTGGAGAAAATGAAGAACATGACCCCTCAGGAATACGCGGCGATGCTGAACAGGCAGCTGCCAATGAAGAAGTAAGGATTGAAAATAATCTCTATTCGGTTCGTCTCAGGTGGATTCAATTTGCAAGTGCACCACCTTGAGCTTCTAGCATGACTTCACGGGGAGTCCGGTAGTTTAGGCATTTTCTTGGTCGGTTATTGATCTTTCCGACCACTGATTCAAGCTGTTTATCGGAGATTTTCCGAAAGTCGGTTCCCTTTGCACCTTCCAGGCTGTCTCCCTCCCAATCGCCGAAGCGTTCACGGGTTTCAACAACCGGCGGCCGCTTAGTAATCGAGACACGCCCTGGGATGAAGCGTCGCCGCTGCCATAACGCCTTTGCCTGCGGCGTTTTTTGTGTCTTCGTCGCAAGTGTTTGTGTAGATAACCGTACTGACCGGCGTCAAGATAAATCCAGCGGTAAATGGTCTCATGACTGATTCACATCCGCTCATCGTATGGATTCAATTCAATAATCAAATCTCCCCCAGGAGGAATATATGCGAACCATGTTTATGTCCATACTCTGTGCACTGTTTTTTTCTTCTCCAATCATGGCTGCTGTCACCAGCGACCAGCAGTTCAGCACGCTTGACAAGAACCATGACAACTACCTCAGTAAAAAAGAGTTTTTAGATGGAAAGGTGAGGGTTGATAAGCAGAAAGCAGTTAAACTTTTTCCCGATATGAGCGATGTGGAACACATGGATGACAGGGCTTTGAAGGAAAGTCTCTTCGAGCGGATGGATAAGAATAATGACGGTTTGTTAAGCAAGGATGAATGGCTTCAGGTAGCTCCCAATATACTTGAAATCCATTTCTGACCTGCCGGAAAACAGAGAAAAAGCGAGACAGATTTTTGAGTTTTTACGTATGCACTCGGAAACGTCTTCGTAGCCCGACAGCAGTGGTTGTCTTCCCGGCTTATCCAGGAGCAATTATGCCCCCGGACTTCACCGTTTATCTTTAAGGGGGACACCAAGCTTGGGGAGCTGGGCAGCAAGCCTTTTCTTCAATTGTGCGGAATTCCCTGCATGTACATGGGTCTGAACAGGTCCCGGGCAATCTCTTGTAATTTCGGTGAACAGCGTGCCGGGCCGATTATCATGCCCCGGGCCATGGCCTTCCAGGAAGGGGGCAGATCCTGGAATCTCCTGGCCATGCCGCCTTCGATATCAGGGGCGGCATAGTAGACTTCTTTCACCCCGGAATTAATGATGCGGCCGAGGCACATGGGGCAGGGTTCCACCGAGGTGTAGAGAACCAGCCCCTCCATGTTGCGCGGGTTGCGGAAGGTCGGGTCTTTTGGATCCCGCGATCTGGTTTTCCGTACCCGCTCCTCGTAACGGTCCAGCAGGTCCATCTCCGCATGCAGGTCGCTGCGGAAATAGGGCTCATACTGGCGGTTATGCCCCTTCTCGATGATCTCTCCGGTCGCTTTCCGCACCAGGCAGGCGCCGATGCCGCCATTCCGTTCCCTTCCTCCCAGCAGGCCTTCCCGTACCGTAACCAAAACAAAGGCGTCGTCAGGGTAGCGCGGATCAGGAACATAGTTGTTGATCCTCTTCTCGATGGAGCCCAGATCGAAAAAAGCAGCTGCCGGCTCTCGGTTGTGGGCCGGTGAATGTTCGCAACCGGCAAGTGCCGTGAGAAGCAGCAGGAACAGAAGTGCCCCGAAAAACCGCGTGCGAGCGGTAGATTTGGATGTTATTTCGCTACGCATTGATCTTTCTCCTTTTCTGTAGCAAAAAGCAGACGGACACGCTCATCATTATTTTCCTGCCAGGCAGGCTCCCAAGTAGATCATGCCGGCCATCTTTTCGTCATTTGCTTTCACAACCTTGCGGAGTTCTCCGAGGGTAGTTCTGACGAGGCGCGCTTCCTTTGCAGAGCCAGCCTTATATGCTATGGCAACCGGAGACTCCGGAGGATAGTACTTTTTCAGCAGCGGTTCCAGGGTATCCATGTCTGCAAGACCCATAAAAATGGCGAGCGTGTCGCCACTTTTCGCAATCGCTTTCAGCAGCCCTTCATTCGCCGCAAGGCTGCTGGGCGCGCTGATGATTGCCGAGCCCTTGTTGCAGAGCAGATTATCCTGTTTGCCTTTATCAAAGGCGCTGATGCCCGTGAATACCTTCTGGTTTGCGAACAGGGCATTGGCGGCATTGTACGCGCTGATCCCGGTTACCACCTCGAAGCGGCCAGCCACTTCCGGCTCGATCCAGTGCTGCCAGCCGCCGTAGATAGTCGGGTCGCCATGGTCGAGCAGGGCAATGCTCTTGCCGGCTGCCAAGGCGTCGCGGATCTTTATTCATGTCGGCGGCGCGCTGTGCTTCCAGCTGCTTTTTCAGCTCCGCCGGGGAAAGACCGGGATGGCTTTTGCGGAACCTCGGTTCGAAATTACCCATGGGATCGAAGAGGAGCGGTTTGCCTGCGAGGTAGTGGGCAAACTCTTTCATGGTTTCTTTCGAGGCAATAAAGGTATCAGCTTTGCCCATGGCTGAAATCGCTTCCAGGGTCAGGAGGTTCGGGTCTGCGCAGCCGATACTGATGATATACACCTTTGGCTCTTCCTTCAGGGACAGTATTTCAATCGTGTCGATGGATTTGAGCATCCGGTCGGCGGCCAGGTCATCCGGGGGGACAAGGGTGAAGCTGTTTTTTTCGGGAGTGGCACCCTTTGATTCGGCAACCACCAGCCGTTCCCCGAGCGGGTCGAGGAAAACCTCACCGAAAGAGAAAGTAGAACGGTAGCCGTCTTTCGAGGTCACCAGCAGTACCCGGTCCATATCCCGGAGGTTGTCCACCGGGCGAAGCAGGTCAGGCAGGGAGACTCCCGTATAGTTCCTGATCCCGTGATAGCCCCGGCCATCACCTACTTCCTTGAAGGTTACCGTGAACGGGGCGTGGCCCGCGAGGGAAGAAACCTGCACGCTTTTACCCGTGACGTCCGTGATGGTGAAGCTGTCCGTGCGGGTGGCATCCGGTTTCCTGGTCATGCTGCCTGCCTTGATGTCAACCACCTCGATACTGACGATGTCCTCCAGGCAGCGGTCCGAATAAAAATCATTGGACAGGATCAGTTTCGGGAAGGAGATAGTCCTTTTGAGCCTGTCGAGTACCGGCTGGTAGAGACTTGCCGGATGGCACTTCACGCAGCTGTCCTCGTGATGGGGGATTACCGGGGTGGCCGCATAGGCAATCACCACATTCGAAGGATTCTTGTAGAATACTTCTCCCCAGGAGAGAACCGTTCTCTTTCCTTCCCGGTTCCGGACTACGATCGCCAGGTCCGTGGACTTCCAGAACCCGGGCCCATCCTTTGCAATTGCCGCCAGCTCCAGCAGGTTCCGCAGCGGCACGCCCCGGTACAGAAAGACGCCATTGAATTGCTTGTCCCGGGTCAGGTCGTTTAGTCTCACCGTTACGCTGTCGAAACGTGCCAGGTCTTCATTGCCGAAATTGAGCGGCTGCCGGACCGCGCCGCCGATGGTCAGCGCCGGAGAAGAGGCGGGCGCTGCGAGTAAGATCAGAAGAGCGGTGAAAACAATTCCGAGACTGCTTTTCATGGGGAGGTTCTCCTTTAGTTGCAGAGAGATGGCAGTTGAGGTAATCAATGATAATAGCTTCAACCACCCCCAGCCCCTCCTTATCAAGGAGGGGAGCTTTTTGTCCCCCTCCTGATTCAGGAGGGGGTAGGGGTGGTACGGTGGAAATCCCCTCTCGTCAAGAGAAGGGGAGCGTCGTTTCCTCAGCCAGCATAGGAAAACAGGCCTTGCGATTCACCCCTTCACCCACTTGCAGCACCTTCACTTCAATGCCGTAGGCCTTACCCAGGTTTTCCTCGGTGATGACCTCATCAGGCGGCCCTTTGCGGATCATGCGGCCGTCGTCGAGGATCGCCGCTTCCGTGGCAGCGACAAAGGCGTGGTCGGGGAAATGAGATGCCATGACAATGCCGAGCCCTTTTTCGGCCAGGGAACGAATAACCCGGAGGATCCGCACCTGGTTGCCCATGTCGAGATGAGAGGTGGGCTCGTCCAGGACCATGACCCTGGGTTCCTGGGCAAGGGCCCGCGCGATGAGAGTGAGCTGCCACTCACCGCCGCTGAGCATGGTGCAGGGCCGCTCGGCTAGGTGGAGAATACCGACCGTTTCCATTGCCGTGTGGGCAATTTCCCGGTCCCTCAGGGTTGGCGAGGAGAATACGTTGAGATGAGGCGCCCTGCCCATTACCACGATGTCATGGACCAGGAAGGGAAAGGCCGACACCTGGTTTTGCGGTACATACGCGATCCCCTTGGCCACTTCGGCAGGCCTCATATGGGAGATATCCCTGTCACCGAGAAGAATGGTGCCGTGCCAGCCCTGGAGAACATTGGACACGCACTTGAGGAGCGTGGATTTTCCGGTGCCGTTGGGGCCAAGCAGGCAAAAGACGTCGCTGGGTCTGACCGAGAAGGATACCTCGTGGAAGATGGGGAGGGCAGGGACACCGGGATAGCTGAAGGCCAGGTTCTGTACGGTTAGAAGTGCGCTCATGGTTACCACCCCGAACGGTTTTTACGCAGCAGGTAGGCGAAAATGGGGGCACCCACCAATGCGGTCAGGATACCGATGGGTATCTCCATTTCCATGGCCGTCCTGGCGATGGTATCCACGGCAACCAGGTATGAGGCCCCCACCAGGACCGTGACCGGCAGGAGGATCTTGTTGTCCGGCCCGGCGAGAATCCTGCCGATGTGCGGGATCACCAGCCCGATCCAGCCGATTATGCCGCCGATGGAGACTGCCGCAGCGGAGATCATGGTTGCGCAGAGGATGACGGTTGCCCTGATCCTCCCGGTATCAACACCGAGAGCCCGCGCGTCTTCTTCGCCCATGGCCAACAGGTTGATCCGCCAGCGGATCAGAAGAAGCACGCTGATGCCGAGGACGATGATCGGCCCCACAACGGTCATGTCACGGTTCGAGGCGTTGTTGAGGGAACCGAGCAGCCAGAAGACGATGGAGGGCATCTCGTTCACCGGGTCGGCGATATATTTGATCAGCGAGGTGGCAGCGGAGAAGAGCGAGCCGACAATGATTCCCGAGAGCACCAGCATCAGCACCGGCGTGGTCCGGTAGACTCTGCTCAGGCCGTAGGTCATCAGCACCGCCAGCAGGCCGCCGGTGAAGGAACAGACCTGGATGGCGAGGATGTTGCCGAAAAAGAGGATCGCCACTGCCGCACCGAGCCCGGCACCGGATGACACCCCGAGGATGTGGGGCGAAACCAGCGGGTTGCGGAACAGCCCCTGGAATGCCGCCCCGGAGATGGAAAGGCCCGCGCCCACAAGGATACCGGCCAGGAGACGCGGGACACGAACGTCAAAAAGGATCGATTCCAGGGTCGGGGACCAGGTCTGCTTGATCGGGAGGACGATGGAAGCGAATATTTTAATAATCGTTTTGGGCGGAATGTATATTTGCCCGAGCATCAGAGAAGCCGTTGCAACCGCCACCAGGAGAATTGTCAGGATGAAGAGGAGTTTTCCCGGATTGGTGACGATGGCGCTATTTTTTGCAGCAGAATGCATGGGCGGAGCTTACCTTTTCCCTTCCGTTGCGCCGAACACGATCCCGAAATCGCCGTTCAGAACTGCGTGCGCCTGGGCATCACTCAAGTTGAAGGACATGATTTCGCCGTAAAACTTCTTTACCTCCTTGACCATGTCAACATCTGCGAAAAGCTCCGGATACGCTGTTTTCGCCAGCCAGAGCGGATTGAGAACCGCAGCCTCCGCGGTGGGACGATCCCAGATGAAGACACCGACCGGCTGTTTGAAGACCTGGCGGTTCTGGATCGCTTTAACGGTTTTCCAGCGTGGATCGCGGTAGATCTCTTCGGGGGTTCCCGAATCGATCACCAGGATATCCGGATTCCAGCTGAGGACCTTCTCCATGGACATCTCCGAGAGTCCGGAATGGAGACCTTCCTTTACGCCTGCCGTACTGACACCGGAGGTGGCATCAATGCAGCCGGCAGTAGTGATGCGTTCGTGCATAAAGGTGTCTCCACCCAGAGTCACCAGGTGCTTGGGTCCGTAGCCGTCAAAGACCTTTTTCCGTTTGTCGGCAGGGATCGTATCGGTCCGGGATTTTACAAAGGCGAGGGTTTTCTCCAGATAGGCAATATACTTTTCTCCTCTGGCCTCTTTCCGGAATACCGTGGCATAGAAGCGGATTTCATTTTTGAGGAGGTTGGTGTCATGATTCATCGTGCTGACGGTCAAGGCAACCGGGATGCTGGTTTTTTTCTGCACGATGGAGCCGTCGAGGTTTCCGGCTATCACAAGTTGCGGCCTGGAGATGAGCAGTGACTCGATATTGATGTGCCCACTGGTGCTTCTAGGCCCGGGGAGGTCCTTTATCGACGGGTCGAAGGCAAGGACGAGTTCGGAGCCCTTCAGGGTATTGGTGACGGCGCAGAGCTGATCGCGTGCCCCGAGGATATAGGCGATCTGTCCCGTTGGGCCTCCAAACAGGGCCACCCGGGTGAGCGGGTCGGGGACCTGGATCTTTTTCCCGGTCATGTCGGTAATCCAGCGTGTTTTGCCGGTTGTCGCGGTTTTTTCGTTCCGCAGCATGGCAAGGACAAAAACAAGAAGCGCAATAAGTGCCGAAACAAAGAGTATTTTCTTTATATGCCAGTTGGTTTCCATTGGTTTCTCCTTCTCGTGTCCCGTGCGGCTATTTCCTGAACCGTGTTACCGGTTCGATACCTTCAATCTTGTTGTAGAATTTAACACCCTGCGCCACACTCCGGAAAAGCCTCTCCTGGTCCACTACCCTGACGCCCGCGATGACCGAGGCGCCGAAGTCGAACAGCACATCATTCATGGGGGTGCTGGGGCCGAGGACAATGGCAATGCTGTTGCGGGACAGTTCCAGGAGTCGCTCGAGGGTTTTGTTGATCAGGGAAGTCCCGGTAATGATGACCAGGTCGGAATCCGGGATGACTTCTTCGGCGGCATACGGGGGCAGTTCGCCCTCCTGCGGGTTCATCTCGAGCAGGTAGGAACGTGCGGCCGACCGTGCCAGGCGCTCGTAGAACGGGAATCTGCCGATACAGGTCACTGTCTTTCCAGGTGCACAGCTCATAATATAGTCAAAGACGTTGACATTTTCTCCCTGCGGGTCGATCAGCGAGGAAAGGGCTGCCAACCCGAGGGCGGCCTCCAGGGGTTCCCAGCTTTTCAGCCCAGCGACTATCTCAAGGATATCTTTTCCCTGGATCGCGCCGGCGTCCGACAGCTCAAAGCCCTCCCTGCCTCGAAATACATGGGCCATGCCGGTGTTTCTGCTCTGCACGGCGATCCAGTGAAGTCCGATCAATACCCTGGCTGCTTTCTCTTTTGTCCCGGAAACGCTTTCCAGCAGGGCGTCCACGAGCTTCATGGGCTGTCCTCCAGCGTTTCATAGTAGGCGCCGCGAAGACAGGAGATGCAGAACGGTCCCGCTTCACCAGCTTCTTCAGCGATATCCTTGCCGTCAAAGACCTTTTCTCCGCAGCTGACGCAGCGAACGATCCGTTCCGGTTTCCCCGGCAGGTCCTCTTTCTTCAGGTTGACCCGTACCTGTTTCCAGGAGAGCAGTTCCTCGTCAGCCATGGCTAGAACCCGCTCCTTTGCTTCTTCTTTTGAGGCATCCCCCAGGTCGAACGGCTGCAGCCCTACCCGGTAGGCCACGTCTTTGCCCAGGTTAACGAAGGTGGCAGCCATTTTTCCGTAATCCACCAGCTTGAGGCTGCGTCTTCCCAGGCGGGTTCCGGTTGCGATAAGAACGGCATCGGCAATACAGCGATCATTTTCCACGAAGACAATCAAATCCTTTTCGCTTTCCGGAGCGGCCAGTTCCAGGCCTTTCTTAGCGATCCTTACCCCAAGCGATTGGCCGATACAGAAATGACCGTGGTAGTCGATACAGCGCTGCAGAACTTTGTTGACATTGGTAACGCGCATTTTTCCGTCTCCTTTTCCTTGGCCAGGCCCTGAGTTTATGTTTGTGCAGAAACCCGCCTGTATTGCCGATATTTCTTTGCTTGCCCGCCAGTTAGTAGCCACTCAACGTAGTCAATAAAATGGGGTAAAGGAAACCCGCGCCGGGCAGAATTTAATTAATACTTGACATGAACAAATGCGCTATGTCAAGAAGTAAATAGCGAATTAGTGTGCCACTCATTATGGTGATGCATTTTAGCTGGTGAAACGGCAATGGAGTAAGGCTCTACGGTTTTCTATCAGTTCATTGAAGTAGCTTATTTCAGGGCTGTTGATTGTAATGCAAGGTATGGGGGAAAAGAAATGAGTGTGCTGGTTTCGGTTGCCGGACTCGGTTTCGGCTACCGGAAAAAACCGGTTCTAAGCGATATTGATTTCGAGGTAAAGCGGTGAGAGTGGCAAAACTGAATCGCGAGGAACTATGAGCCATATTTCGTGGAATTCAAAAGGGTATGAAAAGTTTGACGAACAACGGGCCGGAGAGTATGCGGCCATCGCCAATGAGGTCTTTGCGCCCATTCTATCCGGTTATCGCCGGCCAGATTCTGGAGCGCTGTGGTGTTAGATACCGGGCTTTGCATCGATGTGGGTTGCGGCCCGGCAAATCTTTCCCTTGGCCTTGGCAAAACTGACCTCTCTCAACTTCTGTGCACATGGATTTTGCACCCCATATCCTGGATTTTGCCCAGACAAACATCGACCGGGAAGGGCTTGCGGAACGCGTTACCACCGTTGTCGGTGATGTGCACCGGATGCCTTTTTCAGATGGGCTTGCCTCACTGATCATCAGTCGTGGTTCCATGCGTTTCTGGCGCAACCGGCCCGCCGCCTTCCGGGAGATGTGGCGGGTTCTTGCGCCGGGCGGCAAAGGATATGTTGGGGGAGGTCTCGGCTCGTCACTTCTGGCGGAGGAAATCAATCGGGAGATGATCAGACGGGGTGCGGATTGGCAGAATAAGCCGAAGCCGCATGCGCGGAAAAACGATACGGCCGAATGGCAGGAAATCATGGCAAAGGCCGGGTTTTCGAAGTACGAGGTTATTCGTGACGATTCGGGCTCCTGGGTATATTTCGAGAAAGAGCGCTAGCGGGATGATACGGGAAACCAAGGATTACTATCAACGGTTTTACCACTACCGGTTGACCGACGACGATGTGCGGCGGATCATTCAGCGGCTGCCGCCGGTGAATCGCTGAAACTTCGGAGCGCTGAAACCTTAGAGACCTGCCAGGTTTTGAAAACCTGGCAGGTCTGCATCCCTGTTCTTGTAACAGGTCAAGAGGAGCTATGAGCATACTAAAGAGAAAACATCTCCGCTGCTTTTTCATGTTCTTTTTCATTGCTACCTTTCTTACCGTATGCGGATGCAAAGCTGACCGTAAAGGAAATACTGGGGATACCATAACCGTGATCGATCAACTGGGGAGAACGGTAACTGTTTCAAAGAACATCAAGCGGATTGCTGCGCTCCATCACTTCGGCGGCAAGGTGGTCTTTGCCCTTGGCGCACAGGATCTGCTGGTGGACCAGGCGCTCTATCACCGGGAAAACCAGGCTATGGCGAAGGTAAACCCTTCTTTTGCCGCCAAACCGAAACTGATCAAGGGGCATGACATTAACTATGAAGAACTGGTGGCCCTCAGGCCGGATATCGCCATTGCCTACACCTCGTTTGACCCTTCCGATATGGAGCAGTTGGAGGATGCGGGCATCAAGGTCATCGCCATCAGGGGCGAAACCCTGGAAGAGAGTTACGCCGGCGTGCGGCTGGTGGCAAAGGTGCTGGGTCGCGAACAGCGTGGCGAGGAATACATTGCCGACTGCCGGAAGCTGTATGATCTGGTCGCGGAGAGAACGAAGGCGATTCCTCCTGAAAAACGCCTGAAGGTGATGTTTACCGGGCCGAAGAACATTTATTCCGCCGCGACCGGTCAGATGCTCCAGAATACCCTGCTGGAAACGGCAGGCGGTCGGAATGTGGCTTCCTCTCTCAGCGGTTTCTGGGCGTCCGTTTCCCCGGAACAGATTGCGGCCTGGAACCCGGATGTCATCTTCCTTGGTTCGAGTCTTGATTCCTACGGTGCCGAGGCTTTGTTCGGCAATCAGCAGTTCATGACCGTCAGTGCCGTGAAGAATCGGAGGGTCTACGTTTTTCCCTCGAACATCGGCTGGTGGGATTATCCCGCTCCCCATTGCATCCTTGGCCTGGTCTGGACGGCGAAAACGCTCTACCCCGACCGGTTCCTCGATGTTGATATGAAGAAGGTTGCCGATGAGTTTTATCGCAAATATCTCGGCTATTCCTTTACCGCCATGGGTGGGAAGCTCTCTGACAGCGGGTTGTAAGGTGTTTCCTTGCCCTCCATCCGCGCCGTCGGCGTACCTTCTCCCTCATGGAGAAGGATACCAGGTAATGCCATCGCCCTGAGGGAGAGGGCGGCGCAGAGCGCCGGGTGAGGGGGAAATCCATTAACGTTTCACTGTGTCAGGTTCACCAGTCTATGAAAAAAACCTACATCATTCTCTGTTTCTGCGCATTTGGGCTTGCCCTGTTGTGGGCATTGGCAACCGGTCGCTACCCGATCGGGTTTGCCGATCTGTGGCCACTTGCCGTTTCCCCTCTGGGCTTCGGCGGACAGGTTCCTCCCGAGATGCAGGCCGTGTTCTGGAATATTCGGGTACCGCGAATCCTGCTGAGTATTGCCGTGGGCAGTGGCCTTTCCATTGCCGGAGTGGTTTTTCAGGCACTGTTCCGCAATCCGTTGGCCGCCCCCGATATCCTGGGAGTGACCGCAGGTTCCAGTTTCGGCGCGGCCCTTTCCATCATGTTTTTTACCACGTTCGTCCTCGGGGTGCAGGGATTCGCCTTTCTCTTCGGCGTGTTTGCCGTTTCCATTGCCTACTTCCTTGCCAATCGCAGCTGGGACCGTTCCACCTCGGTTCTGGTTATCTCGGGAATCGTGGTTTCGGCCGTTTTCCAGGCAGGGGTGTCCATCCTTATGTACCTGGCTGATCCCTATGATCAGCTTGCCAAGATCGTCTTCTGGATCATGGGCAGCTTCCATGTGGCTTCGTGGGCGAAGGTGCAGGCGACCCTTCCCGTGGTGGTGGTTGGTTCCGCCCTGCTCACCCTTTTCGGCTGGCGCCTTAACATCATGACCCACAACGAGGAGGAGGCCCTTTCCCTTGGCGTTGATGTGTTTCGCTGGCGGCTGTTTTATCTCGGCACGAGCACCCTGATCGTTGCCTCGTCGGTGGCCGCGGTCGGCAACATCAGCTGGGTGGGTCTGATCGTGCCGCACATTGCCCGCTATCTGGTGGGCACGGAGCATCGCCGGCTCATTCCGACCGCGGCTTTTATCGGCGGCGGATTTCTCCTGGTGATGGATACCGTTGCCAGAACGATCTCGGCGTCCGAGATTCCCATCAGCATCATTACCTCGATCCTGGGGGCGCCGTTTCTCGGCTACCTGGTGATTCACCGAAGAAAGAATGAGGCGATTGATGTCAGTACGGGTTGAGGGGTTGACAGCCGGATATGGAAATAAAGACATTCTCCATGACATTTCCCTGGAGATCGGGTCCGGGCGCATCTGCGCCCTGATCGGTCGTAACGCGTCCGGCAAGACCACTCTCATGCGCTGCATTAACGGGATTCTCAAGCCTTCGAAGGGCAGCATCTCTGTTTCCGGCAAGGAAATTCGGCAGATGAAAAGGGATGAGATTGCCCGCCTGATCAGCCTGGTTCCCCAGGGCAACTATTCACCTTTTCAATTTTCCTGCCTCGAGATAGTGCTCATGGGAGGGGCGTCGCGAATCAAGCCCTGGAGCGGACCCTGTGCGAATGAGAAGCGGAGAGCGACGGAAATCTGCTGCGAGGTTGGCGTGGCCGATCTGGTAGACCGGCCGTTCAACTGTCTTTCGGGCGGGCAGAAGCAGCTGGTTATGCTTGCCCGGGCCCTGCACCAGGATTCTCCTGTCATGCTGCTGGATGAACCGAATGCCCATCTGGATTTTCCGAACCAGCACCGGATGATGGGACTGATGCGACGCTTTGTCAAGGAGCGGAAAGTGACAGCCCTCATCACCCTCCACGACCCGAATCTGGCCCTTCACTACTCTGATGATGTGGTTATGCTGAAGGATGGGGCGGTGGTGGCTGCGGGACCGACAGCAGTACTGCTGGATGATGTCCATCTGCAGGAGGTGTTCGGGGCGGAGATCATGGTGGAGCGGACTGTTTCCGGGACCCATGTTGTGGTACCGAGGAATCCAGCAGGTTAGGAGATAACGATGCAATGCAACTACTGTGAGTGGCGATGTGACCTGAGTGGCGGCAAACCGGGGGTCTGCCGTATGTATGAGGAAGCGGGCGGTGCGATCCGGGAACGATTTCCCGGACGTTGGTCCAGCTGCATTCCGTCGCGTATCGAATCGATACCCTTTTATCATGTCCGGCCCGGCAGCAGAGCACTGGTGATCGGCACAATGGGCTGCAATTTCAGCTGCCGCTACTGTTCCAATGCTTTTATCGCCAAGGAGGATCCGGTCATCGTACAGGAAAGGATGCTCGGGTTGTCCCCGGCCGAGGTGGTCCGCAAGGCGAGGCAGATGGGCTGCGGGAGCATTATCTTCAATGTCAATGAACCGGCCATGTCTTTTCCCTCTCTGCAGGAGCTGGCCGAAGCGGCTCGCGCGGAAGGTATTTCCCTGGGGTGCCTTACCAATGCCTATACAACCGAAGAGTCGACGGAGCTTCTTGCTTCGATCTTTTCCTTCTTCAATATCGGCCTGAAGGGGTTATCGCCCGCTTTCAACCGGGATTACATCGGCATCCCTTCCGTTGAACCGATACTGCGGAATATCCGCAGGCTTGCCGCCACGAGGCACGTGGAGGTTACCACGCCGATCATCGAATCGGTCAACGACAATGAGCTGGAAGAAATGGCCCGTTTTTTGGCAGATGTGGACCCTGAAATTCCCTGGCATGTCTTCCGGCTGCTTCCCGAAGACGAGATGAAGGAAACCTGTTATCCGGATATCGAGACAATCGCCGGAGCGCTTGAATCGGTCCGTTCGATCCTGCCCTATGTATATTTCCATAACTTCGTTGGCTCCGAATGGGTCAATACCCACTGCCCCGGGTGCGGCGCCCTGGTTATCGAGCGTTTTAGCCTCGGTTGCGGCGGCGACAAGCTGAAGTCCTTTCATTGCGTCGAACGGGGATGTCAGGACTGCGGCCGTCAGATCAGGCTGGCGGGAGATGCGGAGAGTTCGTGGAAGCATGGGGAGGGACAGCGATGAGCAGAGCGATTATTGATGCCCGTGAATGGCAGAAGGTTTTCGATTTGAGGACCGGTGCAGCGAAGACGGACACGAGTCCGCTGGACCCAATGGTGCGGGCGGTGCAGGAGCGGCACCCCTATCCCGGTGACCTGGATGTCGCCGGCAACCGCTGGGTGACCGATACGGCCCTGGATCTGATGGAGCGCTACGATCCCTCCTTTGTCTTCCTGACCTATGCCCAGCAGTATTTTTCCGGCCGCTATTCCCTGCAAAGTGATGCTGACTGGGCTGCTGCGGTGGCGTCAGTGTACGAGGAGGTGGAGCGTTTTGTCTCTCTGTCCGGATTCACACCGCTGATCGTTGGGACGGGGGGGATGACGCCGCTTCTCGCTTCGGTGGATTTGACGCGACTTGACGGACTGGCCCTGTGCACCCACTGGTCGGCACGCTACGCCGGTCTCCACCATCCCTCGCCGATGGATTTGCGCACCGTAGCTGCCCATCCAGAGATCGAAAGGATCGTTGACCGCGAGGAATTCCTCAGCCTGTTCAGGGACTGCCCTTCGGAAGCCGCGAGGGTTCCCGAGTACCTGCTGGTGGCACGGCAGGGGTGCATGTTCAAGACCGTTGGCGGCGCTTTCCGCAAAGTCAGGAAAGTTCCGTCGCCGGGATACCGCATCCCCGTGTCCGCCTGCCTTGAGGAAGTGTCCGACAGTACGGATGTCCGAGCTGCGGTGGAAAAGCGCCTCAGGCACGGCAGGGTCGCCCTTATTTTCGTGGAGGGGCTGGGTGTCGAGGATTTCCCCTGGCCATACCGGGCAATAGGAAATGGACGTGAGTGGTTTTTTTACGAAACGGGGGATGCCCAGTACCTCACCGTCACCACGGGACGGCACCAGGTGTTCGAGTATCCGGTGGGATACCGCTATTTCGAGGAAGACGGGCCTGCGAAGGAGTTTCCCTTTTCCGGTTACTTCCGGTCAGTGCCGGATGATGCCATCGCTGCCTCCATTGGGGGGAGGAGTATCGCCGTGGGGAACAGGAGCATGTTCATGCACATGGCTACCGGGGCAGACATCTCGGTGGAATGCTTTGCACGCAACCTCTACAACCAGGGTACCATGGCTGTCATTCATCGCAGCGACAAGGCCTGATCTTTTCTGCCTGGCGGTATGTGGTCAGCGCAGGTCTTCTGCCATGACCCGGTATATATCGGTATTGTCCATTGCCCGCGCAAGATTTTCGCTTCCCGGGCCCTCACTCCAGACCAAGGTGTCCACTGCGGTGTGTCCCTTTCCGGTCCAGGCCGTCTCCAGGGCTGTGCCGGGCCCCGGAAGTGAGTCAGTGGGGCCGGTTATGGCGAATCCGCCGGTTTCATGGTCGGCCACGACAATCAGGAGGGTCTTGTCCTTGCGTGTCGGGTCCGCCTTGATCCAGTCACGAACAACGGCCACCGCTTCGTCAAAGGCAAGGACCTCTCCCAGCTGCATGGGGTAGTTGTTCCGGTGGTTCGCCTTGTCAACCAGGGAACCTTCCACCAGCAGGAAGAAGCCGTCCCGATCCTTCTCCAGGATCTTGAGTGCCGCCGCGGTCATCTCCGGCAGGCGCGGTTCCGCGCTTGAGGCCTGACGCTGTACTTCGGGAGTCATGCCACGGGCATGGAACAGTCCGAGGATTTTATGTGAACCGGCGGCAACGGCTTTTTTCAGCTCTTCCTGGTCATTGACCACCTCATAACCCTTTTTCCGTGCCGTAACCAGCAGGTTTCCTTTTGTCCCGCACGGATCCGGTGTTTCCGTGTTGAATTCAGAAAGTCCCCCACCCAGCAGTACATCCACCCCTGTAGATTCCAGATACTGACGGCCGATTTCCTGGCGGCAGTCCCGGGTAGGCACATGGGCGCCGAATGCAGCCGGGGTTGCTTCGGTAATGCCGTCGGTTACGACCAGCCCCGTGGCCTTGCCCGCTTTTCTGGCCAGTTCCAGGATGCTCGGCCGCACCGGGCGACCATCGCTGTGGAAGCAGATTTCATTGTTAGCGAATTTTTCCCCACAGGCCCAGGCCGAGGCTGCCGCGGCCGAGTCAGTCACGAGGCTGTTGGCGGAATGGCTGCGCTGGTAGCCGACGTGCTTCAGCGTTTCGAAGCTGAGCGGGGCGCCGTTCGGACCGTTTTTGAAGGTGCGGGCGGCGGTGACATCAGCCAGACCCATGCCGTCCGGAATCATGATAATGATATTCTTTGCGTTACCGGCAAGGGACGGGGTGGCCAGGAGTGTCAGGAGGCATAGGCAGGTTGTCGCTGAAAGCTGGAGCTTGCGAAGAGTGGGCATGATTGAAATGTCCTTTTCTGGGGTTGGCATCCCTTGTGCCTGTTGAGGAGCTTTATCAGGGAACAGCTTTAACCACCCCCAGCCCCTCCTTACTAAGGAGGGGAGTCTGCATTCTCACTTTTTCGGGAATGATGGGTGAGTACTTCAATTTATTCTCCCTCCTTGATAAGGAGGGGGTTAGGGGGTGGTCAATAGCCGAACTTGCAATGAAATTCTGATTTTTCAGGGGCCGGTCCAGGATCTCCAATACCCTTCACGTGCCGCCAATCGAGACACCCGGATGCCAGCGCCGGATGACAAAGCCCTTGGTCGTTGTCGAGCCACTTCCTTCATACGCATTCAACGGCATTCGTTTGGCAAGAAGCTGCTGAAGAGCCTCCTTCAGATTTCGAATCCTCACCCCGCCATCCGTCCCCTTGCAATCAAGGCGGCTTTCGATCAGCCGTTCCCGGTCGAGAATAATCATCACGTGGCCCTTCCAGACGATCAGGTCAAGGGGGCGAACTCTCTGCACAATCCCGTTGGCATCGAGGCCCGCAATTTTTACCGGGGAGCCGTAGCTGACCAATGCCGAGGTGTTTCGTGGTGTCCAGCCATCGGTGGCTTCATAGAGGAGTCCTGAACAGTCGAGGCCTCGCAGGGTCCAGGATTCCCGGGTGCTGTTGTCAATCTGTCGACCGGACGCGGGGGGGTAGAGGGAAAACAGTGCCGGGATGCCTTGACGCAGGTTGCTGCCCCAAAGGTAGCGTGTCCCTACTGCTGAAACGAGCCTCGAGATGATAGTTTTTTGATCGGGTAGACTACGGATTCTTTGCGGCGGTGGGCGGTTGGCTGTCCGGACCATGCGGCTGTCCACATAGTAGCCGGTTGTCGAAGGATAGGGATAGTCGTCGCTGGTTACCCGGTAGACAGGGAAAGGAAAGTCTCTGTTTACGTCTTCGATCCGGAAGGCGGTTCCAGGAAGGGCGATGAATTCCAGGGCGCGGGGCTGCCCGCAGGGGTCGAGGGCCAGGGTTCTGCCGTCATTGCCGCCGAAGACCGAGCGGAAGTCGGGAATGTTGAGGACCGGGACAGGTCCGATTGCCACGGCATAGCGGGGTTGGCGCTGGTCAGCCGCACTGGCGGTGAGCCCGCTGAGGAGCAGAATAAGCACCATGCAAAAGGTGCTGAGAACTCCGTAACGGTTGATGCCGTGGTTTTGTTTCGGTGCAGTGTTAATCGACAACCCTCCCGTTAAGAATCGACCAGTAGCGGAGTTTGCGTGGCATATGGCTTACTATGCCCCCGGTTGCGAGGGTCACCCAGGTGAAGGGGATTACCATGGCCGGAAAAAGGTGGACCAGTCCGGGTAGCCCGATATGGACAATGCCGATTAGACCCCGAACCTGATGGGGCCAACCCAGGCTGTGGCGAAGCTCAAGCAGCAAGAGGCCGAGTCCGGTGAAGATAGTGAGGTAGTGCCAGAGATGAAGATCGTAGAGGGGAACTTCGAAAATGAACCCGCCTAAAAGTATCCCGCCGAAACCGACATGGCCGGTCCGCAGGAGAATGTCAAGTACTCGCATCCAGGCGGGACGGCGATATCTGTCCGAAGCGTTGTTGGTCTTAGCTTCCATGGGGTTATGGTCCTTGTTGATAAGGGAAATTTTCGCGTACTACGTGTCACGTGCGACTCAGATTGCTTTCTCCGAACAGATCCTGCGCAGGAAACACAGCAGGCACTTGTTGAAAGCTTCCGGCTGTTCCAGGTTGGCCATATGTCCTGCCTGAGGGATTATGCATAGTTCGCAGTTCGGCAGCCCTTTGCTGAGGACCTGGAGATCCTCCGGCTTAACGGCGCTATCCTGGTCCGCTCCGATCACCAGGGCCGGCAGGTCGAAGTTCACCAGGTGCGAGGAGTAGTCCTTTCTGTCCAGGAGGGCATGGAGAGCTCCCTCGATTCCCCTGATGTCGACGGAGGTCATCCATCGATAGACGGTATTTACCAGTTCCGGGTTGTGTTCCAGCGTTTCCCCTGCCAGGAGGATGGTGGCAGACAGTTCCGCCACGCTCCGTGTTCCATTCCTTTTTGTCCTTTCCAGGAGGGCAAGGCGCCCGGCCTTTGCCGCTTCACTGTCAGAGGTGCTGCGGGTGGTTATGAAGCAGGCGGCAACGACTCTCTCCGGGTATCTTTCCAGGAGGTCGAGAAGGATGTATCCGCCCATGGACATGCCCCCGATTACAGCCCGGTCAATCTTCAGGTAATCCAGGAGAGCAATGACGTCGTCCGAGAAAAGGGACATGGAATAGGGGCCTTCCGGCACGTCGCTTTCGCCGAAGCCCCGCAGGTCTGGGGTGACGAGACGGAATCCTGCCTTAGGCAGTGCTTCCTCCTGGGGTTTCCACATGTCTCTGCTGAGCGGAAAACCGTGCAGCAGAACCACGGTGGGCCCGCTTCCGGTGTCGCCATAAGACAGGGATATACCGTTAATGTGCGCTTTCATGAGATTCCTTCGGAGGATGAGGTGGATTGGAAGGGATCAGGGGGGGCAGCAAGCGCATACCGAGCGGAACAGGGTGGTGCTGAGGTAACGGTCTCCCCGGTCGGGCAGGATAGTTACGATGGTTCCTGAATCGAGCCTTTCAGCCATCCTGATTGCCGCGGCGATGGCTGCTCCACCGGACATGCCGACAAACAGACCTTCCTGGATGGCAAGAAGACGGGCGGTTTCAAAGGCGTCCTCGTCTTCTATGACAATTTTATCGTCCAGCCTGTCCTCGTGGTAAATCTGCGGAACAATCGCTTCCTTCATATTCTTGAGACCCTGGATCTTGTGGCCGATCCGCGGTTCGACACCAATGATCCTGATATTCCGGTTTTTTTCTTTCAGAAAGCGTCCAACTCCCATGAGCGTCCCGCCGGTTCCCATGCCGGCCATGAAGATGTCGACATTGCCGCCGGTCTGGGCATAGATTTCCGGCCCGGTAGTCTCGTAGTGTGCCAAGACGTTGTTTTCATTGGCGTATTGATTGGGCATGTAGTACATGCCGGGATTTTCCTTGAGAATCTGGTGGGCAAGGCGGATGGCGCCATCCGTAGCTTCGTGGGCAGGGGAGAGAACCACCTCGGCACCGTAGGCCTCGAGGATGCTGCGTCTTTCCAGACTCACACAGGCGGGCATGGCGAGTTTTACCCGGTATTTCCGGGCAGCGCCGATCATGGCCAGGGCGATCCCGGTATTGCCGGAGGTCGCTTCGAGGATAATCTTGTCAGGGGTCAGCTCTCCGGACTCTTCCGCCTTGGCAATCATGTAGTAGGCTGGCCGGTCCTTGATGGAGCCGCCGGGATTGTTCCCTTCCATTTTTGCCAGTATCCGCACACGGGGATTGGGGTTGAGACTGGTAACTTCCACCAGAGGGGTATTTCCGATGGCATACTCGACCGAAAATGGCTTTACCACTGTTGAATCAAGTGTGTCCGCTTCCTGCCTGCTGCTGCACGATTTCATATCGTCTCCCTGTGGTGCATCTTGCCGGGCATTTTCGGGGATACTCCCTGCCCGCTCACGGCAGATTCCAGTCATGTCGCGAGCTATTTAACGTATCATTTTCAGGGGGTAATTACAAGGCTCATGGTGGGGGAATTGTCGCCTCAGGAAGCTGCGGAAGCGTCGCGCAGTCGCTGGATGATGCCAGGGAGAATTTCAAGCAGGTATTCCACGTCCTCTTGGCTGTTGCCGTGGCCCAGGGAAAACCTGATGTTCCCCACGGTTGCAGCGCTGGCGATACCCATTGCCTTGATGACATGGGAGGTCTTCAGCGCCCCGGAACTGCAGGCCGAGCCTGAAGAGGCGGCAATACCGGCCAAGTCCAGGTTGAAGAGGAGCGAGTCGGATTTTACGTCCAGGAAGGATAGATTGGAGGTGTTGGGGAGACGTTTCAGCGGATGGCCGTTCAGGCTGACGCCGGGAATCTTTTCCAGAATTCCCCGTTCCAACTGGTCGCGCAGTGCACCGATTCGCAAGGTTTCCGTAGCCATGGTCCGCGTGGCTATTTCGCAGGCTTTGCCGAGGCCGACGATGCCGGCAACATTTTCCGTCCCTGCCCGGCGGTTTCTCTCCTGGGACCCGCCATGGAGCAGGGGGAATATCTTTGTTCCTTTGCGGATGACCAGTGCGCCGATGCCTTTAGGGCCTTGAAGTTTATGTGCCGAAAGAGAGAGCAGGTGAATGTTCGCCTCCTTCCACTCCAGGGGGATTTTACCCACAGCCTGAACAGCGTCGCAGTGGAAGCAAACGCCTTTTCTGGCCGCCAGTGCGCCGATTTCCCTTACGGGAAAGATGGTGCCGGTTTCGTTGTTGGCGTACATCGCCGAGATGAGGATAGTGCTGTCACCAATGGCAGTTTCCAGTTTGTCCAGGTCGAGCAGTCCTTCGCTGTCTACTTCGAGGGTGGTGACCTGGAAGCCCTGGTGTTCGAGATAGACGCAGGGGGTAATGACTGAGGGATGTTCTACTATCGTGGTGACGATATGGTTGCCTCGCGCGTGACGGGCCGCGGCAACGCCCTTGATGGCCATGTTGTTCGATTCGGTTGCGCAGGAGGTAAAGACGACTTCGGACGGGTCGCAGCCAATCAGTGTCGAAACCTGCTCCCGTGCCTCTTCTACGGCTGATTTAACGCGTCGTCCTGCCCAGTGGATGCTGGAGGGGTTGCCGAATTGCTCGCTGAAATAGGGCAGCATCTCTTCGAGTACCTCAGGATGGATGGCGGTCGTTGCATTGTTGTCCAGATATATGAGGCGGGTCATGGCATTTCTCCCCGAGAATTTCCTTTGTTTGATTGATATTTCTATTGTATATCATACCACACTTTATCGGTCAACTATTGGTGCTGGCAGCAAAAGTGGTTTCTTCCTTGTTACTACAGCTAGCAGTCATCCGATTTTGGCTGAGGCTTGGCTATTTTGTCTATGTGGTTATATGTGTATTGCTGATTAGCACCATTTTTCAGCTATCAAGATTGTCACTTTATCGGGGATCCATAATTAACGTCGGTTAGAGGCTGGATTCCCGGTCAGAATCGCTTCGGGAGTGACACATTGGCAATTAACGGAACATTGATGCTAATCAGGTATTTACTTATTGAGTGCCGTGTTTTCCGGTTTGAATTACCATGGGTTCGATGGGTTTGCATGCGCAAAGAACTTGACAGTTCTGATAAAAAATACTATTTGGTGGAATAGTGCAGGCTCGTATCGGAACCAACGGAGGTTGATACAATGTTTACCGAAGAACAGATAGAGCGCTATTCCCGGCATATTATCCTCAAGGAGGTCGGCGGCAGGGGCCAGTTGCGGCTTCTGCAAGGGAAGGTCCTGATCATCGGTGCCGGCGGACTCGGTTCTCCGGTGGCCCTGTACCTGGCCGCAGCCGGAGTCGGCACTATCGGTATTGCCGATGCCGATGTGGTGGCTCTCTCGAACCTTCAGCGCCAGGTGATCCATGCCACTCCCGATCTGGGCAAGCCCAAGGTGGAATCCGCCAGGGAAAAGATGGAGGCCATTAACCCTGATGTGAAGGTCGTTACCCATCAGGTCTGGATCAGCGCCGAAAACATCCTGGATATCATCCGTGACTATGACTTTGTCATTGACGGCACGGACAATTTCGCGGCCAAGTTTCTGATCAACGATGCCTGCGTCATGGCAGGCAAGCCCTATTCCCACGGTGGTGTCCTTCATTTCATCGGTCAGACGATGACCGTTATCCCCGGAGAATCTCCCTGTTACCGCTGTATTTTCCCCGAGCCTCCGCCGTTGGATGCCATTCCCACTTGTGCCCAGGCAGGGGTTATTGGTGTGCTGCCCGGCGTCATTGGAACGATCCAGGCGACAGAAGCGATCAAGTATTTGCTCGGGGTCGGGAAACTCCTTACCGGCAGGCTCCTGGTGTATGACGCCGAAGGACTGGATTTCTATTCCTCTCCCATTGCCCGCCAGAAAAAATGTCCCCTCTGCGGCGAAAACCCCACCATTCTCGAACTTCGGGATGAAGAAGGTGCCAGGAATATCTGCGAGATTCCCTGACAGTTGACAAGCTGTTGTCTGAAAGCAGGATTCCAGACATGGAGATCCTTCTGCGAGTGTCGCCCTCTTTCTTTGATTATTTCCCCATGTATCGTGTGGGAAACTCACCCCTCATTCACCATCCGTTTATCTCAATGTAATTTTTTTTCCTGATTATCACTATTCTTCCGCTATGAAGATTGTCATCCCCGAATTTCTTTATCGGGGATCCATAATCACAGTCGGTTAGAGGCTGGATTCCCGATCAGAATCTCTTCGGGAATGACATTATTTGCAACAAGCGGAAGATTGATGCTAATCAGGTCTTTTTTTGCATCAAAGATCTGCCCTCGCTTTCCTAATAATTCGTCGAAGGTTTCTGGCAATTACCTGTCTTGAAATTTTAACTAATCTATATTACTGCATTTTTCGTGAGTAGCCAAGGATCGGTCCTTGATGGGTTAAACACTATGTAAAAGGTAAAGTAAATGCATTTTTATTGTTGACAAAAACGATATAATTATGGCACGGTGTTTTTAGCACTTCAGCACGGAGTATCTCAGGGTAGCTGTTCCGATTGAGTCGGGAAGGAAACAACAATGTCTGATATTTTCATAAAACTTGTAGATCTGCGAGGCGTCGCTTGCCCGACCAATTTTGTCAAGGCAAAGCTGGCCTTGGAGATGGCCGACAGCGGGGATGTCCTTCGTTTTTATCTCGATGAGGGTGAGCCGGAGCAAAATGTCACCCGCAGTCTGGCAGCTGAAGGATACCGTTTGCTGGAAACCAGCAAGGCTGATGGATACAGTATTGTCACGGTAGAAAAGGTCTGAGATCAGGGTGCAAACCATATTTGAAAAGGAGAAAGATATGAGCGGTAAAATTCCGATAGTGCCTGCCGGTGCGACTGCACAGGAAATCTTGCAACAGGGTGCCGAGGCGGCACAAGGGATAGTGAAGCTGGCCTGCTCCTTTTCCGTGGAAGATACGGTAATCATCGACATGATCCACAAGGAGGGGTTACCGATCGGGATCTTTGCCCTGGATACCGGGAGGTTGAACGAAGAGACCTACGAAGTGGCCGACGCGATAACAGAACGTTACGGCATCCGGATCGACTGGTATTTTCCAAAGCATGATGCGGTGGAGAAGCTGGAGAGGGAAAAGGGCCTCTATTCTTTCCGCGAATCGCTGGATAACCGGCATGAGTGCTGCGGAATTCGCAAGGTGGAACCGCTGGGTCGTGCCCTGGCAGGCTTGGCAGGCTGGGTTACCGGACTGAGACGGGAACAAAGCGTTACCCGGACCGATCTGTTGCCCATCGAGATCGACCAAAATCATGGCGGCATTCTCAAGATCAACCCGCTGCTGGAGTGGAGCGAAGAGCAGGTCTGGGAATACGCCAAGCAGCACCGCGTTCCGGTCAGCAGGCTCTATGACGAGGGCTATCGCTCCATCGGCTGCGCACCCTGCACCAGGGCAGTGGCGCCGGGCGAGCATGCCCGGGCCGGCCGCTGGTGGTGGGAGAATCCGGAGCATAAAGAGTGCGGATTACACCGCAGGTAAAACAGTTTTGAGTTTTGGGTTTTTGGTTTTTAGTTTCAGGCATTAAGTCGGATGCTGCATGAGACAAGAAAATTTACTTGGAACCTGGTGATAGAAGAGACAGGTTTTTAACTCAAAATTAAAAATTAAAAACTCAAAACTTGATTTCGACGAAGGAGAAATCCATGTACGATCATCTCGACGAACTGGAAGCACAAAGTATCTACATATTCCGCGAGGCCTACCGCAGGTTCGAAAATCTGGCCATGCTGTATTCCATCGGCAAGGACTCCACCACCATGATCCACCTGGCCCGCAAGGCCTTCTTTGGCAAGATTCCGTTTCCGCTGGTGCATATCGATACCACGTACAAGTACCCGGAGATGATTGAATACCGCGACCGGATGGCCAGGGAGTGGGATGCGAACCTGATCGTGGGCAAGAACGAAGCGGCCGTTGCCGCCGGTATGGGCCCGGAACATGGTCGCCTGGTCTGCTGCGAAAAGCTGAAGACCGAGGGACTGACCCAGATCATCGAAAAGTACGATTTCAATGGCCTGTTTCTCGGGATCCGTCGCGATGAGGAAGGGAGCCGCGCCAAAGAGCGGGTCTTTTCGCCCCGCGACAAGAACTTCGAGTGGCCGTACAAGGATCAGCCACCCGAGCTGTGGGACCAGTTCAACACCAATTTCGAGCCGGGCACCCACATCAGGGTTCACCCGATCCTCGGCTGGACCGAGATGAACATCTGGGAATACATCAAGCGGGAGAATATCGAGATCTGCCCCTTGTACTTTGCCCGGGACGGCAAGCGCTTCCGCTCCCTGGGCTGCATGCCCTGCACCGAGCCGATCAACTCCACCGCCACCACGGTGGACGAGATCATCGAGGAGTTGAAGACCCTCAAGGATCCGGAGCGTGCCGGTCGGGCTCAGGATCAGGAGAATGCGTATGCGATGCAGAAGCTCAGAGCCAAAGGCTACATGTAAGGGGGGAAACGCACACTTTTTCGCAATCTCGGCGTCAGCCAGCACAGTTCCTTGTGCGACGTAGCGCTGCTACGCCTCCGCGTCACTGCTTGTCTTCCTTGACCTTGCAAAAAATTGTGCGTTTCAGGATGACTCGGCTATTTGAAACCGTAAAACCATTGCTCAGGATATTGAGGTTATTATGAACCAGAACGAAACACTGAAAATAGTTATCGTCGGCCATGTCGACCACGGCAAGTCCACCCTGATCGGTCGCCTCTTTTACGACACCGGCAGCATCCCCGAGGTTCGCTACCAGGAGATTGCCGCTACCTGCAAGGCGCAGGGGCGGGAGTTCGAGTTTGCCTACCTGATGGACGCCCTGGAGGAAGAGCGGGACCAGAACATTACCATCGATACCGCTTCGACCTTTTTCAAGACCGAGAAACGCCCCTATGTCATCATCGATGCGCCCGGGCACAAGCAGTTCCTGAAGAACATGATTACCGGGGCATCCAGTGCCGATGCGGCGATTCTGCTGGTGGACGGGGCCGAAGGGGTACGGGAGCAGACCAAGCGCCACGCCTATGTTCTGTCGCTGCTCGGCATTCGCCAGGTGGTGGTTACGGTGAACAAGCTCGACATGGTCGGCTATGACCGCAAGGTTTTCGGTCAGGTGGAGAACGATATCCGGGCCTTCCTCCATTCGGTCGGAATTACCCCCTCCCATGTTATCCCGATCTCGGCCCGTGAGGGCGAGAACATGGCCAGTCGGCTCGGCCATACCCCGTGGTATAGCGGACCGACGGTACTGGAGGCCCTGGATACCTTTGAGAACGTCCATGCCGATCGGACCCTGCCGCTGCGCTTTCCGGTGCAGGATGTCTACAAATGGGACGACAAACGCATCTATGTCGGCAGGGTCGAGTCCGGTGAGATCCGCAAGGGCGACGAGGTAATCTTCCTCCCCTCCGGCAAGATCACCAAGGTGAAGAGCGTCGAGAAGTGGCAGAAACCGGATCTCTTTTCTGCCGGTGCCGGTGAGAGCATCGGCATTACCACCGAGGACGAGTTGTTCGTGGAGCGCGGCGAGGTGATTGCCCGGCGGGACAATGCCCCGATCAAGACCCGTGAGATCAAGGCCAGTATCTTCTGGCTGGCCGACCAACCGTTTCTGTCCGGCAAGACCTACACCCTGAAGCTGGCCACGTCCGAAGTGACCGCCACCGCGGTGGCAATCGAGGAGCGCCTCGATTCCTCTTCTCTGGAAGTGACCGAGCGGCATGCCAGGGAACTTCTCTCCACCGAGGTCGGGAATGTGGTGTTTGCCCTGAAAAATGATATCGCTGCAGACCTGTACTCTGAAAATATCGCCCTGGGCCGCTTTGTCGTCGAGGATGGTGCGCTCATCTCCGGCGGCGGCATCATCCGCAGTCTTTCTTCGGAGGCCGGATCTTCGGCTCAGACTATCCGCCTGGATGAGAAGTTCATCATCAACGAGGACGGCAGTTTCGTGGACCTGACGCGGGAACGGGGCGAGATCGATTTCTACGTCACCACCTCTTTCCTCGACTACCTTGAGGCCGGAAACCGGGTATTGTTCAGGCTTCGCGATCCCGGCCAGGTCGGGCCGGTTGCGCTCATGGCTTTCGAGCATGAACTTAATTTCGTCTTCAACAGAATCCGTGATCGAGTGAACCTGTTTCTCTATAAATTCGGCGAAGAGCCGAAACCGGCGGATTTCGAGCGGGGTGGACTGTGAGGAAAGTAAGACATCCGTCCCCTCTCTTACCCATTTGAGTAGATGGGACTCTCTCGAAAAGCACTACTTCAAGGTACTGTAGAGTTTGAAATAACCAGAAAATAGTGGCTGAGAGTCAGGATAGACCTGCCAGGTTTTGGAAACCTGGCAGGTCTCAGAGACTAATAGAAATATGTTCAAAAAAAGACCAGCGCTTTCCGGCTAAAGCGGCTGGTCTTTTTTTGTCTTGCGTCTGGCTGATGATTCACTCCTCCTGGTTCTTCTCCGCTTTTGCCCATTTCTACCGCCAAGTACTCTCGCTGTTTTGTGGCTGGAGAATGGTGATATAATAACTGCATGGAAACGAATAATTCGTTTCTCTACTCCCAAGCATTGAAAGGAGAACACCATGAAAGCTGAGATCAGGAAGGCTTTCCTCGCAGGTTTGAGGATTGTGGCGGTCGCTCTTTCTATCACCTGCTGCTGGGCACCTTCAGCAGCGTTGCGGCCAGCGACAAGCAAGAAGCACAGGGGATAGTGGACAAGGCGAAGGCAACCTTCACGGATGTCATGGCTGACAGCAATTTCTATTGGCTGCAGAAATACCTGAAAGATGCGAAAGGAATACTCATCTTTCCCGCAGGTGTTGAAAGGTGGTTTTTTTCTCGGCGGCTCCGGCGGAACCGGTGTGCTTCTGGTGCGGAATTCAGAAACCGGCACGTGGAGCGAGCCGGCATTCTATACCGTCGGTTCGGTGACGTTTGGCCTGCAGATCGGTGCCGAGGCAGCCGAGGTGGTGATGCTGGCAATGAATCAGAAAGCCATTGACACTCTCCTTATCTCAACGGCCAAACTGGGTGCCGATGTTTCCATTGCCGTCGGTCCGGTTGGCGGCGGAGCCAAGGGCTCAGTGGCGGTACCGGCAGTGACGGCCGATTTCCTCTCCTTTGCCCGATCCAAAGGCCTGTATGCCGGTCTTAACCTGGAAGGTTCAGTGCTGGCAGTGCGTGATTCGCTCAATGACGGCTACTATGGCAAGAGTGTCAGTCCGAAAGACATCATTGTAAAAAGGGATGTCAGAAACTCCGGTGCCAATGCCCTGCGGGCCGCCGTGGAAAAAGCTGCTGCACGCTGAAAGCAGGTCGTTCTCTTGAATAACACCGAAATGTCAGAACCTCCCCACCGATGGTGAGGAGGTTCTTTCTTGCAGGCATGCCCGGCATTCCAAGGAAATTCGGTGTCTCTTTTCCCGATCCTTCTTTATCATTTCCCAATCCCTTCTCCGAAAGCCTTTCCGCCATTGTCCCCTCTTGTCTTCTCATTATTGTCCTTGCTGCCAACATCATTTTATGAGTGGTTCTGCAGGCCGAGTCAGTAAGCTGTTTGCCCTATTACTACATCAGTATAGTGTTGTATATATGGCAAATATAATTATTTTGTTGACTAATATAATAAATAAATGTATTTCTTGAATACCAACTTTATTGGTAGTGTATGTGTGATTTACCTTTTGTGCAACTTCAGGGCGGCAGCGGGCAGTCTGTCGCAAGGTGACCGGGATGAAAAGGAGCATGATCAGGAAAATATTGATATTCATGGCACTTGCTTTTGTCTTTGCGACACCGTCAGTATCGTGCGCCGACGTAACTCTCCTGAATGCCTCCTACGATCCGACCCGAGAGTTCTTTAAGGAATATAATGCCGCCTTTGCCCGCTACTGGAAGGCGAAGACCGGTGAATCCGTGATCGTGCGACAATCCCACGGCGGCTCGGGCAAGCAGGGTAGGGCGGTGATTGATGGTTTGGGGGCGGATGTTGTTACGCTGGCCCTGGCCTATGATATCGATTCCATCCATCAGAAGTCCGGCCGTTTGCCGGCCAATTGGCAGAGCCGACTTCCTCACAACAGCTCACCCTATGTGTCCACCATCGTCTTCCTGGTCCGCAAGGGAAACCCGAAGAATATCCGGGACTGGGATGACCTGGTCAGGCCCGGGGTCGCAGTTATCACCCCGAACCCCAAGACCTCCGGCGGAGCGCGCTGGGATTACCTGGCCGCCTGGGGCTATGCCCTGCAGAAATATGGCGGCAGCGAAGCAAAGGCGCGGGATTTTGTCGCTCGTCTCTACCGGAACGTGCCGGTGCTCGATTCCGGTGCCCGGGGTGCCACGACCACCTTTGTCCGCCGCGGCCTCGGTGATGTGCTGATTACCTGGGAAAATGAGGCTCATCTGGCCATCAAGGCGCTGGGGAGCGACAACTTCGAAGTGGTGGTCCCCTCGGTCAGCATCTTGGCGGAACCTCCGGTTGCCTTGGTGGACAAGGTGGTCGACAGGCATGGCACGCGGGCCGTTGCCCAGGCGTATCTGGAATACCTTTACTCTCCGGAGGGGCAGGAGATAGCGGCACGGAACTACTACCGGCCAACCCTCAAGTCCGTTGCCGACCGATATGCGAAACGCTTTCCCAAAATCAGGCTTTTTACGGTAGACAAGGTATTCGGCGGGTGGCAGAAGGCGCAGCGGGATCATTTTGCCGATGGCGCTACCTTTGACCAGATCTTTCAGTCAGGTAAATAGGGCTGTAAAGGCGCTTAGCCACAGAGGTCACAGAGAACACAGAGAAAAACATGGTGAGAAGTTAGAAAAGAAGTGATGGACCCTCATAAAATAACATGGGATGAAGACGTTTGAGACCGGAAAGCAAAGCATGTTGTGGCAAAAGCTTTTCAGCAATGCTGATAGGGAGTACGACCTGATGTTTCTTGCAAGGAGCAAAAAAAATATCATACCCGGTTTTGGGCTGACCTTCGGCTATACGGTCCTCTACCTGAGCATCATTGTCCTCATTCCGCTGTCGGCGATCTTCATCAGTACCGCCTCCCTCAGCTGGCACGGCTTCTGGACCGCGGTCAGTTCGCCGCGGGTAGTGGCCTCCTACCGGCTGACCTTTGGCGCTTCCCTGGTTGCGGCTCTGGTCAACGCCGTGTTCGGCTTGCTCACTGCCTGGGTGCTGGTGAGGTATCGACTGCCGGGCAAGCGCATCATCGATGCCCTGGTGGACCTGCCCTTTGCCCTGCCCACAGCGGTGGCAGGCATCACCCTGGCCTCGGTCTATGCCCCGACCGGTTGGATCGGCCGCTTCCTCGAACCGCTGGGGATCCGGGTGGCCTATACCCCGCTCGGGGTGGTGGTGGCCATGACCTTTATCGGTCTCCCCTTTGTGGTGCGTACCGTTCAACCGGTGCTGGAAGAGCTTGAAAAAGATATCGAGGAGGCTGCAGCATGTTTGGGTGCCAACCGCTTTCAGACCTTTACCCGAGTGATATTCCCCGCACTCTTCCCATCGCTGCTTACCGGCTTTGCCTTGGCATTTGCCCGTGGAGTGGGGGAGTATGGCTCTATCATCTTCATTGCCGGCAACATGCCTATGGTGTCGGAGATTACGCCGCTGCTTATCATTACGAAACTGGAGCAGTACGACTACGCCGGGGCAACCGCCATTGCCGCGGTGATGCTGATGGCATCATTCCTGGTCCTCTTTACAGTGAACGTCATCCAGTGGTGGAGCAGGCAGTATACGGAGAGGTAGCAACGGAATAATGCAAGGGCACGTTTGGTAGGGGCAGGCCCCCGTGCCTGCCAGTTTTGACGGTATTCACAGTAAACGCCATTGCTGAAAGAAAAGTAGAACGGAGAATTGTATGCAGTTTCCGGGATCGGACAAAAATGAAAAAGCCAGTATCTCTCAGGCTACCCTGACCGAGTCGGTGCCGGTTCGCCTGCTGCTGACAGCGGTTGCGCTCGGCTTTCTCGGACTGTTTCTCTTCGTGCCCCTGGCAGCCGTTTTTGCCCAGGCCTTTGAAAAGGGTGCCGGAGCCTACCTGGCGGCAATCACCGAACCGGATGCCCTGGCGGCGGTCAGGCTCACCCTGGTGGCTGCGGGAATCAGCGTTCCCCTCAACCTGGTATTCGGTGTGGCAGCAGCCTGGACGATAGCCAAGTTTGATTTTCCCGGCAAAAGCCTGCTTGTCACCCTCATCGACCTGCCCTTTTCCGTGTCGCCGGTCATCTCCGGGCTGATCTTCGTCCTGATCTTCGGGCTCCATGGCTGGGTGGGCGAGTGGCTGTTCGAGCATAACATCGAGGTGCTCTTTGCCGTGCCGGCCATCGTGCTGGCCACGATCTTCGTTACCTTCCCCTTTGTGGCACGGGAGCTGATCCCTCTCATGCAGTCACAGGGCAAGGATGAGGAAGAAGCGGCCCTGGTGTTGGGTGCTGGCGGCTTCAAAACCTTTTTTCGCGTCACTTTGCCGAACATCAAATGGGGTGTCCTCTATGGGGTGATCCTCTGCAACGCCCGGGCAATGGGTGAGTTCGGCGCGGTTTCGGTTGTTTCCGGTCATATTCGCGGCCTGACCAATACCGTGCCGCTCCATGTGGAGATTCTCTACAACGAGTACAATTTTGCGGCAGCGTTTGCCGTGGCCTCGTTGCTGGCACTGCTGGCACTGGTCACAGTGGGGCTGAAGAGTCTCACGGAATGGCGGATGAGGGAGCAGATGTCTGCTGAGTGATCGGAAGGCAAGAGCGGATTACGAATTGCGGATTACGGATTATGGGGTACGGGGTAGGGAACCGGAACATAGGATTTTAGAGAAGGTGATGATATGAGCATAGAAATCAGAAATGTCAGCAAACGCTTTAATGGCTTTCAGGCGCTGGGCAACGTGGATCTTACCGTCCCTTCCGGAGAGCTGGTGGCGCTGCTTGGGCCTTCCGGTTCGGGCAAGACAACCCTGCTGCGCATCATCGCCGGTCTGGAATTCGCCGACGAGGGCTCGATCCTTTTTGACGGCACGGAGGCGACCAAGCGCAATGCCAAGGAGCGACAAGTGGGATTCGTCTTCCAGCATTATGCCCTGTTTCGTCACATGACGGTATTTCAGAATGTGGCCTTCGGCCTGCAGGTGAAGCCGAAAAAGGAACGTCCTTCAAAGGCTGCGATACAGGAAAAGGTCCATGAGCTGCTGCGGCTGGTGCAACTGGATAATCTCTCCGGGCGTTATCCGGCCCAGTTGTCCGGTGGCCAGCGCCAGCGGGTGGCCCTTGCCCGGGCCCTGGCAGTGGAACCCTCCGTGCTCCTGTTGGATGAGCCCTTCGGTGCCCTCGATGCCAGGGTTCGCCAGGAATTGCGGCAATGGCTCCGCGACCTCCATGACGAGATCCACGTCACCAGTGTTTTTGTCACCCATGACCAGGAAGAGGCCCTCGAGGTGGCCGACCGGGTGGTAGTGATGAATCGTGGACAAATCGAACAGCTGGGGACGCCGGAAGAGGTCTATGAACATCCGGCTAACCCCTTTGTCTTCAATTTTCTCGGCAAGGTGAACCTCTTTCACGGCCGGGTTCATGAAGGTCTGATGCATACCGGCGGGACTTCCCACTCGGCTCCCGAGCATTCCGGGGCAGTGGACGCTCCGGCGATCGGTTATGTCCGATCCCATGACATCGAGATCGGCCGTACGGCCTGGGACGCCTCCTCGGTACCTGCCCAGGTGCGGGTTATTACCAAGATCGGTCCGCTGGTGCGGATTGATCTTTCTCACCTGGAAAGCGGTGAAGCGATCCAGGCGGAGCTGACCAGGGAGGCCGTGCAGGAACTTACCCTGCAGGTGGGGGATAAGGTCTTTCTGCGACCTCGGAAAATGAGTGTTTTCGTCGATGATTACCAGATCTGACAACTGAAAATCATACAGGTTCAACCAAAAGAAAGGAGAGAGACAATGGCACGAATATTCAACAATATTACTGAACTCATCGGAAATACCCCCCTCGTCCGGCTGCAAAAGATTGCCGCCGGCAGCAAGGCGCAACTGGTGGGCAAGGTTGAGTCGTTCAACCCCGGCGGCAGCGTCAAGGACCGGATCGGTCTGGCCATGATCAGGGATGCGGAGGAAAAGGGCCTTTTGAAAAAAGGAGCGGTGATCATCGAACCGACCAGCGGCAATACCGGCATAGCATTGGCCCTGGTGGCGGCGGTGCGCGGCTACCGGCTGATCCTGACCATGCCCGACACCATGAGTGTCGAGCGGCGGAACCTGCTCAAGGCCTACGGCGCGGAGTTGGTTCTTACTCCCGGGGCAAAGGGCATGCGGGGCGCCATCGAAAAAGCCGAGGAACTGGCTGCAAAGACTCCCGGTTCATTCGTCCCCCAGCAATTCGAGAATTCCGCTAATCCTGAGGTCCACCGTCAGACCACCGCTCTGGAAATCTGGAATGACACCGACGGCAAAGTTGATATTGTCGTGGGCGGCGTCGGCACCGGCGGTACGATCACCGGGGTCGGCGAGGCGCTCAAGGCAAAGAAGCCGGGCATCAAGGTAATTGCCGTGGAGCCCTTCGATTCCCCGGTCATCTCCGGCGGCCAGCCTGGGTCCCACAAGATCCAGGGCATCGGTGCGGGCTTCGTACCCGAGGTTCTCAATACCGGGATTCTCGACGAGATCATCACTGTCAAGAATGAGGATGCCTTTGCCGCGGCCAGGCGTCTCGCTGCTGAAGAGGGGATGCTTTCCGGGATCTCCAGCGGTGCGGCGCTAGTCGCGGCACTGGAAGTTGCCAAACGGCCGGAGAATGCCGGGAAGCTAATCGTGGTGGTGCTTCCGGATACAGGTGAGAGGTATCTTTCTACTACGTTGTTCAGCGAGTAACTGCGGGCAAATGTCCTCTGTTCCTCGGGCAAGCGCCTGAAAGTGACTTGGTATAACCGGGGCTATCTCACTGGCATGGGTTCTTGAGGATACTGGTTTTGTCGGCCGGGCCCAGCGAGAGCTCTCATGTGTTCATCGCGCGGACAATATGGATAGGGATCTTGGTTTTATGGCGCACCTCGGAGATGGTGCTGCCGTGAAACAGGTCACCGAAAAAGCGGTGGCCGTGACTTGCCATGGCAATCAGATCGCACTGCTCGGCTTCGGCAACCTTGAGAATTTGTGTCGGTGGGTTGCCGAGCGCCAATGCAGCTGTCACGACCAGCCCCTCGGCGCGGAATCCGTCAGCGATTTTTTCCAAATACTCGCGGTCGGTTTTCATCTCCTCGGATTCGGCAAGTTTGAACTGATGGAAGTTGCGCGCGACCCAGCCGTCGGCAACGTGCAGCAACAGAAGTTCCGCGCCGAACTGCTTCGCCAGTTCCTTGGCGTGCGGCAAAATCGTTTCATCCGCCGGAGCGTTTTCAAGTGTCACCAGGATTTTTTTGAACATAGATATTTTGTCCCTCATCACATCTAAATGGACACCCCGAGGTGTCTGTAAAAGGCTTTCAGGAATGCTGCGGGCATGAAGGTATCAAAAACTAATTTTACATTGAGGACAATGATAATCGCCGCGGTAGTCCAGCCGAGAATTTTGATCCAAAGCGGATTTGCAAATTCGCCCATCTTGGCTTTTTCATTGGTGAAGCGCATCAACGGCCAGACGGCAAATCCCAGTTGCATGGACAATACGACCTGGCTGGCAACAAGCAATTCAGTGGTTTTCCCTTCTCCGAAATAGCCAATCACGCTAACTGCGGGAATTATTGCCAGCGCACGGGTGATGATCCGGCGCAACCATGGCCGCAGCCGGATGCTGATGAAGCCTTCCATGATGATTTGCCCGGCAAGCGTGCCGGTGAGGGTGGAATTTTGACCGGAAGCGAGCAATGCTACGGCAAAAAGAATACTTGCCCCGGATACTCCAAGCAGAGGCGTTAGCAGGTTATATGCGTCCTGAATTTCCGCGACCTCCTGGTGTCCCGACCAATGAAATGCCGACGCCGCCAGAACGAGAATCGCACCGTTGATGAATAGTGCAAACATGAGCGCGACTGTGGAGTCAATTGTCGCAAATTTGATTGCCTCGCGCCTGCCGACGGGATTTTGCTCGTACTTTCGCGTCTGCACAATTGACGAGTGCAGATAAAGATTATGTGGCATGACCGTTGCCCCAATAATGCCGATGGCGATATAGAGCATGCTCTGGTTCTTCAAAATTTCGAGGCTCGGCACAAATCCTGACATCATTCCGGAGAAATTGGGTTTGGACCATAACAGCTCCGCTGCAAAACAAACACTGATGGTCGCAATGAGCGTAATAACCAGTGCCTCGATGTAACGAAACCCCTTGTTTTGCAGAAATAAAACAGCAATCACGTCCGCCGCCGTGATTACACAGCCCCAAACCAGCGGTATTCCGAAGAGCAGCTGCAGCGCAATGGCCGAGCCAACGACTTCAGCCAGGTCAGTTGCCGCGATCTGGATCTCGCACATAATCCAAAGAAACCATACTGTCGGCGTAGAATAGTGATCGCGACAGGCCTGCGCCAAATCCCGTCCGGTTGCGATGCCGAGTTTGGCGCACAAATGCTGGAGCAGAATTGCCATCAGATTGGATATCATGATGACGGACAGCAATGTGTACCCGAACTGCGCGCCACCCTGCAAGTCGGTTGCCCAATTGCCAGGATCCATGTATCCTACGGCGACGAGAAAACCGGGGCCGGCAAAGGCCAGCATTTTTCGCCAAAACGAAGCTGTTGTTGGTACGAGTACGCTGCGGTGAACTTCCGATAAGGAAGCCTCTCCTGCGCCCTTGCGCCAGGCTATTTTTGGTGCTAGCTTAGAGTTGGATTTGCTCATAGGATATCGTCAGTTTGATTCAGGTTTGCGGCATGCATTCTGATACTGCCGGAGTGATGTTCATGCAACTGGCTGGAATGAAACCAGGCAATATTTTTATGAAATATAATACCTAGCATAGAATACAAGGCGAATTGAATTTGTCAAAAGAGAAAGTGTCCGCGTCAAACCTGCACTTATGACAGATCAAATAGTTGTTTGAAATATCAGAACACCCCAACCTATATACCCTCCTTCATCTACATTTAAGTATTGATTTTTTTCACCGATACGAGCTACAGGCGGATTTTATTAAAGAACGTACGTAGTTATGCAGCGGCATCCGCAAACGACGAGGGAAGATCCATCACACAAGGGGACAATGCTAAACGGCATTCCACTCACGGGAGAAAACTTGCATATGCCGTATCACCTGTTTGATCCTGCACACTATCAGCTGAACCTTCTGACCCTGCAAACACTCCTGGTTGGTGTTGGTATTATCTTTCTAGGAATCTTTGCATTATTCCGGATGAGACGTTCACCAGTGAGTTTGATGTTTTTCCTGATGACGCTGACGGTCGGCGAGTGGCTCGTTGCCTATGCAGGGGTGTATGCTGCCCAAAATGCCGAGGCAGCATTCTGGTGGGCAAAATTCGGATATGTGGGGATCGCCTTTATTCCCGCAGTCGTCAGCAGTTATATCTCCTCAATTGTGCAGGATTATGAGAAGGCTAAGGTTCGTTTGCTGCTCTACTGGGCCCTAAGCACCATTTTTCTTGTGCTCATCCTCTCAACTGACATGCAGTTCAGTTCGCTGCGCCACTACTCCTGGGGGTACTACCCCCGTTACGGCCTGTCGAGTCTTCCCTTTATCCTGTTTTTCTTTTGGGTTATCCTCGAATCAATATTTCGTCTTTTCAAGGTTTATAAGAGCATTGAAAAGGGCACCCCGCAATCCGTTGCCGCCCGTGAACTTCTGGTCGGTTTGCTGGTCGGCACTGTCGCTTCGATCGACTACCTCGTCGGTTTCGGCATCGGGAGAGAGTATGTCAAAAGTGCTATTTTGGGAAAAACCAGGGCATGATATGTGGCGGCCCTTGGAAATTGAATTTACGATGGCTCTTGTCTGAGACTTAATTTTCAGCTTTCAAGTAACCCCTTAGACTTCTTCCCGGACGATGAAGATAGGTCCCGATTTCTCCTGCGCCCGGAAGAAAACTTACAAAATCTAAAATCGGAAGCATCCGTATACGCTTGGGTCCTTATGGACATCCGTAATCTTCCTGAAACGGTAGACAGAGCCGCATAGATGTTCAATGGTAAAAGGCATTTTTAGAAACTTTGTCCCCAAAAATGTCGTTTTGACGGCTGCGAGACAGTCTTGGATTACGGGACCACTGATGATATCCCGGTGCCTGGTTACTACGATGCGGATGAAGAGTGTGATATCGCAGTGTGGCGTCCGGCCAATGGCAACTGGTACATCCACAAGAGCATAGATAATTCCCAGATGGTTTATAACTGGGGGGTATCTCTGGATATTCCAATTAAATAGACGGGTAACCAATCATCACTCAATCTATTCTACAACCCAAATGCAAAAGGGCCGCCCTGTTCGGGGCGGCCCTTTTGTCGTTAGATACGTATTTGTTGCATGGAAAAGAAACGGAGCGAAACATTTACTCAAATATATAGCACCACTGTGGTAGCTGGTTACCGCATCCGTCAACCCACCAGGTACCCATGCTTACTTTACTGCAGCATGATAGGCCTGGACCCGACGGTTATGGTAGCGACCCTCGGCTGTTTTGTTGGTGTCAATCGGTTTGGTTTCGCCATAACCGACCGCCTTGATCCGTTTGGCATCGATACCGAACTTGTCGACAATGTACTTCTCGACAGCTTTGGCACGTCGCAGGGAGAGTTTCTTATTATAGGCGTTGCTGCCCACGTTATCGGTGTGGCCTTCAACAGTGATTGTGGCGTTGGGATAGTTCTTCAGGAACTCGCCTACCGCATTTACGTTCGAATAGAATTCAGGTTTGACCACTGACTTGTCAAAGTCAAACTCGATGAGCAGGTTGACGGTTTCTTCCTTTTCCGGGCAGAATACCACCGGCGATGGCGCAACAACGGTTACATTCGCCGTGCTGGATGTAGCACCTCCAGGCCCGCTGCAGTTCAGGAGATAGGTGGTGTTAACTGTTGGGGTGATATCCTTGCCGCCTTCCGCTGCTACCTGGCCGATACCGGGCTGGAGATCGCAATTCGTGACATTTTGCGCATTCCAGGTGAGCGTGGCTGTTTCTCCTCGTGTAATGGAGAGCGGGGCTACTGACATGCTGCTCGTCGGGACCGGTGCTGCGACCGGCTTGCTGGCAACAGTGATGTTTGCGCTGCTGTTCGTTGTACCGCCCGGGCCGTTGCAAGAAAGGTAGTAGGAGGTGTCAGCCACAGGGGAGACAGTCATGCTGCCATCGGTATTCACAGCACCGATGCCCGGTTGGATATCACAGGTCGTGGCGTTACTGGAGGTCCATTTGAGTGTGGCAGTCTCTCCGCTGGTAATGGAACAGGGCAGAACTGACAGGTTGCTGGTTGGAACAGGTGCTGTCTTGCCGCCAATGAGGAAGGTAAGTCCGGCGGTGTATTCCCAGTTGTACATGATGCTGTTATGGTTTTCGAAAATAAACAGCTGACGGGCATCACCACGCAGGGCAATGGAATCGGTCAGGAAGTACTTGAGTCCCAGGCCGGCATTGGCGGTGGCGTCGGTGTTGCTCCCCCCCTGGTAACTTGAGCCGTGACCTTTTGTGATGCCGCCGCCCCCTATGGCGAGATACGGCACCAACGGACCATCAGGCATCAGGTTATAGAGAATGTCCAGGCGATAGGACAGGGCATTAATGCTGCTGTGTGTACCTTGTGTCCTTTTCGTTGCCTGGTAATCGCCAACGATTTCAACTTCCCAGTTCTTGGTCAGGTCGTAACCGATGCGCAGTCCATAGACGGGCGCTGACCTCAAATGCTCAACACCGTCAAAAGTGTAGCCGCCGACAAAAGGTGACAGGGAAAGCGCCCCCGCCCGTTCTCCGGCGGCAACAGGTGCTGCCATGATACACAAGGCAGCGAAGGTCATTAGTGATGCGGCTAGTTTCTTTACCATAAATACTCCTTTAATTAAATTCCCCCCTGGTAATCCCTCAGCTGTGCCGGGTGACTCCAGGGTTCGATAGTTCCGGGATTATGTTTTTCCATGTTTCATTTTGCCACCGGTAGGCAAATTATTGCAGGTATGACAGTATGTCAGGACTTAGTGTGTCCTGACATGCCCAGTCGGGGGCACAAGGATACACTATTGAATGCTGTGCTTCAGGTACTAATCCCCCAAAACTTTCTTGAGCTCGCCGATCTTTTTCTGGACTTTACCGGCTAGCTTTTCGCCGGTGCCTTCGGCTTCCAACTCTGAATTATCAGTGATTTCTCCAGCGACTTCCTTGACCTTACCCTTCACTTCGTGAAACGTTCCTTCAGCCTTGTCCTTGATGCTTGATTTCATAGTGGCCTCCTGTCTGATATGACGATAGTTTTCATCGCTGCCAAATCTCCCAAATCCTGGAATTCTCTTTGTTGCATTGCCAGGGCGTATCCGCTTTGACTCCATCATCCAGAATGGGAAGTTCTTGCAAGAATAGTCTTATGCTTGAAACCTTCTGAGAATCACCCACCGTAAAAATGCATCAACGCCTTATCATTACATCTTTTGTGCCAAGGGAAAGCTGTGGATACATCGAGTGCAAGTGGTTGATTGAGCTGCATACATTGAAAGGGAGTAGGCGGGGGGGAAGAAAAAACCGTAGCGAAAGCCGCTGTATCTAACAGTACTGCTGCATATGGCGGGCCACGTTAAGGATGCTTTTTAACGTTTCATTTCAATTCCACTGTGTTGTTTGAAATCGGGCTTGGCAGGATATTACAGATCTGACCCCGAGCAGGAGTGGACGCTCAATTAGCGAATTTTAGCTGAGGACAAACATCCGTTTGCGCAATTGATTGAAACAGACTTTGCATTTCGATGTCTTTCACCAGGAATACCTGAGTTCTCCCTCCACCTGATCGTTCCTGGAATATCTTCCGAAAAGGGACTGCGAAGGCCCGGTAAAGGTGACTGCTGTCACGCCTGCCTTCCAGGAATCCGTAAACACATACCAGGCATTCGCCCTGGCCATGCCGTCGCCATGTTCCGGGTTATAGGCAATATTGATATTCGTCTCAATTTTCTGGTTCAGCCAGAATACCTTGAGATTTGCCCAGAACAGGGTCTCGAACCTGCGCTCATAGAGGGTGTCCGGCCTGTCAATGATGGCGGTTTGCTGCGCCTGCAGGGTCAGGATGCAATCTTCGATTACCCGGTAATCTGCGCCGACACCATAGTCGATAGTATCGCTTTTTACTTCATTCGGATTGAGCGGAAAGACTCCGGGAGAGGGGAGTGACGGATATCCCCATAGTTCCTGGTTAGTGTTGAAATAGCGGTTGAACGTCCAGGCCGCTTCCGCTCGCAGGCTCCAGTCGCCGAGGATGGTGGCCGTGTCAAAGCCGATCACCGTGGTCTTGTGAAAATCGGGGACAAATCCGGGGTCGATAACGGTTTTGTCTGGCTGGGGAAGTATGGAGAGCGCGGTTGTTTTGAATACCGGCCGCGGATCATAGCCGTGAAACAGGTTGAGAGCCCAGTCCATGTCTCCGGAATGACGCAGGCGCAGGCCGAACTCGCTGTTCTCTAGGGTGTGTGGCGGCAGGTCCGGTTCCCTCGGGATGATTTCCGCGCCCGGTATTCCCGTCAGGGCCGATACAGCCGATTCTCCGAACCAGCGCTCGTTCGGCTGGGGGAGTCGGTAGGGGACGAACACCGGGATCCAGACCATATCGATGCTCCAGTTTCCCTTGTTCAGGTTTGCGGACAGGGACGGCACGCCGATCTTGCGGTCTTCCAGCGTTGGGAGGATAAAGCGGCTGTAGTCCCAGGGATTGAGCAGGTCGTTGATGGGATATTCGTCAAGCCTTCCCCAGGCAAAGCGCTGGACGCCGGCTCGTACCTCAAAATCAGGTGACGAATAGGCAACGTACAGTTCCTTGAATTCGAGCCAGGGGGTATTGCTCTGGTACACGCCGTCCCAGGTCTTGAGCAGCGCATGGTCCCGAACGGGATGCTTCACTTTCCCGTCCCAGCCGCCTTCCAGCCAGGAATGGAAAGACCAGCGCGATGGCGGTGTATCAATTATCAGTCTTCCGGTGAAAGAAGGGTCATCCTTTACGCTGTCACTGTCCAGCGCCAGGCCGCCGCGCAGGTCGAGCCTGCCGGAGAAGGAGAGGAGGTCACCGGCGATACAGTGCGAAGCAGATGAAAGCAGGAAGAGTAATGCAATAAATACTTTGTTCACTTCCCGCCCCGCTCCAGCGACCGTTGCGTGAACAGCTCGTCCGGAAAATGCGTATGGTACTTGATGCTCTCGATGGTCAGCTCGGTCCGGTGGCCGGTTTTGCGGTTTTCCATGTCGAGCTTGAAGGGCGTTGCAATACCGTCAACAATCTTGACATTTCGGAACAGACCGGCGCGGTAGATATCATTGTCCTGATAGTACTCTATTTTCAGATGTATCCAGAGGTCTTTTGCCACCCAGGCGACGTATCTCGTGTATTTGCGCCGGACTTTCGGTGTTACCTCTACCACGTAACAGGGTCTGCCGTCGTAGTTCTCTTCCCGCAGAATACTGAACTTATAGTCGTCCAGGTTTGGCGGACCGCCGAAGTCATCGTAGGAAAAATCCGAACCGAAGAACGAGTCGTCCTGGGAGGTGACCGGGATACGCCTGACCCGCCTGTATTCGGGGAAATAGGCCCACAAGTCCCGGTCGGCAAAGGTGTGGGCATACATGAGGAAGCCGACGCCTTTCAGGTCAGGCGGGGAATTGAACACCACCAGGACCTTGTATGCCTCGGGGTCGGCTTTTTTGCTGTACTCGGTGAGGGTCCTGGTCCGTTTGCCGCCACCTTTGTCAAAAAGTGCCATGGAGGCTTCGGTCTTTCGGTCGAGCATGCGCGAACGCACCTCGTGGACCTTTTCGTAGACGTCGCGGCCGCTCATGGCCTGGGCAGGGATCGCAAAAAAAAGCATAATCGTACTACCAATGCATACTAAGCCCAATCTCGTAAGCTTTGTCTCTCGCGATGGTTTCTTATTCATAGGTTAGCGCCTCCACTACATTGGTTTTTGCCGCCCGCCGGGCAGGATAGATGCCGGCCAGTGCGGACAGCCCTGCCGACATGATGAGAGCCCAGACTATTGAGCCGTAGGGGATGAAGTATTCCGCGGCAGAGCTGTAATTCGCCCGGAATGCCCCTTCGAGGTTGATCCACCCGGTAATGATGCCGGCCAGGCAGCCGAGGATCCCCCCGGCAATGCCCATCAGCATGGACTCCAATACCACGACTCCGGAGACCTGACGCCTAAGCATGCCGATGGAGCGGAGGATACCGATTTCGCGTGTCCGTTCCAGAACCGAGGCAAGCAGGGTGACGATGATGCCGAAACAGGCAATAGCCATGGTCACGACACTCAGGGCGTAATTGAAGATAAAGGTCTGATCCATCGATTTGCGGATTTCGTCCTTGAATTCCTGGACCGGGAGGACAAAAAGCTTTCTGTCGCCTCCCAGCCGTTTCTGGATGGCATCCCTGACCTGTGCGATGTCTTCACCCGGCTTGACCAGCACCGAAAACTGGTCGGCAAGCTTGTCGCCCCAGTGGCGCTGGAAGGTGTCCAGATCCAGGTACACGGTGCCGTTGTCATACAGGTAATCCACCACCACCGCGGAGACGCCGAAGCGGACCAGCCCGGAAGGTGTCGGGAGGGTGATGGTATCGCCGGGACCGACATGGTAACGGTTGGCGAACGGCTCGCTGACCACCACGTTGTCACGGTGTACCAGAAGGCCCAGCAGCTTTTTCTCATCACCCCTGGTGACCATGAAATGGCTGTATTCCGCCCGGCGGACCATATCGATAACCGAGAGAAGTACCCGGTTACCATTATAATCCATATACAGTTTGCGCCACGGGTCTGCGGAACGCACGCCGGGGACTTTCTCGATCTCTTTCCACATCTCCACCGGCATCGGCACAGTCTGGGCATTGGTGCTCGAGGAGGGATGCCCGTCGGAAACGATGATATCAGCGCGGACCACGGCGTCCAGCCAGGTCATTACCGACTCCTTGCTGCTATGCACGTAGCCGGCCGAGTTGACGAACACCGAAATGCCGAAGAATATCGCTGCAACCGCCACAGCATTGCGGTTCAGGTTCTTCCTCAGGTTGAGGCCGGCCAGCATTCCCATGGAGCCGTGTCGAAAGAGCGGAAGTCGATGGATCAGGGAAATGAAGCCTTTCAGAAAGGTCGGCATGAAAAGGGATATTCCGAGAAGCAGAAAGAGCTGTGCAGAGAAGAGGAAGATCGAGTTGCGAAACAGCTGAGTCCAATGAGTATAGCGGTAGAGACAGAAGACCACTGTCGCTAACACGATGCATACTGCCGAGGCTGTATTGAGACGCCTGCCGGTGAAAAAGCTTTCTTCGGACCAGGGCACAGAGCGGATGGCGGAGACCGGCGAAATGCGGCTGCCGGCAAGGACCGGCAGGATTGCCGCTGCGAGACTGGCGGCAATGCCGCAGGCAATCCCCAGCACGGGATACTGCCAGGTGACGCTGATACCGGTAACCGCTGTCCTCACATACATCTGGGAGATGACCTTGCCCAGGATTTCGACGATGGATTCGGCAAAGAGTATCCCCAGTCCGACGCCAAGTGCCGAGGCGATGATGGAAATGATCAGTGTCTCTCCCAGGAACAGTCTCATGACCTGGCCACGGGTTGCACCAAGGGCGCGCATAATACCGATCTCTTTCCGGCGACGCACAATGGAGATGGAGATGGCGTTGTAAATTAGATACATGCCGACTATGATGGCGAAGAAGCTTACCAGGTCCAGGCCGGTTTGGAAGTTGGAGAGCATGCTCTCGATCTGCCTGCCCCTGCCGATCGGCGTTTCAACGGTGTAGCCCGCCGGGAGCGCAGCCGCGAGGCGCTGTTTGACGGTTTCAAGTTTTTCGCCCCGAAGGATGCTCACGTCGACCCGGTCGATGCGCCCTTCCTTGCCGAAGGCCATCTGCGCGGCATAGATATCCATCAGCGCCAGATTTCCTCCCATGACCTTCGCCGGTCCCTCGGGGTTAAGGATGCCGCGTACCCGAAACTCGCGCGTACCCTGGACCGTCTCCACTGCGATCTTCTGGTCAATCTTGATTCCTTCCCTGTCTGCCATGGTCCTGGTGACGAGGATGGAGTCCGGTTTGGCCAGGAACAGCAGGGGATCGGGAATGTCCGCATCCTCATCGGCAAGGCTGTAGCTGCGGACCTGGTTGTCCACCAGCACATCCACGCCGAGGATCATGACTGAACGTTCCTTTCCCTTTGTCAGGAGACCGTCAGCTTCGACCACCGGTACGGCGTATTCCACGCCTGGTACCTTCTGGACTGTTTCCAGGATTCCCTCGGGGAAACCGGACTGGGCTCCGGTGACCTGGAGCGCGGCACGCCCGGTCGAGTTGATGAACGACTCTTCAAAGGAGCGGAGTATGCTTTTGTTGACGATACCGATGGAGACGATGGCGGCCACGCCGAGGCAGATGCCGGCTACGGACATGGCCGTCTGGGCTTTCTGGAATCGCACATGCCTGGAACTGATATGGCGGAGCAGGTTGAGAAGGCTCATGAGGGGCCCCCTCCGAGGGAAACATCTTCCGCAAGAACCCCGTCTCTCAGGGTGATGAGCCGCGTGCCATAGGCCGCTGCCTTGGAGTCGTGGGTAACCATGACGATGGTCTGCCCTTTTTCATTGAGATGTGCCAGGAGCAGGAAGATGTCTTCGCTGGTATGGGAATCGAGGTTGCCGGTCGGTTCGTCGGCCAGCAGTACTGCTGGTTCAGTGATCAGTGCGCGGGCAATGGCTACCCGCTGCATCTCTCCTCCGGAAAGCTGTTCCGGCCGATGCTCCGCGCGTTCGCCAAGGCCCATCTGTTCCAGGAGCTGGACCGCCTTCGGCCTGATTCGGGTAAAGGGAACCCCTTCCAGGAGAAGCGGGAGGCTGACATTTTCGATTGCAGTGAGGATAGGCAGGAGATTGAAAAACTGAAAGATGAAGCCGACCCGTCGGCGGCGAATAAGGGTGAGTTCATCATCCGAGATGCCGTGCAGCGGCCGTCCGTCCATGAAGATTTCACCCGAAGTCGGCTGGTCGAGGCCGCCAATCAGGTTCAACAGCGTGCTCTTGCCCGAACCGCTCGGGCCCATGATGGAAAGAAATTCGCCACTTTTTATGCTCAGGGAAACATCTTTCAGCGCATGAACCTCCCGTGCTCCCTGCTGATACTTTTTCCCGGCATTCCGTATTTCGATCATGGGTCACCTCGATTGATAGAGTTTGAATTTTCTCCCAGTGTCGCTTTGATCTTTAACGCACAGAGGCTCAGCCACTTGATGTCCGCCTCGGCGTGGAACAGGCCCGCATCCATGAGCAGTTCGGCGGTAAGCGGATCCGCATTTTCCGGCTTCTTTTTCAGAGCCACCTTCCGGCTGGTGAGCCTGGTCATCTGTTTGAGGTAGAGCGCCTTCTGTTTCTCGATAAGCTCCAGAATGGGGCCAGGATTATTCCTGTCCATAAAAACGAGCTTGATGAAAAATTCGTCGCGCAGCGCTCGGACCTTGTGAACCGGTGTCGAGAGCCATTCTTCCAGCTCCGTCCTTCCTTTGCCGGTTATGCTGAATATCTTCCTGTCGGGGCGCCTGTCCTGAGTTTGAAGATCATGGGTAACAAGGGCCTCCTTCTCCAACCGATCGAGGGTGGAGTAAATCTGCCCGTAGTTGAGACTCCAGAATTCTCCGACTTTTTCATCGAAACTGCTTTTCAGTTCATACCCGTGCAAGTCTTTTCCTGCCAAAATGCCGAGCATGGCATATTTTACCGACATATTTCCTCCTAGAATATATAAAAGTGTATAGCTAAAAGTTTATATACTGTCAAACGAAAAATAATCTGTTTTTAATAAAACAATGTAAAGATATATGTGTCTGGATTCTGTAAATTCAGGAATTGCCTCGGTATGATAATGAAGCAAAGTAGGAATCAAACAAACCGGACACTTTTGTCTTCACGGCTGAGGTACTGCA
>CAVVDU010000031.1:0-172438 GCA_963746935.1 uncultured delta proteobacterium | reverse complement strand
TCTGGCCTTTATCCCCGCTCTCTCCCGTACTGCAGGATCGAAGTCGTGCTACAAGAGAAACCGGGGAAATTTTTAAGAGGGCAAACTTCCAAAATATGTGCGAAAAAAAACCCGCACCAATACCGATGTAATCATCAGTATCAATGCGGGTTTCGTTGAGTCCGCCGGAAGCAGAGGTCGAAATAAGCGCCCTGATCAAGGTAAATTATTCTATTGTAGAAGAGACGCGCTCAATTCCCGACGAAAATGACTTTCTGCTTCCAGTATACCGGTTTAAAAGAACTCCTGGATACGCAATAGGCCATTGCTCTATCATAATTTTATGCAACGCTATGTAACATATTATATAGCCACCATGCAAGATATTTTTGATAAATTAATATCAATTGTGTCAATCATCGTTATCTGACGTAACGTCGCATTGGGCAAAGGAATTTCGCACCGGGGAATCATCGTGGCATGCCATGAAGTGAAATGGTCGGAAAAACAGGTCGTGCAGCAAATTCGAAATCGGGGTTCAAACGATAAACATAGCAGAACCTGATTAGCACAATTCTTCCGCTATGAAGATTGTCACTCTCGAAAGCCTTTATCGGGAGTCCATATTTCAATCGATTAGAAGCTGGATTCCCGATCAGAACCACTTCGGGAATGACAGGTTTGGGAAATGGCGGAAGGTTACTACTATTCAGGCAGCAGAATGCCGGCAGAATCCGAATCGACGGCTACCCCGGCAACCCGTATTTCTCCACCAGCAGATCTGCCACACCCAAGGCGTCATCCAAGTCGAAGAGTGGCACACTGATGTTCCATTCCTGATCACTCACCAGGGCAATCAGCTCTTCCGGAGCGCTCAGAAGTTCCTGGGCGTGAGCCTTGCGGTGAATCTCAATTTTTGGTTTATCGGATCGCTTGTATCCTTCGACAAGGATAATATCAACGCGGCCGATCAATTCCGTCACCTGGTCGAGACTCAACTCTTCTTCAACTTTGCGGATCAGGGCAACTTTTGACGGAGACGAGAGTGCCACCGCATCCGCACCTGCCTGTGCGTGACGCCAGGTGTCCTTACCGGGTTTGTCAATCTCAAAGCCATGCACATCGTGCTTGACAGTCCCGACTTTTACTTTCTTTTTTTTCAACTCCCTGATCAGCTTTTCGAGGAAGGTGGTTTTCCCGGTGCCCGATGTGCCGACCAGAACCACCACAGGTATTACAGACATGAAAACCCTCCCGTTTTTTACGCACAATAACACGAAGGGAAAATCCAACAAACGTAAAAGGACAGCTTAAAGCAGCTCTTTACCAGGATATGTTTGCCTTTCTTTCCATCTCTCCGTTACCACAACAACAAATTGAACTGCTTAGGGCAACCCTTCATCCGCTCTTCTGTACTTGACAATTGACACCGACACTATACAATGAGGCCGCAAAAACAGCTGGTTAAGGTGTATGATCAGCGTAACTCCACTACGGTACGAAAGCAGTGCATTCGACGAAAAGGGAAAGGGAACGCTCGTGCTCAGAAATATCCCAAAGGTTGACAAGGTAATGGAGTGGCCCGAGGTCAAAGCTTTCCTGGAGCAATATCCCCGGCCGGTCGTTATTACGGCTGTCAGGGATACACTCGACCTGGTACGTGCCGACCTCCTTCGCGGCGAATCGACACCAGAATCACTGGAGAAAAAAGCCGTTTCCGAGAGGATTCGCATCACCTTGACAAGGACAAACACTCCCGGCCTTCGACGAGTCATAAACGGCACCGGTGTCATCCTTCACACGAACCTGGGGCGAGCACCCCTCTCCGAATCTCTTCGGGACACTATGCTCGACGCAGCCTTCGGTTACAGTACGCTGGAATTTGATCTGGAAACGGGGACGCGCGGCAGCCGCGCAGTCCATGTGGAAAAACTTCTCTGCAGCCTGACCGGCGCCGAGGCCGCCGTGGTGGTCAACAACAATGCCGCTGCTGTACTGCTTGCCCTTTCCTCTCTCGCACGGGGAAAGGAGGTCATCGTTTCCCGTGGCGAACTGGTGGAGATTGGCGGATCATTCCGAATCCCCGAAGTCATGGTGCAGAGTGGTGCAATCCTGCGGGAGGTCGGCGCCACAAACAGAACCCATACACGGGACTACCGCTCGGCCGTAAGTGAAGAAACTGCTCTGCTCCTCAAAGTCCATACCAGCAATTTCGCCGTGGTCGGTTTTACCTCTCAGGTTTCCACGGAAGAACTCGCCGCAATTGGCCGGGAATCCTCTGTTCCGGTTATGGTGGACGCAGGAAGCGGCACCCTGGTAAACCTCTCCGACCACGGGCTCCCCGGCGAGACGACCGTTCAGGAATACCTGGCAGCAGGAGCGGACCTGGTGACCTTCAGCGGCGACAAGCTCCTCGGCGGGCCCCAGGCCGGCATACTCGTCGGCAAACGAAGCTGCCTGGAACCAATGAAAAAACATCCCCTGCTGAGGGCGCTGCGTGTCGACAAGGTAACCCTTGCCGCCCTTGAGGGGACACTGCGCCTCTACCGGGACGAACGAGAGGCCCTGCTCCGGATTCCTTCACTCCGGATGCTGACGGTAACCGGCGTTGAACTTGCCTCACGTGCCAGGGCAGCCGTGCGGCGGATGCGTCGAGCACTCCCCGCCAGTGTTTCAATAAAGACTCTACAAGGATTTTCCCAAGTCGGCGGCGGCACATTTCCGCTGCTGGAGATTCCCACAAGCCTGATTTCAATCTCCGTGGCGGGGTTGTCTCCCCAGCAGCTTGAACAGAAACTGCGGGCGAGCCCAGTGCCGATCATCGGCAGGATTTCCCAGAACGTCTTACTCCTCGACCTGCGAACCATAACCGACAAGGATATTCAGGAAATCATCTCTGCCCTCCTGTCCATAGCGGCGTAACCGAAACATTTTTTCATGGCACACATTTTCGTGAACTTGTGTCAAAACCCTCAGCCATTAGGACGGAAGAAGGATTATTGTAACTATTCAGCTCGATTCAAAATTGTCATTCCCGAGGGTGTAATCGGGAATCCAGACTATAAAACCATGGATCCCCGATAGAGTCACTCGGAGATGACAGACTTTTTTGCCAACGGTTCAGATTATGCTGAATAGATACAAAATATTTGACATCGGTACGCTTGATGACAGAAAGTAAAAAAGGAGCCGGTGAGACCTGCTCCTTTTCATATTCCACCAAAAAAGCCGGCCCGTTTCACGGTAAGCCGGCTGCCACATAAGGAGGACTCATGACAATCTACAGTGAAGAATGGATGAAAAAGGCGTATACATGCAGTGACTGTTCCTGGAGCGGAACCGGTGGCGAGTCAGCACGAGGGATACTGTATCGTGGGAAATTTCTCGAACTCACCTGCCCGACCTGTTCAGCATCACTGGACGTTCTTATACTTCCTGCTGAAAAAGGGTGCGCCCATTCCAGTGAAGGGACTTACGGAAGAGCAACTCAAAGCAAAGGAAGAAGCGGATGAGCAGGAAAAGCAATACCGGGAAAAATGTCTCTCCTCGACTGACCAACTCCCCACCCTGCCTGATGGTGAGATAACCCTCACCTGGGACATGGAACAGGATCTGACCCAGATAAGAAACGGTGAATCCGTTATCTGGAGCGAACCCGTTGTCTACGAGGGATTTGACCGATTCGAGCAGATTGCGCACATCCTGAAGGATAAATACGGCAACCGCCTGAAGGATCTTGTTCCCACTGACCGCAGCAAGCTGTTTCTCTACGGAGATTACGAACCATCCCTTGCATTCATCGTAAAATTGCGCAAAGAGCTTTTCGGCGTTGACGCTGAATTCTGATTTCCCCGACTAACGGACGCGGGGGGCGTTTTCTCTGAAAAGCCCCCCGCGCAGTTACTCTGTTTTCCCTTTCTGAGACCACGTAAAACCCATCAGAAAACTCGACATGAAACCTGTTACGGATTGCCTCCCAGTCTTTTCAGCAAATCCCTGATAAATTTCTTCTTTTCCTTCAGCATGTCACGATATTCTCTGTTATCGGTCGCAGCCGTCTCGGTTATGAGTTCGGAGAGGGACGATTCTAGGATCGCAATGAGGGTGAGAGATTCCTGTTCGGTCAAGTCAAGGCGTGTCATGGGTGCTGCCTCCTTTCCCCTGAAGTTGATTTTTTCGTTCCCTTCTCTATAGTATAACAAATCCCTGCACAACAGCTACATCAAGACCCATCTTCCTTTATTCCTGACGGCTTGCAGCAGGGTACAAAGGCCTTGCCTGAACGGAAGTGCCATGGTATTTTACTGCCCAACCCACGGAGGATGTGCATGAAGATAACGATTCTCGGCAGCGGAACGTCCACCGGCGTTCCGATGGTCGGGTGCCACTGCCCGGTCTGTACATCCTCCGATCCGAAGGATACGAGAACCCGAGCTTCCATCCTTGTCGAAATAGCGGGGAAATTCATCCTGATCGACACCTCGCCCGATCTCCGGAGACAGGCGCTTGAAAATGCCATCCCCCATATCGATGCAGTGCTCTTCACCCACACCCACGCGGACCATATAAACGGCATCGACGATCTGCGGGGCTTTCATCTGCTCCATAAACGGGTTATCCCCTGCTACGGTTCCAAAGAAACGCTCGACATGATCACCAGGAATTTTTCCTATATTTTCACCGGCGCATCGCAGGGAGGGTACACTCCTCTTCTGGAGCCCCACCAAGTAAACGGACCTTTTCATCTTTTCGGGCAGACGATACTTCCCCTTCCCCTGGTGCATGGCTACTCCTACTCCACCGGCTACCGGATCGGGGCAGCAGCATACATGACAGACTGCAGCCGAATACCCGATACCACCATGCACCTGCTGTCCGGACTGGACATCCTGATTCTTGACGCCCTTCGCTACACGCCACATATCAGCCATTTCAATATTGAGGAGTCGCTAAAAGTGGTGGATGCCCTGAAACCGCGCCGAACCATTCTGACGCACCTGACCCACGAGGTCGCTCATCGGGACAGTGAAAAACTACCTCCGGGTGTGGAACTTGCCTATGATGGCATGATCCTTGAATTAAATATTGCTTCCATGACTGCCGACAAGCGATGGTAGAAACAACCAACGGAAGGGTATGATGCGAAAAGACATTCGCCTGCACGGAAGTACCGAAGGTGGCATCGAATACTACGTTTTCCTGGCCGGATCCGAGGTCTGTGAGCGATTTTCCTACAGCTTCGGTGACGGAGAGCAGGATGAAGTCCGTTTCTTTTCTCCGGGCAACGAATTCATCATCGGGAATAAATATATCAGCCATAGAGGGAACGGGGGCTCCTTTTGCGAATACATGTTCGGCATCGACCAGCCGCTGGCCGACCTGGCAAAAGGGGAGGTACTGAATCGGCTGACCATGTATGGTGCCCATTACAGCGATGAGAGTGGCAAGCTTCAGTTCACCGACCGGACAGAAAGCTCTCTGAGTTATGACAAAATATTCTTCGACGGCAATGCTATCTGCAATTATTTCTTCTTCACTAATTCCTCCCTCTTCAGCGGCGCCCTCAGGAAACAGCAGAAAGATCTGGTGCGCGTTCTGGGAAAGACCATCAAACGCTCCGAAGCGGTTGGCAGGGAGGACGACAATCATATCATTGAAGAAATCCTTGATCTCATCCAAGACCCGAAAGCGCAGCTGTTCCTCTTCAAACTCATCAACAGCAATCACCGCAAGTACCGGGACCTCTTTAGTAACCTCTACTATGCAAACAAAAAGATTTCCGATCATGATTACGCAAGAATTACCGAACTGGCGGATTCGCTCGGCATTGACAGCTACCAGCAGGAGCGCATCCGTATCGATGTCATGTACAAACACCGGGACAACAAATCGGTTGTTGATGGATACAAGAGTATTCTCGTTTCATGCCATACCAGGGGCACGATCAACAAGATGGAGAACGCCCGCCTCACACGGCTGAAAACCCTGGCGGTACGAAACAAAATTCCCGATGCCCTGTTCTACCCGCTGGACGAAATGCTGAAAAAAGACAAGTGGATCGTGGCAGCGGAGGAGCACGATTACCTTGCCGAGGTGAGACAGATACTCGAGGGAATGTTTCTGCGGGAACGAAATATCGACAATCGCATCAACAGTGAGGACATGCTGAAGCTCCTCCACGCAAAACAGCGGGCCAATGAAAATCGCGATCACGCATTTGAAGAAATTCTCCTCGACTCCGGCAGAAGCTGCGACGAGAGAATCAGAGATGGCGCCGACATGGCTCTACTGGAAGAATTTTCATCGATCATTACCTACTTCGACCGCTACGACTCCACGTCTTCCACCATCAACAAGATAGCTTTCATGGAAAACGTTCGAATTTCCGAGGAAATGATCCGGAGTTTTCTCGGCAGCAAGCGGGAATTCGACACATTGAAACAGGGTCTCTTCGAAGAGCTTTTCGTTGATGGACTCTTCACGAATCGCTACCTCGGAAAATACGGCAAGAGCAAAATTAAAACACTCGCAAAAGGTCTCAAGCAGGTCGAGGAAAACCGCATGACCATCTCGGCCCTCCTTGAGCAACTCCTTGCCATTGACAAGGAGGAGGGTCTTTTCCTCCTGCTGAGAGATCATGTCCGGGAACGAATCAGGAATTTCTACTCCCGATACACGACACGGGCTCATCAGGAAGAGTTAAAACAAGAGGTGGCCGAAGAACTCCGAGCAAGGAAGCTCCTCAAGGAAGACATCCCCGACACCCTGTTCCGCGAAACCATTCTCACCATCAAGAAAGAAGCAATGTACCTTCACACCATCTTGCCTTCCATAGTCAACGACAAGAACATCTCGCTGAGGGAAGATTTCCTGGAAAACTCGGGGCTCGATCGCTTCTTTGTGGAAGAGTTGGAGAGGGAATACTGCGAATTGAACTGCATCGACCAGGATGAACTTTCCAGGATTTTCAGGCGCAAGCCCTGACACCTTTCCTAATCTCCCCTATTCCGCTTCACTGCAGCACCCTATCTCAATCCCCGCACTCTATCTTGACTTTATTGATACATTGCATCTAAGATATTCAGCAGAGTACAAAATGTACTCACACATGATAATTCACTATTGATGGCACACGAGTCCAGCCAGCCTCAACCGGCCACACCTGGTACTCCATTGATGCAAAAGGAATCTCCGATGGATCAAATCAAGGAACAGCTACTCAAACTTCAGGATAAAATCTGCAGGTACGGAAAGGAAAACCTGGAAGAGATGCTGTTCGCTTCGGCCGAGGGGATATGTCTCGTGTCCGAACTGGACAGGGTGCGAATATACCTTGAAGACCTGACGAACGGAGCTCTCTCCTGCATGTACGCTTCCGGTCCCCATTCGGATGAAATCAGAGAAACCTCTTTCCCCATTGTTTCGCATCACAGCCTGGTATCCACCGTTTTCGCAAATCAATCTGCGGCCGAGCTAATGGACAGTCGCAGAAACAGTCTCCCTTTGGACAGGAAGCTTACGAATGATTTTTCCATTGCCGCAAGCTACCTTCTCCCCATCGTCAGTCACGGACGCTCCATTGGCGTCATCTGCATTGACAGCGACACACGGGGAGATGTGCTTTCCGAAACAGGCAAGGAGATTCTGTCACTCTTCGTCAATACTATTGCCACCAGCCTGGATCAGGCAAAGAAATACCAGCAACAAATCGTTCTGACCAGACGGGTGGAAGAGGTTAAGAAACGGGAAGCAGCCGCCTTTATGGTCAAGTCGGCAGTTCAGCTCATCGACCGCCTTTCCCTGGCTTCGGTACTCGTCCCAACTATTGACGACCACGGCAAAACGAACATGGAGGTCCTTGCCAGCTTTTCGGCGGACCCGAGCCTGAAGGCCCTCTACGATGAGCTCGGCTCCCTCAGGCTCGGCAAGGGCAGCTCCCTGGTTGCCAGATTCGTCGGCGATGACGGCCTTATTGCCGATGACCAACTGCTGAAACCACTCTTTATCTCAAACCTCAACCAGCAGATCCTGCAGAAAAAGGCCCTGACCGAAAAAATGTCGCTCCGCTCACTCTACATGGTGCCGCGCTACGAGCCCGAAACCCGCAAGATCATCTGCCTGGTAAACTATTACACTCAGGAAAACTACCAATTTACCGATTTCGAAACGGGCATCCTCCAAACCCATGCAGAGATGGTGGAACGGGTAATTCGTGAGATCGGCGATGAACATCTGGAAATCAGGGTTCTCGCGGAGATTACCGATCTTTTGCAGGAGCGCAACGAAGAACTGCAGACCTTTCTCGACAAGGTGCTTTCAAAGGCTACCAAGCTGATCGGTGCCGACACCGGCAGTATTGCCGTTGTCCAGGAACTCGATGGCGAGAAGCGGCTGGTGGTGGAAGACAATACCGGAACAATTATCGGAGCGAAAAACAAGGAATGGCTGAAGAAAGAGATCCCGCCGTTTCTGATTGGCGGCCCCGAGCTGCCAAGGGAAGAGCGCAGCCTTACCGGCTATGTGGCCTGGGCAAAGCAGCCGAAGATTCTTGCAAACGTAGGAGATGAAATCCAGGGCGAAGGATTCCACCGATCCATCAGCGATATCATCAAGAGTGAAATAGCCGTGCCGATCATCTGCGATGATGTGGTTATCGGCGTGATCTGCCTCAATTCCCTGCAGCAGGGCTACTTTACCGAAGAGCACAAACGCGTGCTGCAGATCATCGAAAGCCTGACATCGCGCCATATATCCGACATCCAGCAGATCGAAACACTCCAGAGCCAGGTGGCCAGGCTAACCAGCGATGTCGCCTATAAGGACCCACTGGTATCTTCCTACCGGCTCGGCAACATCATCGGCAACAGCCGGAAGGCCCAGGAGGTGGTAGATTTTATCAACGCCGTGTGCCCCCCCATATTCAACCGCATTGCCTACTGGAGTACAAACGTTCTCCAGGAGGCCACTCTGGGGCTCCCCTCGATACTGGTGCTCGGCCAGACCGGCTCCGGCAAGGAATTTTTCTTCAACAATCTCTATAACAAGCTCAATGAAATGTACCGGGAGAAGATCAATCCAGCAGGGGAACTTCCGGTAAAGAAAACCAACATTGCCGCATACAGTGGAGAGCTTACCTATTCCGAGCTGTTCGGACACAAAAAGGGGGCATTCACCGGTGCCTACAACGATCGCAGGGGAATTCTGGAAGAATCACAGGGGGGGGTTGTCTTTCTCGACGAAATCGGTGATGCCGACCCGAAGACCCAGGTGCAGCTTCTCCGTTTTCTGGACAACGGCGGATTTATCCGCCTTGGGGAAAACAATGAGCGCTTCGGCCGTGTGCTCCTTGTTGCGGCTACCAACAAGAACCTCCAGGAAGAGATCAAGGCGGGGCGATTCCGTGAAGACCTCTACCACCGGCTTTCAGAACTCTCGGTACGGATCCCCTCCCTCAGCGAACGCCGCGAAGACATTACTGACCTGTCTACCCATTTTCTTGGCAAACTCTACCGGACCTATCGCGGCAAGGATGACCCTCCCGATGATGCCCCGACGCTCAGCGAAGATGCCAAAAATTTCCTGGTGAATCACCGTTTCGGGGGAAATATCCGCGAACTGCGCAGCATCCTGCTTCGGGCACTGTTCTTCCGAACAGGGAAAAGCATCACACGGGAAGACATCCTGCGGGCCATTGGAAACGATTCTCACGAATTGCAGGAAAGCACTCACGACAGGTTTCAGGACCAGCTTGCCACGGAAATACTGGCGACAATCAACGATGGGGGAAATTTCTGGGAAGCGGTCTACGAACCCTATTCAAAAAACCGCATTCCGAGGGATGTTGTGGCTCTCATCATTGAAAAATCCCGGCAAGCTGCAGGCAGAACCATGCCGCAGATTGCACAACACCTGAATGCGGTTAAAGGTGACATCCGCACCGATGCAACGGAGCGGAAGAAATTTTTCAAGTTCAAGAATTTCCTCTACAAGACGATCAGGGTTTAGTATTGCCATCAGAGGCAACATATCCAGAAGGGATCTGTTTAAGGGCATATTTCAACATGATTGACGGGGAGTGACAATGAAAATGGACCTTATATTTGCAAACATGCGGAGCTGGTATTATGGTCAACACTTCAGCTCCGAGGCGTTTTTCGGGGGAATTCTCCTGACAATCGTCGTTGTCGCAGTGGTGCTGATGCTCTTCAAACCTCCCAAGGTCTAGCAGACAGTGAAAAACAGGCGATTCTCTACCAGGCGATCAGATGTCAGTCCTGCGCGGAAGCTGCCATCCTCTCAGGCTAGCTGTAAAGCGGATAGCGATAACAAGAAGGGCTGCAGTAGTTAGGCTGAGAGGTTCGGGAAGTACCGCCTGGTGCATCAGGTAGAGTGCGGCACATCCTTTGGGTAAGGGTATCCGGAATCTCCATACCGCCGATTATTTCGCATCTTTTTTCACCAGCAGGATTGAACAGGGCATCGAACGAATAATAGCATTGGTGTCCCCTTCGAAAAGGAAATGCTCGAAGAAGCCCTCTTTTTGCGCATGCATGACGATAAGATCAATTTTCTCATGGGCCACCAGTTTTTCGATTTCAGCAACCGCCTCCCCATGCCGGACGAGTTTCTTGATGGGAAGACCCTTTTCCTCCTCCTGACTGATGATCTGGTCCATGATCATTTCCGCCGCCTGCTGCCCGCTCTCGTATCTCCCGTACTCCTCAGGAAGAAATCTCTCCGGCATATGCAGCGAATCCAGATCAAACGGACCCGGGCTGAGATACAGTACATAAAGCTCCGCGCCGTACTTGCGGGCCAGTGAAATACCGCTATCCACCGCAAAACGGCAATTTTGTGTTGATCTGCTCACCACGAGAATACGTCGGATATCTTCCATGGCATCCCCCTCCTCTGAAAATTTCATTGTGCGCACATGATCCGGCCACAAGATCCGCGGCCAGTGCCCCTCTCCCTTTCTGTATACCATGGATACGCGGGATGAGAAGCATATATCTAATCAGCGACCTTTTCCTGGTCAAAGATCTCTGCTACAATGATTATCACCTCACAGCTACACGCGTACACCGGTTTATCCCGAAGGAATCTCAGGAATGAAAACGAAAAACTGGACACAACTTGTCGCAATCGTGCTGGTAGTCATCATGTTTGCCATTGCCGGCACATTGAAAGAAAAGGAGATCATTTTCCCGGAAATCGCTGCCCTTGCTTTCGGCTACTGGATAATGGAGAAATCCCCTTGGAGAGGCACAAAGATTGCTATCTGGGCCTCTCCGGCTCTGGCCGCCCTGACCGGGGTGCTACTCCTGAGATATGTCCCCTTTCCGCCCTTTTTTCTCATCGGGACCGCCTTTGTCCTGGTAGTACTGCAATTGAAGCTGCTCCGTTCAGCCGTATTGCCGTCCCTTTCGGCGGCGGTCTTGCCTATTATCACACACACCACGAGCTGGATGTACCCTCTTTCCGTCTGTATCCTGACAGCTGTTATCGCTCTGGGACGGCTTTCCCTGGAAATCCTCGATCACAAAGAAAATTCCGCGAATTTCCTGCCAGAGCAGGAAGGAGGTCGTGAAGGAAAGAAAAATGCTCCTGCTGAGTTCATGTATTGGGGCAAGATTCTCGCAGGCGTTCTGCTCGTCTCGGCACTCGCCTTGCAGTCCCACTACCTGTTCATGATCGCACCGCCCCTGCTGGTAGGCTTCGTTGAAATGTCCAGACCGAATCGAGCAATGCGCCGGACCCCGGGAAAAATTCTGCTACTGCTGGTCCTCTCGGCTTTCTCGGGTGTGATGTGGTTTTCCCTCGTCATTACTATCTTCCACGGATCCCTCTGGATTTCTTCCGGGCTGTCCCTTGTTTCCGTTTTCCTCCTGTTTAACGTACTGCAGGTATCCTTTCCACCGGCCGCGGCCATCGCCCTGCTGCCGGTCCTTGTGCCTGCAGCAAGCTTATGGATGTACCCTCTGCACGTCCTGCTGGGAAGCACTCTCTTTATCCTCATTGGAATCTACTGCTTTAAAGACACTTCAGAAGCGATCTGTTGCGAACCCGAAAAAACCTGACACCATGGGTCTGTCCACCGGAAACCCGTTAAAAGGAGGGGTAGTGGACGTAGCCGCAGGGACTGCCGGCGATAGCATCTATCCTCATTCATTGCAAGGCGGCAACATTGCGCTACACTGAAGACAGTAAGGTAACTCCCTGCGAAAGGAGGAATCCCCGATGCCCGAACGGAAGAAAGACCGACAGGATAGACTGAGGAGTTTACTGCTGGAAGAAAAACGGCGCCTTTGGAGCGAACTCCGCGGGGAGCTTTTCCGCAATCAGGAAAAACTGCACAGCCAGTTCGAGATCCCCCAGGACATAGGGGACCTGAGCATGCTGGATGTCCTTTCCGACACCGGTATTGCCTTAGCCGACATCATGAGGGAACGCCTGACGCAGATGGAGGAGGCGGAGAAAAAGCTGGTCGAAGGGACCGCAGGAATCTGCGAAGACTGCGGCGAGGAAATTGACGAAGAAAGGCTCAACATCGTCCCATACGCAATCCGCTGCGTCTCCTGCCAGGAAGAACACGAGGGATCTACTTTCCCTCCCAAATCGACGTTCTGATAACAAACCGTTAAGAGTAGCCCCTCCCTTAGCCAGGGTAGGGGCTGAAAATCCAAGGTAAAACCCCTCGGAATTACTGCGGTGAACTTACCGCACAGGACACTAGGGAGTTACCGCAACCTCATTGGAACCGCCCGACTCGAGAGAGCCATCTGTGGCGGTCACCTGGTAGTAGTATGTTGTCCCGATGGTAACCATTGGATCCGTATAGCTTGTAGTGGAAATCCCCGTTCCGATTATGGTCTTTCCGGAAAGCGAACCCGACTGTGTCGTTCCTCGATAGATATTGTAGCCGGTCGCGCCAAGGACGGAATCCCAGCTCAATTGTACCAGGCCAACCCCGCTGGTGCCGGTAAGGTTGGTGGGTGCTGGAAGCGTCCCTACACTAACCGAAACTTCATCGGAACCGACCGACTCCCCCTTCGAATCCTCTGCCGTCACCTGGTAATAGTAGGTAGTATTGACGGCAACCGAAGTATCAGTGTACGAGACCTCGGTAAGGGACGAAGCAATCTTGGTTTTGCTGGTGAGAGGCCCCGTCGTCGTTCCCCGGTAAACATTGTATTTCATAGTCTCAGTAGTGGAATCAACGGAATCCCAGCTGAGGGCCACCGACGTGGACCCGGCAACAGCAGTCAGGTTTTTCGGTGCAGCGGGCCCACTGTCTCCGCACGCGGCAGTGACAGCCAGAAACAGTACAACAGCCACAATACGCAGTATCTTCACCATTGTCGCCACCTCCCCAACAAGCCTTGTCTGAAACTTCCGCTGGTCAATCAACGCCAACCCTGCTCAGGCACACCCGGCGAAGGGTGCAACCCTGATCCCTTCTTCAGTCAGACGCCTCCGGATTTCCCGGATCATGGCAACTCCTCCAGGCGTATCTCCATGCACGCAGACGGTCTGGAACATGAGGGGAACGACCGCCCCGTCAGCAGCTTTCACACACTTCTCCCGAACCATCCGCACAACGCGCTCTGCAACCAGGTAGGGATCATGCAGCACCGACCCCTCGCAAGAGCGGGGCACGAGCGTCCCGTCAGGTGCATAGGCCCGATCGGCAAAGGCCTCTTCCACAAAATGCACCCCGAGTTCCCGTGCCGCGTCAGTCATACGTGATCCGGCAAGACAGACCATGAACGCCTCCGGAGTAATGTCCCGGATAGCAGTGGCAACGATTCGGGCCGTTTCCACATCGACCGCAGCCCGATTGTACAGGGCGCCATGGACCTTTACGTGGCGAAGCGGCACGCCCGAAGAACGGCAGATGGCGGAAAGAGCACCGATCTGGTAGATGAGGTCGGCCCGCAGTTCTTCAGGGTGGACAGCCATATCGCGACGCCCGAAAGCATGAGGGTCAGGATACGACGGATGGGCGCCCACGGCAACCCCGTACCGTACGGCCAGACGAACAGTCTTCTCCATAAGCAGCGGATTCGATGCGTGAAAACCACAGGCAATGTTGGCCGAGGTGATGAGCGGTATGAGCTCAGCATCGGTATCAAGGGAAGAACCCGCCACCTCCTCCCCCACGTCGCAGTTCAGATCGATGCTTTCCATCCGGTGTTCCTCCCGTCAAAACATTTCATCACTGCCTGAGCTGACAATCGCTACAACTTCCCTTCCACCGAAGCCGGGAGTATCCCCTCGAGCAGTCTTTCCTGCAGACTCAGGACCCTGACCGCCTCGCTGTCGCTGCAGCGGACAAACCGCACCCGAGTGCCCTGCCGTGCCTGAACAAGACGAAAAAGATCCGGGCCGATAACCGCACCGATCTTGGCATATCCTCCCGTTGTCTGGTGATCGGCGGTCATGACAAGGGGAAGACCATCTCCGGGCACCTGCACCGCGCCAGCGCAGAGGGCGTCAGACACGATATCCGCTCCGTTCCGATGACTGATCGGCGGACCATCGAGGCAATACCCCATCCGGTCGTTACGAGGTGTCACGGTATAGACGGAGGAAAAGAAGGTCTTGATACCTTCCGGCTCAAAGAAGTCGTCCTGCGGACCCGGCAGTACCCGCAACCGGATTTCTTCAGGGTATTCCGGCACAAGATGAGCGGGAAGAAAACGCTTCCCGGACATGTCACCGGCGCCTCCCCCGAATGGAACGAGGTCAGCGGCCCGCAGGGCACGGCCATTATATCCACCGATCCCGGCTCGCAAGCGATGTGGAGCGGCTCCCCAGAACAGGCGGAACGGTAATGCCGCCTCGCACCGCAAGATAGGCACGACAACCGCTACCTGCATGACCGAATGTCAGTTCTCCCCCCGGAGGAACGGAAAAAGCCGACCAGGGCCGAACCGGGACACCATTCAACCTGCAGCCCATGTCTGCTCCGCAGACTGCCACATAGGCCCCTTCTTCAAAGCGGAAAGAGCCGCCCAGCAATGTCATTTCCAGAAAAGCGGCATCCGGACCGTTGCCGGCCAGGAGGTTTGCCACCCTGGCCGCCATGGAATCCATGGGACCGCCAGGGGAAAGTCCGAAGGCCCGGAAACCAAAGCGCCCCCTGTCCTGCACGGTGGTAAGAAGCCCGGGCTTTATCACGGTGAAAAAGGCTGTTGTCCGCGCTGCGGCAATGGAGCTGGAAACCGGGTCAGCAGCTGCCCCCTGACTTCTCTCCATCCGCTCGTAGGCTGCGCGGTCAATGGGATCGAAGCGGATCCTGTCTCCCGAGGAAACAAGGAATGGCTCAGCCCTGAAAGGATCGAACAGTCGCAGCGGTGTACGGCCGATAATGCGCCAGCCGCCCGGGCTCTCAAGCGGGTACACGCCGGTCTGGCTGCCGGCAATTCCCACCGATCCGGAGGCAACATTTTTCCGGGGCGTCTGCAAGCGAGGGGTGGCAATCCTCGTCGACAGTCCGCCAAGGTAGGGAAAGCCGGGCAGAAAACCCAGCATGTACACCGGATAGATCTCCCGCGAGTGCAGAGCAATCACCTCCTCCGGCGAAAGACCGTTATGGCAGGCCACAAACTCAAGATCGGGGCCGAAATCGCCGCCATAGCAGACCGGAAGACGAACCACCTTCCCCCATTCAATTGAAGTATCTCCGAAATCACCGTTGTTGACAAGGCCGGTAACCGTATCCTGCAGAATTTTCCTGGACAGGAGCAGCGGATCGAACAGAATCAGGAGAGAGCGATAACTGGGCACCATCTCCAGAATTCCGGCAACTGCCTGCCTTTTCAGGGCAGAGGCAAGCCTGTGGACCCTGGCATTCACCGTCCGGTCAATGCCGCATCCTACCTCCACCAGGAGCCCCTGTTCCCCCATTCTAAGAAAACGGAGGGGAAAGGCAGTATCTTCGGAAACGTTTGTCATGGAGTCCGTTTTCAGTTCCATTACCCTGACCAAACGCAGTGGAATTCTTCCGGCACAAGCCGGGTAATTCTGCTTTTCCGGAATTATTCTGCGGACTTTCTCAGGGAATGAGAGATTTCTTTTGTACGGTACGGGGAAATAGTACTTTTTTTGGCAGATCAATACAACGATGAAATTCTCTGGGATACACCAGTTTACAGGGCCCCGGAGTGGCTCTCCATTTCGTAACCGGCAGAACACTCCAGGGTAATTGACTTGTGGAGAGATGGCGATGATTTTTCCATGTCCGAAGACTGTTCCACCGCAACGGGGCAGCACCAGGCAATGCGGTTCTTTCCTGCAATTTTGGCGTGATAGAGTGCCGCGTCAGCCGATTGGACGAGGCTGTCGTAATGTTCGGAATGATGGGGCAGTCGGGTTGCAATTCCCATGCTCACCGTGACCTGGCCAATGATGGATGAACAGTGGTGAATTTTTAAATCGTGAATTGCCTTCATCATGCGTTTCGCGGTAAAAATCGCACCTTCCCGTTCCGTCATGGGAAGGAGAATACAGAACTCCTCACCACCATACCTGCAGACCAGGTCGCTTGGGCGCCTGACCGCCGATTCGAGGGCTGCCGCAACCTGCCGTAGGCAGTCATCACCAGGGATGTGTCCGTAGGTATCGTTGTAAAGCTTGAACCAGTCAATATCGATCATGATCACGGACAGCGGCTGCCCCGATCGTGACTCAAGTTTCCATTCCCTCGAAAGAGACATTTCCAGAAAACGGCGATTGGCAATCCCGGTCAGGGCATCCAGGTAGGAAAGCTTCTGCAGATACTCAACGGACTCCTGCATAAGTCTTCTCTGCCCGGCAATATTCTGAGCGTCCCGGAAACTGTCCAGGCGCATCCGGAAAACTATCCGAGACATGACGAAAGCAAGGAGGGTGGCAAGGGTCGCATTTACGAGCGAGGAAAGAAGGATGCTAAATTCAGGACGAAAATAGAAAACAGAGAAGACAAAACTGAGGAATCCGACGGAATAGAAAAGGATGCTTCGACGGGTATCCTGAAAAAGGAAGCACCCGGTGATCAAGACACCCAGCAAATATGGCTCGATCCCCGGCCTCACCACCAGGAGAGCACCGGAAAAGGCACCTATCCAGGCGAGGGAAACGCCGACCATCGTAGTATCCCAGAAATATCCGCGTGAAGATGTCCTGCGCGACTTACTACTGGTCGCCAAAAGAAACACCAGGAGAAAGGCACAGAAAGAAAGCCGGGAAATAATCGCCATGATTGAAAGGATTCGGTGAGAATCCGGCTTGAACACCAGGACGCCATAATCGATGGCCATAAGCAGCAAAGATGCACTGAGAATCAGTACGGCAAGGACTCTCTCCCGGCATATGTTATCCGCTGTTGCGGCATCACGAAAAAGACCGGCCTCGGAAGGAGTCGGGCCGGTAAAACTCAATCCCCGGAATTTATAGAGCATTTTCTTCATGGATTGCAGCACGTATCTTCCCGAACAACCCGACAATTACATATTGGGTTCACAAAATATCGCCCTTTCCTTTCTGTCAGATATCTCATCTGATACTATCTGCAGAAATTTCCAGGTATCCGTTTTTTGCTACCAATTATGCTATGAAAGCAGGTGGTTATAGTGAATGACGATAAATAAACTTCTTCTTTGTTACTGAATTGTAAGCTTAAAATTAGCTAACGATAGTTTACAAAGAATAGCACCGTTTTCCGGAACTTCAACCATACAGGATAAAAATATCCATACTCGCGCAATCATTTTTCTTGAGTCATAGCCACAGTCCGGAGAGGACAGGCAAACATTCCTGCCGATTCCCTTGCAGACGGAAAGTCCTCAGAAATTTTGGCAACTTTTGGGGATATCACTCGATTGCTTGCGTTTTGCACGGTATATCGTACTCTTACAACTAGTCACTGATTTCGTACAGGGGGGATCCATGAAGCTGTTCTTCGCCGGTTCCATCAGAGGAGGAGGGGGATATATAAAGGTCTACCGTCGGATCATTGCGCTTCTCAATACCCATGGTGAGGTCATATCGGAATTCATTCATGACAACGGCAGCCCGGAAAAGGAGGGGAAAAAAGGTGATCTGGTCATCCACGCCAGAACCAGCGAGGCCATAAGGCATTCGGATCTGGTAGTCGCCGAAGTATCGCACCCGTCCATCGGGGTCGGATATGAAATCGCCCTTGCCGAGTCTATCGGCATCCCGGTCATCGCACTGTACCACCGTGGGTCTGAACATCGCCTTTCAGCCATGATCGCCGGTAACGAGAAGATCGTTACTCTCCCGTACGACACGTTCGAAGAACTCGGCACCCTTCTGGGAAAACAGCTGTCGCCACATTCCTCCTAATTTTTGAAAGAATCCTCCACTTCCCTGAGAAGTTCTTCGCCATGCCCCGTATACTTCGCCGAGAAATGGAAGGGGATTACCCGTTCCACCCCCGCCTCCCGTGCAAGTGTGCCGGCCTGACGGGCTGTGAGGTGATACTTTTCCCTTGCCCGCTCCTCATCCTTGTGCAGGAACATCGCCTCAATGAATAAACAGTCGGAACCGGCAGCAAGTTCCCTGATCCGGGCAACATTTTCCACGCTGCATGCCACATCCGTTACATAGGTGAGTTTCTGTCCCGGCACGATCCGCAAAATCTCCTCTTTGAGAATTCCCAATTCAATAAAGCGCTCCTGAACAGTACCATCCTTCCGCCACCACACTCTGAAAAGTCCATTATCATGGTCTCCACGAAGCACGGCTGTCTTCAGCTCGGTCAGCCACGGCCCGACCGGGAATCCCTGTTCCAGAAGACGGTTCTTCATAATATTCACGTGATACTTCTCTTCCAGGGTGAAGGCGAGACAGGGAATTCTATGGTCAAGGGTCATGGAGCGAATACGAAACGATTCATCATCCAGGAGCACACCGTCCGCAGTCGATGACACGACTTCCTGCTCCCGGAAAAACCTGTTCCGGCAGCGAAACCGTGCGGAACGGAGATTCTCTCCATCAAACTCCCAGGCAATGATCGTGAAGTCTACCGGATTGGTATCCACCAGATTCCAGGTGTAAGAGGCGAGACGATGCTCCACCCGGTCGATGAAACCGGGCGGCCCAAAAAGCTGCAGTCGCTTGTCACGGGCAAGGAGAATGCGCACCATCCGATCGAAGCCACAGAAGTGGTCCATATGGGTATGGGAGACAAAAACATGGCTGACACGGAGAATCTTGCGCGGCGGCAGAAGGTGCAGGTCTCCCAGGTCAAAAAGGATCGCCCGCTTCTCGAACAGAAAGTCGATGTAGAGACCCGGGTCGTCAAAGGGACCATTCACCAGGCTGGGGTGAAACAGAGGTTTCATAAGGAGGCTCCTAAAAAAGCCTAAATGAAAATGAATATCAAGATTATTGCCTGGATATCATTGAAGCTGGTATAATATAAGCACAAGAAGGACCCAACAACCTGCGCCAGGGGAAAGTAAGCGGCAACGGCACAGAAACTCAGATGTACTATTGCGTCAGATCGTTGCCGTCGACAATTTCCCCTGACAAGATAAGGAGATCAGTCATGGCAAGAGAATCTACAGCGAGAAAAGAAATGGACATGCAGTCAATGATGGATGTGTACCGGGAACTGGCTACACCTGCAGCTCCCCACTCGTTACTGTCAAGAATGGAAGGTGAATGGAATGTCAGGAGCGCCTGCTGGATGCAACCTGGCAATCCAGTGGAATCCAGTGGCACCTCCGTGCAGAAAATTATTCTCGACGGACGATTCCTGCAGCAGGAGTTTTCCGGTGAGATGATGGGTAGCCCATTCAGCGGTGTTGGCTATCTCGGGTACGACAACCATAAAAGGAAATATGTATCCACCTGGATGGATACCATGGGTACCGGTATCTATTATTTTGAAGGAACCGCCGGCGATGACGGCAGGACAATCAACCAGTCCTGCAACTACGATGATCCGGTCCAGGGCCCCGTGAAGTGGCGCTCCGTAACCAGGCTGGTGGATGACGATACCCTGGAATTCGAAATGTACACTACCAACGCAAGCGGTCATGAAGAAAAAATGGCCGAGATGACCTATACTCGCAGCAAATATTCAATGCACAGATGAAGGCGCCATGATTGCACCCTGTAAACGGAAAATTCCATTTCAGGGTGCGATCTCATTTAGTCCTCCGCAGCGCTTCCAGCTCCAATAGGCACGGCCCCACCTGCGATGTCATCCATCATTCTTCCAACGTGGCTAAATTCCCGGGATCCTGCCCCAGGGCGCGGGCCTTGAGGACCCGCCGCATGATCTTGCCGCTGCGGGTCTTGGGCAGCGAATCGACGATCTCGATCTTTTCCGGCCGGGCTATCGGACCGATTTCGTGGGCAACATGCTTGCGCAGCTCTTCCACCAGACCGTCATGCACCTTTTCCCCGACTTTGAGTATGACATACGCATAAATGGCATTTCCCTGCAACTCATGGGGCAGACCGATTGCCGCTGCTTCGGCCACGGCATGGTGGCTGACCAGGGCGCTCTCGATCTCCGCCGTCCCCAGCCGGTAGCCTGACACCTTGATGACGTCGTCCACCCGGCCGATTATCCAGTAATAGCCGTCTTCGTCACGGCGCGCCGAATCACCGGTCATATACATACCAGGGTATTTGGTCCAGTACACCGAAACATACCTTTCGGGATCGTTGTAGAGGGTGCGCATCATCGCCGGCCAGGGGTTCTTGATGACCAGGAAACCCTCTTCGTTCGGAGCAACCGGCTGCCCCTCTTCGTTCAAGATATCCATCTGCAGTCCGGGAAACGGCCGCGTGCCGGAACCGGGCTTCAGCGGCAGGGAGGGCATAGGCGTAATCATGAACATCCCCGTTTCCGTCTGCCACCAGGTGTCCATGATGGGGCAGTGATCCTTGCCAATGACCCGATGGTACCATTTCCAGGCTTCGGGATTGATCGGCTCGCCCACCGAACCGAGGAGCCTGAGGGAAGTCAGGTCGTGCCGATTGGGCCAGGCATCGCCAAAGCGCATCAAGCCGCGGATTGCCGTGGGAGCGGTGTAAAAGATATTGATGCCGTACTTTTCGATCATCTGCCACCAGCGGTTGGGATAGGGATAGGTGGGCGCCCCTTCGTAGAGGAACGATGTGGCTCCGTTGAGAAGCGGCCCGTAGACGATATAACTGTGCCCGGTGATCCAGCCAGGATCTGCGGCACACCAGTAGCGATCTTCCTCGCGGATATCGAAGACATATTTCATCGTGGTGTAGGTCCCGACCATATAACCACCGTGGGTGTGGAGAATAGCCTTCGGTTTACCCGTGGTCCCGGAGGTATAGAGCATGAAGAGCGGGTCTTCCGCATCGACAATTTCCATCTTGCAGGGTCCGCTGGCTATGGGCAGGTTCATCAGTTCATGGAACCACATGTCACGGCCTTGCTCCATATTGACATTTTCGCCGGTGCGCTTGACCACCAGGACGCTCTCCACCGTTCCGGCGCGATGCAGCGCCTCATCGGCAATCTGCTTCAACGGCACTATCTTGCCGCGCTGATAGGCACCGTCGCAGGTAATCAGGACCTTGGACTGGCTGTCTTCGATACGATCAGCCAGGGCCTCGACGGTGAAACCGCCGAAGACCACCGAATGCACGGCGCCGATCGAGGCGCAGGCCAGCATGGCAATGGGCAGCTCCGGAATACGGCCCATGTAGATGGTAACCCGGTCACCCTTCACCAGGCCAAGGCTCCGCAGCACATTGGCAAAGCGGCTGACATCCCGGCGCAGGGCAAAATAGGAAAAAGACTTGAAGTCTCCGTTTTCCCCCTCCCAGATAAGCGCCAGTTTATTCCGACGCGCGGTGGCCACATGCCGGTCCAGGCAGTTGTATACAATGTTCGTCCGTGCACCGGTGAACCATTTATAAAACGGCTGATCTGAATCGTCCAGCACCTTGTTCCATGGTGCAAACCAGTGCAGCTCCTTTGCCTCGCGCTCCCAGAAGCCCTGGTAATCCTGTTCGGCTTCCGCGGCCAGGGCATGCCAATCCGGCACGCGTGCCATGCTGACCGTTTCTTCATCCGGATAATACACTTCGCCCGACAATTTTTTCTCTGTCATGATCGCACCTCTTTTCGGAACGGGGAACAATGCGGGGACAGGCAGAGGCCTGTCACGGTGATTGTTCAAGTGTATCAATGGATCGTGGTCCGTCAATGGAGGTAATGGAACAATGACGAAGCCTGAAGCCGGTGCTTGACTTGAGGTTCCAGAATGAATATCTTAGAGAAAATTAATTATTTAACCTCAGGATTTGCTGGAGGAATGAAATGAAAGGCTTACCACCCCCTGCCCCTCCTAAAACAGGAGGGGAGTTATCTGCTCCCGACACACAAGCTTTAGAAGTAGGGAAGAGGCAATCTAGAGGCCGATTCCAAGATTTCTGAAGACACTAGCCCCCTCCTTAATAAGGAGGGGGTTGGGGGTGGTAGTGTGGACAGCCTCCACAACAAGCCCATACTGAAAATCAGACGTAAAGAGCTCCGTAATGAGGCAACTTCCGCTGAAAAAATGTTATGGAAAATACTCAAGCACCGCCAGCTCCAGGGGTATAAATTCCGCCGTCAACATAGCGTCGGTTATTACATCCTCGATTTTTACTGCCCATCGGAACTGCTTGCGATCGAAGTTGATGGAGATTCACACGCAACCGATGAAGCAATAGCATATGACCGCGAACGCACACACTACCTAAATGCTTTGAACATAAGAGTTCTCCGATTCCTGAATACTGATGTTTACAACAATCTTGAATCAGTCTATAAAAGAATCGTTGAGGAAATAAGAAAGCGTGCTTTACCACCCCCTGCCCCTCCTAAAACAGGAGGGGAGTAATTACATACCGGCACGCAAGCTCTACAAATATGCAACATCCCTCAGACCACTAAATATTGAAGAAAATACTAGCCCCCTCCTTGATAAGGAAGGGGGTTGGGGGTGGTAAAATTGAGAATGGCACGACTGGCAGCCCTAACCAAAAGTGAAAAGTTGAACCAACATTTCCTATTGCCCTCTCCCTGCGAAAAAGTGTAAGGTAAGTATGCGGAAAACAGGAAAGGCGAAGATACCCTCTTCGCCTTTCTGCCATTTTGCGAGGTCCGTGCACAGCGGCGGCAACTATCATCACCAGGAGCAGAGAGTTTGAAAAAGCATAACGAAAAAGAAATCAACCGCAGACGAACCTTCGCCATCATCAGCCATCCGGATGCCGGCAAGACCACCATCACCGAAAAGCTCCTGCTCTTCGGCGGCGCTATTCAGCAGGCCGGCGAGGTCAGGGCCCGGAAAAGCGCCCGCCATGCCACCTCCGACTGGATGGAAATGGAAAAGCAGCGCGGCATCTCCGTTACCTCGTCGGTGATGAAATTCAATTACCGGGATTTCGAAATCAATCTTCTCGATACCCCGGGCCATAACGATTTCTCCGAAGATACCTACCGGGTGCTCACTGCCGTTGACTCGGTTCTGATGGTCATCGACTCGGTAAAAGGGGTTGAAAGCCAGACCAAGAAACTGCTGGAAGTCTGCCGCCTGCGAAATACCCCCATCATGACCTTCATCAACAAGCTCGACCGGGAAGGACAGGAACCGCTCGACCTCCTGGATGACATAGAAAAGAATCTCCAGATCCAGTGCGCCCCCATGACCTGGCCGATCGGCATGGGAAAACGATTCCGCGGAACCTACCACCTCTACACCCGGGAAGTAGTCTTTTTCAATCCGGACGATGAGCGGGGAACCGGCGAAATCATGACCGTGACCGGCATCGACGATCCGGAACTGGACCGCCTGCTCGGATCCCAGGCAGAGGAACTGCGGGCCGACGTTGAACTGCTGGAGGGTGCTGCCCATCCCTTTGATAATGAAGCGTACCTGGCGGGCCGGCAGACACCGGTTTTCTTCGGCAGTGCCATCAATACTTTCGGCGTACAGCAACTCCTGGACACCTTTGTCGAAAATGCACCGGGGCCGAATCCGAGGGAAGCGCTGACCCGCACGGTCTCACCCTATGAGGAGCCGTTCACCGGCTTTGTTTTCAAGATCCAGGCGAATATGGACCCGGCCCACCGCGACCGGATCGCCTTTTTCCGCATCTGCTCGGGTAAATTCACCCGCGGCATGAAGGTCAGGCATATCCGCCTCGGCCGTGACGTGCAGATTGCCAATGCCACCATCTTCATGGCCCAGGACCGTACCAACGTGGACGAGGCCTTCCCCGGCGACATCATCGGTATCCATAACCATGGCACCATCAAGATCGGCGACACCTTCACCCAGGGAGAAGAACTCCAGTTCACCGGCATCCCCAATTTCGCCCCGGAGCATTTCCGCAAGATCCGCATCCTCAATCCGCTGAAGTCCAAGGCACTGGAAAAGGGTCTCGTGCAACTGGCCGAAGAAGGAACCACCCAGGTCTTCCGCCCCCTCATGGGAGCTGACTGGATCGTCGGCGCCGTGGGCATCCTCCAGTTCGACGTGGTCATGCAGCGACTGGAGCACGAATACGGGGTCAAGGCCGCCTATGAGCCGGTATCCTACGTCACCGCCCGCTGGGTTACCGGCGAGAGGAAAAAGCTGGATGAATTCCTGAAGAAAGAAGCCATGCACCTGTACAATGACGGCGAAGGGAACCTGGCCTATCTGGCAGGGAGCCAATGGCGCTTGGATAACACCATGGATAACTGGAAGGAACTGGAATTCCACGCCACGCGGGAGCATAGCGCTTAAAAGGTACGGTACGGCAAAGCGCGGGCCCTGTGCAGCTCGTTGCAGGAGGTACGATCACCATGAAGATCCGGAATTTCGGCTGTTTTCTACTGGTAATGGGGATGCTGGCCGGCTGCTCCACTTTTCACGAAACGGGAAATGATTTGAAAAAAGCCGGTGGAAACATCAAGGAAGATTTCAGCAAGGCCGGCCCTGTCATCAAAGAAGATTTCAAAAAAGTCGGGCCCGCCATGAAAGAGGGTTTCTGTGAAATGGGCCACGACATAAAAAACGCAGCCGGAGAGGCGAAGGAATCCATCAAGGAAACCTTTAAATAGTTTCCATCCGGTGAAACTCCCGGTGAAATGGCGGGATCAAGGCGCAGCAAGCGGCACCCCTACGATTTTTTCTCGTAGATGATAAAACTGTGGGGAAGCGGATCGGAAACCTCTTCCCGTGCCGTTATGACAAAATTACCCGGAATCTCCGGAAACAGCACATCCCCTTCCACAACCCGGTGAAGAACCGTAAGATAGATCTTGTCCGCCAGGGGCAGGAACTCCCGGTATACCTCGCCACCTCCACAGATGAACAACTCATCCGCATCAGCCACTTCGAGCAGCACCTCGTCCCTTCCATGAACCACCCGGCATCCTTCCGCCCGATAACCGCGATCCCGGGTGAGAACAATATTCTCCCGTCCCGGAAGAGGACCGTCAAGAGTCTCAAAAGTTTTCCTCCCCATGACAATCGGGTGACCCCAGGTACGCTCCCGGAACCGCTTCCGGTCATCGGGCAGATCCCAGGGAATCTCCGCCCTGCTGCCGATCACCCGGTTTTCCGCCATTGCGGCAATAAGGGAAATAATCACCCGTTCACTCCTGATCCTTTCTTCACGGTTCAGTACACACCATTCAGGTTGAAATGTCGCGAATATTCCTTGTCCATCACAAGGATATGATTCTGGAGCCAGCTTTTGAGGAAACTCAGAAGATCCAGGGTCAGAACAAAGTCTGAAAGGTTGACACGCTTCTGCAGGTCATGCGTCATTGCCGTGAAGGTACTATGTTCAGCCTGATGTTTCCGGAAACCCGGATAGTTAAGCCTGAGCATGTACTTTTCCTCTGCCGCAAAATGCACGTTCGCATATTCAATCATCCCCTTGATGATCTCTCTTTGCGTTTCGCATCCACTGTTGTCGAGCAGCGACTGATGCAGCATGTTGATTTTTTCCACCAGCGTTTTATGGTGAGCGTCGAGTTCTTTCACATTCACACTGAAATCTTCCGACCAGTCTAGATACGTCATCGGTTCCTCCGGAATAGTTATCCCCTCACCTGACCCTACTCATCTTCCGCTAAGTCCTTCTCCCTGAGGGCCCACAGGTTCTGCAGGAGAAGATGGCCGCAGTCCCGCCTCTCCCTCTCCCTAACCCTCTCCCTCAGGGAGAGGGAATAATCCAAAGTAGCTGTTGACGATTGGAGCTTTTCAGCGCCATTGTTGTGCGGTAGTACAGCCGGCATTCAAGGCGCTCCATTCAACGTATCTTCACCACCGTAGCTCCCGCACCGCCTTCAAACGGCTCCCCGTCCCGGAACGATGCCACCAGCGGATGTCCCTCCAAGTACTCCCGGACACCCCGTTTGAGGGCCCCGGTCCCTTTGCCGTGGACAATGCGCACCTCACCGATCCCATCCAGAGAAGCGTGGTTGAGGAACGGTTCCAGCTTTGTCAAGGCATCTTCCACCCGAAGTCCGATAAGGTGAAGCTGAAGGGGCGTTTCTTCCCGTTCGGCTTCTTTTTCCTCGGCTCCCTTTCGTCGTGCTTTCTTCGCCGCCTGGGGCACAGCACCGGTCCGTTTGCCAAGGTCGGTGACAGGGACCTCAAGTTCTTTCCCGGCAGCCTGCACACGGATGCGGCCGGTTTTTATATCCACCTTCTGCACCACGGCATCAAAACCGATGGTGCGGACGAAAACCGCATCACCTTCGCGAACCTGATCAAGCGTGAGACTGGACGACGGATCGAACTCCCGCAGTTTATTTTCAACCTGCTCTTCAACAACCACCAGTTTCTTCATGGAGGTCCGGCTCCGCTCCCGCTTTGCCTCTTCCAGAATGGCATTCAGCTCACGCTTCACCCCGGCCACGATATCCTTCGAATTCTGATACGCCTTTTCGAGGGCTTCGCGCCGCTCCCGGTCCCAGCCCGCCCGCCGGGCCTCCAGCAGGGCCTCCTGCTCGGCAACCTCTCGCACCCTGCGCTCCAGGTCAGAGAGAGTCTCCTCGTAATTCTTCCGCTGCGCCTTCAGGTCATCCAGCAGCGAATGAAACTCCGATTCCATCCTGCCGATCATGCCGTGGGCCCGTTCGATGACGCTTCCCGGAAGGCCATACTTTCTCGCGATCTCCAGGGCATGGGATTGCCCCGGCTCGCCCCTTTTCAGCCGGTAGAGAGGGGTAAAGGTTTCCCGGTCGAATTCCATGGAAGCATTCACCATCCCCTCGCGGCGATGGACGAAGCCGACGATGTCGGTCAGGTGGGTGGTGGCCAGCACCAATGCCCCCTTTTCCTGCAGATCCTGGAGCACGGCACAGGCCAGGGCCGCCCCCTGGACCGGTTCCGTGCCGGTCCCTAATTCATCCAGGAGGATCACCGATCTCTGCCCTGCCTGGGCGAGGATGGAGGAAATATTCGCCACATGGGCGGAAAAAGTGGAGAGACTGCTCTGAATGGATTGTTCGTCGCCGATATCCACCAGCAAGCTGTTGATGAAGGGAAAGGAGGATGATCCGTCAGCCGGCACCGGAATTCCGGAAAGGGCCATAAGGAACAGCAAACCCGTGGTCTTCAGGGCAATGGTCTTCCCACCGGCATTGGGCCCGGTAATAACCATGACCGAGTCTTCATCGCCAAGGGTCAGATCGAGGGGAACGGTTTTGGCGAGGCTTCCCTCCCGCTGCAGGAGCAGCAGAATCGGATGGCGTGCCTGCTTCAGCCGCAGCTGCAGACCGGCTGCCGATCCGGGGCACTTCGGCTTCGATGGAATTGGCAAAAGAGGCAATGCTGTTCAACAGATCGAGGTGGACCAGGATTGCCAGCTGCTCTTCGATCTGGTCCGAATCCTCCCGGATCCAGCTGCAGATCTCGCGCAGGATGCGAATCTCTTCCACCTTCTCTTCTGCCGTCAGGTTCTCCAGCTCATTGGCCAGTCCGATAATCTCCAGCGGTTCCATGAAAGCGGTCTCGCCGGAGTTGGACACATCGTGCACCACGCCCGGGACCTGACCCTTGGAATCCATCCGCACCGGGATGACCCATCGCCCCCCCCGCTGGGTAACGAAATCGTCCTGGAGGAAGACGGTAATATCCCGCTCCCGGACAATCTCCTCAAGCCGTTTGCGGATGCGCGCCGTCAGGGAACGTTTCCGGGTGCGCAGATCAAATAAAAGCCGGGAGGCGGTATCGAGGATATTTCCTTCGGAATCGAGCGAGCGCTCCAGGGGATCAAGGATGTCGGGGAAGCCGGTGACAGCTCCTGCCAGCTCCCGGAGAAGCGGGATATCAGTACGGAAGGCCAACTGGGTGGCAATGGCAGCCAGGGTGCGAAGCAGCGGGACAAAGGCAACCAGCTCCAGGGGGGCAAGAACCGACCCCACGGGCCGCAGTTTTTCCAGGACCTGGCGTACATCTTCAAAGGTCGAGATGCGAAGGGTAATGCCTTGAGAGGTAAGATTGCGAATCTCTTCCACCATGCCGAAACGACCTGCGATTGCAGCTTCCTCCGGAAGGGGAAGAATATCGAGTACTGCGTCCCGCGACACGCCACTATGGCAATAGCGGGAAATTTCCTGCAAAATCCTGTCGAACTCCAGCGTGCGAACCATCTCTTTCCGAATCATCACTCTTTTTCATCTCCTGTTCCGTATTTCAGCTTTGCCCTTTTTCTTTTCTTTGCCTTTCTCTTGGCTGTCGCTGCCATCTCCTTGTCGCGGGAGGTCGCCTCGCCCCGCAGGTGGGCAATTTTTTCCAGTAGTTCACGGCGGGCAAGAAAGCGGTTCACCGATTGACTCCTGTCCGTACCGCACTTCACCTCGAGCCCGGTGGGCAGGTGGCGCAGGTAGACGCAGCTGGAGGTCTTGTTCACATGCTGTCCACCCTTGCCCGAGGAACGGATGAAGCTCTCAGCAATGTCCTCTTCGCGAACCCCGAGTGCCGACATCCGCTCCTGAAGCCATCTGTTTTTTCCTTCGCTCACCGCAAAGGTGGGTATGGACATGCAGCGCTCCATTTGTGACGTATTCTGTCACATACCTGCAGTATGCTTTTCGTAAAGGGTAAAAGTTCAGGCTGAATACTGAAGGTTGAAGGTGAATGCAAACCTTATCCCTTTAGACTCAAAACCTGAATCGATTAGCGTCAATCTTCCACCGGCTGCCGAACCTGTCATTCCCGAAGAGATTCTGATCGGGAATCCAGATTCTAACCGCCTGAAATCAAGGATCCCCGATAAAGGCATTCGGGGATGACAATCTTCATAGTGGAAGAATAGCAATAATCAGGATACCTGATGAACAGCTTTGCCCGTCAACAAACAAGGAGGATTCCCATGGAACCATTAGTAATCTTCGGTGCCGGACTGGTTATTTACTGCGGCTATCTCGCCTTTCTGGACAGCAGCAAAGCCTGGAGGGTCTGCCGGAAGGAGTGCGCGGTCAAGCGCACGCCGGCAAAAAAACGGCACGCCACTTCCGGACGGCAACGCCAGCCAAAACCCGCAACAGGGCTAACCGTGTGCAGGCCCCTTCTGCAGAGGACCTAGTGCCCTCAGCCCTCAGCCTGCTTTTCTACTTATTAATAATTACCTCACCGGTATTTGTCACCAGCTTCGCCGGCAGACTGAAAAGGCGTTTAAAGATGTTGAAAACGCCTTTGGCCATGGACTGGGCGGCAATGCTCTTCACTTCGGGATTGTCGAGACTGCCCGTTGCCTGGAAATAGGTGGTGATCAGACTCTTGTTTTTCCCGGTCAGAACCCAGCCCACAAAAGGAATATGGCTGACCACCTTGTCAATGGTCTGGAGCGGCTTTACCCCCACTGTTGCCTTCATCTGCTCTTTCACCAGGTCGAACTCGCCGACAATGGTAATGTTCATGGCGCTGCTGTCGATAAACAGGTCGTCCGTTGTTACCAGCCCATCACGGAGAGAAAAGGTGGCATTGATCTCATTGTAGGGCATGCCATTGGAAACCATGTCCGGAAGCTTGAAGGTAAAGAGTTGGGACACGTTGAGAATGGAAAATAGCTTGGAAAGAAGCGAAAATTTATTCAAGGTTCCCTTTTCGCAATGGAGCCGCAAGTTACCCAGTGAGGTTGCCTTCACCTCATTCAGGGTATTCCCCTTGGCAATGAGATCACCCTCGATGGACATGGTGCCGGTCAGCTCTTTTTTCGTCCCGAAGATCTGAAGTAACTGGGCCGCCGAAATGTTCTTCAGCTGCAACGTCGTCTGGTAACGGGGACCTCCCGTCATGCCGAAATCAACCCTGCCGCTACCGGCAAACTGGCCTCCCAGCACATTGCATTTGGCACCCTCGACATAGAGAATTTTCTGGTCCAGATGGACATCAGAATGCAGTTTCTTGAACTCCACCTGATGAAACCTCCCAGCCTCAGCATTCACGGTGGCATGGAAGGAGCTTCTCCCTGCACCACCTTCTTTCACAGGGGTTTCCCGCTCAAGCCCTGCCAGCAGTGCCACATCTTCCATATCAAGATAATCCGCGTCCAGATTCAGTTCCACCTTGGGATTCCGAATGTCACCCACCGTCCCGCTCACACGGATGACAGAGCGGTTTATCCTGCCGGATAAGGACTTGATGGACAAGGTATCATCCTGGTAGGAAAGAGAGCCCTTAACCTGTTCAACGGCAAGCTTCTTTTGCTCCGGGGAGTGCAGCCCCAAGTCGGCAAGATCAACTGAAGGGGAGGAAAAATCAAGCAAGACAATCGGCTTGGCAAACCCCGTCAGGGCTCCGCTGCCGGTAAAAGTGGAGCTGCCAAGGTGAGCGGTAAGATTCGATGTCTTCAGGGATTCTCCGTTGAACCCCACCGTGCCGTTGATATTTGTCAGGGCCTTGATGGATTCCGTCGGTTTAAAGGAAGCTCCGGCAAGGGTAATCTCTCCGCCGAGAAGCGGCCCCTCTTCCCCCTCGCCGCCCCCGGTTCCATGCAGGGACAGGTGGACCTTTCCGGCAGGCTGATACTTTGCAAGGCGGGGAAAACGGTCCGCAACACCCTGGATCGGAAAGGCGTTGGACCTGACCGTGAAAGAAAGGGGGCGTTTGTTGTCCGACTGATACTCGGCAGAACCGCTCACCATCAGCGGCATCATGTCAATACGGAATGAAGAGATCTTGGCCCCTTTATCATTGAGGAGCGACTGAAAGAAAAGGTGGTTGGTCTGGCCGGCCTGTTTCACCACGAGATCACGATAGAAGTAGGCGGCGGAAGAAAGATCCCAGCTGCCGGAAAGTGCATAGCCGGCAGTGGGACCGCTGCCCTGCAGGGTAAGGGTTGAATCTCCACTGAAGCCGGCGAATTTCCGTTTATCCTGTCCCAGAAGCCAGAACAGCTCGGCGGGACGCGGTTTCATGGTCATGGTAAAGGGATAGCCGCAGGGTATGTTGAGGGGATAATCGGTTATCCTGCCTTCAAGAGTGAAGGGCGAACCACCGAAGTTGCCCTGCATGCCGCTGAGGATGAAATCCTTTCCCTGCATCGCCAGGTGCCCCTTGATGCCATTGAAGGTCGGCACCTCCGGCCCATAACTGACCAGCCCCTTGTCCACGGTTCCCTTGATCGAGAGAACGTTATAGTTGGTGCCCTTTTCCATGTGCACGATCTGGCTGACGCGCCCGATCAGGCTTCCCTGCTCCAGTTGATAGGTACCGCCCTTGATGTGCTCTTCGATATAGTGGGAGGCATCGTCGGCAATGACCCCATAGGGAATGTAGCCGGCAAAATCCTCCAGGCGGAAGAAAGAGGTTTTTGCCCGGGCTTCAATGAAGATATCGCCGCTCCCGATGTCCTTCAGCAAGCAGCTCCCCCTCACGTTCAGCGCATCCACGTTCAGGTTCAGCGACGTTACCTTTATATCCCGCGGTGTCAGGTCCATGGCATATTTGAAGGAGAGGTTTTTCGGCGTCAGGACGGCGTGAAAGATCTGCGGATAGTCAAAGCGAAGGCCGCTGATCTTCATCGAGCCCTCGGAGCTGAATTCCGTGAGCTTCCCCTTGAAGGTCGTGTCCATCTCCAGCCGCCCGAGTACCTTCCGGAAGGGAACGTAGCGGGCATAGTAGTCCCAGAAATGGTCGGCAACCAGGTTTTTTGCCTCCACGGAACCTTCAAAGGATGTTTCCAGCAATGGTTTCCCTGCTGCCGCGGGGGTCAGCTTGCCTTTCAAGCGTACCTCGCCGGGTTGATTCCCCTGCAGAACAGAAGCTGAGAGGGTGAAATCGGTGGTTTTCCCGCGGGCAAAGTGGTTTATGGACAGATCGATCCCATCAAGGGTCGTCACGATTTCTCCCGGACCCGTGCCGCGATCGGAAAACCGGAGTTTTCCGTCCCTGACCCTGATGCCACTGATTTGGAGAGGGGCTTCCCCACCTTTTTCCTCCAGGAGATCGCTGATGTTGAAGACTCCGCCGCTATCCCGCGTCAGGACGACCGACGGTTTCTCCAGCGAGATTCCCCGCAGCACCAGCTGTTTATCCAGCAGGGGCAGCAGGGCAATCCTGAAGGTCAGCTTTTCCGCTGTAAGAAAGGGCGCCGAGCCGTCTTTTTCCATGATCATGATCTTTTTGAAAGTAAAGGCGGGGGTTAATCGGAAGGAAAAGCTGCCGCTTTCGTAGATAACCTTCCGGTGCAGGGTTTTTTGTAGTACTTCAAGGATCTCGGTCTTGTAGTTTTCCAGATGGAGCGCCTTTTCAAGAAAAAAGACCCCCACCCCCAGGACCAGCAGAACTATCGCGGCCAGGGAAAAGAACAGCAGCCGCCGGGACCGTACCTTTGTTTCTTTCGTAGTGGTCATGTGGAATTCCCTCGTGTACCCTACCCTGCCAAAAGGGAATCAAGGAGCGGAACGATATCTCCGTCCAGGATCCGGGAAAGATAGCCGGCGAATTCCTCCGGCACTGGTGAAAAGATGCTCACCCCAGCCCCGCTTACGGGATGAGGGAAGGCAAGTCGATAGGAATGGAGAGCATGACCGTCCAGGTCCCGAATCCTCTTGCCTCCGTAGCGCAGGTCGCCCATTACCGGGTGCCCAATGGACGACAGGTGCCGGCGAATCTGATGGGACCTCCCGGTAACCGGGGTTACCGACAGGATCGAGACACCCTTCCGGGTGCACAGGGTACGGTACTCGCTCCGCGATTCCTTCTCGTCAAGGGGCAGATCGATGACACCGGAATCCGCTGTCTTTCCCGACACAACGGTAAGATAGCGCTTCTCCACCAACCCTTCCTGAAACAGCTTACCGAAGTCTCCGGCCTTTGTGGAGCTTTTCGCCATCACCACCAGCCCCGAGGTTTCCCGGTCGAGGCGGTTTACCGGGTAAAGTTTCAGCAAGATTCCCCTGCGACCGAAAAAGGCAATTCCCACATCCACCAGGTTGTGGCTCCCATGTTCGGCGGAACGGTGCACCGAAAGACCGGCAGGCTTATTGAAAATAGCAATCTCATCATCCTCGTAGAGGATATCAGGGCCTTTTGAGCGGGGGACGAGAAGCGCCTTTATCCGGGAGGTCTCTTTGAGATCGATTGTATCGGAAAGTCTCAGGAGGGAATCCGGAGTAGCAGGTAGGTCGTTGAGGGTTACGCTCCCGCCCTTGAGGAGTTGGCGGATATAGGACAAGGAAGCAGCAGGAAGGATGGCACGGAGAAAGCTGTCCATCCTTCGGCCGTGATCGGAAATAGCAGCGGAATAATGTATCATGGCGCCAGTATACCTGTACGGCGTTCCAGCCGCAAGGTCTTCGTAGAGGTGCGTTACTCTTCGGCATCAACGGCTTGGGAAGTTACTTCACCTCGGCCCCGTCCGGCCGGGGAAAACAGGGATCAATCAGCTTTTCAGAGAGGCCTTTCGAGAATCTCCCGCGGTATCCGCTGCATGTTCGGCTCGGCCAGGGAAATGATATCGGTTTCGGGAATCTTCCAGACGCCATTTTCCCTAACCAGGCGAAAAGTTCGCGTCACGAAGCGCGTTCCGACCCCCTCAACATCGATGCCGAGCTTGGCGGTAAGCAGGACCGTATTGTCATCATAATAGACGACCGATACATCCTGCATCTTCTCCCAACAGCAGGCAGGACGTCGAGCGGAATGGTTGAGCTGGTCCACGAAATCCCACCGGTCGGAGCCGGCAGAAGGAACAACACGGTCATAGAGTTCATCAGTGCTCCACGCCCGCCAGAGATCGAGAATCTCCTCAAAACCTCGCCGGGCCTCGTTGCAAATCTGCTGCTGGTGATTATACGTCTCGTTTGCCCACGAGCCAGCAGAGGTAAGGCACGATGCCATGACTAACAACACTACCAGGATCCGTTTCACTGAGATTCTCCCTTTCTCGCATGCTGCTGACTTGAAAGTAACCAAGGCAGACTCGTAACAGACTTTGCCGTGTCCGTAAGTATAGAGGAAACAGATAGAATCTCAACGGATCGGGTACGAAAGTACCGCGGCAGACAGTATCTCCCTATCGAAGTACGCTCTTCCGTTCTTAACCTGCAGCCCGCACGGCAAGCGTCACAGTTACAATGGCCAGCAGCTCTGCGGCACCAAACCAGGATGAAAACATTACATTAGAAATATTGACACATCTCGTTACCATACGGTAATTAATCGAGACCCATTGTATTTAATGAAAAGATGTTCCAGAGGGATGCAATGCTGTGCACCGCGGGAATCAGGGAATTATTACCAAAGCCGTTTTCGTCAGCAAGGTGCTGAGGGGAGCGGCTTTTTATTTAGAATGGGATTTCATGCTGAAGGAATGAGTGCATTTGCCACCCTGGCCGGGACAAACAGGGGCCATTGCTTGGTGGCTCGGTTTGGCGTACGCTGTGTCTGCCTCCGGCACCCCTTGACTTTCTAACATGGGACAACCTGACAACGGCTGAACTCATCGTGGACAGGCGGCCAAGGTTGACGCCCCGCTACCGGGACACGGATCTGGTTGCCGTTGCCGTGCCGTATACCGAAACGGCGTTGCGGGAGAAACTGAAAGCCGCCGGTGGGAGATGGAATCCGGAGGAACGTGTCTGGCAGGTCTGTTTTGGTGCGATTCGGGGTGACTCGACACTGGTGGAACGGATCGTGAGGGAGTAGGCGGCAGGCCCCGGGTACGATACGAGCAGACCGGACAGGGCAAGTATACGGAAAACAAAGTCACCTATACCGGTTACCAGCTTTTGCCACGGGAAAACGGGATGAAGCCACGTATATAGGTGACTGCCAGACAACTTATATACGGCACTGTTAACGTATATAGGTGACAAGTCACTTATATACGGATACCGGTGATTAACGAGTTAGGGCACAGTAATAAAAAAGAGTGATGCCAATGCCTGAAAGAAAAACAAAAAACGAGGGAAATTTCTTTAATCTCACAAGAAAAGCCCTAGAAAGCTATAGAAAGGATGATCCACTTAAAAAGACAAGAAATCCTCGCATTGGGTACTTTAAAACTCAATGGGATATCAATATGGGGATTGCTGAATGGTTTTTTACATTATTAATAATGGTTATCGCTATTGTGGCTGACATTGTTGTTTTTCCATTTCAGGTGATCCATAGATTCGTAAGCAAAATTTCCAAGAGAACCAATTGAATCAGGCCCTAACCAGGGCCTTGGACGCCGACCGGGGCTGAGAAGCGCCCCGGCGCGAGTCAAGGCCCGGCCCGTTAGGCGAAAAACCAGAAAGGCTATAACGATGATAAATCAACCCTTTGCCATTCCGTCGGCTATTATTGGAGTAGTAGCGATACCGATGTTGTTGGAGCTAGTTCCAAGGAATCGGATTTATGGCGTGCGGACTCAAAAGACACTCAGCGAGGATCGCATTTGGTTCGCTGCGAACCGAGTAGCCGGCTGGCTGTTCTTAGCATCGAGTGTGATCTACCTGGCGTTTTCAGCTATCTGGCCGATGGAAGGAACTAAAGATCCGCGATTTTGGTTGTGGGCGTTGCACTTGTGCGTGTTTGCGATGCCACTTTTTGTGAGCGTCGTGGTGACGATTTGTTACACGCGCCGGTTATGAAATAGCAAAATCAATTAATGCCCAGCCAGGAAGATGCAGCCGTTGACACGGCTGATCTCCCGGCCCCGTTTTACGAGACCAAAAATGAAAATGAGTAAGCAAAGAAAACAAGCTGCTATCATTACGCTGCCGGGAATCTTGTCGTGATTTTTGGGATCATTGCAGTAACTTATACCTTGGGGAGTATCGTTGAAATTGTGTCCATTTTACTACGTATTCCGCAATGTATTTTTATGTTTTTTGCGGGACTTATGACGTTGACAGTCGGTATTGTGCTGCTGGCACCTATTGAATTAAGCAAAAAAATATTATTAGCGCTATTGCTATTAACTATTGTCACATTTTCGATTGCCGCTTTTCAGAAATCAATAGCTGTCATGTTTCTGCTGTTCTGGCCTTGGTCAATTTATAACCTTTATCAAAGTGAACCCGCATAACCAGACCTCATGGGACGTAGTCATTTTATCGATTCCAGCAACGTAACTAAGTGAAAGTATGTGCTTCACTCAAGTAAATGTTGACGGTTTATTTTAACCAATCATGGAAGTTCCCAAACAAACCATAAGATCTGCCGAAAACCGTGAAGGTCAAAGGCTAGCCCATCAGAAAGGAATGCTCATGGGAAAGTTTCTCTGCCAGGCGATTGCCCTTACAGTTCTGTTGCTACAAGCGCTCCCCTCTTTCGCGGAAGAGCATGCAATTGTCTATGGCGAGGGCCGCAAAATAGCAGAGTTGGCCAATAGGGCGATTGACGAAAGCAGCGGACTCGCATGCGGGCGAGCCAATAAGGATGTTCTCTGGACTCACAACGATAGCGGAGGCCAGCCTGAACTTTACGCCTTCGGCCTTAACGGGGAAGAACGTGCCGTTGTTGCCTTGTCCCAGGCCCGGAACCGCGATTGGGAGGATATGGCGTCCTTCTCGTACGAAGGTCGTCATTTCCTGCTGGTCGGTGATGTGGGAGATAATAGGGCCAGAAGAAAAGACTACACCTTATATGTCGTTCCCGAGCCCGAATTGGATGCCGGCAAAAGAAATGTAACAATTTCTGCTGCTCTCCTTCAGACCATTCATTTTCTTTACGAAGACGGCTCTCACAATTGCGAATCGGTGGCGATAGACCCACAAACGCGCACTATCTACCTGGTGTCCAAGATGTACGGAGACAGATGCAAGGTTTACTCCTTGCCATGGCCGGATCGGGAAAGCCCAACCCTCCTGGTGGCCAGGGCCATAGCAACCCTCTACATTCCTACTGCGACTGCTATGGACATCTCGCCCGACGGTCTGCGAGCCATTGTACTGACCTATGGCGACGCATTCGAGTTTGTCCGCAGGCCTGAAGAAACCTGGACGCAAGGTTTCTCGCGCTCCCCACGCCCCATCAGGATGCCCGAGCGGGTACAAGGTGAATCTGTTTGTTATGGTCCTGATGGCAAGACTATCTATCTGACCAGCGAGTGCGGAACCTTTAACTCCGGCGATCCTTCGCCACTGCTGGAAGTTCCCGTGATGAAACAGGAAGGCAGTGGGATCAGGCATTGACACTTTGGATTTTTATCCTCGGGAAATATCGGGCAATCATATCAATTAAACTGATTGGCACTATTCTTCCGCTATGAAGATTGTCATCCCCGAATTTCTTTATCGGGGATCCATAATTACAGTCGGTTAGAGGCTGGATTCCCGATCAGAATCTCTTCGGGAATGACAGTTTTTGCAGCAAGCGGAAGATTGTTGCTAATCAGGTCAATTATTGATTGAAGTCAGGGGAAATGAGTACGGTATCCCTTTTTCTTTGCCTTTGGCTGGGGGACGTGAGGGAATGCAGGTAAGTTATGTAACTCTTTGGTCAAAGGAAGCATGAGCAAAGCGTAAAATGGACAGGTCTCAACAATCATCAAGACCCTCCGAAGGCGGGTCAACCTCAACTCCGTTGGTGAGGATGAAAAATGCAATTGATTACAGCAACAGTTTTAGCTTGTGCATTATTACTTTCCTGTTCCTTGCCACTATTAGGTGCTGAGCCGAATTTCGAACGCTCTGTTACAAATTTTATAAATGTCGTAGGCAAAAAGGACCGAAAGGCAATAGCTGATCTCGTTGCTTACCCTTTGCACCGGAAAGTTCCGCTTCCGGTCATAAATACTCCAAGCCAATTTCTGGAAGTTTTTGACGAAGTCCTGGATAAAGCTCTTTTAAAAGCAATTTCCACTTCCAGTGTTGCTGACGATTGGACGGAAGTGGGGTGGCGAGGGATTATGTTTCAGAACGGGGTACTGTGGCTTGATGAAGAGGGGAAAATAATAGCCATTAACTATCAAACAGAAAAGGGAGAGCGCAAGCGTGACATCCTTATAGAAGCGGACAAGAAGAATCTGCATAGCAGCCTGCAACAATTTTTAGAACCAGTTCTTGAATGGAAAACCAAAGATTTCAGGATAAGAATAGATCGCTTAACCGATGATAAGTATCGGTATGCTGTCTGGCCGGCACAAAAAGCGCCAAGTGAAAAACCAGATTTAGTATTGAACAATGGCGAAGTGGTTTTTGAGGGTAGCGGCGGCAATCATCATTACGATTTTGTAAGCGGTGCCTATGTATATCGTTGTATTGTCTATGTAATTGGAACAAATGACACGCCACCAGGCGAGTTGGAAGTTTATAAAGATAAGAAAGTCATATTGAACCAGCCAGTGGAAAAGGTCATAACTGGCTGGTGAAATTGGAGGGGGAAGCTCCACCCGCTCTGCTCTCAGGTCATCCGTAACACGGTTAACTCAATAATTGGGGAGGGATTTTATGATTAAGTTCGAATTGTCCACTTCCGAATATCCGGCATTGCAAAAGGTCAAGGTCGAAAAATCTGACCTTCCACCATGGATAAGGCCTGAAAACCTGCCGGCAGATTAACTGCAGTTGTTTCGAGGACAGATCACATAACGAGGCAGTGCAGCCATGGGCAATTCCGGAAAATAGGAGCACTTCCCTATTTTTCTTTGACCTCATGAATTAAATAACGCTATGGGCATTACTAGACCCAGTCTATCGAAATCATTGCGCCTGTGTACCGGAATCAAGGGTTTTGGTGATAGACCCCTGAGAATCGAGAGGAACCATGATAGCTAAAACCCACCTGATCTACTTTTCACCAACTAAAACAACTAAGAAAATTGTCGAGCAGATTGCAGCAGGGATCAATAGCCGTGATACTGAACATTACGACCTGACACTGATGGAGCCAGGTCTTGACAGGCACTTTGTTGAAGGTCTTGCCATCATAGGTATTCCGGTCTACGCGGGGCGGGTCCCGGAAGTTTTCCTGAAGCGGATAGAAAAGATTTCAGCGATCGGTATTCCTACCGTGCTGGTAGCCCTCTACGGCAACCGAGCATTCGAGGATGCGCTAGTTGAGCTGCGTGATGTTGTTGTCTCCAAGGGGTTTGTGGTGGTCGCCGCCGGTGCCTTTATTGGGGAGCATTCTTATTCGACGAGCCAACAGCCAATTGCCGCCAACCGCCCCGATGCTGCCGATCTGCAAAAGGCGAAAGAATTTGGAATAAACATCGCAATGGAACTACAGAAAAACATTGGCAAGTCAGTCGCTGAGATTCCTGGTAGCGTACCCTACAGGGAAAGAGTTCCTCTTGGTGGCATCGCCCCTGAAACTAACCGTAAACTGTGTACACTTTGCGGCACCTGCGCCAAAGTTTGCCCAACCTTTGTCATCAGAGTGGATAGTGAGGTCACAACTAATGCAGAGAACTGCATCATGTGTTGCGCCTGCGTCAAATACTGCCCTGAGAATGCAAGAGAGCTGAAGCATCCGATGATCGAAGCCAGACGTGAGATGCTGGTCAAAAACTGCGGCATTCGCAAAGAGCCGAGCCGTTTTTTTATGATCTGTGATTTCGTAAAAGGAAACAGAATATGGGCGGTTCAGCATATTTTGTTTCGGAACAATTGACTCTAATCTATTGAACCCTACCCCTAAGCCTGGAAACTATTACCAAAGATCGTCGTACCTATACTCGAATACATGAAGAAGTGAGGTAAAACGTGATCGATACTGTTATTCAACCAGATAATGACAAGCAGGTAAAAACCAACCGGAACCTGGCCGTCTGGATTGGTGTCCTTGGCCTCGGTTCGTTCGGCTTGTTCTATGTTCTATTCTTTGCTGTCATGGTATTTCATCCCGGGTTGATGTTCAAACTGATGCCATTTCCATCAATTACCGACAAGGTGATCTCCGACGGGAACAAGGCATACCTCGTGTCTCAGAATATCGATATAAGCACGATTGACACACGGCATAAGAGCAAGCCGAAGTTCAAGTATTTCATCTCTGCCCTGGCGGGAACTGAGCTTGGGACATCCCAGAAGATCCCGCCCTATAAATATGCCTCTGGCGGAAACCATTATTTGTTGTTCTTGAACACGGGGGCATACCGGATATATGACGGGAGCCGATGGGTTGAGGAAAGTTCCGAGGCTATCGGCAAGGATCCGAAGGGCGTCCTCTCGCCAGCAGGCCTTTATGTCCTGAGCAAAAACGAGACCGGCCAGCATCTCAACCTGATCGCGTCCGGCAAAAGTTCCGAAATTCCCTTGCCCGGCGACTATATTGCCGCGAAAAAGAATGACCAGTGCGTCTGCGCGACATTGGCCCTGTATCAGGGACGACTCTGCCTGTTTTGGACGGAAAATGATTCTATCCTGTGGAGCATCCTGGACGGCGACACATGGTTGCCGCAGGCCTCGTCGCCATACTCCGGAGGGTACAGGGTCGTCTCCGACGACACGAACCTCTATCTGTTTCTGCACGAAAAAGATGACACCAAGCGCCACCTCAGCTACTACGTCTTCACAAACGATGCATGGAAAGGCCCGGTGCAACTGCCTGTCAAAGGCGAATTCATGAACTGGGACGTTTTTATCCAGCAGGGAAAACTCAGGTTATTCATCGAAAAATTCCCGACTCAGACGTTCTACACGATCGAAAAGGCTGCGCTTGTCAACCCGATCCGGCTTAAGAGCCAGTTCAATCCATTCGGAATGAAGGGTCTGAGCCGGATGGCCATCATAATTGCACTATCGAATGCGCTCACCATCCTCTTTGTATTCGGAGTCTCGGCAGTTATCAGAAGGTTCAAGAAACGTATCTGGATTGAGCATGGCACCGAGTATGAGTTTGCGAGTCTCTTCAGGCGTTTTTTGGCAATGATTCTAGACCACCTGGTCCTGCTGGTTCTGCCGGCGATTGTACTCGCGCTCACCCTGCATCGAATGGAGGACATTGCCGAGAACCCATTCATGTTTGTCCTTGTGATGTTTGCCGTATTCGCTTTTTTCTTTGTCGGTGGTTTTCTCTATTACTCGCTCCTGGAAGGCCTGTACGGTCAGACGCTGGGCAAGAAAATATGCGGCATCAGGGTGTTGAAAGCGGACTTTTCGCCCTGCGGGCTCTCAGCCGGGTTTCTGCGAAACATTGTCGGCATCGTGGATGCCTTCTTCTACCATCTCGTGGCTGTTGTTACGCTTGCCGCCACCGCCAAATGGCAGCGGTTGGGGGATTTGGCCGCGGGCACGGTAGTGGTGAAAGAGCGCAGATGACGTGAACTGGCAGGTCAGTTTGAAAAACAATTGTTCATCTGAGTCTACGAGTCTGTGCAAGTCTGGGGTCGGACCAAGTCAACTTATTGCGTCAGGCGAGCATCTGCGACGTTGTCATGTTTAATGATTCGGGCCCGCGTAGTGAATCACCCGGCTAAGGGAGTTTTTTACCGGCTGGAGCGCCTTGTTTTTCCACAAATCGGCAGAGGTCGCCCCCGAGTCTGACGGAAAGGTTTTCCACAAGGCTATTCATAGCTCGCGCGAAGTCTGCCGAGGAGCCTTCACCGGATACCGGTTCGCTTTTGAAGGAATAGCTTTTATGGAATAAAGGTCCGGCAGCTGAGACGTTTTCAGTCATGCTCACCTCCAGCTCCAGCACCGCCCTGGAAACATCCCCCTCCCGCTCCCAGGCGAAAACCTCTATGCGCCCGGTCATATCCAGGGGAACCTGCACCGGGTCATTCGCCGTTACAACCTGTGGGAAAAGCCCACTCTTGCTCAAATCACGAAACAGGATATCGCTGATCATGGCACCGGGAGGCGCTACCCACAGAAATGCGTGGGAGACGGAAATTTCCCGGCCATCACGAATCACGACCATATCCCGATGGTCATAAGGGCTTGCTGCGCCGAATCTCCACATCCGTACCGATTCTGCAAACTTCGCGGGACACGGGATGGTTGACGTCTTGTGATCCAGCTGGTAGTAAACCGGTGGAGAAGATGAAGGGAAGATGAGAGAAGAGCAGCCTGCAACAGACAGGGCTACGAGAAAAAGAATGAAGGAGGTTATTTTCATGATCACCTCTTGAATGGTTCATTTTTTGCCGGCACAACGATTACCCGCCCCGGTTCCTCTCTCAGGGAGTTCACCAAGTCCTGCGCATCGCGAAGAGCCTGATTCGTCCTGAAAAGAGTCTGTTGCAGTAGAGTTAGAGACTGGTCCATCTGCAATTTCCAGGAAGCCACGGCGGATTCTCCGGTTTCGGTCAGGCGGTCCATCCTTTCGGCCATATGGGCAATGGTGCCGGGGGGAACCGCCTCAATTTGTTTGTTCAGGTAAGCTCCGGATTTCCGGGCCTCTTCTGCGGTTGCGGCAAAATCTCCTGCCCCCCTGCTCAGATCATCGATGGTGCCGGCCCTCCTTAATTCAGCCAGCATAGCTTGCAGATCGGATGAGGCGGCGTTTGCATTATGCAGGGTTTGCGGCAGATCTTTTTGAGCAAGAATGCGGTTCACATGATCCGCAGTTTCTTTCCATGCCCCGAGCAGGCCCCCGAAATCGGCCGATTCGATCTTGTCGGAAATTTTTTTCAGTGTCTCCTCGATATTATGCATCTCCCCTGGTTGTGAAGGTATAACCGGGTATTTCACGGAAAAATCGAGAGCCGGCGTAAGCGATTTTAAATCAGGAGAAGCCTTGTCTATCGACAGGCTGCGTTGACCGGTCAGGCCTGCCAGTTCGGCTTCTATGGCCATGTTTGGCTGTACCTTGAATTCGGGCTGAATCTGAACCAGAACCATGATCAGTTTTCCGTCGGGCGCAAGCTTTATGGCTGTCACCTCTCCCACCTTAAAACCGAGATAGTTAACCGACGAACCCTGACTGAGACCTTCTATTGATACGTTGAAAAAGGTAGCGTAGGTTTTTGTATGTTTGAAAATATGAGATACCCCGATCCAGATCAGGCCTCCGAGACAGATACCGATACATACGATTAAAAACAGACCCAGCTTGAAATGGCTGATTTTTATCATTGTTTACCCCCGGCAAATGTCAGCCTTACTGTCGCTTGAAAAAATTCCGGACCAATGGATTATCACTTTCCAAGATTAATGTTTGTACCGGTCCGCTGGCAACAATGCCTTTCGACTCCCTGTCCAGCAAGATACAGGAGCTTGAAAGTTTCTTGACGCTTGCGATCTCATGGATAATTGCAACCAGAGTAACTCCCAGGTACTCGTTAAGCTCCAGAAGCAGGTCTTCTATTTCGGCCGTGGTAATGGGATCAAGCCCTGAAGACGGTTCGTCGCAAAGCAGGATCTGCGGATCCAGTGCCATTGCCCTGGCTAGAGCCGCCCTTTTCTTCATGCCACCGCTCAGTTCCGCCGGCATGAGATCCCCGTAACCACTGAGCCGCACCATATCGAGCTTGAGTTGTACGATGCCATCGATAAGCTCACGAGGAAGGTCCGTGAACTCGGTGATCTGCAGTGCAACGTTTTCAGCAACGGTTAAAGAATTGATCAGGGCGCCCGACTGGAAGAGCATCCCCATATGCATGCGCGCCCTTGCCAGAGCTTCCCTGGAATCTTCGGCGGTAATATCCTCTCCCGTAATGATGATCCGACCGCTCTCAGGACTGACAAGACCGGACAGAGCCCTAAGCAGTGTGGTCTTCCCGCATCCGCTTTCTCCCAGAACAGCCAGTATTTCACCACTTGAAACGGAAAAACTGACATTTTCCAGTATGGTTTCTTCTCCATATCCGACAACTAGGTTATCGACTATAATAACGTCTTCGTTATTCGCAACGGAGGGATCGGTATTTTTTCGCGGCATGACGCATTTCCTTCCCTAGAATCCGTATAGATGAAATAGCGCTGCAAAGTACCCATCCGCCAGAATTATGAGAAATATGCTGACGACAACTGCCGTTGTTGTCTGGGCGCCGACGCTGTCTGGGGTTATCCCTGTCCTGAGTCCGTAAAAACAGCCCATGACGGCAATGAGTAACGAGAATGCCACCCCCTTGATGAGCCCGGAGTAAATGTCGTCAGGACTGAGAACTTTTCTTATTTCGTCGATAAATGCCACCGGACTCAATCCCGCAACCTTGACGCAGGTAATGAGGCCTCCGATAATTCCGGCGCCATCAGCCAGCATTATCAGCAAGGGACCCGCTATGGTGAGGGCAATTATCCTCGGCAGGACCAGGTATCGCGTCACATCGAAATCCATAACCGAAAGCGCGTCCAGCTCCTCATTTATCTTCATGGTTCCTATTTGCGCCGCAAACGCGGCCCCGGAACGGCCAGAGACTATAACCGCGGTAAGAAGAGGGGCCATCTCCCTGGTGACGGCAATAGCCACCATGTCGGCGAGATATATCGGAGGAGTGGCCACTCCCATGGAAGAAAGTCCCTGAAAGACCATAATCATTCCCATGAGCGCGCTCATTAAGATAACGAGCGGCATGGCATCGCTACCCACCAGTTGTATCTGCTCCAGCATCAGACGCATGGGAAAGCGGTGCGGGTTCCTGATGTACCAGACAAGGCCGGCAATACAGTCTCCGATAAATTTGATCAGAAGATAAGCGCCGTTCAGGCGCTCCATGAGCCAGCCGCCCATCCGTGAAAGGGTGTCCGGGGCCCACTTTGCGCCGGTTTTCCGGTGCCCCTGGGAAAGTTCCTCGGCGTAGCGCATGAACTGCTCCACCGGCTCGGGCATATTTAAGCTGGCGAAATCAATGTCCCGCTCCGAACAGCGATTTTCCAGGATACGCAGCAGTGCGACTCCGGAAATATCTATGCCTGTCGAATCCTTGAAATCGAAACAAACCCGCTCAGGCCTGGCCGTGACGAGAGCACTGTTTACTTTGGACCATAACGTGCCGGATACTTTCCGGTCAAGTCGATCATGGACTACGATCAGAAGGCCGCCTTTGGCATCTCTAATTAATTCGTAAAGCTGCTTTTCCATTGCCTGGAACTCCGGTCTTGCTCTTAAAATTAATTGTCCCACAATTCTTAGGTATTTCAATCAGGACCAGGTAAAGGCGTTAACAGACGACAGCTTCATAGACTGAGGGCTTCCAGGGACGTTCTTGCTTTAGTGCCTTAGTCTGCTTGAATCAAATAAAGTTAAATACTATCTTCGGTCAATTTGAAAAGCACGGTACCGAAATCTTTAGCGAGATTCAAAACTATGACAACACATATAAGATTGGGGTTACCCCTATTTCTGAGAATCGGCCTTGTAACCCGCATATTTTGCGATAATCTTTTGTGGCGATCGAAATAAACCTGTGAAGCATTCACTTGCTGAGTAATCGCTTTTGATGGGAGTTCAGGATGCGAATCAGAGTCATTTGCAGAGAAAAATGTTGTGGCTACGTTTAGGATAGTAATCTTGACGACATGATAAGAAGCGGTGTGAATGACAAATATGATCAAATAAGACCTTCTCCGCACAGAAATCAACGGATTTGAAAACCCCTGCTGGACTTTAATTCAAGGATGTTTGTTCCCGGTGCCATGCGCTCCCGGATACTAGAAAGCGTACCGCCCGGGGAAGGCCGGCTGTAATTGAGTGAATAAAGGGGTTCATGGCATCAATGGGAAAAGCAGTTTCGCCAGAGAAGGAACTCTGGGAGAGGGGCATAGTGTTACCCATTGCAGATAAGGATAAAACCTTATGAATAAATTTAAAAACGCAATTCTCTTGTCACTGTTGATAGTCCTCGCTGTAATAGTGCCCGTGAACAATGCGCGGGCAGTCCCAAGTTTTGCGCGACAAACGGGCATGTCCTGTTTTGAGTGCCATACTGTCTACCCTGAACTGACACCCTTCGGTCGGGAGTTCAAACTGAGTGGTTACGTGATGAGCAAGAGCAGCAAACCTTATGAGTTTCCACCTCCCCTTGCCGGGATGATAGTGGCGTCATTGACCCACATGGACGTCAAACTGCCCCCGGGGTATTTCACCCGTCAATGGTCAAATCACATATTGTCGAACAGCAATGACGTCCTGGCAATCCCGGAGGAGGCAAACCTTTACTATGCGGGACGTATTTACGGCCCGATTGGTGCCTTCATCCAGGGGACGTTTGAAGGAGACACCAATTCGTTTCACCTCGACATGACGGATATCCGATTTGCCAATACTGCGTCCATTGGTGGGAAAGCTCTGATATATGGTGTTTCCGTAAACAACAGTCCGACTATGCAGGATATTTGGAACAGCACGCCGTCATGGGGCTATCCTTTCGAGAGTTCAGAAGTAGCGCCAACTCCTTCCGCGGGTACGATAATCGACGGAACTCTTGACCAGCAGGTCGGCGGTTTCGGACTCTACGGCTTTTGGAATCAATTATTATATGCGGAATTCACCGCATACATTACGACAAAAAGCGGAATCGCAAGCCCGTTGGGGGGTGGTACGAAAAACGATATGGTAGTGAACGGCGTCGCTCCTTACTGGCGTGTGGCCCTTCAACACCAGTGGGGAGAGCATTATCTGTCCGTGGGAACGTATGGAATCGTTGCAGATATCTTCCCTGACGGCCGGGACAGCGGACCAACCGACAGATTTACTGATATCGCTCTTGACGCGCAATATCAGTACCTAGCGAAGAATTACTCCATCGGCCTGGAGACGACATGGATCCATGAGAAACAGGACTGGAACGCAAGCTTCATACTTGGGGAAGCCGCAAACACAACCGACAGGCTTGATACGTTCAAAATTAACCTGAATTCTTACTATAAATCATTTGTCGGGCGTATAGGGGGTTCAGTGGCTTATTTTTCAACGACAGGAGATACTGATACACAGCTCTATGCCCCTAATCCGGTGGACGGCAGCAGAAACGGCTCTCCTGACAGCAATGGTTTTATCCTTGAAGCAGACTATCTTCCCCTGGACAAACTCAGGCTCGTCCTGCAATACACGATCTACAATAAATTTAACGGCAGTCATACGAACTATGACGGGTTCGGCAGGAATGCATCAGACAACAACACACTCTATTTTTCAATAACGCTGTTATTGTAACACCTCACATTGAATAACAAATGTTCGCCCCGCTCCTCGATCATCTCATGTTTCGTGATCCGGCCGTTGAAGTATACGAAATCCATGATGACTTCTTGATGTAATAGAGTTATGGATGCCACGACAACTAAACCCCTTTAATGGTCGGGACGGTGTGTAGCCAAGTCAAATCACTGATATTTAAGGGTTATGACTCAAAAAAACCTATCAATAACGGTCAATAGGGCAATATGCAGGGGCAAAATCAGGGCCATGGCGAACAGGCTGTCTTTCCTCCAAATTTTTATCCATGGCCTTGTGGAGGAAACATAACGAGAGTAAATCGGCATTACATTCCGGGTTGCATCTTGCACTTAACACATCGATGCCACAAGAAAGAATTCTTGCTGAAATGCGCTCATGATCGTTGCGGAGGTAAGCAACCCGGAAGCACTGTCAATGGCCCATCGGGAATGGATAGAGGAGGCGGTGAGCTGTAAAAAACGACAACGAGACGAGATTTGGACGAAGAGTGTCGCCGTAGGAAGTGAGCAGTTTGCCCTGAAAGTCCAGGATCGTCTCGGAATACGGGGCAGAAGAAGGGAGGTGACCGCAATTGGCGATGCCTTTGTACTTCGGGAATCACCGGAAATCTATGAAGCCAATTCTAACCCCGAAAATCCGGCTATAGCACCAAATAACAGTATTCCATGGAATGATATTTCTTAAATATCAAGAGCTTGACTTGGTCCGACCCCACGAGCCCCGCAAGAATACCGGCATCTGGATTTTCATTACATATTCATTTTTTCCACTGTTTTATTTGATACATTAATGTGAAAATCGGCTTTCTTGCCATTCGCAACAACTGTCACTGCATACTTCCCGGCACTCATCACTACGTTATTTCCATAATGCGTTGATTGCGGCCCTTTCCCAATTATCTCCATGATGACGACAGGGACTTCCACTGCGGGTCCGTGAGCTTTGCCCTGTTTGTCAAGTAATTGGAGCTTCATACTGACTTCCGCATCGGGTATTGCCCTGCCTGTTTTAGCGTTATAAACATGTACGACAAGATGATGATCAGGACGGGGATGCGCATCCGGAGCTAAAGGTTTTGCGCCTCCCATGATCAGCATTCCCTTCAACTTGGGGTTGGCCTTCACTTCATTCGCAGTATAAAACGGTTCGGCGGGCAATACCTGCAATTCCAATCGTATGCCGTCAACGGTCTGAGTTTTCATACTATTCCCAGCCTCGGCAGTGAAACCGTAGAGAGTTGCGACAAAGAATACCGCCATAGACAAAAAAATTGTTCGTATTGACATTTTGTTACCTCCTCGATGTTTATTGTTGCATTGTCAAAGTAAAATTTCATGATAATACTGATATCTACGGCTCATAAAGGTGGATAGATGCTCAATCTGCTGTGCCCTTGCTGCCGGATGGAAGTAATTGATACAGTACATCCATGATCTGCTGGTCTGAAACCCTGTCGGCATCTTCAAAATATTTACGGATATTGCCGTTGGTATCTACGATTGCCAAGGCATCATTGTGAACGATGTCATAATTGACACCTGCTTCATCGGCCAGTTTGTTACTTACAATCGGTTCCGGGATATATGTCCCCTCTCTCTTTTCCTTCGCTATCTCCTGATCTTCGCTCGCATTGCTGACCTTTTTGTAATAAATATGGTAAACATCGGTGACAATATGACGGATTTCTTCTGGAGAACCAGTCAAATATTCCCAGTGGCTATCCTCCGGATTCCATCCGTACTGCATTTGGAACGTCTTCATTTGGGCCGGACCCGCATTTTCGGGATCAACATTAAATGCAATGAGTTGAACACGATCGGCAATTCCCGAGGACTTGAGAACCCTTTCCAGACTGACGAAATTGTGGGCGATTAACGGACAGTATCCATTGCAATAGGGAAATAAAAACGTCACGACCCTCACTTTGCCATTAAATGATGTTGACGATACTTTATGGCCGAGCTGGTTGATCAAAGTGTATTCCGGTGCATGGCCCAATACCGGTAATGATTCTTTGTTTTGCAAGTCCGGGTGACTATACCACCCAGCCACAAAACATCCGACGGCAGTCAGTATAATGATGGAGAAGAAAAAAGCAGCTTGTCGCATCTATCCTCCGCATTCCAGTAAAAATGACATTTGCTCACGCCTACTTATTTTACAATCACATCATAGCTATGTCCATGCCCTGAAAAGAAAACAGTACCGGGGGAGGCTAGCGGGACGTTGTTTCTAAGCATACTTTAACCTTGACAAGTAATAATCATGCAACTATTGTCACCCGATGCCAAGACAGGCCCGCCTTGATATTCCGGGTGCCCTGCATCACATCATGATGCGAGGGATAAACAAGTCCGTAATTTTTACGGACGACCAAGATAGGTCACGATTTCTCCTTCGCCTGAATTCTTATGGACACCCATATCCACCTTCTGTTTAAGAGCGGCAAATTGGGAATATCCGCAGTCATGCGTAAACTTCTCACTTGGTACGCGCAATACTTCAATCGACGACATAAACGTACCGGACCTCTCTTCGAAAACCGCTACAAATCTATTCTCTGCGACAAGGACAATTACCTTCTAGCACTTGTCCGCTACATCCCTCTGAACTTCGTACGGGCCAACATAATCACGACGATGGAACAACTGGACGATTACAAATGGAGCGGCCACCGGTTACTTATGGAAAATGCAGGCTGCTCCTGGAAGGATACTACATATATTTTATCCCAATTCGTCGTCAGTGGAGATAGCGCGTCACTTTGGTGTAAACAGGTCATGCATTGTCCGGTCGATAAACAGAGCTAGCAAATGAGCATGAAAAAGTGATATTTCTAGGACATGGTGTATAGAACCGAATTCTAGCAAATGAGCAAAGAAAAGCTGGTTGGGCAGGCCCAAAGAATCCAGGTTTAAAACCCTGGAGTTATGGGGTTTTTACATTGTAATAAACATAACAAGGCAATTTCACGCGGACGCCAAAAAACGTCGTTCGTTCCTCATCTATGCTTTTAGCCTCCGGTGAATTGCGACGTTGGCTCAAAACAATTATATCCCAGAAGCAAAATCAAGGAGGACATCACCATTTTGTACCGACTTTTCATTCTATTCTCGTTCCTGTTGATTAGCACAGTGTATGCGTCCGCTGCCGTGCCACCATCCTCAATCAACCTTAGCGTGGAGGCTTCTTCAGCCGATCTCGCCGCAATTATTAACCAGTCGCTCCCAAAAGAACTCTACCAAGGACAAGGAGGACTAGGAACATCAGTCACAGTTCTCCGTACTGGCCCGGTAGTAGTAACTGCGACTGATAATTTTGTCTATCTTACGCTGCCTGTTCAGCTGACCTTCAGATATGCTTTCTATGAGAGCTATCCGCTCCGGGCAGGACTTAGATTTAAGGCCAAAGTGAATGTCACTCCAGACTGGCGCCTCAAAACCGAGATTTACTTTACCGGATTGTCGGATAATGTAGCCGACACATTCAAGCTTGGGCCGCTGTCTTTGAAACCAAAAAGCCTGGTCGAGAACATCGCTCAGCCGGTCCAAAAACTTCTTGCGCCGATCATAGACACCAAAGTTAATGATGCTATCCAGCTCCGCGCTAAGATTGCGCCACTCTGGCAAAATTTGTTTTCCCCGAAACTGGTCAGTAAAGATTTCTGCGCCTGGCTGAAGCTGACGCCGGAAAAGATTGTCATGAGTCCACTGTTGACGGCAAACAATAAGATCCAGATGTCCCTTGGTGTCATTACTGGCGCCGAGATAACCGTCGGGCCAAAGCCGGCCGCAGCTCCAGTGAAGGCATTACCGCCAGTACAGCACCTCCCGACCTTCGACAAAAGTTTTCACATTCAGCTTGCCGCTGACGTCTTCTTTGCCGATCTCGTGACCGCGCTGAACCCGGTGTTGCTGGACAAGACCTTCGGTAATGACAAGAAGATTACCATAAAGAATTTCAACCTGAAGGGAGAAGACGGCCGTCTGGTTGTTGTCCTGACCACTACCGGAGATTTTGACGGTGAGATAACGCTTTTTGCGAAACCAGTGTATAATTCTCAGAATAATTCGCTTACTTTTGAAGACGTCGATTTTGACACAAAGAACGCCGGCTGGTTGATAAGTGCCGGAAGTTGGCTGTTTAGTAGTCCCATTCGAAATACTATTAAAACGAAGCTCGACACCTCGGTCGTAGAGCAATTAGAGAAGGCTCGCCTTACATTGTCCTCGGCGTTGTCCTCCGTGCACGTAGCTGAACATGTTACACTGACCGGTGCCGTCAAGTCTTTGTCTCTTGGCGAGGCAACTGTGCTCAGCGACCGGTTGTCGGTTCAGGTCATCGCCCAAGGCGAGTCGAAAGTCAGCCTGAAATAAGTTTTATAAGGAGAAATACTCATGGCGAAATTCTTTCGACTCATCCTGGCAGTTGGTGTCATCGCCTTCATGGGCCACACGCCTCTCGCCCAAGCCAAAGCCCCAAAAGTCCAAAGCCAGGTGCCCGGCTACTATCGACTCCAGCTTGGCCAGTTTGAGATCACTGCCCTTTACGATGGCGGAATCGAACTGGACACAAAGCTGCTGCGAAACGCCACCGCAGCTGACCTGAATCGCCTGCTGTCCCGCATGTTTGTTGGTAATCCGAAGATGCAGACAGCAGTGAACGCCTATCTGATCAACACCGGTGATCACCTGGTGCTGGTGGATACCGGAGCCGGCAAGTTGTTCGGCCCCTCCAACGGTTACCTGCTGCAGAACATGAGGGCTTCCGGCTACAAGCCGGCCCAGGTTGATACGGTCATTATCACTCACCTGCACCCCGACCATATGGGAGGACTAATCGATGCCGGCGGCCAGCCTCTCTTCCCGAAGGCCAAAGTTTTCGTCTCCCAAGCGGATAACGACTTCTGGCTGTCTCAGAAAATTGCTGATAGCGCTCCGACTAAAAACCAGCAATATTTTAAAATGGCTCGCGACATCGCGGCACCGTATCTAGCCAGCGGCCAGTGGAAAACCTTCAGAGAGGGCAGCGTACTGGTGCCTGGCATTCAGGCAGTCAAGGCCAATGGTCATACGCCGGGTCATACCGCCTATGCCGTTGAATCCGAAGGTAAAAAGCTGCTGATCTGGGGTGATCTGGTACATGCCCACGCCGTGCAGTTTGCCAGACCGGGTGTTTCCATCGAGTTCGACATCGACCAGAAACAGGCCATCGCCACGCGGCGCAGCATCCTGAAAGCCATGGCGGCCAGTAAATCCCTGGTGGCCGGCATGCACCTGCCCTTTCCCGGCATCGGCCATGTCCGAGCGGATGGCAAGGGCAGATACAGTTGGGTGCCGATAGAGTTTTGGAACAATGCGGTGTCAGGCATGAAATAGGGAAAAATTGAGGGTCAAAGAATTGAGGGTCGCGTCTCCAAATCTCAAAAGCTAAAATGAATAGAGGCCCCAACACGGCTTACGACCCTCCGAAAGCGGGTCAATGCCGAGGCCGTTTGGTCAACAAGAAGTCGCCGTTCAATGGATGAAATACTGGCTACCATGTGGATATTCTCGAATTGCCGACGAAAAAGAATGGAAGTGCGGATTTACCCGGCCATGATTTTTGTCCAAGGTAACGGGAGAACAAGGTTTTCGAACACACAGCCTTTTCCGTACCAACGTACCAAAAGGAGAATTCGAAATGAAGAACGTGTTGGTTGCAATCGGAGTAATTGCGCTGTTGTTGGCCACCGTGAGCGGCGGGATCTGCGGATCTCCCGGGATGTCGACCGACCATGCTGTACTCAAAGCTGTCGTCCACTCGGCGGCACTGGGACTGGGTGCGGTTGCGGTTAACAAAGATGGGACTTGCAACACGGAAATGATCCGACAGTATGTTGATGCCGTGCGGTTCCTCGATGATCGGACGGGGTATTTTTTTGTGTATGATGACACGAACAACTTTAATGTCGCCCATGCAACCCTGAAAGACTTTCCGGGGCATGACGAGACAAAGTATCAAGATTCTCGGGGAATGTACGTGATCCAGGAGCTTTCGAAAATAGCCAAGAGCAAGACGGGTTGCGGCTTTCTTGTTTACTACTGGAATAACCCAAAGACGAAGAAAGAGGAGAAAAAGCTGGGTTATGTGGAAGTAATACCGGGAACGACACTCTATATTGGATCAGGCATCTACATGCACTGAGGGAATCCACAGGAGTCAATTCGAGGGGAAATAGTAGTAATAAGATATCAGGAGCAACAACACGATGAATTTCAAATGCATTCCACGTAAGGACCTTCCTGGTATCCTGTGCAGCATGCCGAAGGCAGAACTGCATATTCACATCGAAGGCTCATTGGAGCCGGAACTGATCTTTGAGTTGGCTGAACGGAACCGGATTCACCTCCCCTACCCGACCATACGTGAATTGCGTGCTGCCTATACCTTTACAGATCTGCAAAGTTTTCTGGACCTTTACTATTCCGGAGCCGGCGTGCTCCAAAAAGAAGAAGATTTCTTCGACATGACCTGGGCCTACCTGAAGCGCGCCAAAGCCGAAAATGTACTCCATGCAGAAATATTCTTCGATCCACAGACACATGCGGCCAGAGGAATTCCCTTTGAAACGGTAATCAACGGTCTGGATCGAGCAATCCGTCGCGGTCGTAAAGAATTGGGGCTGAGTGCCTCACTGATACTTTGTTTCCTGCGCCACCTTAGTGAAGAGGATGCTTTTGAGGCACTGGAGGATGCTCTGCCGTTCCGCGACAAGTTTATCGGGGTCGGCCTTGACAGCAGCGAGCGCGGAAATCCGCCGAAGAAATTTGCCAGGGTTTTTGCACGCTGCCGGGAACTGGGGCTGCGACTTGTGGCTCATGCCGGAGAAGAGGGTTCAGCCGAAGACATACGCCAGGCCCTTGATCTGCTGAAAGCGGAAAGAATCGACCATGGTGTGCACTGCCTGGAAGATCCTCAGCTTGTCGAACGACTTGCTCAGCAACGAATACCCTTGACAGTATGCCCACTTTCCAATGTAAAACTCTGTGTGTTTCCGAACCTTGCCGCTCACAATATCGGCACATTGCTGGCTGCCGGAATTACCGCAACAATTAATTCTGACGATCCGGCCTATTTCGGCGGATACGTGAACCAGAATTACACCGCTACCTTCGCAGCATTGCCGGAGCTTGGGGCAAAAGAGGCTTACCAACTGGCTCGCAACAGTTTTCAGGCCAGTTTTGTGGATGAGAAAATGAAAGGCGGATGGATCAGAGAGCTTGATGAATTCTTTGCGCATTGTTGTATGATGGCTTTATCATAGCGCCGTTGGCAACCAAATGCTGCGCTGGTGAAACTTCAAGGTAGCCATGGCGCTGTATTTCAACTCCGCAATCCTTTCTACCGCTTTATCCTGAAAGCAAGGAGCAGACTCGATACCATCACTGCCCAAGTAAGGACACGAAAACTGAAGATATCATTTCTCAGGTAGCTTTCTCATATCTGCTCAAAACGATATAGTGACACCCGCACCGTAGTAATCTGCTCGCAATTTATAGAACTGGCCGAAGGGCAAATTGCCATTGTAATATTCGCCGTAAATCCGAATTGCCCGTTTTTCGGTATTGGCGATACGGATGTTGATGCCGGCTTTGGCGCTTATATCGGTGTTCCAGTCGGTTTCCTCCCAGGCATGGTACAAGACGCTGGCGAACAGGTTCACCTTCGGATGAAAAATCGGCTTCATGCTCCTATAATCGAGGCCTGCCTGGACACTGGTGCGTTTGAGTGGGGTGTCGGTGTGGATGATATACGATGGTCCGGCGGTGAGACGAATCCCTTCCCATTCCCAGCCGCCGAGTAGTTCAATTGTCTCGAAGCTCAAGTTGATGCGCGTTTGCTGCGGGAAGCCCTGGTTTTTGAGGAGGAGGTACTCGTCCCCCAGGTGTGAGGACTGATGGAAAATACGCGCCCGCGCCGACCAAGGGCCGTTTCGGTAGCTAAGCGGCAAACCGATGATAAAGTCGGCGTTGATCAGGTCCATGGAATCCGAGTCCAGATTGAACTGGGCCAAGACCGCCCCGCTGATGCCCAACTGCCAGGCATCCGAATCACCCCAGCCTGACCAGCGCACTATGCCGAAGCTATCGCCAAACCCGACCGCGCCGATATTGAAACTGTCGCCGGGTAGATTGAGTCGAAGCCAGGTAGCATGTGTGCGGGGCTCCTTGGGGCTTGCCAGCGGAGCATAGAACAGTGGGCCCTCGGGGAATAAAATGGTTTTCTGGCTGTCGACCTGTTCGGTATTCTCAGGCGGTGCTCCGGCAAATCCAGGGGTAGCGGGTAACAGCATTACCAGAGCCAGCAAGACACTGAGGTTTCTCATGATGAGTTCCTTTTTCACGGATTTTGCATTCCGCTGTTATCGGAAATAAGTATCCCAGACGTGAAACTTCACCCCTGGGTCGATTAAAGATGGTCGTGCAATCAGGCAAATGTAATTCTGCACGTGCGAATGAGGAGATCTGATCAGTCCTTACTGCGGGTGCGGGTCACGCCGGTCAGGATCGCAATGCCGACGAGTATGACAGCGGTGATCATCACATACAGTATGCTCACGCCCGCGACAATGAGAGCCCACGCAATGCCGCCAATGACAAAAAGAAAACCGATGAGATAAATTATCAAGGACATGGAGCTGCCTCCTGGCTGAATCCAGCGTGATTTAGGATAGAAATTTGCTTTTCCGGACAGCAACCATACCAATCTGAACGAGCCATCGCCAATGCGCCTGTTCCCAGATTCCAAATGGATGTCAGCCACCCGGTGCACGTGGCAGGAAAAATTTGTCGAGCAAATGCCCGGTCATCACAATAAGGTAGACCCTGAGCGGCTGCCTGGACCTGAAAAGGTATCTCTTCTCAGGACACATCAACATAGACTTGGGGTATATCCGCGCAAAAAGGATATACCCCACTATCCAACATCTAATATTTCTCTGGTGCAGGTGCTCCTTGTGTGCCTTGTGCTCCAGTCGTTCCTTTGCTCCGGTTGCTCCAGTTGTTCCTGTTGCGCCAGACTCTCCAGTCGTTCCTGTTGCTCCAGGTGCTCCAGTTGATCCAGTTGATCCAGGTATAACCAGGTGCGCCAGCTGGGCCAGGCTCTCCCTTCTCCGCTACGGGAGGTGTCGCTTGTTGCGGCGACTCCTTAGATTGATTGCAGCCAATCAACGTAAAAGTTGAAAGAATCGTTAATGCTGCAAATAACGCCACTAATTTCTTCATAAGTATTTTCACCTCCTTTCTTCTTACATCATTACTAACGTAACTATATGTTCGGGAATTAAAAGGAAATGCCCTTTCACGTCAAAACGCTTTGCTCCAGGTAAGGATCAGGCCGCTTCCCGCTTTTCCATTGCGAATGAAACCGGAATCCCATGAGTAGCCGATATACAGTGCGGAATTCCAGAAAAAACCGGTATCCAGGCCGATGGTCGTTGCTGCCCCGGTAGAGCTTTTGAACAGAAACTTGTTGGTATCCGTAACAGCTGCCCGGTCCGCCCAGATCAACGTCTCCCGCAGTTGAAGATAGAGGAAGAATGCGAGTTCGCGCCGGTATTCCAGGGCCAACAGAGCATAGTTTGAAACGAGTACCTGGTTAAACATGGCCCCGGGATAATTGGGGCGGCAGAGGTCATCCGTTTCACCGGGTAAAGGACCACCACCGAGCGTAATGGCATTGTAGCGGTCGGCGCTCTTCGTGGGAGTATAGCCGCCGTGGAGGCTGAAGAAAATCCGGTTCTTCTCCGACAGTCCCGGGATTCCGCCAGCACCCATGATATAGCCGTTAACCTGAAGGTAGCTCCTGGTATCCTCCTTGGAGAAAAACGCATTGGGGATGGTGCCGAAATTGGCCCACTTGTCCCGGTACATGTAATCCACGTCAAATCCGGCTGCCATTCCCGTATGAGGCAGTTCCAGCAGATTTCGGCGCATCCCGTCATAACGGCCCCGCAGTTTCACGCCGTACAGCATGGTGTCGGGCGGCAGCACCAGGATTGGGCCCGTGTCGCTGGTCCGATTGGCATAAAAGTACCCGACCTTACCGAGCAGTTGGAGCCGCAGGTCGTTGTCGACCTGGAAGGGAGCAACCTTATAGCGGAGTCCGGGGCCAACCGAAGCGATCATTGTCCCCCATTCCGTATCGGACGACCTGATCTCACGATTGTTAACCACTTCCTTCTGGCCGAATGGAATCGTGTTGTTTTCGAAACGTGTGACAAGTTCAAAATTCCCGAAACTTTTGTCATACTCCAGGTCATTGACGAAGACACTTATTACGTTGCGTGTCCTGGAATCCTCCCACACACGCTTCAGGTAGAAAGCGCCAATAGGGGTAATGGAAGTTTCCCCCTGTTTGGGAAAGTAGAGTACCCCTCCCAGCGTTATGGCAGTAACGACGAGCACGGTCCCTGGCGGGGATGTCTATTGATTTGCCCATGAAGACAGTGTGTAATGGCTCTCCGGCCAGCGGCGTATGATATTCGGTGGTTTCGTCGAAGACTGCTGGCGCCCTTTCTTCCTGAGAAACAGCCTCCTCAGCCTTTTGGTCGGCACATGATATTCCGTGTTTCGTCCAACCGGGACACAAGAGAATGCCGGCAATGATCAAGGATACGATATACATCCCGCCTCTGTCCGATATCCGTCCACCCATTAGCTGTCTCTCCTAAAATAACTTCGTAATAACAATTATTTTGCCAACGCCAGGACCTCACCGTTTCGCTACCGGTCACAAATCTTCTAGTAGAAGCATAACAACTTATGTGCCAAGAGGAAAACATGGCAACAGAGGACATAATGCTTTGATTTTACAGGATATAAAGAAGCGATCGTTCTCGGGTAACGGGAAAACCGTCAGCGACATCCGTCATATATCGTGCATCCGCCGCATATGACGGATGTCTAAGAGGTTTGAAACTTTGACTTTTGAGGGCACCGCCCCCCCTAACTGTGTATCGATTGATGAAATTTCAGGGTATCAAGTCCTACAGGTTCTTCCTTTTAATTCAGCGAACTAACCGCACGGGACATTAGCCGGTCTCCATACTGTTCCCATCTTTTTTCACACTTTATTCATCATAACTTCAAACTCATTTCAAACTCCTGCAGTACAGTTGCGCACATCAATGCCGTGATCGCCGCGGCAACGTGTATTTGACAAGGAGGAAAAAATGAGAATGACGTGGTTTGCCCCAGTATGTCTGGCCCTGTTTGTCGTGGTACTGCATTCACCTGCCCTGGCCTCGGATGAAAAAGGGGAAGACAAGACACTTTCCCCTTACTTCTTCATCGAAAAAGGGGATCCAGCCGTAGACCGGCTTCCCCTGAAGAAAACGGACGTTTCGGTCGTTATCAATGGAGTAATCGCCGGAGTCACCGTCACCCAGACGTACACCAACAGCGGCAAGCATCCCATCAATGCCCGCTACGTCTTTCCGGCTTCGACACGGGCCTCGGTCCACGGAATGAAGATGACGGTAGGCAACAGGGTGGTTACCGCGAGGATCAAGGAACGGGAAGCCGCCAAACAGGAATTCGAGCAGGCAAAGTCGGAGGGCAAGAGCGCCTCGCTCCTGGAGGAACAGCGCCCCAATGTCTTTACCATGAATCTCGCCAACATCATGCCGGGTGACGAGGTAAAGATAGAACTCAAATATTCCGAGCTTCTCGTTCCCTCCGAAGGCACCTATGAATTCGTTTACCCGACAGTCGTTGGCCCGCGCTACTCCGGTCAAAAGGAGTCTGAAGCTATCGAAAGCGACACGTGGGTCAAGACACCCTATCTCAAGCAGGGGAAAACGCCTTCCGGTACCTTTGCCATTACTGTTGCCCTTTCCACCGGAATCCCGCTGCAGGAAGTTGCCAGCCCTTCGCACAAGATCGACCTGCAGTGGCAAGACAAATCCCTTGTTACCGCTTCGCTTGCTAAATCCGGGGAATTTGCCGGCAACCGGGATTTCATCCTCAGATACCGGCTTGCGGGTAAGGAGATCCAGAGCGGTCTGCTTCTTTACCAGGGGGAAAAGGAAAACTTTTTCCTGCTCATGACCCAGCCGCCCGAAAAGGTAACAACCTCTGAAATACTGCCAAGAGAATATATCTTCATTATCGATGTATCCGGCTCAATGCACGGTTTCCCCCTTGATACCGCCAAGTCTCTCATCAAAAACCTGATCGGCACTCTGCGGAGCGGGGACGAATTCAACATCGTCTTGTTTGCCGGGTCATCGCAGCTCATGGCCCCGGCCTCCGTGCCGGCCACAAGAGAAAATATCGACAGGGCACTCAGGCTGATCGATGCCCAAGACGGCGGAGGCGGAACAGAGCTCGCCGCGGCGCTGAAAAGCGCGCTGGATCTCCCCCGCGACAAGGGGCGGGCAAGGACGGCGCTTATCATAACCGACGGCTACATCGCCAAAGAGAAGGAAGCTTTCAGCCTGATCGCCGAAAACCTGGACAACACCAATGTCTTTTCCTTCGGCATCGGCGAAAGTGTGAACCGTTACCTCATCGAAGGATTGGCGCGGACCGGGCAGGGCGAAGCGTTTGTGGTGACGAAGCCTGGAGAGGCGCCGGGAGTGTCGTCCCGGTTCAGCGACTATGTGCGCTCACCCCTGCTTACCGATGTCCGGGTCAACTACCGGGGCTTTGAAGCCTATGACGTTGAGCCGCCGGCCATTCCCGACCTGTTCGCCAGCCGTCCCCTGGTCCTGTTCGGCAAATGGCGCGGCAAGCCGTCGGGTACAATTGAGATTTCCGGCAAAACTGCCACCGGCACCTTTGCCAGGACTTTCAAGGTCGAGGAAAGCAAACCCTTGGAGCTCCATGAACCCCTGAAATATCTCTGGGCTCGTTCGCGGGTCGCCCGGCTCAGCGACTTCAATGTCCAGGGCGACGACCCGGAGATAAAGAAAGCGGTAACCGAGCTCGGCCTGAACTACAACATCCTTACGCCCTACACCTCCTTTATCGCCGTAATTGAAGAAGTGAGAAACCGGCAGGGGACCGCTGACGATGTTGACCAGCCGCTCCCCATGCCCGCAGGAGTGTCCGACCTTGCCGTCGGCGGATACAGTTCCGTTCCGGAACCGGGCCTGACGGCGCTCCTGGCCTCCCTGACAACCATGCTCTTCGGTGTCGGTCTTTGCAGGCGGCGCAAAGCCAGTACGGAATAATCAGTGACATGCACACATTTCCAGGGCGGGGGCGTGGGTTTTTATCGCCCCCGTGCCGACCTTCAAGAGCGTCCCATCGGTCGAACCGGAGGATTTCCATGCTGAATTCAACGAAATCATGCGCAAAACATGTTGGGGAACATCTTCGGACAAACGGCCTGTTCTACGCCGTCGGGCTCACGGCGATGCTGGGATTGAAATTATATTACAGCATTGCCGTTGCCAATGATCTCCGGTGGATACTGGGCCCTATTGCGCGGCTGGTCGGGCTCCTGGGGGGAATTGAGTTCCAGTGGGATTCTCATGCGGGTTTCGTCAGCCATTCCCGAGAAGTCGTCATTGCTCCGGCCTGCGCGGGGATAAACTTTTTGATAATCTGCTTTTCGACCCTCTATTTCACTTTCCTGGCCCGATTGAACGGAGCCGCCGCAAAATGCAGATGGTTCTGCATCTGCGTTGCAGCAGCATACCTGATAACACTCTGCAGCAATACCGTCAGGATTCTTATTTCCATCTACCTATACGGCGCAGCTATCTATGGTGGATGGGTTACCCCTGTGAGAGTTCACTGTCTGGCGGGAACGGTCATCTATGTCAGCATCCTCCTTGTAACCTTCCTGGCAGCGGAGCGGTTCCTGGGATGCTCCAGGCGACCGGAAATTCATGACTCGGCAAAAGAAAAGCGAGGAGGATACTTCCCGACTTTCTATTATTTGTTTCCGATTCCCTTCATATGGTATCTGTTGGTAACGGTTTTCGCCCCGCTCCTGAACGGCGCCCTCAGCAAGAGTGATTCCCGTTTTGTGGAACACGCCGCCCTGATCCTCTCCATTTGCCTGTGTATTTCGGCACTACCGGTTTCGATAGCCGCAATTCTGAAGAAAAGAGTTGACATAGCAAGCAAAACAAAAGAAAAAAGCGATACGTGTTAAAGAAAGTTTACGTAGCAATAGCCTCCCGGCAGAGGCTGCCCCTTTATGCCTGCTACGTCCAAAGGAAAAGCATGGATCGTTTTAATGACCTTGAAATACTGATAGACTCGCAATACCCGATTATCTGCATCGAGACACATGAAGAAGAACGGGCAGAGAAAACTCTGGAGCGACTTTGCCGTCGCATGAACCTCCCGTTTTTCCATTGGGCTGCGACCAGCGGCTTGACACGTTCGGGGGAAGCTCAATCGGTTTACAATACCGGAACCGCAATGGAAGCCCTCAACTTTATCGCCTCATCTTCTCTCGATGCAGTCTACCTGATGAAGGATCTGCATGGTTATCTCGAAGACAGACTCCTGGTGAGAAAGCTGCGTGACATCTGCCGTTGCTTCCGGCAAAAACACAAATCACTGATCCTCACCTCCCCTTCCTTCGACATCCCTCCCGATCTTGTTAACGAGGTGGTGTTCTTCGACCTGCTGCTGCCCTCCGTTGATGAGTTGAAGGAATTGGTACGCAGGGTAGTCCGCGATATCTCTTCTCGCAGGAAGATATCGATCAGCATGGACCCGGCAACAGCCAGGACGCTGGTACAAAATTTGAAAGGACTTACCCTTAATGAAGCAGAAAGGCTCCTGACCCGGGCCATCCTGCACGACGGAAAACTGACCGGAGAGGACCTGCCGCGTATTCTGGAAGCGAAAAAACAGAAGATTTCGCAATCGGGGCTTCTCGAGTTTATTCCGGGCGGGGAGTCTTTTGACGGAATAGGCGGGTTGAACAACCTGAAAAGATGGCTGACGTTACGCAAAGGGGCTTTTACCGAAGAAGCGAAACGCTTCGGAATCGATCCTCCGCGCGGCGTTCTGCTGCTGGGCGTCCAGGGGTGCGGTAAAAGCTTCACGGCAAAGGCAATTGCCCGCGAATGGGGCTTGCCGCTTCTCCGTCTGGACACCGGATCTCTCTATTCGAAATTCATCGGCGAAACAGAATCAAACGTACGTGATGCGATCCGTCTTGCTGAATCCATTGCTCCGGTGGTTTTGTGGATTGACGAAATAGAAAAGGCCTTCACGCAGCCAGGCGGGTCGGACGCGGACGGAGGTGTTTCGTCCCGTCTGCTGGGTACATTCCTTTCCTGGTTCCAGGAAAAGAAGGCACCGGTGTTTGTTGTGGGGACAGCCAACAATATCAGCATATTACCACCGGAGCTGTTGCGAAAGGGACGTTTTGACGAAATGTTTTTTCTCGACCTCCCCGGCATCGAGGAGCGGGTTGAAATTTTCCGCCTCCACCTTCAGCAACGGAAAAGGGATGATTCCCTGTTCGACCTTGCAACCCTTGCCGAGGAAGCTGACGGGTTCAGCGGAGCCGAGATAGAACAGGCCATAGTCTCAGCCCTGTACGCAGCCTTTTCCTTCCGCAAAGAAATCACTACCGAAGGAATCGTTCAGGAGCTTAATAGCACCCAACCCCTTTCCAAGGTAATGCAGGAACAGATAGATTACTTGAGGCATTGGGCGCATGGACGAACAGTACCCGCTTCTTAGTCAGGTACGTAGATGTGCCAGGGTTATCGGATAGCAGGGATTTTTCTCCCCCGATCTGTTGCCACAAGCCCATAATTTCGTGACGAGAACTGACCTGGAACGAGGAGAAGGCTTGATCGACATCCATTGCCACACGGCCGGCATCGGCGCCGGGGGAAGCGGCTGTTTTGTCTCGCACAGACTGCGCCGGAGCTTCAGATACCGTTTCTACCTCAAGGCCTTCGGGGTAACTGAAAGGGAATTGCTGGAAGAAGGGGACGGGCTCGTCATACAGAGACTCTCCCGGACCCTGGCACGTTCACAGCGCGTTTCCACGGCGGTGATCCTGGCAATGGACGGTGTGGCGACAAAAGACGGTGCCCTGGATGAGGCCGGAACGGAAATTTATATTCCGAACGAATTCTTGGCAGGCGAGGTTCGCCGTTACCCCAACCTCCTGTTCGGGGCAAGCGTCAACCCGTTTCGCCGTAACGCCCTCCAGCGCCTGGAAGAGGTGGCAGGTGCCGGTGCAGTGCTGCTGAAGTGGCTTCCCTCCATTCAGTATATCGATCCGGCAGATCAGGGTCTGGTTCCCTTCTATCAGCGTCTGAAGGAACTTGATCTGCCGCTGCTCAGCCACACGGGAAACGAATACTCTTTCACCCACGCTCGCAACGAACTTGGCGACCCGGAGCGGCTGCGGTTGCCTCTTTCGCTCGGGGTGACGGTTATTGCCGCCCATGCGGCGGGTGGCGGCCGAAATCAGGGGGAATCCAACTATGACCGTCTATTACGCCTGCGTGAATATCCCACTTTCTATGCCGATATCTCAGCTTTGACCCAGCTCAACCGGCCCGGCCAGCTGCGACGGTTGCTCCAATGCCGCGAGCTGCATGGCCGTCTGCTATACGGAACCGACATGCCGCTTGTGAACTCATGCCTCGTCTCGCCCTTTGCTTTCCCTCACCACCTGTCTCTCCTGCAAATGCTCGCAATTTCCCGGATTCACAATCCCTGGGACAGGGATCTGGCCCTCAAGGAGGCGCTTGGTTTGAGAAAAGAGATGCTGGTGGACGCCATGAGCATCCTGAAGATGCCACCAACAGGGAATACTGATTACGGGGTACAATAAGCAGAGAGCTGCAAGGAAACATAGGCCGGAAGGCTGGAGGGACAGTATTCTTTTCCGGCACTCCGGTTTCAGGTAATTCTTTATGCGTCGTTTTTCAGATCCTCTTTTTATGCCCGGAAACAGCCTGTCGCCCGAGGAGGTCCATGCGCGTGCCTTGCCAATCATGGGCACCCCGGGACAGGCATATGCGGAGCGAAGGTGCGTGCCGGTCGGTATTGCCGACGCGGCGGGGGTCCGCTTCGACCCTGATTTTGCCGGTCGTCCGGCTGTTCTCATAGCAATGCGGGATCAAGGGGGTACCTTTACCGCGGTGCACGGCCGCTATCTGCACTCAACGCGCTACCAGAACAAAATGCTGACTGTGGGCAGGGAAGGCGGTGCCGTGGTCCTGCGTGACGGGTGGCGGACAGAACCGCTCATCCTGGTGGAAGGACTGTTCGATGCGCTGTCCCTTGCCGTCTGTGGCTGGGGGGCCGTTGCCACTATCGGGCGAATTATCGCCCGGCTGGAGGAGGTGACATCTGGCCGGACCGTATGGGCGGCTTTTGACGCAGGACGCTCCGGAGAGGCAAACGTAACAAATCTTCGTGACCGGCTGCCCCATGCTCTGATACGGAGGCTTCCACCACCACCCAGGTGCAAGGATTGGAATACCGCACTGGTCAAACGCGGTCCCGATGTGGTGGCAAAATGGGTGCAGAAACACGTGGTACCAGGGGAGTGAAATATCATGGTAGAAATATATGTGAGTACCGATGTGGAGGTGGACGGCCCGATTCCGGGCCCTCACTCGATGCTCAGCTTCGGGTCCGCGGCCTTTCTGGCCGACAAAAAACTGCTGGGCACCTTTTCGGCCAACCTGGAACCCCTCGCTGACGCGAGCAGTCACCCGGATACCATGGCCTGGTGGGTCAAGCACCCGGAGGCCTGGGAGGCCTGCCGCCAAAACACGCAGGATCCTGCCGAGGCAATGGCAGCGTATGTGGGCTGGCTCGATAGCCTGCCCGGCAAGCCGGTTTTCGTCGGCTACCCCGCTTCCTTCGATTTCATGTTTGTCTACTGGTATCTGATGCGTTTTATCGGCAGGAGCCCGTTCAGTTTCTCGGCCCTGGATATCAAGACCATGGCCATGGTTGTACTGAAGCTGGAATACCGTGCCAGCAGCAAGCGGAACATGCCGCAACGTTGGTTCGACGAGGCACCGCACACCCACGTTGCATTGGACGACGCCATCGAGCAGGGAAAGCTTTTCTGCAGTATTCTTGCGGAAACCGGGCGCTGAACTTTCCCTGCCGGAAAGGACGTGACAGCCGATGGGTTCAAAGAAGGTGACAAAGGTGTTCGGATGCCGCTAAAACTTCCCGACAGAATCTGCTTTCGTGTCTCCCGCTGCTGCAATGCCCGCTGCGTTTTCTGCCTGGCACCCGCCAACGGCGACATGGTCGACGGCAACACCCTTGTCCACCGCATCGATTGGCTCCTGTCGCATGGTGTGCGCGGCTTTGATTTCTGCGGCGGTGAACCGGCACTTCATCCGGAATTGCCCCGGTTGCTTGCCCACGTGCATGGCCGACGAAAGAAAGCTGGGATCACTACCAACGGGATAGAAATGTCCGACGCACTGCTGTCAGCCCTGCATACCACAAAATCCCGGGTAAAGGTAAGCCTGCACGGTGACCGGACTCACCACAACACAATGGTCGGCTGCGACGCCTTCGACATGACAACAGCCACCATCCGTAACCTGTTGCGGATCGGAATAGCTACTTCCGTACAGACCACGGTAGTTGCAGGAGAAACCTGGGTAGTCGATTGGCTGATCGATTTTTGCCAGACTACCGGCATACGGCGTCTGAGCATCCTGCCGTTTCTGCCACGTGGCACAGGCCTCGCCCGCCAGGAGCACTTAGGCTTTTCCACGGCACAGCGCTGCACACTGCATAACCACGTCACCGCGAGAAGGCGCGCCCTGAACGGACGACTCGATCTACGTTGGCTGAGCCTGAGTGTGCGACCAATCCCTGTGGTGGAGGTGGACGGCAGCATCATCCTGGAAGGGCCAACAGAGATGAGAGACCGACTCATCTGCCGGATTCCGGCACCGGTCGGAACCGAACAACTGAATGAAGCAAGGGAAAATGACTAAAGCTGAAGACAGCCAGGGCCTGGACTGCACAAGTGGAATTTTGATGAATAAAAGGTGGAAAGTGGCTGGGCGCTGCGAATCGAAGAGATTTGTGCTTTTTCTAACAAAAGGGTTGACATTGATGCGGAAAGGAACGAGAAATCGGAAGAACGACGCAGCAATCGCACTGATTTGAATAATAACCGCTGTAGGAGCAGGGAGAGCAGTCTATGAAGGCAAGGATACTGATTGTCGATGACGAACCCGCCATCGTTGATGCCATCCAATACGCCTTGGAAACAGAAGGCTTCGAGACGACCTGCCTTTTCTCGGGAATGCCTGTCTTATCGGCACTTGCGGAACACCCCGCCGATCTGATTGTGCTCGATATCGGTCTGCCCGATATCAGCGGCCTTGAGCTTTGCCGGGAGATCCGCCGGACAAGCGCAGTCCCCATCATTTTCCTGACGGCGCGGGCGGATGAGATTGACCGGGTGGTGGGTCTGGAACTGGGCGCGGACGACTACATAACCAAGCCCTTCAGTCCGAGGGAGGTTTCGGCCCGGGTCAAGGCTGTCCTGCGCCGGACCGGAACCGGTGTCAACGGTGCCCCTCAGCAGGAAAAGATTTTTTCCGTGAACGAGTCGAAGCGCCGGATAGAGTACCGTGGCGAGTGCCTCGATCTTTCCCGATACGAGTACGAGATCCTCAAGACCTTCGTCAGGCGGCCAGGCCACGTCTTCTCACGTGAGCACCTTATGGATATTGTCTGGGAGCATCCGGAAGCCAGCCTTGACCGCACCATCGATGCCCATATCAAGAACATCCGGGCAAAGCTGAAAAGGGTCTGCCCCGAAAGCGAGCCCATCGTCACCCACCGGGGCACGGGATACTCACTGAGGGACGATCTATGAGGCTGGCGACCCGGATCTTTTTCTCCTTTCTGCTTGTCTCGGCGGTCTGCTTCTACTACCCCATGAGCCATTTTGTCCGTGACCTTCGGACCTTTTTCCTGGAAAGCGTCGAGGACCCCCTTGCCGATCAGGCCAACCTCCTGGCGGCTGTAGTAGGCACACAAATGGAAACGAATCGTTTCGATCCCCAAGAACTTGACCAGATCTTCCAGCAAACCTATTCACGCTCCCTCCCCGCCAGGATATACGGATTCCCCAAGACACGGGTGGATATGCGAGTCTATATCACCGATGTCTCCGGAAAGGTGACCTTCGACTCCTGGAACCCGAAAAACATCGGCGCCGATTATTCCCACTGGCGGGATGTCTCATTGACCCTCCAGGGAGAATATGGGACAAGAACCTCCCGCAGTGATCCTTCTGACCCCACCTCGACAGTACTCTATGTGGGCGCCCCTATCCTGGTCAACGGGAAGATCGCCGGTGTGCTTACGGTGGCCAAGCCGACCACGAATATAAATGCCTTTATCAAGCTTGAGAAACCGACAATCCTGCACCGCTGGTATCTGGCGACCTTTCTGGCGATCACGCTTTCGTTCGCCGTTTCCCTGTGGCTGACCCTGCCGATCAAGCGCCTTACCCGCTATGCCAACGACGTCCGGGACGGCAAACGGGTTGCGCTGCCGCCGGTGGGACACAGCGAATTGCGGGACATGGCCCTTGCGCTGGAAAACATGCGGGATGCGCTTGAGGGAAAGAAGTATGTGGAACAGTACATCCATACCTTCACCCATGAGATCAAGAGCCCTCTCTCGGCAATACGGGCTGCGGCGGAGCTCCTCGACGAAAAGATGCCTCGGGAGAAGAGGGAACGCTTTCTCTCCAATATCCGGACCGAGGCAGGCAGGATCCAGGACCTGGTGGATCGCATGCTGGAACTATCTGAACTGGAAACGCAAAGAGACCTGCGAAATGTGGAAGCGATATCCCTGCAATCCCTCATCAAGACGGTTCTGGAGAGTATGGAGCCGATGATCGCGCGCAAAGCCCTCCGGATGGAATGGTGCATGGATGAAGACATTAGAATTCCGGGCGACCCTTTTCTGCTTCACCGGGCCATCTCCAACATCGTCCAGAATGCCGTTGATTTCAGTCCCGTCGAAGGAAGCATTACCATCACGGCGCAATCAGATGGAAAAGAGGTTACTCTTACGATTGACGATCAGGGGACCGGAATCCCCGGGAACTTACCGGGAAAGGGTCTTTGACCGCTTCTTCTCTCTGCAGCGACCTGATACGGGGAAAAAGAGCACCGGGCTGGGCCTCAATTTTGTGAAAGAGGTGGCAACACTCCATAAGGGCGACATCAGACTCGAGAACCTGCCAGACAAAGGTCTGCGCGCAGTGCTGACTTTACCAGTCTGAGGAGGAAGCGTCAGGCGGCAGTTCAATATTGGCTGCGGGGATTCGACCTTATGTCCAGGACAGGAATCATTCTCAAGAAGGAATACATAATCAACGGGAGGATCTATCACCATGAGCCTGACCAGTGAACTTGTAACTTGGACCTGGGAGAAAAAATGCCTGCAGGCGATCGAATCTCTGAAGAAAAACGGCTTTAGAGCTCTCTACTGCACAACGGGAGCGGAGGCTGCCGACTATATCCTGGCCGAAGCCGGAGAGGCCCGCAGTGTCGGCTTCGGCGGATCCATGAGCATCAAGGATCTGGCCGTGGAGCCGCTCCTGCTGGAAAAGGGAAAGGAACTCCTCAACCACAGCGCCCCGGGGCTCGCTCCCGAGGAAAGACTGGAGATCATGCGCCGCCAGCTCACCTGCGATCTGTTCCTCTCCGGAACCAACGCCCTCACCCTATCCGGCGCCCTGGTAAACATCGACGCCATCGGCAACCGGGTCGGCTCAATGTTTTTCGGACCGAGAAAGGTAATCGTGGTCGCAGGCAGGAACAAGCTGGTTGATGGAGACATCCCGGCCGCGATCCGGCGGGTAAAGGATTGGGCCTCGCCACCGAATGCCCGGCGCCTGAACTACAAGACGCCCTGCGCCGAAACAGGCTTCTGTTGCGACTGCACCTCGCCGGAGCGGATCTGCCGGGTAATCAGCGTGCTGGAACGGAAGCCGAAATTCACCGATCTGCACGTCCTGGTGGTAAACGAAGAGTTGGGACTCTGAAGGATGCTCTTCAAGGCCTTCCTGGACATTATTTTCCCGCCACGCTGTCACGTCTGCCGCTGTTTTTTGGCCGAGCCAACGGATATCCACCTTTGTAACGACTGCCGGGAAAAGATCATTACCGTCAACTCTCCCCTCTGCACGATCTGCGGTGTCCCTTTTGCCACAGAAAACGGCATCGACCACATTTGCGGCCACTGCCTCACGAGCCGCCGCTCTTTTGCCGGAGCACGAGCCGCAGCACGCTTCGAGGGTCCGCTTCAGGAACTCATCCATCGGTTCAAATACGGGAAAAAGATCCATCTGTCCCGACCCCTTGGTCTCCTGACAGCAACTGTCCTTGGCGACTTCCATCCGGCGGTTTCGGCCGACTGCATCGTCCCCGTGCCCTTGCACCGCAGACGGCTGAGGGAGCGGGGTTTCAATCAATCTCAACACATCGGCCAGATCCTGGCAAAAAGCTGGAAAATCCCCCTTTCGGTGCATAACCTCCGCCGCATCCGCTGGACCAAGCCTCAGACGGGTCTATCTGCTTCCGAGCGAGAGCGGAATATCAGGGGCGCCTTTGAAGTAGCGATGCCCGACAGGTTTAAGGGAAAGCGGCTGCTCCTGGTGGACGATGTCTACACCACCGGCAGTACCGTCACGGAATGCGCGAAAACCTTGTGTCAGTGCGGTGCAAAAGATGTTTATGTGGTCACCGTTGCCCGGGCACTCTTGTAGCAGCCTGCGGGGAAAAGGGCAGTCAAACCATGATGGTATATCAAGGAAATCTTGACACTTCACAAAATATGAATAATATAGTTGAATGTAGTTCAGGACTTTAGGACAAGGAGAAAATTATGAAAAGTTTGGTACTGGCAGTAACCCTGATCGTCTTCGGGGCATCTGCAGCTCTTGCTGCAGATTGTGTGGTCTTTCCTGCATCGATGGGAAAAGTTACCTTCCCCCACAAGCTGCATCAGCAAAAGCTGAAAAACTGCAAGCTATGCCATGAAAAGGCTCCCGGTAAGATCGAAGGCTTTGACAAGGCAAAGGCTCACGCGCTTTGCATCACTTGCCACAAGAAAATGAATGCCGGACCGACCACCTGCAAAGACTGCCACAAGAAGTAACGTAATTGAGACAGCTGAAAATAGTTTTGAGATAGGCCGACGGCACAGCGCACGCCGGATAACGCTGCCGGGGTCTGTTCCTGATTTATCAACTGTCTGAATAACAACTCTGTACCAGCAGACGGGTCTCTCTTGAGCACAAGAGGGACCCGTTTTTTGTGCACAGGAAAACTCATCCTCAGTGTATCGCCAATTCCAAATTTTAAAAGAAATACTAAGGGGTTGCCTAAACTATTCCTTATAGTATGCTCTCATAGATTGTTTCTTCTCCATAGTACCTCAGACAACACCAGCGGATATCCCCAGGAGAATACCTGCAACCATGAATTGGAACAGCCTGAAAATCCGTTTCATTGCGGCAATAGTACTCCTCTACACTCTTATCGGCATGGTTTCGTTTTTTGCCTTTCACGTGGTTACCGACAAGGTTATCCAGCAACTTGGAACAAAATTCGCCATCAAGCAAGCCTTGCTGGAAAAATCAAAACTTAATGCATCAATCCAGCGAGACCTTTCCCTCTCCCTCAAGCTTGCCTCTTCACCGATAATCCGGCGATGGGTTGAACACGAATATGACCCTGCTTTCAAAAAACTCGCCACAGAGGAACTGGACAATTATCGTAAAAGCTTTGCAGGAGGAAGCCTGTTCCTTGCCGTCAATATGTCCGGTCACTACTATTTCAGCGATGGCTCTCGCAAACATACTTTCGAAATTCCGCAATATACACTCAAATCGACAAACCCCAATGACGCTTGGTATTTCAGGACTATTCGCGAGCCAGCGGATTTTGAACTGAATGTGGATTACGACAATCATCTGGATCTGACGAAAGTCTGGTTCAACGTGCCGATAAAAAACAGCGCAGGACAAATAATCGGCATCTGCGGCAGCGGTATCGACCTGACCGCTTTCATCAGAAACATCGTCGACTCTGAAGAAGCAGGTATCGAGACGATTCTTCTGGGAAGCGACGGTTCCATAACCGGACACCACGACAGAAGCTATGTTGTTCATAACAGCAAGGTTCGCGGCAACCAGAAGAAATTTACCATCTTCGACCTCATTTCCTCTGATAAGGACAAGACAAAACTCAAGAAGGCAATTCAGTCTCTCGCCACAGGTCGCCAGGAAGTTGCCACAGCCTACCTTGAAGTGGGCGGCAAACATTACTTGGCAGCCATGTCATACTTGAAAGAAATCAACTGGTTCAACCTGGTTCTGCTCGATGTGGATCATGTTGTCAGTTCTCGAACATTCCTTCCAATTTTGCTGATTTCCGTAGCAGCGCTCCTCACCCTGATCATTGCCATTGGACTCCTGATTAACCGCATGGTCCTTGTGCCCCTTTCACTTTTGGCCCGATCCGCCGATGATATTGCCAAGGGAAACTTCGACGTCAGTACGCAGCTGAAATCCCGCAACGAGATCGGAGCCCTCTCCCGCTCCTTCGATTACATGGCAAAGATGGTTAAGGACCACACGGAAAACCTTGAGAGAAAGGTCAGGGAAAGGACTGAAGCCCTGGATAGGTCCAATCAGGAGCTTGCCGAATCCAACAGCAAGATCATGGACAGCATCCGCTATGCCCAGATGATCCAGGCATCGATCCTTCCGGACCAAGATCAAATGCGCAGCAGCATGCGGGATCTATTTCTCCTCTACCGGCCTCGCGACATTGTCGGAGGTGATTTTTACTACTTTCGCGAATGGAAAGAATCCTTTATCATTGCCGTTGCCGACTGCACCGGACACGGTGTTCCTGGCGCCTTCATGAGCATGACGGCAAAAGCGCTCATGGACCGTGCCATTGACGCCCTCGGCTGCGACAAGCCAGCGGACCTTCTCAAGGAACTGGACAGACTGCTGAGGAAAACACTTCACCAGGGTTCGAGCGAGGCACAGTTTGATAACGGTCTCGAAATAGGACTGTGCGTATGCATCCCCGGAAAGCATGAGCTGGTGTTTGCCGGGGCCGGGATCGATCTGCTGTATACCTCAGACGGCAAACTTGCCATCGTGCCGGCAGCCCGGCAGTCCATCGGCTACCGACGAACAAACAGTAACTTTGTCTATCCAACGACAGTTGTATCCATCCAGGGTGAAATGACCTTCTTCCTTGCAAGCGACGGCATCCTCGATCAGTCAGGCGGAGCAAAAGGATGGGGGTTCGGAAAGAAACGCTTTCAGGAACTTCTCGAAAGGATTTCCGGGCTGCCCTCCACGGAACAGCTGCAGGCGATCGAGAAGGAACTTTCCGATTACCAGGGAGACCTGCCCCAGCGGGACGATATTACCGTATTCGGTTTCAAGCTGTAGCCCAATTTTCTTGAAGGAGGAAAAACCTGCAATGAAAATCACCAACCTGTACGATCTGAAGGAAACCTTCAATAGCGAGGGAATCCTGATCTGTTTTGCCGGTCCCTTTTCCCACAGCATCATCGAAGAGCTCGGCAATGCCGTCAAGCGATACCTGGAAGCTGAGCAGATGGCCAAGGATACCATGATGGATGTTTTCTCTACCTTCATTGAACAGACACAGAACGTGAGAAATTATGCCCGGCAAAAAACGGAGGAAGGAAACCAGGAATACGATTTCAACAGTGGAATCGTTGTGATCGGTAAAAACGGCAGCAACTATGAGGTAAGCTCGGGGAATGTTGTCGAACGGAGTGATATCCAGGGAGCACTGAAGATGCTCGACCAGCTCAAGGACCTTGACAAAGAAACACTGAAACGCCTGTACAAGGAGCAATTGAGAAAAATGCAACCCGCCGGCACGAGCTCGGGTCTCGGACTGATCGACATGTCACGGAAGTCATCCCGTCCCTTGGGCTACACCCTGAGGGATATGGACGACAGATACTGTTTTTTCAGTCTCAAGGCAATTATTTAGGAGTAGTCCATGGAAACACTTCATATCGAAGGAACAAAATCGACCCCAGAAATAATCTTTGATCCCGTCTCAGGCGTCCTGAGCATGTCCGGCGAATCCTATCCGGAAAATTCCTTTGAATTCTATCGCCCGATCCTCTCCTGGCTGGCTCGCTTCAGCGCAGTTCATCACGGACCGACGACGCTCAACACGAACCTCAGCTACCTGAATACCGGCAGCACCAAGTGCATGATGGATATCCTCGATCTCCTCGAAGAATCCCACCTGTCCGGAAGGGTCGTGGCGGTCAACTGGTTTTATGACGAAGAAAACCACCGCGCCTGTGAAACTGCCGAAGAATTCAAGGAAGAAGTTACGGTCCCTTTCGCCATTATCCCCGTGGGTGAGGAGCCATGACCTATTCCTCGGAAAAGGAAGATGCCTTTATTGCCAGATATGAAGGTCGGTTTGATGAAACCTCTGAAGAATCCCCCCTCACCCGTGAAGAAGCCTCGGAGATCTTTTCCGCCTACAAAGTGTTGCTTCGGCGCCTGGGAAGGATCGCCAAGATCAGCGACAGTTACCAGTGTGAGGTGAAAGACCTGGTCCTTGAACTGCGTGAAACAGCGGCAAAGGTCAAGACACTGAAAGGCTTCATTCCCATTTGCGCCTCATGCAAGAAGGTCCGCAACGACGATGGCTACTGGAAGCAACTGGAACAGTTCATCTCCGAGAATTCCGATGCCATGATCTCGCATGGCCTCTGCCCGGACTGCGCCACCAATTACTCAGCCCTCGCGAAGGTACTGCCCCCGGCTGGGGACCGCCTCGTCTCCGACTCGGCGCGCCTGCTGGATGATACGGACATTGAAGATCCGGTGATCCTCAGGTTTCTTCCGACCATCAATAACAGACACTTCTCGAAAACGCCTCTCTACGGAGATTTTTCCCAGCTCTTTCAGAAGTATGTCCGACTATCACGACGGCTGAAACGAATTGCCAGAATCAGTGACAGCTACCAGTTCGAGTTGCAGGACCTGAAAACGAGATTCGAGCTGGCATCCCAGGTCGACTACCTCACGGGTCTGCCCAATCGACTGGACATGTGCAAAAGACTTGAGGCCGAGCAGGCCCGCTCGATTCGTCGCGGAAGATGCTTTGCCCTGATCATGGCCGACATCGACAACTTCAAGGGAATAAACGATAGCTTCGGGCATGACCATGGCGATCAGGTTCTGGTAACAATAGCTCAGACACTTTCCGGCTATCTGCGCAAGGAAGACAGCTGCGCGCGATGGGGAGGGGATGAATTCCTGGTACTTATTCCCGAGACGGACAAGGACGAAGCGCTTGAGGTTGCCGAACGACTCCGCGAGTTGACGGATAACCTGGCCCTGGATGCGGAAACGTCGGTAATCCGGACAACCATCAGTCTCGGCGTTTCGGTGTATGTCAACGGAGAGACACTTGAGGCGTGCATCAAGAGAGCTGACGACGCCCTATACCAGGCAAAGAATTCCGGCCGTAACCGCTCGGTATTTCTGGAATCTGATTAGTACTTTGTCTTCCGTTATGAAGACTGTCATCCCCGAATGCCTTTATCGGGGATCCATAATCTCAGACGGAAATAAACTGGATTCCCGATCAGAATCGCTACGGGAATGACTGGATTTGGACTTTGCGAAAATTGATTCTTCAGGTTTTGGAACAATCCGATCGACGGCACAGGACCGTGTCAATCTGAAGCAATCTCAGCCCCTGCAGTCGTTCCTGCCGCCCGAAAAAACCGCTCCATTTCCTGAAAAACCGTTTCACCCTCTCCTCTGGTAATTCTCGTCTTCGGCAGCGAGTCGAGGAAGAATCGTCCGTAATTCTTTGACAGAACCCTGCTGTCGAAGATCAGCACCGCCCCCCGGTCATCCCTGCTCCGGATCAGCCTGCCGAATCCCTGCTTGAATTTGATCACCGCCTGGGGAACCGTGTATTCCATGAACGGGTCGCCACCCTCGGCTGTGATGGCCTCAGCCCGGGCCGTGAGGATCGGCTCGGTGGGCACCCGAAAGGGCAGCCGGGTGATCACCACCAGTTCCAGAGCCCGCCCCTGCACGTCAACACCTTCCCAGAAGGAATCCGTACCGAACAGCACGGCATTCCGTTCCAGCCGGAAACGGTTCAGGAGCATGTGCCGGTTGATTTCCCCTTGGCGCATCGGCGTAAGCCCGGCCTTTTGCAGCGGTTCGCGAAGCGAGGCGTAGACTCTCGACAGGAGATCGTAGGAGGTAAAAAGGACAAAGGCCCGCCCCTCAGAGGTAATGAGCCCCCGCAGCAGGTATTCCTCCAGAAACCCGGCAAAACTCCGATCGGTCGGCTCGGGCAGATCATCGGGAATGCCGATGAAGGTCTGTCGCTCATAGTCGAAAGGCGACGCCAGGAGCAGTTCGGTCACCCGCTGTTTGTCCAGCAGGTCAATTCCGGTCATCTTTTTCAGGTAGTCAAATTTCTCACCCACGGCCAGTGTCGCGGAAGTGACAACCACGGTCCGGAACTTGTCCAGGACCACCGTCTTAATGGATTGCGCCACCTCGATGGGAGAGGAACAGAGACGCACCGTCATGCCCTTGGAACCATTACTCACTTCAAACCAATGGCAGGCCCGGTCGCTGCGAACCGTAAAGACTCCCAGATCCTGGATGACACCCTCCAGCCTGCCCCGTATCCCGCGCAGATCGATCAGACTGCCGGAAAGTTTTACCAGGACGGAATCGGGAAGCTGCTCGCAGGTCTTTAAAAACGCCTGCATAATCGCCACATACTCCGTCAGTTCCTTTACCAGCCGCTGCACCGCCTCTTCTGCCGTTCGCCAGAAAGGATCGGCATACACCGCTGCGGTAAGGCGCAGCTTCCGCTCGCCCGAGCTTTTTTTGTCATTTTTCAGATAGGCAAGCAGGTCGAGCCCCAGGGAATCGAGCACCTGGGTCACGCTGTCCGCCAGGGCAACCCTCTGGGGGATAAGCCTTTCTTCCAGGAGAGCCGACAGTTCGATAAACTGGGCATCCAGTTCCTCCGGGACCTCCCGGGAAATTTTCGCCGATAACTGCGGCAGGATTCCCCTCTGGGCCTTGCGCGGGTGCTGGAGCCTGCCGAGGATCTGCAGCAATCCATGACGTGAGGTACGGGAGGAAAAGAAGCTGGTGGCAGTATCCTCAAGATGGTGTCCCTCATCGAAGATCAGGCGGGTAAAGGGCGGGAGGATGGCCGATGAATCGTAGCCGGTTTCGTTGCGCAAGGCCACATCCGCGAACAGCAAGGCGTGATTTACAACCAGGACATCGGCCCCGGCCGCTTCGCGGCGGGCGGTATAGAAAAAACATTTCCCATAGTGAGTGCACTTGACCCGGCCACACTGGTCAGCCTCGCAACAGACCTCCTGCCAGATCTCGTCACGGGGAATAAAACTCAGATCGTTCCGACACCCGTCCCCGGTTTTCCGGCTCCACTCCACGAGAGCCTCCAACTCTCCCGCAGTACCCTCTTCCTTGAACAGAGAAGGCTCGGTTTCAATGGCCTTCAATTTCCTCAGACAGAGATAGTTGGATCGACCCTTGACGAGCACGGCCCGAAAGGAGAGCCCCCCCTTTTGCTGCAGGAAGGGGATATCTTTCTTGATAAGCTGTTCCTGAAGATTGATGGTATTGGTGGAAATGACAATCCGTTCACGGTTGCGAACGGACCAGAGTACTGCGGGAAGAAGATAGGCCAGGGATTTGCCGGTGCCGGTGCCCGCCTCGATAATGGCCACGCGTTCCCGGTTAAAGGCCTCGGCAACATTAAAGGCCATTCGGGTCTGCTCGTCCCGGTGCTCGTAGCCCTCAAGGTTGCGGGAAAGGACGCCTTCGGGAGCAAAAAACTGTTCGATCTCCGGTAAGGACAGGTGCTCGACGGTCTTACGGGCAAAGGGTCGTACCGCCTGGTAGCACCTCTCTGCCGAGTTGTCGACAATGTAGAAACCGACCCCCTGGTTTCCGAGGATGGAAGCGATTTCCAGGTCCGGTTGTGATGGGGTTAAATCTCCGGAAGGATGGTTGTGAAGAACCACGTCGCCAAAGGATGTGGCGATAATGATAGCGGCTACCGCATCGCGGCTGCCCCGTGCAAGGGGCTCGACCTCAACCACAATGCCGTTTTCATCGGTGCGGCCGAGAAAAAAGATCTCGTTTCCGCCCGATTCCGCGATCTCCTCCCGCATGGTGAGGACTGCTTTTTCAGCGATATAGGATTTCATGGATAGTATATTTCACACAGCGGAAGGAAAAGGGCGGATCAGGGTTCCTGTTTCAGGACCATCTGGAGGGCCTCATCAATCTTCAGCAAATCAACGGTAGTGTTGACGCAGGGACCATAGGGTCGCTCATTGAGCACACCCAGTACCGGCAGGGGGTAGCAGTCTTTGATGCCCGTGGTGAGGTCACCCTCGCAGGCCACGGCCACCACCAACTTGGGCCTCTTTTCCATGATGACCTTGCGTGCCAGGGTTCCCCCGGTTGCAACCGAAATATCGATCTGATATTTCTCCGCAAGATCCGCAAGTCCGGAAATGGGACAGCGACCGCAGCGGAGGCATTTGTTGATATCCCCGGTAACCTTGATATCGCATTCGGAAAGCTGAAGGCAGTGGGGCAGCAGGATCAGGATCCGGTCAGGCTTCAGCCGGACTTTCTGGGAGAGGACCAGGCTGTTATTCATGGCGATAAACGACTGGCGGATGGTATCACGCGGAATTCCCGCAAGCCTGCCGATGAATTCGATGAAGGGGAAGGAGAAATTTGATGGCAGCACCCCTGAGAAGTCGTGTGCCAAGGATGTCCTTGCCAAGAAGCGTCGTCAGAACCAGAAGGAGCGTCCCGAGAAGGATGCCGGCTGCAATTACTACCAGAACACTGCCGGCAATGGCGGGAAGTCTCGGATGAATGGACGCGAGCCCGGTGTTCTGAAGCCACCAGAAGACGAGAAAAACAGCCGCAATGAGAATGCAGGTGACTGCCAGGAGCGTCACAAACAATCCCTTGGATGTGCTGGTTATCTTGGAATCATTTTTCACCACAAACTACTCCTCTTTCCCCAGAATCGTGCCGGGATCGATGTGGCAGCCAGCGAGAAATTCACGGACGGGAAGTCTCTTTTTCCCTTCCAGCTGGACCTCTTCGAGGATTACGCTTCCACCGGCACAGGCGACCTCAATGCCATTTTTTCCTGCTTCAAGCACCGTTCCCGGAATTCCCGTACCACTTCCGGTTCTTACCCGATAAATTTTAAGAAATTTGTCATCGAAGTAGGTAAAGGCACCAGGCCAGGGATTCATGCCCCGCACCAGGTTCTTGATGACCTGCGGCTCCGCATTCCAGTCAATACGTCCGTCCTCTTTCTTCAGCATCGGCGCATAGCAGGTCTGGGAATCATTCTGCTTCTCCGGCATCAGGCTGCCGGCACAGAGAAGTTCGAGGGTCTCATCCAGGGAATCCGCACCAAGGACTGATAGCCGGTCATGCAGCGACTGGCTGTCTTCCTCGGGGTCAATGGACGTTACCTTCTTCAGCAGCATGTCGCCCGTGTCGAGGCCCACGTCCATGAGCATGGTAGTAACGCCGGTCTCGGTTTCTCCATTGATGATGCAGTAGTTGATCGGAGCCGCACCACGGTACCGGGGAAGGAGAGAAGCGTGCACATTGATGCATCCATGTTTCGGGATTTCCAGCAGGGCTTTGGGCAGGATCTGACCAAAGGCGACCACCACGATCAGGTCGGGTTTCATCTCCCGCATGATGTCGATGAACTCGGGGGCTCGCACCTTGAGCGGCTGGAGGACCGGCAGAGCATAACGCTCGGCAAGAGCCTTCACCGGTGGGGGCAGAAATTTCTGTCCCCGCCCTCTCGGCCGGTCCGGCTGGGTAACCACGGCAAGAATTTCTTCCCCCCGGTCGATAAGCCGCTGAAGTGTCGGGCAGGCAAAATCAGGCGTTCCCATAAAGACAACACGCAGACCTGCCATTATTGATCCACCTGAGATTGCTCAAGCATTTGGCGGTATTTTTTTCTGAAGATTTCCTTTTTCAGAGGAGAAAGGTGGTCCACAAAAAGGATCCCGTCCAGGTGATCGAGCTCATGCTGGAAAGCTATTGCCAGGAGACCATCAGCCCGATAGGTTACCTCTTCACCCTCCAGGTTCAGAGCCTTGACCACAACCGAAGCATGCCTTTTCACACTGGCACCATAGTGTGGGACGGAAAGACACCCTTCTTCGTCGCAGGAAGTCCCTTCAGCATGGACGATAACGGGGTTGATGGCAACAATGAGGTCCGGTTTCTCGCTTTTTGGAGCGATATCGATAACGATCACCCGCTGATGAACCCCTATCTGGACCGCGGCAAGTCCGACACCCGGAGCATCATACATGGTCTCGGCCATGTCCTTGACAAGTTCGGTGATTTTTTCATTGATTATTGTTACCGGAGCCGATTTTTTCTTCAATTCCGGGTCCGGATAGGTAAGTATCCTTCGTATCATACAATTCCCTGCCTGCTTATTTTCCCTCCACTATATAAATTCGGGCAGGAAATTGCAAATTTTTCATTGCAAGCGGAATGGGGAACAGCCAAGGGAAAGCGGCAGAACGATGGGGTAAAAATACTGCAGGCCTGCGGGGAAATGCGGATTGTTTTCCACAACGTCGTTCAAGCATATTTTCTGGCAGAGCTATGAAGAAAATTTCCCCGCGCCTGCCGTAGCTGACGCGGGGAAATCTTGCCCGTCCCTATCTCACGTGTTTCTATTCCTGCCAGTAAATACAACTGACCGGGCACCCGTCCATTGCCTCCTGGATCTTCTCCTCGGGAGCACCGGTCGGATCGTACACCTCCGCCAGATTAGCATTGTCGAGTCTAAACACTTCGGGAGCACATTCAATACAGAGACCACAACTGATGCAGGCATCCTGGTCAACAAAAGGAATTCGTGCCATGGGAATTGCTCTCCTTTCCTTTATTCCTTCTCGAAAAAACTTTTTTCCGCCCCGCAGACCGGGCAGACCCAACTGTCGGGAAGTTCCTCGAAAGGCGTTCCCGGATCAACATTGTTCCCCGGATCACCGAGTTCAGGGTCATACTGATAATTGCAGATCGTACAGGTATATTTAGCCATTATTTCCTCCTTAATACCATGAAAGTATCATCAGTGTACTCTTTTTTTTCTGCCGGGCAAGCCCCCTTCTATCAAAACTGACATTCCCAAGTTTTATCTCGTATACATTCAAACGTCAATCCTTGAGGAAACAGCCGGCACAAAAAACTCCACCACGTACGGAAGATAAAACCGTTGGGAAACATCGTGCAAGCAGGAGTGTTAAAATTTGGAAAGAATGGAGCATGACTGGACAGAAAAAAGCGCGGTTCCGGAGAGTGGAAACCGCGCAATGGAGGAAGACGACCCGAATGGCTTCAGGCCGTGTGGAAGATTGTTTTGCTATGTTTTATTCTTCTCGGCACTTTTCGGCATTTCTTTAGCGATAAATCAACCAGTTACAATTTGGGAGGAATATTCAATCATCTGTTGAGGCAATCCATATGCTTTCGCCTCATGAAATGGAGCGCAAAAATATTTATCAAAACACCCTGGAATAGTGAAAAAAAGGCGCGGCTCCGGAGGGTGGAAACCGCGCAAAGGAGGAAAGCCTTTTTGGCTTTCTGCGGTGTTGGAGTTGTAACTGTCAGCTTGTTTACTTAGTCATTTTATCGTCAATCTCTGGCTTTACTTTACTAGTATTTTGATAAAATAACTTTGACGTGAGTCATGAAATGCACAATTGATGAAAGAAACAAAAAAAGATGCGGCCACCTCTCGGTTGGCCGCATCTTTTTTCAGATCAGTTAAACAGGTTCCCCCCTTAAATAAAGGGAACAGACTACTTCGGTGCTTGCAGCACGACCTGCCGAACCTTCCCGAAGGTGGAGAGTGGCCTGTCAAACTTCTTCTCGTCACCCACGACCACCAGGATCATCTTGTCGGGATGCAGATATTTCCGAGCCACGCGAAGCACATCCTTTTTCGTTACTTTTGCAATATTCTTTCGATAATTCTCCAGGTATCCTTTCGGATAGCCGTAATATTCGAGACGCGCCTGCTGGCCAACTACCGAGGCAGAAGAGGTAAAGGCGAAAATAAAGGAGTTGATAATGGATTCCCTGGCAAGGGAAATCTCCTCGTCACTCACCGGTTGGCGGGTCATGTCGGCAATCATTCTCTCCATCAATCCGATCGCCTTTGCCGTAGTGGTAGCCTTGGTCTCAGTCTCCGCCGTAAAGATACCGGGGAAACGGCGTCCGCCCCGAAAGGAACTGTCCACGTTGTAAGCCAATCCCTCTTTTTCCCGGATTACCGACATGAGGCGGGAACTGAAACCATTGCCGCCGAGAATAGCGTTCATGACGGTAATGGCATAAAGGTCGGGATTGTTTTTGTCAATCCCCAGATGTCCCATCCGGATAACCGTCTGGTTGATATCCTTCTTCACCAACAGAATTTCCGGCGAGGTGTTAGGAGCTGGTTCCGGCACCGGCGGTAGAGTCACTTCACTCCGCTTCCAATCGGCAAAGGCTTTCGTGAGTTTACCCAGAATCTCCGCACGGTCGAAATCGCCAGAAACTGCCAGGATGACGTTGTTGGGATGGAAGTAGCGGGCATGGAAGGCAACAAGATCATCCCGGGTCAGGGAACTCACCGATTCGATGGTTGGATAGCGTCCGAGAGGATGATCCCGGTAGATGGCCTTGAGCAGTTCCCGGTCGGCAACTTCCTTTGGATCGTCGTTCTGGCGACGGATGGTCTCGATCGTAAGATTCTTCCCCTGCACAACCCGGTCTTCGCGAAAAGCTGGTTCGGTGAGGACCTGGGCAAAAAGCTCCAAGGTCCTGTCCAGGTTCTTTTTCAGACAGCTCATGGAAACAGTCCCGAGATCCTCGCCAATACCCGACTCGATGGATGAAGCCATGAACTCCAATTCGTCATCAAGGGCCTCCGGCGATGTCAGGGCTGTCCCGCCACCACGAAGGACCGCACCGGTCAGACCGGCAAGCCCGGCCTTGTCGGATGGTTCATAGACGCTTCCGGTCCCGACGTAGGCCTGGATGGAAACAAGGGGCAGTTCCCGGTCCGGCAGAAGATAGACGATCATACCGTTATCCAGGACCACCCGTTCTGCCGTGGGCACCTGGAAGACCAGAGGGGGGAAGGTCATTTTCCGTGGATCAACGGTTGATCCGGCAATCGCGGAAATCGCCGGGAACAGGGAAAGGAAAAGCCACAGGGTGGTCAGCAGTTTTTTCATCGGGTTGTCTCCCTTTTTTTGATGAACGCCACGGTCCGGTTGTCAGGTACGAAATATTTCCGTGCCGCATCCATTACGTCAGAAGGAGTGACCTTGGCCACCTTTGCACGATGTTCCGTGAGATAGCGCCATGTTCCCGCAACACTCTCATACTCCGTCAGCCGGTAAGCAAGCCCGCCATTGGAACTCATTGACTGGATCTCGTCCGCTTCCAGCTTGTTGAGAATCTGCTGGAGTTCCCGGGAACTGACCGGCTCCCGCTTCAGCCGCTCAAGCTCCCCATAGATGGCCGCCTCAACCTCCTGCATCGTGTGTGGGCTCCTGGGGACTGCCGAAATGACGAACATGTTGGGATAGCGGCTACCCGGCCCATAGAAGGCAGAGATATCGCTGGCAAGCTGTTTTTCCACCACGAGTTTTTTGTAGAGCCGCGAGTTCTTGCCGTCAGCAAGGAGCATGGTTATGACGTCAAAAGTGTAGTCGTCACGATCGGGAATCGTCGGTTTATGGTACCCGATCATTAATTGCGGCTCTGAATCTTCCTCGATTTCGATCCGCCGCTCCCCAAGCTGGCGCGGTTCGACTGTCGCCACAGGAGGAACTGGCACCCCCGGAGGGAGTGAGCCGAAATATTTTTCCACCAGAGCTATGGTTTTTTCCGGATCGATATCACCAACGATGGCCACAACGGCATTGGCCGGTGCGTAATACCGGTGCAGAAACGATTCTGCCTTTGTCCGTGACAGGTTCTCGATATCGGACATCCAGCCGATAATAGGCTGGCCATAGGGATGAGCCTCATAGGCAGCCGCCAGGAACGACTCCCACAGCTTCCCTTCCGGATCCGAATCATAGGAACGGCGCCGCTCCTCCATCACCACATTCCGTTCGGTATAGAACTCCCGCAGTACGGCATTGCGCAAGCGGTCCGATTCGAGGACCGCCCAGAGTTCCAACTTATTGGAGGGCAGACTTACCATATAGGCTGTACTGTCCTTGCCGGTAAAGGCATTGTAGTTGTTTCCGCCGTTTTTATCATAGATTTTGGAAACTTCATTCTTCACCACATATTTCTCGGCAGCGGCTTCCTGGTCGGCAAGCCTTTTGGACAGCTCCTCGATTTTCTTCGGATCAGCGGCCTCCCGTTTGAGCTTTTCAGCCATGAGTAGCTGGGCCGTCTTTTCTATGGAGTCGAGAAGCGGTTTCTCCTTGGCATAGTTCGTAGTTCCCAGCGTTTTCGTGCCCTTGAAAAGCATGTGCTCGAGAAGGTGGGCAATCCCCCGCTCGTCACTTCTTTCGTTTACGCTCCCGACCTTGAAACGGATCCAGGCAGCAACAGTGGGCGAGGTATGACGCTCCACGAGAAGCAGCTTCATACCGTTCTTCAGGGTGTGCTCCCGCACCTTCCCTTCCAAACCGTCAGCGGAAGCGATGGTGGCAGAGACAAAAACGCAGAAGAAAACAACAAGTACTCCGTGTGTGAATTTCATGTACAACCTCGCATGGTGGATCGTTTCAGCTGAGTGCCGTGGGAACTGAACCTGCTCTTGAACCAGGATCAGGGAAGGCTGGAAAACGGAGAAACACGTACCGAAAACGGGAACCTGGGACCCCCGATCGGTACTGGCCTCACAGGGATCAAGAATTCAGGTTTTACTATATACAACCGATCAGGGAACGTCAACACGACGATACCGAACTACCCGCATTGCCCTGTCCTTAGCCTTTTCTTTTTGCCATTTGACTGGTATGGTATATTTTGAAACACGCTTAATCCCTACTCGTAAAGAGAACTACAGGGCCGTCATATTCTTTAATCCCCCATTCGGAGGTTACCCGTGAGAATCCTTATCTGTGCTTTTCTAGTCTTTCTCCTTTCCACCAGCCTGGCAGCAGCATCATCCCCTTCGTATGAAACCCTATCCAAACTCCCTGTGGTGCGCTTCGGTGACCCTGTTCCCGCGACTGACTATATCCTGCTCTTTTCCGCCGGCCAGCCAATCACCCTTTCCATTACCATCGAGGGAAGTCTCTTCTCTAAGCCGGCAAAGAGTGAGCTTACAGTAACACCGTCCCATGAAGTATTCGTGTATCGCGATTGGGCAAGCCTGGACGGTCTGGTCTGGATGCAGCGGAGTGATCTGATTAAAAGTGACGTGCTCGTCAAGATTCCGGGCTATAACCATCCCGCACCGGGCGAACTGAAGGTACGGATGGATCTTCCCGAAGCCAAATAGTTTCCATCAGCAGCAAAGGAGTTCAATTATGAAACTCTTAAGCCTGACAACCGTAGTGGGAGTATGCGTTTTCCTGATGCTGGCAACTATGGTAACCGCCTGCAAGGTTTCCGGTCAGAGCGAAGACCGGGGCACCAAAACAGGCAAGGTAGACGAATCCGGTCAGATACGGGTCTATTCCGTTGAACGGGGAGGGTACTACATGACCGCAAAGGTAGTGAAAAGCGAAGATGAGTGGCGCAAGCAACTGTCTGCTGAACAGTTTTACGTAACGAGGAAAAAGGGAACGGAAAAACCTTTTGCCAATGCCTGGTGGAATAACCACGAAAAGGGCATCTATCGCTGCGCCTGCTGCGACCTCGACCTGTTCAGCTCCGACGCGAAGTATGAATCCGGAACCGGGTGGCCGAGTTTCTGGCAACCCGTTGCCCCGGAAAACATCACAACGAAACCCGACAACAGCCTGTTTGTCAGGCGAACCGAGGTCCTCTGCAGCAGGTGCGATGCTCATTTGGGGCATGTCTTTGACGATGGTCCCAAACCAACCGGCCTCCGCTACTGCATGAATTCGGCAGCCTTGAAATTCGTGAAAACCAAGTAGAGAAGCGGCAACAGCGATTCTACCCTGGTTTCGCAGTTCATCTCGAATAATCCAGGAGTCACACCATGAACAAAGTAACCTTGGGATCTACCGGCATACGTGTTAACCGCCTGGTCTTCGGCACGCTACCCCTCGGTCCTCTTCAGGCAAACCTTTCCGCCGCGGAAGGCGGTGCCCTCATTCGCCACGCCCTGGAGTCAGGTGTCACCATGCTTGACACTGCAGAGCTCTACGGCACCTACCCTCATATCCGCGAAGCACTCAGCGGTTTCACCGGTGAGGTCCGGATTGCCAGTAAAACCCATGCAACAACAGCCTCCGAGGCCCGATCCCATGTGGAAAAGGCATTAAAAGAACTGGCGATCGATCGTCTCGACATTGTGCATATCCACGGAGCTCGATTGGCCGATCCCTGTAGCGACCGCGCCGAGGTTCTTGAAGAACTGTTGATGATGAAACGGGAGGGAAAGCTGCGACATGTGGGCATTTCCTCCCATTACATTGCCGCATTCCGGGCAGCGGCAAGCCGGCCCGAAATCGACGTTGTTCACCCGCTGATCAACCGGACCGGTATGGGCATCATGGACGGCAGTGCCGAGGAGATGGCCGAAGCTATTGCCTGCTGCTCAAGAGAACGGCAAGGGGGTTTATGCCATGAAGGCACTGGCCGGCGGCAATCTCATTTCCGAGGCCAGAGCCAGCATCAGATATGTTCTCGGCCTCCCCGGCGTCGATGCCCTGGCCCTTGGGATGCTCTCCCGCGAGGAGATCGATGCTAACCTCAAACTATGCTCTCTCGATGAAGCGGATGAGGAAATCTGGGAATCGTTGGAAAAACGGCGCAGGAAATTCAAGATCATGGAAAAATTCTGCAAGGGCTGCGGTGCCTGTGTAGAAGCCTGTACTGCCCAAGCACTGGTGCTGGAAAACGGCGTTGCCACGGTGAAGGAAGAAGAGTGCATCCTCTGCGGCTATTGCGCTGCAGCCTGTCCGGAATTTCTCATCAGAGTGGTATGACAGAAGAAAACAGCACTTTCTTACCTTTTGTACAAACGAAAAAAGCCCCCATCAGCAGACTTCTGATGGGGGCTTTTTTGTAGCGTAACTCCGTCAAGGCGGGCAATTACTCAGGAGGTTTTGCTCCAGAGTCTGGCACTGTTACGAACGAAGGTACTCCTCAATTTTCCTGGCCAAGGTCTCGAAAATTCTGCGGAATTCCTGCTCGTCCTTTTCCAGCAAGGTAACGCGGAAACCCTGCAGATGGGTAGAGAAGGATGAGAGGGGAACGACGCAGATTCCCGTATTGGCAAGGAGATGGTAGACAAACCTTTTATCCGGAGCGACGCCGGGTGCGGTAACTAATCCCTCCACCAACTCCAGGATCTCGGGATTTTCAATGGGAAGAGTCTGCTTATGGGTCAACAAGCCCTCCTGGAACGCGACCGCCATGTAAAAGGCGCCGTTGCTGCGATTCACCATCAAACCCGGGAGATCCTTAAGATAATCATAGGCAATGTTACTCATCCGTTCATAGCGGGCAATTCGCTCGTCAAGATAGCCCTTGTACTCCGGATGGGAAAAGATGGCCGGCAGGGCCTTTTGCGGAAGAGTGGTGGAGCAGACCTCATTCATCTTGGTGTTGAGAATGGCATTTACGTATTTCTTGAAGCGGCCATTCTTTTCCGTATTGTAGAACTCGATCCATCCACAACGGGAACCGGGCCAGGGGAACTCCTTCGATATTCCCCGCAGTGCCAGGGCCGGGACATCACCAATCAGGGCAGAGAGGGGAAGTGTTTCTTCACCGTTATAAACGATATTGTTATAGACTTCGTCTGCAATGATGAACAGTCCATACTCACGGGCAATTGAAACAATCTCTCGAAGGATATACTCGGGATAGACCATTCCTGTCGGGTTATCCGGGTTGATAATGAGAATTCCGGAAATTGCCGGGTTGTATTTTACATGATTTCGAAGGTCCTCAAGATCGGGATACCAGTTATTTTCAGGCTGCAGACGATAGCAGATTGATGCTGCATTTGCATGTGCCGTTTCACCGGTGGAGTGTGTTGTATAGGTTGGTGAAGGGGTAAGGATGCGGGTTTCCGGTTTCAGGGTTCCGTACACCTTGGCAATGGCGTCTCCAAGACCGTTAAAAAAGATGATATCGTCCGGTGTTATCTGGACGCCTCCGCGCCGGTTGGTCAGTTCGCAGAGAAATTGCCGGGTTTCCAGAACGCCTCGCGTGTGGCAGTACCCGTAGGTTTCATCGTTCATGACTTCTCGCACCACAAGTTCCTTCATCCAGGCAGGAACCTTCTCTCCCTTGACGATGGGGTCCCCGATATTTTCCCAGTTTATCTTGACACCGTACTTTTGAAGCTTTTCCGCTACATTCACAATGTTTCGAATCTCGTAGGTAAGTTCACCAGCCCCCGGATTGACAAGTTCGTTTCGCATACTATCTCCCAGAATATTCCGTTATATACTGCAGACACCGTTGTCCGAAAAATATAAAGGGCCGCAGGTTGTACCCACGGCCCTTATAAAAACAGATTATTTGTGAAAACTCACATGGCAGCGGATACACGTGCGGCTTTACGCGCCGCGGCGCTGATAGCTCGTGCTTCTGAAGATGCCATACGGATTGATTTCATAGAATTTGGAATAGCACAGGGTTTACAGCAAGTCAACACTTTTGTCTCGTTACGAAAATTGATCAGGCTGCAGCTCTCACCCTTCCAGAGCAATAACCAGCTTACCATTGCTGTCACACCAGCGAATCCATCCGATCATGCCATCATCAGACCGAATCAGGGCCCATCTGTCACGGATATCGATGATACGTATCTTCTGTCCGGGGGAGATGCTCCCCAGTGGCGGTGAAGTATCGAGCGGTTCCTGGTGCACTTTCGACAAAGTTGCTTGCAGATCGGGCAGAAGAACCACAACCCTGCCCGGCAGGAAATCGGGCCAACAGTAATAGTTCCAGTAATCTCTGCTCTGTATCCAGCCCTCGCGCCCGGCGTCATCATAGGCAAGCCGGAACCAGTCCCCTCTCTTACCCATTGCAGCAACGGCGTACTCACCGGAAGGAACTGATAGGGAAAGCGACAGGGAGGGAAGGCGATCAGCATTGACCTGTGCGACCCGTTCGATACCGGGAGTTTCATACAGCACTAATGCATTCAATGTATCAGCCTGCTCAGAAAAGGCCGGTCGAAGAATAAGAATGCCAATACCGGCACGGGGACGCTCTGAACCTGCCAGTACCGTCGAGCAGAGAAGCAGGAAGAATATGACAAGCGAAATTGCATACGTGCTACCAGATTTTGCGAAGTTCCGCGAGATACGCAGCCGACTCATCGCTTCCCTCCCCGGGCGCCCAAGGAGCCCTTTCCTCAACCGTCAGGGCCTGATACGGTCCGGCCTTGCTCTCAAAAAAAACTGTCCCGCTCTCCAGACTGACTAAAGTGTGGAATTCACCATGCGGGATATTCACCCCCACGGTCTCATCTTTGGGAGAAAGAATAGCCGCCTGCGTCACTTTTCCGCTTTCATTAAAAAAAACGACCCCCAGCCTGCCTTGCAGGAGGATTATCGTCTCATCCTTCTCCGGATCACAGTGGCGGTGTGGAGGAATATACGAGTCAGGCTCTATTGCATTGAGCAATCGGTGACACAATGACTGGTCCCGGTCGTGAAAATTGAGGTTCTTGCGTAGCCTGGACACCGCCTTTGCCTCGATGGAAACCTGATTTAACAGTACTTGGCTAATAAAGCGTATGTTTTTCACTGGATGTATCTCCAAAGACTCGAGGGAGCCGATATATTCTTTTATGCAGGGAATACGGCATGATAGCAGAGAGGAGAGCGACAATGCAAGGGATTGCAGGATAAGGACAACATAGGATGGGGCCACAACCGACTAGAGGCTCCAGTCGGTTGTGACAAGATATGGACAGCCCTAAGCAGCTTATTTCTTTTCAGGCACAATTCCCCACGATTCCAACTCTCGAAGGGACATTTCCACCAGTGTTTGCAGTTTGGCCTCAACCGATGGTGACAGCTCAACTCCCAACTCGATTGCTTCCGGCTGAATGCCGAGAAGAACCGTCTCGGGTGTGACATGACCCTGAAGAATCGAAACGGCAAGCAGATCCTTCAAGCCCATCTGATGGGGAGACAACTTGGTTTCAAAAGCTACCGGTATATCGTCACCGGTCAGCCGGGCGATGGTTCCCGGCGGGCCACCGGTAGCCATGGCATCAATGATGAGGAGATGGGTCAAATCTTCGAGAAAAGGCAGGAGGTCAAGACCGAGAGTTCCACCGTCCAACACCGTCACCCCGGCCGGGAAGACATAGTTTGACGCAAGAGACTGCACGACCCTGACCCCTACCCCGTCATCTGTCATGACCAGGTTACCTATTCCAAGCACGAGAACTGACAGATTAGTCCTCCCCTTCCGGAACAGATTTGTAACCACCAAAAATGCTCGAAATGACTCCATTCTTTTCCTTCACATCCATGAGCCAGGCACTATAAACATGGTGGATGGCAAAGGCGATCAGAAACCACATAGTAATCTTATGGGTCAGGCGGAGCCCCTGGTTGCTTCCGAAGACGTATACCCAGCTGAAGGCACTGCTTAAAAATCCTCCGGGGGCATACTGGGAATAGAGGGCGAAGCCGGTAGAGATCATCACCAGATACAGTGCGAATATCCAGAGATACGCCGCGCCGGCCATACCATTATGGCCGACACAGTGCGGAGGAGTCGGCTTGAAAAACGTGTAGAAGAGGAAAGTCTCCTTCATGTTTTTGCGGCCGTCTTTGAAAGCCCAGGGGGTAAAAACACGCCAGTTGGCGTATTTGTTGCCGACAAAGGCCCAGTAAATCCGTGCCAGCACGCTGATGGTAAACATGAATGCAACAACGAAATGGATGAATCGCATCCAACCCATTATAAATTGGGATGGATTGTTAGCCAAGCTCTTCCCCCAACCGATATAGATACCGGTCACGGACAGGACCAATATGGAAAGGAAGTTAACCCAATGAACAATCCTGACTGGCCATTCCCAGACATACCTGATTTCGATTTTTTCCATGGTCAGCCTCCTACAGTACCTTTACCGTAACCGACTCGCCATCTTCCGGGTCAAAGAGATGCACCGCGCAGGCAAGACAGGGGTCAAAGGAATGAATTGTTCGCAGGATTTCAAGGGGCCGCTTCGGATCTGCCAACGGCGTCCCAACCAGTGCAGCTTCATAGGGTCCGCGCTGCCCTTTGGCATCACGAGGGGAGGCTAGCCAGGTTGAGGGAACGACTGCCTGGTAATTGAGAATCTTCTGATCCTTGATGCGTATCCAGTGGCCGAGAGCTCCACGGGGTGCCTCGTGCCAGCCATAACCCTTTGCTTCTGAAGGCCAGCTGGACGGATCCCATTTCTCGTTGTTGTGAATCGCGTAATCGCCACCCTTGATGTTTGCGGTGAGGGCAGCATGCCATTCGGGAAGTTTCCGGGCCAGCAGCAGGGTTTCGATGCCTCGGGCAGCGGTCCTGCCAAGGGTGGAGAAGAGGGCTTCCGGGCCAACCTGAAGCTTGGCAAGAACCATATCAACCGCGGCTTTTGTTTCCTTGTGACCGGAAGCATAGGCAACGAGACAGCGAGCCAGCGGTCCGACCTCCATCACCATACCGTCGTAGCGCGGCGCCTTGACCCAGGAGTATTTCTTGTCGGTGTCGAGGTACTCGTAGGGCGGTTTCGGACCGCTGTATTTGTAATTTGTTTCACCTTCCCACGGATGAAGACCTGTTCCAGGACCGCCGGTGTAATCGTACCAGGCGTGATCAACGTATTCGGCAATTTTTTGCTGATCCACAGGATGTACTTTGCTCAGGTCCTTGTTGAGGATCATACCGCGAGGCATCCAGAGAACCTCCGGACTGCCGCTGTTGTCGGAGGGATAATCTCCGTAGCTCATGTAGTTGCCGCCGGAGTCACCAATGCCCGCCCATTCCTTGTAAAAGGATGCCACGGCCAGAAGGTCGGGAATATAGACCTTCTCCACGAAACTCTTTTGCCTCTTGCCAGCAAGCGGCTGATCTCCTCCAGCTTGTCAGAATTGAGTGCGTTCTGTGAGTCAGGATCGATCGGAATGGCCATGCCGCCAACCAGGAATGTCTGGGGATGGGGATTCTTGCTGCCCAGGATTGCATGGATACGGATGATGTCCTTCTGCCACTCCAGCGCCTCCAGATAATGGGCAGTGGCCATAAGGTTCGCTTCCGGCGGAAGCTTGTAGGCAGGATGTCCCCAGTACGCATTGGCAAAGGGGCCAAGACGACCCTTGCTGACAAATGCCTGCAGTTTTTCCTGAACTCCCTTGAAGTAGGTGGGGGAGTTGAGCGGCCAGTCGGACAAGGAAGCTGCCAAAGCGGCGGTCTTTGCCGGATCTGCCTTCAACGCCGAGGTAATATCGACCCAGTCAAGGGCATGCAGGTGATAGAAATGGATCACGTGGTCCTGAACATTCTGGACACCCATGATGATGTTTCTGATCAATTCCGCATTGGGCGGAATCTTGATTCCGAGGGCGTTTTCCACGCTCCTGATGGAGGCAATGGAATGGACCGTGGTGCATACACCGCAGAAGCGCTGGGTGAAAACCCAGGCATCGCGAGGGTCCCGCCCCTGGAGGATCTGTTCGATCCCGCGGAACATGGTACTGCTGCTCCAGGCATCGGTCACCCGGTTGCCGGACACTTCGGCTTCGATCCGAAGGTGCCCTTCTATTCTGGTAATGGGGTCAACGACGATTTTTGCCATATGTTACTCCTCCTTCTTTCCATCTTCAGCCTTCTTATCCTTCTTGAGGGCACTGATGATTCCGTGGCCCGCGAATGCAGCAGCAGTAGCAATTGCAAGCCCGGCGCCGATCTCGTTAGCTGTGTATTCGACACCAAATCCAGGGACATGCGGCAGTCGCCGGTAAAATGGCGTCATGGTATCCCAGAAATTTGCTTCCGAACAACCAACGCATCCGTGCCCAGCCCCAACCGGCCAATTCGTTTTCTCATTGTAACGCTGAGTAGGACAGTTGTGGAAGGTTTCGGGGCCCTTGCAGCCCATTTTGTAAAGACAATGTCCCTGGCGGTGAGCAATGTCACCCCATTGTTCCACATACTGACCGGCATCGAAGTGCGCACGCCGCTCGCAATTGTCATGGATCCTCTTGCCATAGGCAAACAATGGCCGACCCTGGCTGTCAGTATCGGGCAATTTACCGAAGGTGAGAAAATGGACTATCGTCGCGGTAAGATTGTCAGGATTCAAGGGGCAACCGGGAAGGTTAATGACCGTTGCTCCCGGAACAGCCTCTTTTACGCCTACGGCGCCGGTTGGATTCGGTGCCGCAGCAGGAATACCACCGAAGGTAGCGCAGGTCCCGACCGCAATGGTGGCAAATGCATTGCCGCAAATCTCTCTGGCTACATCAAGGGATGCTTTCCCACTGACACAGCTGTAGACGCCCCCGTCCTTCATCGGAATGGCACCTTCCACCACGACGATGTATTTCCCTTTGTTCTCACGAATCGCTTTCATCAGGTTCTCTTCAGCCTGGTGGCCGGCAGCTGCCATGATGGTTTCGTGATAATCAATGGAAAGAACATCCAGAATTATGTCGGCAACGGAGGGGTTTGACGCCCGTAGCAGTGCTTCCGTGTCGCCTGCGCAATCCTGGAACTCAAGCCAGACAAGGGTGGGACGCTGAACCTCGTCAAGTGCCTGGGCGATTTTGGGAGCAAACGTGATGGGTAACGCCAGTGCCGCTGACATCGCGGTACAGAACTTCATGAAGTCACGGCGGGAAACCCCTTTTTCCTCCCAAATACTCCTTTTTTCTGTCTGCCGTTCTTCGGCAACAATCCCTTGTTCCTTGTCTTTACTATCCATAGTAACTGAACCTCCTTGCTGGTAACGGCGGGTTACAAACCGCTCACTCTTACTTTAGCAACCCCGGCAACGCTGTTTCTTTTTATCTCCAGAAAATCGAAACACTTTTTCTATAATATAAAAACATCGCAATATCAATATATTTATTTTTTTTAAGTCTTATAAATTTTATTGGCTTCTATTGGGTTGTCAAGGAATGTAACGAAGTTTTATTTCGTCACACTAGCGGATACCAATTTGCTGTTCAGAACCGGTCTTCACTTGTCTCTCGGCTACCCTTCAAACTGCCTGAAGTTTTCCCGGAATCTGCCCAGCAGATCGCGGGCCGTATTTTCGTATGCCGTCACCTCCGGCCAGACTGAAACCGGATTGAGGATGGAGGAGGGAATCCCTGGACACTCCGTAGGGATATCAAGCCCGAATAATGGTTCCCGGACAAAGGAAATGGCATCGAACGTCCCTGACAGTGCCGCATGTATCATAGCCCGGGTATGATCGATCCGGATTCGGCTGCCGACTCCGAATCCTCCACCGCTCCAGCCGGTGTTGACCAGCCAGCACCGCACCCCGTGGAGAGCAATCTTGTCCCGCAGAAGTTCTGCATATACTGAAGGATGCAGCGGCAGAAAGGGCGCTCCGAAACAGGCGGAAAAGGTGGCCTGTGGTTCCTTGCCGATGCCGTCTTCGGTACCTGCAAGCTTCGCAGTGTATCCAGAAAGGAAATGGAACATTGCCTGTTCTGGAGTTAGCCGGGCAACCGGAGGAAGGACACCGAAGGCATCGCAGGTCAGCATGAAAATATTTTTCGGATGGTCAGCAGTTCCGGCCTGGATCGCGTTAGGAATGTTTCTGATGGTATAGGCTGCTCGGGTATTCTCGGTCAAAGAAGCATCATTAAGATCGATCCGTCGGGAAACCGGATCAATGACCACGTTTTCCAGCACTGTGCCGAAGCGATGGGTACAGTCATGGATCTCCGGTTCCAGTTCTTTCGAGAGGTTGATTACCTTGGCATAACATCCTCCCTCGATGTTGAAGATCCCCTCGTCATCCCAGCCATGCTCGTCATCCCCGATCAAGGAGCGATTCGGATCAGCGGAAAGGGTTGTTTTGCCGGTACCCGAAAGTCCGAAAAATAGTGCCACATCACCGGCAGGCCCCACGTTGGCCGAGCAGTGCATGGAGAGGGTATCACGTTCCCGGGGCAGGATATAATTCATGACGGTGAAAATGGCTTTCTTTATCTCTCCGCCATAGCCTGTTCCTCCGATGAGAATCAATTTTCTGGAAAAGTTCACCAGGATTATGACCTCGGAATTGGTGCCGTCAGATTCGGGACACGCCTGAAACGAGGGAACGTTGATGAGGGTGAATTCGGGACGGTGGTACTCCAGTTCAGAGACCGTTGGGCAGATAAAAAGGGATCGGGCGAAGAGTGATTGCCAGGCGTATTCAGTAATTACCCGGATCGGCAGCCGATGACGTCGGCTCGCACCGGCAAAACAGTCCTGCACAAACAGATCCTTGTCAGACATGTAGTGCAAAAGCCTCTGGTAGAGGGCAGAGAATCTCTCCGCTGTCAGGGGATGATTGACCGGCCCCCACCAGATCACATCATGGGTAGCGGGATCATCGATGATAAATTTGTCGTTGGCTGACCTTCCGGTGTGGGGAGTGGTATTGACGACAACCGGTCCTCCATGGGCAAGGAGTGCTTCCCCTTTCCGGACAATCGCCTCGTACAGGCGGGGGGTCGTCAAGTTCCAGTGAATATCTCCCGAAGTTCTGATGCCATGCTCTTCAAGGTTTTGTGCCATCGCGACACCCCCCTTTCATGTACCGTACTTTTCGGCAGTTAAAACCTTGCATGTGCGTTCCAGGCATTTTCCTTACAGTTTCATGATAACAGATCACAAAACTTATGCAGTTCCGATCAAAATTCAAACCCAAGAAACAGGAAAGGCGGGTTGCCCCGCCCTTCCTGTTTCTTGGATCCGTATGAAAATCAGAGACCCGCAAGGAGTTCATCAACAACCGCGAGGAATTCCTCCAGGTCGGCCATCTGTGTATCTCCCATATGGGCAATACGGAAAGTCTGGCCTTTGATCTTGCCATATCCGTCATCAAAGGCATAGCCGCGCTCCCCGAGCAGTTTCTTCAGGGTTGCCAGGTCGGAACCTTTGGTATTAACCGCACAGGTGAGGGCAACGGAGCGGTAGGGGGCTTCGGGATAAAAGCCGTAGCCATTTTTCTCGATCCATTGCGCAACCCGACCGGCCAGTTCACGATGCCTGGCCCAGCGGTTCTCCAACCCCTCGGCAAACATACGGTCAAGCTGTTTGTCCAATGCGTAGATCTGGGAAATGCAGGGTGTAGAGGGAGTGTTGTCTTTTGCGTCAGCGGCATCGAACTCAAGGAAATCAAAATAATACCCTCTCCCTTCGATGGTCTTTGCTTTTTCGAGAGCACGTTCACTGGCGGTAAAGACCGCGAGACCGGGAGGGAGCGCGAATGCCTTCTGGACACCGAACAGGCAGCAGTCAATACCAAGTTCGTCAACCGGAATTTTCAAGGCGCTCATGGATGACACCGTATCAACGATGGAAATCACATTCGGATATTTCTTCAGAACTTCGGCTATTTCTGCAAGCGGAGACATGACGCCGGTTGAAGTTTCATTATGAACCAGGGTCATGGCATCGTACTTACCCGTAGCAAGGGCCTCGTCCACCATTTCCGGAGTAATGGGTTTTCCCCATTCAGCCTTGAAGGCATCGGCCTCCTTGCCGCAGCGCTTGGTAACATCGTGCCATTTGTTGGAAAATGCACCGTTGCAGAAGTTGGCGCAGCGAGTCGCCACAAGGTTTCGCACCGCCCCCTCCATTACGCCGAATGCGCTAGAGGTTGAGAGAAAAACCTTTTCTTCAGTGAAAAGGAGTTTTTTCAGTTTTGCTTTCACCGAGCCGTGCAAAAGGGCATATTCCTTCATACGGTGACCAATCATCGGGGTCGCCATTGCCTGAAGAATCTCGGGATGTACTTCAACCGGTCCTGGGAATAAAGAGTTTCTTCGCCATGTGTGTTCCTTTCAATTGTTTGATAGGGGCCGCTCAGGGTCCCCTCCGTGAAGCCCTTTGCAGGGGCACAGCAAAAGCTACCAGACGTGGAATAAATTGTCAACTGGTTGTTACGAAAGGAGTTTTTTCGATTCGAAAGGCAATCATTTCTAGTTGTTAAATATGCAACTTCTGTTATGATAGGATACTATTCTGATCAACAACACCAACATCTTTCTGCAGGGGGAACCACCATGTTCAGAAAACTCATGAGACATAGCTACAACCTTATCAGCCTGACAGGGATACTCCTGGCTATAGCGGGCGCGGCTCTCATGGTGATTTTTTTGGCCGTCGGGATAATTTCCGGACTTGAAAACCCCTATCTGGGGATACTCATCTACTTTGTCTTTCCGGGCATCCTGGTTCTCGGTCTCCTGCTGATACCAGTAGGCATCCTGCGCACGCAGAAAGAAAATGCTTCGCGAAGGGCTTACCGAAGTCCCCCTCTACCCGACCCTTGACCTCAATGACCGCCACCAGCGTCACAAGGCAATTTTCTTTGTCTTTGCCACGCTCTTCTTTCTCCTGATTCTGGCCCTTGCTTCCATCAAAGGATATGACTACACCGAATCAACGGAATTCTGCGGCAAAGTCTGTCATACGGTCATGAAACCGGAATATACCGCCTGGAGCTATTCTCCCCATGCGCGGGTCAAATGCGCCGATTGCCACATTGGCCCGGGAGCAAAGTGGTTTGTCAAAGCCAAGCTGTCCGGCCTCAAACAGGTCTACCGGGTCCTGACGAATACCTATCCGATCCCCATCGAAACACCCATCCCGAATCTGCGGCCGGCACGGGATACCTGCGAGGGCTGCCACTGGCCTGCCAAGTTCTATTCCGGCAAGGAGAAAGACTTTTTTAATTATGCTTCCGACGAAAAGAACACGCCACGTGAAATAAAGCTGCTGCTGAACCTGGGAAAGGCCCCCAAGACCCCCCATGCATCAGGCATCCACTGGCATGTCAGCTCGGAAGTCTTCTACATAGCCCGCGATGAGAAACGACAGGACATACCCTATATAAGGGTGAAAGGGAAGGATGGTGTCGTAACCGAGTACCAGGACACCGACAAGCCCCTGAGCCGGAAAGAAATCAACGCCAGCACCCCGCGCCTCATGGACTGCATCGACTGCCATAACCGACCGAGCCATATTTTCCACGCACCCGGAACGGAAATGGACGAAAACTTTGTCAGCGGCACCATCGATTCATCCCTCCCTTACATCAGGAAGGTCGCGATCGAACTCCTTGCAAAGGAGTACAAAACAACCAGTGAAGCAACCGGAGCGATTGCCAGTGGAATCAGGAGCTATTATGCGAAAACTTACCCCGAATTAAGTAAAACCAAAGCTCCTGCAATCGAAAAGGCCGTGACGGAAGTTCAGAAAATCTACCAGCGGAATTTCTTCCCGGAGATGAAGGTTTCCTGGACCACCCATGCCAACAATATCGGCCACTTCTACTTCCCCGGCTGTTTCCGCTGCCATGATGGCAAACACCGTTCGGCGACCGGCAAGGTCATCTCCAAGGACTGCAACCTCTGCCACGAAGTGCTGGAGCAGAAACAGGAAAACATCAAGCCCGGCACCAAGGTAACGGATTCGTACACCCGATTGATATCGGCGACGCGCTGAAAACCACCAACTGCTCCGAATGCCACCAGCCAGCAGAAATGTAATTCGGCAGGCACTCAGCACAGTAAACCTGAAACAAAGTTCGTGAAATAAAAAATCCCCCCGTCTCTCGAAGCCGGGGGGATTTTTTTGTCAGTACATTACTGGCAAATTTGTGACGATCTGTTATTCCTCGTAAGGACAGATTTCACTCACTGCCAATACGTTCGACGAAATCTTCATAGGGCCGGTATCCTGCCAGAACTATTCAATTCACGACAAAGGTCACGGTCCATCGTTACTTCGATGGTAAAATCTAAGCAGGAATTCGCCATCCATCGGAGAAAGATCGAACCTGAAGATTGCTTCATTGACCAGCGGCAGGATCGGGCTATCCGGGTTTTCCAGAAGGTGGTTCGAGATCCAGTGAACCGCTCTTCTCAATTCTTCTCCCTTAGGCAACAAATCATGCATGGTTTTTTGCTCCTCATGACACAAGAAATCTCTTTTACAAGTTTATCCGCTCCGAGCCTTGAATGCTACCATGCAATGAGTCTCTCACAAAGCTTTTTTCAAAAGATCCCGCTGCCTTCCCGGCAGCCTTCGCAGACAAACGACAATGCTTGGTCAGGGGAAATCACATGATGAAAACACGTCACATGGGATCTGCTCCCGGTCACGGTTGCAATGGCAGAGACTTCATTGTTGGCCTTCAAAGAGTGCAAGCCTGTCAATGATTGAATTATCCTGATCCGGATGATAAGCTTACGAGCCGGAAAGCAATGTACCTGGTTTTTTGTCCGTTTACAGATGTTTGTCTAAACCCGTTGATCAGAAAGGCTGGCCATGGAAAAGATCAAAATCGCCAATCAGGCGTTCCCCGGCCCGATGCCGGTAGTGACTTGTGGGTGCCGAAGTGAACGGCAAACCCACTTATCTCACCGTGGCCTGGATCACCCGGGTAAATTTCAGCCCGCCGATGCTTGGCATTGCCCTCGGCAAGATCCACCACACCAATAAAGGCATTCGGGAACATGGGGAATTCAGTGTCTCGGTACCGGGAACCGAGCTGTTGAAGGCGGTGGATTATGCTGGATTGGTCTCCGGGCTTGAAAACCGACAAATCGGAGCTGTTCGAGCCCTTTTACGGGGAGTTGCGTCATGCCCCCATGGTCAGGGAGTGCCCGCTTACCATGGAATGCCGGGTCGTCCAGACCATGGACCTGCCGGTGAACGAGTTTTTCATCGGGGAAATCGTGGGAGTCTACACGGAGGAGCGCTTCCTGAGTGACGGCAAACCTGACATGGAGAAGATGAACCCCTTTGTCCTCAGCATGCCGGACAACCACTACTGGCAACTGGGCGAGCCGATCGGCAGAGCCTGGCAGAGCGGCCGGGAGTTCAAACCGTAATCCCATGACCGGAAACCGACTTGATATCCTGTTCAGCGATGAGCACTTTGTGGCGGTCAACAAACCAGCCGGGCTGTTGGTGCACCGTAGCGACCTGGACCGGCATGAAACGGAGTTCGCTCTGCAAATGGTAAGAGATCAGGTGGGGCGTCACGTCTATCCGGTCCATCGGCTCGACCGACCCACCTCCGGCGTGCTCCTCTTTGCCCTTTCACCGGAAGCGGCTCGGCGCGCGGGCGAATCCTTCGAGTCGGAAACGATCCTCAAAACCTATCTGGCGGTGGTACGGGGATTTGCACAAGAAGGGGCTGTCATAGACTATCCGCTCCAGGAGCTTCCGGACCGGTTTGAGGTAAAAAGAGACAACGAAAATCTCGATGCCAAAGAAGCAGTCACCGCTTTCAGGCGCCTGGCCATGGTCGAACTTCCCATCCCGCTGGGGAGATTCCCGACAGTCCGCTATTCCCTCCTGGAAGTCAGGCCGCGCAGCGGTCGCAGACACCAGATACGCCGGCACCTGAAGCACGTCTTTCACCCCATCATCGGCGACACAACCTACGGCGAAGGCCGCCACAACCGCCTGTTTCGCGATGGACTGTTCTGCAGCCGCATGCTGCTTCACGCCGCGGAACTCTCTTTTCCCCACCCCTGGAGCGGAGAAATCGTGACAATCAGTGCGTCCCTGGATGAGGAATTCGCTCAGGTCATGCACCGGTTCGGCTGGAGTGACACCCTACCGTCAAGCTGGATTGACCCTGCTTGCACGGTCACCGGCAGCCACTCTCTGAAGAATACCGGAGATATTTAACAGCCTGTTAAAGGGATGATTCCCCCAGCACCTCCCCCAATGCATTAAGGAGAATGCGGTTTTCCTCGCCGGTTCGCACAGCAACCCGAAAGAAGCGTCCGTCCAGCCCGTTGAAATTCGAACAGTCCCTGATAAGAATCCGCTTTTCCAGCAGCCTGTTTCTCAGTTCTGCCGCACTATGGCCATTGCGAATTTCCACCAGCAGATAATTGGCCACAGACCGGAAGGGCGTCAGCCCCGGCAGTTCAGCAAGTCCCCTGGCAAGAGCGTCCCGCTCCGTGGAGACATAACGGACCGTGCGATCCCGGTAGTCGGTATCATCCAGCGAGGCAACTCCCGCAATCTGGGCCGGGGTATTGACACTCCAGGGCTCCAGATTTTCTCTGCAGAGCCGGATGACATCATCGTGGCCAACGGCGTATCCGAGCCGCAGACCGGGAATGGCAAAGAATTTTGTCATGGAGCGGAGCACGATTCCGCCACCGCTTTCGGCAAGCATTCCTTTCGCCGACGCCCCCTCGCAGAAATCCATGAATGCCTCGTCCAGCACCAGGAAGGTCCCGGAGCGGCGACAAAGTCGGAGTATTTCCTTGATCAGTGTCAGGGGAAGAAGCACTCCGGTTGGATTTGCCGGATTGCAGAGGAACAGCAGGTCGAAACCTTCAGCAAGCTTTTCAGACAGCTTTTCAAGGGACAGGTCAAAGCCGTCGGCAGGAGAAAGGAGCAGATGCTCTGTCAGCCACCCTGCCCGCTGAAGGGCTTGGGCATACTCGGAAAAGGCCGGCGCAATCACCAGCCCTCTGGAGCCCGGCAGGAGTCGGGGAAGCAGGTAGATCAATTCGGTTGAACCGTTGGCCACAACAAGGTTGTCCATGCCGACGCGGTGCATTTCAGCCAGTTTCTGCCTCAGCTCGAAGGACTCCCGATCGGGATAGTGAAGAACCCTCTTGAAAGCAGAGCAGACCGCCTCCCGCACTCCCGGTGCGGGACCGAGGGGATTGATGCTGGCGGAAAAGTCGAAAAGCTCCTCCGGCGCAACCCCGAGGGACCGAGAAAGGGCAAAGACGGTGCCGCCATGGTCGAATATTTCGCTGCTTTTGTTCATATTCCGGTAATCCCTAATACCAGCAAGGAAATAGTAAATCTATTCTGAGTAGCATTAATCTTCCACCAACTTACGAAACTGTCATTCCCGAAGTGATTCTGATCGGGAATCCAGCTTCTAATCGGCTGTAATCTTGGATCCCCGATACAGGCATTCGGGGATGACAATCTGCAGAGCGGAAGATAGCACTAATCTGGAAATCATTTATGTAACAGGGATGAGCAGGCTTTCGTTCTAGTCACCTCGTACCTCGAACCTCGCGCCTCATTCCTGCCTCTTCCTACCTCACCGCCAACTCCAGCTCCTGCAGCTTCCTGATCCGGTCCCGCAGTTCGGCCGCCCTCTCGAAGGCCAACTCCTCCGCCGCCGCCAGCATCTCTTTCCTGAGCTTTTTCAGCATGCCAGGGATCTTCTCCAGCGGCACATACTCCTCGTTGCTTTCGGCAACCTTTGGCAGGGTGCTGTAGTCATGTTCTTCGATGGACTCCAGGATGCTTCGCATCCCCTTCTTCACCGTCCGGGGAGTAATGCCGTGCTCCCGGTTGTACTCTGTCTGGATCGTCCGGCGACGCTCGGTCTCGTCAATGCAAGACCGCATGGAGCCGGTAATGGTATCTGCATACATGATGACCCGCCCCGTGATGTTACGGGCGGCCCGGCCGCAGGTCTGGATCAGGGAACGGGCAGAACGGAGGAAACCCTCCTTGTCGGCATCAAGGATGGCCACCAGAGAAACTTCGGGGATATCGAGCCCCTCCCGGAGCAGGTTAATCCCCACCAGCACGTCGAAAAGCCCCATCCGCAGGTCGCGGATGATCTGCATCCGTTCAATGGTTTTGATGTCGGAATGGAGGTATTTCACCTTTACCCCCAGTTCACGGTAGTAGTCGGTAAGCTCTTCGGACATGCGCTTGGTGAGGGTGGTGACCAGGACCCGCTCTCCCTTGGCTACCGCTTCCCGTATCTCGTGGAGCAGATCGTCAACCTGGCCGGAAGCAGGCCGAACCTGGATGGCCGGATCGATGAGCCCGGTGGGGCGGATCACCTGCTCCACCACCACCCCTTCTGCCTGACGCAGCTCGTACTCCGCCGGCGTGGCGGAAACATACACGGTCTGATTCTGTTTGCCGGTAAATTCGCTGAAGTTCAGAGGCCGGTTATCCAGGGCCGACGGTAGGCGGAAACCATAGTTGACCAGGGTCTCCTTGCGACTCCGGTCGCCTCGGTACATACCACCGATCTGGGAAACGGTAATGTGGGACTCGTCGATGAACAATAGAAAATCTTTCGGAAAGTAATCGATGAGCGTGTAGGGAGGCTCTCCGGCAGCCCTGTTGTCAAAGTGGCGGGAGTAGTTCTCGATACCCTGGCAGAACCCCATCTCCTCCAGCATCTCGATGTCGAAGAAGGTGCGCTGTTCGATGCGCTGCGCCTCCACAAGCATGTTTTGTTCCCGGAACCAGCGGATTCGCTCCTCCAGTTCGAGCCTGATCTGCTCAACGGCCCTCTCCAGAGTCTCCCGATTCGCCACGTAATGGGAGGCCGGATAGATGGCGCACTTGGAAAGCCTTTGCAAAACCTGGCCACGCAGGGGATCGATCTCGGAGATTCCATCCACCGTATCACCGAAAAATTCGATGCGCAGTGCCCGTTCATCATCATGGGCGGGAAAGATCTCCACAATGTCCCCACGCACCCGGAACGACCCTCGATGAAAATCAAGATCATTCCGCTCGTACTGGATCTCCACCAGTTTCCGCAACAGCTCGTCCCGGCCGTAATCGTCCCCTTGGTGGAAGAAGATGTGCATGGCCTGGTAGGATTCGGGGGAACCGATACCGTAGATGCAGGAAACAGAGGCGACAATCAGGACATCACGACGGGTAAGAAGACTGCGGGTAGCCGAATGACGAAGCTTGTCGATCTCGTCGTTGATGGCCGAATCTTTTTCGATAAAGGTATCGGTGGTGGGGAGGTAGGCTTCCGGTTGGTAGTAATCGTAGTATGAAACGAAATACTCCACGGCATTATCGGGGAAAAGTTCTTTGAACTCGCCGTACAGCTGAGCCGCCAAGGTCTTATTGGGGGCGATGATGAGGGTCGGCCGGTTCAGCGTGGCAACTACATGGGCCATGGTAAAGGTCTTGCCGGAACCGGTCACACCGAGAAGCACCTGGTCGCGATCCCCGCGCAGGATGCCCTCGCAAAGCTCGGCTATGGCACCCGGCTGATCGCCCCGCGGCTCGAAAGTACTGACAAGTTTAAAGGTATCCATGAGTAGTGCGGGAAAGAGATTTCATCCCGTCCTGGTCAGATGACGATGCGGAAACAGGCGCCGCCATCGACATTGGAGGCTGTCAGTTTTCCATCCATGTTTTTCTCGACAATGGTCTTGGACATGTACAACCCGAGCCCTGTCCCATTTTCCATTTGCCGGGTAGTAAAGTACGGTTCGAAGATTTTGTCGATAATCTGCTCCGAAATACCTCCGCCGTTGTCTGTAATAGTGATAACCGCTCTCTTTCCATCGCGGAAACCCTGAATATGGATCAACGGTTCAGCTGTGCCCCTTTCGCGGAAGGCTTGCTTCGCATTAGCGATAATGTTGATGAACGCCTGGGAAAACTCGTTGGGGAAACCAAAGGCCAGCAGATCGTCATCAATGTCGACTTCAACAGCAATATTGTTAAAACGGAGGCTTGATTCGATAAAGGAAAGCGAACGGGTCACGACTTCCCCGACGCTGAATGCCTGCTTTTCCTTCTCCTGTTTGAAAAAATTCCGGAAATCATCAATGGTAAGGGACATATGCCGGATGACATTCAAGGCATTTCTGATGGTTGTATCCAGATATTCCTTGGTAAAATCCCCGTACACATAACACTCCCCCAAATCCTGAACCAGAAGAGATATTGCCGTGAGTGGCTGTCGCCACTGGTGGGCAATATTGCCGATCATTTCCCCCATGGCCGCCTGACGGCTCTGTAATATTAATAGATGCTCCTTTTCCCTGTTCTTTTCCACTTCTTCCCGAACCTTCTCGACCAATGTCCTGTTCAGTTCCTCCAGCTGCACTGTTTTCTGCCGGAGCTGTTCTTCCACACGCCTGCGGTCAGTAACGTCCCGAAGCGAGGCAAGTCGGACCGGTTCACCTTCCCACTCCGTTTCCACGACCCGCATCTCGACAACACACGTTTCTTGGTTCGATTGGGGAATCGTAATTTCCTGCTTTTCGTCGGAGCCGATGGTAAAGCACACCGGTTTCCCCAGCAACTCTGCCGCGCTCCGGCAGAGGATTCTCTCAATAGCTGGATTTACGAAGCGAACAATTCCATCATGACCGACAATAAGAATCCCGTCGGCGCTGCGGCAGATGATATTGTGGAAACATTCCTCGCAGTTCTGCAATTCATAACTTGGCAGTTCCAGCTGATCATTTAGCTCAGTACTATCGGACATATCTCGTCCTTTTCACGGTGGACTTTATGCTTGCCATCCTGTTTGTGTTTGTATCAATCAAGCCACCCGATACAGAGTACGAAAAGGCTGCATGTAATTCCTGAGTTCGTATGGCAGGTATACTGTATGTAAAAGAAGGCAAAATGGCAACAACTAGTGTCCTGTGTTGGTAGTTCGCAGCAACAATTCCTAATTATCTTGCCCCTCGCAAGAATGGCCAAACTCAGACAAAGAATATACTACAAAGTTCGGGGTTACATAACAGGATGTAAAAAGAAGGCAGTAGCAGCAAGGAATTCAGGCCTTCCGGTCAGCCGCATATCCACATCGAACTCCTTGCATTTTTCCTCATCCGGTGACATACTTCTACCGCAGGCTTATCAATCGATGTACGGAGGAAGTTATGTTTGGATATGGCGGTTTCCCGGTTATTGTTATTCTATTGCTCATACTGGTAATCTTTGGAGCAGGAAAACTCCCGGAAATAGGCACATCACTCGGCAAAGGAATCAAGAATTTCAAGCGGTCTTTTGAAGGAAAGGATGAAATAGAAATAAAGTCAGATAAGGATGATGACTCGAACAAAAAATCCTAGGCTTCACCCTTTCCAAAGACTGATTCCAGACTAACCAGGCAGCTGAATTTTAGGCGCTTTTGCTTTCCGATAAAGAAGGAATGTTCTACCCAGAACCTGGGCAACTTCCGACGCACTCGCCTCGGCCAGTGCGTCGGCAACTTCATGCCTGCCCATCAGGCAGCTTTCCAGGACTTTTACCTTGATCAGTTCATGGCTTTCCAGGGCGCCAATCGTTTCCTGAACGAGCGACTCGGAGAGTTCCCCTTTTCCCACCAGGATAATCGGATTCAGACCGTGGCCAATGCCGCGCAGGAATCGTTTCTGTTTACCGTTCAGCATATTCTCCCTCTCGCATTTTCATTGATTTGATACCGAATTTGTACACCTTCCTTCAGGTTTTGTACAGCCTGCTCTTAACGATGGATAAACACGGCACCCGAATCCCTCGGATTCAGGTTGCAATTGTGCCTCCCACTGCTATAATTCTGCATTGTTGCAGAATTTATGTTCCTGACTCCAGCCGTTAATGGAACAGGGCCGGCTGTGGAATACGGCAAGACCCTCGGAGGAAAAACGTGCAATCGGAGTGTTGCTGGACAAAGGAAGTCATAACGCCCGACGAATGCCAATTCATTTCCTCGGATGAAACGGATCTCTATACTTCGCTCGAGCGACGTTTCCTGACAAAATGCATCGAGTGCCCCCTTTTCGTCAGGGACCAGGCACGGCTGACAGAAGAGGGAAACCCCTCTGCTCCTATCCTGCGGGTTCTCATTGCCGAGATCAACCGCAAAAAATCCAAGCTGAACACCCTGGTAGGGTTCCTGGACAGCAGAAACCTCGAAATTCAATTCCTGCATGAAATTGTCGCCGTTCTCCAGACATCCCTGGAGCTTGACGAAGTCCTGTCCGTTGCGCTGACCGCCATTACTGCCGGAAAAGGTTTCGGCATGAACCGAGCGTTCCTGCTCCTGACCGACAATGACCGTACTACTCTGAAAGGGTACCTGGGGGTGGGCCCCCGGGACTACCAGGAAGCTTGGGAAATCTGGGAAGAAATTAGCAGGGACGATCTCTCTCTTCGGGAAATGGCAACGCATTTCCACCAAACAAAGTTCTCCGCGGAAAAAAACAAGTTCCACGATATTCTGGAACGCCTCTCATTTCCCTTGAGCGATGAAGGGCATATTCTGGTTCGCTCCCTGAATGAACGGAGAGCTATCCTGGTTCGTGACGCATTACACCACCCGGAAGTCGATCCGTATCTGGCACAAACCATTGGCGCAGACACCTTCCTGATACTGCCCTTGATCTCCCGCAACCGCCGCATCGGTGTGATCCTGGCCGACAACTTGATTACCCGCAAGCCGATCACCCAGCAGGACATTTCCTTCATGGAAACGCTCACCTTTCCGGTGGCATTTGCAATCGAGCGGGCTTCCCTCTATGAACATCTCCACGAGGATCTGGAAAAACTGTCTGTCGCCAACACCAGGCTTCAAGAGCAGCAAAAACTGATCGTCAGGATGGAAAAGCTGGCACTTCTCGGCAAAATCACTTCCAGCATCGCCCATTCCATCAGGAACCCCCTTACCGTCATTGGCGGTTTTGCCAGTTCCCTGCTGAAAAATGTCGCTGAAAATGACCCGAAGAGGGAACCACTGGAAAACATCGTGCAAAAATCGAAGCAGCTCGAAGATGTGCTGTCGGAAGTTCTTGGCTACGCAGATTCCGTCCTCCCTGCAATTGATGAGTGGGATGTCAACCAGATGGTGGAAACCATCGCACTGGAACTAATGAATAAAACGGAAGGCTCCGGAATATCGATCACCCTTTCACTTGCTCCGGACCTGCCGATGATCTATCTGGATTATCGCCAGATAGCCTACTGCATAAAAAAAATTCTCAGCAACTCCATCAAAGCCATGATACCACCTGGGGAAATCTACCTGGGAACCAGTCTAGTAGAAGACTGCATCATGGTGGAGATTCGAGACACGGTTCCCGTCCTTGAGAGAGAAGCACACGAAGCCTTTCTGGACCCTGGGATGACCGGGATTAACGAGACCTGCGACATGGAGCTTTCTTTCTGCAGGGTGATACTTGAAAATTACGCCAAATCCTTTACTGTTGAAAGACACGCAGGGAAAGGAAGTCGATTCCTTTTAAAGCTTTCCCTGAAAAAGGAGGATTCAGACCATGAGTAGGATTTTGGTCGTGGATGACGAAAGCAGCATCAGGCTCCTCTATTCCCACGAACTCGCCGATGAGGGGCACGAGATAACAACAGCTGCAACCGCGGACGAAGCCGTTGAGGCACTCCAGAAAGACGATTTCGATTTGATCCTGCTGGATATCAAATTGAAGAACGAGAGTGGACTTGACCTCCTCCAGAAAATTGTCAAGGAACGCCACAATCTGCCGGTAATTCTCTGTACCGCATTTTCCTGTTATAAGGATGATTTCTCCGCCTGGCTTGCCGACGGGTATGTGGTCAAATCCGCCGATCTGCAGGAACTGAAAAACGAAGTGAAGAAGGTGCTGGAGAAAAAGGCTGCGAGAAGCTCCCCTAAAAAGATGGGGTAAATGCCCCTCTAGGCCCGTATATTCCATAATCCTGCCAGACATCGGTAAAACTGCCGCATTTTACCCCCCGAGAATCCGGCAGGGCAGTGGCAGCCCCCTATTGAAATCCTGGAAAACCCATAAGGAGAGTGAACATCTTGAAAGCTGTTATCATGGCCGGAGGTTTCGGCACCAGAATCCAACCGTTGACAAGTAATCTCCCGAAACCGATGATACCTCTCGCAAACCGTCCCATCATGCTCCATATTGTTGAGTTGCTGAAAAAACATGGGATCAGCGAAATGGTCATGCTCCTCTACCATCAGCCCGATATTGTAAAGAATTTTTTTCGGGACGGCTCGGATTTCGGCATTAAGATAGAATATGTGACACCTCTCCAGGACATGGGAACCGCCGGAGCGGTAAAATGCGCCGAGAAACTTCTCACCGAGCGTTTCCTGGTCATCAGCGGCGATCTTCTCACCGACTTCAACCTGAAGAAAATCATTGCTTTCCACATCGAACAACGGGCAATGGCCACCATCACTCTCACCTCCGTAAAGGATCCCCTCCAGTTCGGTGTCGTCATCACCGACAAGGAAAAAAGGATCACCCAGTTCCTTGAAAAGCCGGGCTGGGGTGAAGTCATCTCCGACACCATCAATACCGGTATTTACGTCCTGGAACCGGAAATCTTGAGCTACATTCCTGAAGAAGAGAATTTCGATTTCTCCAAAGACCTGTTCCCGCTCATGCTGAAAAACAAGGACCCCCTGTTCGGCTATCCGGTCAAGGGTTACTGGCGAGATATCGGCAATACCGACTCATATCGTGAAGCCCACCACGATATCTTTCAGGGCAAAATCAATATCAAGATCGATGAAGAGAAGCAGGATCTCCTTGGAAAGGATATACGCGTCGGGACCGATGTCCGCCTTGAAAACATAAAGGCCCTGGAGGGAACCGTCATCCTCGGAGACAACTCCCAGATCCTCGGAAAATCGAGCATCAAGGACTCCGTTATCGGACGCAACTGCACCATCGAAGAAGGAGCCAAACTCTTCCGCACTGTTATCTGGGATAACGTTTATATTAAAAAGGGCGCCAAAATCATCGACTCGGTGATCTGCAACAACGTGAGCATCGGCCAGGGTGTCGTGACCGAAGAAGGCACCATCATCGCGGATGACACCTCCATTGGCGAAGACGTCTATATCAAAAAGGATGTGAAAATCTGGCCGAAAAAACTCATCGAAGCCGGCTCCATCGTCTCAGGAAACCTTATCTGGGGAGAAAAGTGGAAAAAGACCCTGTTCGAGGGGGCCATGATCCGCGGACTCACCAATATTGAACTGACCCCTGAATTTATGGCTAAGCTCGGCTGTGCCTATGGCAGTACCCTTCCGAAAGGAAGCTTCATCCTGGCGGGCCGTGACGCCCATCGCTCTTCGCGGATGCTGAAGCGCAGCTTTCTCGGCGGTATCCTTTCCGCCGGGGTAAATGTTCGTGACCTGAAGATGATCCCATTGCCGGTTCTCCGCTACAAACTGAAGACCTTCGGCGAAACCGGCGGGGTCATGTTCCGCCAGTCCCAGGACGATCCTGCCTCGACGGAAATCCTTTTCATGGATGCCGACGGCATCGACTTCTCCAGTGCAATGGGAAAAAACATCGAGAGGATTTTCTACAAGGAAAATTTCCGGCGGGCTCATCACTCGGAACCGGGTGCCATCTCCGAACTGGCTAATGTCATCGAATTTTATCGCGAGGGCTTTCTCCGCTCTATTGAAGCGGGCGTGGCAAAACGGGGCAGTTTCAAGGTGGTCGTCGACTTTACCTCCTCGCCCGCCAGCCAACTCCTTCCCGGACTGCTGAATGCCATGGGATGTGAAGTAGTCGCCCTCAACGCCTACATCGAAGAGCAGAGCGTTGAAAAGAAAGGCCTGGACCGGGAACTTAACCTGCAGCAGCTGTCAAAAATTGTCCTCGCACTGGATGCACAGGCCGGATTTTGGCTCGATCCGGCTTCGGAAAGATTCATCCTGGTTGACGAAACCGGCACGGTCCGTAGTGGCGAAGAACTCCTCTCCCTCATGGTTGCTCTCTCTCTCCCAAAAGGAATTAAGGGGGTTTTCGCGGTTCCGGTATCGGCACCTTCCATCATTGAGCAGATGGCCCAGGAAAAGGGCTGTACCGTTCAGCGCACCAAAACCTCCGAACGTTCAATGATCGAAGCGTCGCTTTCATCGGAGGTGCTGTTGGCAGGTTCGCTTAACGGGCAATTCGCCTTTCCCCGCTTCCAGAATGCCTTTGACGGAATGTTTGCCATCGCAAAAACGGTGGAGTTGGCGGCAACCAGAGGAACACCCCTGTCAAAGGTCCTGGAAGAGATCCCCTTCCGCAACTACCTGGAAACCACCATCCCCTGCGTTTGGGAGATGAAGGGCCTCGTGATGCGGAAGATGAGTGAAGACAGCCTCGACAAGGAAGCCTCCTTCATCGACGGCATCAAGGTGCACTTCGGCGAAGACTGGGTTCTGGTGCTACCCGACCAGATCCAGCCCTTTATCCGGATTGTCGTTGAGGCAAAGAAAGAAGCAGATGCCCGAAAACTTCTGAAAGAGTACCGCGATAAAATTATATCCTGGAAGAAGGAGATGCCCTGAGTGCCCGCATCACTGCAGGTAGCTTTCATCTGGCATATGCATCAGCCGTACTACAAGGACCCTTTTACGGGCCTGTATGATCTTCCGTGGACATACCTCCATGCCGTCAAGGATTACTACGACATGGCCGCAATCGTGGATGATACCGAAGGGGCCCGGGCCGTCTTCAACCTGGTACCCTCTCTCCTTGAGCAGCTCCAGGACTATGCGGAAGGCACGGCGGTCGACCCTTTCTTGATTCACGGTCGGCTGGCCCCCTCCGATATGACGACAGAAAACCGGCGCTTCATTCTGGACAATTTTTTTTCCGCGAACCGGGAAAGGATGATCGAGCCGCACAGCCGCTATCTTGAACTTCTTTATCTTGCCGGCAATGGCTGGAGGAATGGTACATCCAACCGTCTGAGGAATTTCGGTGATCAGGAAATCCTTGACCTGCAGGTCTGGTTTTTTCTCTCCTGGACAGGAGAGATGGCTCGTCGCCGCTGGCCTGAGCTGCAGGAAATGGTAAAAAAAGGGAAAAATTTCAACGAGAACGACAAAAGACGCCTGTTCGAAATTCATCTGGAGATCATCCGCGCAATCATCCCCCTTTACGGGAAGCTCCATCGGGAGGGGAAAGCGGAACTTTCGGTTTCTCCCTACTACCACCCGATACTTCCCCTTCTCTGCGATACCGGAATTGCCCGAAAGGCCATGCCAAAGGTGAATCTCCCCCAAAACCGCTTCCGCCATCCGGAAGACGCCAGGGCACAGGTGGCATTGGGCATTGACTATTTTACCAGGATATTCGGCTTTGCTCCGTCGGGCATGTGGCCCTCCGAAGGGTCAATCAGCGATGAATCCTTGTCGATCATGGCAGAGTGCGGCATTCGCTGGGCCGCAAGCGACGAAGGAATCCTCGCCGCCACCCTGGCCAATGGTCTTGGTGAACGGAAACGGAATCTCTACCAGCCTTATGCCTTCTCCAGTAACGGCAGAGACCTATCCCTGCTCTTTCGCGACCACCGGCTCTCCGATCTGATAGGTTTCACCTATTCCCGCTGGGGACAGGAACGGGCTGCGGACGACTTTGTAGAAAGACTCAAAGAGATTCGAAAAGATGCCAATGGCCGTGAAGCCTGCGTAACTATCATCCTTGATGGTGAAAATGCCTGGGAGTACTACCCGGAAAACGGCTATCCCTTTCTCTCAACCCTCTATCGGAAGATTGCAAAGGCGCCCGGACTCCACCTCACAACTCCAACTCGGGCATTGGAACATTTTCCGGACAGACAGGTCCTGGACCATGTGCATCCGGGGTCCTGGATAAACGCCCACTATGGCATCTGGATCGGCCATCCCGAAGAAAACAGCGCCTGGGACTATCTCGAACAGGCACGACAGGCAGCCGTAACCGGTAACCCTGAAGTGGAGACCCTCCTGGGCAGTGGAGGTGGAATCCCTGACAGTTCATCCGGCAGTGCAACAAATGCCCGGCAGATCTGCCGAGCTCTCTTCACTGCTGAAGGGAGCGACTGGTTCTGGTGGTACGGAGATGATCATTTCTCACCCCATAGCGACCATTTCGACTGTCTGTTCCGCAACAACCTGATACAGATTTACCGTCTGCTGGACCTGCCCGTTCCTCGAAACCTCTTCGAGCCCATAAAGCAGGTTACACCGGCTGGACTGGTCAGAAAGCCGACAACCCTCATTACCCCGATCATCAACGGTATCGTGGATGACTATTACGAATGGCTGGGAGCCGGACTCTACGACCTGAGCAGACAGTCATCGGCAATGCATGAAGCGGAAAGCCTCCTGCTCTGTTTTTTCTACGGGTATGACAGAAACTTCTTCTATGTCCGGTTCGACGGAGCCTCCCAGCTCGAAAAGCTGCTGCAGCCGGGAGACCTGCTGCACCTGCATCTCCACTTGGAAAAAGAATATCTGCTCGTCATGGACGCTGAAAAGTCTGAAAGTGAGCTGTTGGTAAAAACTGAGGGTGGCTGGGTAGAAACCGGAGCGCTCTGCCAGTGGGAAATTGCCCGCGTCTGCGAAGCCAGAATTCCCCTCTCTGTTCTCAGCCCGCAAAAGAGAAGTACCGTATTTGCCTACCTCACCCTCACACAGCAACAGGAAGAAATCGGCCGCTGGCCCACCCACTCTCCTTTGGCTCTCTCGTATGTGGGTCCTGATCTCGAACTGGATAACTGGCTCGTGTAACAGAGTAGTGAAAGAAACTGGGAGGAACCATGTCTGAACTTCGTTGGGATCCGATAAAGCGACACTGGGTCATCATCGCCGCCGACCGGGGTAGGCGTCCGAGTGATTTCTTCACAGCGGAAACGCCGACCCCCGTGACCAGCTGCCCGTTCTGCTACGGGAACGAAGACAAATCCCCCCAGGAGATCTTTGCCATCCGTTCCTCCGGTCCCCCCAATGCACCAAACTGGAAAGTCAGGGTCATCCCCAACAAGTATCCGGTACTGCGTGTCGAAGGAGAGGTCAAGAGCCGGGCGTACGGCCCCTATGATATGATGAACGGTATTGGAGCACACGAAATCATCATCGAGACCCCCGAGCATGCCAAGGGGATGGCGGATCTTACCGTGCCTGAAATCAGCGATGTCCTCAGAGCTTACCGGTCCCGCATCCTCGATCTCCGTAAAGACCTGCGACTCCGCTATCTGGTCCTCTTCAAGAACCACGGTCTTCGGGCCGGTGCCACCCTCAGCCATTCCCACAGTCAGATCATCGCCGTGCCGCTCGTACCTCCGGTTACGGTAACCGAACTCGGGGTATGCAGGGAATTTTTCGAGCAGAAAGGCCGCTGCATTTTCTGCGACATAATCGACTTCGAACTTCAGACCGGTGACAGGATCGTCAAGGATTTTCCGGAATTCGTGCTCTTCGCCCCCTATGCCTCCTGCCTCCCCTTCGAACTCCGGCTGATGCCGAAGAAGCACTGCCACGATTTTGCGCTTCTGAGCGATAGCGAACTGGAGGGATTGGCGCAAGCCATGAAGGATATGCTCCTCAGGCTGAAAGAAGTTCTGAAGGATCCGTCCTACAATTTTATCCTGCACACGGCCCCTTCACTTCAACCGCGCCCGGGAAGGCCGAACTTTTGGACCTCCATTGAATATGACTATCACTGGCATATCGAACTTGTGCCGCGTATTACGCCAATTGCCGGCTTTGAATGGGGCTCCGGCTTCCATATCAATCCGACCCCGCCCGAAGAAGCCGCTGCATTTCTTCGGGAAGCGGCAGTATAGGCAGGGCGATTTCCCGATGCCATTCTCCGTCACGAATGCTTTTTGACAAAATGGTATCGTTTGGATTATAAAAGTTCTTTTGTGGATTTATTGTCTATTCGGAGACTGCTCTTTACTACTTTGTTTCTATCCGGAAACTCCGGATGTGATACAAGTGGATTCCAATTCTGAAATGAGATTTTTTTGTCGCGACAAGAAACTTTTGCCTGCAAAAGTTGACAGCGAAGGCTGCCCGTAGGGCGAGTCCTCCGGACGAGTCAAAATCAAGGGATTGAGCTGAGACGTACTACTGTACTTCGCACAAACAAGACCGCTGATTGACGAAGTCAGGGCGAAAAAAGACCGTTTCCGAATGGAAACTACCTTGCTACCAAATTAATGCAAAGGATTTGCAATGAAAATTCTATTCGTCTCCTCCGAGGTTTCACCTTTTGCAAAGACCGGCGGCCTTGCTGATGTGGCCGGGTCGCTACCAAAGGCCCTGAGAAAAAACGGCCACGATGTCCGCATTATCATGCCCCTCTACCACTGTGTTGAAACAGGCAATTTCTCTATCAAAAAGGCCCGAAAGGGTTTTGAGGTTCCCATTGACGGTGTTATACAGAAAGGACTGTTGCGACAGACTTTCCTGGGTGACATTCCAGTGTACCTTGTGGAAAAAAATGAATATTTTCAAAGGCCTAACCTTTACGGCACCCCTGCTGGAGACTATCCTGACAACAGTCAGCGTTTCGGATTTTTCTGCCAGGGCGTTCTGGACCTCTTGAAAAGGCTGGACTTCCGCCCCGACATCATCCACTGCCATGATTGGCAGGCAGCCCTAATCCCCTATCTCATCAAGCAGGTACACAAGGACGATCCTTTTTTCTCCAGGACCGCCCTGGTCTACACCATTCACAACCTGGCCTATCAGGGGATCTTCGAGCAGGAAGCGCTCAGTTCCTTTGGACTGGACGATTCCCACTTTACCGTTGACCGTCTCGAATACTACGGAAAGATCAATCTCATGAAAGGTGGAATTCTCACGGCGGATGTAATCAACACGGTCTCCAATTCCTATTGCGGTGAAATCCAGACGAAAGAGATGGGCTGCGGACTGGAAGGTGTTCTGCAGCAACGGGCCCACGATCTGTACGGTATCCTGAACGGCATCGATTATCAGGACTGGAACCCATCCACAGACCCGCTTATCTTCAAAAACTACACGGCATCCACCCTTTCGGGCAAGGCTGCCAACAAGAAAAACCTGCAGAAAGCTCTCGGACTGGAACAGAATCCCGCAACCCCTCTCCTCGGCATGATAACAAGACTCTCATCACAGAAGGGTCTTGATTTGCTCGAGGCCCTCCTGCCGAAGCTCCAGAAGGAAAGTTTACAGCTGGTACTCCTTGGAACCGGCGACGAAAAATACATGAAGATGTTTTCTTCCCTGCAGAAAAAGCCATCGGACTCTCTCTCCATCAACCTGACCTTCGATCAGGCACTGTCGCGCAAAATCTACGCGGCAAGCGACATGTTTCTCATGCCATCGCACTACGAACCATGCGGACTCGGACAGCTCATCGCCTTCCGCTACGGATCAGTACCGGTGGTCAGGAAAACCGGCGGACTTGCCGATACGGTCTTCGACAGCAGGGACGGAGTCCGCGAACCGAACGGATTTACCTTTGACGATTACACTCCTGAGGCATTCTGGGATGCAATCAGCCGTTCCCTCGAGGCCTACAAAGACCGAAAAAAATGGGACAAGATGGTGCGAAACGGCATGAACTCCGATTTTTCCTGGGATCATTCGGGAGGGGAATACGAAGCGCTCTATGAGAAAGCGCTGAAAAGAATCCGCCTGTGAGGTGCCAATGACGACCGACCCGGATGAGTTCGAACAACTTGCAAAAGAGATCCAGAGCCTCATCAAGGAAAACAAAAGGTTTCTTGAGCGGGTTCGGGAAGAAGACTTTGAACCGGAATCCGGGGAAGATGACTACGAGGACGTGCCGGAAGATTTCGAAGAATTATAGCCATCCCTGATGCAAAAGGCCCCCGTATTCGAGGGCCTTTTGCATCAGGGCCGGGCAGGAAGGATCCTTACTGTCAGAGCTTCAGCAATTCAATAAAATCCATGACCAGCAGATAAGTGAGCCCCCATAGGGCCGGTTTTCCCGGATGGGGAAGGGTTATCCCCGGGCGGATCATCGACTGGCCGGCAAAGCGGACCCTTTTTTCGCCAAGCCGTGAGGGATCGGTAAGATCCGAAAGTGACACCCAGAATGCATCTTGCACCTCTTCTTTCATCAGACGAAAAGGACCGACCTCTTCCAGAAGGTAGATAAAACAAGAAACATGTACCGGGATGTGAGCGCCGGCAATATCGGATAGGCGCCCAAGGTAGTGCGCTTTCCCCAGATCGATTCCCACCTCTTCCCAGGTTTCTCGCTCCGCTGTGCTGCGAGGGTCCCCATCGCCATTTTCAACCTTGCCACCCGGAAAACTGATATTCCCTGACCAAGGATCCTTTTCGTTCACTGCCCGTTCCATGAAAAGCAGCTGAAGTCCGGATGGTGTTTCTCTGATGATGAGAGCCACCGCAGCATGGGTGCTGCCCTGTACGGGCACATCGAATTGTTCGGGCAGGTGCCCGGCAAGTGACTGTTCCAGATATTCGCGTGTAATCATGACATTTCCCACTATACCCGTCATGGCTGATCCAGATCGGGGTTATTGTCCATAGTAGCTTCTCCCTGCGCGGATGACAACGGCAAAGTACTGATGAATCAGCAAGACTCGAAAGGACGGGGAAACCCTTTGACTTCGCAGTTTCTTTCCGCTACGTTGAGCCGACACCCTGACCCGAATCTGCAAAATTTTTTATTCCAAATCCGGAGGTTTCATGATCCGTTGCAGCAAAAAGACTCTGTCAAACGGACTGCGCATCATGGCTGTCCAGTTGCCCCATCTCCATAGCGCAGAAATTGCCATCTACTTGAAAGCAGGTAGTCGCAACGACCCGCCGGGAAAAGAAGGCCTTTCTCACTTTCTCGAGCATATGCTGTTCCGCGGAACAGCTGAATACCCAACAACCCTGGAATTGGAAACGGCCTTCGAAGTCTTGGGCGGAAGTGTCAATGCCGCAACCGATGCCGATTCAACCTGTTTCTACACCCGCCTTCATCCGCGACACGCGGTCGAAGGACTCGGAATATTCGCCTCCATGCTTTTGCGCCCAACCCTTGGCGGAATAGAAACCGAAAAACGGATCATTACTGAAGAAGCCCTGGAGGATACCAACGAAAACGGCGAAGACATCAATACAGACAATCTTGCCAGCAAACTCCTCTGGCCCGATCATCCTCTGGGAATGCCCACAGTCGGGACTCTCCGGAGTATCGCGGAATTTACCGACCAGGATTTGCTGGATCACCTTCGCCGCTACTACGTTCCCTCCAATGCAGTGGTAACCGTTACCGGTGATATCGACCCGGAAGAGCTTTTCTCAGCCGGCAAACTCTTTTTCGATTCATGGGAAGGATCTCCACCTCCGGCCATCAGCCCTGCTCCGAACAACCAGAACGGTCCTCAGTCACTGTTCGTGAAGGACATGGACAGTCAGACGGCCCTGCAGTTCGCCTTCCGAAGTTTCAGCCGTCCGGACCGACACATCACCGCCTCACGATTGATCAGGAGAATCCTTTGTGCAGGTGGCAGTTCCCGGCTTCTCATGTCCCTCCGGGAAGGTCTCGGTATAGCCTATTCGGTCAGTGCCGGCATATCGGCCTACGACGAAACCGGCTGCTTCTCCATTGACCTGGCCACCGCACCGGAAAATCTTCCCCTTGCGGTAGCAGAAGTCCTGAAAGAAACGCGACGTCTTGCCATCGACCTTTTGGATGACGAAGAACTGGAGCGGGTCAAACGCAGTTATTTCTTCGACCTTGATTACAGCAGGGATTCAACCTACGAAATAGGTGTGCGCTACGGATGGGGTGAACTCATGGAGGTTTTTACCACTATTGAGCAGGACCAGGAAGAAAGCGCCACGGTAACTGCAGAGGACATCCGGAACACTGCGTACGAGCTTTTTGCCCCACACAACCTGAACCTGGTTGCCGTCGGTCCCGCAACAGCCTCAACGAAACGCAAAATCGGCAAACTATTGCAAAGGTATGAGAAAGAATTTCCCTCACGAACATAACGTTTCCTGACAGGCAATAACAGCTAGTGTCTCGTGTGGTTTATTCCATCCTTTTAATTCCGGTTCTGGCATGTGGCAGATTTCGCTGTACACTTGCCATATTCACCCTGAGAAAGATTGGAGGCAATACCATGCGCATCTTCCTTGCCGGAGGTACCGGCTTTGTCGGTGGACATGTTCGGTGCACCCTGCTGGAAAAAGGACACGAACTGCGGGTTCTCACCCATAGAAGGCTTGCCTGCACAGAACCGGGAATCGAATCGGTGGAAGGAGACGTAACTCGACCGGAAACTCTTGCAGCAGCAATGCAGGGATGCGACACTGTCATCAACCTGGTGGGAATAATCAGGGAATTTCCCGCACGAGGCATCACCTTCGAGAAACTCCACGTAACGGCAACGAAAAATCTTCTGGTTGCTGCACAGGACACCGGAATCCGCAGATTCATCCAGATGTCGGCCCTCGGTGCACGACCCGATGCGGTCACCCTTTACCATCAAACCAAGTACCGTGCAGAGGAAGAGGTTCGGGCTTCAGGCCTTGACTGGACAATCTTCCGCCCTTCGGTCATCTTCGGCCCCAAGGACGATTTCATCAATAAACTTGCCGGCTTTTTCCGAAGCCTGCCCTTTGTGCCGGTGATCGGTGACGGCCTCTACCGCCTTCAACCGATCGACGGCAACGATGTGGCCCGCTGCTTTGCCATGGCACTTGACATGCCGGAAACGGTCAGCCAGACCTATGGACTCTGCGGCCGAGACCGCATCACGTATCGGGAACTCCTCGAAATTATCGCCAAGACACTCGGCAAGAGGTCCGTACGGACCCTGAATGTCCCTGTCCCTTTCATGAAGCTGGCAGCATCGCTCATGCAACGCTTTTCTTTTTTTCCGGTTACCATGGACCAGATTACCATGCTTCTGGAAGAAAGCATCTGCGATGGGGCCTGGCGGGAGACCTTCCGATTCGATCCAGTCGGCATTGCAGAGGCTATTCATGTGTACCTGAAAGGAAACCATTCAGGGTATTAGACTGAAGGTTTAAGACTGCAAGGGAAATCTGGCACTCAAAAACAAACGTCATCGAAAACAAACAAGTTCGTACCTGACATTATTCGAGATAGGTGGGATGATTGGTATTCTTCACCCTTCAATCTTCAAACCTGACAAATGAGCAGTCCAGCTGAAAGATGCAACAAACTACAAGCCCCTCAACTACGTGACGCAAAGGAAATCTTCCCCCTCAATAAAGCCGGCCCTGGACGCCCAGTCCCGTACCTGGTCCCTGGCACCTCGCGTGCCGACCGTAACGAGCATCTTCCCTCCCTTTTCCGCTATCACCTCATCAGTACCTGAGACCGGCGCCCCATGCAGGAGCCGGCCGATTTTGCGCGGATCCACATCCACCCAGCGACCAACCCGGATCTGCTCCTCCCGCAGTGCCCTATACCAGGCTCTGCCCTCAAGACCGGCTCCGGCAAGTGTCACCTCCTTCACCCCGGCAAGAAATCCCCGCGTCAGATGGTGGGCTTTACACTTCCGGAATGCCATGGCGGTATATTCAGGGAGGGTCCGGGTGGCGCGTTCGGGACGCTCACGCCAGAAAAACAGGGTCTGAGGCAGGCGGGAAAAGCGGATTCCGGCTGCGGCCATCCGGAGCCAGAGGTCGTAATCTTCCGCCCATCCGGTATCCCGGTATCCCCCCACGGACAGGACCACGTCCCGACGAAACATGACGCTTGGGTGAACGAATGGCGACTCAACGAACAGATCCCGAAGAATATGGTCATGGGAGGTCAAGCTGTTCTGCCATTGTTCGTAGGCAAGCATTCCCTTGCCGAGACCGGTACGGGGGATATGTCGGAAACCGCAGGCAACGAGGCCCGTCGCGGGATTCTCGGAGAGGAAAGCCTCCTGAAGCTCCAGTCTGCGGGGATGGCAGACGTCGTCACCATCCATCCTCGCCACAAGAAAAGAGCGACAGGCTTTGAGTCCAAGGTTCAGGGCTGCCACGAGTCCGCGCTCTCCGGAACGCAGCACCCGGACCCGCAGATCACGCCGCGCCGCCTCGGCAAGAATTCCGGGAGTCCCGTCAGTGGAGCCGTCATCAACGGCAACCAGCTCCCACGAAGTCAGCGTTTGGCGAAAAAGCGAGTCAAGTGCCGCCGGCAGGTGGCGCTGCTCATTGCGAACCGGAAGGAGAATGGATACAGCAGGGTTCTCCACGGTCAGGCCAGTCCAGGCAGCAGCTTGACGATCCCTTTAGCGAAAAATTCAACCGCAATGGAAGCCAGGAGCAGCCCCATGAGCCGGCTGATGATGGAAAGGCCGAGGGTTCCGATCAACTGCCCGATCCTGTTTGCCATGCGGAGAACAATCCAGATGGCAAACGAAGCAAGGAAGACACAGAGAATGATCAACCAGACATGAAAGGGACCGCCGGGAAGGTTTGCATAGATAATGACGGTTGAGATGGAGCCGGGACCGGCAAGGAGCGGAACCGAGAGGGGTACCACCGCGATACTTGCCAGGTCCGGGGCTATTTCCGCGGCTGCAGTGGCCCCTTTTGCATCTTTGGCGAACATCATGGAAATCGCCATGAGTAGAAGAAGAATACTTCCTCCCACCTGGAAGGAGGCAATGCTGATCCCGAACAACTGCAGAATCTTGTCACCGATCAGGGCGGTCAGCGCGAGGATGCTCGCCACAGAGATACCAACGGTCCGGGCAATCTTTTTCCTTTCCAGCTCGGCTGCCCCCCCAGTAAGGGATAGATACAATGGCAGCACACCAAACGGGTTGAGGATGGCAAGGATGGCGACGAAAATCTTCACATATGCGGATGGTTCGAGCATGAACTCTCTCTTTCGAAACGAGGGCCGCAGGGCCGTTCCATCGAGAGTAACAGAGCCAGGGAGTGGCGTCAATTATCTCCAGCCGGAAAGATTCTGCCGGGAAACTACAAAACGGCTGCACCTTGGCGCAGGAATGGAGTCACAGCAACTCCTGAAGCCTCTCTTGTAACTCTCTTACCGTATAGGGTTTTGATACCATTCCACTGAACCCGTATTCCCTGAAATGGGCAAGAATCGGATCATTACTGTAGCCGCTCGAGACAATCCCCTTTACCGTTGGGTCAATGTCGAGAAGCGCTTTCATGGTTTCCTTGCCCCCCATACCTCCCTGAATTGTCAGGTCCATGATCACTGCATCAAAACGGTTCCCCGAATTCAGTGCCTCACGGTATAACACCAAGGCAGACTTTCCATCTTCGCACACTTCGATCTCATAGCCGAGGTGATTGAGTACTTCTCGCGCTATCTCCCGGATGATCTCTTCGTCATCCATGACCAGGATCCTGCCGGAGCAGGCTGATAAATCCGCTTCAGGGCCCTTTTTTTCCGCAGGCTCAATTTCTCTCTCTGATGCAGGAAGATAGAGGCGAAAGAGTGTCCCGACTCCTTCGGTGGACGCTACATCCAGATGCCCCTGATGACTCTTGATTATGGAATAGACCGTAGCAAGACCGAGTCCGCTCCCCCTCTCTTTGGTGGTAAAATAAGGGTCAAAGATTTTGCTCATGTTCTCTGGAGATATCCCCTCACCCTGATCCTGAATCGAAACAAGGATATACCTCCCGGCCGGAAGGGGCAAAAGATCCGAAGTGTCGATAGTCACGTTTTCGGCAGTTACCGAAATGACACCGCCATTCGGCATGGCCTGATCGGCATTAATAATAAGGTTGTTGATTACCTGGCCCATCTGCCCTTCATCCACATCAGCAGCCCACAAATCTTTTTGCAGGGTAAATTCGCATTTGACATTCGATCCTCGCAGCATGAACCCTGCGGAATCGGTAATAATCTGCACGATAGAAGCTGTTTTCTTGACCGGAGCACCTCCCTTGGAAAACGTGAGGAGCTGCTGCGTCAGCCCTGTCGCACGTTCGCAGGCCTTTTCCGCATCGGCTAAGCCGGATCAAATGCCTTTGTCGCCAGGATCGGCAAACATCTTCGCCAGGGAAATATTTCCCAAAATGGCTGTCAGGAGATTATTGAAATCATGCGCGATACCTCCTGCCAGAACGCCCAAAGATTCAAGCTTCTGGGCTTTCAGTATCTCCTCCTCCATCTTTTTTTTCTCGGTAATATCACGAATGTGCTCCGCCACCATCAGGACATTTCCACTTTCATCAACGATGGGCACGGCTCGAATTTCCAGATAGCCTATCCTGGCATTGTACATTTCCCTAAAAACCGGCTTTCCTGTTTTGAAAACGTCCAGTGCAGCGCACGATTCGCACGGTTTATCCTGTCCCTGGTTGTATGCCTCGTAACAATAAGGGTTCAGGTGGCGAATCTCCGGTGGAACATACTCATAGCCTCCTAGCCAGTTCGAGTGGATGATCCTCAAGTCCCTGTCGATCACCACCAGATGGTCCGGATTTGCCTCAAATATCTTGTTGAGGATGCTTTGCGATTTCCTGAGTTCCTGCTCCGCCTTCTGCCGCTCCTCAAGATCGCTTCCCAGTTTCCCGTTCGCCTCGGTGAGTTGTCGGTTCAGATCCGACAGCTGTTCATTAAGGAGGGACAGATCGTGAGTCCTTTCTTCAACCTTTACTTCCAACTCAGAGTGGGCCTTGCGCAGTGACTCTTCCACACGCCTGCGAGCCCGGATGGTGAAAAGGAGAATAAAAACAAGGATTCCCAACCCTCCGATACCGAGTAACGCTGCCCAGATGGTGCTCTTCCTGACCTGGCTGAACGTCTCCGGCTCGTTGATAACCATACTGCCTTCCGGCAGCAGACTGCTGTCAATGCCGAAGCGTTTCAGCTGCCGGTAGTCGAACATGTAGCGGGCAGGGTTCCGGTAGACAATCGGAATTGTCTCAATCCGCTCCCCCTGCAGAATTCGTTGTCCCATCTTTCCGGCAACCAGACCTTGATCGTAACCACTGGTCAGCTTGCCGCCCACCATGCCGTAGCCCAGATTGAAGTCCCATGCTCCAAAAATCGGGACCGGCGCTCGCTCGCTTATTCGGGAAATGCTTTCGCTGTTTTCATAGAATTTGGCGGCAGGATCCCCGTAAAAAAAGGTATAGAAAATCAGTGTATTGGGGGGAAGCTTAGAAATATCCGCAATAACCTCATCCAGATTGCTGCTGTTCTCGAAGGTAAAGTGAACCTTTTCCTGGTAGTGGGGCACCAGTTTCTTTAATTCCTTGAGTACTTTTCTACCCGGAGTGCCATTATCGTTGATCACAAAAATTTGTTTCGTGCCCGGATGCAGTCTGAGGGCGACATCAAGGCTGTCCTTCAGTTCTGCCGTTTCGCTCACCCCCGTATACAAAAGTTTCCCTTTAAGGTCCTCTGGCGTAAAATAATTAGCACCACAGAAAACAACCGGTATCTTGCCGAAGATCTCATCACGGTAATCGAGCAAAAACTCGAGGGCATCGTTGTCGGAACAAATTATCAGGTCGATAGGGACCTTGGCGTACTCGATCTTCAGGAGCCGCGAAAGCTCCGTGAAATAGGGGGCGCCATGTGCCCACTTGGTATTCATGTACTCCGTATAAACTCTCGTGTTTGAGCGAACAGGTTCCAATGCCGTGATGATGCCCCGGGTTATATCGTCAGTCCATTTGAACCCCTGGTGGTAGGAATTGAGAATAAGTACATTCTTATTCTCCAGCGCGCGTGACAATGAAGGAAAACAAAAGGTGCCGATTAGGATAAGAGCAAAGCAGAAAATTACTGGTAAGACAGGGCGCGGTTGAAAGTGTGCCCGGATAGCTCCCGGGAAGGTCCCTTCAGGATATTGCAGCGGGCTCTTTCCTGCGTCGTGCAGGTGGTCTTGCATTAGAAATCTCCATGGAGTTGCCGTCAGGCCCAGACAATACCTGCAGTTCATGTTCAGCAACATCCTGTGATTGCTCAAAAGATGAAATAGTTTGACTATCATCATATTTTTAGGTTCAGGATATCATAATTAGTATTTTCCGGTCTATAGGATCGCATTGCTCACTATCACTCATTGTACTATCGGTTACCAAAGGGATTTCTTGAGCATGGGCATCTGGAGGTGAGAAAAATATCTTTCCGCAGGGTCGTCAAAAGGCCATTCCATGGCAGGAATATGAAATGCGTATGGCTTCCGGTTTCAGCCACGTAAGGAAACTAACATTGTTTTGAGAGGTGCGCCTGAAGGAAAATAGTTTCAGGAGAACCGGTTCGCTTCTTTCCTGATGCCTACAGACTAGTGTAAGGTCAAGCTATTAGGTGAGAAAATTTCAAATAAACGGCCCGTCACTACGCTCAAACAGCCCGCAAAGCAAAGGCTTGGCACTTCAATTTTAAGTTTGACTAAAATTTTAAAATACAGGGGGTTAGACAATTTTGCAAAGAATAATGTGTTTGACAAAATTCCAGGCATTGTGTATTATTTTCGTTGCGTTTACCGGGGTTTGTCCGGTTGCGTCTCTCGATTTGAAGAGTCCAATTTCACCCTGTCTTCAATTCACAGAAATATAGTTTTACTTACATTGGCATCGCACTTGTTTCAAAGGCTTTCCATAGGTGCTGAATTGTGATGCGATGGGCAATTCGGTAAACACTAAATTAATGGAGGTATGTCATGGCAGATGTAGTTCAGCAGATTGATCAGCTGGTAGCGAAGGCGCAGAAAGCTGCCGAAATCATGAAAGGTTTCACCCAGGAGCAAGTTGACAAGGTTTGTGCAGCAATGGACGCAGTCAGTGTTGCCAATGAAGTCAAGCTCGCCGAAATGGCTGTTGAAGAAACCGGAATCGGTCGTGCCGACCACAAGGCAATCAAGAACCACCTCGGCGCCCACGTTGTCTATGAGTATTTCAAAGACAAAAAATCCGTCGGCGTTATCGAGGAAAAAGACGGCGTATCCTATATTGCCGAGCCTTTTGGTGTCCTTGCCGCCGCAACCCCGACCACCAACCCGACCTCCACCGTTGAGTTCAAGTCTCTGATAGCTCTCAAGAGCCGCAACGTCATCATCTTTGCCTTCCATCCCCGCGCACAGAAGTGCAGCGCTTATGCAGCAAAGCTCATGCTCGATGCAGCAGTGAGCGCTGGTGCTCCCGAAGGCTGCATTCAATGGATCGAGGAACCCTCTATCGAAGCAACCAATGCACTGATGAAGCACCCGGGCGTGAAGCTTGTTCTCGCCACCGGCGGCGGCGCCATGGTTAAATCGGCATACAGCTCCGGTCACCCTGCAATCGGCGTTGGCCCGGGCAATACCCCGGTTTTCATTTCAAAATCCGCAAAACTCAGCGTTGCCGTCAATAACGTCATCGCTTCCAAAACTTTTGATAACGGCACCATCTGCTCTTCCGACCAGTCAATGATCTTCGACGACCAGGCAGTTTGCGACAAGGCTGTCAAGTTGATGGTTGAAAGAGGCGCATACCTGGTTAACGCCGAAGAGAAAGCAAAGCTTGAAAAAGTCATGTTCGACAAAGAAAGAGGCGTTCCGGCAATGGCAATCGTTGGCAAGTCTCCCCAGGTAATTGCCAAGCTTGCCGGCTTCGACATCCCTGCTGATGCCAAGCTGCTCCTCGTGCCCCTCACCACCATCGGCCCCGAAGACTGGTTCAGCCATGAGAAGCTTTCTCCGGTTCTCGGCTACATCAGCTTCAACAGCACAGACGAAGCAATCCAGGCCGCCAAGAACCAGCTTCTGTGGGGTGGCGCAGGCCACACCGCCGTTGTTCATGCTCAGGACGATGCAGTTCTGAACAAGTTCGCCCTCGAAATCCCTGCCAACAGGCTGCTCCTTAATCAGCCTGCGGTACACGGCAGCGTTGGCCTCATCTACAACCAGCTTCCTCCTTCACTGACCCTCGGTTGCGGTACGGATGGCGGCAACTACCTGGGCAACAACATCAACTACAAAGACCTTCTGAGCATCAAGACGGTCGCAAAACGTATCGTTGATTATGAGAGAGATGAATAATCTCTAAAGCAAAACTGTAGCGCTTTTCATAGCCCCGACCCTCCTCTTGGAGAGTCGGGGCTTTTTTTGTTCTTTTCCCACCAGTTGATCTTCCTTTATCATTATTTAGTTTCAGTAAAACAAACTTGACTTTTCCTTAAAATATAGTTTAAATAAGACAGGCTTTAGTTTTACGAAAAAACAAAAAAGAACGGCTCTAACCCCAAACATAGGTGATTTCGTAAAAAGAACCGAATAACAAATAATTAGAAAAAACCCTAAACCCAACATTTGCCTGGGGGAGCCATCTAGAGGCAGTAAGGCGCAAAAGCAACCATAATTGCCAATTGAAAACTATAGTTGATATGTGAAGATTATATTCTTTTCCCCATAACCTTTGTTTGGGCTTATTTCAATGCTTTCACTTTAAACGGGATTTCAGCAGCAGTTCGAATTCTTTCAATTGGCGGACGCCAACTATCAAAAAGGTCATTACTCTCAGGAAAAGTGACATTCTTTCTTTTGGCCGCAATATATGGCGGTTCCGCAACATGTGATGGCTGGAGTTGAGGGTTTTACTCCCTGCCCATCCCATTGACCGTCCAAGTAACCTCATACATTCAGTTACTTGTATTGAAAAGTATAATCACGTTTATCCGGCACACTAGTTGCGTATTATTTCAGGACTGGGCGTAACAATTGTCCTCTACTCAACATTCCTACTATGGTTTTCGCAGAGTGTTGACATGGATATCGATTGATATTCATTGATAGTTCCTCCTTTTAAGAAGAGACTACCAAAGTAGTGTAACAGATTTCGTCATATTCACCTTTTTTTGGGGGATAGGTCCGAAAAAGAACGACATTACTCTTCATCGTCTGCAAAACAGGTTTGGTTTCATTGGCGTGGAGATGAATTCTGAATCTTGTTTTTGTGGAATAACGTACAACATTAAGCATTAAGGAGGAACACATGAAAGAAGATAAAAGGTTTTTGCAGGATGTGGGCATGTCGGAGCTGCCATTTCCGATGATAGTTCCGTCCAGAGACAATAAGGAAGGACAACATACTATTGCCCAAATTTCCATTGTCGCTCGGATCATGCATGAATTTGAGGCACGCTGGATTGACAAGTTTGTCCAGATCGTCCACCAGCACCAGGAACATATCGGCGCTGAAACCCTCAATGGAAATATTCTCGATTACATGAAGGAACTGAACGCTACAAAGGTAAAGGTTGATTTCAATTACCCGTTTTTTTTCGAAAAAAGAACGCCTGTTGCCAAAGAATCATGTCTGGTCAGATATATGTGTACCTATTCGGCAAGTGTTTCAAAAAGCGATCTGAAGCCCAAGACATCCTTGAAAATCTCCATCCCCTGCATCACCAGCTATCCGGCTTCTGACAGCGATAAGCCGGGAGGGTTGTTCGGTCAGTTGAGCAGCGTCGAGATCGAAGTACAGTTTCAAAAAGAAATCTACCCAGAGGACCTTATTGAGATCGTAGACAAGCACGCACTGGTTCCTGTTTACTCCTTCCTGACTGAAGACGACCAGGCCTATGTCATCAATAAAGTTCACACGGAACTCAAAACCAGCGTGGTAATGATCGACGAAATCAAGGATGAGTTGGCCAATATGCGTGATATTGAAGGTTATTCCGTTTCCTGCTCCAACTTCGGGATGCTCCATTCATACAGCACTTTCATCGGTACCGCAAAAAGCATGTGGATTCCCTTGAGCTAAGTCCAACATGCTAGAAATGAAGATCTCTTTCTTCAAAACAACACCGGGAATACGGGGGGAAGGCATGCGTTGCAGTCCACACAGAACGGCAAAGAATACTACCTTACCAGGGCAGCCCGGTTGCCTCCCTCCCCGCCCCTGAAGGTGCCACAAAAGGCCAGCGCTTCACAGATTCTATTCTTTCTGTGGCTCTGGCCTTTATGCTTTCCGACAGTTTCCAAAATGCAATCGATACGCTCAAACGAAGAATCATTGTATTCTGCCGAAGGGATTGCCACGAAGTTCAAATCATGAAGTAACGGGTTACGTAAACACCGCACACCTCCCCCCGCATTCTTCACCCGCTTTGTGAGGTATTTTCTACTCTCAAACAAGAAAACAGCAGTTACTTGCCTGCAAGAGTAACCTGCTTCATATATTATAAATAAAATTATTTGATTTTTGCTAAATTTTCTTGACACTTCTTTGTCAGTGGGCTTAGCATATTGATTGTTTCATTTTTGTTCACAGTCCGTCGAGAGATTCTCGTGTGTATTTGTGTTTTTCTTAAATACGGTACCTCGATCCTCCGATAGCACTTTCTTTCGCTTAAGGTCTCACTAATACTGGAAAGGAGAAGTCATGGCACAGAGAATCACGGAAATGCTGGCTGTTCTGACGAAGGGAGGTTTCAGATGGTAGACGCATTGATCGGAATCAGTATCCTGGTGCCTTTTATCGCCGGTATACTCTGCTTTATCACGGGAAATCATCGGGTCAGAGCTGCCATTATCGTAACAACCGGGATCATTCTGACGATAAGCGCTCTCATGCTCTTTCAAAATCTTCACGGAACGTACCTGTACACCCCGGAGACGCTTCTCGGCCTGAAGGTCAATTCCCTTATAACCTTTGCCGATTTTGCACTATTGTTCATTATCCTCGGGATTGCCTTCAAACTTGGCAACCCCCTGGTTATCCTGCTCACACTCCTGCAAATAGTACCTCTAGCCTACTTCGAGCTTAAAATGGCACCACATGTGGAGGTGACACCCGCCTTCTACATTGACAATCTTGCTCTCATCATGAACCTGATAATATCCATAATCGGATCCCTCATCTGCATTTTTGCTATCCGCTACATGGAAGAGCATGAGCATCATCTTCACCTGAAAAAAACCCGTCAACCGAGATTTTTCTTTTTCCTGGTGATATTTCTTGGCGCCATGAACGGCCTGGTGTTCTCGAACAACCTCCTTTGGCTCTACTTCTTCTGGGAAGTGACAACGTTCTGTTCATTCATGCTGATCGCGCACGACAAAACCGAGATCGCCATCAGAAATGCCACCAAAGCCCTCTGGATGAATATGCTCGGTGGCGTCGCCTTTGTCGCGGCAATTATCTTCATTTACTATAACACCCAGTCGACGGAGTATCTTTCCCTGCAGGCACTGATCAACCACGGTCCTGGTGTCATGACGGCCTTGATGCTCCCCTTTGCACTTCTCTGCTTTGCCGGATTCACCAAGGCAGCCCAGGTTCCCTTCCAAAGCTGGCTCTGCGGAGCAATGGTCGCACCAACCCCCGTGTCGGCCCTTCTCCATTCCAGTACCATGGTAAAAGCCGGAGTCTACATAATTGTGCGGATGGCACCCGGCTACCAAGGAACTTTTCTCAGCACCATGATTGCAACATTCGGCGCTTTTACCTTCCTGACGGCCTCAGCACTTGCAGTTAACATGAGCAACGGCAAAAAAATCCTTGCCTATTCCACCATTGCCAACCTCGGCCTCATTATCGCATGCGCCGGCATCAACACCCCGGCTGCCATTATCGCGGCGGTCCTGCTGATAATATTCCATGCTATCTCGAAAGGACTGCTCTTTCTCTGTGTCGGCACTATCGAGCATGCTATCGGCAGCCGCGACATCGAAGACATGCGCGGGCTTTACAACACTAGGCCCGCCCTTGCACGGATAACGATCGTCGGCATCCTGACCATGATGCTGCCACCTTTCGGAGCCCTCATGAGCAAGTGGATGGCCATTGAAGCCGCCGCCACTATTCCCTGGGTGGTTGTCATGGTTGCGCTGGGAAGCGGACTGACCGTCCTGTTCTGGGCACGCTGGGCAGGCATCTTTGTCAGCGGTCCCCATATGAAGGTTTTTGAGTCAGAAGGAAATGAAGGCTTTTTTGCCCCGTTTTTGACTATTTTCTCGGGATTTTATGCCAAGTCGAAATGGAAGGACCCTGCGGCAATCAAGTTCCCTCTCGTGACCCTGGCAGTTGCAGCGATCGTACTGAGTCTTGGCGTTCCCTGGTTATACACGTCTCTTGTGGATCCGGTACTGGCATCCTATAAACCCGGCCTATTCCTCGAGCCTTTCAAGACCAACCCCTTGGGTCTGACAAGCGGCGCCGGTGCCTTTTATGTCCTGCCTGTTTTCCTCGTGTCCATCATCGCGTATATCGCAGCTGTCGCCGCCGCGAAGACCAAAGACCATAAGGTCATCAGCGCTCCCTACATGTGCGGTGAACAGTATCCAGACGTTACCCGGCCAAGGTTCAGAAGCCACCTGAACAACTGGATGGACTATGTCCCCGCCAATATCTACATGCAAGATATTATCGGCGAAAGCAAAATATCCTACTGGATCAATATTATCGCTCTCATTATCTTGATTGTCTTGTTCGGGGAGGTTATACGATGAGCATGTATGAAATTATAGCAGTTCTAGCAGCAGTATTCCTGGCGCCAATCGTTGGCGGGCTTGTCGCAGGTCTCGACAGGAAGGTGACCGCACGGCTTCAGGGTCGCTACGGCCCACCGATAATCCAGCCTTTCTACGATGTCCTGAAACTGTTCGGGAAAGAAAAAATGATCGTCAACTACTGGCAGATTGTCTGCGCCTATATGTACCTGGCCGCAAATATACTGACCGTCGTTCTCCTTGCCCTCCAATCCGACTTGCTTCTCATCTTCTTTGTATTGGCGGTCGGCGGCGTATTCCTGGTAATCGGGGCACTTGCCGCGGAATCCCCTTACAGCCAGATTGGCGCCCAACGTGAGCTGATTCAGATGCTTACCTACGAGCCTCTGCTGATCCTCGTGTTCGTCGGCATTTACCTGGAAACGGGCAGCTTCAAAATTTCCGAGATTATCGCGACGTACCATGAGCCTCTCCTTATCTCCCTGCCGCTTCTTTTCGTAGTCCTGGGTTACGCGTTTGTCATCAAACTGAGGAAATCCCCCTTTGACATCGCCAGCTCCCATCATGCCCACCAGGAGATCGTAAAGGGAGTTCTCACCGAGTATTCCGGACCATACCTGGGGCTCATCGAGATATCCCACTGGTACGAAACTGTCTTCCTTCTCGGACTCTGTGCTTTGTTTTGGCACACCAACTACCTGTGGATGGCAGTCCTGATCGTAGCAACCTATTTCGGCGAAGTTCTCGTTGACAATATCTCCGCTCGACTTACCTGGCGCTGGATGCTCCCCCATGCCTGGGTCGGTGGGCTTCTCATGTCCTTTGCGAATTACTTCTGGATATACGCCAAAATCAAATAATGGAAGCAGAAGGCAAAACCCTTCCCTGCAACCTGAAACTTTTTGAATCTGTTCACACGTCTGCATCAGGACGGTCCGGTTCCGCAAGCGGAAACAAGATCATGCGTCAGCCATGTACAAGCTGAGCTGCTCAATAAAAGCATCGCAACCGAGTCCCTTAAGAGAGGTTACCTGAACATGAAAAGACTCATCAATAAATCGAGAGTAAAATCTCCCTGGCTGATCCACTTCGATTGCGGCAGCTGCAACGGCTGCGACATCGAGGTTCTGGCCTGCCTCACACCAGTCTACGACATTGAGAGGTTTGGAATAATCAACGTGGGAAACCCGAAGCACGCCGATATCCTGGTCGTTACCGGAACAGTGAATCACCGAAACAAGAAAGCACTGAAAAATCTCTATGACCAGATGCCGGAACCGAAGGTCGTCGTGGCCATCGGAGCATGCGGAACAACCGGCGGAGTCTTTCGGGAAGCCTACAACGTCGTTGGTGGCGTTGACAAGGTCATTCCGGTCGATGCCTATGTCTCGGGATGTGCAGCCAAACCGGAGTCAATCATTGACGGCGTTGTCATTGCCTTGGGAAAACTTGCAGAAAAGGGCAAAAAAGTCGATCAAGGGATCTTTGAGCGGCTTGAAAAAACCCAAAAATTCATAAAAAGCAGATAGGAAAAAGAAGGAGATATTCCATGAAAGATAGTGCGATTGTCTTAACCGAGGAGAATACCCCGGAACTTTTACCTGACAGGATTATCTCTCAGGCAAGGATACTGAAGGATGAGGGCTTCCGGTTTGTCACCATGTCTTCAGCGGATCTGGGCGATAGCATCTGCGTCCTCTATCATCTGGATAAGGACCTGCAACTGATCACCCTGAAAGTAAACGTACCGAAAGGCACGAAAATTCCGAGTATTTGCTCCGTCTACGCCAGTTCCGTTCTCATTGAAAACGAAATAAAAGAACATTTCGGCGTAGAATTCGACGGCCTCTCGTTAGATTTCCAGGGGATGCTCTATCTGGACGAAGAGGTACAGAAAACCCCTTTCTGCAAGATTGGAATTAACAGGGTTTGAGACCGGGAAAACGCCCGGACATAACCGGGAAAAGCATATCACTGGATTTTGACCTGTACGAGGAGGCATATATACTATGGCACGAACAGTAATACCTTTCGGACCGCAGCACCCGGTCCTTCCCGAACCGCTGCACCTGACCCTTACCGTGGAAGACGAAATAGTCATATCGGCCATCCCAAAACTGGGCTATGTGCATCGGGGGCTGGAAAAACTGGCTGAAATACGCGACCATACACAAATGATACAGATCGTGGAAAGGGTTTGCGGAATCTGCAGCACCTTGCATGCGATGTGCTACTGTCAAGGTATCGAGGCACTGATGAAAGTGGAAATTCCGCCCCGGGCAAGATTCCTGCGAGTCATCTGGGCGGAGATGCACAGGATGCACAGCCACCTTCTCTGGCTCGGACTTTTTGCCGATGCCTTCGGCTTTGAAAGTCTTTTCATGCAATTCTGGAAAATCCGCGAACGGATCATGGATCTTCAGGAGGCAACCTCCGGAAACCGGGTCATTGTTTCCGTCAATTGCGTCGGCGGCGTAAAACGCGACATCGATGCAGAGACACAGAAATGGATTCTCGACACGATGAAAATTGTGGAAAAAGAGGTGCTTCAGCTCAAGTCCACGATAATGGACGATTTTACCGTGAAACAACGTACTGTCGGTATCGGTGTCCTGACCAAAGAGCAAGCCTACGAAATGGGCGCAGCCGGACCGACCCTGCGAGCAAGTGGCATCTCACAGGACATGCGCCAGACCGGATATGCCGCCTACTCAGAACTTGACTTCCAACCGGTAATTGAGACGGATGGAGACTGCTACGCCCGGACTGTCTGCCGCTTCAATGAAGTCTTGCAAGCAGTTGACCTGATTCGGGAGGCATTTTCCAAGCTTCCGGAAAGTGAGCTTTCCGTCAAGGCCAAGGGGCTCCCGAATGGTGAAGTAATCTCACGTGTCGAGCAACCGCGGGGAGAATGTCTGTACTATATCAAGGGTAACGGCACAAAGTTTCTGGACCGGGTAAGAATCCGCACCCCGACATTTGCCAACATTCCTCCGCTTCTTCAAATGCTGCCGGGCTGCGACCTGGCCGATGTCCCGGTTCTGATTCTGACGATAGATCCCTGTATCAGCTGTACGGAACGATAATCCATCGGGAGACAATACCATGTTCATGACGAAAAACGTTTTAAAGAACCTGATGACAAAATACGCTACACGGCTTTATCCTTTCCATAAAAGGGAAACATTCAAGGACGTGAAAGGCGAATTGAAGATCGAAATGGATAAATGCATCCTGTGTGGTGTGTGCAAGTTGCGCTGTCCTTCACAGTGCATCAATGTGGATAAACAGGCAAAAACCTGGGAAGTCGACCCGTTTGCCTGCGTCTACTGCGGAATCTGCGTTGAAGTCTGCCCCGTCAAGTGCCTGTACCAGGAAGGCCAGTACCGGGCACCACTGGCGGAAATGGATATGATACTGCATGTCCAGGAAGCAAAACCCGTAGAACCGGCACCGGCAACCTGATACCTGCTGACTGCCGCTGCTGATTATACCGAAACAAGAAAAAGGAGCGAAAAACCGCTCCTTTTCTTGTTATGGCAGATGTAACTGCCGCTGGTCACCTGCCGAAATAGCTTTGCATCAACGCTCCGCCAAAGCCAGACGAACGCCGAGGGAGGCAAATACCCCTGCCGTCAGCCAGCCGAACCAGCGGGCTATCCGCGGCCGCTTCAGGATAAGATGCCCCACACTGCCGGAAAGCCAGCCGATGACACTGAAGACCACAACTGCCTGAGCCATGAAGAGCAGTCCCAGAAAAAACATCTGCAGAGAGGCCCTTTCGGAGCCAGGTGAAATGAACTGGGGAAGAAAGGCGAAAAAGAACAGCGCGACCTTGGGGTTTATGACATTCATTATGAATCCCCGCCGGAACAGGGACCGGAAACTGCAGCCATTACCCGCTCCCTGGGGAAGCAGGATCTGCTGCTCTTTAAGAGCCTTCCATGCCAGGAAGAGAAGGTACCCGGCACCGGCAAACTTCAGGATCTGGAAGGCAGTGGCCGATGAGTAAAGGAGTGCGGAAATACCGAACGCAGCTGCCGTGGTATGGACGCTGATCCCGCTGCACATACCCAGTGCCGTGACAATCGCCGCCTTTCTCCCCCGGGAAACTCCCTGGGCAACGATAAAAGTGTTGTCAGGACCAGGTGCTATTGTAAGAGCAAGGGAAGCACCGAGAAAATAGAGCACGGTTGCTGCGGTCATGGAATTCCTCCTGGTAAGGTACTGGCACTATCGTATCTGCTCTTATCTGAGCCCGGAATACCCCCAGAAACCGACGGTTTCCGCCGAGATTTTAGGCGCACCTTTTTAGATACTATAATCAATTTTCCAAGAAAATCTCATAAAAAAGAGGGGGGAGCCGACAGCTCCCCCCTCTTTTTATGTGGACAGGAAATCTCTGTTACTAGAGGATTCCGTTACCAGGTGTAACATCCACCCAGTCTATCCAGATTATGCCGTTGGTTGCAAACGAGCCACCAGCTCCCGCTGCGACGTTGAGCTTTCCGCTGTTGCTGGTCGGCACATACTGGGAGAAGAGGTCAATGTAGCCGCCGTTGCCGCCGTTGATGGTTCCGGCACCGCCATTGGCAGGAGGGCACCGGAGTTGGCCGTGTGCCTGCCTGCGTACATGGAAATGTTATATGCACCATTTCCGCCAGTTTCGCCGCTGCCGCCGCCAGCGATGATTCTGCCGGAGTTGACGATATCGAGGGTCGAATAGAATTCGATACCCCCAAAATTTCCGTCGGCAAGCAATGCTTTTTCCTGCATGATATTGCCGGCACCATTCCCGCCCATAGTGGTTCCGGCACCGCCAATGGCGGTTATGGTGGCACTGTTGGTGACCTTGTCATGGCCGTAGAAGTATACGCCACCAGAATCACCGGCGTAGTCTCCAACGCCACCTGAAACATCAAGGTTACCTGAATTTACAACTTCAGTGGTACCAATCGAGAACTCACCTTCTGCCTCGAATTCGATATAGCCACCTTGGCCACCGTAGTGACCATCGGTCAGGGCACCGTCACCGCCCTTGGCGGACACCGGTACCTGGTTAATGATGGAACCAACCGGGACGGCAATATAGTCGTCTCCCGTCCAGGCGTCTTCGGTGTAGATCTGGAAAGTACCGGCATTTGCACCATCAACGCCGTTGCCGCCATTCATGCTGATCGACGAATAACCGACGAATTCCACCTGAGTCATGATTGGAGCGTTTTGGTCAGCATAATTTGTTTCGATATCAAAAAGGCCACCACTGCCACCATATGCATCGCCGGTACCGCCGGAGAGATTTATGTCACCGGCAATCCTGATGCCTTCGACCGGTGCCTGTTCGCCATAACCGTAGTCATCAGAATAGTCCTGCATGAGATCCAGTGTGCCGCCGCTACCACCATAATACCCGGTACCGGTGGAGTTGCCCCCCACAAGGGAGATATCCGCATTCAGAAGCATGGCACCTGAATTCGTGTAAATCTGCAATATTCCGCCGTTATTACCATTAGCCCCGGAGCCATTGCCGCCGTTTGCCTGGATGATGCCGCCTGCAATAATTCTATGGATATCCGAGGGGGCACCAGACACCACTACCATTCCCCCTGCGCCGCCTGCGCCACCTGTTCCGTCACCTCCATTGGCGCTTATTGTTCCGGATGTATAGACACTGGCCAAGTAGGAACCAACCCCTGATAACCCGCCAGAACCGCCTGCGCCTTCCGTGTTGTCGCCGCCATCGGCACGTATAACGCCGGTGTTGTAAGCGAAGGTTTGAGCAATAAAAGCTGCTTCTGCAGCCATTCCACCGCCTGTTGCGCCATTGCTCTCAATGGTGCCTTTGTTGATGGCTACACCATAGGACGCAATAAAGAGTCCTCCCGCAGAAGCGCCTGCCGTTCTGCCGCTGCTGGTTATTGTGCCGGTTGACCCGACCTGGAGGAATGAACCGGACTCCAGATCCAAGGACATCGATTCAGCAATCGTAGTCACCGTGCCGTCAATTACGACTGCAGAAGGGACATAAACGTTCGACGAGTCACCTTCTCCGGTATAGTTTGTCGGAAAGCGAAGCGTTGTCCGCGCGGCAACGCTGAGGCCTGTCACCTGGACATCGGTATCACTATTGCCATCTCCGACATAGAGGAGACTGTCACCAGAGCGCATGTAGAGGACACCAACCCCTGGATCCACTTCAGGGTCGAGCAGGACATCGGTATTGGTAGCTGACCGTAACCTTTACGTCACCAAAGGTATAAGCATAGGAGGGAATAGTGAAGCCAACTTTTACCGTACCTTTTTTCAGGATCTTCACGTCGGTGTAGGAATCGATTACCAAAGTACCACCATGACCACCGGCAGAGGTGATGTTACTGAAACCATCTCCGCCATCAAGGTTGATTGCCGCGCCACTGACCGGAATCGGATAGTAGCCGGTGCCATCGCCACCACAGGCAAACAGTGCGCATGATACTGCCGCAACGAGCAGAATTTTCAATTGTTTCATGGTTATTTGCCTCCTTTCAGCGAGCTGCTCGACTGCGTTACGGCCATCAACTTCTTCTGATTTGCTACGAACTGCTTCCGCAGGGCGGGATCACGATTCGTCTTCATCTGTGCGAAGAGAGCCCTTTGCTGGCTACGCAGGACTTTACCCTCCTCATTGAGCTTTGCCGTTGCAGCCTTTCGGGATTCGGCCGCATCTTTCCGTGCAACAACCCCTGCAGCATTTTGCTGCTGTCCGGCACTCTGCTTATGCAGCAGCGCCTTCTGCTCCAAGTCCGCTTTTGTCATGCCGGACGGTGCTGCCATTGCCAGTGATGCGGCAAGCAGACCAAGCACACCGAGACAACTACCCACTTTCCAACTTTTTGACATGTTTTCGTCTCCTTTCATTGAAGTGCCCATGTCTTTATCCTCGCCTGCTCAGGCAAACGACAGATTGACCGGTACACGAAACAGAGAATTTCATATCGTCATGAAATTCACCAAATCCACGTAAAGCGTGGTTTACATAATTTGAGATAAGCACCAACACTACCCAATGTCATATTTGCAGAAACAGATTCGCAATCTTTCGGATAACTCCGGAAAAACATTTCTCATGAAGATGATTATTGCAAGCGTATAGGAAATAAACGGCTTTTTAATCCAGATCGGCATCTTTCTACAGACATAACGGACTGCAATTATTAATCTATATAATAAAATGTATTTTGTATTATAATTTCGATAACAAATTATCTATTTTTCATTATTATGTCAAGAAAACCTTATAATTATTGTTTAAAATTGACTTCTTATATTTAAAAAAATGCCTACCAGGAAAAGACCCTCAGATTCGAAAATAATTCATGTGGGACCAAAAAAATCCGGCCAGTATAAAAATTGCCTGATCTCATACAATGCGGCAGGTTTTCAGTGAGTTGGACAAGATTCTTCAGGGGGAGTCTTACGTAGACGGCTAGGCAGGATAGTTGAAAGCATGTTGTGTCAGAGATGCTGCTGGGTTCAGTTTCTGCTGCGACCCTTTGTGTGCGTTGGGTATTTACTTTTGCGGAAGATTTACGATAATCAGGAGGCAAGATGATCGTTGACATCACCACAAAGCCTCATTAGAGTATTCCCCGTTCCACGTGAGGGGTGCAGCCCAGACTTCTACCAAACAATGGGGGATCAACATGAATGAATTGAATGGTTTCTTTGCCGCACTGAGCGGCTATGTCTGGGGAGTTCCCCTGCTGGTTCTCCTGGTCGGGACCGGCTTGCTCCTTACCTTCCGGCTGCGCTGCCTGCAGGTCAGAATGCTCGGCCACGCTCTTTACGAGACCTTTGTTCGGCCCAAATCCAATGAGCAGGGCGACATCAGCCACTTCCAGGCCTTGATGGTGGCCCTGGCTGCGACTATCGGAACGGGAAACATCATCGGTGTTGCAACCGCAATCTCGATCGGAGGGCCTGGAGCTCTGTTCTGGATGTGGGTCACGGCAGCGCTTGGCATGGCCACCAAATACGCGGAAGGGGTGCTGGCAGTCAAATACCGGGTCGTGGACCAGAACGGCGAAATGGCCGGCGGTCCGATGTACTACCTGGAGAGGGGTCTGGGCCAGAAATGGCTGGGGGTGCTGTTCGCTCTGTTCGGATCAATAGCCGCCTTCGGCATCGGAAATACCGTCCAGGCCAATGCCGTTGCCGGGAACCTGAAAGAAACTTTCAACATCAGTCCGTTGGCCACCGGGATCACCCTGACGCTCCTCACCGGCATCGTTATCCTCGGCGGCATCAAAAACATCGGCAGGGTTTCTGCCATCATGGTTCCGGTGATGGCGATCGTCTACGTGGCGGGCTGCCTGGTTATCCTGTTCCGCTTTGCGAACGAAGTACCGGGAGCTCTGTGGCTGGTATGTCATGATGCTTTCAGCGGCAGCGCGGCAACCGGCGGCTTTCTTGGCGCCACGATAATGTTCGCCATCCAGAAGGGCGTCTCGCGGGGGGTCTTCTCCAACGAATCCGGCATGGGAAGCGCACCGATCGCCGCGGCAGCGGCCAAGACCAACGAGCCGTGCGAACAGGCGCTCGTATCCATGACCGGCACATTCATCGACACCATCATCATCTGTACCATGACCGGCCTGGTGCTGATCGTCACCGGAGCATGGCATTCCGGCACCGAGGTTTCGGTCCTGACGAAATCAGCCTTCGATATCGGACTTCCCGGAAATTCCGGAGGCTATATCGTTACTTTCGGTATCGTCTTTTTCGCCTACTCCACTATCATCGGCTGGGCCTACTACGGGGAGAAATGCCTCGAATATCTGCTGGGGGTGAAAGCCCTGTTTCCCTACCGTCTCCTCTATGCCACCATGGTCATGGTTGGCGCCACGATCAAACTGGAACTGGTCTGGAATTTCGCTGATGTCATGAACGGACTCATGGCCATACCGAATCTGATCGGCCTGCTGGGTCTTTCGGGAGTGGTAGTTGCAGAAACGAATCGGTTCCTCGCGGCGCGGAACGAAAAGAAACTGGAGGGGTCGTAAAAGCTAGCGACCAAACTTTCTGGTAAGCCAGTCGATAATCAGGCGGTTCACTTCTTCAGGCTTTTCGGCCTGGGTCCAGTGACCGCATTCTGGAATCAGGTATTTCTCCAGGTTGGGCAGATACTCTTCCATCCCTTCGGTCAAAACAGGTGGCAGAAAGATATCGTCTTCTGCCGATATCATCAGGCACGGAACCGTGACTCGGGAATCGACATCCTGAAGGATTTTCGCGTTACGGACGATATTCCGGTACCAATTGAGGGGACCGGTCAAGCCGCCCGCCACGAAGGCATCGATATAGACCTTGAGTTCCTCAGCCGACATGAGAGGTTGTCCCGCCGGTTCAGAGTTGAGGGAAGACTCCATGATGAACTCGAATTCCAGGTTCCGCACTGCCGGCGGAGCCGACAGATACTGCTCCATGGTGATGGGTCGCGCCCGGTAGAGGCCGGCAAGAAAGAGCGGCATTATTTCGGGAGTCAAGCCCGCTTCAATACCCTCCTGCAGGAAGGCCATGCGATAGTAGCGGGAGCTGTAGTTTTCCACCATCCAGGCGATCGGATCCTGCCCCATTCGCTGAAAATAACGGTGTGGCGTGTTCAGGGCGATCACGCCCGCAACCCGGTCGGGATGGAATGCCGGCATTTCCCACACCACGTGACCACCCCAGTCATGGCCGCAGAAAACCGCACGGTCCAGACCAAGGGCATCAAGGAGCCCGGCCAGGTCGTCGGTCAGCCTTCGGATGTCGTACTTTTCAACCGCGCCGGGCTTGTCCGACTGCCCATAACCCCGCTGGTCAGGAGCTATGGCTCGAAAACCTGCCTCGGCCAATGCAGGGAGTTGCTTTCGCCAGGAATAAGCAAGCTCCGGGAAACCGTGGCAGAGGACCACGGGAATTCCGCTCCCCTGCTCATAAACCGCCATGCGAATGCCGTTCGTGCTGATGAACCTTGGTTCCGGAAAATCATCTGACATCGGCTCTCTCCTTTTTCCTTCGACTATCTCCTCGTGCAGCAATCGATTGCCATGCAAGCCAAAGTTCACACCTCTGTCAACCAGCCCTTCCCCTGTCGGACAACACCCGATTTCATGGCAGCAAGAAAACGCGACCTCAAGGTGTCGCTCATGAGCGCCTTCTTCACCGGAGTCAAGCGCAGGAATCCGCCGAGAAAGGCACTGAGAAATTTTTCGTTGATGCTTTTGGGATTGGCGAAGATCTGGTTCTGCAGGGTGCCCTTTTCCAGGCACTGGAGCATGAGTCGCTCGAAGGTGGTTTCCGGATGGATGACCCGCTGCTCTCGCTTTACCAGGACGCAGGCTTTAGTGGGGCATTTCAGGGCGCAGACACCACAGCCGATGCAGATGGACGCATCCACCTTTGCATCCTTTTTTCTTTTCTTTTCCGGGTCAGCAGCAGCACTCATCGCGATCGCATTAATCGGGCAGGCCGTTGCACATTTTCCGCAGCCGATGCATGGTGCATCAACGATCTCGGCAATATAATTCGAGGTAACGATGGTATTGGGATAGCCGTATTTGCTGATGCCGAGCAGAGGTCCGCAGCAGCATTTGCAGCAATGGCAGACAAACTTGACATTTTTCTTCACATTGTCCGCGCCGAGCACCAGCCCCATCTCCCGTGACCGGGCAAAGTTGTCCGCCATCTCGGAGCGACTCACCTCGCGAGCAAGGTTGTGGCGGATCATGAAATCAGCCGCATAGCCGAACTGCGAGCACTTTTCCAGGGGGACATCGCAGGTCTTTTCCCCCAGGTGCAGTTTTTCGTGGCGGCAGCTGCAGAGACCGATGGAAAACCTGTCATTGTCCGCCAGCAGAGCCGAGACCTTCTCGTAATCGAGCACCTCGAAATAATCGGACCCTGACAGGACTTCCTCATGGGGAAGGGCGCGAAAAATCGAGATCTGTTCTCCCTGTCCGAAATTCGCCCCGAGAAAGGAATCATCCCCTTCCATATACTGGTGGAAAAGCCTCGCCATCTCCTTGGTCTTGACGTTCGGTCCCAGTCGCATCATGGTGAATTCAAAGATCCCCACCACGAGCGGAGACGGGGCGTAGTGGAACTCATCTTGAAGCTGGAGATCAACAACCAGGCCCTTGGTGGTCAATCCGTCCAGCAGCCTCTGCAGAGTTGCCCCCTCGATGGCAGTTGCCCGCTGCAGGTCGGCGAAGGTGGAGAGACCATAGGGCATCTTCACCACCAGGTCGGCCTCCTGCTCCGAATAAAGCTCCTTCAGGATGGCATGCAGCGTGTCATTCCAGGGAGCCCGCGTTTCCAGCCCATCGATCTTGCGGCCCAACTCCCGAAAAATGTCCTTACCAACCAGATGTCCCATCAGGTACCTCCTTTGAGCAACAGTTGCAGAATGTCAGCCGGGGTAACATCACTGCCGGGAAAAGTCAGCGGGCGGACAGGTGGCGAACCCCCTTTTCCAGCCCGGCCAGGTTCAACTCGAACATGGGAATAATCGTGCGGATAATGCTGATTGTCTCACCATGTCTCCATAATGATGAGGAAAGAGGATTGAACCAGGCGGCGTGGCGAAAGGTTGCAGCCAGCATTTTCAAGCGCTCGATGCTCGGCTGCTTCTGGCGGTATTCCAGAACGATGGAGCCGTCAATCGCCATCAGCTCCTCGGGCGCCATGCTGGCGTCGCCGACAAAGATCAGGCGGGTTTCCGGATCGCGACGGAGAAGATCTTCGACCGCTTCCGGATTGCTGCGTCGTTCCGGGTCGCGCCAGACCCGGTCGGTAATGGTATTATGAAAATAGCGGATCGAAAGGTCCTTGAACTGGGAACGAGCATGGTGAAAGAGGGCCTGGACGGTCTCCACATAAGGTTCCATGGACCAGCCGCCGTTATCGATCAGGAGCAGAACCTTGAGACGATCCACCATTCTCCGGTCAAAGACAATTTCTATTTCACCGGCATTGCGCATGGTCTGGTAGATGGTCTTGTCCACGCTCAGCTCATCCCTCGGCCCGGCCGGCTTCAGATGGCGGAGCCGCTTCAGGGCTTCCCCCATCTGTCCCCGCGTCAGAGGAGCGGTCCGGGAATAGTCACGGTAGCGTCTCTCCATGGCCACTTTGCTGGCGGTACGGGCGCGTGACGTGCCGCCGATACGCATCCCGCCGGGGCGATTGCCGGAATGGCCGATTGGTGACACTCCGCCTGAGCCGATCCATTTCATTCCACCATAATGGACCGCTTTCTGGTCCTTCAGCCGGTCAAACAGATACTGCTCCAGTTCCGCAGCGCTGAGCCGGCGCAGTTCTTTTTCGGTAAGGCCAAGCGCCTTGGCCAGATCGGCAGGAACCTTCAGCCACTGTTCAAGCAGAGCCCTGGCTACTTCATCCAGGACAACGCCTTCCGAAGGGTATGCCTCAGCCCCGGCAAACAACTCGGCAAACACCAGGTCATAGGTATCGAAGTCCCGCTCGCTCTTCACCAGGATCGCCCGTGCCACGATGTAGAAATCGTCCAGCGAGGCAACCAGCCCGAGACTCAGGGCCTTTTGCAAGCGGAGGAAAGCGGTGGGCGTTACCGCCACGCCACGATCGCGCAGGGTATAAAAGAAAGGCACGAACATTGATGTATCTCCTGACTGGCTTCACCAATCTCAGGAAGCTGGTACCAGCCCCGCCTTCTCCAGATCGCTGCTTTTCTTGAACAGGACTCCCAGGTAGGGAAGCACACCGTCGCTCAACGCCTCAATCCGGAAGTCCGGGTCAGCCTGCAGGGCACGGATCCAGTTGAGAAGTTCGCGGGTGGCAGGCTTCTTTTCTACCCCTTCCAGCTGTCGCAGCCGGTAAAAGGCATTGATGGCTGCCTGGGCAAGATCGTTCGACAGGTCGGGGAAATGGACGGCAATGATGCGTCGCATGATGTCCGGTTCAGGAAAGGCGATGTGGTGAAAATTGCAGCGTCCCAGGAACGGATCGGAGAGGTCTTTCTTGGCATTGGAAGTGATAATCACCACCGGTCGAAGACGGGCCGAGACGGTAAGATCGATCTCCATAATATCAAACTGCATCTGGTCGAGCACGTCGAGCATGTCGTCCTGGAAATCGGTATCGGCCTTGTCGATCTCGTCGATGAGGAGCACGGTCCGCTGGTCGGCCACGAAGGCCTGGCCGATCTTTCCCATGCGGATGTACTCGGAGATGTTGCTCACGTTGCGGCTTGAATCGCCGAAACGGCTGTCATTGAGACGGGTCAGGGTATCGTATTGATAGAGCGCCTCCACCAGCTTCATGCTCGACTTGACGTTCAGGATAATGAGCGGCATCTCCAGGCTCTCGGCAATGGCATGGGCCAGCATGGTCTTGCCGGTACCCGGCTCTCCCTTGAGGAGCAGCGGCATCTCCAGGGCCATGGAAACATTGACGATCTTGGCCAGCTCCTCGTCCAGCACATAGCGGCTGGCCCCACCGAAACGGTGAAAGTTCTCTTCTGTCATGGTAGTGCGACTCCTCATAAAATATCTATATTGTGCATATTTTTGTAGGGGCAGGCCCCCGTGCCTGCCCTCGGTAGCGAGCACAGAAAGGCGGGCACCCACGGAGGGGTGCCCCTACAAAAACCTTCAGATCTATATTTCGCTGGATTGCTTATCCCCAGATAACCTCAGCCGGCTTGCGAGTCGGAATGCGTGAATACTCAAATTCCGGGTAGCCGATCATCACCCCGCCGTACATGCGGTGACCCGGCGGCAGTGCCAAGGCCGTGGCAACACCGGGAGAGCTCAGGGCGGCCTGGTACAAAAAGCCGGCCCAACAGGTACCGAGACCAAAGGAAAGGGCGGCCAGGTCAAGGGTGGCAAGGGCGATTATGGCGGAAGCTGACACCATCGGGTCATCAACCGCCCCATGGGCGATAATCAAAGCCGGGGCCTTGCGCAATATCGGGTCGCGTCCCTTTTCCCATGCCTTCAGCATTCCCTTGATTCCGTGAACCTGCTCACCCTCCAGGGTGCGCAGCCATTCGATCACGGCCAGGGAAAGGAACTGCACCTCCTGCTCGTCAAGAATCACCTTCCAGGATACCGTCTGGGTATTCATTCCGGTCGGCGCATAGCGAACGATATCCAGTACTTGTGTGATAACGTCCGGATCCAGCGGTTCTTTCCGATAGTTCCTGATCGACCGTCGCCCCTTGATGAGCTGCCCGATCTGCTCCGGAGTCAGCCGCCAGCCGGCTTCCAGTGGCACGCATTGATCGGAAGCCATGCGACAATGGCTGAGTGCCCCGGTCGGACAGGCGGCAACACAGTGACCGCAGGTAATGCAGCCCTTTTCGATCTTTTCAATCGTGGTCGGGAAACCGGTGGTGGGAAAACCCTCTTCCAGCGCAATGATTCCCACCGGGCAGGCCCGGGCGCAAAACCCGCATCGTCGACACTTGCTCTCATCAATTGTTATCAGTCCCATGCTCTCCTCCAGTAATCCTTTTGTTTCAATTCTTATCCGTCGCCATCTGGTCGATGAGCAGATTGATGCCGTCCACCGAACGCTCCAGGTACTTTTTATCTCCAATGGTTTTCGCCAGTAAAATTCCACCCTCAATCTGGGCGATAAAGGTGGCGGCAAATAGGTGAGCATCGGCACCCGGCCGGATCTCTCCGCTTTCCTTGCCCGCATCCACCATGGCGACAAGACGCCCCTCCCAGGCCGTCAGGACCCTGCGCACCTCTTCGTGCAGCCGCGGATGGGCATCGTCGGAATCGACAGCGGTATTCAGTATCGGGCAGCCCCCCTTCTGCACGGTCTCCTCGAAAAAGTCCAGAAAGGTCGCAGCAAAGGCCCGCAGCCTGTTAACCTCTCCATGACAGGGCTGGAGCTTTACCCGGACCCGCTCGGAAACATGCCGGACACTGTGCAGGAATGCCTCCACAGCCAGGGCGTCTTTGTCGGCAAAATGCCCGTAAATAGCCCCCTTGCTGAGCCCCAGATCCTCACAGAGCATCGCCATGGAGGTTCGCTGGTAGCCGTTCTTGTTGAAAATAACGGCTGCCTTTTCTATGATTACCTGCCTGGTTTCCTCTGCTTTTCCCAAAAACACCTCCACATCAGCAACTATAATGCTAAATATACCAAGCGGTATATTCATGTCAAGCCAGAAATATACCAATCGGTATATTTTGTGGGCGCCGAAAAAAGCATCCAGCCTGAAGAAATGTTTTCGCTTTCTGTCAGTCTGGATGCCTCTTACCATTTCCTGGCAACCCTGGCCCCATTTCACCTTACAAGAAGTGCCTGATACTAAGATTCAGCTTGTATGGTTTCAGCGTATTTCCGATAGGGTAAGCAAAACATACGTAATATTTTTCACATGATGCTCCTTGGGACACCATACGCACACGATATCCCACCACCGGACTCAACGGCGATGTCAGGCAGCTGCATGATAAACACTGAACTGCCAATATTTGTTCGGCTTCGCCAGTAACGGAATCTTTCACGCGATTATCCTCTCGGCCCGTTAACGGTATCGGATACTGTCAAACATTTCAGATACGCAACGCTGAAATCTGGCTAGTCACTGTGTTGGCGGTCAAAAAAGCAGCGACTCACCGCGCACCTTCTTTTTGCGTCAGAAAGCCATACGGATTCCCTTGCATTTTTCCCCTGGCAAAGGTGCGGAGGGAGGTGTAACCTTTTCTTGATCAACACCCGACCTGATGTTGTCTCGATGGCTTGTTCATGAAGAATAGCCATGGGAGCAGCATCCCGATCCTCGCTTTATACTCCTCCCGTCCCGGGTAGCTCAAAATTGACGATTCAATAATCGGCATGTTGACAAGAAACAGGGTCGTCCAGATATCACAAACAATTTTTCGATTTAATCGGCTTTATTCAGGTATTTTTTCGCGAGTTCTCTTTTTGTTTCCGTATGCGAAAGCTCAAAAGACCAGTCAACGAAGTCTTCAAGTTCTTTCGCCATTTTGTCGGGTACCGGTTTAGTGCCGAGGCAGAAGGCTTCTACATCAGAGAGATCAGTGTTGAGCATCTTTGACATGCGCAAATTATCATACCCGAGTTGTTCGCGAAGATGTTTGAATCGTTTGCTGTCCATTATACAAACTCCTTTCGTGAGCTTACGTTGAAATGCTGATGCACCTCGTCATCGTTCACCCCGCATATTGATATGGCTTGCCTGACAGCTGGAAGGTCTGCTGCGTAATCTCGGTTTTGTAGTCGAGAATCAGTTGGTGGACTCTGCTATTGCCAGATTGGCTTGAATAGATAATTAAAACTATAAGCGAATTATTTAACCTGTCATTACCTACAGGTTCAATACTTAAGAGTTATCAGTTTCATTCTGTTCGGCCAATTTCCTGCAAGTAGATGATTTCCTCGGCACCCTTGTGGCATTATTGAGATCTTTGATGGGTTCGTTTCTTCCGTCCACGAGTTACAGCAGATATTTATCCGGATTTGTTGTCTGACCTCTTTCGGGAAGCTCGTTCATACATCTGACAAGAAGTGTCGCATCCCTTTTAACTTTGATCAGATCGTCATCACTGGGCAAGCCACGCACGTCTCCCATTCTTCCCTCGGTGCTGGCCGCTTCCGATCCTTTATACTCGGCCGCTACATACCACTCATCAAGAACGTTAAATCCCAGGTGCTCGAAAAACTGACCGGCATAAAGACCGGCCGGAACGGCCTCGCGGATGCCGGTATGAGGACCGGAGTAGGTGCAGAAAATAAGAGCGTTTTTCCCGGACACGATTGGCGCTCCCCACTTGATGTAGCCCTCTTGCCGATATGCGCTGAATTTTCTTTTCAGAAAGTCATCCATCGGCTTCGGCGGGCTCCATTGGTAAGACGGAAAGCCTATACACACCAGGTCATAAGCAAAGAAATCAATATCCCCGGCATCTTCCACCCTGCGCAAAGAGACAGTCATTCCGGCTTCGCTCAAACCCTCTTGCACGGCCAGCGCGACTTTCTCAGTGTTGCCGGTATTTGACCAGTAGATGATAACGGCTTCCATGAAATTCCTCCTGTTTACGGATATACATCAAACGGGATTTCCTGCGACGCCCGCCCGCGTCAGGTTCCGCTTCGTGTCGCCGACCTCCGGGATTCATGTATCTCTCGTACCGCCGTAGGCCGCGAAAATGCCGTTTTTGTAGAAGCAGTCAACGTTCATGAATCCAACTCTCTCCAACGCCCGCAACTGGAACATCAGGCTATCCGGCCTATTGTCGGGGTTATCCCTGTATTTATTCGGCACCGCCTGAAGTTCCGCCCTTTTCGAGGGTTCGCAGTTACGCAGTATCCACTCCTCCCAAAGCCCTAGATACGCATTTTCCAAAATGTCTGTCGGTGCATGGACGACATCGATAATTGCGAACATCCCGCGCGGATTCAAGTGCGAAAATACGTATTCAAAGAGCGATTCCTTCTGCTCAGTGCCAAGATGATGGATCGCCAGCGAGGAGAGCACGAAGTCGAACTTAGCCTCAAGCGGATCGTGGGATAAAAGTTCCTGGAATGTGGCCTGGACAAAGCTTGTTCGCGGATGCCCCGCCAGTCGTTGCCGGGCCGCTACGAGCATTTCGACGGCCCCGTCCACCATGGTGGCTTCGAGGTCAGGATCGATCCGGAATAGTTCCTGGACAAACAGGCCGTCGCCGCACCCGAGGTCCAGAACCGAATTGCCGGTTTGACCACCTGTGAAATGACGATAAAGGAATTGCGCTAGCCCTATAAGCATGGAGCGGTCCGGGATGAAATCATTGGCGGAATCCCGATATCCCTGCGAAAATGCGCTATCTGACCAGCGACTATCCGTAAATTCGGTCATGACAGGTTGCCCCCCTCCATGTGGATTTCAAATTTCAGTAATGCCCAAACAAAGAGACTACAGTAAAATCTCCTCCAGTGTCAGCCTTTTCCTCGGCTCCGGTTCTTCCGCCGGATAGCCAAGCGGCAGCAGGCAGACGACATGGATATATTGATCCCAGCCGAAAATGCTTTGTATCGCCTGCTCATCGAGGAGTCTGACCCAGCAGCTACCAAGCCCGAAATCCAACGCACGCAGTACTATATGCTCGACCGCGATGACAACATTGCATGCAATGCGGGGGGCTATCTGCTCCGCCGGCACTGCTTTCATCATCTCCACTTTTTGCAGGATAATTCCAGCGACCCTCTTTTCAACCGCTCCTGTCCTGCCGAGGTCCTCGATCCCGGAGACTGTCCCCTCCAGGTACCCCCTGATGTCGGCACAGCAGACAAGGACCACAGGTGCTTCCGCGATGAACGGCTGATCGAATGCCGCCTGCGCCAACTTCTGTTTTGTCTCTTTGTCCCTGACGACCTTGAAGCGCCAGGGCTGCGCGTTGCACCCCGAAGGAGCCATCCTTGCAGACTCCAGAAGCGATTTAAGGATATCATCCGACACATGGTCGGGTTTATACTTGCGGATACTGCGCCGTCTCTCGATTGCCTCGACAGTTTTCAACATTGGAGTTCCTTTGTAGTGAATCCGCAGATGACATAAATTAGCCTCCCAGGGAGTTGTTAAAGATCACAGTTTATTGTTGCGTACCCTTCTCGAGTTGCTCCTGTCGCTCCCTGGAGTATCGATCAAAGTCTGGATCAGGCCTGGTGGCGCGTTCGGAAGGCGTAAATTCCCCTCTGTTGTCAATACGTGCGCCCTCATAGATCCCCTGATAGACCCCTTCACGGATTTTCTCTCCAGAGCAACCGGTGGCAAGCATGAAAATTGCCGTAAGTATGATCATCGATTGCGCCAACGTCATGACTTCATGTCCTTTTTCAGATACTTCATCTGAATATTGACAGGGATCATCCATTGCCCCTGGGCCCTGACCGGAAGAGACTTCAACATTTCGGCGGAAATCGCCTTGGCGTCGTTTGAATGCGCCGCCAGTTCCTTCGCTTTGGTATCAAACGCGATGAGATAGTTCTTCATGTCGGAAATATCCTTTTTGTCCGATATCGGACCATGGCCGGGTATGATCCGGTCCACATCGAGCGTCTCAATGTAGTCGAGGTTTCTGATCCACCCGGGGATGTCGCTGTCCGCCATGTACGGGTGAAAGTCCGTAAAGAGAATATCACCGGTAAACAGGACCTTTTTGTCCGAAATACGGACCAGGATATTTCCCGTAGTATGGGAAGGGGCGACATATATCAAATCTACACTTTCATCACCCAGGTCGATCGACAATCTGTCAGTAAAGGTCAGGGTGGGAATGGCTATCTCCGTACCTTCCATCTGCTCGGGGGTCAGACCGTACTCCTTGATATTCTTCAAGGTGTCCTCGCCATTTTTGATCATGTTTTGTTTGCAGTTCGCATGGGCTACTATCACGGCGCCGAGTTTGGCGAATTCGGCATTGCCGAAGGTGTGGTCAAGATGATAATGGGTATCGATCACGTACAGAATAGGCTTGCTCGAGATCTTCCGTATGTCTTTTATGAACCGTTGCGCTTGTTTCGCCGAAATCAGGGTATCGACAACGACAATCCCGTCTTTACCCACGATAATCCCCGCGTTGGCGGCGAAACTGTTCGCGGCCGATCCGTTTTTCACGTCCACGTATGAGTACACATTATCCGCGATTTTCGTCAGCCCTTCCTGGGCAAACGCCCCCCGGCACAATACTACGGACATGAAAACAAAACAGATCATGGTTAATCTTTTCATCATTTTCCCCTTTCTTGTGATTTAATCTTTATCATGATGACAATGGAAAAGCGGCTTCCTTCAAATTTTTCCTTGAGGATGACAGAATAGCCGAGGCGCTCGTACAGCCTGATGTTTCGCACGCTCATTTCACCGGTAAATAGCTCCCAGGAACTGACATCGGCAAATCTGTTCTCGATTGCCTCCATGAGCATGGAACCGATACCGCGGCCCTGGTACTCAGGATGGACCATGAGTCGCCCGATGAAACACCTATCGTCCTTAGTAAAACCATTAACCGAACCAACTATGCGCCCATCCCGTATGGCTTTGAGAATGCTCTTGTGTTCAAAATCGGCTTTTAGTTCCCCAAGCGTCTGGGTAAGTGGCGGGATGTCGTAGTCGTCGTAAATTTGCGCCTCCGAGAGATAGGAAAGCTTCTGCAAAGAGAGGATTTCAGGCGCATCGGCAATAGTCGCGTCAAGTATTTCCATGTGTTTCCTTCTGTTTATGGCTAACGGCCAGGTTCAGGGGCACGGCTTGCGCGGACACCCCCAAAGGCGTGAATAGTCCTTGTGCCGGCTAACACCTCGCTGGCATGTGGGGCGCCCCTTGGAATTACGTATTCCTGCCCCGTTATTAGAGAGATCCGCTGCCCTTCGATGATTAGCGTGTAACAGCCATCGACGACAATAAGATACTCCTCATAATCATGGACATGTTCGGCTGATCTTGCCGTTTCCGTGCAGGTCCAGAATGCCATCTGGCTTCCATCTGCACCGTCGTAAACATAGCCTTCGACTCCCGGTGTATATTGGGAAGCAGGAACGATACGATTGATCGGATTCTTCATGAACGCAGGAAAATCATGCATGATTTATCTCTATTCCCATACCGCCGCCAACGACCAGCTTCCGGACTTGTGAGGAGCGTCAGCGTAAGAACCGTCCCTCTCAAGTCTGAGGCTAGCTCTTGTAATATTGTTTAAACTCTTCTGATGGTTCACGATCAGAATATATGTAGACAGAATTACCAATCGGATCGATTACAGAAAATCCTCTGTCTCCCCAAGGATGATCTTCCAATGGCATAGAAGTTTGAAGCCCGGCTTCCATTAGCCTTTCATATTCAGCGTCCACATCATCAACTTTGAAGTTGAGCATAACCCCAGCGCCACTAAATGTCGGCATATCACCTTGAGGCTGCATGAATTGGATAGACGGGCCATTTCCCCCGATGCATAAGTTGACATACCATCCGCAGTCAAAAAGAGCCTTTGCCGAGAAATTGCTTTAGTAAAATTCTCGGTATGCATCCACATTGTATGTGCAAAAGCATGTAGATAGTTTGTTGGTTTTCATAGCGTCTCCCTGTCTGAGACTAACCCGTAATCAGACTGGATATCAGCCGTGACATACGACAAGTTGCCCCCTTTTGGGTCAGAATTAATACATTTACAAGTTGGTTTTGGCAATTACACGGCAAACCACTGCAGCATGATATGCAGGTTATTATTAATAAAATCTATTCAAGTTATCAAGTTAATTAATATTGGGTGCATAAACTTGAACCCATTTGATCAGGCTTTAGCACCACTCATCCTGATTTTCTGTGAATCCCATCTTTTGATAAGCGCCAAAGGCGTTGGGTGAAGAATTTACGGTAATTCGATCAATATCCGGATTTCTTTTCCTGCATATCTCAATAGACCTTAGCAAAAGTTCTTTAGCAATTCCTTTGCGCTGGTGGGGCCTTTCCACAAAAAGTAGGTTCCTTTCGCTGCCTGATATCTCAGAGGTGTCAGAAAATGTTGTAATTCACGATTCCGTTTGTTTCGGGAAAACATAAGAAAACGGGATGGCAATGAGATCGCCGACGATATAGGTCGCAAATATTATCAACAGAGTTATTGCATACAAGGGAAACCGGCCTGAAAACAGGAGTGGCAAGATAACGCCCACCAACCAAATCGCCTTGTAGCTAAGTTGCAGCAACAGGACGGGAGCGTATTTCAAAGGAGACTTCAGACCCAGGATGGAAATGAGTCCGAATGCCGTATAAGCGCTTGCGGTAATTCCAAATACGACCGGATCCTGGGCCGGAAATCCGAAGACCGATTGTATGACTTCGGGAATGAATAGCATAGCCAATCCGAAACCTCCAGCCTCGATAATGGTGTAAATGTACATAAACCTGAGCCAGCCCCACCGAACATGCGTACGGTCACTCATTATTTTTCCCTTTCCAATGTTTATCGTGTTCTATCATTCAAGAGTCGTTTTACGCTTGACGCGATTCTCATCTCACCCGATCTGGAGGGTAGTTGCGATGGCTTGCTCGTGAAGAATCACCATGGGAACAGCATCCCGGTCCCAGTTTTATACGCTTCCCATTCCGGGAAACGCGAGAGGGATGATTCGATCCTCGGAATATTGACAAGAATTATCGTCGTCCTCAAATAGGCCAATACGACCCCATTGTATCCAGTGTTACACAATCAGTGCAGTAGACTGATGGGTTAATGTTTTCCCTTACAGCCCATACTCCAGGTACTCGCATTGGCAAGGATTGCCGTAAGCGATATACATCTTCCGCTCTTCCGGAACCATGATGACCGATGCCAGTGTTTCACCCACAAGCCCCGGAGGAGAACTCGAATCCGGGTGCCTGCAGATAGAACTCGGGTAATTGTTGTGATCGGAAAGAAAATCCATCATCACATCCGGAGTGATGTCTCCGTAACGCTGCTCCATAAGTCTCCTGATCCGGGTTGTGCGCAAGAAGGTGTCCGGAAAGTCCCGGAACGTCGAATACGCCCCGTCAACTTGTTTGAACGTATCGGACTGGTAGTGGTTCGAGTGCGTCAGAATGTCGTTATCAGGCTGAAGTATCTGAAATTCTTCTGAGGTACTTTCAAACCCGACAATATCCCCTTCGGCGCTGGCCAGGACATGATACAAACAACCTCGGGCAGACTGACAAAGGACCCTCAGGGCAGCGCCGATTGACCGCTGACGCATGGCTTTGAACATATAGCAGCCGTACGGAAGGTTTCGCTGGTAATCCATGTTGAAAATTCCGTTCATGGAATTGCAGAACCCGTTTGAATTCAGGACCTCCCATTCAACACCTCCGACACATAGGGCAAGCTGTTCCAGACCGTCGACATGTCTGATCTTCAGCAGTTCGAAAGGCCAGTCACCGCTGAAGTCGATATTTCGACCGATTATGGTTTTTCCGTTCCTGGTTGCCGACCCGGTTGCTGCGAAACTGGTGCACATGCTCGACATTTGCCCGTAGCAGAGCAGCATGTCATAGGCACACCTGAGATAAAAGGCTTCCTGGAAACTCATCCCGGCGCCTTCCGCCACACCCTTCACAAACTCGATCAGCTCCGGGTCGAAGGCCTCGGTCATGGACAGAAATGTGCCTGCAGTAGACAATATCTCTTCCCGGCTCAACTCCACATTCCGGGTAACCTTGGCGAAACCGGTCAGGTTTCCCAGACACATTCCCAGGGTCTTTTGAAGATTGGCCCGGCCGGCCTCACCGTATTGCAGACCTATTTCATAGAAAGTACCAACGCATTCCGTCATTTTCATAACTTTCGGCTCTTTCACAATACACTCCGATCTGTTATTTCCCATAAAGTTTGAAGCAAACAGGACTGGGTAACCGGTCAAAACATCCGTAGAATTCTGCCATGAGACCGACAAAACACCGTTCACAGTACTGACAAGCGTTTTTTTATTTTATTACGATAAATTAATACTCTTATCTGAACCCGATTTACACCTGTAAGAATTTACAGTTTTGAGAATCTTTCCCTTTCTGAAAGGGAAAACAAAGGGGATTTTCACCAGCTTCCGAATTCTCTGGGGAAACAATCGGTACATCGGCGGAGTGGAATCAATGGAATTGAGAATTGTCGGTATCCAGGGTGATTATCCTGAGAAGTACCCTCAAACTCTGGAGCTCTGTGGAGGATTTCGCATTTCTGAAGGAGAAAGGAATGGCAAGTCTTTGAAAAGGGATTTTGTGGTGTGTTTGTACGATAAAAATTGGCTGATCAGTCCAGATCGATCAGGCTGAGCCGAACCGCGGCTGCTACTGCCTGTGGCCTATTCACGGCGTCGAGTTTTTGCATAATGTTGTAAATGTGGTAATTTACCGTTCTTTCGCTGATACCGAGGATGACTGACATTTCCCAGGAACTCTTTCCCTGTTTCAGCCAGTTGAGCACCTCTTTTTCGCGGCAGGAAAGGATGATCTTTCCGACCTGCGAGCCGCCGTGATTGATGATATGGCAGAGGGCCAAATGCAGGTGGGGAATGATACGTTCCATTATGGCCGCATTGCGTGTGTCATGCTCCAGCGACGACCCTGAAAAACAGAATATACTTTCGTTCTTTGTCGGAACAGTTGACCCGGCACCATGAATATAACCTTCAGACATTTTGAAATCGAGGCACAGAGACATGATCTCTTTCTTCTGCCCTAGCTTTACCCAGTCGTGTGGCCAGTATTGAAGCCTGCGGGACTCAAGCGATTCTTTTATCAAAAGATCCTTGTGCAGATAGTCCATGGAGCCGTATTCACGGTAAAACTCCTCGGGGAAGCCGATTTCAACGCCACCGGATGCAACGTAACCGCTGTTTTTCAGATTGCCCAGAATGGAAATGGCGAAATCGAAAGGGAAAAGATCCCGGATCTTCGGAAAAAGACCTTTGAAATCATCTTCATTTTCACAGGAGATGCTCGCATGGATTAGCTCAAGAAGTTGTATCGCATCATTCCCGGAAAGTAACGATTGCAATTCTGAAGGTTCGTGAAAAGACATAATGGCGGACACTTGGGTATCCTCTTCCAACGTTGGGAATCCAGCCGAACTGCATCAAAAGCGTATCGTTTTTTCTGAGTTCCGTGGATCTGATCCTATACTCAGCCCTGCCCCGGAAGGACACCCGCTATCATTGCACCGGGAAATCGAAATATGTCTCCGGCCACGGCTCATTTTTCAAGGTAAAGTGCCACCACTCCTGGGCATAGGGCCTGAAGCCATGTTTTTCCATCACCAGGCGCAGCAGCAAGCGGTGCGCACGGGAGGGAGCTGATATCTGCGAGCTGTCCGGCCACGAAGGGAGACCGAAGAAGTCGAAGCCGCTGCCCATGTCCAGTTCCCGACCAGCGTCTTCTCCCGCCAGTGAGACGATGGTCAGATCTACGGTGCTGCCGCGACTGTGACCCGATTTTGCTGCGATATAGCCGTCCCGAAACAGATTCTTTTTGTCTACGTCGGGATAGAATTCCTGCTTCGTCCTGGTGTCCTTCAGGTCATGCGCCCAGCGGACAAAATGGTCCACCGCCTTCTGCGGCCGGTACGCGTCGAAGACCTTCACCCCGAGGCCGAAGGGGCGCAGTTCTTCCTGAACCTTTTTCAGCGCTTCCGCCGCCGCCCTGGTCATGATGCACCTTTGTTTCAGGTAGCCGTCGACCGGCTTCCCCACGAAGTTGTGGGAACCGGCATAGCGCAGGTCCAGACGCAGGTCAGGGATTGTCTCGTCCGCGTAGACGAACCCCTTCGGCAACGACCCATCCTGACTTTCCGCCAGCGACTGCTCAGCCTGAAGAGTGAGCACCAGAGCAAGCAGAAGCAACACTATCGGCATGCGCAGCGTCATCTGGAACCCTTTGAGGAAAAATCTTGAAACTGTCATTTCCGCTTACCCGCCAAACAGTCTGATGATACACGTTCATCCTTGGCCAGCAAGACGATTGAATCTCTTGTTCCCAGTACTGCAAGCGGTTTTCGTTTCGGGTCCAGCCAGCCGAGGACCTTCAGGATGTCGCTTTCGGACAGGGCGACACAGCCCAGGGTGGGCTTGTTCTCCCCGCGCCAAATATGAATGAAGATGGCGCTGCCCGCTCCCTTGACGACCGGATCGGTGTTGTATTCGACCACGATGCCGTACTTGTAGCGGTCATCTTTCAGTTTCATATTCTCAAAAGACGCTGCGGACGTTTCGCCCCTCCTGACCCAACGGTTATAGTCGGGAGAGGTAATATCATCCACCCAGATATCATCGGCACCGGCCTGCCGGTACGACAACCGTGTATTGATCTTCGCTGCATAGCCGAAGGCACGCTTCAGGGCAAAAACCCCGGACGGTGTCTTGACGTCACCTTCCTTTTTTTCGCCCGGCGGGGCAAAGCCTTTCCCGCCGATCAGGACAGGCAGCGGAGGAAAAGCGTTCCGCCAGGTATTATTCCTCTTTTCCAGAACATACATCATCGCCCTGAACCCGGATGATTCTTCTCCCACCACCAGCACCTGGGATGATCCCCTGGCCAGTTTCTCCAGGGAAGACTGAATCCACTCTGCCGGCGCTTCATCTGCCGCAGCAGCGGTCGAAATGCACGGGACCGACACCAGCAGGCAGAAAACAAACGCTGCAAAAAGGCGGGTCAAAGTTTTTGCTTTTTTCATCGACTCCCCCATACTTTCTCCGTTACCCATTCGAATCCATCCAGCCCTTGCCGCCCAGTACGCGGGCGACCAGCATGCTGGAAACATTGTCACCAACAGCGTTGATCATGGTGGCGGGCGCATCCACCAGGGTTCCGATCATCGTGATCAGGGGCAACGCTTCGGGAGGGAATCCATAGAATGATAAAATCAACAGCTCACCAATGGTGCCGCCACCCGGAATCCCGCTTACGACCACGCCGGTCAGCAGTGCAATGCCCAGGGCGGTCAGAATCGGCTCGACCCCGGTAAAGGGCATCTGAAAAATCCCGAAGAGAAAGGCGATCTTCAGTACGGCAGCCAGGCAGGATCCTTCCATATGGATCGTCGCACCGATCGGAATGACCACCTCACTGATATCTCTCGGTACACCGATGTTGTCCGCCGCCTGCAGATTGGCGGGGATCGTCGCCATCGAACTGCCGGTGGCAAGGGCCGTAAGCGAGGGCGGGATGATGTGGCACCAGAATTTTTTCACGCCAGCTTTACGGCCGGCAAGAAAAGCATAGAGGGTAAAGGCTACAATAAAATATACCAGGGCGGTCGGATAATAGAGCGTCATGGCGCGTGCGTAAGAACCCAGCAGCTCCGGTCCGAAAACACCGACAAGGTAGGCAAAGTATGCTCCAAGGCCGATCGGCGCGTAGTACATGATGAAGGTAATGAGTTTCATCATCACCTCGTTGGCCGAAGCGAGAAATCCGGCAAATGCCTTTCCCTTCTCACCCACCGCGGAGGTGGCAAGGCCGGTCAGCATCGAAAAAACTATCAGCGCCAGCATATTGTTCTTGGATAAAAGGTTGGGAAAGTCGGAGACGGTGAAGGCCCGGACGATCTGCTCGGAGGCCTTGAGATGCTGCACATCAACCGCCACCGGCAGGGGGATGCCTGCGCCGGCAGCAGGAGGATAGATGATAACTGCGGTGATCATGACCGCAGAGGCGATGAAGCCGGTCCCGACAAAGATCAGCACCATCAAGGCGAGGATTCTGCCCAGACGCCTGAGATTGGTCATCGAGGCAACGGTTGAGGAGATGGAAAAGAAAACCAGGGGAACAATCACGGTAAAGAGCAGATTCAGAAAGATATCGCCCAGCGGCTTGAATATGACGGCATCCTTTTTAAAGATGATGCCGAGGATCGCTCCGAAAATAATCGAGGCGATCAGCAAAAGGGAAAACCCGTAGGACCTGAGAAATGGCGGCAAATTTCGTTTCATCATTATCATGTCACCGGAAAAATACGCGAAATGTCGGAATACGGCTCGTGGTTCAGGGCGGAATGCTACCATGTTTATGGTAGTGGCGGAAGGGTGTTTTTACTTCACGGATGTCCAACATTTCCTCCGGTGGCTTTTCGGTCAGGGGAAACATCTTGGTTGGAATTTCAAACGCGATCAATTTGATGAGCCACTTGTGACTCATGTCGAGGGATCTGCCCTCCCATAGCTAGGACGATTGTTTATCAAAGAATCGGATTATATTGCGTCCATCAGCTTTCGCTTGATACATCGCCATATCGGCCCACTTGAGGATGTCCTCCTGGCTTGCATCGTGACGTACAAACAGCACCACACCGATACTCGAAGTACAATGATGTTCCACTATCTTCTCCACATCACCCTCTTGCCCCCGTCTCAACAAATATGGCTCAGCCAAGGTGACGCGAATTTTTTCAGCGACAATACCTGCCTTCTCAAGTGCCTGATTTTTCTCCGCATCCAAATCACAGAGCATCACCACGAACTCATCGCCGCCAAATCGCGCTACGGTGTCCATTTCACGCAGGCAACGGGTAATGCGGTGCGCCACTTCGATCAGGAGCAGATCACCCATACCATGCCCGTGCGTATCATTGAGCGACTTGAACTTGTCCAAATCCAGGAACATCAACGCCCCATAACGGTTGCTGCGTTTGCTGGCAGCCATCGCCTGTCCCAAACGATCAAGGAGCAGTCGGCGATTGGGAAGTTGCGTCAAGGTGTCATAGAAGGCAAGCTTGCGGACCTGTTCCTCGGCGTTTTTACGCTCGGTGATATCCTCTGTTATGCCCATGAGTTTTTCAAGAATGCCATTTTTGTTCTTGATGGGAACAAAACACGACTTATAAATTTTCTCCTGGAGCCCTCTGGCCTTGAATTCGAAATGGCTGGTTTCCCCGGCATACGCCCTGGCGAGCATGTCCTCGATGCGTTCCCGGTCATCAGCGCAGACAGCGTCCAGATAAAAAGTTCCTTGTACATCACTTTCCTCTTTGACCCCCCGCATGAGAAGACCCGCCCGGTTCATGGAGGTTACCCTCCCTTCCATGTCTATCTCGTGAATACTCACGGGAGAGTTCTCAACGAGCAAGCGGTGATGATTTTCACTTTCACGCAAGGCACGGGTAATTTTTTCGGTTTCCAGCCGAGCATCCTCCAATTCCCGGGTGCGGCGGCGCACCTGATCTTCAAGAGTAATTGCTGTCTGGAACAGGTTGAAGTCCGACCCCTGAATGCTTGTGTTGCGTTCAGCGCGATTCATCAATGACTGGATGATCTTGTTCAGACGTCTAATCTCGTCATGCAAGGCCGGTTCATTCTGTTCAACCTGGTCAGGCATCACGCACCCCCGAATCTGCCTCCGGGGCAGCACCAATGGCACAGCCGGTGAGGGTCTGGTTGACGTGTACACCCCGGAACTGTTCGCCGTAGCTGCTGAACCCAATGGTGTTGTTCCGCACAAAAATTTCTCCGACGCGATCTTTCAAACCGTTCTGGGTAAGCTCGAGATTGCGGAGGATGCAGTCGCAACCTAAAACAAGCTGGGGAGGCCCGATTTCTTCCCGAATCCTGTCAAAGGTCTTTTCCAGATTATTCACCAGATCTACGCCATGTGCCACCCTGAGCACCAGTCCCTCCTCGATAGCGCAATAGAAAGCCAGGCTGCCATCGGCATTTGCCTTCTGTATGGAGCGCACATAGTCAGTGCCATCGATCATTACCACAATGGGTGAAGCGGCGAAGAGCATGGAAGTAAGCTCGTGCAGTTCAACACCCACCAGTCGAGCATACTCTGCAGCGGCAGGCAGGCCGTTGATCTCACTGACAACACGCATGGCAGGATTTGCTTCCGTAACAACCAGCCGTTCTTCGGTGGAAACAAAATGCTGGGTCTTGAATAATTCGAAAGGCAATGTGGTGTTGATCAGGATCAGCACGGCGCTATCCGAATGGAAGCGTCCGTCAGCATAAACACAGGTTTTGGAGAATTTCAAATCATCACCCGCCGAACCCCCAAACAGTTCTATCTTTCCCAGAGCGTACTGCAAGGCATGAGCCACAGGCTCCTCGCGTATGGCCATAGCGTCGATCAGCATAAATGCGAAGCTGTTGTCCGGGCCTGCGCCAGGGGCTCTGCTTTCCAGCCGCTGCAAGAGAGTTTGAGCAAAGTCATGCCCTCTGGCAATCTCGAACCGGCCCAAACGATCCAGCAGTCCGTTGACGGCCACGCAACTGCCGGCCTGAAAACTTGCCCCTGTCAGACTATGGGTACGATATCCGGCTGGCCCGATTTCCCCTGCAGTGGTGCAGCCCACCACCTGGATCCCGGCAAAAAGGCGGTTTATTTCCTCTGCCAGCACATCGAGATCATACTCGCTGGAGCAAAAGAAGATCACCAGCTCCATATTCGGCTGCGCAACCGCAGCATGGAATTCCTCTGCCGCCTGGCGAGCCTCTGGTGCACACGATTGCCCCAGGCGAATATTCTGCGTACTCATAGTTGCTTCCTCCGTCTTGATGCCAATACAGATACATAGAAAAATTTGAAAAACGAGAAGAATCCCTGCTTCTCTCTGTCCACCCTACTCCAGAACCTTGCTAATTAACAGGTTTGTCTGTCGAAATCCCCCACAGGTCTTGGCGAAACGGTCCCTCGCAGATGGTCCGCGCAAGTGGCCGGCGATCATTCGGCGATTCGATCTCCTGGAGCTTCTCAGGAAGGGACTCCAGCGCACCCGGTTTTCCCACGGCCACCATCGCTTCCACCTGATACTCGTCCGGGACTTCGAGTGCTGACTTCGCTCGGTCATAATCAAACCCCTGCATCCCGTGTACGACATATCCACGCAGGGTCGCTTGCAATGCCAGGTTCTCCCATGCTGCACCCGCATCGAACGAATGTGTGCGGGCCGGCTTGCCGTTGTGATCGAATGTCGTTTTCGAGATAAACAGCAGCAATGCGGCAGCTTTGCTCGCCCAGACCCGGTTCGATGTAGTCAGCAAATCCAGGAACAATGGCCAGTGCTCGCTGTCGCGACGGCTAAACAGGATACGCCACGGTTGATTATTGAACGACGAAGGTGCCCATCGTGCAGCTTCGAAGAGCACCATCAGGTCTTCTTGCGCGATTGGTTCGCCCGACATTGCACGCGGCGACCATCGGTCAAGAAAGAGCTCGTCGATCGGATGGTCGGCCCGCCGTTTCTCGCTTCCTTTCATCATCTGCACACCCTCCTGCTGTACCACCTGAACACCGTCACTGCCGAACCTGGCTTCGCTTAACCGTATGGCGTTAGGGCCGATCATGCCAATGCTTGGCATCGGTGCTTTTCGAAAGATTTTATCTTATTTTTTCCTTTAATGGGGGACCCCTCTCTTTTTTTTGGAGAGAGATCTTTCAGGTCCTGCCGACGAGAGCAGGGTCTTCGATGCCGACGTCGTTGTCGTTAGCAAACGGGAGGTTCAGGCTTTCAGATAAAGCGCTTGATGATGGTATCGGTGATCCCGTCCAGGTTCTCAGGGGTTGCCCCCAGCCTTCGGGCCGCTTCCAGGACCTCGGCCTTCCGGGCGGGATCATCGCTGTCTGCGAGTCGGGACATGATCCCCAGCCGCCTGCCGAGCTGATAGATAAAACGTACTTCAGGCTCCATGGTGAGAAATCCCCAGAGTAGGTCTCTCATCCTTTGCAAGTCGTCGGGAAGTCGACCTTCCAGTTCAGGGAAGAGGTTTAGGACATGATCACTGGCCAGGTAGCCGGTTACCCCTTCGAGGATGTCCAGGAAGAGCAGTATTTCCTCAGCCACCAGGAGGTCCGGGCACTTTCTGAAACGCCCGGCGCGGACCTCTTCGTCGAGAGGCGCCCGCTCGGGGATGGCGAGGGTGCGGAGCCTGATGAAGTCAGGGTTGATGCGGTTCATGGCGTCGGCCGTGTCCTGGGCGTGCTCCCGCCAGAGATCGAGTCCCCCGAGTCCCGGCATGTAGTATTCGGACAGCTCCATCCCTGCCGCCTTCACCTTCAGGCCAGCCCTGACATGGACCTCCTTTGTGGCACCCTTCTGCATCAAGACGAGAACCTTGTCACAGCCCGATTCCATCCCGATATGGATGCGGTTGAGCCCCGCCTCCCCGAGCGCCTGCAGATGGTCAGCGGACATGCGGTCGATGGTGTCCGAACGGCTGTAGGAGGTGACCCGCTTCACCATGGGAAAGAGCTCTTTCAGACGGGCCAGGATCTCGATGAGCCCGGCAGGGCGGATCACCAGGCTGTCCGCGTCCTGCAGGAAGACCGATTCCATTCCCGACAGATACCAGGAAAGGGCGGCGCGGAACGGTGCGGTCTCCTCGGGCGGCAAGGCGTTGAATGCCTCACTGACATCCTCTTCCAGGAGCAGGCCGGGACCTGCCGAGAGGCGCGTGAGGTTCTCCACGTGTCGGGCCACGGAGTCCAGGTCACGCAAGACGTGCTCAACCGGGCGAACGGAGAAGCGCGTCCCCTTATAGACCGGACAGAAGGCGCAGCGGTTCCAGTGGCAGTTCCTGGTTACACGCACCAGGAGGCTCCTGGCCTCGCTGGGGGGGCGGATCGGACCTTGTTCGAAACCGTGGTAGATATGGCTAGCGTTATGAGAGGTCATCGGCTCCCTCGACGGAGGAAATGGATTCAGCTGGGCAACGATCTGATTTTAGTGTATCCGTTGGAAGGGAGTGAGTCAAAGGATTCTCATTTTTCGCTACACTTCACTGCGATGCTGCACTGACTGAACCTTTTTCAGGAGGAACGGGGACTCGACACTTTCACCTTAGGAGAAAATCCCTGACATTTGTTCGTCAGAAGCGTAGAATTCATCAGCAGGGAACGATAGGGCACAATGCTAATGGGTCGCTTTGAAATGCAGTACTACAAGCCCGACCCGGTGTTTTCCCTGAGTAGGAACAACAAGTCACTGAAGCGAAAAGCGTTCCGGGTGGAGCATTGCAAGCCAGCTGAATCGCATCCGGAAATCCCTTTCGCTACGCAGGTAGACGATAGGAAACCCATGCCATCAAACACAACTATTTCTACATCTGACGCGGGCTGGAATTTTGACAACAGCTATGCCCGTCTGCCGGAGGCACTGTTTGTACGCCTGAACCCGGTTCCGGTGCGTGAGCCACGTATGGTGGTATTCAACCGCCAGCTCGCCGAGTCCCTCGGTCTGCTCACCCAGGCGCTGGAAGGAGAGGAAGGCGCTGCCATTTTCTCCGGCAACCGGATCCCCGAAGGCGCGGAACCGATTGCCCAGGCTTATGCAGGACATCAGTTCGGCCATTTCACCAACCTGGGCGATGGCCGGGCCATCCTGCTGGGCGAGCACATAACGCCCGGCGGTGAACGCTTCGACATACAGCTGAAAGGCTCCGGCCAGACGCCGTTTTCCCGTCGCGGCGACGGTCGCGCGGCCTTGGGGCCGATGCTTCGGGAATACATCATCAGCGAGGCAATGCACGCCCTTGGTATCCCGACGACGCGCAGCCTCGCAGTCGTGACCACCGGCGAGCAGGTGTTTCGGGAAACCCCGCTCCAGGGGGCAATCCTCACCCGTGTGGCGGCCAGCCACATCCGCGTGGGCACCTTTGAAAACCTCGCGGCGCAAGGGGACCGGGAGGCCATCCGAACGCTCGCAGAGTATACCATCCGCCGCCATTACCCCGATCTCTTACCCTCTGACAACCCGTATCTTTCCCTGCTTCATGGGGTAATGGAGCGGCAGGCATCACTGGTGGCGAGGTGGCTGCAGGTGGGCTTCATCCACGGGGTGATGAACACTGACAACATGGCGCTCTGCGGCGAAACCATCGATTACGGCCCGTGCGCCTTCATGGATGCCTACGACCCGGCCACGGTGTTCAGTTCCATTGACCTCGGTGGCCGCTATGCCTTTGGCAACCAGCCGCAGATTGCGCAGTGGAATCTCGCCCGCTTTGCCGAAACGCTTCTGCCGCTGCTGCATGAGAATCAGGAAAAAGCCATCCAGCTTGCGAATGAAGCGCTCGCCTCGTTTCCGGAGACATTTCGCCGTTATCGGCTCTCCGGTATGCGTGCAAAGCTGGGTTTGTTTACGGAAGAAAGCGCTGACATCACATTGATGGAAGACCTTCTCGCCAGAATGAAGGAGAACAAGGCGGATTACACCAACACTTTCCGCGATCTTGCTGCTGAAACCCTGGCGGATGCCCCCCTGTTCCATGACGCGATGTTTATGGAATGGTACCGGCGCTGGCAGGAACGGCTGGCACGGCAACCCCAATCCGCGGAAGAGTCCCGCACGCTCATGCGGGCCCACAACCCCGCTGTCATTCCGCGCAATCACCGGGTGGAAGAAGCACTGGAAGCCGCCGTCGACCAAGGGGATTTTACGGTGATGGGGCAGTTGCTTGATGTCTTGTCCAGACCCTATGATGATCGACCAGAACATGACGACTATCGTTTGCCGCCCGAGCCTTCGGAGAAGTGCTACAAAACCTTCTGCGGGACGTAGTCCGACCATGTCGAGTGCCGGGATATCGCAGGAATACGGCACAACGGGCGCATTACGGAATACAAAGGGCGGCCATCAATCTGATTGCCGCCCTCTCTTTTCCGCATAATCTCCCGGTACATTTCACACGACTTGTCCAGAGGGCTCGGCGCTGCCGAGCAGCCCGTCCGCCATCCTGATATGCCCGACCTCCTGCCAAGCCACGCCGAGCAACCGCGCGCCGGCTGCATCCACTGCCACCGGGTCGAAACCGGCCAGCAGCCTGTTTACTGGTGGATCACAGGTGGCTCCACCCAGGTGATGCTCCGCTTGCCCGATGCTTGCATCAATAAAACTCAGATCAGGCTTCCGGTAGCAATTCAGTTCAAAAACGGCTTTCTGCATCTGCTGGTGGAAAGCGGATTTTTTCCAATGGCCGCCTTGCTGGTAGTAGGTGGGCGGAGCCACACCGATCATGTTTTTCATGCCAAGAGTCACCCCGGCCAGGGAATGGGCCTTGAGAACCGCGGCCGAGATGACGAAACTCTCCATGACCAGGCGCGGCATCATGAAGGTGGGGAAGACATGACAGTGAGGGTTGCACAGTTCGATCAGTTCCTCTTCGTTGAGATCAACCAGTTCAATACCGTGGTTTTCGGCCAGGCGGTCGTACCCATGAATATGGAACACCTCGGCCGTGGACAGGTAGCGTTCCCCGGTTCCTTCGGCAATGACTATCTCCGCGCCGCTCCACTCCCGGCAGCAGCGCACCAAGGCAGCACAGGCGGCGACAGGCAGGGTAACCGGCGGCGGCGAACCGTTGACCAGGTTCGGTTTGATCAGGATTCGCGACTGCTGTGCGAGGATATCCGGCGCGCCGACAGCTTCAAGAAGACGCGGAATGGTTTCGTCATAGGAATGGAAGGTTTCTATTACGCAGGGTCGGTGCATGGTCGCATTGTAGCGGCAAATCTGCTGAAAAGGAACCTCTTGGCTGGAAAAATTATCTGAAAAACGGAAATTTCTCTTTGTTAAGTTATTCCGTTTTGTACGGCCGTTACTAGCATGATTGCAATCTTCATCTGCGCCCGTCACTGGTTCCTATTGCCCAATATACCCTTCCAGACGCTGCTTCCAACCAGCCACCGTGGTTCTGTCAGATCCACCCTCGAAAAAACGGCCTGGGGCAAACAGCGGATATTCTTTCCCGCTTCTGAGTTTGAGCACAAGATAGTACCAGGTAACGTTGTTCGACCTCTTCCCGAGATAACCGATGCTTACATCAACAACTTCGTTGAAGGAAATAGACTTTTTCTTCGTACCGAAGAGGTTGGCGTCCTCGACAGTGATAAGGCGAGCCATGGGGTCAACGACCACCTCTTGCTTGCCGCTTGCCAGCAAACCGGCAGCTCCGATGGTCAGCAGAAGCGCACCCAACAGAAACCCCGCCAAAGCATTGGTGCCGGAACCGGAAAAGTCACGAAAACCGATCATCAATGCCATGCCGACTGCCTGCGCACGCCAGCGAAAGCGCAGTCTGCTTGCCGGAGCTGCTTTTAGATATCCATACGTCCATGACTACCTCCTGATCCTGGGACATGCCAGCACTTTCCCGTGCGCCTGTTGCGACGGACAAGGAACGGTCAGCGGATATGAAAATGCCTGCATCCTCTCCAGTCTTCACTTTATGATTGCTGCAGCCACAGCCTTCAGCAATTGAGCGCTTTGAGCAAGCTGCATGTATGCCTCTTCCTCGGTTAAGCGCGTTCTCGGTGGCACAGCATCTTCCATCGAATACCCGAGCGCCGAAGCTTTATTGGCAATAGCTGCAATCTGAATTGCCAATTCTTTATTGAAACTCTTGATATCGGTGGAGAGCTGAATGGTGGGAAGGCATTTCATCCTTTTCTGAATCTCTGCCGCAAGCCTGGCAACCTTTGTCTCGGTTGATTCATCCCTGGGGCCGGTTACTTCAATGATCCCGTCATTGGCGGAATGGTTCATTTTATTGAAGGAATCGTAGGCAATATTGTGAAACGGCATCGAAAGGTCGCCGATGTAGTGCGCGGCATAACCGAGCGGGTAAAGAGCGTACTTGCCGCTTGAGTTCCTGAGTATGTAGCCATTGAGAGCCGCAACTATGGCTCCGTACAGATGGCCATCGGTATCTCCGGATTTGTTGTAGTCACTGACCTGAGCCAGAACCATTTCCGGGGTGACCCTGACCCCTCGCGGGGTGTTGTTGTAATGGTTTTGCGCCTCGATCTGCCCGGCTTTTTCCTTGGCCATGTCGGCTCCCACGGCAAGGTACACATAGTTGTCCAGGCCAGCCGCTTTTACCACCGCCATGTGCGTGGCGTCGTGCCATGCCATGGTTTGATCGGCATTAAAAATTACTGCGCTCGCCAAGACTATGTAGATCAGCAACGATGAAATTTTCATCGGCTCCTCCGTTGTGATTTTCTCCTGCTGGCAGAGAGATCAGCTGAACAGCCAGCGTTGGAGCAGTTTGGTGTAGCGCGGCATTACCAGATAAACCATCAGAAAAACAACCGCAGCCGTACCAAATCTCGCTTACCCTCTCAACTTCCTTGAAACGGTTCTGATCCTTTCAAGCGATTCCGTGGGGAGGGGAGAAGACTTGCTGAGCCTGTTTTTACCGGCCAGGGTAAGCCATAATCCGGACACGGCAAAGAATGTTCCGACTATAAGGGACGCCAGCCACAGGGGAAGGACGATCGCAAGGGCAGCAATTGCCGAGCAGGTAAATACGAAAAGAGCCAACAGCAGCAGGAACAGGCCGATGGCCACCTGGATGATCCCTTTTTTTGCGGAGCCGATATTCCTCCGGAACTCGGCAATGGCCAGCTTCAATTCGAGATCGATGAAAACCGTCATGTCTCGAAGCAGCTCTAAGACCTGAATCACCGTTGATCTTCTTTTCCTTGTTTCCGACATCTGATTCCCCCCGTTTTCCCTGTCCCGCTCCGCTGAGGACATATTTGAGGACATGCCACTTTTCTGTTATCGGCTCCTTATATCTATGAAAAAGCAGCTTGTCCTTTTTTCTCTGTGGATTCAACCATCAAATCAAGCTATCTTGCTCTTCCACAACATTCGGCAAAACATCTGGTCTATTGGTACAGGTGCCCATTGTGTTCTATCCATCCCGCCACATGTGACCCTCGAGTATCTTTATGTGTCCAGTGAATAACTCCACCTTTTTTATTCCACTCATACTGACCATAAAAGCGAACAAAATCATTTATATCAAGTGACAAAACTCTTGGTGCCACATCAATATTATGTACGATAAGGAGTGTCTGGCCTGAATTCAGCCTCACGATAAATCTTTGATGCCGGCTACCGTCATTATCATCCGGCAAAATCTTCACAACCGTTCCCTGACCTTCAATTTGAATATTGCTCGTTCGGTGCTTGTAGGCGCTAGCCAACTTCGCATCACTGCTGTCTGACAGAGCTGATAAAACCGCAGCATCCGCAGGATTGGACAAAGCAACGTACTGATTATAACCAGTCTGTCCAGCAAGAACAAAGACAGCGATGAACATCAATTTTTTCATAGAATACCTTCCACCACTGTTGCGCTTGGCTGAGTCTTCTGTACTTTAAATGTCCAATGTCCATGCAGACCGGCACGGAGCCTGCGAAGCATTCGCCTACAAACTGGGGTTCGGCGCGTCTTGTCTTGATTTCCGCGCATCTCGAATTAGCAAGAAGCCTGCATAGGTAAAATAGATACCTAAAATAATTGCTAGAGGTTTAAGAATGTACTGATGAAATGGCAGTAGTAATCCGAATGGCACCCCGAGGCAATACGTGAGCATATATATGCCCAGCACCCATTTTGCGATTCTATTACCTCTTAGCACGAAGATGGCCGCAGCCGCGATGAATAGCAGTTCAATTGGAAATACGATCGGAAAAACCGGGTGTTGATCGATCCCTGGTCTATATGCCTCCAATGTTTGGAAAGCTTTGAATCCAATGAGTACACAGAGATAAACTCTCGGCGTCTTCAGATGCCTGACCAGGTTCTCTTTCATTTATACCTGTTCAAAAGTGTCGAGGGTGAGCTGCTGCACCACCAGAACGATACCCCTTTAGCGTCGCAGATTTTTTCCCAGTAGCTTTAACCCATTGTTAGAAATATTCTTTGTAGTTCAGTATTTCCGACATGTAATTCCTCTGGTGTTATGTAATATAAAAGCCAGTAGCTCACAATGAATACCCCATAATATAAAGCCGGAAATAAAAAGGTAAGAAGTAGAGCTTTTTTAAACCCACGAGTTTTAAACCAGTAAAAAGGGATAAACAAAGGCCATGTTAAATACAGGAAAAAGCCCATGTCGAACGCCCATTCAATATTGTATTTTTTGCTGTCTTTCATGAACCAATCACCAACAGCCCAAAATATAATAAGATAACAGAATATTGTTGCGCCACCAGGGGGAGAAATGTCGTAAACGGCATAGAATCCATTAATTGATTGAAATATTATTATGGTGGCAAGAATAAGAATTATCTGAAAAGAAATCCTGTCCTTTGTTTTTGTAGTTAGTTCATTCATGCTCTTAATTGTTTCCAATTTCTAACGCTAAAAGCCTGACCGGCCGTTTCTACGTAGAATGTCCCGCTAGCCGCAGCTATTCCTGCGGCTGCTGGATCGCCTTAATCTCCAGGAATTCCTCCAGTCCGTAGCGTCCCATTTCGCGGCCATACCCGGACTGCCGATACCCTCCGAAAGGAGCCTCGCTGTTGTACGGCGCACCGTTGATGTCCACCTGCCCGACGCGCAGCCTTCGGGCCACCGCCAGGGCCCGTTTTGCATCGCCCGACCAGACACCCGCAGCGAGGCCGTAGGCCGTATCATTGGCCAGGGCAACCCCCTCGTCTTCACTCCGGAAAGTCTGAATCGACAGGACCGGCCCGAAGATCTCGTCCCTTGCGATGGTCATCTCCGGTGTCACCCTGCCAAACACCGTGGGCGACACGAAGTAGCCCCGCTCCAGTCCGGCCGGAGCATCCGCCCCGCCGAGCAGCAGTTCCGCGCCCTCCCGTATCCCGGTGCGAATATACTCCTTGACCCGTTCATGCTGGCGTTTCGACACCAGGGGGCCAAGCCGGGTCTTTTCATCCCGCGGGTCACCGGGGATGAACTTGCCAGCCGCTGCTACGGCGATCTTTGCCGCCTCCTCGTACCGGTCCTCGGGAACCAACATACGAGTCCAGGCGTTGCAGGTCTGGCCGGAATTAAGGTAGCACGATGCGACGGTTCCTTTGACCGCCTCTACCAGGTCGGCGTCGTCGAGGATCAGAGAAGGAGATTTTCCTCCCAGCTCCAGAGCGACGCGCTTGACGCCGGCTGACGCCAGCTCCGCCACCCTCTTGCCGGCACGGGTGGACCCGGTAAATGATATCAGGTCGACATTTTCGTGCCCGACCAAGCGCTCCCCGACCACCAGTCCGGAGCCGCTCACCAGGTTGAACACCCCGGCAGGCAGCCCGACCCGGTCAATGATGTCTGCAAGCAGAAAAGCATTGAGAGGTGTCACCTCGCTCGGCTTGAGAACTATTGTGCACCCGGCAGCAAGGGCGGGAGCAACCTTGGCGATGATCTGGTAGAGGGGATAGTTCCAAGGGGTGATGGCGACCACGACCCCCGCCGGCTCCTTTACCACGAGTGAGTTCCCGATCCGCTCCTCGAAGCAAAATGTCCGCGCATGATTGGCGTACGATTCGAGTGTCTCGAGCGGCAATCCCACCTGGATTATTTTTGTCAGCTTCAACGGCATGCCCAGTTCCGCCATGATCAGCTCAGTCATCTCTCCCGCACGGCTTTTCAATTCGGCATGAATCTTTTCCAGCCATTCGGCCCGTTCCGCTGGCGACGTTACTGACCAGGCTTCAAAGGCTCTTCGCGCTGCCAGTACAGCTGAGTCGGACTCTGCAGGCCCCGCAGCCGGAACTGAGCCGATTATTTCCTCGGTCGCCGGATTGACGACTTCAAAGACAGCACTGCTGGAAGCAGCCACCCATTCACCGTTGATATAGAGTTTGTCCCTCGTCAGCAATCTGTCCTCCTTTTGGAATTTCAAAGTTGATTTTCAGGAACATATCACATTGCACCTACACCTGAAATCCCAACATACCCGTGAGCGAAATGGCCTCCTGCGAAAGATTAGCACCAATCAGATCATTCTATGATTGCCACAGCCACCGCATGTAACAACTGAGCGCTTTGAGCGAGCTGCAGGGGCGTCCCGCTGTAGTCCCGACTGAAGCGCGTCCGGTTGAGCCGCGTGTTAGGCCCGACCGTGTTAGATGTCGGTCCAGAGCTCACTCTTGCCTGACTATATCGACCGAGATCTCCACCGCCGGAATCGTTCCTCTGTTCTCAAGCCAGTGTATGGTGTTCCTATCCTCGGGCCAGCCCACTCCCGGCCCATAGTCCGTAGCGACTCCATTTCGATGGTCAGTGATCGTTCCTTGCAGGATGTAGACGGTGCCTGGTCTGTCTTTATGGTTGTGAACCGGGCCGAAGACGCCTCCTGGCTCGATGGTCACCATACGCATTCGAAGTTGGCGCCCTGCCATGCCCTCGATCTCAGGACCAAGGTCGACCGTTGCAAGTAACTTCACCGTAACACCTTTCGTCTCAGGTGCCACCTGTTCGTTGCTCATCGTGCTCTCCTCTCTGTACTTCCAGGTCCTGACGGCTAGAATCACCTGACGGTTTCTTGGTCAAGTTATTTTTCTGGTTGGCTGTTTTTACGATTCGATGCATCCATATTTCATAGATCAAAAGGGCGTTGGACGGAATTTCCCCGGGCACACCTAGATCGCTATACCCAAGATGAGGGCTGATTTTGATCTTACGATATCCACCACCCCTCATGCCTATAAGTGAGATTTCAATTCCTGCAATGATGTCTCTCTTACCTATTGTGGTGGTCATTGGCAATCGATCTTGTATGCACTCACCATGGTTCAGAAACCCTTGAGATTCAAATTCAACAGTATCACCTTTTACGGCTTCGTCACCGAAACCCTCGATGTTTTCTATTAGCTTGATGCCTGAGATCATAGAGCCTTTCTCATGACTCTTACTATCATCTTCTTCTGCAAGACATTGGCTACAGATTCCTTTATGATCTATCTTAAAAAAACCATGTCTCCCAAAATGTTTACTACATGTTGGTTTCTTGCATTTAGTGCAAATGCCTCCAGAGGCAACATCGAAAACCTTGTCGCATATGTGACACTTCCAAGGGATTATGCTTTGTTCGTTTTTCATCAGCTATTCTTCCCAGCCAACGGGACTCCACTTGACCGGGCGGGCAGCCTTACCGCCCGGACAAGGTCCAAGGGCATGTTAGCGATCGCCTCTCATATACCTATTTTCATTTCATATACTGGAATCTTTCGTCCCGGGATATTTGAATTCGATTCTCTTCGAAATTTTGCGCCGACTTTCTCGTAAAACCCTTTAGCATTAGGGTCGACAAAAATGAGAACTTTATC
>CAVVDU010000030.1:0-122762 GCA_963746935.1 uncultured delta proteobacterium | reverse complement strand
GTAGTCCGTTGCTCTATCCAGCTGAGCTACAAGCGCAATCTTTTACTTGCCGGCAGGAATGTACCCTACAAGCGTAATGTCGTATTTGGGATGCTGGAAGACATGAGGACTCTTGAGAATCGCAAAGAGCCAATTCTTGTAGATTTCCTTGCCCTTTTCCGTAATCAACACCTGTGCAGCGGGATTTTTCGGCTCATCTGACTTGGATGTTCTTACGTTTCCATCCATGGTGAAGTCGGGAAGAAAATTTTCAACCGTGATCGCCAGGTCTGAATTGGGTATTGGAAACGTTTTGCCGATTTCTACATCATATTCGGTGCTTTTACTGGTTGATTTGTCTGTAACTTTAAGTTTGACAGCTTTCCATTTTCCTTTTTCCGAATCGGGCACAACAACAACAGCCGGTGCCTTTTGCTCCATCATACCGTGGGGAGGCATCGCCTCAACAGGCTGCTTCTCTTCTTTTTTCTTGCAACCGGTAACAGCAATTGTTGCCACGACCAGTATCGCCAAAACCTTGAAAATTGTCTTCATTCATTCCTCCGCTGGAAGCCGGCTGTGACCGGACAGGGTTTTTGTGGCGGAGAGAGAGGGATTCGAACCCTCGATACCGGTTTCCCAGTATACTCGCTTAGCAGGCGAGCGCCTTCGGCCGACTCGGCCATCTCTCCTGAAATCTTAGTTCGACGTCAAAGGTACAAAGCTTCAGTCGATGTGGCCTCTGAAATCTTGATCTTGGAACTTTGAACCTTATAGTTTGGCGGAGGGAGTAGGATTTGAACCCACGGAACTTTCGTTCAACGGTTTTCAAGACCGCCGCCTTAAGCCACTCGGCCATCCCTCCGAAAGTTTAGCCGATCTTTTCCTTCCCAGCCATGTAAGGCCGGAGCACTTCGGGAATAAGCACCGTTCCGTCTGCCTGCTGGAAATTTTCCAGGATGGCTACGACAGTTCTGCCAACGGCAAGCCCAGAGCCATTCAGAGTGTGCAAAAATTCAGGCTTGCTTTTTTCGGTTTCCCTGAAGCGGATGGCTGCCCTGCGGGCCTGAAAATCCTCAAAATTACTACAGGAAGAAATTTCCCGGTAGGTGTTCTGGGAAGGCAGCCATACTTCAATATCAAAAGTCTTTGCAGCGGAAAATCCCAGATCCGCGGTACAGAGCTCAACAACTCGGTACGGCAGGTTCAGTAGCTGGAGTACTTTTTCCGCATCGTTCAGCAGGAGTTCCAGTTCCTGGTAGGAATTTTCGGGACGGGTAAACTTGACCAGTTCTACTTTGTTGAACTGATGTTGTCTGATGTATCCGCGAGTGTCCTTGCCATATGAGCCCGCTTCTTTTCTGAAGCAGGGTGTATATGCTGTGTAGTAGAGCGGCAGGTCGGAAGCCTTCAAGATCTCGCCGCGATGGATGTTGGTTACCGGAACTTCAGCTGTTGGAATCAGGAAATAATCAAGGCCGTTCAGGCCGAATAGGTCTTCCTCAAATTTTGGCAGTTGACCGGTTCCGGTCATGCTTTCCCTGTTTACCATAAAGGGTGGAAGCATTTCAAGATAATTGTGCTTACCGGTATGAAGATCAAGCATGAAATTGATGAGGGCGCGTTCAAGTTGTGCTCCCGCACCTTTGCATAGGGTGAATCGTGCACCAGTAAGCTTTGCTCCTCGTTCGAAATCGAGGATGTCCAGGCTTTCCCCAATTTCCCAGTGTGGCTTGGGCTCGAAGGAGAACTGAATGATTTCACCCCATTTTCTGATTTCCACGTTGTCAGCTTCGGATGTGCCGACCGGAGTGGTTGCGTGGGGGAGGTTGGGGGTCGTCAGCAGGATTTGCTGCAACTCGTCCTCGGTATCTCGAAGTGCATCGTCGAGCACCTTGATGCGCTGGGATACCTCGCGCATTTCCGCCATCTGGTCCTGTGCCTGGCTCTTGTCCTTGATCCTGCTGATCTCACCCGAAACTTTGTTCCGAAGTGCTTTCAAACCTTCACTTTCCTGAAGGATCTCGCGTCGTCGGGTGTCACAAAGTTTGAAACCGGAGAGGTTGACGGCTTCACCACGTGTTGAGAGTCGGGCTTCTGCGACTTCCAGATTTTCTCTGAGATATTTGACGTCGAGCATGGAAAAGGCCTTTACTTTTGCTTAAACAAAGCTATATTTTCTAGCATTTGAATCGAGAATAGTCAATCTCTTTTTCTGTACTTTTCTCCTTGCCACGAATCGGGGTACTAGGCATGTTTTTTTTCATCACCATTTTTACCAGCATTGTCCTGCTCTTTTGCTCATCCTTGCCTGCAGAAGCAGGTAGGGTTGTCCTTACCGTTGTCGGTGACATAATGCTTGCCGGCAGTGCTTCATCGACGTTATCCCGTGAAGGCTATTCATACCCTTTTGCCGCAACTGCCCCCATTCTTGCTGGTTCCGATATAGTGATCGGAAACCTTGAAACCCCTATTGCCCGCGAGGGGACGGAGTTCACGGAAAAGAAATTTCGCTACAAGGCCGATCCCAAAGCGGCTTCAGCGATCCGCAAGGCCGGTTTTTCCGTGCTTACCCTGGCAAATAACCATATCATGGACTTTGGCGCTCGAGGTTTGGCTGAAACCCTTCAAAATTTGAAAAAGGAAAATATTCTCCATGCCGGGGCAGGCAGGAATCTTGCTGAGGCGCGAATACCGTCACTGGTTGAAAAAAATGGAGTAAAAATTGCCGTTCTGGCCTATTCTCTTACCAATCCGGTAGAATTTTACGCAAAATCAAATCAGCCCGGCGCGGCTCCCGGTTATCCACGATATTTTCTGCAAGACATCAAGAAGGCGAGGGACTCTGCTGATTATGTGGTGGTTTCCTTTCACTGGGGGGCCGAAGGTGCACCTTTCCCAAAATCCTACCAGATGGAAGTCGCCCACATGGCCATCGATGCCGGAGCTGATGTGGTGGTCGGTCACCATCCACACGTTCTGCAGGGAATAGAACGATACAAAGGGAAGCTTATTCTCTATAGCCTCGGCAACTTTGCCTTTGGAAGCATGAGCAGGAACGCCGATACCAGTATGATAGTCAAAATCGTCCTTGACCGAGGAGTTCGGGAGGTCGAGCTTTTTCCTTTGAACGTTATGAATAGAGAGGTACGGTATCAACCTGCCCTATTGAAGGGGGCGCGGGGTAAGCGGGTGATCTCACGTTTGCAGGAACTTTCTCGGCAGTGGGGTACGGAGATTATTGCTAAAGGAGTGCGGTACTTTGTCCTGGAGGAGACCCGCCAAAAAGCTGCTGCCTTGCGGTAAAAGTTTGTTCCGGAAGGGACTATCGAGGTGATTTGTGCATCGTTTGTTCGTTGCCATAGACCTGCCTGAAGAAATAAAGACAGCTATCTGTGCCCTTCGTTGCCCGATTTCAGGAGCGAAATGGGTGGCTGAGGCGCAGCTCCATTTGACGCTTCGCTTTATAGGTGATGCGGACGACGATCTGTTACACAGGATTACCACTGGTTTGTCTGGCATCATGGCAGCGCCGTTTTCCCTGACCATGATGGGGGTGGGGTGCTTCCCTCCGAAGAGGGATCCTAAAGTCCTCTGGGTGGGGATTGACAAAAATGAAGCACTGTTCAATCTGCAGAATGCTGTTGAAAAGGCTCTTCTCCAGAGCGGCCTGGAGCCGGAAACCCGATCCTTTTCACCGCACATCACGATTGCTCGTCTGAAGGAAACATCGGCTGCCCTTCTTGCACCATTCCTGCAGAAGAATAATCATTTTACCATGCCCTTTTTTCAGGTCACTGAGTTTATCCTCTATTCCAGCACCCTGGCCCCGCAGGGGGCCATTCACCGTCAAGTGGCACTTTTTCCCCTGTTGGGATAAAAGGTCTCGGAGGTGATGTTTGCAGTAGAGACGTCGTTTCGTGGCAGCGCGTGAGAAAGGCTAATTAACCGCTTGATTTTTTTTCTCCGTTGTTTATAGTCAATACGATATGTTTGTTTCATTTGAAATCAGACCAAAAGAATATGAAGGAGAGTTTCTATGGCCAGTGAGAAGGTAATAGTCCTTGATGACAACAATTTTGAAGCTGAAGTGATTCAATCCTCTGTTCCCGTTCTTGTGGACTTCTGGGCATCGTGGTGTGCTCCCTGTAAAGCGATTGCACCCCTTGTTGATGCTCTTGCGAACGATTATGAGGGTAAGGTGAAGGTAGGCAAGGTGAATGTGGACGAAAGCCCGGCTACTCCCGCAAAATATGGAATTCGTGGAATTCCGACACTGATCCTGTTCAAGGATGGCAAGATGATTGATCAGGTCGTTGGTGCGGTGCCGAAATCTCAATTAGAGGCGTTGATAAACAAAGCCCTCTAACCGCCTGTTGAGGTTTATGCTGCCGGCCAGTTATTGTTACTGGAGAAAGGAAATTCCCTCCGCCAGGTTCGGTAAACGGCAGGTGGTGAGATGCGGAAGAAGGGGCTTTGTTGAGCCCTGAGGAAAGGTTTATATGGATTTTTCTCGCATGAAAAAGATTCTGTGTCTAGTGCTTTTCGTAACGGCTGTGGCGCTTCCCTCTTTATCTCAGGCCGCTCCGCAAAAGGGGAGCCCGGCTCCGGCCATTAAAGTCGTTACCACTTCAGGGCAGAATGTTACCTTGGCTAATTACCGGGGGTATGTCCTGGTTATGGAGTTCTTTGCCACATGGTGCGAAGGCTGCCGTGGATCCATTCCCCACTTGATCAGCCTTAACAACAAGTACGGTAAGCAGGGTCTGCAGATCCTCGGTTTAAATCCGGGCGTGGGAGGAGATAATCTTCAACAGGTCCGGCAATTTATTCGGGAAGAGCATATCAACTATCCCGTTGCATTCGCGGATGACGACATGCTGATCAACTATGCGGTTCAGCCGATTCCGGCGATTTTCATTATCAACAAGAAGGGTGTGCTGGTTGAGAAGTATGTGGGATTTAATCCTGAGATCCAAGAATCAATGGAGAAAACAATCAAGACGTTATTGGCCCAGTAACGGGAGCTTTGTCATTCTCTGGGAAAAGCGGCGTATATGCGCCGCTTTTTTTATGCCCGATGCAGGTGTTCCCTGATGGTTATGGCCATTTTTTCGCTGATGCCCGGCATCTCCGTCAAATCCTGTATGCTTGCCTTTTGCAGTCCTTTCACGCTGCCGAAATGCAGAAGCAGCATTTTCCACCTTTTCTCACCAATTCCCGGAATCCTGGGGGAAGAGGAGCGAATGGTCTCCCTGGATCGGAGTTTGGTGTGATATTCGACAGCGAAGCGGTGGGCCTCGTCCCGGATTCTGGCGAGAAGAAGCAAGGGTGCTGAGTTCTGGCGAAGAACTACGGGATTTTTTCTTCCCGGCAGGAATACTCTTTCGTTGCTTCGTCGGATAGCGGTACTGCCCGATTCACTTTCAACTCTGCTTTTGGCAAGGGAGGCTGCGTCGGGTCCTGTGATGCCAAGGTCGCTCAGTACTCGTACCAGAACATTCAGCTGCCCCGGGCCGCCATCGACGAAGATGAGATCCGGAGGGCAATCTTCAGATTTACTGTCGGCAAACCGGCGGGAAAGCACCTCGTGCATCATCCCGTAGTCATCTGCCTGGGTAACACTTTTTATCCGGAAGCGGCGGTAGTCTTTTTTGCATGCAGTACCGTCTTGAAAGACCACTTTGCTCCCAACGGCATGTTTTCCTTGAAAGGTGGAGATATCGTAGCACTCGATGCGGCGGGGAAGGTTTGACAGGGTGAGTTGCTGCTGCAGTTCCGTCAGGGTCCTTTCAATCCCGTCCCGCTTTCGCTGATTTTCATCAGCTGCCGTCTCGGCATTCTTGACGGCAAGCCGTACCAGTTCCTCCTTTGTTCCACGACGGGGAACCGTAATCGAGACCTTCTTGCCACGTTTTTCCGACAGGAGTTCCTCCAGCGCCTGAGGCTCATAGATGGGAATAGGCAGAAGGATTCCCGTGGGGATGTATTCATCCCGGCTGTAATATTCATTCAGAAATGAGGAGATCCCTTCTGCATCGTCCAGTTCCCAGGAGAAGGTGAAGTTCCTGCCGCCGATAAGGCTTCCCCCTCGGATGAAGAGCAGGGAAATCACCAGCTGCTGGCCATTCCGGTAGTGTCCCAGGACATCGAAATCACCTTTTTCCGTTACCATTTTCTGCTTTTCAACCGTTATCTCAATAGAGCGGATAAGGTCCCGGTAGTGGGCGGCCTGCTCATATTTTTCCTTCCTGGCAGCATCGCTCATTTTATTGGTAAGGACTTTTATCAGGGCACGGTTTTTCCCTTCCAGAAAAAGGGTGGCTCCTTCAGCGATGCTTGCGTAATCTTCCCGTGAAATCAGTCCATGGCAGGGGGCGGAACATTGGCGAAGTTGATAGAAGAGGCAGGGGCGTCCCCGTCGTTGGCAGGTCTCCATCGGGTAGTGCCGCAACGGGAAGAGTCGATAGAGCTGCTTTAAAACGTCGCGGGCGGCAGATGCCGAGGAATAGGGGCCGAAATAGCGGGCGCCGTCCCTTGTTACTTTGCGGATAATGGAAAGTCGAGGGAACTCTTCAGTCGGGTCCATACGCAGGGAAAAATAGGTTTTATCGTCGCGAAGGTTGATGTTGTATCTGGGGCGATGTTTCTTGATGAGGGTGTTTTCCAGGATCAGGGCTTCTTTTTCGGTATCGGTTACGAGGTAATCGATATCAGCCACCCGTGCCATGAGAAACTTGATTTGCCAGCGGGAGTCCCGAGAAGGACCGAAATAGGCGCGGATTCGAGTGCGCAGGTTTTTTGCCTTGCCCACATAAAGGACTCGCCCCTCGGTGTTTCGCATGATATACACACCGGGGGCGGTTGGAAATGTTTCGATCTTTTCGGGCTTCATGGGGAATCATTATACTCGTGAAGATTTTTCCTGCCAAGTGGCTAGTGTTCCGTGCGTTACGTTCGTCGAAGTATTTTCTGAGGAGTTTTGGTTTTTGGTAAGGCGGGGCGATTCTGGCATTGCCAGGCTTTGACGAGGAACGCTGGCTGCGGTCTGAGGGGTTGCTGCTGAATCATGACAATCTTTCAGGCTGGTAAAAGGAGCCTTTCGTCCACCTTCCCCGGAAGATTGTTCCCTGGAAGATAAGTAGAATAAAAAGTTGTTCGTTAAACGAGTTACATTTTATAAAAAAACTAAAGAGAAACGGTTCTGCTGCCGAAAAAATCACGAGAATAGTTGTGGTAACGTGCTCGATTTTTGCAGAAAAGTACGGTACTATTCTTATCGTCGAAACATATTCATGAGGAGATAGTCTATGGGAGAATCTCACGTGGAGGATTTATTTGCCAAGGGCGTGTATGCACTTGAGAATGATCACATTTATTTGGCGCTTTCGTGTTTTGAACAAGCGGCTTTCCTTGAAAAGACTCCCCTCAGCTGTTCCTATCTCGCCTACTGCCTGGCAAAAGTCAGGTCCCAGTATCCCGATGCGATTTCACTCTGCAAGGAGGCTTTGACGGCAGAGCCCGACAACCCTCTGCACTACCTCCATCTGGGTCGCATTTACGTAATGGCGGGGCAGAGAAATAAAGCACTGTCTGTTCTTCGTCAGGGATTGAAGTGCGAAGATAACGCTGCCTTGCTGCGTGAACTCACCATTCTCGGCGAAAGGAAGTATCCGGTTTTCCGGAGTCTTGAAAGGAGCCATCCACTGAATAAATTTCTCGGCATTGCCTTGAACAAGCTGGGAATCAGATAAGCTGCCCTGGTCGAGCCAGTTGGATGGCAATGCTGTTGTGGGCGAATGGGCATGGTATGACAGGGCATTCAGGAAGAGATAAGGTTTTGGCATGCAGACACATGAATGTGAGGCCGTTGTGCTTGCCGCTATGGATTATGGCGAGTCTGACCGGATTGTTACCCTTTTTACCCGCGAGCACGGAAAGGTCCGCGCAATTGCGCGCCAAGGAAAAAAGAGTGTCAAACGTTTCAGCGGTGCCCTTGAAATATTTGCCCGCTTGCGACTTCACCTGGTTCTGAAAGAAGGTCTCTCAAGTCTCCGAACTACCGACATCATCAATGTTTTTCCCCATATTCGTCAAGACCTGCTGAAGATCGGCTATGCTGGGTATGCCTGTGAGATTGTTGACCGGTTCCTTCCTGAGGCCATGTGCAACCCGAGGCTTTTTCGCCTGCTTGTCACGTATCTCGAACAGCTCGACGCTTTTCCCTCCAGCGCAGATGACCGCCGCTTCTTTGAGATAAACCTCCTCAACATTCTCGGCTATCGCCTTTCTCTGGAGCAGTGTTGCCGGTGTGGAACTGAAATCGACACTCTTTCGGGTGTCATCCATTACACTGCTGCAGGAGAGATTTTCTGCGCTGACTGTGGTAGCGGCGGTTATTTGCTGAGTTCTGCCAGCCGAGCCCTTCTGCAAAAGGCCATGGTGACAGGCCGTTTCGGAATGGTACGCTTTCCCGAAGCCTCCTTGCTCGAAACCGGTGCTGTCCTTGATGCTTCTATTGCCTCACACCTGACTCGCCCCCTCCATTCACTCCAGTTTTTGCAGCAAGTACTTGGAGTTTAGTAGTAGTAAAAAAAGCCAATAATCCTTGACACGAAAGGGAGTTACGGGTAATCTAGCGAGTCTCTTACGTTTTAGTGATACTGAAACTTTGTGTGCTGCAATAAAGAAATCCCTTTTGAAATTACTACGTATTTAGAAGTGCCGGAGGAACCGTTTTGACCTTTCAAGACCTGATTCTTTCCCTGCAAAGCTATTGGGCAGGGCAGGGGTGCATCATTCAGCAGCCCTATGATGTTGAAAAAGGGGCAGGGACATTCAATCCTGCTACTTTTCTGCGCGTTCTAGGGCCGGAGCCCTGGAAAGTCGCCTATGTGGAGCCATCGCGCCGCCCAACGGACGGTCGCTACGGGGAAAACCCGAACCGGCTTCAGCACTACTACCAGTTTCAGGTCATCATGAAACCCTCTCCCTTGAATATCCTTGACCTGTATATCGATTCGCTCAAGGCCTTCGGTATTAATCCCAATCAGCATGATATCCGCTTTGTTGAGGACGACTGGGAGTCTCCGACCCTGGGTGCCTGGGGGCTTGGCTGGGAAGTGTGGCTGGACGGGATGGAAATTACCCAGTTTACCTACTTCCAGCAGGCGGGAGGGATCGACCTCAAGCCGGTCTCCTCGGAGATCACCTACGGTTGCGAACGTATTGCCATGTACCTGCAAGGGGTGGACAACGTCTATGACCTGGAGTGGGTCAAGGGCGTCAAGTATGGCGATATCCATCACCAGTCCGAGGTGGAGTTTTCCCGCTACAACTTCGAAGAGGCCGACATCGACATGCTGCTGAGTCTGTTTACCATGTATGAAAAGGAATGTGTCCGCCTGGTTGAAGGCGGTCTTGTTCTTCCCGCATATGACTATGTCATGAAGTGTTCCCATGCTTTTAACCTGCTGGATGCCCGTGGCGCCATTTCCGTCACAGAGCGTGCTTCCTATATCGGCAGGGTTCGGAATGTCGCCCGTCTCTGCGCCGAAGGTTATCTGTCGCTTCGGGAAAGACTTGGCTTCCCGTTGTTGAAAGGGGGGCACTGACATGGCGAAAGAACTGTTTCTGGAAATCGGCACGGAAGAGATTCCTGCGGCCTTTTTGCCCAAGGCAATGGCTGATCTGGAAAGCCTGGTCCGGAAGGAATTCGAGTCTGCCCGCCTGGCTTTCGGTGAGGTGCGGACCCTTGCCACTCCGCGGCGTCTGGCCCTTCTGGTGCAGGGTGTTGATGAAAGACAGCCCGATGCGGAGCTAACCGCACTGGGTCCTGCTTGCAAAGTTGCCTTTGATGCAGATGGTAAACCAACCAAGGCTGCGGAGGGTTTTGCCCGGGGACAAGGGGTTGATGTTTCGGACCTGGTGGTGGCATCGACCGAAAAGGGAGACTATATCTCGGTCACGAAACGGATTGTTGGTCGTCCCACCGTGGAAATCCTGGTGGATATTCTCCCGCGGGTCATCGGCGCCATTCCCTTCCGCAAGTCAATGCGCTGGGCTGATCTGGATGTGCGCTTTGCACGGCCGATGCATTGGATAGTTGCCCTTTTCGACGGCGTGGTTGTCCCCTTTTCTTTCGGTCCGATAAAGAGCGGCAGTGCTTCCCGGGGACACCGTTTTATGGCAAATACCGTTTTCCCGGTTCGAGACTTTGCCCATTATCTGGAGGAATGTGAGCGCCATTTCGTTATACCCGATCCTGAAAAACGCAAGGAGATCATCCGCCGCGAGGTTGAGCAGGCGGCCCGCGCCATGGGCGGACAGGTATTGCCCGACGAGGCGCTTCTTGATCAGGTCGCCTTTCTCGTAGAGTACCCAAGTGTGGTCTGCGGTACTTTTGAGAAAGATTTTCTCCAGGTACCGAAAGAAGTTCTCATTACCTCCATGCGGGAACATCAGCGCTATTTCTCCCTGGTGAATGAACAGGGGCAACTGCTCCCGCACTTCATCACCGTTAACAATACCCTTGCGGAAGATCCGACTGTAGTAACCCGCGGCAATGAGAGAGTGCTGCGAGCCCGCCTTTCTGATGCCCGCTTCTTTTTCGAAGAGGACAAGAAAATCCCCTTGGAAGAGAGGGTCGCCAGCCTGAAAGGGGTTGTTTACCAGGCGAAACTCGGCACTTCCTATGAGAAGATGGAGCGTTTTCGCACGATCGCGGAAAAACTGTCTGCTCAGGCAGCTCCGGGTCTGACGGAGAAGGTCTCCCGCGCTGCCTTTCTCTGCAAGGCTGACCTGGTGACCGCCATGGTAGGAGAGTTTCCCGAACTCCAGGGTGTCATGGGACGGGAATATGCTCTCCTCGCCGGTGAAACTCCGGATGTGGCACAAGCAATTCACGAACACTATCTTCCTGCCCAGGCAGGGGGCACGCTCCCTGCAACCGATATCGGGGCAATTGTTTCCATCGCTGACAAAATCGACACGATCTGCGGATGTTTCGGTGTGGGGCTCATTCCCACGGGAACCGCCGATCCCTATGCCTTGCGACGGTCTGCCATCGGCATTATAGCTATCATCCTGGATCGCGGCTATGAGCTGCTTCTTACCGAGCTGATTGATGATTCACTGAAACTGCTGCAGAAAAAGCTGACCCGCGAATTTGAAGCAGTCCGTACCGACGTGCTGGAATTTTTCCGGGGCCGCTACGTAAACATGATGGGAGGGCGCTATCCCGCTGATGTCGTTGATGCGGTTGTTGCGGTATCCTTTGATAACCTGAACGACACCACGGCACGGATAATGGCGCTTGCGGAATTCAAGGAAAGACCGGATTTCGAACCGTTAGCCATTGCTTTTAAGCGGGTATGTAATATAGTCAAAAAGGGAATCGACATTCCCGTGGAGGCTGCTCTCTTTGAGGTTGAAGAGGAGCAAGAGCTTTTCAATGCCTTTGAAGTGGTTGCAGCCAGTGCCGGAGAGATGATCAAGGCGAAGAATTACCTGGCAGCACTAACTGAAATAGCGGGGCTGCGCGGGGCGGTGGATACTTTCTTTGAGCAGGTCATGGTGATGGCGGAAGATGAAAAGGTTAAGAACAACAGGCTTGCCCTGCTGACCAGTATAGCCCGTCTTTTCGGTGCTATCGCGGACTTTGCACGAATATCCGCTTGAGGCGAATCTTTTAGAGTTTCTGGCAATAAGCAGGGTACTAACAAATTAACTTATTGGAAATGTATAGAGGAGGATTGTTATGGCGGCGAAATATGTCTACTTCTTCGGGAACGGCTCGGCAGACGGTGCAACTGAGATGAAATCCCTGCTTGGCGGCAAGGGGGCCAACTTGGCCGAGATGACGAGCATCGGGCTTCCCGTTCCGCCGGGTTTTACCATAACAACAGAGGTCTGCACAGAGTTCTACAAGAATAATAACACCTATCCTGCCAGCCTGAAGGATGAAGTCGATACCAACATCCGCAAGGTGGAGGAACTCCTCGGCAAGCAATTCGGCAGCCCTGACAACCCTCTCCTTCTTTCCGTTCGTTCCGGTGCCCGCGCCTCCATGCCCGGTATGATGGATACCGTCCTGAACCTGGGCCTGAACGACATCACCGTACAAGGTATTATCAAACAGAGCGGTGATGAGCGCTTTGCTTATGACGCGTATCGTCGCTTTGTCCAGATGTATTCCAACGTTGTTATGGGAATGAAAGGTGCCGTTCTCGAGGAGCTCCTGGAACAGAAAAAAGAAGAGAAGGGTGTCGATCTGGATACGGATCTTACTGCAGAAGACTGGAAAGACCTTGTCGGAAAATATAAGGCAAAAATCAAGGAAGTGCTTGGACAGGAATTCCCCGACGACCCCCAGGAGCAGATTTGGGGAGCAGTCACCGCGGTATTCGGGTCCTGGATGAACCAGAGGGCTATCACCTACCGTAAATTGCATAACATTCCTGCTGATTGGGGAACCGCGGTGAATATCCAGGCAATGGTTTTCGGCAATATGGGAAATGATTGTGCAACCGGTGTCGCCTTCACCCGTGACCCGTCAACCGGGGAGAATTACTTCTATGGCGAGTATCTGGAAAACGCTCAGGGAGAGGATGTTGTTGCCGGTATTCGTACCCCGCAACCCATAAACCGCACCAAGCATAAGCCCGGCGATCTTCCCTCAATGGAGGAGGTGCTTCCCGAGTGCTACCAGCAGTTGGTGAAAATCCGGGACATTCTGGAGAAGCATTACAAGGACATGCAGGATATCGAGTTTACCATTGAAAAGGGCAAGCTCTTCATGCTTCAGACCCGTAATGGCAAACGAACATCGCTGGCGTCCATCAAGATTGCCGTTGACATGGTGAAGGAAGGACTGATTGACGAAAAGACCGCAGTACTGCGAGTTTCCCCGGATCAGCTTGATAAGCTCCTTCACCCCTCTCTCGACCCGAAGGCTCCCCGAAAGGTTATTGCAAAGGGACTTCCCGCGTCACCGGGGGCTGCCAGCGGCAGTGTCGTGTTTACGGCTGACGAGGCTGAAGCCGCCGCAAAGATTAACGGTAAGGTGATCCTTGTCAGGGTGGAGACCAGCCCGGAAGATATTCACGGCATGAACGCTGCTCAGGGAATTCTTACCGCCCGCGGCGGAATGACCTCACACGCAGCGGTCGTCGCCCGTGGTATGGGCAAGTGTTGCGTAGCGGGGTGTGGCGAAATTTCTGTCGACTATGCAGCAAATCAGTTTACTGTTGATGGCACGACGGTGAGCAAGGGTGATATCATTACCCTTGATGGCAGCACTGGTGAGGTAATGCTGGGTCAAGTGTCAACCGTCCCGCCGCAGCTGACCGAAGACTTTAAGACAATTATGGATTGGGTCGATAAGTATCGCAGGCTTGGCGTGCGCGCCAACGCCGACACTCCTAAGGATGCCCGCACGGCGCGTGAATTCGGTGCTGAAGGTATCGGACTCACCCGAACCGAGCACATGTTCTTCGAGGCTGATCGTATCGCAGCCGTTCGTGAAATGATCCTGGCCGACGACGTTGAGGGCCGGAAAAAGGCTCTGGCAAAAATTCTTCCCATGCAGAAGGGTGATTTTATCGGGATTTTCCGTGAAATGAAGGGACTTCCTGTTACAATCCGGCTTCTTGACCCGCCTCTCCACGAATTCCTCCCCCAAGAGGAAAAGGATATCGAAGCCCTTTCCCAGACCATGGGGGTAAGTGTGGAAAAGCTGAAGCACAAGGTTGAATATCTCCATGAATTCAATCCGATGCTGGGACACCGGGGCTGCCGTCTTGGAGTGACTTTCCCGGAGATCTATGACATGCAGGTCCAGGCGATCATGGAGGCTGCCTGTGAACTGAACAAGAACGAAGGGTTCACGATTGTTCCTGAAATCATGATCCCGCTTGTTGCTATTGTGGAAGAGCTGGCCAGCCTCAAGGCCAATGCTGTGCGGATCTGTGACGAAGTCATGGAACAGTATGGTGTGAAGGTGAAGTACTACATCGGCACCATGATCGAGTTGCCGCGTGCGGCGCTTGTTGCCGATGAAATTGCACGCGAAGCGGAATTCTTTTCATTCGGAACCAATGACCTCACTCAGACAACCTTCGGCCTTTCCCGTGATGACGCCGGAAAGTTTCTTCCATTTTATGTGGAACAGGGAATTCTCAAGGAAGACCCGTTCGTTTCCATCGATCAGAACGGTGTCGGCCAGTTGGTAAAGATCGGAAGCGAAAAGGGTCGCTCAACGCGCAAGGATCTGAAAATAGGTATCTGCGGTGAGCATGGCGGAGACCCTGCGTCGGTCATCTTCTGTCATAAGGTTGGGCTTGATTATGTCTCCTGTTCGCCATTCCGGGTGCCCATAGCTCGACTTGCTGCTGCCCACGCTGCTCTTCAGGAAGAACAGGGAACGGACCAGACTGATCGTACCGCCTGATCGGAAACGCTGCACAGGCCCTTGTACCGGATTGTTACTGCACCATCTTGACAGGTGCTGCCTTAAGGGCTTCATGATAGGAAGTGGCTTGCCGGTAAGGGTCGCAACCGTGATAGTCTAAGCAATTTACAGGAGGCGCGGGCATGGTCAAGGGTGTGGTTAAGTGGTTTAATGACAGCAAGGGTTTTGGTTTTATCGAGCAAGAAAGCGGTGAAGACGTCTTTGTTCACTATTCTTCTATTCTTGGAGATGGTTTCAAAAGCCTTGCAGAAGGACAGGCGGTGACTTTCGATGTTGTCAAAGGCGCCAAGGGGCCTCAGGCGGCAAATGTGGAAAAGTGTTAGCAGCTTATTGTCGTATTCAAAAGCCCCGGGTCTTGCGGGGCTTTTTTTATTGATGCTTGTTCGTGAAAAGGGAAGGAAATGGCCAAAGACAAGTTTCCCGTAACACCCGCAGTGCGCGTATTGCGCACGGAAAAAGTCGAATTTACACCTCATCTTTATGCCTACGAAGACAAGGGCGGCACTGCCGTCTGCGCGAGGGAACTTGGTTTTCCCGAGCACGCTATCATCAAGACCCTGGTCATGGAAGATGATCAAGGGAACCCTCTTATAATCCTCATGCACGGTGATCAACAGGTATCAACCAGGGAAATGGCCCGTATTCTCGGGGTGAAGAGCATCCTTCCCTGTTCTGCTGAAAAAGCTTCCCGGTTGACCGGTTATCTGGTGGGAGGAACCTCTCCCTTTGGCATCAAGCGTGTTCTTCCGGTCTACATGGAGAAAACAATCCTCGACCTTTCCCAAATCTACATCAACGGTGGGAAGCGCGGTTTTCTCGTTGGTGTTTCTCCCAAGGATACCGAGCGGGTTCTCAAGCCTGTTCTTGTCAATGTCACAACGCAAATCGCCTAAACAAATTGGTAGAATATCTTCTGCTTTTTTCGCAGGGAATAAATTATCGAACGAGGCAGTTCCCGTTCTATTTAGATTTTGCCAATGTGTGCCTCGTATTCCCTCCTCTTCCTTGAAAAAGTGTCTTTTTAATCAAAGCAAACTTTCCGATTTGTGAACGTAACCGCATGATTTTGTGTGGTAATGCAAAATCATCGCGTGAAGAATGATCCCTGCATCCCTCTATTCTGAGGGGTAAGTATGTTTGCATCCCTTGAGGCTTTTCCCACTGTTTTCGTCTTAGTATATTTGTGTCTGGTTGTCTCATTCTTCCACGTAAGTGTCCATTTATGCTTACGTTCCAAGATCAAATTCCCTTGGAGTAAATATGTCGAACTAACCGAGCGGGACATTAGCGGGCGGTTTAGTGCTGTACTAAAAATAATATAGTTAAACTACTCTAAGATATCGGTTGACAGGTACATTTTGAAAGTGTTAATAAACTATGGCTAAATTATTTTAATATTTTTACATAACATTAATAATACCTGGTTGGCGACTGCTGTTTGGCCAGGTAAAACTATTCATTCTAGTAAGGGGAAGGGTCTGAAAATGATGAGAGTCATCCTGGTTGTAGCTTTTTTTGCCATGTCCACCGTTTCCTGCACATTTCTATTTGGCAAGAGTGAACCGAAATGGGAGTACGAAAAAAGTGCAATCGACCTCTGTATACAAAGCGATCCGCACTTGAATCTTTTGCAGGAAAAATCCCACTCTATGATGGTCTGTGTCTACCACTTACGTGATTTGAACGGATTTAATCAGATGATGGATGAGAAGGGTGGATTGTCAAAATTATTGGAATGTGAACGTTTTGATCCTGGTGTTACGTATGCTAAACGCATTGTGGTTCAGCCAAATCAGGCAATGAAAGAGACCATGGACCGCTCCGAAGGTGCGAAATACGTCGGCATTGTTGCGGGGTATTATGATCTGGAAAAGGAAAATGCTGTTCGTACATTTCAGATACCGCTTTCATTTTTCAAAAACCCGAAGAGGCTGTCAATCGACTTGGCTTTGGGAGCCAAAGGTATCAAGGAGATCAAGGAAAAATGATGAAAGCTGAAAAACCTCTTTTCTGGCACCAGGGAATCTATCTGCAACCACAGCATTTTCAGCTTTTTGACCGGGCCTGCCAGGGACTCTTCGTGCCCTACCAGCGATACTTGTCACCAGATTTTTGGGGAATAGGTTCTATGGAGATATTTGAGGGGGCGCTGGGTGTGAGATCGTTCTCGCTCAAAAAGGGTGACTTCCTGTTTCCTGACGGAACACACGTATCCCTTCCTGGAAATGGAGTGATAGCGGCGCGCGCCTTTGACGAAGCCTGGGTAAAAGAAGGCAAACAATTTTCCGTTTTTCTTGGCCTCAAAAACTGGGTAGATGACAGGGATAACGTCACTGTTCTCCCGACTCTGGAAAATTTTGATACCGTGCAGAGCCGTTTTGTCAGCACTACAGACATGGAGTCGATCGGTGATCTTCACGCCGGAGGGCCTGACGCCCAGGTGAAAAGACTTCACTTTGTCTTGAAAATATTCTGGGAAACTGAGCTGGACACGTTGGGAGATTATCAGCTCATTCCCATTGCCCAATTGGAAAAATTTGGATCAGAAATCAGGCTTTCCCACGATTTTATTCCACCATGTATTTCCATTGCTGCTTCCATGTCCATCAGGAAGCTGGCTGAGGAAGTCAGGGACCAGGTTACTGCCAGAGCCTACCAGCTTGAAGAGCATAAGAGCAAGCGCGGGGTGCAAACTGCGGAATTCGGATCGAGAGACATGGTGTACTTTCTGGCACTCAGATCGATTAATCGCTATGTCCCACTTCTTTTCCATTTCACGAAAACTGAAAATGTTCACCCATGGCACCTGTACGGTGTTTTGAGACAGCTGATTGGCGAGCTTACTACATTTTCAGAACGGGTGAGCGTTCTTGGCGAGGAAGGAAGCGGCAAAACGTTAATCCCTGAATATGACCACCTCAACTTGTGGGGCTGTTTCCTGGCTGCACAGGACTTGATTTCCCATCTCTTGGATGAAATCACCGCCGGCCCTGAATACGTGATTCGTCTTGCGCATGACGGCACGTATTACTCCGCTGATCTTAAGCCTGCCATTTTTGAGGGGCGCAACCGTTTCTATCTAGCCGTTAAAACCGACGCGGATTCGAAGGTCATACTCAAGTCCCTGGAAGATATCGCCAAACTGAGTTCCCGGGAACAGATGCATATGCTCGTTACCCAGGCGCTGCCCGGGATCGGCTTGGAATATCTGCAGATTCCGCCGCAGGAGCTACCCCGTCGTGCAAATACCGTCTATTTCACGATAGATCACCACGATGAGCATTGGGCGATGGTGTCTAAAAGTCGTTCCATCGCGCTTTACTGGAACAGCGCACCTGATGATATAGAAATCGAACTGATGGTAGTGGGGAGATAGAAACCATGCATCTGAGCGACTGTTTTATAAAAATTCTTGCGTATGTAACCTGTTTTACCAAGTCGGTAGAGTCACTGCAGCCCGACTATGCTCAGGTAAAAGGCGATTTTCAACGGCTCATACGAGAAAGCGAAGCGCTGTTTGCTCAAGGGAATTTCTCCCGTGACGATTACGATCTTGCCCGCTTTGCAGTGTGTGCCCTGGTGGACGAGGCGCTTCTCAAGTCACCGTGGGAGCACAGAACTTTGTGGCTCAAGGACCAATTACAGCGCAGCTACTACAACACCACCGATGCTGGGGAAGAGTTTTTTGATCGTCTTGGTTCCATCGGCTTGCATCAGCGTGCAGTGCGGGAGGTTTATTACTTGTGTCTGGCCTTGGGTTTTACCGGGAAATACTGCCATCCGGGAGATGAGTACCAGTTGGAGCAGCTCAAGACCTCCAGCTTGAAACTCCTTCTGGGAAGTTCTGTTGGGCTTCCGTCCCTGGAAAGGACCGACCTTTTCCCGGAAGCCCATCCCTCGGGGCCTGCCGAGGTTGGGCAGAAAAGGTTGAAATGCGGGTCACGGTTCGTTTCCGGGATCTGTCTGGCCGGGCCGGTGCTGCTCTTTTGCCTGTTGTATATGATCTACCGATTCACGCTGGGCGGCGTCGGTGAAAACTTCCTGAGAACGGTGGGTAACTGAGATGAGAGAGGTTTTTCGAAAGATTTCAAAGGTGTGTCTGTGGGTTGTGGCGGGCATGCTTCTCGTACTCCTGGTTTTAGGGGTTGTGTTGTATTTTAACTGGCCCTGGTGGGTTGCCTTCTTTCTCCTGCTCCTGCTGGCTGGATTAACTATCGGGTCTGTTTTTCTCCGAAAGATCTGGTTGCGGCGTCGCGAGAAAAACTTTGTACGTGAAATAAGCGAAGAAGATGCCGTGCGTCTCAAGAATCTTTCTTCGAGGGAGAACAGTGAGGTCAGGGAGTTGCGGGCCAAGTGGAAAAAGGCCGTTGAAACATTGCGGGGTTCGCATCTGAAAAAACAGGGCAATCCCCTCTATGTGCTTCCCTGGTACATGGTGATAGGTGAAAGCGGCTCAGGGAAAACAACATCATTGAGCAGTGCCCGTCTTGCTTCTCCGTTTGAAGAACTTGGCAGAGTCCGGGGTGTCACTGGGACAAAACAGTGCGATTGGTGGTTCTTCGAACAGGCGATAGTTATTGATACGGCGGGTCGCTATACAATACCGGTCAACGGTGAGCGCGACAGGGAAGAGTGGCAAAAATTCCTTTCTCTCCTGCTCAGATACCGACGGAGAGAACCCCTTAACGGGTTGATCGTGACGGTTGCTGCCGACCGCCTGCTGGAAGCCCAACCGGAAGAGTTGGAGAAAGAGGGATTGACAATTCGTCGACGTATCGACGAACTGATGAGAGCGCTTGGCGTTCGCTTCCCGGTCTATACGTTGGTGACGAAGTGCGACCTGATTAACGGCGTCAACCGGTTTTGCGAAATTCTTCCGGAAAAGAGCCTGAACCAGCCCATGGGGATCATAAACCAGGATCTTTCGGCCGATGTCGACGCTTTTATGGAGCGTGCCGTAACGACGATTGACGAACGCTTGAGAAACCTGCGCCTGCAGTTGCTTCACGATCCTCAGGCCAGGGTCGCCGATCCTGCCCTGCTCCTCTTCCCCGAGGAGTTTGAGAGGCTGAAACGCGGACTTGGCGTATTTATGACAAATGTTTTTCGGCAGAATCCTTATCAGGAAACGCCAGTACTGCGCGGATTATTCTTTAGCAGTGGCCGACAGGAGGGGACCCCTCATTCGGGCTTCTCGGAAACCGTGGGTGCCGTAAGAAAAGGGGAATGCCTTCCCGGAACAAGCAAAGGGTTGTTCCTTCACGATTTTTTCGCTTCTGTTCTGCCAAGGGACCGATCCCTTTTGGCGCCTACCCGCCGGGCAATCGAATGGCGTGTTCTCACCGGCAACTTGGGGCTTACTTCGTGGATTATCGTCGGAGTGGCGGTTTGCGGACTGTTAAGCTTTTCCTTTGTAAAAAATATGAAGACTATCCGGGACATATCACAGGAATTCTCTAAACCGGCGGACTTGGGTGGCGAGACACTTTCCAACCTTGTTACCCTGGACCGTTTTCGCGGTGAAATAGTAAGAGTTGAAGACCAGAACCGTCACTGGTGGATTCCCCGCTTTGGACTCAATGAAAGTATCAGGGTGGAGCGGGAACTGAAGAACCGATACTGCAGGCAGTTCCGGGAATTTCTCCTCAACCCCTTTGACAAGCAGATGGCCGGTGCAATGACAACTATGTCCGCAGCCACACCCGATGACGTTTACGGGCAGTATGTTGTGCACGTGGTGAGGAGGGTCAACATCCTCAAGGCTCGTCTGGATGATGCAGACATGGAAGGACTAGCAGCGAAACCTCAACCTTCCTACGTCACGTTCATGAACACAAAGGACCCTGGTATGACACAGGAGACGAAAAAGGTATTCGGTTCTCTCTACCTTTCATATTTGATCTGGCGAAGCGATTCAAGTGATACGGCACGGGAGATGGCAGAACTACAATCATGGTTGAAGCAGCTTGTCGCGGCAAAAGGTGGGAATCTGCAGTGGCTGACAGCCTGGGTCGATGTTCATAGCGGTCTTCCGGCTGTTACGCTGAAGGAGTTTTGGGGTGGAAGTCTGACTGCTGTGGAGGAAAAGTCTGTTCGCCCTTCCTTTACCCGAAAGGGCAAAGCTGCCGTCGATGCTCTGATGGCGGAATTGCAAGCCGCACAGCCGGATCAAGGGACTGTCCCCGCTCAGAAGGCCACTTTTGCCGGATGGTATCGAACTGCCGCTATTGAGTCGTGGCAGGGTTTCGTTTCCAATTTTTCCAGAGGGATTGAACGGCTGCAGGGAGCAAAAGAATGGCAACCGGTAGCCGCCAGAATGGCTGGCGATAACGGGCCGTATTTCGGTCTTCTTAACAGGGTTGCTCTTGAGCTTGAGCCGTTGGCTACGGGTGGAACCATACCGATATGGCTGCAACAGGTGTATCGCTACCAGGCTGCCAGGGCTCAGGGCTTGCTTCTGAAAAAGGGCTCCTTGGATAAGGTTCCGGGTGGTGGAAACAAAATCATCAGCTCAATACGAAGAAATATCAATAGGGAAGCAGGCGCGAAGGAGCTGGACAACAAAATGGCGGCAGGCAGGGCCTATCAGGATTATCGGAGTTCCCTTGATGCAATCACTCCGGCAACGGCATCGAGAAATCTGGCGTTTCAGTTGGCCGCGCAGACATTTGGAGAAGACCAGGTTAACGGTAAATCTCCCTTTTATACAGCATCTGCCGCCATTGCAAAATTGAAGAACAGCATGGTTGATGGCGACTCGGACGAACTTTTCTGGAGGATGCTGCATGGTCCGTTTGATTTCCTCTGGACCTATGTTCGCAGGGAAAGCGGCTGCCAACTTCAGGCAATGTGGGAAGAGCAGGTACTTGCCCCGACCTTGGGCATGTCTCCCCAGCAGGCTATGCCGGTACTTGTCGGCCCGGACGGACTGGCGTGGCGCTTCATGAAAGGGCCTGCAGCACCCTTCATGAATGGGTACCGATACGGTTACCGGGCAAAGGAAGCGCTGGGCGGAACCGTACCCCTGCAAAGTTCTCTCTTTGCCTTTCTCGGCAAAGGGGTTCAGGCTCAAGCAGCGGTGATGGCAATGGGCAGACCTCAGCAGTTCAGTATCGGTATCAAGGGGCTTCCTACAGACGCCAATGTTGAAGCCTCCATCAAGCCACATGCGGCACGACTGGAGCTTCAGTGTGGAGGCAACAGTCAGACCCTTGTCAACAATAATTATCCGGTGAGCAAAACCTTCTACTGGTCGCCTGATTCATGTGGCGATGTTGTGTTGCAGATCGAAGTTGGAGATGTGGTTCTAACAAGGCATTACATGGGGCAGGAGGGATTTCCGAGTTTTCTCAAAGACATGCATGGGGGGCAACGGACATTCCGTGACAAAGAATTCCCTGGAGAAAAGAAAGCATTGGCAAGGATGGGAGTAAAATACATCACGGTGAATTATCGGTTCACTGGCAGCGGGGCGGTACTGAAGCAGACCGCGACGGTGTCGGGGCAAGCGCCAAGGAGCATAGCACAGTGTTGGACACATTAGACAGCGGACAAAACTGGCAATGGGCTGCTTTTGGAAAGCACCCGGCCGCCAAAGACTATTTCCAGCTTGGGGAAAGCAACCCCTTTTTGGAGGGTCTTTTTACCTGGATTGAAGATGGTTACCAACTCCTTACAACGAAGGAGACGTCCGCACCGGATTTCTGTTCCTGGCGCTTCTGCGCCAAGGCTGCGGGAAAGGAGTCTTTGGTCTGCGGAGTCGTAAGGGTGAGTAGTGACAGTTTTGGCCGGCCTTATCCCTTGGTGATAACAGGGGTCGGTTCGCTCAGAAACTGGCAGAACAACTGGGACCTCCTCCCCTTTGCCTGTGAAAAAACCTGGAGTCAGATTGAATACCTTGCTTCGAACCTCTTTCCCGATCTGAAGAAGTTGGAGGAGGAAATGCACACCATCAGGCCTCCGCTACAGGGATGGGCAGAGCTGAAAGAAAAGAGGAAAGTCCTGAACTCAATAGGTTCCTCATCTGACCCGTACGCATCATTTCTCGATGTACGGGAATTGAAAAAACTTGCCGTTGCCAACGCTGATAAAGGTGAGACATACGTGAGTCTGGACAGGGGGCATTGCAACGACAAGATCATGCGGGTCAGTCTCTGGCACCTGCTGTTCAAGGAGTCCGTGAGCGGTGTTCCGAATGCCGTTTTCATGGGAGGAACGTTGGAAAAGGCCTATCTTGCCCTATTCAGGCGGCCCTTGAAATCAACGGATTTTACACAGCTTTGGTCGGTTTCTTCAGCAGGGGCAGGAAAAAACATGATTGGCACGGAGTTTTCCATGGATATTTCCGAACTGGGCAGACACCCCATTAGCATAGACAAGCCTGCCGGGGTTGATATCCGTTACGACCCTTCTTTTGATGAACTTCAGACAGAAGTGGATAAGCTTTCTTCTCCTGCTGCGGCAGGTTCAGTCAATTGGGAGAAGGTTTGCAGATTCGCTTCGGAGATCCTCATGAACAGGTCCAAGGACCTGGTGGCGGCAGGATATCTGGCTGTTTCTCTAATTTACCGGCGGCAGAACGACGGCTTTGCCATGGGTCTCAATCTGTATCTTGATTTGCTCGAGAATTTCTGGGAAGACCTCTATCCGCCTAAGCACCGTGCGAGGGGCCGGGTCCGGGCGATAGAATGGTGGGCAGAAAAGACCGAAATTGCCTTGAAGCAACAGAAGGACCTCTCGTTTCCTTCAGTCCAGCTTGATTTGATCAGAAACAATCTAAGCCGTCTGGAAATTCTTTTGTCAGAGCGCCTTGAAAACGCCCCTTCCCTGGTTGGCATCCGTGAGGCCATCAACGGTTTATCGTGTGAAATTGAGAAAGTTCCCCGACCAGAACCGCGCTTGTCTCCCGTGTCGGACACAGAGGAGGAAGCCGTTTCGAATCCGGCCGGTAAAGAGGAAGATATATCGAGCGAGGGTTCTTCCGGCCGGAATATTGTGAGCAGTCACGAAGCCGGGCAAGCCTTGGAAGCTGGGATGAACAAGATCCGGGAAGCCTCCTTTTATCTTTGGCAACAGGATTTGGCAGTAGCTGTTGCCTATCGGATGACGAGAAAAGCGGCTTGGTACTCTGTGGAGGACCTTCCGCCAACGGTAAACGGAAGAACCCGGATACCACCACCAACCACGGTGGAAAAAAACCTCCTCTTCGACCTGAGAAACAAAGGAGATGCCGAGGCACTCCTCAAAGCTGCCGAGGCGAGGCTTACCCAGTATATCTTCTGGCTGGACCTCAATCGTCTCTCCGCGGAGGCCCTTTCAAGGCTCGGGACACGCTTTGAAAAGGCCTATCAAACCGTTTGCCAGGAGACGTCCTTCCTGTTGCTTCGCCTGCCGGGGTTGGAAGAACTCTCGTTTTCCGATGGAACCCCTTTTGCCACCCCGGAAACCAGACAGTGGCTGGAGAGCATCACCTGCCAGAGAGCATCCATTGGCAAGACGTCGCAATCGCTCCCCGATACACCCCTCGTGGAGATGGAAGAGGTTATCGGCAAAAGTATTGATGAAATACAGTTGTTGCTTCGTAAGGGAAAGCTTATCGAGGCCATGGAGAATGTTCAGGAAAAACTTCGAGCATCCTCTTCCCGACGGGAAATGCTGCACTGGAGGTTGGCGCTTTCCACGATGCTGGTGGATATCGGAAAGTCAAAACTTGCCATTCCCCACATTGACCAGATTCTGATGGACATGGATAAGCATGGACTTGAAGAGTACGAACCGATGTTAGCCATGAGTGGTCTAAGGGTTGCCTGGTTCACCCTGGACGCGCAGGCCGATCTGAAATTCAAGGATCGAGCGTCGGATGTGCTGCACCGGATAGGGCGGATGGACATGCCGGAAATGGTGCGGTTGGCAAAGGAGTAGGCGATCAGTCATTCAAGCTGGCTTGTATCTTTCAGATCTCTTGGCTCTGGGTGGTGGCTGAGGGCTGCAGGGAGCTTTTTCGCAGGATTTTTCAATTTTGGGCTACTGGGATTCTGACGGTATCAAAGTATTCGGCTGGTTGATGTTGATCGTAATACCATCTGGTTTGTTGTGGGGATTTTTCTGCCGGAAATGAGATGGTGCTGATGTTGTGTAATTCGTGGGTTGCTACGTTTTTCACATCGTAATGAAATACTATAAAAAAGGAGCGAAATGATGGCAAAGGAATCATCCTTGGCGCCGAAGGAAAGAGTGAACATCGTCTATCGCCCATCCCTGGGCGATGCAAAAGAGGAAGTCGAACTTCCATTGAAAATGCTGGTGATGGGGGATTTTACCGGAAGTCATGACGCCCGCCCACTTGAGAAGCGTGAACCGGTAAATGTCGATAAGGACAATTTCAACGAAGTTCTCAAAGGCGCAGAAAATCGCCTTGAACTTTAGCGTTCCCAACCGTCTGGCCGTTGATAAAGCTGATGAGTTGAATATCAGCCTCCGGGCGGAGACGATGAAAGATTTCGGCCCCGAGGCGATCGTAGCGCAGGTGCCGGAATTGAAGCGTTTGCTGGAACTGCGGGAAGCGCTTCGATCACTGAAGGGTCCGCTATCGAACGTCCCTGAATTCCGTAAAAAGATTCAGGAGCTCATCAAAGACGACAATGCCCGGCAGAGGCTGCTGGCCGAAATCGGCTTGGAAAAGTAAGGAGGAAATATGGGCACGGAACAGGAGAATAGCCTGGCTGGAATGGAATCGGCAGTCGCGCAGGAGTCTTTGCTGGAAGAGATTGTTCAGGCTACACGCCTGAAACCGGTTGATGAGGCATATTCCATCACCCGCAAGGGAGTGGAGGCTCTGATTGCCCAGCTACTTGAGCCGGGGTGTGAAGTTGTGAAGGTCTCAAAGGCAAGTTTGGACGATATGATTGCCGAGATTGATTGCAAGATGAGCTTGCAGCTTGACGAGATACTCCATCATGGTGACTTCCAGAAGCTGGAGTCGGCCTGGCGTTCCCTTGACTTCCTCATTGACAGGGTGGATTTCCGGGAAAACATCAAGGTGGAAATTCTTCATGTGACAAAAGATGAACTATTGGAGGATTTCGAGGACGCCACCGAGGTGGTCAGGTCCGGGTTGTACAAAACGGTCTACACCAGTGAGTATGGACAGTTTGGCGGAAAGCCATACGCCTGTCTGATCGGAAATTATGAATTCAATGCCGGTCCTCAGGACATGCGGCTCCTGCAGCACACGGCAGCGGTTGCCGCCATGTCGCATACTCCCTTCATAGCCGCTGTTGAGTCTGATTTTTTCGGTCAGGAAGACTACAATTCCCTGCCGAACCTTAAAGATATCAAGTCGATTCTCGAGGGGCCTCAATACATCAAGTGGCAATCGTTTCGTGAAACCGAAGACGCTCGTTACGTTGGCCTGACTCTTCCCCGTTTCCTGTTGCGCCTCCCCTTTGGGCCGGAAACCCAGCCGGTGAAAAGCTTCAACTATCAGGAAATGGTCTCTGGCAACCATGAGCACTATTCCTGGGGTAATGCGGCCTTTGCCTTTGCCACCCGCATAACCGACAGCTTTGCCAAGTACCGCTGGTGTGCGAACATCATCGGCCCGCAGGGCGGCGGGGCCGTGGAAGACCTGCCACTGCATCAGTACGAGGCAATGGGTGCCATTCAGACCAAGATACCTACCGAGGTTCTTATTTCCGAGCGGCGGGAGTTTGAGCTGGCCGAAGAAGGTTTTATTGCCCTTACCATGCGGAAGGGCAGCGATAATGCCGCATTTTTCTCGGCAAATTCGGTGCAGAAGCCGAAATACTTCGGCATTGGCAAGGAGGGGAAAGAGGCCGAACTGAACTATAAACTGGGGCTTCAGTTGCCCTACATGTTCATCGTCAGCCGTCTTGCCCACTATCTGAAAGTCATTCAGCGGGAAAACATTGGTACCTGGAAGGAGCGCGGCGATCTGGAACTTGAGCTCAATAACTGGATCCGCCAGTATGTGTCCGACATGGACAACCCGATGCCTGGTGTTCGGAGCCGCAGGCCCTTGCGTCAGGCTGAAATAGGTGTCGAGGAAGTGCCCGGCGAGCCGGGCTGGTATCGCGTCTCATTGAAAGTCAGGCCACACTTCAAGTATATGGGGGCATACTTTACCCTGTCACTGGTAGGTAAGTTGGACAAAGAAGCCAGCGCCTGAGATTGAAAAGAGCATGGCCTGTTGTGCCGTGCTCTTTTTGTTGCACCTGGCTCTAATGAAAATTAACTTTCAAATGTGCTCTATTTTGCTCAGGGGAATTACATAAATTCCCTATTATCAAGAAAAGGAGAAGATCACCATGGCAATGCCAGCACACCTCACCCTTACGGGTGAAAAACAGGGGAAAATTGATGGTTCCTGCGAAATGCAAGGCCGGGAGAAGACGATACTTGTCTATGGGATGAATCATTCGATCACCATTCCCCGCAGTCCAACCGACGGACTTGCCACCGGCAAGCGAGTACATGGTCCGCTAACGATCACCAAAGAATTCGACAATAGCTCGCCAAAGCTTTATCAGGCTCTGTGCACCGGCGAACATCTGAAGGACGTGACTATCAAGTGGTACCGGATCACCAAGCAGGGAACCGAAGAGCATTATTTTACCCACAAACTGGAAGATGCAATCGTCGTGAGCATGAGCCCGTCCATGCCGGTAACTTTGGTGGCTGCAAATGAACCGTACCGTCATATGGAAAATGTTTCCTTCACCTACAAGAAGATCAAGTGGACATGGGAACCGAATGGCATCGAATCTGAGGACTCATGGGCGGTGCCGAAGTAAGAAGCAAACAAAGAGGGCGGACGCTAAGCATCCGCCCTTAAATTTCTGCTTTATAAGGATATAAGAGTATATGAAGTATAGAAATGTGGCAGGGTATTTCCAGTCATCCGGCTTCTGGTGAGTGGGTTGATACAGTTGAAACGGTGATTTAACGACATCCGAGGTTTTGAAATGCAAGAAGAACGATTAACTGAACGAATACGCTCGCAGGAGCGGGAACCCATGCGGCGCGGCGGCGAGACCCGCAATCGTTGCATCGATTCTATTCTTGCCCATTTGCAGCGAATTCTCAACACTCGACAGGGTAATGTTCCGATTGCAGAGGATTACGGGGTCCCTGATTTCCTCAATTTTCTTCAGTCTTTTCCGGATTCGCTGCATCAAATAGAAGCAAGCATTCGGACCGCTATTAACATGTACGAGCCTCGCCTTACCGGAACAAGCGTAACATTTATTCCTCGCGAAGACGATGACCTTACCTTGCGCTTTCAGATTATCGCCAACCTGGCAACGGCTGGAGACCGACAGGTCCTTCTCGAGACAGTAGTGGACACCGATGGCAGGGTTTGCGTCCGAAGGTAAGACTCGTTTTTTTTGGTGAGATGTAACCGTACTGTGCGTGGTCCGGTTTTTCCGGGATGGAGGAAGACGTTTGACAAAGAATTCATTTCAACTTGAGTTGAGTCGACTCAGGGAACTTGCAGCTGGTTTCGCAGATGCCAATCCGGCCTTGGCGCCGCTTCTGAACGGTTCCATGACCGATCCTGATGTGGAGCGCCTGCTGGATGCCGTGGCATTTCATAACGATCTGCTCGAGCGGAAGCTCAGAGTCGATTTTCCCAAACTCATCCACCAATTGGCCGATATCATCCTCCCCCACTATTTGCGGCCAATTCCGGCTACCACCGTTATCGGCTTTACCCCGAAACCGAATCAGGAACAGTCCTGTCACCATTCCCGCCGGCACACAACTCTCATCCGCGCCGGTGAATGGAACCCCGTGCTGCTTTACAACTACCGTTGATCTGGAGATTCACCCGCTGGTACTGAGGGACGCAGCGATCATTCAGGCAGCGGGCCGGAATGCCGAGATACGTTTATCACTAACATCAACGGCTCAATCCCTTTCGCACTGGCAGCCACGAAGTATTCGTCTGTTCCTTGCCGGTGATCGGGCGTCCGCCACCGAACTCTATCAGCTCCTTCGCCAGCACGTTACAAGGATCGTTATCACGCCTTCCGATGGCGGTGCAGGAGTGATTCTGCCTCCCGAATGCCTGAAGCCGGAAGGTTTCGATGATTGCGAAGTACTTTTTCCGTACCCTCTTCAAGCCTTCTCAGGGTATCGGCTTATCCAGGAATATTTTCATCTTCCGGAAAAGTTCCTCTTTTTCGAGCTTAGCGGATGGGAGCGCTGGCTACACCGCGGAGAAGGCAATCATTTCACCGTGAGCTTCGAACTGGACGACGTTCCATCCGTTCTGCCGCGGATCGGTCAGGGAAGTTTTGCTCTGAACGCCGTCCCGGCCGTCAACATATTCCCCCATGATGCGGACCCGATTTATATCAATCACCACGCAAGCCGGTATCGTATCCGTCCTTCCGGATCTGCCCCTGCCCATTACCGGATTTTATCGGTTGACAGGATACGGGGTTATTGTCGTGATTCGTGCCGTGAGCGGACCTATGTCCCCTTCGATCTGTTCAGTTCGGACAACATCGAAGCACCGGTGTACCACACGAGTAGGGAAAAATCCCGGGGACGTGATGATTTCGATAGCCATATTAGTGTTGCGTTTCCCACCGGAGTCCCTTTTCCCGACAAGGAAACCCTTTCCATCAGCCTCACCTGCACCAACGGAACGCTTCCCGAAAGTCTGCGCATCGGTGATATCTGTGTTCCTTCCCCCACAATCCCTGAGTCGCTCACGTTTCGAAACATCACCCCGGTAAACCCCGGCTATCCACCTTTCCTGGGACCTGATCTTTTGTGGCGGCTCACCTGTCACCTCTACCTGAATCATGTATCGTTGGGGTCCGTTGAACACCTCAGGACGCTTCTCCAGTTGTACGTACCCCACGGAGGGCCTGAATCTGCCAATCTGAAGCGCATCTCGGGAATAGAGGAAATTCAGGTGCTGCCGTCCGAGTGTCGGGTGTCGGGTGACATCCTGAGGGGCAGTGAGTTCCGCATGGCGTTACGACAGGACCATTTTGCCGGGCCGGGCGATCTGTATCTCTTCGGCTGTGTCGTCGACCGTTTCCTGGCGGAGTATGCCTCTATAAATTCCTACACCAAGCTGGTGATAAATGAAGTATTGAGAGGGGAGAGCTATCAGTGGCCTATACGACAAATGTGACAACTTCCCCTATCATGAATGAACTTATGGACCAAGGCTGAAAATTCTACTTTGTCAAGATATTGCGGCTTTTCCGGACATTTCCTGGCCCGAACGGGAAAGAGGGGCTTTACCCTGAAAGGACTTACATGCTGACTGTCGACATCAAAAACCTGCTTGCCCTCCTGAACCCCCTTTGCACCCGCGCCCTGGAAGGGGCGGCCGGGCTGTGCGTCTCCCGGAGCCATTACGAAGTCACGGTGGAACACCTGTTCGCCAAGTTGCTGGAGGAGCCCCAGGGGGATCTGCAGTTGATCTTGCGACACTTCGAAGTCGATCCGCTACTTGTCCAGCGTTCTCTGGAGCGGACTCTCGAAGCGTTTCACTCGGGTAACACCGGCAAACCGGTTTTCTCCCCTTTACTCATCCAGTGGTGTCAGGATGCCTGGCTGATCTCGTCCATAGACCTTTCTCAACGACAGATCCGGTCTGGAGCTTTACTTGCGGCCCTTCTGGCGAAACCGCTCCAATTGGCTGAAGGAAAATATCTGGATACTCTCCTGCCCATTGGCAGAGATACCCTGCTGAAACAATTCAATGGTCTGGTGCAGGAGTCGCTGGAGCAGTCACTTTCGGAAGAGAAGCCGGTACGGGAAGAAGCAGTCCCCTCCGGAAGCACGGCCCTCAGCCGTTTTTGTACCGACTTCACCGGCAAAGCCAGGGATGGTGAGATTGATCCGGTATTTGGCCGGGACCGCGAAATCTCACAGATGATCGACATTCTGGCCAGAAGGCGAAAAAATAACCCGATAGTGGTTGGTGAGGCAGGGGTCGGTAAGACGGCAGTTGTCGAAGGGCTTGCGCTGCGAATTGTGGAGGGAGACGTCCCGGATATTCTGGCTGAGGTGGCTATCCTCGGTCTCGATATGGGCCTTCTCCAGGCAGGGGCCGGGGTCAAGGGTGAGTTTGAAAATCGCCTCAAGTCGGTGATTGCCGAGATCAAGGCATCACCTCGGCCGATTATCCTCTTTATCGATGAGGCACATACGATGATCGGTGCCGGGGCTCAGGCAGGTGGAGGTGATGCTGCCAACCTGTTGAAGCCGGCCCTGGCACGGGGTGAATTACGCACCATTGCCGCCACTACCTGGAGCGAATACAAAAAGTACTTTGAAAAGGACGCCGCCCTGGCACGCAGATTCCAGCCGGTAAAACTGGACGAACCTTCGGTGGAGACAGCGGTGCTTATTCTGCGCGGGCTGAAAGACAAGTACGAACAGGCCCACGGTGTATTGGTACGGGACGATGCCATCATGGCTGCTGCTGAGCTTTCCGGTCGCTATATCTCTGGGAGGCAACTCCCGGACAAGGCGGTCGATCTCCTCGATACGAGTGCGGCAAGGGTGAAAATTCTCCTTACTGCCAAACCCTCATTGATGGAAGATAAGGAGCGTGCCATCCAGGCCCATCAACGGGAAAAATTGGCCTTGGAGCGGGACCGGCTGCATGGACATGAAACCGGCCAAGAACGGCACCGGGAACTTGATGAACGCTTGACAGCTCTCCAGGAGGAACTCTCGGAAATAGGCGAACGCTGGAAAAAGGAACAGGAACTGGCGCATCGTCTGATAGGGCTGCGCAAGGATTTGACCGAATTGGCGGGTCGAGAGGGCAGTGAAGAAAAGATGGAAGAGGTAAAGGGGTTGATCTCCTGCGTTACGACTGAGTTGGAACTGCTGCAGGATGGCTCTCCCCTGGTCCATATCGAGGTGGATCCGGACATTGTCGCCAAGGTCGTTTCCGACTGGACCGGCATCCCTTTGGGCAGGGTGCTCCGCGATCAGGCGCGTAACGCCGTGCAGCTGGAAAGCGACTTGAAACAACGGATCAAAGGGCAGGACGAAGCGCTTGCCACAATCGGCCAGATAATCCGCGCCGCCAAGGCGGGGCTGAATGACCCCCGTCAACCTATTGGGATCTTTTTGCTGGTTGGGCCGTCGGGAGTTGGCAAGACCGAAACCGCCCTGGCCGTAGCAGACCTGATGTTTGGTGGGGAGCGTTTTCTCACCACGGTGAATATGAGCGAGTTTCAGGAGGCGCACTCGGTCAGCCGTCTGATCGGTTCGCCGCCCGGTTACGTCGGTTTTGGTGAGGGTGGTGTCCTGACCGAGGCGGTACGTCGTCAGCCCTATTCAGTGGTGCTCATGGATGAAGTGGAAAAGGCCCATCTTGATGTGGTGAATCTCTTCTACCAGGTATTTGACAAGGGAACCCTCGCAGATGGTGAAGGGCGGGAGATTGGCTTTAGAGACACCGTACTGTTTCTCACCAGTAACCTCGCTTCCGACATCATCGCACACCATTGTTCCTCGTCGCAACGGCCGGATCCGAAGATGTTGGTGGATGCCATCCGTCCGGTTCTTTCAAAACATTTCAAGCCGGCATTGCTGGCTCGAATGACCATCGTCCCATTCTTCCAGTTGGACCCTTCTTTCATGAAGGAGATCGTTACCCTCCGAATGGAGAAGCTGGCAAGCCGTCTTCGTGAAAGCAATAAAATGGAGCTTGTCTATTCAGCTGAGGTGGTGAAAAGGATCGTAGACCGTTGTCATGAGGTTGAGACAGGGGCTCGCACCATCGACCACATCATGCGAGGGACGATTCTGCCGCAACTAGCTGCTGAGATTCTGTCACGAATGGGCGAGGGGGCGATGCCATCGTCAGTCCGTCTGGGTGCGGCAAAAGACGGCGGTTTTTCGGTTCGATTCAGAGAGTGAGGTACTACCTGGTCACAAAATATGTTTTCAGTTGCCCCTGCTAACTTCGGTCACTGCCCTTGCGGTTTTATTCGGCAATGCTTATAATGGCGATGAAGCTTGTCAAGAAATGCTTCGATCCATTTGCGAGAAGTTAGAGAGGTAGCTTCGATGAACACACTGAAAACGACATTTTTATTAGCCCTGTTGACGGTATTGCTGGTGATGGCCGGTGGTGCCATTGGCGGACAGAGCGGGATGCTGATCGCCTTGGTCTTTGCCGGGGTGATGAATTTTGTGTCCTACTGGTTTTCCGACAAGATTGTACTGAAAATGTATCGCGCAAAAGAGGTAACCGAGGCGGAGAATCCCGAGTTTTACAGCATTGTCCGTCAGTTGACCATTAAGGCCGGCTTGCCCATGCCGAAGGTGTACATTATCCCTTCCGATACGCTCCGAATGCCTTTGCAACCGGCAGAAATCCGGAGCATGCAGCGGTGGCCGCCACCAGCGGCATCCTTCGCATCCTCGTCCGCGATGAGCTGATGGGCGTCATGGCCCATGAGCTTTCCCATGTGAAGCATCGTGATATCCTGATATCCACCATTGCCGCGACCGTGGCCGGTGCCATTAGTTATCTGGCACACCATGGCGCAATGGGCTGCCATTTTCGGCGGTGGCCGGGACCGGGATGAAGATGGAGGCGGAATGCTTGGGCTGCTGGTGATGGCTATTGTCGCACCGTTGGCAGCGCTGCTGATCCAGATGGCGATTTCTCGTTCGCGCGAGTATGATGCTGACAAGGGTGGCGCGGCCATGTCCGGAAACCCGCTCTACCTGGCAAACGCACTTCGGAAGCTGGAGTCGGCCAATCGGCAGCTGCCGATGCAGGAGGCGACGCCGGCCTCTGCCCATATGTTTATTGTGAATCCCTTAAGCGGTGGAGGACTTGCGTCCCTCTTCTCAACCCATCCTCCCTATGGAAGAACGGGTCAAGAGGCTGGAAGAAATGGCGTCTGGCCACCGTTTTTGATAGACTCTGCACTGTTACATAGCCCGCCTTGTTACGTCCGGGGACCCTCATTGCCGAGGGTTCCCGGAAAGTACCTTGCACGTAATCTTTCCCGTAATAAATCCCGCTCTTTTGGAGTACCTAGTGATTAAGAAAAACCCCCGGCAAGTGGCCTTTGAGATCCTGATGAGCATTGAAAAGGAAGATTCCTATGCGGACCTGCTGGTTGACCGGGAACTGTCATCTGACGCAATCCAGGGACCCGATCGGGGTTTGCTGACGGAACTGGTTTTCGGCGTTCTGCGACGTCGCGGAACACTTGACTATATGATTGATTCCTTTGCCAGTCAAAAGGCGGCAAAGCTCGAGCGGGTTGTGGCGATACTTCTGCGACTCGGACTGTACCAGAGTTTTTACCTTGACCGGGTTCCTGTTTCCGCAGCAGTAAATGAGACTGTCAAGCTTGCCAAGGTCTTTGTGCCACGTGCTTCCGGATTCGTCAATGCCGTACTTCGCAGGGCGGATCGCGAGCGAGACATGATTCCTTGGCCCGATAAGGATGCCGATCCAGCAACCTTTCTGGCTGTCCGCTATTCCCAGCCCCGCTGGCTCACTGAACAGTGGATCGCGCAGCTTGGGCCTGATGAGGCTGAGAGCCTTGCGGCGGCCATGGTTGAACCGCCGCCTTTGACTATTCGTGTCAATACCCTGAAAATATCCCGCGACGAGTTTACCGAGCGTCTGGCCGCAGAGGGGATTGCCGCACGGATCACAGACGCATCACCTGTCGGTATCCATGTCCTGAGTTCAATTCACCCGGCGAGATTGACCGGGTTCCAAGAGGGTTTGTTTACCGTCCAGGATGAGTCTTCCCAGCTTGCCGCTATTTTTCTTGCCCCGGAACCGGGTCACAGTGTGCTGGACGTCTGTGCGGCACCCGGCGGCAAGACAACGCATTGTGCCCAGTTGATGGAAAATAGGGGAAAACTACTGGCCTGTGACCTGGAGGTTAGGAAGCTTCGCCGTATAGAGGAAACTGCCGCAAGGCTAGGTGTTTCTATTATTGAAACCATGTGTCTCGACGCATCCCGTCCGCTTTCTGCTTTGAGGGGGAGAAAATTCAACCGTATTCTCGTTGATGCGCCCTGTACCGGTCTCGGGGTTATCCGTCGCAATCCCGAGGCAAAATGGCGACTAACCCCTACCGATGCCTCCCGATTGGCACGCCTGCAGGGTTCGATCCTGCACAATGTGGCGGATTATCTGGAGGTTGGCGGCGTTTTGCTGTATTCCACCTGCTCAACGTCCCCGGAGGAAAACGAAGGGGTACTTGATGTTTTCCTTTCGGAGCGGCAGGATTTTATGGTAGAAGACCTGAGGAGCATCTTTCCTCACTATGCAGGGCTCTGTAGCGATCGCGGGATTTTCCGCGCCTGGCCTCACCGGGGCGGCATGGATGGTTTCTGTGCTGCGCGGTTGAGAAGAACAAGGTAAGGATTGAAACTGGTTTTTAGTTTTTGGTTTTTAGTTTTTGGTTGAAAACCGGTGTGGTCAGCAAACTCAGGAAATAGTACTTGTCGAGATGTTGAGAGACTTTATTGTTGGTCAACTCAAAACTCAAAACCAAAAACTCAAAACTGTTTTTTGTGGAGGTTTTATGAAGAAAATAGCACCATCAATCCTTTCGGCTGATTTCTCAAGGCTTGGTGATGAGATTCGGGCTGTTGAGGCGGGAGGGGCTGACTACATCCACGTGGACGTAATGGATGGTCATTTCGTGCCGAATATTACGATCGGTCCTCTTGTGGTAGAGGCGGTCCGCAAGATTACAAACCTTCCCCTGGATGTTCATCTGATGATTTCGAACCCTGAGATGTACATACCGGAATTTGCCAAGGCCGGTGCCGATATTATTGTTATCCATGCCGAGGCAACAGTTCATCTTCACCGCGCGATTCAGCTCATCAAGTCTTTCGGGAAAAAGGCCGGGGTGGCCTTGAATCCGGCGACCTCACTCTCCACCTTGGAGTATGTACTGGGCGATCTCGATCTGGTCCTCCTGATGACGGTCAATCCCGGTTTCGGCGGGCAGTCTTTCATTGACGCCTGCGTTCCGAAGATTAAGAGTTTGCGGGGTTTGCTGGACAGGCTGGGGCTGGAAACGGAGTTGGAGGTTGATGGCGGAGTAAAGACGGACAATATCGATCGAATCTCCCATGCCGGAGCCGATGTTTTCGTTGCGGGCAGTGCCGTCTTCGGCAGTCGGGATTATGCTGGTACGATCTTGGAGCTTAAGCGGAGGGCTCAGGAGCCAATACTTTGAGTAGTTTTCCCCCGGGTTGAGGTTCTGCCGGAGAGTTCGTTTTTATTACAACTGTGAGACAGCTATGGTCGAGACAAATATACTCGTTATTGAAGACTCGATACCACTTCGAAGGGAAATTATCCAGACCCTTCAGTCCCATTCCCTTGCCACTTGCTACCATGAGGCAGGAGATGGCCTCGAGGGGTTGAAATTCCTCCTTGAGATCAAAATGGATCTGGTGCTCTGCGATGTCGAGATGCCCCGACTGGATGGCTTCAGGTTTCTTGCCATGGTTCGCGCGCGAGAAGAGCTACGGGATATTCCGGTCCTTCTCCTTACGGGCAAGGATGATATCCCCTCTAAGGTCAGGGGGTTGGAGCAGGGTGCAAGCGATTACATTACCAAGCCGTTCGACGCCAGTGAGCTTGTTGCACGGGCAAAGCTTCACCTGAAGATGAAGAAACTCCAGGATGAACTTCGTCGTGCAAATGAGATACTTTTGGATATCTCAAATACCGATCATTTGACAGGTCTCTACAATCGTCGCTATCTCATGGATGTTCTGGAACGAGAATTTCTCCGGTCATCGAGGAAGGGGAGTTCGCTTTCTTTTCTGATCATTGATATTGACCACTTCAAAGAGATTAATGACAAGTTTGGACATCAGGAGGGTGATGTGGTTCTGATACGGGCAGCCACAGCATTCCGGGATCAGCTCCGTTGCTATGACACTCCCATCCGATTTGGCGGGGATGAATTTGTCGCCGTGCTTCCCGAGACATCCCTTCCTGACGCCATGACGGTTGCTGAACGTGTCCGAAAAGCACTGGATGAGACTACTTTTTCAGGGAAGTTGGAAGAACTGAAGATAACCGCCAGCCTGGGTTTTGCAGTGTACCCTGGAAAGGGAGTGGACTCAATGGAAGACCTCATTCGGGAGGCTGATAACGCACTCTACCGGGCCAAGGCCAGGGGGAGAAATTGTGCTGCTGGCCCCCTTGACCCTGCCTGACTACCTGCCTGCTTACCAAAATCTACCCGAATAAATTTCTCCCATTGCAGAAGAGGGTCTCGTCCGGATCAGAAGGGATATCCCAATCCGACAAAGACTGCCGGGCCCTCATTACCGAAACCGATATCCACTCGTCCGACGATATTGGGCCTGACTACTGCCCGGAAACCTATCCCGGGATTGAATTCAAAGTTGCGGCTAGAGAGTTTATCAAGGGATTCCATGACAGCGCCCAAGTCGATGAAGGGGGCAAGTTCCCAGTCTGTGTTGACGTTGAAGACGCTCCAGCGGAAGAGTCGAATCCGTTCTTCAAGATTGAGCAGAAAAAAGCTGCTGTCGATAAAACGGTTGCGGCCGTAACCCCGCAAGGTATTCTCACCGCCGAGGATACTCCGCTCAAGGAAGGGAACACTGTTTCCGAGGGTTTGGTTATACATGAGGCGGCCGACGCTTATGTAGCGTGCCTCGACCAGGGGCAGGTACCCTTTGACTTCCGCTTCGTAGTGACGGTAGTCACAGCTGCTGCCGAGGGCTTTCAGGCTGCTCTCAATGGAAGCTCTTGCGTAAATGCCTTCCGTGGGCATGTCACGCGAATCGAGTGTACTATAGATAAGCGCCAGTTTCTGGGCATGGGCGGTGAATCCGCTGACGCCGGGAACCCCGTAATCGGTGTATCTGTCGCGAATAAAGGGCAAAGAGTCGATTGCCCCCCTGCCGATATTTACCTTCCTGATGCGTTCCCCGAACTGGATCTGCAGGTGATCCGTGATGTCGTAACCCACCGTTGTCGTCACGCCGAATTCCTCGTCGTCGTAATTCGTTTCACTCTCCTTGCGGCTATCTGACTGAAAGCCGAAGAATCGCGCCGAGCCGTCGGTGAAGATATACGGAAAGACAAAGAATTCCAGTTTTTCGCCCATCAGCCTCTTGTCGCGAATCTTGAATTCGTAATCCTGGTTTATATTCGTCGACTTGGAAATGTTGAATTCCCAGTTGGTTTGAGGTGAGGGAAAGAACGCTGCATAGAGGGTGAAGGTAGTTCCGAAATTTTGGTTGTAGTTAACCTGGGCAGCCGAAAGGGTGCTGACTTCATCCTTGGCGTTGTGCAGGAGAAAGGCCGAAAGGGCGCCTACGGTAATCCCTTCATTAGGGCTGGAAGCGATGACCGGCAAAGGAATTGTCACCAACTTGACCGGGTCGTTAAAAGTTTCATTTGTTATAGGGGGCGGGACGTATTTACGGGGTACCATAGTGGTGCAGGATGTTACGGTTCCCAAAAGCAGAAGTAAAAAAGGTAAGTATTTCATGAAGGTTCTCTTTGTTGCAAAATTATTTTCCTTGCGGACTCTACCCGCTTTTCCGTAAATTATCAAGTCCTAAGGTTTTGTAGCGTTGTTTGCTCAATTTTGGAAGATGACTCGAGCCGCTTACTAAACCCAAAGAATAAGCCCTGACTCATAAACCGGTCCAATTACAGGATGCCTTGGCATAACCTGGATTATAAACGCCTGTCGGCCGCAGGCGTTGCATTCCATCTCGCCGCTGAACCGGTGGAGATCGGCGCCTATCTGCTCAACGGGGTGGAGTGGCACAAGTTGTCCGTCAATTATGGTGTCCTGGGAGTTCAGGATTCCGAAGTAGACCTTTACGGACAGCTCTTCAAGAGGTATTTCTCCAATACCTATACGGACCTGCACCTGTACCGGTGATTTTATCGAGATTTCTCCCGAGGTTGAAGCCTCGATTCCTTCCACGCGGACCATATGCCAGAGACGATGTATCTTATCTTTCCAGCAGGCAAAGTTCCGTGCCAGTTCCTGCCCGTCTTCGTTAAAAGCCTTCCATTTTTCCCCTGAGGGGAGGTAGAACCTGTCGGTGTATTCCTGCACCATCCTCTCTGTACTGAAGGTCGGGCAGAGTGTTTCCATGGAGGACTTCATGCATGCAAGCCAGCCGCGGGGGATTCCATCACTTCCACGGTCGTAATAGAGCGGGACCACTTCCTTTTCCAGGAGGTCATAGATGGCTCTGCTTTCAACTTCATTCTGGTAGTCGATGTCCTCATACACCTCACCTTTACCAATTGCCCAGCCGTTGTCCCCGCGGTACCCTTCCGGCCACCAACCGTCAAGGACACTCATGTTCAGTCCCCCGTTGAACGCTACCTTCATGCCGCTGGTTCCGCTTGCCTCCAGGGGGCGACGTGGTGTGTTCAGCCAGACATCGACGCCCTGGACCATTTTCCTGGCCACGGCGAGATCATAGTCTTCGATAAAGGCAATGCGGTGGCGGAACCGCTCCTGAAGGGAGACCTGATGAATCTGGCGGATCAGTTCCTTCCCTTCGAAGTCTGCGGGGTGCGCCTTACCTGCGAATATGATCTGCACCGGACGTGTTGGATGATTGAGTATCAGGTCAAGGCGATCGAGATCGCGGAGAAGGAGAGTTCCTCGTTTATAGGTGGCAAATCGCCGGGCAAAACCGATGGTCAGAATCTCGGGATCCAATGCCTCGTCAGCAGCCATGATTTCCTTAGCTGTTGCTCCAACATGCTGGAAATGCTCCTTTATTCGTTTTCTGGCCAAGGTAACGAGCTTTTCTCGACAGCGTTCATGGGTCCGCCAGAGCTCGGCGTCAGGCACAACATGAATTTTTTTCCAGATGTCATAGTCGGTGGGATCGTCAAGCCAGCGAGTGCCCAGGTAACGGATAAGCAGGCCGGCCATCTCATTGGATAGCCAGGTCCTGGTATGGACGCCGTTGGTAATGGACGTCAGAGGAAGATGTTCTTCAGGGAGTTCCTTCCAGATGTTTTTCCACATCTTTCGTGACACCTGACCATGCAGCATGCTGACGCCGTTGTAATATCCTGCCAGTCTGAGAGCAAGGACAGCCATGCAGAATGTTTCTTGCGGGTTCTTCTGGTTTTGCCTTCCCAGGGAGAGGAACTCTTCGCGGGACAGACCGAGTTCCTGGTAATAGCTTCCCAAATGAACATTCACCAGTTCCGGGTCAAAGTGATCAATTCCCGCCTCGACCGGTGTGTGCGTGGTAAAGACGGTGCCGACGATTGTCAGTTCCCGTGCTTCATGGAAGCTCAGATTTTCTTCCTTCATGAGCACCCTGATTCTCTCAAGTGCGAGAAAAGCCGCGTGACCTTCATTCATGTGGCAAACTTCGGGCTCAATACCGAGTAGCTTGAGGGCTCTCAGACCGCCAATCCCCAAGAGGATTTCCTGCTTGATGCGCATTTCCTGGTTGCCGCCGTAAAGCTTGGCGGTGATTTTCCGATCCTCCCAGGCGTTTTCTTCAAGGCTTGTGTCGAGGAGGAAGAGCGGGACGCGGCCGACCTGTACCTTCCAGATTCGGGCTTTTACCGTATGATCCCCTATTTCCAGGCTGATGGTACGGGGAGTTCCGTCGCTATCCCTTTCGAGACGGAGTGGCATGTTATAGAAATCGTTTTCCGGATATATCTCCTGTTGCCACCCTTCGATGTTCAGGTACTGGCGGAAATAACCATGGCGATAGAGAAGGCCTACCCCGACCAGGGGAATGCCAAGGTCGCTCGCCGATTTCAGGTGGTCTCCAGATAGGACCCCAAGTCCACCCGAATAGATGGGAATCGATTCATGAAGGCCGAATTCCATGGAAAAATAGGCTACGCGGAGGGGAGCGGCGGTCTTGCGGGCCTTTTTATACCAGGTTTTCCCTTCCATATATTCCCTGAGCATCTCTTCGACACGGTGAAGGTGAGCCATGAAACCATCGTCCGCCAGCAGTTCCTCAAGGCGCGACTGCTGCAGGGCGCCCAGCATCTTCACCGGATTGTGGCGGGTTCCCCTCCAGAGTTCCAGGTCGACTCTTCTGAAGAGTTCGATGGCCTGAGGTTCCCATGTCCACCAGAGATTGTAGGCTATGGTGTGCAACCCGGAAAGTTCCTGCGGCAATGAGGGAACAACGGTAAACCGGTGAAGTTTTTTCGAAAAATCCATGAAATCGGCTCCTTTTTTTGTCGGCTGGTGCGAGGTCATGACGTTGAAAATGCATGAGAAGAGATTAGGACGGGTTATGTGTCATTTTCTCCGGTTTTGCAATGGCGTATTTTTCCAACCGGTACTGCAGCGTCTTGTAGGTCATCCCCAGCAAAGGTGCTGCCTTGCCGATGATCCATCCGGTCCTTTCCATGGCCTTGATGATGAGCTCCCGTTCCAGGTCGTCGATGCATATTCCTTCCGGAGGGAAATCGATAGACATCCCGGAGCCCGGCATCGTTTCGTGCTGGATTTCGGCGGGGAGGTCTTCCGGCTGGATGAAATCGCTTTCGGTCATGAGAACACCCCGCTCGATGACCGATTCCAGCTGTCGCACGTTTCCGGGCCAGGAATAATTTAAAAGAAGCCTCAAGGCCGGTTTAGAGATTCCCTGCAGCGCTATGTTGTCGGCATCAGCGGATTTCCTGGCAAAGAATTCCGCCAGGGCGATGATGTCGCTGCCCCGTTCCCGGAGGGGAGGAAGGTTGATTCGAATGACGTTCAACCGGTAGTAGAGGTCTTCCCGGAAATTTCCCTTCCTGATTTCCTGCTCCAGGTCTTTGTTGGTGGCGGAGATGATACGCACGTCAATGGGGATACTGATCTTGCCTCCGACGCGACGGATTTCCCGTTCCTGGATGGCCCTCAGCAGTTTTGCCTGCATGGAGACATTCATTTCCCCAATTTCATCCAGAAAAATAGTCCCGCTGTTCGCTGCTTCGAAGAGTCCTATTTCGCGGGAGCTTGCCCCGGTAAACGAGCCTTTTTCATGTCCGAACAGCTCGCTTTCGATGAGGGACTCCGGGATTGCGGCGCAGTTGATGGCCATAAAGGGCCTGTTCTTGCGGGCACTTCCGTTGTGAATGGCCTGAGCAACCAGTTCCTTTCCGGTTCCCGATTCGCCGAAAATGAGCACGGTGGATGATGTGGGAGCGATCTTGTTGACGACCCGGTAAACTTCCTTCATTTTTGGATGGGAACCGATGATTGTTGGAACTCCCTGGTTCGCCTCCAACTGCTTGTGCAACTTACGGTTTTCCTGAAGAAGATCCAGCCGTTCGAAAGCTCTCCAGACCGTCATGAGAAGAGGATCCTTGTCCAGAGGTTTTTCCAGATAGTCGAAGGCTCCCTTTTTCATAGCTTCCACGGCAGAATCTATCGTACCGTGAGCTGTCATGATAATGATGCACTGCTGAGGGTTTTCGTCAAGCACTCTTTCCAACAGTTCCATGCCCGAGATACCCGGCATCGTAAGGTCGGTGAGGATAATATCGTATTCATCGGTTTCGAGATGCTCCAATGCTTCACGGGCACCGGGGACGGCCTCAACGCGGTACCCTTCCTTTTTCAGGATAATATCAAGAATTTCACGCTGGCCTTTTTCATCATCTACAACGAGTATAGCCCCCTTCATAGATCCTGCTCCTTCCATCGGGCCGGGAGTGAAATGGTGAAAACCGTTCCCTTGCCGAGAGTGCTCTCTACTGACAATACTCCGCCATGTTCCTTCACAATCCTTTCTGTTATTGCCAGCCCGAGTCCAATTCCTGCCTCCTTGGTGGTGAAATAGGGCTGAGTGATCTTTGGTATGTCTTCCGCTTTGATCCCGATGCCTTCGTCGGCAAAAGAGAGGTGGAAAGTCGAATCCCCTTCGTCGTAGTGTGCTCCCAGGATGATTTTCCCGCCTTCCGGCATGGCATGGGAGGCATTGGTGATAAGGTTGACCAGGCAGGTTCGCAGCAATTCAGAGTCTGCTTCCATTGCGGGCAGGTCCGGTGGGATGTCAATGACAAGCTCTATCCGTTGCTCCGTCAGTCTGTCCTGTATGAGAGAGAGTGCCCTTTCAAGGAGCTCGACGTAGCATATCGAGGTTGGTCTGAGCTTGAGCGGTCTGCCGTAGCTCATGAAATTGAGCACCATATAGTTCGCTCGACGTACTTCTTCCTTGATTTTGTCCAGGAGTTCATCCCGTTCTGCCCTCGCTTCGGAACCGGCAAGGCTGCTATCCCCTTTCAGGTGATCAACGGCCAGGCTGATGTAATTGAGCGGGTTACGGATTTCATGAGCTATGCCGGCAGCCAGCTGTCCGACTTTTGAAAGATGTTCGGCCTCGTAGAGCCTTTTTTCCAGCAGTTCACGCTCACGCAGTTTCTGCACCATCTCGTTAAAGTTGGCGGACAGTGTGCCGATCTCATCCCCTGATTCCACTGGCAGAGTCTCCGTCAGGTCACCGGCGGCAACCTTATTGACGCTCTCCACAATCCGTTGAATCGGCTTGGTATATCTCCGTGCAAGAAAGATGGTGAGACCGATTCCAAACATGAAGACCAGGAAGGTTGCTGCCAGTCTGTGTAAGAAATTATCATGCTGGATGGTGCGGATATTGTCGAGGAGAAGGTTTATGTGCACGTAGCCAAGTTGCTCATCACCGACAATGACCGGGACCACGAGGTCGTAAGGGTGGGATGAGTCTTCTGCTGCTTTTCTTCCGGACGAGGTCCGTGATGCCTTCAGTCCTTTTCCCAGTTTCTTGATATCACGACGTTTGCCGACTTTTTCCGGGTCAGAGGAATCGATAATTTCCCCTTCGTTATTGATGATACTGACTTCTTTGATTCCCTTGCGTTTTGCCCCCTTCAAATATTCCTTGAGTTGCGAGGTATACTCGTCATTGGAAGTGAGATCGGCAATGCTGAGCTGGATTGCCTTGGAGACTTCTGTTGAGCTCTCCTGGATCTCCTCCACCAGGTCGTTCTGGCTGTACTGGTTCAGGACAAAAAGGGTGCACATGGCAAGGACAAGCATGGAAAGCATGATCATTATCAGTTTTGTATTGAGTTTCATAGAGAGGGCCGTCCTGATGGGAAGGGAGAGTAGCTTATTAATGGAGAAGTATACCGCAGCTGATTAAGAGCAGGCAAGCGGTATCCTTTCGAGGAGAAGAATGCGAAATATTTTTCAGAAAAGGAAATGGCAGGATAGCAGGACAGGTAGCGAAGTAGGATGCCAACGGAGGAAATAATATCGGGAAATGTAAGAGGGAGCCGTTCCATGGTATACTACCCGGCCGTTGACTCCCCCTTTATTTAGTAACACCTTGTGTTATTCGGGGTCGCTGATCATCTCCAAGAGTGAGATCTCGATCGGCTCGGAGAAGAGCTCATCAGCTGCGGCAATCAGGGACTGCAGATAGGGCATCTGCAGGTGCTCTTCCAAAATCTTTTTACTGACCCAGTTTTCATAGAGTATGAAAACACGTTTGTCATCTGATGACTGGTGGAGGTCGTAGTTGATGCAGCCGGCTTCTGCGCGGGTCGGTGCCACGCGGGCCATAATCTCCTGTTTTACTTTTTCCTCCAGACCTTCTTTTGCCTTGAACTTTGCCAGAACGGTAACCTTCTTGTCAGCCATGGTGAATCTCCTTTCCTTGGTTGTTAATGGTCCGCGCAGACGGGATCGTTGCGTCGTCTCATCTGATTCACGTCGATCGGAAAAAGGACCGATGTCCGTTGGTGACGGTTTGGTCTCAGAAAACCGGCAGGATTCTTCTGGTATGATCCTCCGAGCAAAAAACATTGTTGATCTGGATAAGGATGCTTTTATGCGGACTCTATCATAAGCCGCAGCATTCACAAAAGGAAAAGTTGATAGGCTGGTTTGAGAGAATGTGGGGGGGAGGCTACTCAGGCAGGAAAATCAAAAGGGGCATGAAAAATCATGCCCCTTTTGATGAACCAGGTTTCTTGGAACGTTATTTTTTTACCGGTCCAAGCGGCAGAATGGTTTTACCGTAAAGTTCATTGAGTACCTGGGCAATGCCAGTGTAGATGGCGGATAAACCGCAGACGATTCCTTCATAGCCGATAAAAGTTCCGATCGGTGCGCCGGTTGCGTCTTTGTATGCCAGGAGGAAGAAAAGCACGACCAGCGTACCAAAAACGAACTGGAGCGCCTTGTTCAGACGGAAGGTCCCGATGAATAGTGCGAAGGTAAAAAGCCCCCACATGAAGAGGTAGGCAGCCATGGCAGTTTCCGTCGGTTTGTCGGCCAGGTCGAGTTTCGGCATAACGATGAGGGCGACCAGGGTCAGCCAGAAGAGGCCGTAGGACGTAAAGGCCAAGGTGGCAAAGGTGTTCTTCTTTTTCCATTCCATGCAGCCGACGATGACCTGGGCGATGCCGCCGTAAAAGATGCCCATGGCAAGAATCATGGAATCCAGTGGGAAAAATCCGGCATTATGCAGGTTGAGGAGCACGGTTGTCATGCCGAACGCACACAGCCCCAGCGGTGCGGGGTTGCCAGTGGTGTCACAAATGGCTACTTCGCTCTTGCCGACATTTGCACCTAAATCGGCAAAAAGAGCATGTTCTCCATCCAGGTCGCTTACCCCAACGGTGCCTGCCTTGGCGAAGCGGTCACGAGTTTCACTGATAAAATCGTTCAAATTACCTCCCTGCTGTCCAGATCCATTCGACATGGTTACTTCCTCCCATTCAAAAAAAGTATTTACTGCCACATAAAAATATCCTGCATCGTGCTCAGAAAGCTCGATAGTCAGTTCTTTTGAATTCCACCAGCCGATATTTTAGCCACCGAGCGACGATTTGCCTGTGTGTCTAGTACGGGAGTTATTCGGCAGGGTAGACGGTTTAGGCAGAAATCCTCAATGGGAATGAATGAGAGGCGGAAAAATAACATAACGGTTTTGCCAGTCGATACTTTTAATTGTTGGAAGCACGTATGTCAACAAAAAACTGTATACGAGGGTTTTTTTGCTGAATCATTGAAGGCGGTAACGGTCCGGGTGAGGTGATGCCTGAGAATGGCTATCGCGGCAGAATTTCGAGGATCGCGGCAACCATTGCTTTCACCCCTGTTTTGATGCTCGGCTCCGGTAGCGGGGCAAAAGAGGGGTTATGGATGCCGGGGGAGACGGTGTCGGTCACTGCCTCTTCTGCATCACATACATTTCCGGCAGTTCCGAGAAGGAAGTAGCAGAGAGGGATTCCAGGTTCGTGCATTCCGAACTGGGAAAAATCGTCACTAAAGGTATAGCGGTCAGTCTGAATAACATGTTCGCTCCCGAGAGCTCGACGAAATGCCGAGAACATTCGTCGTGCAAGCTCAGGGTCATTGATGATGGGAGGTCCGGAGTATTGGTCAATAAGAATCGGCATACGGTCTTCCGGTATGCCCGAAGCAAAGGCGACTCCCCGAGTCGTCCGTTCGATGGCCGAGCGGAGGTGCCGGGCGATCGTGTCGCTGAAGTAGCGATAGTTAAGCTGGAGAACTACCTCTTCGGGGATGATATTCCCTTTTGTTCCCCCATGGATAGATCCGACGGAAAGCACGGCGGGTTCGAGGGGGCTGATTTCCCTGCTGACAATGGTTTGCAGGAGCAGGATCGTTTCTGCTGCCATCACGATCGGGTCTTTTGTCTCGTGGGGCCGTGAGCCGTGCCCACCTATGCCCCGGATGATGATGTCGAGCGAGGCGCAGCCAGCCCAGAAAAGTCCTTCCCGAAGACCGACCGACCCTGCTGCCAGAGAGGGGGTAACGTGGAGGGCCAAGGCATAATCAGGGCGGGGAAATCTCGTGAAAAGACCGTCTTCGATCATGGCACGGGCACCGGCGCCGACTTCTTCCAGCGGCTGTCCCACCAGGACAAGTGTCCCCTGCCACAGGTCCTTTCTTTCCATCAGGATGCGTGCGGCTCCCACCAGTACCGTCATGTGGACGTCATGGCCGCAGGCATGCATGAGTCCCACCTCTCCCTTGTCGGCAAGTCGGCCACGAGCTTTGCTCGCATAGGGAAGTCCGGTTCTTTCCTCGATGGGGAGTCCGTCCAGATCAGCGCGCACGAGGACTGTCGGTCCTTCGCCATTTCTGAGAACCGAGACGATACCATGACCTCCTACCCCTTCGGTAACCTGGAGACCGGAAGCGAGAAGCTGTTCGGCAATGCAGCGGGAGGTCTGAATCTCCTGGCCGGAAAGCTCAGGGTTTGCATGGAGATGGGTGTAAAGATTAAAGAGGGAAGGATAGAGATCATCCACCAGTGTGGAAACCAGATCAGTATCCTTCCTATATGGTTTGCTTTTGGTTTCCTCAATAGAATCTGAGGGGGCCATTCTTACTCCTTCGGCAGGGCGGAAGCGTTCTGAGACAGGAAGCTCTTCAGTTTGATGACCGCTGGAGAAGCAGACGGGGCTGACGAAAAAATCTGGTCGGTGCTAATACCGGATTTGCCATAGAAGTTTTCATTGGCATTGTTGTCGATGGCAAGGACTGAGCCGTCAAGAGAAATTCCGGCAAAGAAGCCGCGACTTCGAGCATAGGAATAGATTTCTGCCTTGAGCTGCCAGTCGGTGGATGCCTCGGCGCGGCGACCAACAGGGCCAGCGGCAACTGCAGCATCTGCCCCGAGGGTGAAGTTGCCCTTGGTGAGGCCCATGATGCTCTTTCTGGTCTTGAATACCAGGATGATGTCGCTGGAAAGGGCTCCGAACTGAAGGCCGAAGCTGCCTCCGCCAAGATAGAGGAAAGAGGGGTTACTCCATGAGCCGTTTTCATTTCGCATCATTGCTATTCCGGTTCCGAAGCGGCCCCCGAAAAAGAAGCCAAGTTTGATGGTGCCGGGAATGATGACAATGCCGTAAGCATTGGCGAGAAGGTCCGGCGAGATTCCTTCGGGGATGCCGGTAATTTCCTGGAGGACCTCTGTTGAGGCATTTATTTTCGAAATTTCATCGATGGCCATGTGGTTGAAGGGGGTTTCCATGACAGGGGGGGGGATGAGAGAAGGCGTTTCGGCTTTTACCGTTTCTTCAGTGACCGGCACCGTTCCGGGGGAAGCAGTCGGTGTCTGAATATCTTCGACCACAACCGGTTCCTGGACCTGGACGGTTTCAATTCCTTTTGATCCTTCTCCTCCCATGGGCTGCGGGAGTGTCTCCGGGGGAACCGCGGCAACTGCGGGAAGTGCGAGAGCAATACTGATTGCGATTGCAGCCGTACATAGACTTGATCGTATCTTCATGGCATGAATTCCTTTCCTTCCGTGAAGTACGCCGAACATCCCCCGGGATTCGGAGGTGTAGACGTCTGAGGGGAAATAATAACCCATGAGAGGGAAAAAACCAAGAATAAGAGTTTGTCCATACATAACTTTACGAGAAACCGCGCACGGATTCATGTCGGATGCCGCTGTGTCAATTGATCAATGCCGCAGGCACAGCAGGGCTACGTCGACGATTATTGATAGAGGCTCGGCTGAAGATGGCGTGAAGACGGGATGCGAGCCTGGAATGCTTACGTACGGACAAGCTCTGAGTAGTGATACTGCTGTCAATTGCCTCCCGATGCCTGCAAAGTGCGGAGTAGCGCGAGTTGTGAGTCAGGGTCCTCAACCTGCTCAAGTCCTGCCCATTCCAGAAGAGGGGGCAGGGCTTCCTCAGCTGTTTTGCGCAATAAAATGGTGTCAGAGAGGTGGTGGATGAGTTTCAGGGTGCGAAGTCCGTCGAACCAGGAGTGAAAAGCTCTCAGAAGAGCAGCCTGGTTGCGGCTGTTTTTCCGGAGCTTTTCCCAGGCATTGACGAAGCCGGCCTGGTCAAGATATTTTCCGAGTTCTGAGGAAACTCTTTCGGCCAGGTGCATAATATCCTGCCCGCAGGTATCAAGGTGATTTACAACAAGTTCGAGCCAGTTTCCCAGAATTGCAAAACATTCAGGTCGGTAAAAAAGCACAGCTCTCTCTTCACCTGCCAAGAGCCGGGAAATGCTTCTACCGGTGCCGAACGGGACACGGTGCGATGCTCGGGCAGAAGGATGCACCAGCGTTCCTGCCACAGATGCAATGCCGAAGGTTTTCTTGAGGTGCTGGAGAAAATAGAAGTCTTCGGCAGCCATCCGAGTGTTCATGCCCCCCATTCCGGCGTATGCGGCTGCCGTGCATGCCATGGCACTGCCGATGGTGTGGAAGGCATAGGGCGAGCCGGCTTTGGAAAGCCCAAGTACATATGAGCGCAAGAAAAGTTCATAACAGCGGATCGCTTTCCGTTCCTGGGGAGTATTCCCTTCCTGATGGCGGAAAGCGAGCACTGCCCCGCCTGCAGTTGTGGAGCGGAAATGGTTTGCTAAGGCTGACAGATAATCAGGCTGCACCAGGGTGTCCGCGTCAAGTGCTACAAGTAGTGGGGGAGGTCCGCTGAAATCCAGCAGGGGAAGAGCCAGGTCAAACCCGATTTTCCGTGCCAGGCCGACCCCACCCTTTTTCTCGGAGAGCTCTAGTCCCGGTGAAGCCGCATCCACCCAAGCGAGACGAAGGGTTTCGAAGGAAGGATCTTCTCCTGAAAGAAGTTCAAGAGTTTTTCTATTGTCAGCCTTGTCCGGTTGAGGAGTATCTTCACGGTTGTTTACCACCACCAGGACCAGGAACCGTGAAAGGAGTTCCGGAGGGTTTTTCGCAAGAGAGAGGAGGGTGTCGAAGAGTTTATCGCTTTCAGCCAGTGCCGGAATGATCACGGCGCCGTCAAAAGTTCCTTGATACCTGCCACAGAGTTTCCATGGTCCGTTAACGGCTCGGGAAGAGATATATCTGGTAACTTCTTTAGGGATCATAGGAATAAAGTATACTCAAAAGAAGGATCATTTGGCAAACGAAAGAAGCGGTTTCTAAAACGTGAAGGAATGCTGTCACTGGATACTATTTCTGCTACCTTTCCGCCAATTTACGTGCTATATACGAGAAAATCCCTTTCCTGTCCAAAGTTCTTTTCACTGTCAGCGCATATTGCCAGGCACGAGGTAGCGACGAAAATTTGTCCCGTGGGAAGACCGTACGGTGGTGGTGTTTGGCAGGGTCCGGAGTAGTGAAGAGGAGTGAAGCGGAAAAGACGGAGTTTATTCTTGGAAGTGCTGCAATAATTGTGGAGAGCTGACGTGAAAAAGAAATTGGATGGGGAGTTGTTGTCGCAGGTTCTGCAGAAAATACCAGTCCCGACTTTTGTCATTGATCAGGAGCATATCGTAATCCACTGGAACAAGGCGCTGGAAAACCTTACCGGGTATCAGGCTTCGGAGATGGTCGGAACGGTTGACCATTGGAAGGCTTTTTACCCTCTGCAGAAACCGCTCCTGGCCGATCTGGTGGTCGATAATGTGCGGGAAAATGCGATTGCCGGATACTATGATGGGAAATACCGGAAATCGCCTCTTTCAGAGGGAGCCTATGAGGTGGAGAATTTTTTCCCGTGTCTTGGCAACAATGGCCGCTGGCTTTTCTTCACCGCGACTCCTATTCCGGACACCGACGGTGTCATCCTGGGAGCGGTACAGACTCTCCAGGATATAACGGAACGAAAAATTGTGGAAGATGAACTCAGGGAAAGCGAGAAACGCTACCGGGAGTTGAGCATCACTGATTCACTTACCAAACTCTACAATTCCCGCCATTTTTTCCGGCAGCTGAGACAGGAGATTGAAAGGGCAAAACGCTACGAAGAGCCCCTTTCCCTCATCCTGCTCGATATCGACAATTTTAAAGGGTATAACGATACGTACGGTCACCTGGAAGGTGACAGGGTTCTGGCGGTTCTTGCTGATGTAATCAGGGAGACCCTGCGAAGTGCCGATTCAGCCTACCGGTATGGCGGTGAGGAATTTACCGTTATCCTTCCTGAGACTGAAGGTGAAAATGCCTTATTAGTGGCGGAGAGGCTCAGAAAGTGTTTTGAAGAGACCGTCTTGTCACCGTTGCCCCGTTCGGAAGTGCATATGACGGTTAGCGTAGGGGTTACTCAGTATGCTCCCGGTGAAGAGGATTCAGTTTTTATCAAACGGGCCGACAGTGCCATGTATACCGCCAAGACAAGCGGGAAGAACCGGGTTTGCCAAGTCAGGTAGTGCTTGGGAGATGAAGAGGAAACAAACACCGGGATTGTTGTAGCTACTCCTGACACAAAAAGCCGTTCCATCAGCAAATAGCTGAAGGAACGGCTTTTTTTCTGACTGCAAAAGATGATCGATGGTAGCCATTCAGGTTTTCACATCTTCGGATAAAAGATGAAAAATGTCAGGGAAATGAGCGCCAGAATCCAGGCACCGGCGGGCACTTCTCTCACCCTGCCGGAAAGCGTCTTGAAAAGCGGCCAGACCAGGAGTCCGGCGGTGATTCCCACGCCGATGTTGTAGGTGAAGCTGATGAGCACGATGGTGAGGAACGCCGGGAGCAGTTCAGTGAGGTCGTCGAAGACGATCTTGGTGAGCGGGGTGATCATGAAGCTGCCGATGATGATCAGGGCCACGCCATAGGCATGGGAGGGAACGGACGTGAACAGCGGGGAAAAAAACAGCGCCAGCAGAAACAGCCCCGCTGTCACAACGGAAACGAAGCCGGTTCTGCCCCCCTCTTCGATCCCGGCGGCTGATTCAACGTAGGCGCCGGTGGTTGTGGTGCCCAAGAGTGGCGCCATGGTTGTGGCCAGGGCGTCTGCCAGCATCGGTTTCTCGATTTCCGGAAGGTTGCCGTCCTCGTCCAGCAGTTCGGCCCTGGCAGAGAGGCCGATAAGGGTGCCGATGGTATCGGCGAAGGCCATGACGAAGATGGTGAGTACTACCGGCAGGAATTTCGGTGTAAGCGCAGAGGAAAGGTCAAGCTGGAGAAAGATCGGTGCGGGGCTGGGAGGCAGGCTGACGATGGCTTCAGGGACTTTCGTGACACCGGATAGCATGGAGAGTAAGGTTGTTGACAGGATGCCGATCATGAGCGCCCCCCGGACCTTCCAGAGCATCAGCAGAACGGTGAGCAAGAGTCCGCACAGGGCGAGAATGACGGAAGGATGCGCAAGGTTGCCAAGCCGGACCGGCGCCCCTGGAACCCCGAGAACGACAATCCCGGTTTCATTCAGGCCGATAAAGGTGATGAACATGCCGATGCCCACGGCAAAACTGTATTTCAGTGAAGTTGGGATTGCCTCGGCAAGCCAGCTCCGGATTTTCAGAACGGTAAGGAGGGTAAAGGCGATGCCGGCGATGAAAACGGCACCCAGGGCCTCCTGCCAGGTAAAGCCGAGGGCCTTTACTACCGTGAAGGAGACGAAAGCATTCTCACCCATGTACGGGGCAATGGCAAAGGGGCGTTTGGCATAGAGGCCCATGATGAGAGTCCCGAAAACCGCTGCCAGGATGGTGGCGGTGGTGGAAGGCCCGCGCGGGATGCCTGCCACTTCCAGGATGGCCGGATTGATGATGATGATGTAGGCCATGGTGACGAATGTGGTGAAGCCCGCCAGGGTTTCTTGTCGGTAGGATGTCCGGTACCTGTCGAAGGCAAAATACTGTTTCATGCTGATCAGAGGCTCCTTACGCGTTTTCCTTTGCTTCACCGTTCTGCTTTTTCCAGGTCTCGTCCGTGATCCTGTCCCAGGTTGCCCCGTGCGAATTCTGCATTTTCGGGAAGTGCAAGATGCAGCTCGAGAGCCCTGTCAAGATAGAGGTCTGCATCGTCAATCCGGCAGTCCAGCAAGTGCCCGCCGACCTTGCGATCAGCGGAAATAAAGTGAAAATGGTATCCGGGGAGGTTGATCCCCCTGGCAAAATTCGGGGTTCTGAATCCGACGATCGTTCCGGTAATAGCGCGGAACTGGAAGACCGACTGCTTGCTTGCTGCTTCCGCAAGGCCTGGGTACGGTTTTTTTTGTGCGGGAACACTGCGGACCTTGATGGCGGGAAAGGTCCCCTCGATCCTGATGGCATAAAAATAGTTGTGCGTCGGGAGAATTGTATCCAGCTCCTTCATCAGGCCGTTGAGGTCCCGTGAGCCGGAAAGGGGACGCTTTGTGTCAGGGGAGAAGAATTTTACCACGGCAAAGGGTGTCCTGGCCGAGTCTTCAACCGGGAGAACCGTTCCATCCGCCTTTGCCTGGTAGAAGATCCCGTCAATGGCAATCATTTCCCCATCCAGAGAGTCAAAGGTGCCGATCCCGAAATCGCCGTGTTTTTTCAGGTCCGCAAAGCTAGTGGTGCCGTCGTAAATGCCGACGAGGAGCGCATCGATGGTTGATGCCTGGTAGAGGGTATCCGTTTTATGCCCGCAATGGGAGCATCCTGCCAGGAGTACCAGGATCAGAAGCGGTAAGGGTGCAATCAAGCGGATAGGTTTCATATTCATTCCTTTGTGTTCCGATCAAATTTCTTGGCGCTTCAGTTTGGCACCCCGAGGACATTTTCCTTCATATGGTTTTGTTCCGGATTGGGTGGCACCTATTCATGGTCCGCTGGCTTCTTCTTACCACATTTCGTTAATAATGGGATGTCTTTTAGTTGCAAATTATAATTTATTTACTTTTCGGGAGGATCAGTCGTCCAAGGTTTGCCTGAATTCAGCGTTGATCTTTTTCCACCGGGAATGTATGTAAGAAGGGTTGATGAAGGCTCAGTGGGAAGGTTGATGATGAAAGAATGAAACCGTGATTCCTCAGGTATCGGGCATTATAGAGAATTGCCTCAAGATGCGTGTGACCCCTGGCAGTGCCGAGTGTCACTGTATCACTGATTCACCAACAACAATCACAAGGAGACAGCATGGCAATCTGGTTTCGTGAGTATTCGTTGCAGGAACTCAATCATATAATGATTGATACCCTTATCACCCATGTGGGAATTGAGTTTATCGAGATAGGAGACGATTTCCTCCGAGCTCGCATGCCGGTGGACAAGCGTACCCGGCAACCCATGGGAATCCTCCATGGGGGCGCATCGGTTGTTCTGGCGGAAACCCTCGGGAGCGGTGCCTCCAATCTGGCCATCAATCGCGATGAATTCTATGCCGTTGGGCTGGAGATCAATGCCAATCATGTCCGTTCGGTATCGGGCGGTTATGTTATCGGCACTGCCCGTCCCCTTCATCTCGGCAAAACTACCCAGGTCTGGGAAATGCAGATTCGCGACGAGGAGGAAAACCTGGTGTGCGTGTCACGCATGACGAACGTGGTGCTGAAAAAGGAGAAGTAGAAAAGAGTCAGTGACGGCCACGACGCTTTACCTGTGACCAGCCGCCGAGGATGAACAGGAAAACAATCCCGGCAAGGAAGCCTCCGATGTGGGCAAAGTAGGCGATACCCCCATGAGCCGGTTCTCCCGGGTTGATCCAGGTGGCGCTGATGAATTGGAGCAGGATCCAGTAGCCGATGATCAGAAAGGCCGGAACCTCGATAAAGGTAAAGAAGAAAAAGATCGGAAGAAGGGTAAGTATTTTGGCATGGGGGTAGAGCAGCAAGTATGCTCCCATTACCCCCGCAATTGCGCCACTGGCGCCGATCATTGGTATGCTCGAGTGGGGGGAGCTGATAACCTGACCCGCAGCGGCTGTAATTCCGCAGGCAAAATAGAAGATAACGAAACGGAATCTGCCAAGTATGTCTTCGATATTATTGCCGAAGATCCAGAGAAAGAGCATGTTTGATCCGATGTGAAGCCAGTTGCCGTGGAGAAACATGGAGGTGAAGACCTGGTACCATGAATTCCAGGGGTCGGAGGTCAGATCGGACGGTATCATGGCATACTTGGCGGTGAGTCCTCCGACAAAATGATTGATTTGAACCATGCCTCGTGCCGTTTCCACCTGCAGTGGCTCGTAGTGACCGCTCAGCCTGTCCTGGATGAATACCAGTATGTTGACGGCAATCAAGACGACCGTAATAATCGGAAACCTTTTGGTCGGATTGTAATCCTTGATAGGAATCATGCCTGTAGTATAGGAGAGGAAACGGTGCCTGTCGAGACAGTTTGTACTGTGCCGGTCAGAGAGAGACCAGTATGATCGAAAAACTTGCTCGAAAGGGAGGATCGATCGAAAAATGACCATTTCTGATATGCCCACGCACCAGGATAATGATCTTTCCCGACGTCTCTATCGTGCCCTGAAGGCGGATCGGGACGATATTATTCAGTTGCTGGACGACCCGTCAATGGAGGTGATCAGGGCCCTTCTGAAAAATCCCGGCCTTGACGAGTCCTGCCTTCTCCTGCTCCTGAAAAGGCGGGACCTGACAGAGGATGTCATCAAGGCGGTCTACCGGATGCCGCTTACGGATACCAGTCACCGGTTGAAGGTTGCTCTTGTACATCACCATGCCTCACCGGATCACATTGTTCTGACACTCATTCCACACCTGTACCTGTTCGAACTGGTTGCTGTCTGCTTTCTTCCGGGCGCAACGCCTGACAGGAGGCTTGTCGCGGAGCGCGCAATCATCAAACGCCTTCCTGAATCACCGCTTGGAAGCAAGATAACCCTTGCTCGGCGGGCACCCTCCTCTGTGTTGGAGGCACTTTTGTGCGAAGGCCAACCGCAGCTGCTGGATGCCTGTCTTGACAACCCTCGTCTCAAACAGTCTTCGATCTTTGCAATGATCAATAGTGCGAGAGCCAATGCGGAAACGATTTCGGCCGTGGCTCGACATCCACGCTGGAGGTCTCGTCATGAGTTGAGAGTGGCTATCCTGAAAAACAGCAAAACGCCGCTGATATGGTTTACTGCTTTCCTTCCGGGTTTGTCACTTGTGGAGGTAAAGAACATTTACGCCTCGAGCCGTATTTCGGCAGCACAGAAGGCGTGTGTTGCGGAGGAGTTGTTGCGGAAGAGGGGTGGACGATAGCTCCAAATGTGGTGTTGAAAGGCTATTCTCGGCCAGATTCTGAATCTTACCCAGGAGTTGGAAAAGCCTGCACCTGATTTAGCGCTGGAGATGTACTGTTAGTTCGGATTTGGACAAAAAAGGCGGGCGCTATGAACGCCCGCAAGGATGGAAACGCTTGATACTGATTCGAATGGAGGCGTTTCCCGGCAGAAATCCTTTGGGAAAGAAGGGGCAGGCTTCTTTTCGACAAATTGTACTGGAGGAAAAAACAAGAGCTGTACGTTATATAATAAAATAGACAGCGCTTGTCAAGAAAAAAGTATTCTATCTTTTGAATACTCTGTACATCCGCTATTATTGCGCTGGAGCCGGAAAGGCCATTCATTGGTCAGAGATTATTTGTACACTATTTCGAGTGGAGGATATGTGGAAGTTGTGAGGTGAGGGGCTTTCGCCCCTCAATGATCGGCTAGTTTTTTTTGCAGTTCCAGGTCTTTCGACTCTACTTCCCGTGCCATACTTTCCTTGAACTCTTTCATCTGTTGCGCAAGGGTCATGTCTGACAGTGCCAGCATCTGCACGGCCAGGATTCCGGCATTTTTGGCGCCTGCTTTGCCGATGGCTACCGTGGCGACCGGTATTCCGCCGGGCATCTGGACGGTTGAATAGAGAGCGTCAACGCCATTAACGCCGCCGCCGCCGATGGGAACCCCGATAACCGGAAGAATCGTTCCTGCCGCCATGACCCCTGCAAGGTGGGCAGCCATTCCGGCACCGGCGATAATTACCTTCACCCCACGGCCTTCGGCTTCAGCTGACAGCTGCGCAGTTTTGTCGGGACAGCGGTGAGCAGAGGATATCCTCATTTCGAAGGGGACGCCGAACTGCCGCAGGATCTTCGCAGCCTCTTCCATGACCGGGAGGTCCGAATCGCTTCCCATGACTATCAGTACCTTTGCAGTATCCATATTCACTCCATATGTTGATTTCTTTAGAAAAAACCTGGGTGGCTTGTAAAGGGCGCGGCAATCAGCGCCCGATCTGTTTTTCAACTCAAAACTCAAAACTCACAACTCAAACACAACGGTCTTTTAACGTTCCAGTGCTTTTTTGCCGATATCGCTCCGGTACTGAACACCTGGCCAGGTGATGGCCGCCACGCCTTTGTAGGCGAGGGAAATGGCATCCCGGACCGTTTCGCCGAGGGCAGTTACACCAAGAACACGCCCGCCGTTGGTAACGTAGGTATCGTCCTTGCTGGCGGTACCGGCATGGAAGACAAACAGGTCCTCCATACCGGCAGCCTTGTCGAGGCCTGTAATCACATCCCCTTTCCGGTAGTCGCCCGGATAGCCTCCTGCGGCCATGACTACGCAGACGGCAGCCTTGTCGTGCCATTCCAGATTGATGGAACTGATGTCTCCCCGGGCTGTTGCCAGAAGAACCGGTACGATGTCCGATTTCATGCGCATCAGGAGCGGCTGGCATTCAGGGTCGCCGAATCGGGCGTTGAATTCCAGGGTCTTGATTTCTCCTCCGTCAATCATCAGGCCGGCATAGAGGACACCTTTATAGGGCCGTCCTTCTGCTGCCATGCCGTCCACCGTGCGCCGCATGACCTCCTTCATCACTTTTTCGTGAATAGCGGGAGTTACCACCGGCGCCGGGGAGTAGGCGCCCATGCCGCCGGTGTTCGGCCCCTTGTCACCATCAAAGATCGGCTTATGGTCCTGGGCGCTGGCCAGGGGGATGATGTTTTTTCCGTCGGTGAAGGCCAGGAACGAGGCTTCTTCGCCCCGGAGAAATTCTTCGACAACCACCCGGGAGCCGGCATTGCCAAAGGCGTTGCCGGAGAGCATGTCGGTAACGGTTTCGATTGCCTCTTCCCTGGTTTGGGCGATGATGACCCCCTTGCCGGCGGCAAGGCCGTCCGCTTTCACCACCACCGGCAGTCCCAGCGTGTCGAGGAAGGCGATGGCCGGTTCTATTTCGGTGAAGACTTCGTAGGCTGCCGTCGGGACATTGTACTTCTTCATCAGGTCCTTGGAAAATGCCTTGCTCGCTTCGATGATGGCGGCGTTCTGACGAGCTCCGAATACCGTGAGGCCGTTGTCCTCGAACAGGTCGACAATGCCGAGGGAAAGGGGCAGTTCCGGTCCAACCACGGTCAAACCGATCTTCTCCTTCTGCGCAAAGGCCAGGAGACCGGACAGGTCGTCAACCTTGAGCGGCACATTCTCGGCAAGCTCGGCGATGCCCGGATTGCCGGGAGCACAGTAGACCTTTGTTACCAGGGGTGATTGGGCTATCTTCCAGACCAGTGCGTGTTCGCGGCCGCCGCTGCCTATTACCAATATTTTCATGGCTTGTTCTCCAGGTGAAAGGATTAATCGTAGGGGCAACCCCCTGTGGTTGCCCTTGTTGTGGGCAGTCACGGGCTTGCCCCTACGAGTGTTGTTTTACAGGATAACGCTGCTGTCAGTGTCGGAAATGCCGCATGCCGGTAAATACCATGGCCATGCCGTGCTCGTCCGCCGCTGCGATAACTTCGTTGTCGCGCATGCTGCCGCCGGGCTGGATGACGGCCGTGATGCCCACGGAAGCGGCGTTGTCGATGCCGTCACGGAAGGGGAAGAAGGCGTCGGAGGCCATGACCGCCCCGGCTACCGGGAGGCCGGCTTGTTCGGCCTTGATGGCGGCAATTCTCGCCGAGTTGACCCGGCTCATCTGGCCGGCGCCGACACCGATCGTCATCCTGTCCCTGGCGTAGACGATGGCATTGGACTTGACGAATTTCGCCACTCGCCAGGCAAAGAGCAGGTCGGCCATTTCCTCTTCTGTGGGGGTACGCTTCGACACTACCCTCAACTCGTTGTAGAGAGCAAGGTCTGCATCCTGCAGGAGCAGGCCGCCGGTAACACGCTTCATGTCGAGACGCGGTACGGGCTGCGCGGGAATGGGGCCGCAGGCAAGGAGGCGGACATTCTTTTTCGCTGCCACGATAGCGGAGGCTTCCGCTGAGATAGTCGGTGCAATGATCACCTCAACGAACTGCCTCTCGACGATTGCCGCCGCGGTTGCAGCGTCCAGTTCCCGGCTGCAGGCGATGATTCCGCCGAAGGCCGATTCAGGGTCGGTACGGTAGGCGCGGTCGTAGGCGTCCAGGAGCGAATCGCCGATGGCAACACCGCAGGGGTTGGCATGCTTCACAATAACGCAGGAAGGAGCATCACTGAACTGCTTCATGCATTCGAGGGCTGCGTCGGTGTCGGCAATGTTGTTGTAAGAGAGCTCTTTTCCCTGCAGCTGGGTCGCGGTTGCGGTGGATGCCTCGGTTGTACCCGCTTCCACGTAGAAGGCGGCGTTCTGGTGGGGATTCTCGCCGTAGCGCATCTCCTGTGCCTTCCGGAACTGGACGGTATAGGTGTCGGGGAACAGGGCAACATCGTTGCCGGTCCGCCGGCCAAGCCAGTTGGAGATGGCGGCGTCATAGGCCGCGGTCCGCTGGTAGACCTTAACCGCCAGGCCGAAATTGGTTTCCCGGGAAACCGTGCCGTTGTTTGCGGTCATCTCGAGGAGGACCTTTTCATAGTCGGCAGGGTCCGTGATTACGGTAACATCGGGCCAGTTTTTCGCGGCGGAACGGAGCATGGTGGGGCCGCCGATGTCGATGTTTTCGATGGCGTCCTCCAGGGTGCAGCCTTCCTTGGCCACAGTGGCCTCGAAGGGGTAAAGGTTGACCACCACCATATCGATGTTTTCGATGCCGTGTTCCTTCATCTTGGCCACGTGTTCCGGGTTGCTCCGCATGCCGAGCAGCCCGCCGTGGACCTTGGGATGCAGCGTCTTTACCCGGCCGTCAAGCATCTCCGGGAAGCCGGTGAACTCGGAGACATCCTTGACCGGGAGTCCTGCGTCGCGAAGCATCCTGGCCGTTCCGCCGGTTGAAAGGATTTCGACGTTATAGCGGGTAAGCTCTTGGGCGAATTCAAGAACGCCGGTCTTGTCTGACACGCTGATAAGTGCGCGAGTTATTTTTGCCATTATATTCTCCTTGGAAACCGTTGCCTCAGCAGTGCCAGGCTCGTTTCGAGACTGAGGGCGTTCACGAGGCTGGTAACGGGTTATGTGAAAGTTTGTCAACGAAATAAGGGAAGTATCCCGAAAGGGTTGGGATCGGATTCATTCCGGATCAGATCTTCGGAAAGTTCATCTGTTCGAGAAAATGTCTTTCAAAGGCTGGAGTGCCTGAAAGTGGAACGACCCGGACCTGCCGGGCGAGAGTATCGGTCGCGGAAAAACCCTCCGCTGTGCAGAGTGCCCGCTCAACTCCTGCCAGCGCTCCCTCACGGATAAAACTTGCAATTTTTACCATGTTTTCAGGGAAAATTCCAACGTTTTTTAGTCCCACCGGCGAGAGGACGGCGCCAAAGGAGCCGGTCAAAACCACCTTTTTCAGGTCATTCCCCGATATGCCCGCGCGCTGGAAGAGGATCTCCATGCCGGCCCGGATGGCCGCCTTTGCCAGTTGCACCTGACGGATATCGTCCTGGGAGAGAAAAACAGTCGTGGCTGCATCCCGGTACAGGACAAAGGACGGACTGCCCCCTATTTCAACTATCCGGGTTCCAAGGTTGGAGGCAATTTCCGCAGGCTGCAGGAGACGTCCGGTGAGATCGATGAGACCTTCCCGAAGCAATTCGGAAACAGTGTCGATAACACCGGAACCGCAGATGCCGCAGGGAGTCAGGCCGCCGATTGTGGTCAGGGAAAGGCGATCCCCGGTTATCACGACCCGCTCGATGGCACCCGGAAGGGCAGGCATTCCGCAGGCCAGGTTCCCGCCTTCAAAGGCAGGTCCTGCTGCCGCGGAGGTGGCGTATATCCTGTTTCCCGAGAGAAGGGCCATCTCACCGTTGGTTCCCAGGTCCAGGTAGAGCGTGACAGCGGTGAGGAGTGAGGAGGCAGGCTTTTCACCACTCCTGCAACCATGGAGAAATGCCACCAGGTCGCCGCCGACGAAACCACCGGGCAGCGGGAAGAGGTAGACATCCAAGTCCAGCTTCCAGCCGAGGCTGGCGCTCCGCAGTCGCTTGCCATCGCTGAAGAGCGGACGAAATGGGGGAAAGGCGAGGGAGGTGACGGGAAGGCCGAGGAGGAAATGCTCCATGGTGGGATTTCCTGCCAGGGCAATGACGTCGAGTTCCTCAGGGGTGGCCCCTGCGGTGTGCAGCAGGTTTTCAGCCATTTCTTCCAGCATACGATTGATGGAAGAGTGAAGCATGGCGAGATTTTCGCCGGAGGTGCAGGCCGCCTGGAGCCGTGCGACCACATCTGCACCGAAGGCCTCCTGGGGGTTCCGTGCGCCGAGAAAGGCGTGCCGTTCGCCGCTGATCCTGTCGATCAGGGAGGCGGCGATGGTGGTGGTACCGATATCAACGGCTATGGCGAGTCTTTTAGTGGACATTATTCTCATTCTGCAAAAAGGAAGAATACGGTTGTTTCAGGGTAGCTATTCGGCACGAATGAAAATTGTCATTCCCGAGGGTGTAATCGGGAATCCAGACTACAAAACCATGGATCCCCGATAGCGTCATTCGGGGATGACGGACATTATTGTCAACGTTTCAGAGGAAGCTTAACAGCTACGTTTCCAAATTTTGAAAGCATTCGTGTCACATCAGGGAATTTCCCGATGGAAACCGTTCCAAATTTCCCGCTTCGTATGTGACCGTAGTTACCGTGAGCCGTTCAGATACGCCCGCGGGACCCGTTTGCTTATCCCGCAGAAAACCTCGTAGGGTATCGTACCTGCCCGTTCGGCGAGTTCTTCCGCCCGAATGCATTCGCCCGAGTCACTGCATCCCAGCAAGATCACTTCGTCGGCTTCAGCCACGTCAGGGATATCCGTCACGTCCAGCATGATCCAGTCCATGCAGACGGTTCCTGCTACCGGTGCCCTCTGCCCCCGGACCAAAGCCTCTCCCCGGTTGCTGAGTGCGCGGCAGTAGCCGTCCGCGTATCCGACCGGAACGCTTGCCACCAGCGTCCTCCGTCCGGAGACGAAGGTGCGTGCATAGCTGAGGCTCATGCCCGGATCGACCCATTTCAGCATGGCAATACGGCTTTTCAGGCGCATCACCGGCTTTAGATCGAGCTTTCCCTGGAAGTCGACCGAAGGAATGGCGCCATAGAGGGCAATGCCGGGACGTACCAGGTTGCAGAAAGGGAGGGTGAGGCTGACGGTTGCGGCACTGTTGGCCAGGTGGATAAAGCGGGGGGTGAAACCTTCCTTGTGGGCGGTTTCCACAACGCCGGCAAATATCTCCTGTTGTTTTTCCGTGAAACGACGGCCGTCATCATCCAGTTCGTCTGCTGAGGCGAAATGGGAGATGATACCCTCCAGCTCAATATTCCGCAGGCGTTTCAGCTCCTTGAGGAATTCCGCCGCATGCTGGTGGTGGATACCGAGGCGTCCCATGCCCGTGTCCACTTTCAAGTGAATGCTGGCCTTGCGAAAAAGCCGGGAGGCAGCACTGTCGAGGGCACGGGCCTGTTCCAGGTTGAATACGACGGTGGAGAGGTTGAAGCCGATGCACTTTCTTTCCTGTCCCGGATAGATTCCGCCAAGAAGCAGGATCGGCCGGTCAATGCCCGACTTGCGCAATTGGATTCCCTCGGCAAGGAAGGCTACACCGAAGGCGGTGATGTTTAAAATCTCCAGTTCGCGTGAAATATCCATGAACCCGTGGCCATAGGCATCAGCCTTGACAACGGCGAGGATTCCGGTGGTCTTGGGGATGCTCTGCCGGAGTTGAAGATAGTTGTGTCGCAAAGCTGCTAGATCGATTTCTGCAAGGGTGGGACGGCTGTCCATGACCGGCTCCATTCTGGAAAACATCTTTGGTCAAATTAGTAGCATGTATCCCCGGGAGTGTAAAGACGAAAGCCTTTAAAGGCGTTGACTTTCCAGCATATTTCCGTTAGGGTGATAAAAGAATAAGCCTGCTGGGGGAGTTCGAAAGAACTGAGATTCGCACTGCGGAGACCCTTGGAACCTGATCCGGTTTGCACCGGCGTAGGAAAGCGGCATCAGCGAGCCAAAGGATACGATTCCGGGAAGCCGTGGCCATGTGTCGCGGCTTTTTTTGTTTTTTCTCCCTCACCCTCAGACTCCTTTCCATAAGGGAACGGCGGCTGAAGACCGTTTGAAGGGAAAAAGTGAGTCATAAAACAAATGATCAAAGGCCTCTATCTCATAACCGACCACAATGACCGGCTCTTGGAACGGGTGGAAAGGGCACTTTCCGGTGGTGTGACCTGTCTCCAGTACCGGAACAAGGTGAAGAACTACTCCTCCCGTCTTGCCGAAGCTCGCGAGCTGCAGCTCCTCTGTTTGGATCGTGGTGTCACTTTTATTGTCAATGACGATCTGCCCTTGGCCGCTGAAATTCGAGCGGACGGTGTCCATTTCGGGCAGGATGACGGTAGTGTTGCGGAGGCGCGCCGTGTGTTGGGGCCGGATGCGTTCATCGGCATTTCCACCCATTCTCTTGAAGAGGCATTGCTGGCCGAGCTGGAAGGTGCGGACTATATCGGTTTTGGCGCCATGTATCCCACAGAAAGCAAAGATGTTCAGCATTTGCCCGGACCCGCTGCCTTGGCCGAAGTCCGCTCACGGGTGCAGATTCCCATAGTAGCCATCGGCGGCATCAATCGAGATAATGCTCCCACGGTGATCGATGCCGGTGCCGATTCAATTGCGGTAATATCGTCGGTTCTGGCGAGCCAGGATCCGGAACTGGCCGCACTCGAACTGGCCCTTCTTTTTAACCGCAAACAACCTACGCCACGCGGTTCGGTCCTCACGGTTGCGGGCAGCGACTCGGGCGGTGGCGCCGGTATTCAGGCAGACATCAAGACCGTGACCCTGCTGGGCAGTTATGCCGCTTCGGTTATTGTGGCGCTCACCGCCCAGAATACCTGTGGTGTTACAGCCATTTATGGGGTTCCAGCCCCTTTTGTTGCTGAACAGCTTGATGCGGTATTCAGTGACATCCCGGTTGATGTGGTAAAGACCGGTATGCTTTTTTCGGTTGAGATCATCGAGGTCCTGGCGGAGAAGCTTGCCAGGTACGGCAAGAGAATACTGGTACTCGATCCGGTTATGGTCGCAAAAGGGGGAAGCAGTCTCATTGATGAAGCCGCGGTTACGAAGTTCGTGGAGAAGCTGCTTCCGTTTGCCTATCTCATCACACCGAATGTCCCGGAAGCCGAAGCTCTTACCAACCTTTCGATTCGGGACGAAGATGATATGGAACTGGCCGCCCGCGAGTTGCATCACATGGGTGCGAGAAACGTTCTTCTCAAGGGAGGACACCTCTCGGGGCAGGAGGCGACCGATATCCTGTTTGACGGAAAGGTTGTCCGCCGCTACGCATCCCAGCGAATCACCACGAAAAATACCCACGGAACCGGCTGTACCTATGCGTCTGCCATTGCTGCTTTCCTGGCGCAGGGGGAGCCTTTGCCGGTTGCTGTAGCGCGGGCAAAGGAGTTTGTCGCCGAGGCCATCAGGCTCTCGCGCCCCCTTGGCAGCGGACACGGCCCGGTCAATCATTTTCTGGCTGCCAAGAAACAGGTGGACAGACTGAAGACTGAAGACTGAAATGATTTGCTTAGGCTATTTTCTCCCTTCAGTCCTCAGCCTTCTGCATATCATCTGACTTTACACAAATGAGGAACATACATGACTCAACTCGAAATGGCCCGCCAAGGCATTGTCTCTGATAAAATGAGAACGGCTGCCGCTGCTGCCGGCATGGATCCGGAAATTCTGCGACAGCGCATTGCCGAAGGTACGGCCATCGTCTGTCACAACAACAAACACACCAACGGCCGCCCCCTGGCTGTCGGCAAAGGTCTGCCCACCCGGGTCAACGCCAATATTGGCACCAGCAAGGATGACACCAGTATTGATAATGAACTGGAAAAGGCACGCGTGGCGGTCGCAGCCGGCGCTGACGCCATCATGGATCTGTCCACCGGAGGGCCCATCGACGAAATCCGTCGGGCGATCATTGCCGAGACCGAGGCCTGTATCGGCAGTGTCCCCCTTTACCAGGCGGCCTGTGACACTGTGGTTAAAAAGGGCAAGGCCATTGTCGACATGACCGCTGACGAAATCTTCGACGGCATTAAAAAACACCTGGACGACGGCGTCGACTTTATTACCGTGCACTGCGGCGTGACCCGCGCCACTGTCGAGCGCATGGATAACGAGGGGCGGATCATGGAGGTCGTTTCCCGCGGTGGTTCTTTCACCATTGCCTGGATGGCTCACAACAATGCCGAAAATCCGCTCTTCGAGCACTTCGACCGGTTACTGGAACTGGTAAAACCCTATGATGCCACCCTGTCGCTGGGCGACGGCTTTCGCCCCGGTTGTTTGGCCGATGCCACCGATCGTGCCCAGATACATGAACTGATTATCCTCGGCGAATTGACCCAGCGGGCCTGGGACGCGGGTATTCAGGTCATGATTGAAGGTCCGGGCCATGTGCCGCTGAACCAGATTGAGGCCAATGTCCAGTTGCAGAAACGGCTCTGCCACGGTGCCCCCTTCTACGTTCTCGGCCCGTTGGTAACCGACATCGCCCCGGGCTATGACCACATCACCTGCGCGATCGGCGGCGCCATTGCTGCCAGCGCCGGTGCCGACTTCCTTTGTTACGTCACGCCTAGCGAACACCTTTGCCTGCCCACGGTCAAGGATGTACATGACGGGGTTATGGCGACCCGCATCGCCGCCCACGCTGCCGACATTGTCAAGGGCCTGCCCGGCGCAATGGAAAAGGACATCGCCATGAGCAGGGCGCGCAAGGCTCTCGACTGGGAAACCCAGTACTGCCTGGCAATCGACCCGGACCTGGCCCGCAGGCGGCGCGGCGAATCGGGTGTCGATGAAGAGCACGGCGCCTGCACCATGTGCGGTGAGTTCTGCGCCTACAAGGTCATGGAAGAGCGCAAGAAGTAGGAGGGGGAAAAGAAGGCCGGGGAATAGCTCCCCTCGGGTGTTCTTTCAAAGCCCGACATCTAATGGAAAGACATAGTAAGCCGCGAGACAGCAGTCTCGCGGCTTTTCTTCGTTTAAAAGGTGGAAACCGCCAGAAGGATTCCTGCCGGCAGCCTGGGGTTCGGAGACGGAAAATGAATTTGACAGCAAGAAACGGATATTCATCAGGACAAAAGTCATCTACTATTATCTACACCAAGGAGATTTCGAAAAGTCATTTTTCCCTCGAGTTCACGAGGAGCCTTCTATGGATTGCGAACGGAAAATGGAAGATGCATATACTACGGATGAGAGTCGCTGGGATGCGGTGACCCGGCGCGACCGGCGGGCCGCGGCTGCTTTCGTCTATGGTGTTATCACTACCGGCGTGTATTGCCTTCCCGGCTGTCCGTCTCGGCTGCCAAAACGGGGGAACGTCCGTTTCTTCGCTTCTCCCTGGCAGGCCGAACGTGCCGGTTTTCGCCCCTGCCAGCGCTGTCGGCCGGCGGCACAAGGTGCTGGTGATTTTCGGAAGGAGGCCATTGTAGCGGCATGCCGGGTTCTGGAAGATGCGGATCAGGTTCCGAAGCTGCGAGACCTTGCGGCATCAGCAGGGCTGAGTCCCTCTCATTTTCACCGGTTGTTCAAGAAAATCATCGGGATTACTCCCGGGCACTATGCTGCTGCACAGCGAGCCATGCGACTGCGGCATCAGCTGGACAGGAGTTCGACCGTTACCGACGCCCTGTATGATGCAGGATATGGTTCCGGGAGCCGCTTTTACGAAAAAATGACCGAGACTCTCGGTATGAAAGCCTCCCAATTTCGCAAAGGGGGAAAAGGCATGCTCATTCAGTCTGCAGTAGTACAATCATCTTACCTCGGCTGGGTTCTGGTGGCCGCAACCGACCTGGGTATCTGCTCTGTTACCCTTGGAGAGAATCCCGAAATGTTAGAAGAGGATTTGCGGAGGAGATTTCCCCAGGCGGAATTCAGGGAGAGCGATCCTGGGTTTGCAGAGGTGGTTGCCGAAGTCATCTCGCTGATAGAATCTCCCCGCGGTGGATTCGACCTCCCCCTGGACATTCAGGGTAGTGCTTTTCAGCAACGTGTCTGGATGGCGCTGCGCGATATTCCGGCCGGTGCCACGGTAAGCTATCGTGAACTCGCCGTCCGTATTGGAAGTCCGAAGGCGGTACGCGCAGTGGCGACGGCCTGTGCGGCAAATCCTGTTGCCGTTGCCGTGCCGTGTCACCGGGTCGTGCGGAGTGACGGCAATCTTGCCGGGTATCGCTGGGGCATTGAGAGGAAACGGGCACTGCTGGAACGGGAAGCCGTGGAAGAGAAGGGAGGTTGAGACGATGCGCTTCGGCCTTTGCTGCATTTTCATGAACGAACCGATTCGATTTCGCATGACCACGGCTCGTTTCCTGTCCGCCTTGCCCCGCTCGGAGCAGCTTGCCCGTGTATCCACGCTCTGTCTTGATAATGCGAAAAATCTCTATCGAGCCGTCCAGACCGTGCATCGGCTGGGAATCGGTGCCTTCAGGGTTTCGAGCCCATTTTTTCCGCGCTATACTCATCCGGAGGTGGGATATACACTTGAAGATCTCCCCGCCGGAGAAGAAATACGAACCCTGCTTTTCGACGTTGCCCAGCTGCGCAGCCGGTTGAACATACGTCTAAGTTTTCATCCGGACCAATTTGTCTCGATCTCTTCCCTGCGAGATGAGGTGGTGCAGAAATCCATCGCTGAGCTGGAATACCAGGGACTTGTAGCTGAGATGATCGGTGCGGATGTCATCAACATCCATGCTGGCGGGAGGCAGGGAGGGAAGGCGTCGACTTTACAGCGATTCCAGACCAACTTCCAAATGCTTTCGGAACGGGTCAGATCGAGGCTTACCCTGGAGAACGACGATATCAGTTACACGGTCAAGGATCTCCTTCCGGTCTGCGAGCAAGTTGGTATTCCCCTCGTTTACGACGTTCACCACCACCGCTGCAACCCGGATGGGATCTCGGTGGAGGAGGCAACAAATCGTGCCATGGAAGGGTGGCATCGCAGTGGTCGCGAGCCATGGGTACACATCTCGTCACCCAGAAATGGCTGGGGAGAAGGACAACCCAGGCTCCATGCCGATTACATTGATCCCGACGACTTTCCCGACTGCTGGCGAGACCTGGAAATTACCATTGACGTGGAGGCAAAAAACAAGGAGTTGGCCGTGCTGAGACTGATGGCAGATCTTGGGCTGGCGTGAAGATAGTGGATGGAACTTCGACAATCGCTTGCCTTTGGGGATCAATCAGAATTGATTTGTATTTTTAATATTCGAGGCAATACTTTAAATCGATGCAACTGTCGCATAGCAGTTCGAAAAGGAGGGCAAGAGCTCATGTCTGCTAATCTGATAGTAACAATATCCCGCCAGATGGGAAGCGGTGGTTCTGAAATCGGCTATCGCCTTGCAAAGAGATTGGGAATTCGCTATATCGATCGCGAAATCCTGACCAAGACTGCCAGAATACTGGAGGAAAAGGAGCAGGTAATAGCCGACCGGTCGGAGCGGGTGTCGGGTTTGTGGGAGGAGGCATTACTTTACTTCTGCCTGGGTTCCGCTGAGACCAGTTATACTCCGCCGCCACTTAACGTAATTCCCGACTCAAAGCTGTTTGCGGTCAAAAGTATGGTCATCAAGGAGATTGCGAAGAACTGCAGCGCAGTTATCATCGGCCATGCCGGTTTCCATATCCTCAGAGAGCATCCCCGCATCGTCAACATATTCATTCATGCTGATCCGTCCTTTCGAGCCAGACGGGTCATGGCGCAGTATTCTGTCTCAACTTTCGAGGAGGCTATGGATATGATCCAGGGTTCGGACAGGGAACGCCGGAAATTAGTCAACAAGATAACCGGCAAGGAGTGGACCGATGCCCTTAATTTTGATCTTTCTCTTAACAGCGGTAAGGGGGGGCAGGATCTGGCAATCGATGTGGCTCGCTCCTTTATCGAGGGGGCAAGTGATTGACTGCCGGCAAGCAGGTAGTTGAGGTTCGATTAAAGAATCTGCAAATAAGGTGCATTCCTCTTTAGACATCTTCCCTCGGTACACAACCTTCATTTTAGAAGGAAGCATTACAAGGGATTGTAGCGAAAAATATTTTGCCGATGAAAGCGAAGGGTGTCATTCAGGTACAAAACCGGGCACTCTTTCCAGGGTGTCTTGTTTTGTTGCCATGCATTGTGCGCCTGCCATATGAGTCTGTAGGTTTTGAAACCTCATTTAGTTTGTGCAACCTCCAAGGTGTGCTCTTGGGTGATATAGTATGCATCAATGTGACAAGTCAAACGATAGCAGCCGCCGCTCATAAAAAATAACGTATTAAGGCCCCTGTTCCGCAGCTGATGCCGGAGTTGCGGAAATCGACGGTTCCTGAGCCTGTTTCGCCTGAGCCGGCCTGGTGAGTTGGGCGTCCAGGTGTTCCCGGAGAATTCGCCGGACTTCCTCGATGGTAAAAGGGTTACCCTGGCAGGAGTGGGGGGAGCGGACAATGAATTCCGATTCCATCCCCTCGAGATGGGCACTTTTATACTCAACCACTCCGTCGTTTCCGGTCTCGATATCCATGCCCGGCAAAACGGATATGATGGAGTGTCCCGTTACCCCCGGTGCCAGGGGCATCGCTGCGAGGGACTGGAGTAGCGGGTTTTCCGCCGACATTCCGTCGATGCTGGTGGGGACCTTGTCGCGCATCGAGGCTGGCATTTTAAGCTGTTCGGCAAACCTTTTGTAGAGGCCTGCCTGGTTAAAGACCAGATCGATGGGGATATTCACGAACCTCCGGACCAGGCTCCGGACCCAATTCTTGGTCAGGAAGCTTCCCCGGTGCGGGGTAGAGATAAAGACGACCTCCGTGACAAAGGGGAGCGGCTCAAAGAAAAACAAGCGACGCGCCAGGACCTTGATCTCCACGGTTGTGTCCAGCTCATCGAGGCTCTTGTCGCTGATGCTTTTCCAGAGCTTGTCCCCCGGTGTCACCACCGACATTTTGGTCAGGAGTCCACCCTGGCTGTGTCCGATCATCACCATCTGCCGCAGGGCCGGGTCATCCCCCGTCGGGTCGAGTTTTTTGACCGTATTGGACAGCGTTTCACGCAATTGAGCCGCGGATTCAAGTATGATGTTACTGCTGTCGTACTGGAAGAACCAGAACTGATAGTGTTTGCGGATGGCCGGGTCGGCACGGAGGGTGTTGATCATTTCAGCCCACCAGACCGGACTGCTGGCCGTCCCGTGGACGAAGACCACCGGAATCCGCCCCTTTTCATAGGGCTGGATAAGGATTAGTGGGCGAGTTATTTTGCCTCCGGATAAAAAACGACTGATGCCGAGTTTCCAGATTTTTCCATCATCGAGACGGTAGGCCAGCGGAGCGGTTGAATCGGTTTCCAGGGGGACGGAGCGGCCGTTGACCTTTACCTCGGTATCGTCATAGGCGGAGTAGAATTCCAGAGTGGCATTGTCTGAGAAATTCTGAAGATCCTTTACCCCACCTGAAATTCTGAGGAACGCAGTCACCGGCAGTACGCCGCCGTCGGGCATTTCTTTGGTCTTGGTAGTCAAAGCGATTAGCGGAAGGCCCAGACCGGGAGTCCGGTTGCGGACCGACAAACCGTGGATTTTATAGGCGTCAGCAGGGAAAAACTCCTCAATGTTCTCCAGCTTCCAGGCGAGGGTCTCCGGTTTCAGGGTTATATTCAGATCGCCCACAGGGAGCTTCCGCGGCCCGCTGCTAAACTCCAGGCTACCATCCCTCTTTTGGGGAAACGCACGCCACAATGCCCGGTTGTATAGATCGCATGCCTCCCGGAAGCGGCTGTCGTAGGCGGTCGGTGGAGGTTCTTTGCCATTGCCGAGTAGATAGAGATAGGCATAGACAGCTGACTGGAGAAAGGAGTCATAAGCTCTAAGTGAAAGATTGAACAGAAGCCGTTCGCCGTCCAGATAGCTCAGTTCTGCCAGCGCAAAAAGTATGTCTCGCCGGTCGTCTTTTACAGCGGTATCATGGAGGAACTGAATCACCTTCTGCGGGTCTTTGCTGAATGAATCCTCGAGGTTGTACCGGTGGAGCACCGCCTTGGCGCTGTTGCTCATGACTCCCTGGTTCAGGGGGTTGGTGGTGCTCAGCCGGTACGACTTCTCGGCGGAAACTCTTGTTACGCCAACTGGTGTGGCGCATCCAGTCAGTATACCAAACAGCAGAATCGCAGCTAAACAGCGGAAAACGCATTGAGCATAGCGGAGAGATGACGAAGTTTCGTCTTGAATGATTTTGATCATGTATCCACTCCTTTCAATCCGCTTCCCCGTGCAGGGAAGAGGATTGAAACGGACTAGAAAGGTTTCAGGATGAAGGGACTCGGATCCGTTATCATCTCTCCCGGTTTACGGTTGGCTGTCTTTTACTTCCAGATGTCATAGCCCATTGTAATCATGAATCCTGACGTTCCGAGCACTACGAACTGAGCGCTGGCACGGTGGTACTTGTAGCCGATGGCAGGAATAATCCCCAGCCCGATGCCGTCAGCGTTGACGGGAAGCTTGTTTTCGTATGGTTTAAAGTAGCCGATGATTGCGCCGGCAGTGAGCTTGAGAAACAAATGCTGTTCCTTTGGCCCGAAGATCCATCGTTTTCCACCGTAGATATATCCGCACGGCTGATGGAATGAGTTATTGAAAAAGGCGCCACCAAGTTCCCACCGGGAAGCCGATTCCCATTCCAGCGCAACGAACCAGGGATATGAATTGTGTTCGGAATCATAGCTGTAGTGAACAATATACGGGCTGAAGTGCAGCGCCACCAAGCTTTCATCAGGCTTCTCGTCAGCTAGCGCCGCAGAAGGAATGAGGCACAGGCAAAAATATATGGCAATGCAAGACAATAAAAATAACCTTGTATTTCGTGGTTTTTTCACCTGAACCCTTTCATCTCAACCCAACGATGTTTAACTCGGCACCTCGACAAACAATCTGTACAGCGTACCAGTGTTCTTCCATTTTACCAGCTGGTACGGCTGCTGCGAGTTCATAGAGCAGGGCAATGCGGATCTTGTTCTCGATCTGCATGTTGCGGGCATCTCCACTTTCGTCCAACCGGAACCAGTATCGAAAAGTTCAATCAATTTAATGATTTAGCGCTATTCTTCCGCTATGAAGATTGTCATCCCCGAATGTCTCTATCGGGGATCCATAGTTTCAGTCGGTTTGAAGCTGGATTCCCGATCAGAGTCGCTTCGGGAATGACAGTTTTGAGAACTGACGGAAGATTGGTGCTGATCAGGATTAAATTTGAGATTCCATTCAGGGATTAATGCACGATCCGAACACGACAAAACTTTCGCCGTCTCCTGACGCGCTCAGGGTAAGGTTACCGGAAGTTTCCCCCATGGTCATGCTCCAACCCCGCTTTTCAGTGCCATGGAGAACCAGCATGTCTTCTACGTGGTCTATATCCTTGAAGTGGGTTACCCTGGCAACCTTCTTGTCGAGTGAGTTCATGGTCTTGTTCTTCAAGTCGATCTGAATGAATCGCGGGAGTTGCATTTCCTGGATAGACGCTTCTTTGCAGCCATTTTCGCTTGTGCACTGATATGCTTTCGTCAGAGCACAGGTTCGTTTGGTATCTTCTGCTGATGCGACCTGGAATGCGCTTATAAGTATAGCTAGTGTGAATACTACTACGGGTAATTTTGCCATGATTATTTCCTCCACGGGTGTATGGCTGTCTGAACACAACGGGGCTATTTTACCGTGTAGCCTCTTCCTTCCATGCAAGCTCCCCAAGCCCTGTTGTAGGTACTACGCTGCTGTTCGTAACCGGCTGCCTGCTGCTGTGCGTATTGCTGCTGCTCTTGATTGCTTTTCGCCCTGCGTGCTCCGCCGATGATTCCTCCAGATGCAGCGCCAATTGCTGCGCCTTTCCCGGCGTCACCGGCAATAGCTCCAACTGCCGCTCCCAACGCCGCCCCGCCCGCAGCCCCCCTGAGTGCTCCACCCCTTTGGGCAGGTGGAGGAGCTGTTGCTGTGGGAGCCTGCATGGGGTCGAAGCCGGTTTGGCCCTTGGCCCACTGATAGCAGGAATACTTGTCTTGCTCTATCTGCTTGTTGCTCTGTCCCTTTGTCGGATAGACGAAAGGCTCCTGGGCATTGGCTCCGTTCGCCGAAGATAACGCCAATAACGCTGCCATGCCAACAAGACAGACAGAGTGCGTCGCAATTCTGATAAGCTTTACATCCTTACTCATGACACTCTCCTTTCGAAAGCATTTTGCTTTCATCATACGATATTCTATGCCCCTACGCGGGTCGGGGAGGGAGCAGATTCTAGTCCGGGTTTATCCTGGTAATCTTGGTTCCCTGTAAACCCAGTCCCGCCATCAGGCCCTTCTGGCTGAAAAAGAACGCATATATCTCTTTTCTTGCTGTAGTGGTGCTGATCGATCGCGCTACGCCTTTATCAACGATAACAATGCTTGGGCCAACGCCGAGTTCCCAACCTTCACTTTTGTTCAGGTAACTCATGGCTGATTTGTTCATGAAGAAAAGGGCGTAGCCGAATTTCTGCAGGCCCACCTGAAGGCCGTAGGATGCGGCTACCGTGTTGTAGTAGGCGACCTTCTTGCCATGTTGTATCAATGCTCCCTCGCCGAATTGACCGCCGATAATGAAACCTCCCTTGACGATCTTCGGGAAATACAAGGATGCCCTTGGCCTCGGCAGCGAGCACTTTTGCCGATGGTGTACTTTTGAATAGTTGCTGCAGTGCTGCGTCCACTTCCCGGTTTATGTGCGCTTTGCTTCCGGCCAGTGCCGGACGGGGGATCAAGATAATGAGGGAAGCAAGCCCCAGCAGCAGTGTGATTGCCAATGATCTGGTAAGAGTTGCCATGATCTTCTCCTTTTGAACATGCTTCAGGTTGTTCTTGTGTTAGCTGTTTCGGAATGGCGGAAGCCTTTTTCTTTTCTTTTTGTATCCGAGATTTATGCCAACAATTTGATGCAGGTTTTTGTTTTTGTAAGGTGCTGTTATGGTTGGAAATAGTGGTTTGGTTAGCCAGCAGTTCATTTCCTTTAGGCATGAGGGCAAGGCGATATATCGCCTTCAGTACGATATATCGTCTTATTGCGGCTTCGCCAAAGAACGTTGAGAAAGGGAATGTGTCTGCACAATCGGGATGTTGTCCGTGACCTGTTGTAGGGCCGGGGTGTCCAGCGAGGATACTTCGTGACGCCGACGGATATCGTGAATTCGACAATGAGGGAGGCGGAATACCGTGACGCAAAGTTGTCAGAATGCCTTTTTTGTGAACGGCTCGTTGATCTGTCGTGTCAGGTAATGGACGAAATATCGTTTTTTTCCTGATATGTCCTTGTTCTCCCGAGAAAATACCGTACAATTTCAATATTAAGTTATGTTATTAAATATTAAGATATATTATCAAATGTATCTACTGTGGTGAAATCTTCGATGTTTTCATCTAAGGCATTCATCAATGGTGATCAAATGAAACCATCTGCATCTATACAGCACCCTTGTGACGTACAAGCGCAAGCACATCACCCGCGTTTCGAAGAGAAAGTTATCATCGAAAGCAATCATGCTGGTGCGGCACTGGATGATATTCATCAACTTACCGTCGAACTTTCGGCTCGATTCATGAAATTGCCCGTAGACCATATCGACGCGGAAATTCGGCTCAGTATCCAAAAAATAGTTAACCTTCTCGACCTTGATCGCGGTTTCCTGTCCCAATGCTCAGCCGATGGACTACATTTGGTCAGTACGCATTATTATGAATCTTCAGTGAGCAAAACGGAAAATCATTCCAGCGAAATTTCACTATCACCCTGGATTGTCCAGAAGATACTCCACAGCGAATATGCTGCTTTTTCCAAGGTGGCAACTTTGCCGGAAGAGGCTGAAAAGGACAGGGCTTATTTCAGAAGGATAGGGACGCAATCGCACCTGTCGCTTCCACTGGAATTGGACGGCGAAGTGATTGGTTGTATGACACTTGAAAGCACCCGTTCCGAATTCGACTGGCCGGAAGCGCTTGTCAGCATTCTTAAGCCGCTGGTCGATATCATTGCATTTTCGCTGGGGCGGAAAAGAAAAAAACTGGAACTCCTTGAAAGAATTCGATTCGAAAACACGATGTCCGATTTTTCAGCCCGGTTCGTCCGGATGGATCCTGACGATGTTGATATGGAAATCGAACAGGCCCTGGGGATGATAGCCGAGTTTTGCCACGGAGACCGGTGCGGATTACTGCATGCTTGCCTGGATGATAATTATGCCACAGTAACTCACGCCTGGTATGCCAGTGGAATACAACGAGTTTCGCCTGATGAAAATCTCGCGCTTCATTTCCCCTGGGCATACGAGAAACTTTTTGTACATGGCGAAGTCGTGAAATTCTCCAGTCTCTCGGAACTTCCGCCGGAGGCGGACAAGGACCGTAAAACGTGGCTGGCAATGGGCGTTCAATCAAATCTTGCCATCCCGCTAACTTTTGGGACGAGCACCACCCATGCCATTGCATTCAATAACATGAAAACTGAACGGTCTTGGCCGGAGGAATATATCCCGCGTCTGCGCATGATTTGTGAAGTTTTCATAAATGCCTTGATGCGCAAGCAGGCCGATAAAGAGTTGAAGAAATCATACGAGGAAATCAGAACTTTGCAGAATAAGCTGCAAATGGAAGCCGAATTCCTCAGGTCGGAAATCAAGGCCTGCACGAACAGGGAAGAAATTATCGGTCAAAGTGAAGCGCTGGTCAAGGTCCTGACCAAAGTCGAGCAGGTTGCGCCTACCGACAGTTCCGTACTCATCTGCGGGGAAACCGGAACCGGCAAAGAGCTCATCGCCCATGCTATCCATGATCTGAGCTTTTACCGTGACAAGGTAATGGTGAAGGTTAACTGTGCTTCACTGCCAGCCACGCTAGTGGAAAGTGAATTGTTCGGCCGCGAGAAAGGGGCTTACACCGGTGCCATGACGCGGCAGATCGGTCGCTTCGAGTTGGCGGACGGTTCGACTATTTTTCTTGACGAAATTGCCGAACTGCCCCTGGATCTGCAGGCAAAGTTGTTGCGGGTGCTGCAGGAGAAGACGTTTGAACGACTGGGCAGCCCGAAGACCATCCAGGTCCAGGTCAGGGTAGTTGCCGCAACAAACCGCGACATACTGGAAGAGGTCAAGAAGGGTAATTTCAGGAAAGACCTTTACTATCGCCTGAGCGTATTTCCGATTACCGTACCGCCGCTCCGCGATAGGGTCGAGGACATCCCCATGCTGGTGTGGGCTTTTGTAGAAGAGTTCTGCAAAAAAATGGGGAAGCAGATCCACAAGATCGCGAAACAGGACATGGAGAGTCTGCAGCGGTATGCATGGCCTGGTAATATACGCGAATTGAGGAATATCATCGAGCATGCCGTCATCGTTAGTAGCGGCGGAACCCTGAAGATCCAGCTGCCGAAACTGGACGTTGATGAAATTTGCTGGGCGAAGACACTCGTGGAAATCGAAACCCAGCACATCAAGGAAGTCCTCCGTCATACGGGCGGGCGTATCAAGGGAGATGGGGGGGCTGCAAGCATCCTTGGAATGATACCGTCAACCCTCAATTCCAGAATGAAGAAACTCGGCATACGATTACATAACGAAAAGGACGAAATATCGTTCTGAAATCGATATTTCGTCCCCTGCAACACCCCACTTCTCCTCACTCTCTTTTAGAATTCCTCATTATATCAATAGATTAGATCCTATTTAACCGAGGTATTTTGTTTGGCACGAAATTCGGATACCGTTTTAGGTATGAAGATATTTTCTGTCATAAGAATTGAGCCTATTCCGGAAAAACGCAAAGAAATTCTTTGCATCTTTCGCTCTATCAAGGGGCCTATTCTGGCAAAAAGCGGCTGTCTGGACTGCATCATCAGCGAGGAAGACGGCGATGAAGGTGCAATCCTCTTCATGGAGCAATGGCAGTCCTGGGAAGACTTCACGCGGCACATTCGATCTGAAGTCTACTCGAAAATACTCGAGGCGATGGAGCTTTCAAGGCAGATGCCGAATGTAGGCTTCTATGAGGTTTCGGCAATCAAGGGGATGGAGCTTCTCAGTGCTGTAAGAAACCAGAAATAGTGAGCGATAAAGAAACTCATCAGGATGGAAGCAACGCAAAGGCAGGGAATGTGCACCTGCCTAAAATCCAGAAAGCAAAGGAGGCAAAGCAAATGGAAACCAGAATTTCATGTACAGGATTATGTCAATTATCGTTTGTACGTTCATGCTGAGCGCTTGCGGCGGAAGTTATCAGGCCCGCAGCGTTGATGTGAAGGAATCGATGCTGGTCAGTCCGTCCGTTTTGAAGAAGGGTGGGGATGACCAGGCTCTCTATCGGTATGTGAATCCGGATCTGAAAATGAATCAGTATAACAAGCTGATTATCGATCCGGTCCTGATCGTCAAAGATGCGCAACTCGACGAGAAGGAGCGGGAGAACTACCAGAAGCTTGCCAACAATGCTTTTGTCTACCTGAACCAGGAACTCTCGAAGGACTACCAGATCGTAAGCACTCCCGAGCCGGGCACCATGCGGATCCAGTTCGCCATTATCGATGCCGACAGCTCGAAGCCGGTTCGCAATGTCCTGTCATCGATTATGCCCGATCGGCATCGGCTTGAGCCTCGTGAAATATGCCGCAACCGGCAAGCAGAGCGGCGTGGGCGAAATTACCGCTGAGATCAAGGTCACCGACGCCATGACCGGGACGCTGCTGGGTGCGGCGCTCGACAGACGCGTGGGCGGCAAGGATCCGAAGGGATCGTGGATACCTGGTACAACGCCGACCAGGCCCTCGCATACTGGGCGAAACAGGTCCGCTACGTTATGTGCAACGAAAGGGGCGGGTCCGACTGTGTAAAGCCATGACCTGCAGCTGAAGAATGCCGGACACGAGGAACCCATGACCGTGCCTGAAATGCATATTGAAAAAAACGGGGAAAGCGGTCTCCTGCTGATCCTGACCGGGGAGTGGAAGCTGGCAAACAGCCTCCCCTCCCCGCAGGAGCTGGAGGGGAGGCTGTCAGCCGGGCAGGAGATCACCCAGGCGGATTTTGATGCCAGTGGCCTCACGGGCTGGGACAGCGGCCTTCTGACATTTCTGCTTTCGGTTATGGACCTCTGCTCCCGCAAGAACGTTGCTGTCGACCGGGAGGGGTTGCCCTCCGGTGTCAACCGGCTCCTTACCCTGGCCACCGCCGTCCCCGAACGTCAAGGGGCCAGGCGGGCGGGCGCCCACGTCCCGTTCCTCGAGCGCATCGGTTCCGCTGCCATCGACTTCTGGCGTTCTCTGCTGGACATGCTCGCTTTCCTTGGGGAGAGTTTCATATCCTTTGTCCGCCTTTGCACCGGCAGGGCACGCTTCCGCGGTTCCGACCTGTTGCTCATTCTTCAGGAATGCAGCATGGATGCGCTCCCTATCGTTTCCCTTATCAGCCTCCTGGTCGGTCTCATCCTGGCCTTCATCGGAGCTATCCAACTGAAGCTCTTCGGAGCGCAGATCTATGTTGCCGACCTGGTAGGTATCGGAATGGTTCGGGCTATGGGAGCTATTATGACCGGCATCATCATGGCCGGTCGCACAGGAGCATCTTTCGCCGCCCGGATCGGCACCATGCAGGTCAACGAGGAGATTGACGCCCTTCAGACCACCGGGGTCTCTCCCACGGACTTCCTGGTCCTCCCCCGCATACTCGCGCTGTCGATCATGATGCCTCTCCTCACCATCTATGCCGACCTGATGGGAATCCTCGGCGGCTTCATTGTTGGTGTGTTCGGCCTCGATCTGAGTGTTGCGGAGTATTACCAGGAGACGATCAAGGCGGTCGGCCTCACTAACGTCTGGATCGGGCTCTTTTCAGGCTTCGTCTACGGCATCCTGGTGGCCCTGGCTGGCTGCATGCGGGGGATGCAATGCGGCCGCAGCGCCTCGGCGGTGGGAGACGCCACCACTTCCGCGGTTGTCACCAGCATCGTCAGCATCGTCGTGGCAACGGCTATCATAACAGTACTCTGCAACATCCTGGGGATTTGAACCATGGACAAAGAACCTCACATTATTGTTCAGGACCTTACCATGGCTTACGGCAGCTATGTGCTGCAGAGAGACCTCACCTTTACCGTCAATCGTGGCGATGTCTTCATCATCATGGGGGGAAGCGGCTGCGGCAAAAGCACCCTGATGCGGCACCTCATCGGGCTCAAGGCGCCAGCCAGGGGTTCCGTACTGTATGGTGCCGTCAACTTCTGGGATGCGGACCCGGAAGAGCGGGACCTGATGATGCGGCGTTTCGGTGTCATGTACCAGAGCGGGGCACTCTGGAGTTCCCTGACCCTGGCGGAAAACGTGGCCCTGTCGCTCGAGCTATACACAGCGCTGAAACCGGCCCAGATTCGTGAGATTGCCTCGTTGAAACTTGCCCTGGTCGGGTTGGCCGGCTTCGAAGATTACTACCCGTCAGAGATTAGCGGCGGGATGAAGAAGCGGGCCGGTATCGCCCGGGCCATGGCGCTCGACCCGGACATCCTGTTCTTCGACGAACCTTCTGCGGGGCTGGATCCGATAAGTGCGCGGTTGTTGGACGACCTGATCCTGGAACTGAAGGATAGCCTGGGCACTACGGTTGTGGTGGTAACCCACGAGTTGGCGAGTATCTTCGCCATCGCCAATAACTCGGTATTTATCGATGCGCACGGAAAAGACCATGATCGCCACCGGCCATCCGAAGCGACTGCTTGATGAATGCCAGAACCCTACCGTGCGCAATTTCCTTACCCGGGGCGAGGCAAAGGCGGAACTTCAACCGGGCGAGGTAGCCGCCCCCTGTTTCCTGGCCTGAGAGAAGGGGCGTTTACATAGCCGATCATACGCTTCATATGAGGGGAGAGATTGCCATGAGTAAACCGGCAAATAAGACATGATTGGACTGTTTGTGGTCGGGGCAGTGGCCCTTGTGGTGATTGCTGTAGCGCTCTTCGGTTCGGGGAATTTCTTTACCACGAAACCGAAGTTCGTGATGTTTTTTTCCGGTTCGGTGAACGGCCTTCAGATCGGATCCCCATTGCAGTTTCGCGGTGTAAAGATAGGGGAAGTTACCAAGATATCGGCCACGCTTGACAAGAACTTGAACGTGATAATCCCTGTCTATGTGGAGTTTGACCCCGAAAGTATGGCCATCCCGGAAGAACTCAGGAAAGAGGTAGAAGGTCGGAGATATCCATTCATCTATAAGCTGATAGCCAAGGGGCTCAAGGCTCAGCTTCGGATGAAGAGCCTGATCACCGGTCAACTCTATGTCGCTCTGGACTTCTATCCTGATAAGCCGGCTATTTTAACTGGTCTAGATAAGCGATATCCGGAGGTGCCCACCATTCCCTCTACATCTGATGTGGTCATGGCAACACTGGAAAAGATTCCGATCACCGAGATTGCCGATAAACTTCTCAAGGTGGTTGAGGGGGTGGATAAAATTGTTAACTCTCCAGAAATCAATGGCAGTCTCAAGAATCTTGATGCTGGCATCAAGGATCTTGGTGTACTCATCAGGAACATAGACGCAGAGGTCAAACCGCTCACCGCCAGCCTCATTGATACCTCTACCGCAGCAAAAGGCGCGCTCACTCAAGCCGAAAAGACCCTTGCCTTTAACGAGGGGGTCCCCGGGCAGATGGCCGACAATTTCCAGAAAACCCTGAAAAAAGTCGACGCCACCCTGGAAGAAATGAAGGCGGCCATTTCCTCATATGAGAAAATCGCCGACCAGAATATCAACCTGGGGTACGACGTGAGCAAGACGTTGAGGGAAATCAATGGTGCTGCCAGCGCAGTTCGTGCACTCACCGACTACCTGGATCGCCATCCCGAGGCCCTTGTGAAAGGTAAACAGCCATCGAAGGGGGAATAGCATGAACAGAATCAGAAGCATTATCTATCCGTTGGTACTTATCGGTTTGATGGCTTGCCTCGGAGGCTGTTTCGGGACATCTCCCCCATCCCACTTCTATACTCTCACTCCCCAGAATGATGCAGGCATTTCTGCGTCGGAGGGGGTTGGGGTGATCGTGAGGGTAGGGCCGGTTCTTCTTCCCTCGTATCTCGACCGGCGGCAGATAGTAACCCGCAGCGGACAGAACGAAATTGATCTTGCGGAATTCGACCGCTGGGGAGGTTCTCTGGATGAGGAAATAACCAAGCTGTTGGTGCTCTATCTCACGAAACAACTGGCCCCGAAGGGGATTTTGGTGGTCCCGTGGAGTTCTGTCACCCTGGTCGATACTCCGACCCTGTATCGGGTACCGGTCAACATGACGCGGTTCGATGGTGTTCCAGGTGAGACTGTTGTTCTGAATGCGTCATGGGGAGTGATTTTGAAGAAAGACAAGCAGGAAAATACGCTCGTTGCGCGGGTATCGACGATAACCGAGCCGGTCGTGGGCAATGACTACACATCATATGTGTCGGCCATGAGTAAGGCGGTTGAGAAGCTGGGGAATGAGATTGCCGGAAGTATTGCGGCACTGAGTGATGAAAAATAGCACAGCGCTTCAGCGAAAATTATTTCGGACAAGTTCTAAGAAGGAGTCGAGTATGAAGATCATTACTCTGAAAAAGCTGGTGAGCCGGAGCGGTCAACGTGCCGTGACCATTTGGATAACGATAATCGCCGCGTTTCTTTTGCTCGCGACTGCGGCAATGGCCGAAGACTACTGTAAGCCTAAACCGGCGCCACCCCCGATTCCGACTCCCTATTCCGGAGACTTTCTCTCCCGATCGACCATGACAGGCGACTGGGGCGGGTGGCGCAACCTCCTTCTATCAAAGGGGGTAACCCTTGATATGACACTGACCCAGACAGAGCAGGGGGTAGTGGACGGCGGCAAGAGTACGAGTTGGGAATACGGAGGACGTAGCCAGTTCACTCTCAAGCTGGACACCGGAAAGCTCGGGTTGTGGCCCGGCGGTTTCCTGACATTTGAAGCCGAAGGAAATTTCGGTCATTCCATCAACGGGTACACCGGCGCACTCATGCCGGTGAACGAGAACCAGATCTACCCCGTGCCCGGCAGGGATGATATCTATTTTCCTGCCTGGAATTTTGCCCAGTTCCTTTCCGAGTACTTTGGCCTGGTCGTCGGCAAGCTGGACACCACAGGAGGAGACGACAACGAGTTCGCCCACGGCAAGGGGGACACCCAGTTCATGAACCTGGCATTCGGCATCAATCCTGTTGCCGTTGTCACAGTACCCTACTCAACGCTGGGCGCCGGTATTATCGTCCTGCCGACCAAGGACCCGAATTCAGCGATAATACAGTTCAATGTGCTCAACTCCGCGGGCGTTGCCAACACGGCGGGTTTCGACGAGTTGAACGGCAACAAGCTTACCTTTGCCGGTTCGGCCCGGGTGAGAACCGGTTTTTTCGGATTCACCGGGCATCAGTCGATCGGTCTGACGTATTCCAACAAGGAGTTTACCTCCATCGACCAGAGACTCGGCCAAATCATTGTTACCAACCAGACTGAAAAAAAGAAGGGCTCCTGGGCCGTATTCTACAACTTTGATCAGTACCTCTTCGAGCCGGAAAAAGGTTCCGGTCACGGTGTCGGAATTTTCGGCAGATTCGGGGCATCGGACGGCAACCCGAATCCGATGAAGTTCTTCTACAGCGTTGGATTCGGTGGTAAGGGCTTCCTGTCCAGTCGGCCCAATGACAGCTTCGGCCTAGGCTACTATTATATGCAGATTGAGAATCCAACAGTGAGCGGTCCATTGGCTTCCAGGAGCTTTCTCCGGAATGAGTATGGGTTCGAGGCCTTCTACACGGTTGCCGTTACCCCGTGGATGCTCCTGACTCCGGACATTCAGGTAATCCGGCCTGCACAGAAACAACAGGCGGGTATTTTGCCGCTCATGAGGACAGACGTGGATACCGCAACGATACTGGGTCTACGGATGCAGCTGATTTTCTGAGGCAACAGGTGTAGCTTCCCATGAAAGTATTCAGAGCGATGATGTTTGGTGCCCTGTTCCTTGCTGCAACAGGCATGACTGCAGCGCGGGCCGATGAAGGCAAGGCGGCTGGTTCGGATCAATCGCAGCTCGTCAAGCAGGCCAACGCGCCAATATCATCTATCATGCAGATCCGTCTGCAGGATACTTTTGTGCCCCAATTCAATGATCTGCACGGAAGCGGCAATACGTTTACCATGGCTCTGACCATGCCGCTTCCCAAACACCGACTTTTGCCGCTCCCCCAGCTTTCTCTCCTGACTCTTCCGGCGGCAGTCAAGCTCCCTGGCTACGGTACAGGACTCGGTGACCTCCGTTTCCTCGACATCGCCATCATTCACGCGGGACCAAGGTTTATCTGGGGAGTCGGTCCGATGTTCGTGTTTCCGACGGCAAGCAAACGAGAAACCGGACAGGGCAAATGGCAGGTGGGTCCGGCCGCGGCTGTTGCATTCACGCCTGAGAGATGGCTGGTGGGAGTGATGGTGCAAAATCCCATCTCCTTTGCCGGCGACCGGGACCGAAAAGATGCCAACGCCATGATCGTGCAGCCCTTCGTTACCTATCAACTCGGCAATGGGCTGGTTTATCAGATCGCAGCCGCAGATTTTTATAAACTGGAAAACCGGCAAACAGGTTTTGCCGCTCGATCTCGGACTTGGACGCGTTTTCAAGATCGGACGGCAAAATGTCAGCTGGTTCGTTGAACCTTTTTGGAACCTAACAAACGACGGTCCGTCGCCGGAATATGGTGTCACGTTTGGCGTTACGCTGCTGTATCCGGAATTCTGGAAAAGGCTTTAAGTTGCGTTACCGTACTTTGCAGCGGGACAGAATAGATTTCAATCGTTGAGGTCATTTATGCCGGAGTCGAGGATGAAATAACGTTGCCCAATTACATGTGGGCGATCAAAGGGGCTACAGGCCCGAAGGTAACCGTTTGAGAATGGAAAGGAGGAACGGAGATGAAATCTACATCGTTTATACCGAGGATACTGGCCCTCAACGGGGCCGCCCTATTTGCGGCTGTGCCGGCCCTGGCCGTGGAGACCACCGGTGTGGTGGGGTCACCCGGCGCCACGACCACTATTGACGGGAAGCGGCTTCCTGCGCCGGACCCGAAATTCGGCGGCGTGATCAAGCATGATGCCCTGCAGTCGAAAGCGTGGTGGGCACCGCGCGTGGTGCCGCCCAAAAAAGCGCCCAACATCCTGCTCATCATGACAGACGACTCGGGCTTTGGCGTGCCGAGCACCTTCGGCGGCGTCATCCCGACCCCGACCATGGATCGTCTCGCGAAGAGCGGTCTGCGCTATAACAACATCCATTCCACCGCGCTGAGCTCGCCCACGCGCGCCGCCCTCATCACCGGACGCAACCATCACTCGGCCGGCTTCGGCGTGATCTCCGAACAGTCCACCGGCTTCCCTGGCTACAACAGCATCATCGCCAAGGACAAGGCAACCATCGGCCGCATCCTGCTGGACAATGGCTACGCCACCTCATGGTTCGGCAAAGACCATAACACTCCGGCTTTTGCCGCCAGCCAGGTAGGACCGTTCGACCAGTGGCCGACCGGCATGGGCTTCGAGTATTTCTACGGGTTCGTGGGCGGTGATTCCAACCAGTGGCAGCCGAACCTGTTCCGGAACACCACCCAGATTTTCCCGTTTGAGGGCAAGCCGGGTTGGAACCTGGTCACCGGCATGGCTGATGACGCCATTGAGTATTTGAATCGAATCAACCAGATTCAGCCGGACAAGCCGTTCTTTCTCCACTACGTTCCCGGCGCCACCCACGCACCGCATCACCCAACCAAGGAATGGGTGGACAAGATCCACGCCATGCACCTCTTCGATGACGGCTACGAAAAGCTGAGGGAGCGGATCTTTGAGAACCAGAAGCGCCTGGGGGTCATCCCGGCGGACACCAAGCTCGAGCCCTGGCCCTCGAAACTACTCAAGCATTGGGACGATTTGACAGCCATGGAGAAGAAACTCTTCATCAAGCAGGTGGAAGTTTTCGCCGCCTTTGAGGCGTACAACGACTATGAGATCGGGCGGGTCATCCAGGCCGTTGAGGACATGGGCAAGCTCGACGACACACTGATCATCTACATCAACGGCGACAACGGCACCAGCGCCGAGGGGGGGCCACTTGGCACTCCGAACGAAGTCGCGTTCTTCAACGGCGTCAACGAGATGCCGGTTGATGTCCAAATGAAGTGGTATGACGTGTGGGGCACCGATCAGACATACAACCACATGTCTGCGGGCTGGTCCTGGGCCTTCGATACGCCCTTCACCTGGTTCAAGCAGAATGCCTCGAAGCTCGGCGGTATCCGTCAGTGCATGGCAGTATCCTGGCCCGGCCACATCAAGGACAAGGGTGCGCTTCGCGAGCAGTTCATGCACATAATCGATATCGTGCCGACGCTTCTCGAAGTGACCGGCATTCCCGCTCCCGAATACGTGGACGGCATCAAGCAGGCGCCGATCGAGGGCACCAGCTTCGCCTACACGTTTGATGCGAAGAACGCCAAAGAGCCGTCCCGGCACAAGACCCAGTATTTCGAGATGATGGGCCAGTGGGCCCTCTATCACGAAGGCTGGCTGTTGAGCACCAAGGTGAACCGTGCGCCGTGGGAGGCCTTCGGCGCTGCCAATCCCGACCCGCTCAACAACCAGGTGCTCCAACTCTACAACCTGGATAAGGACTTCAGCCAGTCTCAGGACCTCGCGGCCAAGTATCCGGCCAAAGTGAAAGAGATGAAGAAGATGTTCATCGCGGAAGCGAAGAAATACCAGGTCTTCCCGATGGACGCCTCGGTTGCGGCCCGCATCGTGGCCCCGCGTCCGAACATCACGGCCGGTCGCACCGAGTTCGTGTACACGCTGCCGATGACCGGCCTGCCGCAGGGTGATTCGCCGTTCCTGCTCGACAGTTCGTACACAATCACGGCGGACATCGAAGTTCCGCAGGGCGGCGCCGAGGGGATGATCCTGACCTCGGGCGGACGCTTCGCCGGCTACGGCTTCTACCTGCTCAAGGGCAAGCCGGTTTTCCTTTGGAACCTGGTCGATCTGAAACGAATCAAGTGGGAAGGGCCGGAAGCGCTTGCCCCCGGCAAACACATCCTGGAGTTCGACTTCATCTATGACGGACTCGGCGTCGGCACGCTGGCTTTCAACAACATGAGCGGCCTCGGTCGCCCTGGTACCGGCACGCTCAAGGTGGACGGCAAGGTTGTTCAAACCATTACCATGCCGCGCACGTTGCCGATGATCCTGCAGTGGGACGAAAGCTTCGACATCGGTTCCGACACCCTGACCGGCGTGAACGATGCGGATTACCAGCCTCCGTTCACCTTTACCGGCAAACTCAACAAGTTGACGATCAAGGTGGACCGGCCGAAGCTGTCGCCCGAAGACATCAAGAAACTCGAAAATTCGGAAGCGATCGCGGTCGACGGTAAGCCGATTCATCATTTGCAGAGTGGGCCTAATTAGTCCTGCAGGGCAGGGCGCCTGACAATACGAGCGAGTAACGGCGTCTTGGTTGTGAATCATGCAGGCCATTCCGATAATCCTCGGGATGGCCTGCGATGTCCCTATCGAAAGACTGTCCAGATGAAAGGAGTCCAAAGATGATGAAACGCTTGATGTTGTGCATGGCGTTCATTGCCGCTATGAATGCGACGGCTATGGCCCAGACTTACAAGATGACGACCCCCATCGCGCCAGGTGTGGCGGTGCCGGACAAGGTGGAAACATCCATCGGCACCTTGAAGCTGCACTACGGATATCCTGATGATGCGACTACGCGAAAAGTCTACGACAACCTGGATCGCTCACGCGCACTGCAGGCCTACCTGCTGGCCCTCCCGATCGTGAACCAGGCCGGCATGCGCGCCACGTTGCGCAAGTTCGGTCCCGATAACCAGACGGATGTCATCTGGGAAGACCTGGTCGATTCAAAGACCGTGGAGTTGACCGCCAACGACAACACCATCTACAGCTTCATCTGGCTCGACACTCATAAAGGGCCGCTGGTCGTCGAAGTTCCTCCCATGGTGCTGGGACTCATTGACGACTTCTGGTATCGCTGGGTAGCCGATGTCGGCATCACCGGCGCCGACAAGGGCAAAGGGGGCAAATATCTGATTTTGCCTCCCGGGTACACCGGCAAAGTTCCCGAGGGCTATTTTGTCGTGCGCCCGAGCACCTATGGCAACTGGATGCCCTTCCGCTCATTTCTCGTGAAAGGTTCGACCAAACCCGGGGTGGAGTCGGTCAAGAAACACCTGAAGATCTATCGGCTTTCGGATGCGGCCAATCCGCCGAAAATGAAGTACGTCAATGCCTCCGGCATCCCGTCGAACTTCGTCCCGCCCGGCGACTACTCTTTCTGGGGGCTCCTGAACGAAGTCATCCAGGAGGAGCCGAGCGAGGGCAGTGATCCGACCACGCTGGGCCTTTTCGCTTCCATTGGCATTCAGAAGGGCAAACCTTTCAACCCCGACGCCCGGATGAAGAAGATCCTCGAGGACGCCGCGAACATCGGTGCCGTGACCGCCCGGGCGATCTCGTTCCGGATTCGCGACAAGGACGCCTACTTCTATCCGAACAGCCCGTGGCGCTTGCCGTTCTTCGGCGGCTACAAGTTCGAGAGCGCTCCCGGAGTCGCCAATCTGGACGGCGCCGCCTTCTTCTACTATTTCGCTACAGGCGTCACTCCGGCCATGGCGGAAAAAATGGTCGGCAAGGGTTCGCAGTATCCCTGGTCCGCGCAGGACGCGAACGGCAACCCGTTCGAAGGAGGAAAGAACTACAGACTGCACCTTCCGCCGAATATTCCGGTGAAGGACTTCTGGTCAGTCATCGTGTATGACGACCAGACCCGTTCGATGGTCCAGACGGACCAGCGGTTTCCCAGCGTGAGCAGCCAGAACAAGGGCCTGCAGGTTAATGCTGACGGCTCGGTTGACGTGTTCTTTGGTCCGAAATCTCCAGCGGGAAAAGAAAGCAATTGGATTCAGACGATTCCCGGCAAGGGGTGGTTCATGATCCTGCGCCTCTACGGTCCGCTCGAACCCTGGTTCGACAAGACCTGGCGCCCTGGCGAGATCGAGTTGGTGCAGTAAATTTATTGTATAGCGCCGGTCCGTTAAACGGCTGAAGGCAGACCGGCGCACCTTAATGAAGGACGAGTCGCAGTACAACAATGTGTAAATCGACTCGAAAAGGAGAAAGACAGTGAGTATGAAAGAAGTTATAAAAATCTCCTATTTCACCGTGCTGTCGCTAGCGCTTGTTATGGCCGTACATCCGGCGTCGGCAGAAGTCTCCAGAGAAACCCTGCAATCACTTTCGACTCCCGAAAAAGTTGAGACGCACATCGGCACGCTCAATTTCAAAGATGGCGCGCCGAGCGTGGAAACCGCCAAGAAGGTGTACGACTCGCTTGATTTCACCCGCGCCTTGAACATGTACAACAACAGTTTCCGGGGCGCATCGGCGTATGCGATCCGTCAGGGTTTTCACAGTATCGGCGTGGAGGACAACACGGTCGTCATTTTTTCCGATCTGATGGATGCAAAGTCGCTGTTCCTCACGGCAAACGCCGACACCGTTTATTATCTGGCCGTGGTGGACCTCACGAAGGGCCCCATGGTGGTCGAACAACCACCGAAGGGTCTCGGTACCATCAATGACATGTGGTTTTCGTGGATCATTGATATCGGGTTCCCCGGCCCGGACCGCGGCGAAGGTGGGAAGTACCTGCTTGTGCCGCCCGGTTATGACGGCCCGATTCCGGAAGGTGGTTTCTACGTCGCGCATTCCAAGACTAACCGAGTCCTCTACGCCGCTCGCTCGTTTCTCGTGAACAACGATCCGAAGCCGGCCGTCGATCTGATCAAAGAAGACGATCAAGATCTATCCTTATGTGCCGGGCGCTGTCGGCACCAGCATCGCAACAGCGCTCGAGGGAAAGGTTCGCCTTGGACTCAACCCCGCCATTCCCCCGACCAAATTCGTCGAGGCGAGCGGGAAAGCGTTCAATACGATCCCACCCAGTGATTTCTCGTTCTTCGAGATGATCAACGAGAACGTGCAGCAGGAACCGGCCGACAGTTACGACGTGGAACTCGCCGGGCAGATGGCCGCCATCGGCATCGTGAAGGGCAAGCCGTTCAAGCCTGATGCCCGGATGCGCAAGATCCTCGCTGATGCGGCGGCGGTGGGAAACGCCGCTGGACGCGCGCTGAACTGGCGCTTTCTCCAGAGCGCATCCGGACTGGGCCTACTACCCCGGCTCGAAGTGGGGCAACATGCTGTGGCAAGGCGGCTACAACTTCGAGACCCCACCGCCGCTCTTTACCAAGGAGGGTATGTTCAAGCCGTTTACGCCGACCGGAGCGAGGACCCTCGACTCTCGGACTGCCTTCTATTATGCCTATACCCTCGACTCCCCGGGCATGATCATGAGGATTCCTAACGTTGGTTCGCAGTACCTCATGGGTTTCCTGGATAAGGAGGGAAATCCCTTCGACGGGTCCAAAACGTACAAGGTGATGCTGCCGCCGAATATTCCCGCCCGCGCATTCTGGTCTTTTACGCTGTACGACAACCAGACGCGCTCGATGCTCGACACGCCGCAGCGCTTCCCGCGTGCGGGCAGCCAGAGCTACCCGTCGCCTGCTGCCGAGCCTAACGTCGACGGCTCGACGACGATTTACTTCGGGCCGAAGCAACCGGCCGGAGTCAAGCGGGGCAACTGGATCCAAACGATGCCCGGCAAGGGATGGTTCACCATCCTGCGTCTCTACAGCCCTCTCGAGTCGTTTTTCACGAAAGAGTGGCGACCGAGTGAGATCGAACTTGTGAAGTAGAACGACAAGCAATGCGTCGGCACGGCAAACGGCTGAATGAGGAGGCCCGGCGTAACAAATGGGTGAAAGAGAAGTACTGGCCGAATTGCCGCGGTTAGTCAAAGAATTTCACCATTAACTGAATAAGGAGGTTTCTCATGATTTCTCTTAATCGTTTTTTAATGTTCCTATTCGCCATGCTCATGGTTGCCGGCTGTGCCAAGACCACAATCACCAGCCGAGACCAACTCGTGACCGGGCAACTCCCGCGTCCCGGACACATCCTGGTGTACGATTTCGCCGCCACACCTGGAGATGTTCCTCCCTATTCCTCGTTTGCCGGCGGACAGTACGATCAACCCACCCCGCAAACTGCCGAGCAGATTGAGATGGGCCGCAAGGTCGGAGCTGAAATAGCGTCGCACCTTGTCGAGGAAATTCGTGCCATGGGGCTGCCAGCTGAGCTGGCTTCAAGTGATTCGGTACCGGTGGTCAACGATCTCGTGATCCGGGGCTATCTCCTCTCGATCCAGAAGGGGAGTGCTGCCAAGCGAGTCGCGATCGGATTCGGTTCCGGAGCATCGGATTTGATCACATCGGTCGAGGGCTTCCAGATGACTCCCGAGGGATTGCGGAAACTCGGCAGCGGCACTCTGAATGCCACTGGAAGCAAGGGCCCGGGAGGCGTCCTCGGACTTGCCGCCCTTGCTGCAACCGGCAACCCCGTTGGCCTTATCGTCGGCGGCGGGTTGAAAATCTACGGCGAGGCAAGCGGCAAGAGCAAGATTGAGGGGCGTGCCGACCAGACCGCCAAGGAAATAGCCTCGGTGCTCAAGCAGCGCTTCCAGGAGCAGGGCTGGATCCAGTAAATCAACCACTGCCGGCGTGCCAATTGTTGCTCCCTGATGCGGATATGAGTCAGGACAATAATCAGCGGAGATTTGTCAGTGTTCAAAATCCATTTATTGCCCTTGCGATTGTATTTACCGGTGCGTCCATGCCGCAGAACTTCAACAGTAACTCTTTAGGTATAGGAACGCTGCAAGGGATCGATGCGTGAGATTGTAATAACGAAACGATACCGGGTAAAAGAAAGGATGCTCCGTGATTACAGCTGAAATGACTAAGGGAAACAAGATGAGATTGCTAACCATGCTGCTGGTGCTGTGTAACGTTGCCATGGGAGGCTACACCTGGCCGATTGCTGCCGCTGCTGAAACGCAGCACTCTGTGCGTAAAAGCGATACACAGCGATTGGTCGGAAGCTGGGTCCGGCCTGATGGTGGTTATGTCCTTGAATTGATGAAGGTCGGGAAGGACGGAAGTCTGAAGGCTGCCTACTTCAATCCGCGCCCGATACACGTTTCTCGTGCGGAATACCGTCGCAAAGGGGGTACGATTTTAATTTTTGTCGAATTGCGTGACGTCAATTATCCCGGTTCGACCTACAACCTTCACTATGACCCGGTCTCTGATCGGCTGAAGGGCATCTATTTCCAGGCGGCGCTGCAGCAACAGTATGAGGTGGAGTTTGAAAGGACAAAATAACCGGGAGTTGTTGCAGAAGAACAAACTCAAGGTGGTGGAATGATGGATAGCGCGACAACAGTTACAAAGCCTGTCTTTCGCGGCAAACCGGTACGGCGCGTACACGTGATGGTGAAGCCCACGGGCGCTGTCTGCAACCTCGATTGCACGTACTGCTACTATCTTTCAAAGCAGGATCTCCTGGGCAAACCGGAAAGTTGGTGCATATCCGACGATTTGCTGGAGCAATTCATTCGCCAATACTATGAAAGCCAGAACTATAAAGAAGTGGTTTTTTCCTGGCAGGGGGGTGAACCGACCCTCCTCGGTCTGGAGTTCTTCCAGAAGGTTGTTGAACTGGAGAAGAAGTACTGCCCGCCGCACGTTCGCTGTGAGAACGACTTGCAGACCAATGGCACTTTGCTCGACGACCAATGGTGTGAGTTCCTGTACGAAAACAACTTCCTGGTCGGCCTTTCCATCGACGGCCCGAAACAACTGCACGATGCCTATCGGAAAGACAATGTGGGTCAGGGGAGTTTCGACCGTGTCTTCAATGCCGCTAAGCTGCTGAGAAAGCACAAGGTGAACTTCGCAACACTCTGCTGCGTCAACCGGGCCACGGCTCACTATCCGCTCGAGGTTTACCGGTTCCTGCGTGATCAGGTTGGAGCCAAAAGGATTCAGTTCATTCCCATTGTTGAGCCGGTGAACTTTCGGCAGGTTGCGCCCCAGTGCTGGGACGAACGGCTGATGCCTGAGTCCGGTTCGCCCCGGGCGAAACCGGGCGGCAACGGATCGGTGGTGACTGAGTGGAGTGTCGATCCCGATGACTGGGGCGATTTTCTCTGCCGGGTGTTCGACGAGTGGTATCGAAAGGACGTAGGCAGGATCTTTGTTCACTACTTCGATGCCGCGGTTGAGGCCTGGATGGGTCACGTCTCACCGCTCTGCACCCACAGTCCCCTATGCGGCAAGGGGCTGGCCCTGGAAAGGGATGGATCGGTCTACGCCTGTGACCACTATGTCTACCCCGAATACCGGGTGGGGAATATCAGGGAAACAGCACTTGGCGAGATGGCCTTCTCCGGAAAGCAGGAACACTTCGGCCGTGCAAAGGAAGGGAGACTTCCCGCCCTTTGCCGACGCTGTTCCTACCTGTTCGCCTGTTTCGGCGAATGCCCGAAGAATCGGTTCATCAGGACACCGGAGGGTGAGCCTGGTCTGAACTACCTCTGCAGCGGATGGAAGAAATTCTATGCCCACATTGACGAGCCGGTGCAGCGGATCGTGCAGAGCCTGGGGTACACGGTCAGGAAGGAAGCGGTGGCCCGACCCGCGGAGCAATGGGTGCCGGAGCGGAGGTAATGACGTTGAACTGGACACAACAGGAAGACGAGAACGGCTACCGTTGCCTGATTATCGAGGCCTCGTGGGACGAAATATCGGCCGATTATGACGACCTGTTGACACGCTTCGCTGCTTCAGTTCGGCTGCCCGGCTTCCGGCCCGGAAAGACCCTGCGCGGGGTGGTCGAACAACGCTTCCAGAAGGAACTCATCGCGGACCTGTCGGCACGGACCGTCCAGCGGTTCGGTCGGGAAGCAATAAGGGAAGCGGGCGTCGAAGCGCTGGGGCCGCCGGAGGCTTCTCAAATCGACTGCGCCAAGGGGCAACCTTTTCGGGCCCTGGTCAACTACCTCCCCATGCCGGATATCCAGCTTCCCGATCTGGCCGGACTCGACGCAGCAGATGGCGGCATCGACCCCCGGGATCGGATCTCACGCCGACTGCTGGAGTTGGTGCCGTTCGACGTACCTGATGTACTGGTCCACCAGGAGTTGGCGCTTGATGGTTTCTCTGATATTGCTCCCGGCAGCGCGGTGTGGTTGGCTGCTGCAGAGAGAATCAGGCTGAAGGTGATCCTGAAACGGATCGCCTTGCAAGAAGGGATCGAGGTTGACGAGATAGATGTTCGTAAACGCATCACCGAGAAGGCCAAGGAATTCGGCACTACCGTTAACGCCTTGCAGATTGAACTCGAGGCAGGAGGCGGAATGGGGCGGCTGAGAGAGATGCTGATTGCGGAAAGCACGCTGGCGTACCTGGTGGAGCTCATCCGTCAATAAACCAAGGAAAGGAGCCGGAAATGCACAAGCGAAAAACATCGATGGTAAAGAAAGCCGCCCTCTGGGTTACTGTAGGCACAATACTGTCGGCCACGACGCTCATCTGTGAGCCCGAAGCAAAAGCCGAACCGGCGAAAAAGCCCAATATCCTGGTCATCTGGGGCGACGACATCGGTTACTGGAATCTCAGTGCTTACAATCAGGGCATGATGGGCTACCACACGCCAAACATCGACCGGATTGCGAAAGGAGGTGCGCTGTTCACCGACTGGTATGGCCAGCAGAGCTGCACGGCTGGCCGCTCGTGCTTTATCACCGGCCAGAACGCCTTCCGCACCGGCCTTCTGAAGGTTGGCCTGCCGGGCGCGAAGGAAGGTCTGCAGGCGCGGGACGTAACCATTGCCGAATTGCTCAAGGCGCAGGGATACAAGACCGGCCAGTTCGGCAAGAATCATCTCGGAGACCGCGACGAACAGCTGCCCACCATGCACGGCTTTGACGAATTCTATGGTTCTCTCTATCACCTCAATGCCGAACAGGAACCAGAACATCCCGATTATTTCAAGGATCCGGAGTTGCGGAAACGGTATGCGACGCGCGGCGTTCTCCATTCCTTTGCGAATCCCGACGGTACGCAGAAAATCGAGTTGACCGGACCGCTTACCATCGAGCGCATGAAAACGGTGGATGATGAATTTACCCGGGAAGCGCTCCGCTTCATGGAAGAGTCCAAAAAGGAGAACAAGCCGTTCTTCCTCTGGTGGAACTCCACGCGCATGCACATCTGGACGCACCTTTCGCCAAAATGGCAGGGCAAGACCGGCCTTGGCGTGTATCCCGACGGCATGATGCAGCATGATCACGATGTCGGACTCCTGCTGGACAAGCTCAAGGAACTCGGTTTGGATGACAATACCATCGTGATGTATTCCACCGACAACGGCGCGGAAAAATTCTCCTGGCCTGACGGCGGAACTTCGCCGTTCCGCAACGAGAAGGCAAGCAACTGGGAAGGAGCCTACCGGGTACCGTGCGCCATCCGCTGGCCCGGCGTCATCAAGCCCGGAACCGTGCTCAATGGAATCTTCTCGCACGAAGACATGCTGCCTACGCTGCTGGCGGCGGCCGGTGTCCCCGATGTGAAGGAACAGTTGCTCAAGGGCATGAAAGTCGGCGCCAAGACATTCAAGGTCCATCTTGACGGCTACGACCTAACCGATGCGCTGGCCGGCAAGAAACCCAGCCCGCGCCACGAATTCTTCTATTTTAACGACGACGGCTCGCTCGTCGGCCTGCGCTACAACCAGTGGAAAATCGTCTTCGCCGAACAGCGCGCACATGGCCTCGATGTTTGGCAAGATCCGTTCGTGCCGCTCCGCTTTCCGAAACTTTTCAATCTGCGCACGGATCCGTTCGAGATCGCCGACCATGAGAGCATAGATTACGGACGCTGGCGGATTGACCACGTCTTTGTGCTTGTGCCTGCCCAGGAGTATGTGGGTAAATTCCTGTCCACGTTCAGGGAGTTTCCGCCGAGTCAGAAACCGGGCAGCTTCTCTATTGATGATGCGCTGAAGAGCTTGCAGAGCGCCCCGTAAGCCACAGGTAACTAGCCTTCACTGTTTTGGAGCAGCAGATTTTGGGATTGAATCACGCGGGGTGGGCGGAAATCTTGTAAAACTGCTCACTTATAAACGAACACAGTAGAAATTAACAGACAGGACAAAATAAGGAGAAAAAATCATGAAAAAACAAATGTGTCAATCCGCGGTTGTGGCGATGGGAGCATTACTGCTTATGGCGGGTATTGCCGGAGCCCAGCAGTTCCCGATCCTTGACGATGTTGCCAATAAGGTAATTACGAAGTACCAGAATGCTACCTGTCAACAGTTGTGGCAGAAAAAAGGCCAGCCCAAATCTGATATGGAAAAACGTTTCATCAATTTGCTGCGCAACGACCCCCAGATGCGAAAGGAGTTCATTAACAGAGTTGCTGCTCCCATCGCAAACAAAATGTTCGAATGCGGAATGATTCCATGAGCTAGACAGTGCAATCTAATTCCGAATAGTGGAGGGAAATTGCTTCGTATCCCTCAATAAACCTGCAGACAATGATGCTGGCAAAAACGTATGTCAAACAGGGAGAAATGGGCAGACTCCCGAAAGGTAATAATTGGCAATTATGTCTATCTCTGGAAATACCGCACAAGTAAGGGGTCATCTTCAGAAGGGTAGAATGTCATGAAAGGAGAAAAATCATGAATAAACGTATGTGTCTGTATACAGTAGTTTCAATGGCATCAGTGCTTATTGTGACGGGAGTTGCCGGAGCTCAGAACTATCCTATCCTGGATAAGGTTGCCAACAAGGTCGTCGCGAAGTACCAGCAATCGACTTGTGAGCAGTTATGGAAGAAAAAGGGCCAACCCAAATCTGAGATGGAACAACGGGTCATCAAGTTGCTGCACAGCGATCCCCAGATGCGGCAGGAGTTCATCAACCGGGTAGCGGCTCCCATCGCCAACAAGATGTTCGAATGCGGGATGATACCATGAGCGCCGCACAGCAATTTACATCAGGCTCCATGTCGATAGTCGCGGCGGTCCGGGGTATTCGCCACGGACTCGCATTGCTGTTCACACTTGCACTGGTGGTTTCCTTTACCGCAAACGGATACGCCCAGAAGCCGAAGCATGCATCGAAGGCTTCGAAGTCTGCCAAGATGCAGAAAATGGAAGAGCCGCCTCCTGTCAGGATGACGCTGGAACCGAAGGCAATGGAGATTATCAAGGCCGCCTGCGACCGTCTGGCCGCTGCCCGTTCGATGCGCTTCACGGCGGTGGTTACCTATGAGAGCCCGAGTCGCCTAGGCACGCCTCTCGCCTATACGACGAAATCCTTTGTCACCATGCAGCGGCCTGACAAGCTTCGGGTAATTACGGTCGCAGATGGTCCTGCCTCCGAGTTCTACTATGACGGGAAAAAGATGACGGCCTTCGCCCCGGCAGAGAATCTGGTGGCCGTTACCGATGCTCCGCCCACGATCGATGCCGCACTGGAAAAGGCCTTTACCTCGGCCGCGATATATTTTCCTTTCACCGACCTGATCGTCGCCAATCCTTACAAGGATCTTTCCGATGGGCTGATCATTGCCTTCTACATAGGGCAATCCAAGGTGGTAGGCGGAATAACGACCGATATGGTGGCTTATGCCAACAACGATGTGTTCGTGCAGGCCTGGATCGGCGCCGAAGACAAGCTGCCCCGGATGCTCCGGGCGGTATACCGGGCTGATCCGTCACGACTGCGCAACCAATTGGAGCTTTCCGATTGGCAACTCAACGTAAACGTTAAGCCCGGGGACTTTGTCTCGAAGGACTCAGTCAATGCCAAGCCGATCGCGTTCGTCAACCCGACTGCGAAACTCCCGCCATACGCCAAGCCCTCCGCGAAGGGCGCACCGGCTAAAAATAAGTGAGGAGGTGCAAAATACCATGAAAAATATATTTGTTTTTTGTCTGAGTTTATCAATCGTATTTCTCTCCTGTCATCCTGCCTTGCCCTGGGGGCATGCGAACAGGTTCGGCGGCGCCAGCGCCCACACCTTTGGAGGGTCCGCCCACAGCAACGCCTGGGGCGGCAGCACAGAGCACACGTTCGGGCAGACGTCCCATACCAGCGCCTGGGGCACCAGCACGTCTCATGTCGCGGGCGTGGGTACTTCCCACACCAATGTCTATGGTGGCAGCGCAGCGCACGCAACGGGAGGGGGCTGGGCAAAGACCGGCGCATACGGAGGAACAGCCTACGGTGATGCCCACTACGGCGGTGCCTATTATCATCCTCCGGCGTATGGCTATCCGGCGTACCACCCTCCCACCACGGTGAATGTTTACGGATCCGGCTGTTATAACTGCGGCGGCTGGTCCACCGCAGGCGCAGCAGCAGCTGGCGCGGCAGTCGGTATGATCGTCGGCGCGACAGCAGCTTCAGCCAATACGGCCGCGGCAACATCCAACGCCTACAGCGCCGGAGTTGCAGCAGGCAGCGCCAACACAGCAGCGGCAACGACAAGCGCCTACAACGCCGGTGTCGCGGCAGGGGCCGCCGGCGGCCCTTACGTGATGGGCGCGATTTATGGGACGCTGCCTGCAGGTTGCGCATCTCCCGTCGTTCACGGTGTGACCTACTACCTGTGCGGCAATAACTGGTTCCAGCCATCCTATGGGGCAAATGGCGTTTACTATCGCGTGGTGCCTACCCCTTGAGGTGGTCGTGCACTGGGACAGTGAATTCGTATAAGTAGCCGGTTTTCGGACTCTTGACCGGATGTTTGCCCAAAGAAAGGAGAATGTAGATGAAATTGATCCATATAATGTCAGTTTTCATCATTCTGAGTTCGCTATTTGCCGCATCCGTGCAGGCTGATGATACATCTGTTTCCGCGGCGAATCCTGAAGCTGACAAATCGCTGAGCGAACTCAACAAGAAGCTGACAAACCCGGTCAGTGAACTCTGGTCCCTCTCGTTTCAGCAGAACAATTACGTGCTCACCATTCCCGGCAAAGGGAGCAGCCACTGGAGTTCGAATCTGCAGTTCCAGCCGGTTATGCCGGTGGCGCTGACCGGCAACTGGAATCTCATCACCCGGCCGGTATTACAGTTGTTCAACTCCGCGCCGTACCCGGAATCGTCGCCCTTCCCGGTGCCCCATGTGGATATCAATCGCTCGACCGCGTTCGGGGACACGATCTTGCTGGAGATGCTCTCACCGAGCCCGAAGTTCGTCGGGAACTGGCTGCTCGGCATCGGGCCGACCTTTATCTTCCCCACCGCCTTCGACGTGCACAACGGGCAGGGGAAGTGGCAGGTGGGACCGGCTGCCGTGGTCGGCTATCTCTCCAAGAAATGGATCCTCGGCGCATTTTGCCAGGACTGGATATCCTATGCCGGGCAGAATAACCGGGACAGCGTGCATCAGATGAATCTCCAGCCCATAGCGGCGTACTTCCTGCCCAACGGCTGGAGTATCGGCTATTCGGGTAATGTGCTGGCGAACTGGAGGGCGCAAAACTCCGGGGATGTCTGGACGGTTCCCATTGGGGTTGCTGTCAACAAGGTGGTGAAGCTCGGAAAGCTTCCGGTCAAGATCGGTCTGGCGGGCCAGTACATGCCCATTCACCCGGAGACCTTCGGTCAGAAATGGAATATCCAGGTTTCGTTCACCCCGGTCATTCCCAAGCTGGTCAAGGGTCAACTGTTCGGAGAGTGATGCCGATTCAGTCGGGATATGTTCAATTTTCGGGCATAAAGTGGAATTCTAACCTAACAAGAAGGGAGACACGTTATGAAGAACAAATCAGTATTGTTGGCAGCGGTTGTTATCGCCTTTTCCATCGGGGGAACAGCACAGGCAGGAGAGGGATGTCCCGCAGCAGCTGCAGCTTCTGCAGCTGAAAAACCCTCGGTAATGAAGGAATCGGTCGTAACTGCGACGGCTACGGTCCAGGCGATAGACTTGAAAGACAGGCTTGTAACGCTACAGGGCGATGATGGGAACACTTTTGTAATCCTTGTCGGCCCACAGGCGAAGAACCTGTCTCAGGTGACAGGTCGGTGATGTTGTAAAAGTCGCTTATTACGAATCGGTAGCCGTCAAGGTCTATAAGCCGGGCGAGTCCCCGCCCGAAATATCGCAGGCCGATGTTCTGGCAACGGCTAAAAAAGGGGAAATGCCCGGTGGCTTAGCTGCCAGCCAAACGACGGTGACGGCCACGGTGCAATCTATTGACAAGGAAAATCAGACCGCGGTCCTGGTGGGACCAGAGGGAAATCCCGTGAAGGTAAAGGTGGAGAACCCGAAAAACCTGGAGAACGTCAATATAGGAGATGAGGTGGTGGCGACCTATACTCAGGCTTATGCCATATCTGTGGAGAAGACTGAAAAGAAATAGACACATTCCTGGCAGGCTATCTAAGGAGGTTTCCAGTGAAATTGCGGATATTGGAGACGAGTATATTTGCTTCGATTATAGCGACCATGCTTCTGACATTCCCCTTTGTCAGTCTGGCTGCAAAGATAAGCAGCAAGGACGCAACGGCAATAGCCACCGAGGCTTATATTTACGGCTATCCGCTTGTTACTATGGAGATGACTCGACGGGTAATGACAAATGTGGATAAACCAAAAGGAACGCGGGCGCCGATGGGCCAACTGGTCCGGATGCGCGAGTATCCAACCGCGGCTTTCAGGGACGTTACGGCTCCCAATGCAGACACATTGTATACCACTGCCTGGCTGGATGTGGGCAAAGAGCCGTGGATTCTGCGCCTGCCGGATGCTGCCGGCCGCTATTACCTCATGCCGATGCTTGACGGCTGGACGGATGTGTTTCAGGTTCCCGGCAAGCGCACGACCGGCACCAAGACACAGAAATATGCCATCACCGGTCCCGGTTGGAAGGGTACCTTGCCCAAAGGGATAATCCGGTATCAGTCCCCGACCGCAATAGTCTGGGTCCTGGGTCGAATCTACTGCAGCGGAACCCCCCAAGATTATAAGGCTGTCCATGCCTTGCAGGATCATGTAACCCTGGTTCCGCTCAGCGCATACGGGAAGAAGTACACACCGCCACCGGGTAAGGTCGATCCGAGCATCGACATGAAGACAGCAGTGCGGGAGCAGGTGAACCGGATGGATGCCGGGAGCTATTTCAAACTTCTGGCGGCGCTGATGAAGGATAACCCGCCGGCAAAGGACGATGCTCCAATGGTTGCGAAAATGGCGAAGATCGACATCGTTCCGGGCAAGGATTTCGACATCGGCAAGCTTGACCCCGTTGTTGCCAAGGCATTGCAGGGAGTTCCAAAACCTGCGCAGGAAAAAATTATGGGCCACTTCAAAAATGCGGGCACCGATGTGAACGGCTGGCAGTTTACAACCAAAACCGGACTCTACGGTACCGATTACCTGCAGCGAGCCCTCATAACCGCTATCGGCCTGGGGGCGAACCGGCCCCAGGATGCAGTCTATCCGACCTCCGATGTCGACGTAAACGGAAAATCGTACGACGGCTCCCACAAGTATGTCTTGCACATCGACAAGGGGCAGATGCCTCCGGTCAACGGATTCTGGTCGCTGACCATGTACAATACCGAGTATTTCTTCGTCGATAATCCACTCAACCGCTATACGCTGAGTTCCCGGAACAAATTCACCTATAACAAGGACGGTTCGGTGGATTTGTACCTCCAGCACGACTCACCAGGCAAGGCAAAGGTATCAAACTGGCTGCCGGCTCCGAAAGGGAAGTTCATTCTGATGCTGAGGCTATACTGGCCAAAGGAATCGCCGCCCTCAATCCTCGACGGCACCTGGAAGCCACAGGCGGTAACTATGGTTAAGTAGTTCTGGAACCTCCGTGAAAGCCCGTTCCCCCTCGTGGGGGAACGGGCTGCGATAAGACCAAATTAACGAGAAGTATCTTTCGAATTCGAATTCGGCATTTGCCAGCTTAATGAATCTTGACGTCAAGGATACCAAGACGTACTGGTCGCCCAAAGGCGCTACCGAATTTGCTTTTGATCATGACCGATAGTTAAACCGTCAACTACGTGATTTAAAGGGGGGTACGTCATGATGCGTTCCGCACTTGCGGCACTATTGGTTCTGGCAACCATCAGCACGGCAAATGCTGAGTGGCAGCTGTACCGAAGAGGACAGCGACACGATTGCCTCGTACAATTACGACACGTTTGAGCCTTTCGAGGGTAAGCCGTCTGTATGGGTCAAGTGGCAGTATATCGCTCCGCGCGACGGCATTGCAGGGGTACGGATTCAGTTTACGGCAGATTGCAGTACGCAGAAACTTTACGAGATATCTCTGTACCCCTTTGGTCCGGGCGGAGCATACCATGATCCAACCTTGAATGTTAATGATCCGAAAGAATATCCGCTTGCTCCGGATTCTCTGAATGAGGCTACCTTTCGGCTTCTTTGCAGGGAGTGAATTGATCGTTGCCAAAACTGATGCAGTTTCTCAAGTGGGGAAAAGTTTTCTTTCCCCTGCGCGACGTCTAGCTGCAGTGCAATTCCGAGTTGTGTTTAGCTTGTGTCAGCAAAGGGACAGAAAGGGTGGTTAACAACAAAATGTCTGTAGTTAGTTTCCATCCTGGAACCCCGGATGCGAAACTAGCGGTTTTCAATTTGGAAACGAGGATTTTTTTGTTCTGACAAAGAAATCAAGGGATTGTGCGGAGACGTACTACTGGACGTCGCACAAACAAAACCGATGATTGACACAGTCAGGGCGAAAAAAGATTGTTTCCGGATGAAAACCAGTAAGAACAATATACTGGAGGCAACGCATGAAGAGATATCGAAAAATTATGCTGCTTGTAGCTGTTTTGGTGTCAACAGGGTGTGTGTCGCAGTCCCAGTTTCTGGACAGCAAACAGGGAATGGCGACTCAAACCGCTTTGAAACGCGCGCAATTCGAGATGAACTGCCAGGAAGCGACGCCTACGATCATTTCACGGGAAGTGGTTGAACCTGCCTTGCAAGGCCCCTTTGTCAACGGCATAGAAAGGGCGGAATACACCATCGGTGTGGCTGGCTGTGGGAAACGTTTAACCTTCGTTGTTATTTGTCCGGATGGAGGCGAAGGCTGTTTTGCGACTGGACCAGGCAGGTTCCACGATTGGCAGTAGGATAGCTGTTTCGACATCATGAGAATATCAGGGAGATTGTAAATGAAAACTCTCGCAATGTTACATAAAGTTGTCCTGGCCGTCGCATTTCTCCTGGTCGCGGCCGTCCCTGTGAAACAGGCACATTCCCAGGACGAATCCATCTCTGTTTCCTGTTACAAGGGGAATTCCCAGGAGGGGAACTATATCGGTGAGATTACCGTGGACGAGCTGCAAAATGCCGCCCAGGACTGCAATACTGAATATGAACAGTGCCATGGAGCGTGTATTGGGTGTGTCATCGATTCCAACGCCAACCAGGTTTGTTACGATACGGAAGGGAATGATGTGTCGCCTCAGTAATGGTTTGAGCGGCCGGAAACAATGGTGCCGAGAAAATGGGAACTTATTCCGGAAAAGTCAAAAATCGCTTTCGTTCCACACTGCGTCTTGCCGTTTTTGCGGTGGTCGCCGCATTTGCACTTGCTGCTGTCACAGGTTCGGCCGCGGAGCGGAAGGAGCAGGTGTTTCGGAATGTCACCACTGCGGCCGCACCTTCCGCCATTCCTCTCGCAGAGGTCGCTCTGCGGGCGACGGAGGTTTCAGATTCTCTCCGTACCTCTGTCGGCGCTACGTCCAGTAATGCTCAAGTTGAGTTTATTCAGCAAGCATTGCCGCTTTTCAGCAGTGAGATCGCTACCCAGTATCAGGAGACGACGTTGCTCTTGCGGGGATATGCTACCCTGTCAGGTCTCCAGTCGCAACAGCAGCTATGGCAGCAGAAAATGGCGCGTGCCAAGCGTTGGTTGGAGGTTTTGACCACCAGGGCCAAGCAACTCGACGTTTTCCAGGACAAACTGGCTGTACGGCAAAAGATCTGGGGCAAGACGCTGGAAGTCGCGATGGCATCGGCTGCGCCAGATGCGACCCTGCTGCAGATTGAAACTACGCTCGACGCGTTGGATGCGGCCCGCACCCGTCTCCAGCAGCAAACGTCAACCGTGATGGACCTGCAAATACGTCTCGCACAGGATCTCGCGGTCTGTGGGAATGCACTGCAGGAGATAGCCCGTGCCCAACAGGGTGTCGTCAAGGGCACTTTTCAGCCGGACAGTCCCCCCATATGGGACAAACGACAGTGGAAGCTCGCGCGGCAAGAATTGCCCGCCTATCTTCGTGTATTCCTCGGCACGATCATCGGTGAACTCCATCAGTTTGCAGCCGAGTCACACTGGATATTCAATGTTATTCTTTCTGTATTGGTGCTTTTCCTGTTCATCGTTGCACGCAGGCGTTACCGCCAATGGGAAACGATCGATAATGCCCGGACGTATGCTTACGAGGTGTATGAACATCCGTACTGTGCAGCGCTGACCGTAATTCTGTTGACGCTGACCTCGCCATGGTCGGAAGTTCCTGCCCATAGCAAGGCTTTTCTCCAGGCGCTGTCCATGGTGCCGATGCTCCTTCTTGTAAGGTTATCGGTCCAGTCCCGGGTGTTTTCCTGGCTCTGTGCTCTGGGGATCCTGTTTGCCATCGATACGGTGCGTCAGGCATTTTCCGGTGTCATGTCAGTTGGTCAGTCAATCCTCGTGTTCGAGTCTCTTCTCGCACTGGCTGTTACTGGCTGGATGATGACACGGAAAGGGCAGGCCTGGCCTTCTACTGCCCTTGTTCCGGCATTGCGGGTTGAACTGTCCCGGTTGCTTTCCTCCGCACTCCTGCTCTGTTTTGCCACCAGTCTGGTGGCAGCGCTAACCGGCTACATGAACCTGGCCCGTCTGCTGGCGCCCAGCGTCCTCGTCGCCGGCTATCTGGGAGTGGGATTGTATGCATCTGTCCGGGTGATAAGCGCTGCGTTCAGTTTTTGTCTCCACCTGTGGCCAATGAAGCGGTTCCGCATGGTGCAAAATTGCCGGGAACTCCTGGAGAAACGCTTTTACATCGTTCTGGTATGGGGGGCAATCCTTGGCTGGTTTGCGCGTTTTCTCTTCTATATGGGGCTCCTGGAACCGGCATCATCCGCTGTGGATACTATTCTCGGGGCAAAGTTAGAGCGGGGATCCATCGCGATTTCTGTAGGTGATATAATCGCATTTCCCCTCACGAGTCTGGATTTCATATCTTTTCTCTGGATTTCTTCGCTTCATTCTGAACGAAGAGGTGTATCCCCGAAAGCATGTCTCACCCGGTCGGGCATATGCCGCATCGACTCTTCTTCACTACTTGATCCTCTCTCTCGGCTTCATTATCGCGATAGGTTTGATGGGGGTCAACCTTACCAAGGTGACGGTCCTGGCAGGAGCCTTAGGTGTCGGGATCGGTTTCGGGTTGCAAAGTGTCGTAAACAATTTCGTTTCCGGACTAATCCTGCTTTTCGAGCGGCCGGTCAGTGCCGGTGACACCATCGAGGTCGGCGATCTGATGGGAGAGGTGCAGAGGATCGGCATGCGTTCCTGTACCGTCCGCACCTGGCGTGGTGCTGATATCATCGTTCCCAATTCCTCAGCTCATCACCGAAAATGTCATTAACTGGACGCACAGTGATCAGAAGCGTCGCATCGATATCCCGGTGGGCGTGAATTACGGCGCGCTACCGAAAAAGATCATGTCTCTGCTGGTGGAATTGGCGGCGGCACATCCGGACATTCTGGCGAATCCTCCGCCCCAGGCTCTCTTTCTCGTCTATGGTGACAGTTCCATCAACTTCGAACTGCGGGCTTGGACGGACAAGTTCGACAGCTGGCCGCGGGTCAGGAGTGATCTGGTAGTTGCCATCTATGATGCCGTATCGAAGGAAGCAGACGTGACATTTCCCTTTCCCCAGCGCGACGTTCACCTGGTGCATAGATTTCGCGCCCGGTTCCGTTGCCGGCGCCGAATCCCGGCCCGATACCGAAGGGGTGGAAAACCCAGGCGATAAACAGTCGTAACTTCGCCTAATCCTGCAACTTCCAATGCGCCTCATACGTAGTTTCCATCCGGTGTATCTGGATAGTTTTGGCTCCGTACTTAGTTCAGAATTTTCTTGGGTTCCAGACTTTCCAATGGGGAAGGGTGGGTGCTTGTAGACACGGGATCATACCACCCACCCTGATGTACCGCATGAAAAATCCTGCCATACGATTCATTATCAAAAAGGACGAAATATCACCCTGGGGCCGGTATTTCGTCCGCTGCATGCACCGCACACCATATCAACAGCTGTTAAAACAATTCACATTTCAATGGGTTATCTTCTTGTGACCTATCATGATTAACTTGGCACGAAATCTCGGATAACGTTATTGGGAATGAAGAACCTTTCTTTCATAAGAATTTAGTTCACGTCTGGCCGCAGATCATTTTTGATGCTGTTGTTGAACGCATCGAAGGGGTAAGAGTCTTCCTGAAAATGCATGGGAAGGCAGCCTTGGCGGGTTCAGGTGCGTACGGTATTTGCCATCTCGCATTTTATCGAAAAAATCAAACACACTGGAGGTAGCATTTTATGGGATGTAATAATGGATTAAGCCTGAAATGCCGATTGTTCTTGTCCGTTGCCGTGACAGTTTTTCTCTACGCTTCCTCCTTATCAGGTGCTGGATACGCTACGGCCGGAGAAATAACCTATGAAAAACCGCCAGTTGTTAGCGCGGAATCTCTTCTTCCCCAGGACATGCTGGCTGGTGCCCTCTTTTCCGTGGACGAGAAAGTCCCTACTGACGGATACATGGCCCATTTCTCTCTGAAGTCTGATCTTGGAAACTTCGATGTACCTGGAGAGGCCCTGCTGAGAATCCGCATTGTGGAACTGCCGGCTATCAAGCATCTTGATTCGATGAGCAAGACCAAGGAGTTTCTCACTGCTGCCGGCAAAGCGGCAGTCAAGCCGGTCAAATCTGCCGTGAACATGGTTACTCACCCGGTAGAGACAGTGGAAAGCATCCCTTCGGGACTTTCCCGTTTCTTCGAAAGGGTGGCCATGGGCGCCAGGAGCATTGCCGGTGCTGCGACGGATTCAGACAAGACTGGTGGAGAAAAGGTGGCGGATACTGCAAGTCGCGTTGGGGATGTCACCATCACCGCATTGGGGTTCGAGGATAGCCGTCGGCAGCTGGCGAAAGGGCTGGGAGTTGACCCATATACGACCAACGCAGTGTTGTCGCAAAAGCTCACGGACGCGGCCTGGGTAGCTTTCTCCGGGAAACTGGGGAGTAAATGCCGTGGTTTCAGTATTCGTTCCGGCTTCCATGGCAATTTCCGCAACAACGATCACCAATGACCTCATCTATGAAACGCCAAAGGCTGACCTAATCATCAGAAACAGGAAAAGCCTGATCGCAATGGGCGCCTCCGAGAAACTTGCCGATGTCCTGATCAAAAACAAATGGTACTCATTAACGGTGCAGACTTCACTGGTTACCGGCCTTGAAAGCCTTTCCGGTGTCGCGGGTCGCAGCGATATTATCAAACTTGCCACCATAGCCGACAGCGAAGAAGAGGCTCGCTTTGTTGCCGAGAGCGTACAGATACTTGCTGGGCTACATGAGACGGAAATGCCTTTGAAAGAGGTAGCAGCACGAGGGACTGTGGTCGGGATTTCCCGTGACGGCGCCATTATTATTCCCGCGCCTGTGGATTACGTTTCATGGACACCTGAAATTGCCCGGCTGGCGGCTCGCCCGGATCTCAAGGCTTCACTGCAGATCGTCCGGCTGACCGGCAAGATGTCGGCTGCTGCCCGACAAGGGTTCACGTCGTTGGGATGGTATATTTCCGATGCTTCACAGAAAGGAGGGCCACAGGTTTCAGGGCAAAGGATCATCACTGCCAACCTGAGACAGTCTGGTACAGCGAGTAAATAAAAGCACTTCTATCTCATTGTCTAAAAAGCAGTGGGCGGTGAATACCGCCTGACAACGCATCCGAATGTAGCAAATTGAACAGATTCGACGTTGATGTTCATAAATCAAAACAAGAAGAGGAGATTATGTATGAAAAAATTGACTGTTGTTCTTGCTGTAACCCTGGTTGTTTTACCGCTCGGCATAGTGGCTTTTGCAGCACAAGAGAAAACTTCCGCAACAGTAAAGAACGTTGCCGCAGAGGGTAAAAAACCTTCTGTAACCAAAGAGCGGACGACACACATAACAGCGACCGTCGAGGGAGTCGACCTCAAAAAGCGAATTGTGACACTGAAGGGTCCCGACGGTAATGTCTTTGATGTTATTGCTGGAAAGGCAGTAAAAAACCTTCCACAAGTGAAAGTTGGCGACATCGTTGAAATCACGTATTTCGAGTCAATCGCGGTGAAAGTGTTCAAGCCGGGTGCAATGCCTCAAGGTGAAGGGGCAACAGTCGCAGCGGAACGGCTTGCTAAATCCGGTGAAAAGCCGTCAGGTATTGCAGGCTCACAAGTTACCATAACCGCCACCGTTGAATCGATCAGCCCCAAGAAGACTACCGTAACCCTCAAGATGGCTGACGGGAAATACAAGGTGGTCAAGATTAAGGACAAGAAAAACCTGAATAATGTAAAAGTCGGTGACGAGGTTATGATAACTCTTACTGAGGCCCTGGCGATCTCAGTTAAACCAGCCAAAAAGAAGTAGTGTGCAGTACTGTGATTTTTCATTACAGAAAATAACAGCAGGGAAGCGTTGACCGTCCAGGAGGAGAACTGAATTAATGCGAAAACCGCTGAAAACTTGTGGTTTGGTTCTCCTCTGGATGCTCCTCCTTGGAATGACTGGATGGGCAGGCATGGCCATCTTCTATTCGAACCTGCCGCCTATCCTGCAGACAGTTGCGACGGCCCTGTTTGTTCTGGGATCCCTCGCGACATTTGTTTTTGTGAGACCCCGGCGCCGTGCAGTATTCATTTTCCTCGTTGCTTTTATTCTCATTTTGGTCTGGTGGTTGCGCATCCCTCCCACTAACAACGCCGACTGGCAGTCGGATGTGATGATCCTCCCTTCTGCAACCACTGACGGTAACCTGGTGACGATCCACAATATCCGGAACTGCGACTACCGGAGCGAGACAGATTATACCTGCCATTATTACGACAGGACATTTGACCTGGCCAAACTCAAGACTGCCGACCTGTTTATCATCTATTGGGGGTCTCCGTACATCGCCCACACCATGCTCAGCTTCGGGTTCGACGGTGAAGGGGAAGTCTGTTTTTCCATAGAGACGAGGAAAAAGCGGGGGCAGGAGTACTCGTCCATCAAGGGTTTTTTTAAACAGTACGAGCTAACCTATATCGTGGCCGATGAGCGGGACGTGGTGCGGCTCCGCACCAACTACCGCAAGGAGGATGTCTATCTTTACCGCTTGAAGGCCAAACCGGAAGTCATCCGCAAGGTGTTCCTCGACTATCTGCGTGAGGTCAACCGGATCAAGGACCGTCCCGAGTGGTACAACGCCCTGACTAGCAACTGCACCACCAACATCCGGGGGCATACCGCGCCTTATAATCCCAATGCGAGGTTCGACTGGCGGATCATCGTTAATGGGTATCTCGACAGGATGATTTACGAGCGGGGGGTGGTGGATCGGAGCTTGCCGTTTGAGGAACTGAAGCGCCGCAGCTACATCAACCTGAAAGCCCAAGCGTCAGACCAGGCTCCGGATTTCTCCCGCCGGATCCGCGCGGGACTCCCCGGAGTTGTTCAATGAGACACTGCGATGTAATGGCTGCACTGGTGCATTTGATGGTGAGGTCATAACAAAGGGCAGGATCGGTATGAAATATTTGTCGACAACCGAGATATCCAGGTACACCGATGGTATAATTGAAAAATTAATCAGATTAGCACTATTCTCCCGCTATGAAATTTGTCATCCTCGAATGCCATTATCGGGGATACATAATTTCAGCGGGTCTTACAAAGAACAATGGTAACAGGAAGATATTTATGAATGAAGGACAGAACAGCAGACCTGCTGCTTCTACCCCAAAGGGCCTCCACATTGTGGCAAAGCCCATCGGGCCGATGTGCAATCTCAACTGTGAGTATTGCTTTTATCTTGAGAAGCAGGCCCTCTTTGAACCCGGAGAGCAGTACCGGATGTCCGATGATGTGCTTTCCTCATATATTACAAAATACATCACTTCTCAGCCGACACCGATCGTTGAATTTGTCTGGCAGGGGGGCGAACCGACCCTGCTGGGTATCGATTTCTTTCGACGGGTCATTGAACTGCAGCGACCGTTTCACGGGTGTAAGACTATTTCCAATTCACTGCAGACCAACGGCACCCTCCTCAACGACGAGTGGTGCCGCTTCCTGAAGCAGCATAACTTCATGGTGGGTATCAGTCTTGACGGACCGCGAGAGATCCATGACCGTTACCGTCGTGACCGGTCAGGGAATGGCTCGTTCGACACGGTGATGCGGGGGCTCAGGTTGCTGCAGAAACATAAGGTCGAGTACAACGTCATGGCAAGCGTAGCTCGGGAGACGGCGCGCAGACCATTGGATGTCTACCGATTTTTCAAGTCAGAAGGAGTGGAGTTTATCCAGTTCACTCCGATCGTCGAACGTCTGGCCGATGCCGCCGACCAAAAACAGGGTCTGCAACTCGCCACGCCGGCTTTGCTCGATAATGTAGAGCCGAATGCCGAAGTTACCCCCTGGTCAGTGGTCTCCGAGGAGTATGGCGATTTCCTGATCGCGATCTATGAGGAGTGGGTCCGCAAGGACGTGGGGACGATTTTCGTAATGAACTTCGAGTGGGCGCTCAATGCCTGGATTGGTAACCCGTCCCCGGTATGCATTCACAACCGGCAATGTGGCCGTTCGGTTGTGATAGAGCATGACGGTGATATCTACGCCTGCGACCACTACGTCTACCCGGAGTACCGGCTTGGCAATATTTTGACCGACGATCTTGCCCGTATGGTCGAAAAGTCTCTCCATTCGGGTTTCGGCGTGAAGAAGGAATCGACTCTGCCGAAGTGGTGCGGGAGATGCGAAGTGCTGGCGGCCTGCCAGGGTGGGTGTCCCAAACACCGCTTCCTGGAGACATGTCAGTCCGAACCGGGACTCCAGTATCTCTGCATGGGGTATAAGAAATTCTTTTGCCATATCCGCAAGTACCTGCGAGTGATGACCACATTGCTGGAGAACGGGCACCCTCCTTCGTATGTAATGGATGCGGTAAAAGGCCCGCTGGTGATCCGGCAGGGGAAGGATGATTCGAACCCGCATCTGACCGGATGAAGGGGGCCTGTTTCCAAGTAGTTGAATAATCTGGACTATGACGCTGGGTTTGTGAGGATGCGATGAATTTGGCCAGATTCCGGCCGATTCAGAGCTTTGCAGGGGAAAATAACGTGAAAGGAGAGATCGTATGGCAGTGTATCGGATTTTGATAGGTGTGGTGTTGATTTGTCTGGCGGCGGTATCACCGTGTCTGGCAGTGGATGGCGGGGCCAAGCTGACGCGTCAGGTTACTGCTCTGCTTGAAAAGCATGATGCGGCATTCTCTGCGCAGGACGTCAAGGGGGTGATGAAGACCTATAAGACTGGTCCTGAAATCTTCCTCATGGGAACCGGACCCGGCGAGATTTATCGGGGCAAGGAAGGGGTCGAGGCGGCGTACAACCAGTTTTTTACCCGATTTGAAAAGGGGTCTCTGACGATCACCTACAACTGGATTTCCGCTGGTTCCAAGGGTGACATGGCTTGGTTTGCCGCTGAGGGCACGATCAAGGCCACGGTGAAAGGCGTGAGTAAGTAGCTCGAATTCAACCTCTCCGGAACCTTGCTGAAGCAGAAAGGCGCCTGGCGCTTCCTTGCCATGCACTTCTCCCGGCTGGGTGTGCCTGCGCAACCGGTGGAAGAGACGAAAAAATAACCTTCGAGTAACGTTTTAAGACGTAAGCCCGGATGCCGGTGTTAGGATCGCCATTCGGAAACTCCGGATGACGAAACTGGGAAAATTCACCGTGCCAGTCCGGCCACAAATCGGGGGAACGACATGGAAAAAGATATCGAAACAATCGAAAAAGGTGAAATTGTCTCCGTGGAAGAGCAACGGTTGAGCCGCAGGGAGTTTTTTGCCGGACTTGGGAAATGGTCAATGGTAGTCATCGGTGCCGCACTGGGTGGTGGCGCGCTGCTGCTTTCCGAGCAGGAGGCGGAGGCTTACGGCGGCGCATGGGCCAATCGTGGCGGTGGCGGTCGCGGCGCCTGGGCCAATCGTGGTGGCGGCGGCGGTGCCGCATGGGCCAATCGTGGTGGCGGAGGTGGCGCTGCCTGGGCCAATCGTGGTGGCGGTGGTGCTGCCTGGGCCAATCGAGGTGGCGGCATGTGGGCCAATCATGGTACCGCATGGGCAAATCATGGTAGCGCATGGGTCAACCGCTGGTAGCCGTTTTTATCGCGGACCGTTATCAGGAGAAACAAGTTGACGGATAGCATCACCTATAACATACCGGTTTCCCTGATGGACGCATACCGGGAAAGAAAGACGATCGTCCGCACCTATGACCCGTCGGAGATTACAAAAATAGTTTCCGACGCGGTCCCGGACGGGCTTTCCTATGTCACGATTCTTTCACTTGGTGGTGCGATTGACACTTTGAAGGATTGGGTTCCCGGCATACCCATCGATCTTGTAGTAAGGGATCCACACGAGGACCTTCCCTTGCTGTATCGGTACGCTCCTCTTCTGTCCGCGCACCCGATCAGGGTTTCCGTGCCGCTCGTACCCGGTTTCGGTGCTATCGTAAAGCTTGCCGCATCGCTGAATTTTTCAGTAAAGGTTGAGGGCGGGCAGCCGGATCAGGCCTTGACCGAGGAGATGCTACGGATCGCTCACTACTACTTGCACCGGACCACCGTTACTGAACCAATCGAGTTTTTTCACAGCCTGTTCCTGGCATTCTATCAGCAGGACCCGGTGACGCTCTGGGCCATACAGGAGGAGGACCCCGGGTTGGACCGCTATGTCAGCGACCAGGGAGTGGAAACGATGGCCGGTCGTTTGGCCGGGGTGGAGATACCGCACGAAGTATCCTCTTTCGTACGGCGATTGAGGAGCGAACTCCCGGCCGAGAAGGATGAGTGCGCTGGGTGCGAGTTTCTGGTGAATTGCCAGGGGTATTTCAAATGGCCCCGAAGCGAGTATCGTTGTGAAGGCGTAAAGACACTGCTGCGAACCCTGCGGGACGCGGCAGGAGAGTTGAGGGAGGATCTGGCCTCAATTCGTGCCGACCGAGAAGGTGAACCGTCATGAGCGGACGGGACTTTTCACTCATACTCCTGCCCACCCTCGAATGCAATGCTGACTGCGAGTACTGTTTCGAGAGCAAATCCGGGCAGCGGCTTACCCTGGAACTGTTCGAGGTGTTGCTGGAAAAGGTATTGGATTACCTGGAAAGCGAGCATATCGGGACTCTCTCAATTTACTGGCAGGGCGGAGAGGTGATGACTCTGCCTCCGGCGTGGTTCGAACATGCCCATGATATCATCCTGAAGAATGTTGAGCGGACCGGGATAAAGATCGTCAACTACATCCAGTCCAACATGGTCGGCTACACACGGCAGTGGAACCGGGTCATTGAGGAGATGTTCGGCAACAGCATGGGAACTTCGATGGACTTCCCCAACCTCCACCGCAGACTTGCAGGTTCCGGACCCGAGGAGTACGAGCGGTTATGGATCCGGAACGTGAACGAAGCCAGGGAAGCGGGTATACAGGTCGGTTTCATCGCCATTCCCAACCAGGGAACACTGGATATGGGTGCTGAACGCTTCTACTCCCGGATTGTGGACGAGTTGGGGTTTAGCGATTTTCAGATCAATACCCCATTCCCGGGTGGGCCGTCCAACAGGGTTAAGGACGGATACCCATTAGACTCGGATCGACTGGCAGGCTTTCTCCTTGATCTCGCAGCCATCTGGATGCGCAGGGGCCGCGACAGCGGCGTGCGGATCGGACCCATGGACAGGCTGATGAATTACTTTCTCCATGGAAACAAGGACCTGCTCTGCATCTGGCGCGACAACTGCGTGAACGAATTTGTCTGCATCGACCCGCAGGGCCATGTGTCTCAATGCGACTGCTGGGCGGCAAGCTATCCTGAGTTCCGCTTCGGAAACATATTAGACGGGAACTCCCTTTCAGATATCCTCCGTTCCAGCGAGGCGCGGCGACGTCTCCTGGACAGGCCGGGCGTGCTGATCCGGCAGGAGGACTGCATCGAATGCGACTACCTGGGAATCTGTCATGGGGGGTGCCCGGTGCGCGCCTACACGGTCTCTGGCGATATCCTGGCAAAAGACCCCTATTGCATGCTTTACCGCAGACTCTTTGCGGGGTTGGAGAAATTGGCAAGATCTTTATGAAATAACGAAGTGTATGAAAAAGTTTTTCTTGGTGTTTTACCGTACCTCTGATTGTTATCGTTATTGTAAAACAAAGTAGGAATTGTTGCGAACTGACAGCTTACCCAGATTCAGAGCTTCGAGAAGGGGGTCGCTCTTGTAAAAAGTGACAGGATGTTGCCAGCTATTTCTCCATAAAACCGCTGAAGAAATTAGTTTGTCACAAGGCCCTACCAAATCCAAAAAGGATGAATCTGGCGATCATTTATTCGTGGATTCAGAAACTCTGCATAAACCTTCTCAAAAAAAGCGAAATACCATCCCGAAGGCGATATTTCGTCCCTTGATACACGTAAACCCATTCCCTTCCTTTTTCTAAATCTATTGATTACAGCAACCTACGGCGCATCTCCATAATATTTTTTATTGGCATGATTCTCGGATATCAAATTATTATTAGCCAGTTACAGACCGTTACAGCGGACGGCACTACAGCATCGCCGCCTAATCAGCCAGACTGAGATGGGGAGACAATCATGGCGTCGGTAAAGAAAGAGACAAAGAAAGCAAAGACTGATGTTAGTGGTGCCGGAGAGGACGTCCCGGTATTTCTCTCCCGTGAAGAACGTATTGCTACCGGTAAGGCACTGCGTGATAGCGTGCCGCGCAACAGCCACGCCGGATGGAAACCGTCGGCCAAGCGCCGGGATCCCATTGCCATACTGGAAGAATCGAATCAAGGTCGGCTGCCAGAACTGGTACCAATCCGCTACGGACGGATGCTCCGCAGTCCCTTCACGTTCCTGCGCGGCTCAGCGTCGCTCATGGCATATGATCTCGCCACTACTCCAACCACGGGTATTCGGGTTCAGGCCTGTGGCGACTGCCACCTGTTGAATTTTGGCTTTTTTGCAACCCCGGAGCGCAATCTGGTCTTCGATCTGAACGACTTCGACGAAACGCTTCCCGCGCCTTGGGAATGGGATCTCAAACGGCTGGCGGTCAGTTTTGCGGTCGCCGCACGCGATAATCGGTTGTCCGATGCCAAGGCCAGGGAAGCCGTGCTGGAGTGCGTGCGCGCCTATCGGGAACACCTGCGAGAGTTTTCCAAAATGAGCCCTCTCGAAGTCTGGTATAAGCGATTGGATGCGAAAACTCTGATTGCCATGGCACCCGATGAAAAGGCGAAAAAGTTTCGCGAACAAATCGCCGAAAAAGCCCGCTCGCGTGTAATCGAAAACCTCTTTCCCAAGATTGTAAAGGTGGTGGGTGGACGACACCGCCTGGTCGATCAACCGCCGATTCTCTTCCACTTCGCTGACGAAGACTTCGAGGAGCGGGTTCGGGAGGGACTGGCAGACTTCCGGCAGTCTCTGTCAGATGAGCGCCGGGTGCTACTGGATCGCTATCGACTGGAAGATTTTGCCATGAAAGTGGTGGGCATTGGAAGTGTCGGCACCCGTTGCTTTATCGCGCTGTTTTTTGACGAAGAAAACCATCCTCTGGTCCTCCAATTCAAGGAGGCCTGCCGGTCGGTCCTCGAACCCTATGCAGGGAAGAGCAACTACGATAATCAAGGAGAGCGTATCGTCATCGGACAGCGGCTGATGCAGTCCTCCAGTGACATCTTTCTGGGCTGGGGACGGGGGCGGAAAGGCTATGACTTTTTCGTGCGCCAGTTGCGGGACATGAAGATGTCAGCACCCGTTGAAGGATGTACCGCCATACAACTCGAACGCTATGCCGCGGTTTGCGGCTGGAGCCTGGCCCGCGCCCATGCCAAGTCCGGGGATGCGACAACCATCAGCGGTTATCTGGGCAAGGGGGACACTTTTGACAAGGCACTGGGGGACTTTTCTCTCGCCTATGCGGATCAAACGAAGCAGGACCATGCGGCCCTGGTGGAAGCGGTTCGCTCCGGGCGGCTGGAGGCTCTTGTCGAGGAGGAATAGTTTCCGGCACTGCCTACATAGCGGACAGTACCAATGATGGAGGGCGGAAAGGGAGGGGCTGTGATGAGAAGACTTCTCAAGATGGTTTGTCTTCTGGCTTTGGGACTCGCTCCGGCACTGTCGGCCATGGCCGAAAACGACGATTGTATTATCAGCAACGAACCAGCCCCAAGTAAGGAAAGTGGAACGAGTGTGGAGGCCACTGTCGGCATCGAGAGCAGGGTCTGCGTCGAAAAAAAGGCCGGCGACGTTGGTGCCCAGGCCAAACCGGCTACACACGATACGGATCCCGGTTCAGTAGTGGGCAAAACCTGGCAATGGGAAGGATCTATTACACCGGTCGAAAAGATGACGGTCCCGAATCCGGAACGCTACACGATTCTTTTGACGAAAGACGGCAAGCTACAGGCCCGCTTCGACTGCAACCGTGGTGGCGGAGATTACAAAATCTCAGCGGGCATGTTGTCGTTCGGCCCCATGTTTTCAACACGCATGGCCTGTCCACCGGATTCGCTGGATGGATTCTTCATGAGCAATCTGGCAAAGGTCAATTCGTTTTTTGTCCAGGATGGCAAGCTCTTTTTGAAGTTGGAGGAGGATAGCGACACCATGTGTTTTCGCTCGTTCTCCCAGTAGCCTGTTGAGTAATAGAACAACTAGTACCCTGTAAAGACGACAAAAAATGAGGACACCATGAATACCTGGCCAAAGCATAGGATCAGCATTGAGATAAATACCTGGTTCAGTTGCCAGGAAGCGGGAAGGAAAAGAAAGCCCCGACGGCCCTCGCATGGCAAGGAACGGGAGCACTTATGAAAAAGCTAGTCTTTGCACTCTTTGCATCACTTCTGATGACTAGCAGCTGCGCAAGTTTGCCGGAGCTGAGCGACCAAGTGGTCCAGGCGAAAATGGTCGGAAATGAGGGGGTGACGAAAGTATACCCGGTCTCTGTCAATCAGGCATGGGAAATTGCCGAAGCTGTTTTTCGTTGGGAAAAGTGTGATGAAGTAACGGAAAACCGGCAAGAGAATTACATGATTACCAGCACGGGAATGAAAATGCTGGCATTCGGTTCCGTAATGGGAGTCTGGTTGGAACCGATCGATGAGTCTACTACAAAGGTCACGGTTGTAACGAGGCGCAGGGTTGAGAAAGACTTTTTTACGAAACTGGATGCGCCGACTTTTTTTGAGAGATTCGAGAGGGGTATTGAAATTGTTAAAGAAGGTAAGAAGTTGCCGGTCGTACCTCCCGCAAAATAGGATTCACACAGCATAATATTCACTGAGTCCGGGGAGAATTCCAGGAGAGAGGAGCATGTATGGGCGCAACAATTTTACGGGATAACAGCGGCATATGGGTATTACGAATTTTCGGAGCCCTGCGCAAGGAAGAAATGGATGCTGTCCAGGATGCCGGTCTCAAGGGGTTGAGTCCACAAGAAAACGCCAAGGTGCTGGTAATGGTAGAGGATGATTTTTGCGGCTGGGTTGGGAGTGAAGTGTGGAATGATATGTCGTTTTTTATGGAGCATGGCGACAGGATCGAGAAAATTGCCATAGTCGGTAATCCCAAATGGGAAACCAGGATGATGATGTTTACAGGAGCAGGCCTTCGGCGCGCCCCGGTCAGGTATTTTACACAAGAACGACTTGCGGAAGCTCAAGCCTGGTTGCGCTGAAAAGCGGGCCAAATGAAACGCAGAAATTTATAACAAGAAGGATCAAAAAAAACATCGGAGCAGAGATGCTTGATAGAAACGGCAAAACGGGCGGTCACGGCGTGCTGCTGCCACGTACATTGAAAGTTGCCATCTCCATGCTATTGTTTCAAAAAAGTCATTATTTATAAGTATGTTACGAATAGTTTTCATGCATCACACGTTGACTGAAAAACCATGATGGGGAGGTCGTTACGATGAACGCATTGATTTTCCTTATAGTGTTCCCCTTGGTGATTTCCTTGCTCGCGTTAGTTCTGCCGCGTGGATTTCACATAAGGAAAACCATCGGTTCGGTTGCTAATTTAGTCCTGTGCGCAGTGCCGATTTATCTGCTTTTTACAACCCTGCACCAGGGGCCTTCCTATTTTCGGCTGGAATCCGGTTTCGTCGATATCCTCATATTTCTCCTTGAAGTCCTGATAGCGGGTTACATCATTTACCTTTCCATCAGGGCGAAAAGGTACCTTCCCGTCATTCTGGTGCTGATCCAGATGAGTCTCATGGTCGGTTTCGAGTTTACCTACGGCCATTCGATACAGGTCGAGCACGCCCTGTTCATGGACAAGTTTTCCATCATCATGGCACTGATCGTCGGCATCATCGGCAGCGCCATCTGTCTCTACGGGTTTGGCTACATGCCGGAATACCACGAACATTATCCGGAAGTGAAAGACAGGCGTAACTATTTCGGGTTCCTCATGTACCTCTTCCTGTCAGCCATGTTCGGCATAATCTTTTCAAACAACCTCTTGTGGTTATTTTTCTTCTGGGAAGTAACGACCCTCTGTTCTTTTCTTCTAATTGGTTACAAAGACGACAAGGCTTCACGGGACAGCGCCTACAGGGCCCTGAACATGAATCTGATCGGTGGAGTTGTGTTCGCTTTCGGTATCGTCTACCTGTATGTATCTACCCAGACGATGGAACTGGACAAGCTGCTTCTGCTTGATAAAGGCACGGTTCTGATCCCGGCCGTGTGTTTTGCCTTTGCCGGATTGGCGAAGTCGGCGCAATTTCCGTTCTCGTCATGGCTGACCGGCGCCATGGTGGCTCCCACACCGGTGTCGGCCCTGCTCCATTCGAGTACCATGGTGAAGGCCGGGGTTTATCTGATCCTGAGGGTCTCACCAATAATGGATCACACCGTGGCAGCCCAGATGCTAACCCTCATTGGAGGGGTGAGCTTCATTGTCGCCGCGCTGATCGCCATCTCCCAGAGCAACGCCAAGAAGGTGCTGGCCTATTCGACCATCTCGAACCTCGGCCTGATTGTCGCCTGCGCGGGTGTCAACACCCCTGCGGCGGTGTGGTCCGCGCTGCTGCTGATAATCTTCCATGCGGTTGCCAAGTCACTCCTGTTCCTCTGCGTGGGAATCATCGAGTACAAGCTGGGGAGCCGCGACATCGAGGACATGGACTTTCTCATCATGCGACTGCCCAAGCTGACGGCGATCATGATGATAGGCATGGCAGGGATGTTCCTGGCGCCGTTCGGGATGATTATCAGCAAGTTCGTGACGCTCAAGGCGTTTGTCGACGGCAACCCGGCCATGGCAATCATTCTGGCCTATGGCAGCGCCGCCACGATCTTTTTCTGGACCAAGTGGATGGGGAAAATTATTTCCATCAGGCATGGAGAGCACGAGGTCATGGAGCATCGGGTAAGCACCTGGGAATGGATTACGCTGGGAATCCTGGCAGTAGCCACCGTGGCGGTGTGCCTTGCTTTTCCGTTTATCTCCATCCATGTCATCGACCCCTACATTATGGAAGTGTTCAACAAGGCGCCTGTTATCGACATGTTTAACGTGATGGTCGTTTTCGCCATCATGTTCAGCCTGCTGATCATTCTGCCTCTCGGTCTCTTCTATTACGCTTTCGTTAATAAAAATTACAAACGGGTCGGCACCTATCTGGGCGGCGCGAATATCAGCAATATCACTTTTGAAGGGGCTATGGAGGTCACACAGCCTATCCAACTCAAGAACTACTACCTGGAAAAATATTTTGGCGAGGAAAGGTTGAGCTATGTCGGGGTTTTTGTATCTCTGACACTGATCTTCATTATGTTCGGGGTGGCTGCCATATGAACACTATCAATGAGTTGTATCAAGCCTGGGGTATTTTCGAGCGGATGTTGGCTTTTGTCGTGCTGGCGCCGTTATTGGGAGGTTTGATAGCCGGGATCGATCGCAAGGTAAGCGCGCGCTTCCAGGGGAGGTACGGTCCGCCGGTCCTGCAGCCTTTTTATGATGTCTTCAAACTGTTTCAAAAAGAGAGGATTATCGTTAACAAGTTCCAGGACTTCAATATTGTGCTCTTCCTGATATTCACTGTTTTTTCAGGGGCCCTTTTCTTTGCCGGCGCCGATCTGCTGTTGACAATCTTCAGTCTGGCTTTGGCCGGTACCTTCTTTGTGCTGGGAGGATTCTGTGTCGGTTCGCCCTACAGTCACCTGGGCGCCGAACGTGAGATTATCCAGCAGGTTGCCTACGAGCCCATGATCATACTCGTGGCCATCGGCATGTACCAGGTCACCGGAAGCTTCAAGGTAGCGGTCATCGCGCAGTATCAGGAACCGCTCATCCTTTATCTTCCGGGGGTATTCGCTGGCTTCCTGTACATACTCACCATCAAGTTCAGGAAATCGCCGTTCGACCTGTCCATGTCCCATCATGCCCACCAGGAGATCGTTCGCGGGTTGACAACGGAATTTTCCGGTCCGACCCTCGCCATGATTGAGATTGCCCACTGGTATGAAAACGTGTTGCTGCTGGGCATGGTTTACCTCTTCTTAGGCTTCAACCCCTGGCTGGCCGTTCTCGTTACGCTGGCGACCTATTTTTTCGAGATTTTCATCGACATGAATTATGCCCGTTTCAAGTGGCAGCTGACCTTTGGTAGTACCTGGCTTTTCACCGCGGTTGCCGGAGTTTCGAACATTATCGTGCTCAGTCTCATGAAGTGAGCTATGAGCCTATCGGACTTAGAAATGAATCTACTGCGAGTCCCTAAGCCCGACAGGTTCATAAGGGAGTGATAGTTATGGGATGGTTCAAGCGTTCTCCATGGGTGCTGCATTACAATGCGACCAGCTGCAACGGCTGTGACATCGAAGTAATTGTCAGCCTGACCCCGTTGTACGACCTGGAACGGTTCGGCATCATTAACACCGGCAACCCGAAGCATGCGGACATTCTTGCGGTCACCGGATCGGTAAACGAGAAGAGCCGGCAGGTTCTGCTGAATCTATATGAGCAGATGCCCAACCCCAAGGTCGTTGTGGCGGTGGGTTTGTGTGCCACTTCCGGCTGTGTCTTCCAGGACTGCTACAACGTAATGGGAGGGGTTGACAAGGTCCTGCCTGTCGATGTCTATGTCCCGGGGTGTGCAGCCCGTCCGGAATCGATCATCGATGGTGTTCTGAAGGCGTGCGATATACTTGAGGAGAAGTACGCGCAGTATAAGAAAACAGGGTCTTGGGCTGTGAAAACATAAAACATCAACCAGGACACTCCGCCGGTATGCTTGTCATGGACGGGCGGTATGGTAAGCGGTGTCCAATTCGGCGTAAAGGAAGATAACCATGAGTGAAATCCAGGAAATAATCCCTATTGAGAAACACGAGTTGGTCGGTATCGCGGCAGATCGTTTCGCTGAAGGCTATCGGTTCGTGCAGGTCGGCTGTGCCACTCTGGAGAGTTCGTATGAACTCACCTATTGTTTTGACAAGGCATATCGATTGAAAAATTACCGGATAACCTTGCTGCAGGACGAAGACGTCGCCAGCATCAGCGTTATCTATCCAAATGCTTTTTTGTACGAAAATGAACTGCATGATCTCTTTGGCGTGAGCGTCAGGAACATTTCAGTCGATTACCACGGCACGCTGTACCGGACCTCGATAAAGACACCGTTCAGTATTGGCAATGTCAAGCAACCGGTTCCTCCACAGCCGAAGCCTGAGGTGAAGGCTCAAGAGGAAAAGTCCGTAGCCGAAACGGGACCTTCCAATATAAACGAACAGCAGGGAGGCTCCTAATAAGGTCACAATGAGTGATTAAAAACTCCCTCCCCCTTGACGGGGGAGGGTCGGGGTGGGGGTGAAGTTGCCATGATTACCGCTGGTTGAAGCTTCACCCACCCCCTGGCCCCCTCCCGTCAAGGGAGGGGGAAAGTACTGGGAAAGTATGCATGTAAAGGAGCAACACACCATGGCCCACAAAAATCTGATTCCCTTCGGACCGCAGCACCCGGTACTTCCCGAGCCGATCCACTTCGATCTGGTGACGGAAGATGAAAAAGTTATCGATGCGATACCGTCCATAAGTTATGTCCATCGCGGGCTGGAATCCCTGGTCGAGAAGAGGGATTACATCGATTTCGTGCATGTTGCCGACAGGATCTGCGGGCTGTGCAGCTTCATGCACAGCATGGGGTACTGTCAGGCCGTGGAAGAAATCATGGGCGTCGAGGTGCCTGAACGCGCCCTGTATCTTAGAACCATATGGGCGGAACTCTCCAGGATTCACAGCCATATCTTCTGGCTGGGAGTCGCAGCCGATGCTTTCGGTTTTGAGAGTCTCTTCATGCAGGCTCTGCGGCTTCGTGAACCGGTACTCGACATCTTCGAGGAAACAACCGGCGGAAGGGTTATCCTGGGTGCCTGTAAAGTTGGCGGTGTCAGGAGGGATATTGATGCCGACAGCCTGGCAAGTATCGTACGGCGGCTGGAGAACCTGCGGCCGGAGCTGGAAGAATTGAGCAATGTCTTTATCACTGATTACTCGGTGAAACACAGGCTTTCTGACGTCGGATACATATCCAAAGAGGAAGCCTATACACTCGGGTGTGTCGGTCCAATGGCCCGGGCTAGCGGATTGGACATGGACATGCGGGTACTCGGGTATGCAGCGTACAAGTATCTCGATGTGGAGCCGATGGTTGAAACCGCCGGCGACTGCTATGCACGCTGCCTGGTACGGATTCGCGAAAATTACCACTCCATCGACCTGATCCGCCAGGCAGTGGGGAAAATTCCCGAAGGGCCGATCGAGGTCAAGGTTAAGGGTGCCCCGAACGGCGAGTATATGTCCCGCATCGAGCAACCCAGAGGCGAGGTTATTCATTATGCAAAGGGGAACGGTTCACGCTATCTCCAGCGCTTCAGGGTAAGGGTGCCGACCTTCAGCAATATTCCGGCAATGATCAAGATACTGAAAGGTTCCGAGATCGCCGATGTGCCAAACATAATCCTCACCCTTGATCCATGCATCAGTTGTACAGAAAGGTAGGGGACATTAACCAATGAAAATATTCGTGATGGCTAAAACGGTATCGAAGAACCTGTGCAAGGGACCAGCAACCCTCATGTACCCCAAGAGAAAGCGCGTGTACACATTGATTACCCGTGGCAGGATAGAGAACGAGATCGAGAAGTGCATATTCTGTGGCCTTTGCGCCAAGAGGTGCCCAACCTATGCACTAACTGTCAGCAAGGAAAACAAGGAATGGGCTATCGATCGACTGAAGTGCTGTATCTGCAATCTTTGTGTCGAAATCTGCCCGGTAAAGTGCCTCGCGACGCACAACCATTATTTTTCTCCGGTGACGGATAGATTGACAGCGATATGCAAAAAACGTCTTGAGGTACCCGTTTCCGAAGTGGCCGATCAGCAATAGTTGGGTCGAATTCTGACGTCGGCTTCCTTTATGTAGTCTCCGGAAATGGGCAGAGGTACTTTATGAATATGTATCAGCGGGTACTTCTGGTCGATCCGGCCACCGGCTTTTACAAAACCAGGAAATACTCCTTTGACCGCTATTTCGGACCGGTGGATCTCGGCATCCATCTGACCGAAGAGTATCGGAGCCTCAATTTTGGGGTCGGTATTTTTGCGGGCTCAATCTTTCCTGGTTCGAACCGGTTGGTGGTGACCGGGTTTTCCTCCTGTTGGCAGGGGTATTACATCAGCTCCATGGGTGGTGC
>CAVVDU010000029.1:0-31914 GCA_963746935.1 uncultured delta proteobacterium | reverse complement strand
CCACCTTCATGACCCCGCTGCTGGCGTAGATCAGCTGGCCGCGCGGGTGTGCGTGGGGCGCGGCGCACCCGGCCCTGCTTACCTGCATGGCAAGGGGGATCACCGGGAGTTCCGAATCGATCCGGTAACCGACTTCGATAGGGGGCAATTTTGACAGTTTCTCGACATTCATTGGCATACTATAGCAAGACGGCTAGCCGGGCCGCAAGGTAGAATAGCCCAAAAGACAGGGAAGGAGAAAAGAGATGACCGACCGGAACAGACGGGAGCACCGAGAGACGATTGTCGAACAGTTTTCGCGCCAGGCCATCCCCTTTGCCCGCGTGCCGGGACACCTGGATGCGCTGCAGCTGCTTGTGGAGCTTTCCGGGGTGGGCAGGGAAGACACGGTCCTGGACGTTGCCTGCGGACCGGGGCTGGTCGCCTGCGAATTCGCGCGGCATGCCGGGACGGTGACCGGGATTGACGTCACGCCCGCGATGATCGAACAGGCGGAAAAGAGGCAGGAAGAGCTGGGACTGGGCAACCTTTGCTGGCAGGTGGCGGAGGCGGTGCCGCTGCCATTTGCCGATGAGCCGTTTTCCCTGGTTATCACCCGCTACAGCTTCCACCATTTCCTGGAACCGGAACGGGCGCTGGCGGAGATGATCCGGGTCTGCAGGCCCGGCGGCAGGGTACTGGTGGCTGACGTGGCAGTGGAGTCGGAGAAATCCGCAGCCTATGACCGGCTCGAAACCATGCGGGACCCGTCCCATGTTCATGCACTCACCATCGGGGAATTCGACGCGCTGTTCCGGCAATCGGGGCTGGTCGACTGCACGAGGAGCGGTTATGGCGTCCCGATCGAGCTGGAGACCCAGCTGCGGGCTTCGTTCCCCGACCCCGAAGACGTGCCGACGCTACGGGAGATGGTCACCAGCGACATCGGCGTCGACAGGCTGGGTATCCGCGCGCGGAGAGAGGGTGGAGAGGTGATCTACACCGTTCCGATCGCGGTGTATGTGGGTCGGAAACCTGGTTGAAGTGACCTGTCCTCTATTGCAAAGACAGGTCAGTCATTCCGGTTTCCCCCTCTCCCTAACCCTCTCCCACCCAGGGGAGAGGGGATCGAGAAGCCGTTACTTCATTCTCTCTCCCACCAAAGGTAAAGCGGATCAAGAAGCCTTTGGCTTAACTCCCTCGCCCCTCTGTGGGAGAGGGCAGGGGAGAGGGGATATCAGTCGGGGACACTTGCTTAATTTTCCCGTTCAATCGCATTATCTTGTTCAGGCAAGCTGCCACCCTCTCCTGCATTGCAATACCTTTTCTCCGCCTGTGGCAATAGTTGGGGGTTTCCGGGCCTCCCTTTCAATCTCGACCAAAGAACGTTGCATTTTCAGCCCCCTCGCCCCTCGTGCCTGCGCGCTGAAGCGCTTCTGCGCGTAAGCGTGGGAGAGGGCTGGTGAGAGGGGGTAGGGGGTTATAGAAGTGGAGGGTGAAAGAGGGCCTTTTTCTCGAGAAAAGACCACTTTTCCCTCGAAATTATCAGTTCCTCTGAATCCATCTCTACAGTATATTTCCCCCCTTCTGTTAATGCACCTCATCGCTCCACATTTTGCCGAAAAGCTTTTCTTTTGAGATGTTTCATTGTCGGGAGATTACGCTCGCTGTAAAGACCTGGCGGCAAACTTTTCATGGTGTCATCTCCATCCCATATATTTACCTTCGGAGAATGTCGTAAAATCTGGTATAAAGATTTGGGGCAGGTCAAGCTGATATGGCTCTGATCATCACGATCTCAAACAGATCAGATTTTATATCCGCAGTATCTTACAACGACCGGAAAATACATAATGAAACGTAAACTAACAAAGACAGTAATCTGGCTATTCATCCTCACCAGTCTCTATGGGGTAATTCTTGCCGCAATAACGGCTCTAAACTGGCACGGCGCAGACCGTTGGCTGTTTGGGGCGATGAATCTCTATTTGCCTCAGGCAATTTGGTTGATTCCGGGGATTCTACTGATTTGCTTTGCGCTCATGTATGCCCGTAGTTGGACGTGGCTGCCCGCGCTTTGTGTTATCTGGGTTCTCGGGCCAATAATGGGGTTTTCATGGCCTATGCATGCGCCCCCGGAAATGTCCGGCATGATTCCCGTTCGCATAATGACGTGCAATGCAAAGTATGGCAAGCGTGACGTTACCCCACTGATTGATGATATGATCAGATATAAACCTGAAGTAGTGCTCCTTCAGGATGTGCTGAAACCATTGAGTGGGCCGCTAGAGGACTTCTTCCGAGGATGGCATGTCCGCACCTTCGGACAATACGTTATCGCCAGCAAGTTTCCTTTTTCGGAACCTGAGGTTCTCAAGATCTCTTTTCCCGGGGAGGAGCATAATTGCTTGCGGTGCCAGATACATGTCAGCGGGGCGGTTGTCACTTTATACAATGTTCATCTAAAAACACCCAGAGAGGGGTTCAACGCATTCCGGACTGTTAAAAGGGAACCTGCATACCTGCCTGAAGCCATTAGACGGTTTGAGTCTAACGTGGAGGCCCGTTTCATTCAGGCCAGGACGTTACGTGAATACATCAGTCAGGAACATGGACCGGTAATTGTGGCCGGCGACTTCAACTCACCTGATGCGTCTCAAGTGTGTGCAATGCTTCGAGAAACCAACCTTCATGACGCCTTCGACGAAGGAGGCAAAGGCTATGGCTACACATATGGTCACTTCCTGCTTCAACACCGGATCCCGTGGTTACAAGTTTCATGGATGCGGATCGACCATATATTTCTGAGTTCACAGCTACACGCAGTACATTGCTGGACGGGTACTGCGAAGGCTTCCGACCACCGCCCGGTATTTGCCGAAATACTACTGAAGCGTCCCAAGATACACTGAATAACCTCGTTCGGTGATTTTCTTGACTGCTTCAAACCTTGCATTCTTCCGGGGAACGCTTGGCGCTCATGTAATCCTCCGGATTTACATTTTGTACCTCAGGAGTGCCTGGAAAGCCAAAGGCGATTCAAAGAATTAAAGTACCAACTAGAGTAAAATAAACTTACGCCAAATCAGACAGCAGTTGCGTAGTGCCATTCTCTGATGTGTGCGGAATTTTCAAGGTATTGGGATGGGAATATCGAAACGGGCCCAGGTTTTATTGGGGGGATGCTACGTACTTTGGTTCGCGGCCCTTATTCATCGTTCCTTCCCTGATGCCCAGTACACCGACTTTTATCCGTTATGGTTCGGCATGCATGCTCTTTTGGCGGGGCAGGACCCATATTCAGCCAGCGTCTGCAGCGCTTTGCGGGAGAGCTGGTCGGTGGTGCAAACACATCAGGTTTCCGCGGTTGTGGCATACCCCCTGCCTTGGTTGGTTTTTTTAGCGCCCCTTGCGATGCTGCCGCTGTCGTGGGCTGGACCGCTTTGGTTTGTGCTCAGTGTCGCCATTGCGCTGACGGGGCTATGGTTACTGACCAATGAGTATTACAAAGAGCACTCGCATAAATTATTATTTCTTCTCCCCATACTATCCTATCCACTTTTTCATGCTGCCGTCATAAAGACCTCATCTGTGTTGGTGCTTGGCATAACAGCTCTGATGTTATGGTCTGACAAAAAAAGGTATCAGGTTTTTTGCGGCATAATGATGGTGGTTGCACTTTGCAAGCCACAGATGTCTTTGGTTCTAGTGGGATATGTGTTTCTGCGTCATCTCCGTCGAGACAAGCTTACGCTCGGTGTATTTTTGATTGGATGTTTGATTTTGTGGGGAGGAACACTTTTCATTCAGCCGAACTGGGTACTTGCTTGGCTGAAGGTGGTGGAAATATATCTTCACGAGAGCGTAAACTATTCCTTGCTGCCTCAGGGATTTGCAGCAGTAGCCGTGTTGTTCCTGCTACGGGCTCCGGTGCTGACACAGTTGGCATTGCTGCAGGTCGTCATTTTTCCCGCAAATGATATTTACTGTACCCTGCCTCTTATCTTTGGATGGCTGAGCTTGAACAGCAACTACGCTGCGTTAGGGGTGGCAATGGCGTGGATTGCACCACTGATTTACCCTTTCCCTAATAATCTTGCTACGATCTGGGCCCTGATTATCCTGCCATATGTGCTGTTTGCTCTCTATTTGAAGATGCGTTTATGGCTACCATGGATATCCAGGGGACAGGAACCGATTAGGCCGCCGGAACAGTAGGTCAGCAAAACAGGTAAATCATTTTTTCGTCGTGATAAGATTGCTGGTGCCGCTTTCCCTCCACTGTTCAGTTGTCCCCCGACCATATGCTCACTGTACCTCTCTTCTTCTGTATTCTCTCCTTCACAAAAAAACGTCCAATTGTCTGCCGGTATGTTTAAACTATTGCTAATAAAGCATTGACACATGGACCGCACTAAATTTTCTGACGTACAAAGAATTGAAAGTTCTTGATTACTCTTTATACTTGCAGAATATGCTGGAATAAGCGGATTCGCCCGGAGACGCGGAGAAGGCAACAAAAGCCCAAACGTTCTGCCACATACCTTGCCTGGGAAGAACCATCAGATTTCCAATTCATTGGTTTTTAGAAGCAGTACCGTACCATTGGGTGAGTACCTGCAGATTTCAGGATAAATAGGGTAAAGGGAGGAAGTACCGTGTTGAAGAAAATCTTTTGTTGTACCTTACTGGTGGTTTTCTGCGCGACAGCTGTCTGGGCGAAAGATGACACTCTCCTTCGGGCGCAAAAGCTTTTCAAGCCGATTCCCACGGAGGCACCGAGCGTTAAGGGGGTGAAGGCAACGCCTGCGCTGGTCGAGCTTGGGAAGATGCTCTATTTTGATCCCCGACTCTCCACTTCCTATCTGATCAGCTGCAACACTTGCCACAATCTCGGCCTCGGCGGTGTCGATCTCCAGGAAACCTCCATCGGCCACAAGTGGCAGAAGGGGCCGCGGAATGCACCGACGGTTTTGAATGCGGTCTTCAACATAGCCCAGTTCTGGGACGGACGAGCCGAAGACCTCGCCAAGCAGGCCAAAGGTCCTATGCAGGCAATGGTGGAGATGGGAAATAATCCGGCGCATCTGATTGCTACACTGAAGAGCATTCCGGGGTACAGTGCCTTCTTCAGAAAGGCATTCCCTGCCGAAAAGGAGCCGATCACCTTCGATAACGTTGCAACGGCTATCGAGATGTTCGAAGTGACCCTTATCACACCCGGAGCGCCCTTTGACCAATACCTGGCCGGGAACAGCAAGGCCCTTTCCCCGACACAAGTGGAAGGACTGAAGATGTTCATGGACAAGGGTTGTGTTGCCTGTCACGGCGGCGTTAACGTAGGTGGCAGCGGCTATTTCCCCTTTGGTGTGGTCAAGGCACCTGGTGCAGACATTCGTCCTACGGAAGACTTGGGCCGCTTCAAGGTGACTAATACCAAGAGCGACAAATACGTCTTCAAATCGCCATCATTACGTAATATCGAGCTTACCCGGCCCTACTTCCATTCAGGCAAGGTATGGAAACTGAAAGATGCCGTGGCCATCATGGGGTCGGCCCAGCTTGGAGCGATCCTGACACCTGGGGAAACAGAGAGGATCGTGTCGTTTCTCAAAACATTGAACGGCCGGCAACCGAAGGTGGTGTACCCGATTCTTCCACCCGATTCCGACACAACACCCCATCCAACCATAAAATGATGAGCCTTGATTCACGTTACTATCAGTTCCTGTCATCAATCAGAGCCGTCCAGTTTGGGGAGTCATAAATCACAGGGGGGGCTTTTCTCAGCGAAGAGCCCCTCTTTTTTTCTTCAGGATGCCCATCTTTTCGAGGACTTTCTATTGCTGTATTTTCATTTGTATTTGACGGGACCAGACCTGCAACCATTGCAGATGGAATAATATGCTCCCTGTCCTCCGTGATGAAATATATTTGTCATGAAACTATCTATAAAAAAACCAATTAGCGTCAATCTTCCGCCAGTTCCAGAAACTGTCATTCCCGAAGCGATTCTGATCGGGAATCCAGCTTCTAACCTACTGAAATCATGGATCCCCGATAGAGACATTCGGGGATGCCAATCTTCCTGGCGGAAGAATGGCACTAATCTGGATAAATAATGATCTGCTGCAGAAGACACGAAAAGTCCCGGACAGCGACTGAAACAATCCAGGGAATCTAGCGCTATGATTTGCCTGAAGAAGCCTCAGGCTTTGGAAAGCAATTGGGTGGCGGCAATTCCTGGCTGAGCTGGTTCCTGATCTCCTCCAATCTCCTGCGATTTTTGCCCATATCCCAATAGCCGGTCCTGGAAGCGGAACGGCATTCGATTACCTTCTTTTCAGCATCCAGATAAAACTCCCCGTCATCTATGAAGCCAAGGGATGTTCTGAACTCGACTTTGAGATAGGCTGGGACCGAAATAATTATGCGCGTATCGGGCCTTGCCTCGAGGATTTTGCGCAGCTTCGCAAATGCTGCTTCGGGAGACCCGGTGAAGGCAAATGGTGCAATCTTGTGACTCGAAGATTCACTTTGGCTCGAAACACAGTTGGGACTGTCAGGACAGGAATTCAACATACTCCCCTCTAATCGTGGCTCCTGCATGTAGGCACCGGAACATCCCGTGACAGTACCAAGGAGCAGAACAGTAAGTAGGTAAAATCTGGCTATCTTCATGGTCTCCCCCCAAGAAAGGTCCAGAAAAGGGACTTTTTTCATGTCCGGCAATGCTGGTAACAGAGAAATTGCCTTCAATTAATCGTTCTATAATTGTAAATGAAAAAAGCACATTTGTCTGGTTATTAACCCACCTGATTAGCATAAATCTTTTGCCAATTCCCAAACCTGTCATTCCCGAAGCGGTTCTGATCGGGAATCCTGAAATATGGCTCCCGATACATGGCTTTCGAGGGTGACAATCTTCAGAGCGGAAGAATAGTGCTAATCAGGTTACCCATTAAGGCTAAAGAAACAGAGGGGGGAGGTTGCTTCAGAGTTGTTCAGAAGATTTTCCAGACTTATCAGGGCACTCTTGAACAGGACTTCAACATGTCAGCTAATATTTCTGTCCGTACTCGTGTTCAGCAACACATTGACAAGAAGACGAGATGCGATATGATTCCAATGTAATGAAATCACTGATTATTTCAGCATACTTATCCCGATAAAGCCAAACTCTTCGTGAGGAGAGGACGGAAAACGGCGGGTCTTGATTATCAAGATGGCCGAGTTGCCGAAGGATAAACTCTTTGGTATGCTCGGCCATTTTTTTTGGTTGGATTTAGTAGTTAAGATCTCTTTGTAAACGAAGGTGCTTTTAGCAGAAGCCTTCATGTGCCTGTTGTGAAACCTCAACCAGAGGAAATCTTTACCCGGTTGGAGGTAACGCCTGACACTATGACTAATAAGGAACGCCTGCCTTCATGTTCATGAGTATCGAATGTTTTACAAAACAGTGGAAGGTTTTGTTCCCTTCTGGATAGTTCATGGTGAAATCTTGCCAGGTGGGAAAAAACGATAAATGCCGGTGAGTTGTGATCTGTCCTGTTTCCTTGAGAAGTTTCTTCCCTACAAGGAGGTCTCCATGCAACTCGACACAAAGAAGAATAAACAATTGCTGTCCGAGCTTCACATGTTGAAAGCGCGTGTAAAGGAACTGGAAACCGCTGAGGTGGAATGCACCAGGGCCCAACAAGCGCTCCGCAGAGCTGAAACGCTGCTGTGCAAGGTCTTCGAGTCGGGTTCAGGCCTGCTCTCAGTCTTTGATAAGGACTTACGGATCATTTACAGTACCTGGCTTGGCAATTGTGACACTACCGCTGAGGGAATGGCCGGCCAATTTCCTCTTTGCCAAAATGCGCATTGTTTCGGTGAGAGCTCGCACTGTGATTCCTGTCACATCCGGGAGGTTATTGAAACTGGCAAATCGGTGATTGCAGATAAACCAAATTCAAGGATCGGCCATCTTGAAGCGCATGCCTACCCCTTGTTTGATGACTCAGGCGATGTCGCATTGGTCGTGGAGAAAGCGATCAATGTAACCGAACGTGAACAGTCAGAGGAGAGGCTGAGAAGAGCCCGTGATGAACTGGAAATCCGGGTTGCGGAACGGACAGTCGAACTGGCCGAAATGGTGGAAAAACTGCAAAAGGAAATCAAGGAGAGAGAAAGAACCGAACTGGCGCTGCGCCAGAGCGAGGAGCGATACGCTCTCGCGGTTGAGGGCGCTAACGACGGTATCTGGGATATCGATCTCTTGAAAGGTGAGGTTTTCTACTCGCCACGCTGGAAACGGATCCTTGGTTATGAAGACCATGAAATCTCGTCAGGTCTCGACGAATGGGAGTCGAGGATCCATCCGGAAGACTATACAATGGTAATGACAACCCGGAAAGCCTATCTGGATGGGGTCATCCCCGCTTATGAGGTCAAATACCGGCTCAGGCACAAGAATGGCAGTTATCGCTGGATTAGAGCCAGCGGCGCATGCCTGCGCGATTCACAGGGTAAGCCCTATCGTCTGGCGGGATCACATACCGATATCACCGATCGGAAAAGAATGAAGGGTGCTCTCCTGGAGTCAGAGAAACGGTATCGGGAGCTTTTTGAAGAATCCAAGGATACGATCTTTATTGTGGATACACGTGGTAATCTGGTTGATATCAATCCCGCAGGGTCCGAACTCCTCGGTTATACAAAAGAGGAATTGCTGGCGCTGGACCTGGTGCGTGATCTCAACATCAGCAAGCAAGCCAGGTTGCAGTTCAGGAAAGAGTTGGTTCCACAAGGATTTGTCAAAGATGCAGAGCTGGAGTTGAGGAGGAAGGATGGCAGTATCGTTGTTGTTACCGTCTCAGCATCACTGATGCGTTCTCCCAAGGGCAAACTTTCCGGTTACAGGGGGATAGCCCATGATGTGACAGAGCGAAAGAGAATGGAGCAACAGCTTTTGCAGGCCCATAAAATGGAGTCTATAGGGCTTCTCGCCGGTGGCGTTGCTCATGAATTCAATAATCTCCTGACTGCCATTATCGGCTGTGGTGAGGAACTGCAGGAATTGATAGATGAGCATGATGAACTTTCTCAATCCAATATCAAAACGATCCAGTCTGCTGCAAAGCAGGCAGCCGAGTTTACCCGGAACCTCCTTTCCTTTGGCCGGAAACAGGTGATGACCCTGCATCCGGTGGCAATACATGACCTGATTAACGATACCCTGAAACTCCTTGACAAGTTTTTGTTTGAAAATATCCACTTTGATTTGAACCTTTCCAAAGAAAAGCTGATCGTATTGGCGGATAGCGGTCAGATAAGCCAGGTGCTCATCAATCTTGCAATGAATGCCAGGGATTCAATGCCTGAAGGAGGAGAGATAAAGATCGAAACCTGTCTTGTCAGTCTGGATAAAGAAGAGGTGCTGACACATGATCTTGAGTCCCCCGGCAAGTACACGGTTATTTCCGTTTCGGACACCGGGAGCGGTATCGAGGGAAATACCCTGCAGAGGATCTATGAGCCTTTTTTTACCACCAAAGGAGTTGGAAAAGGGACCGGGCTGGGACTATTCATCGTCTACGGAATCATCAAACAGCATAAAGGCTCAATTCTGGTCGAAAGCAAACCTGGAGAAGGGACGGTTTTCAGGATTTACCTTCCCTCGATTACTGCTGAAATCGTGCAGGTACAAAGGGAGGAGAAAACCCTTCCAAAAGAGAGCGGCGGAACAATTCTGGTGGTGGAGGACGAAGAGGTTGTCCGGCAATTTCTTAAAACGACACTGTCCAGAGAAGGCTACCAGTTGATTTTTGCTGCTGATGGCGCGGAAGCTCTCAGAAAATTCAAGAAAAACCAGGACACACTATCTCTGGTTATCTCGGATATTGTCATGCCGAAAATGAACGGGCGGATCTTGTATGAGGAAATACGTAAAATCAATCCTCGCATGAAGATGGTTTTTATCAGTGGCTATTCGGTTGACCAGATCAACTGCAATGAAATGCCCCCGGACCGGGTGCGATTTGTCAATAAGCCCTTTACAAAGAAAGTCCTTTGCGACGAAATAAAAAGTATCTTGGGAAGCAATTGTTAGGGCCTGGAGTGTGTCGGGAAACTGTCTGATCCTGGAGCATGAGAGGAGGGAGCGGGTGTCCCCAAAATTCTGACCAGCGTCAGGGTAGATTTCAAGTATTGATGAATGACTGAGTTCATGGACATTCATAAACGGTGAGGTCAGAAGGCAAGGCAGTTATTTTGTATGCGTAAGCACATAATTGTGGTAATGTAAATAAAAAAAGAAATTTAGAAGGCTGTGAATCCCGGATACTTTCAAGGTTCCGGGTTTTTTTTGCCGGCGGTAAAAGGTGGCCATCCAGGTAGCATTGTATGGCACTTCGGGAAAATCCCGTTTGGGACTGCAGCGGAATAGGTCAACGAACTCCCGTGTACTTTTGAACATGGTGCATCAATGGCTTATTTACGGACCGTCACACTTTACAACCAAAATAGTTCCTACGCTTCCACCATAATCTTCCTCCACTTCTCTTCATAGTAACCTTCCTCCACTTCATAAAAATATCCATTGGAACATCCTGAAAGTTCCTTTCCGAGCGGTCCTTGAAACGAAATATTTCGCAAAAGCTTACAGCTCGGACTCCGTAGTACATAAAGGATAGAATTTGAGCGCAAGCATTCTTGCCGGCTATTTTGTAAATAATTACGAGGCTCGTGTAGCGATTCGGGAACTCAAGAGAAATGGCTTCTGCCGCGCAGCACTGCTGCACAAGACGCTGGATGGAGATGTTCGCATATCGGACGCATTCCCCTGGCGCAGGGCTTTTTGGGCAATTCTGGCAACAATCCTTTTCGGGGCGGTCGCGGGACTGCTTTCCCTGCTCTTTCACCTTCCGTGTGGAATCCTATCAATCCTGACGGTTGCCGGCGGACTAGCAGGAACCGTGGTTGGCCTTGCGTGGATGAGAAGGGCGAAGCACGGTATCGAGCGAAGGCTCATGCAAAATCATGCTCGCTGGCTGATGTCAGGGGAAACCGTGCTGATCCTCCAGGCACCCATCGAAAGTTTGCAGCTCCCCCTGGCGTTGCTCCAGGATAGCAGTGATATACCTCCTGCGATTTTTGTCATGCATCAGAATCGTGAGAGGCGCAAAGAGGTTCGAGTCTCCAAGGAGATGCTTTCCCCTGCAAAAGTCCGTGAACATGCTTTGCGTATTGCAGAGGACCATCTGGTTGATCCGAAGCCGATTCGGGATACCCGGCTGCTCAAGAGCCTCGAACATGCTCGTCTGTGGATTCGTCAAGTCTGCTCGGATCTGTCGGCGGCAACCCGCCTGGAGCAGAGTGCAACCCCAGCTGCCGAGTGGATTCTTGATAATGAGTACATTGTAGAGGAGAGTGTCCGCGACGTTCTGTTGAACCTTCCCAAAAGCTTTTACCAGAAACTTCCCATGCTCGCAGCCGTTCCCTACCAAGGGCTGCCGCGCATCTATGGCATGGCAAAGGAATTCGTCTCACATACCGGATTGCATCTGGACAGGGAGAATATCCTGGCCTTTATCGAGGCCTACCAATCCGTGAATTCGCTGACCATCGGCGAACTCTGGGCAGTTCCCCAGATGCTGCGCATCGCCCTGATCGAAAGCATTCAGAATCTGGCAATAACGGCCATGGCAGACCTGCGCGAGCGTCAGCTCGCCAATTTCTGGGCAAACAGGATCATTGCCGCCAATCGACGGGATCCAAATCAGCTCTTCCCGATACTGGCGGAACTGGCCGCAACGGTGCAGAGTCCCAGTCCCTATTTCGGGGCTCAACTTGTCGGCCATCTTGATGACGAGGAAGCCGCCTTTGCCCCTGTTAAAAGCTGGCTTGAACGCTCGCTCCAAAAATCCCTCAATGATCTCAACCTTCGTGAGCAGAACCGCCGAACCATGGAGCAGATAGCGAGCAGCAATGCCTTTACCAGCCTGCGTCAGCTTGATTTGCTCGACTGGCGGGAAGTCTTCGAACAGCTGAACAGGGTGGAGCAGGTGCTCCGGCTTGATCCTGCAGGCGTTTACCCGGATATGGACTTTGACACCCGCGACCGCTGTCGAAGGGCGGTTGAAGAGCTGGCCCGCAGGTCCGGCCAGTCTGAAGAACAGGTTTCCCAACGCGCAATCGGAATAGCAACGCAATCCCAGCGTGATTCTGCGGACGACGAGCGGCGCTGCCATGTCGCAACCTGGTTGATCGGTGGAGGAAGGCGTGAGCTGTCTCGTCTCATTGCTTGTTGCGAAGCCCCCAATTACCGTTTTCTGCAGTGGGTGTACCGCCATCACCTGGCTGTATATTTTCTGGGGTTCGGCGTCCTCTCGGTAGCCCTCATTTCCCTGGTCATCCGGTTTGGTTTGCCCGGACAGTCGTTCGGAATTCAGCTGTTTACCGCACTCCTCTTGCTGGTTCCCGCAAGCCAGCTTTCCCTTGAGGTGGTCAATTATTTTGTCACGCGTCTCCTGCCGGCCCGGACCCTGCCGAAAATGGACTTTGAGGATTCCGGCATCCCGGATGCTTTTCGTACCCTGGTGGTGGTGCCCATGATGATGGCGGACGCCGAGACCATCCAGGCCGAGGTGGAGAAGCTGGAAATTCGCTATCTGGCCAACAAGGAAGACAATCTGCTCTTCAGTCTCTTCACCGACTACACCGATTCGCCTCAATTGCAGCGTGAGGACGACGCTCGGCTGCTCCAGACGGCAATCGAAAGTATCGAAAACCTGAACCAAAGTCTTGGCAGCGGGCGTTTCTTCCTGTTCCATCGCGAACGCACCTGGAGTGAATCCGAACAGACATTCATCGGTTGGGAACGCAAACGGGGCAAACTCGAAGAACTCAATAACCTGATCGTGGGAGCGCGGCCTGAAACTGCACCCCGGCTGGTATATGTTGGCGACCCGGAACATCTTGCCGACGTGCGGTTTGTCATCACCCTGGACAGCGACACCCAGTTGCCTCACGGCACAGCCCGCAGGATGATCGAGACCTTGGCGCACCCCTTGAATCAGCCGCGCTTCGATGCGGAGGGCAGGGTTGCTGCAGGTTCGTTCACCATTATCCAGCCGCGCGTGAGTCCGAGCCTGCCGAGCACCAGCGCATCGGCTTTCAGTCGCCTCTTTGCCGACGCAGTGGGAATCGACCCTTACTCCCAGGCGGTATCAGATGTCCATCAGGATCTCTGCGGCGAAGGCTCGTACCATGGCAAGGGCATCTATGACGTGCGCGCCTTCAGTCGCGTGTTGTCGGGCAGATTCCCGGAAGAGTGGGTGCTGAGCCACGACCTGATCGAAGGTGCCCACGTGCGTGTCGGTCTGGCCAGTGATATCGAGCTTTATGACGAGTTTCCGCAGGGCTATCAGAGCTATGCCAAACGGGCGCATCGCTGGATTCGCGGTGATTGGCAGATCGCGGGATGGGTTCTCCCCCGTGTACCCCTGGCAACAGGTGGGCGCGGTACCAACCCCCTTTCCCTGTTCGATCGCTGGAAGATTTTCGACAACCTGCGCCGAAGCCTGATCCCTGCCACCAGCCTCTGCCTGCTGACAGGCTCCTGGCTTATTTCTCCCCGGGTCGGCCTGATGGCTTCCCTGGTGGTTGTTATGCAGCTGCTCTTTCACCCGCTGGCACAGCCCTTTACCATGGCGACCACCGCCAAGGGGTTGCGACACTTCTCCCTGGAAAAATTGAAACACGATCTGTTGCGGGCAATGACCGATGCCGCTTTGCTTCCGCACCAGGCGGCTGTCTCCCTGGATGCAATAGTCCGCGTAGGGTACCGACGTCTGGTCTCCCGGCGCGGATTGCTGGAATGGACGGCTCAATCAACCCATTGGCGGGCCTCCCGTCGCCAGTCGCTGTTCGTCGCGAGCCTGGGCCTGGGGAGCATCTTCAGCGGCTTGGTCGGCTGGCTTGTCTATCACCATATGCCGGCGAGCCTGGCCATAGCCTCTCCCTGGCTGGTGTTGTGGTTCTTTTCGCCGCTCTTTGGCTGGCTCCTGAACCTGCGACCTCAGGAGGTAATTCGTCGGAAGCTGCTTCCGGCGCAGGATCTCCTCTTTCTCAGGAACATTGCACGACGGACCTGGCGTTATTTCTCGGACTTTGTCGGGGCTGAAACGTCCTGGCTGCCGCCCGACAACTACCAGGTTTCCCATCAGAACCACCTGGCCATGCGCACCAGCCCGACCAACATCGGCCTCTGGATGACGAGCGTCCTCGGAGCGCATGATTCCGGATACCTGACAGTGGACCAGGCCGTTGAAAAGCTTACGCTTACGGTGAAGACACTAGCCCGGCTGGAGCGCTGTCAGGGGCATCTTCTGAACTGGTATGATATCGGAAATCTTGCGCCGCTCGAACCCCGCTATGTGTCCTGCGTTGACAGCGGCAATCTGCTGGGCGCCCTCTGGGCACTGGATCAGGGGCTTGAAGAGCTGTTGCGGACGCCGGTCCTCGACCGGAAAGCCTTTGCCGGACTGGGTGATACCGGGGAAATCCTGAAACAGGTTGCCGGCCGTGAACGCCGCGCAGGCTTCGATTTCCAGAGCCTCGACGTACTGTTGCTCGCCTGGGAAGCACCACCGTCTCGTATTGTCGATCTTCTGTCCCTGTTGCGTCGGGTAGAGCAGAGCTTCAGGGTTCCCCTCGTCCCGCCGGGAGCAGCATCATGGGCCGGTGAGATGGAAAGCCAGGTTTCGGCCTGGCTCACCATGGTGAACCGCTATCTTACCTGGATCGAAATCCTGGCCGAAAAGCCGGAAGCGGAGGTTGCCCTGCTCGGTCCTGAGGTCCTGAACGCCGTCCGTGAGGATCTGTCTTACACACCATCGCTTTCCGACCTTGCTGCTGGCCGGGCCAAATCCATTCCGCTTCTCATATCTATCCGTGATGCGTCAGCCGAAACCTCCGACCCATTGCTTACGTGGATCGACCGGGTGATCGCGGCATTCGAAAGTTCGCAATGGCTGGCGGGTGAAACGCTGGGCATTGCTGGGCAGCTCATCAGCGACGTCCGGGAGCTATCCTCGGCAATGGACATGAGTTTCCTCTATGACCCGGACAGGAAGCTGTTTTCCATCGGCTACAACGTTACCGACGATCGCCTTGACAGCTCCTTCTACGATCTCCTGGCAAGTGAGGCCCGGCTCGGAAGTTTTGCGGCCATTGCCCGGGGCGATGTCCCCCTCGAACACTGGTTTTCCCTGAATCGCCCCTACGGCGCGATCGGTCGGGACCGCGTGCTGCTCAGCTGGACCGGCACCATGTTCGAATATCTGATGCCGCTGATTTTCCAGCGCTCCTATGGCAACTCGCTCCTGGATAAGGCGGCCAAAGAAGCCGTTGCTGTCCAGATCAGCTATGGCCGCACCTGTCGTGTGCCGTGGGGCATTTCCGAATCAGCCTTTGCCGACCTCGACATCAACAAGACCTATCAATACAAGGCTTTCGGCGTACCGGCACTCGGCTTGAAGCGCGGCCTGGAGGATCAGCTTGTGGTTGCCCCGTACGCCACGCTTCTGGCTCTGAACGTTGCTCCGGAGGAGACGGTACAAAACCTGAAACGACTGGCCGGCCTCGGCCTTTTGGGCGACTATGGGTATTACGAGTCAATGGACTTCAGCCGTCAAAAGCATCGTGACGGCGGGCGCGGGGTGATTGTGGAAGCATACATGGCCCATCATCAGGGGATGGCGTTTCTCTCTCTCACCAACTATCTCCATGATAACCCGTTTCCGCGGCGTTTTCATGCCGATGCGCGGGTGCGAGCCTATGAGTCCCTGCTCCAGGAGCGCGTCCCGAATCTTCCGCCATTGCACCTCATTTCCACGAGGGAAAGAGTCCCGGTATTGCTGAGCACGGACGCAGTTGCGCCCGTGGCGACCACCTTTACCACACCCCACACCTCCACCCCCAGGAGCCTGTTGCTCTGCAACGGCCGCTATGGTTTGATGGTCACGAACAGCGGCGGCGGCTACAGCCAGTGGGGTGACAATGAAATTACCCGCTGGCGGTCGGATCGCACCTGCGATTCGTGGGGGACTTTTTGCTATATCCACGAGGCTGATGCGGACAAATTGTGGTCCACAACCTACCAACCCGTTGGCGGAAAGGTTGAATCGTATTCCGTTACTTTCGCCCTTGACCGGGCCGTGTTCCGGCGCGTTGACAAAGGACTATCCATCGAAACTGAGGTAACCGTCTCACAGGAAGATGACGTGGAGATTCGCCGGATAACATTGGCTAATCGCACTACCCGTGTTCGCCATCTTACCCTTACCAGCTATAACGAACTATCCATGGCGCCGCACAACGCAGATCGGCAGCACCCGGCTTTCAACAAGCTTTTCATCCGGACGGAAGCCGTTCCGGAGCAACAGGCGCTCCTTGCCTACCGTCGCCCCCGCGGCGAAAACGCCCCGTCCCTGTATGTGGCGCACCGCCTTACCTTTGATCGGGCAAAGAATGAGCCTTTGGAGTTTGAAACCGACCGGGTTCGCTTCATTGGCCGGGGAAGGACCCTTGCCAATCCGATGGGAAGCCTTCAGGCGCTCGGCAACAGTCAGGGTTTTGTCCTGGACCCCATTCTCAGTCTCCGTCATGGTCTGGCTCTGGAGCCTGGCCAGGAAGTCCGGGTTTCCCTGGTCCTGGCTGCCGCGGATTCGCGGGAGAAGGTTTTGGGGCTGATGGACAAGTACTGTGAACCACATGTCATCGATCGGACGATAGATTTTTCCTGGGGTTTGGCCCAGCAGGAGTTGCAGGTGCTGCATATGCTGCCTGACGAAGCACGCCGTTTCCAGCAACTGGCAAGCCACCTGCTGTATCCCAATCCTCTGCTGCGCCCGCCTGCCGAGCGACTGGCAGAGAATCGCAAGGGTCAGGCCGGGTTGTGGCCTTATGGAATTTCCGGTGACGTGCCAATCGCCATGGTCATCATCAAAGAAGCACGTGATATCGCCCTTGTCAGTCAGATGCTTCAGGCGCACACTTATTGGCGCCTGCACGGATTGACCGTCGATCTGGTGATCCTCAATGAGGAGGCGGGCGGCTACGAGCAGCCGCTGCGTGAACGACTCGAACTCCTGGTCCGGTCGCGTTCCCAGTATGCAGGGATTGACCGGCCTGGAGGGATATTCCTGCGCTGCGCGTCGCAAATACCGGAAGAGGATTTGCGGCTGCTCAAGTCTTCTGCCAGTGTAGTGCTGGTGGCGGCACGCGGCACTTTGCCCCAGCAATTGGGCATGCCCGTGGAGATTCCCGAGCTTCCCGAACCTCTGGTCAGAAAACGCGTTTTCCGTGACCCCTCAGCACCGCTTCCCTTCATGGAGTTGAACTATTTCAACAGCCTGGGTGGTTTTACACCGGATGGCCGCGAATACGCAATCTATCTGGGTCCGGGCACGCACACGCCAGCGCCCTGGGCAAACGTCATTGCCAATCCGACCTTCGGAACGCTGGTGACGGAAACAGGAGCAGGTTTTACCTGGTATGGAAACAGCCAGCGCAATCGCCTGACGCAGTGGTCCAATGACCCGGTGGTTGACCCCTCATCCGAAGCGCTCTATATCCGGGACGAGGAGAGCGGCGCAAGCTGGACACCGACCTCGGCACCGATCCGCGAGCAGACCGCCTATCGGGCCCGCCATGGCGCGGGATATTCGGTTTTCGAGCATAACAGCCACGGGATCGAACAGGAACTGACGGTTTTCGTTCCGGTGGATGAAAGCGGAGGGGACCCTGTCAAGCTCCAGATGCTGAGCTTGAAGAATGACACCTCCCGGCGACGCAGGCTTTCGGTGACCTATTATGTCGAATTGACCCTGGGTGAAAACCGTGAGTCCTCCCAGATGCATGTCATGACCCACTGGGATGACGAGACCCAGGCCTTGTTCGCCTGGAATCGCTACCACCCCGAGTACGGGGAGCGGATTACCTTTGCAGCCATGAATCCCCCTGCCGAATCCTATGGCGGCGATCGCACCTCCTTTATCGGGCGCAATCGATCGTTGGCTAAGCCGGTGGGGATGGAACAGCTCAGGTTGTCTCGGCGAACCGGGGCCGGACTGGACCCGTGCGCGGCACTTCGGGTCAGCATGGAACTGGCTCCTGGCGAGAGGGGTGAGATTACCTGCATGCTGGGCCAGGCAGAATCGCTGGAGCAGGCCCATAACCTGGTTCTCGCCTATCGGGAGAATCAGGCAACGGAGAGAGCGCTTGATGAGACAAAAGCATGGTGGGATGCCCTTCTGGGAACCATTGAAGTGCATACCCCCGAACTATCCGCGGATCTTCTGGTGAACCGCTGGCTTCAGTACCAGAGCCTGAGCTGCCGTCTCTGGGGACGTTCGGGCCTGTACCAGTCCGGCGGTGCATTCGGGTTTCGCGATCAATTGCAGGATGTCATGGCCTTTCTTTATACCAGTCCCGATCTGGCGCGCAAACAGATCCTGCTTGCAGCGGGTCGCCAGTTCAAAGAGGGGGATGTCCAGCACTGGTGGCACGAACCTTCCGGGGCAGGCATCCGCTCGCGCATATCCGACGACCTCCTGTGGCTTCCCTACGCTGTTGCCCACTACGTCCGGACGACTGGTGATTCTGCAATCCTGGGTGAAGAGATTCCATTCCTCAACGCTCCGATGCTGGCAAGTGACCAGCACGAGATATTCTCCATTCCTGAGGTTACCTTGGAACGCGCCACACTGTTCGAGCATTGCCGACGCGCGGTAAGCAAAGGCCTGACGACAGGGCCCCACGGATTGCCGTTGATCGGGACAGGAGACTGGAACGACGGAATGAACCTGGTGGGTGCCGGGGGCAAAGGGGAGAGTGTGTGGCTCGCCTGGTTCCTGGTGGATCTGTTGCAGGGGATGATCGAATTGTCCGACCTTTTGCACCAGCCGGAGCTGAGCCGGTGCTATCAGGATGAGAGGAGTGCCCTGGTCAGTCGGGTTGAAAAGGCAGGCTGGGACGGGGAGTGGTATCTGCGGGGTACCTTCGATGATGGCAGTCCCCTTGGTTCCTCGGCAAATCCGGAGGCAAAGATCGACTCTCTCCCCCAATCGTGGGCTTGGCTCTCCGGAGCAGCCGACCCGGAACGTGCGGAAAAAGCCCTGGAGTCTGCATGGCAGCATCTCGTCCTTGAGGATGAGGGGCTGGTGCTGCTCTTCGAGCCTCCTTTCGACAAAACGGTTCCCTCCCCCGGTTACATCAAGGGCTACCCTCCGGGGGTTCGGGAGAATGGTGGTCAGTACACCCACGCCGCCATCTGGATGGCCATGGCCATGGCGCGGAAGGGTGACGGGGAGCGGGCGGTGAAAATGCTGCGCATGCTCAACCCGATCGAACATGCACGGGATCCGGAATCGGTCTGGAAGTATGGAGTCGAGCCCTACGTGATTGCTGCCGATGTGTACCGGTTGCCCGGACGGGTCGGCCAAGGCGGCTGGTCCTGGTATACCGGTTCAGCGGCGTGGATGTACCGGGCCTGGGTAGAAGAGATACTGGGCTTACAGGTACGCGGGGAGCGGATGCGGGTGAATCCGGTTATACCCGCAACATGGGAAGGGTTCAGTCTCCGCTATTGTCACGGTGAAGCGGTTTACGAGATTCGCGTCGAGAATCCGCATGGTTGCGAAAGTGGAGTAATGTGGCTGGAAATGGATGGTCAACGAGTACAAGATGGGGTCATAGCGCTGCAGCGGAGCCTGGTCAAACACCAGGTCCTTGTCCGTATGGGTGACCCTGATCAAACATAGTGAATTAATTCAACGAGCTTATTAAACAAAAAAAGCAATCAGCCACAGAGTGCACAGAGGACATCGAGAAAAATCAAAATGTTGTCAGCGTAAGGAGAGCCACCCGATGGGGTTCCCTTGTCTTCTCAATGCCGGCTGTGCTTCCTGTGGCAGCAAATGCCGTATTTAACTATTTAAATACGGAGGTCGGGTCATTTGGTCAGGATTTAATGCTCAAAATGTTAAATCCGCTACCAGAAACCCTTTCAAAAAAGGAGAAAAAAATGAACGTCAAACGCGGAATTGCAGTAAGTCACAGCGGAATGAATGAATGGGGTACCGGCATGGTTGTAGCGGTGGCCGAAGGCAAAGCAACGATCCAGTTCAGTGATGGAATAATCAGGAAAATTGCCTCTTCCCATTACACTACCCTTCAGCCGGCTGACCCTGCTTCATATTTGCCGCCTCCTGAATGTGCACCGGTAGTAAAAAAAGTTCGTGCAGTTCGAAAGAGTGTGAAAAAGACGAAAGTGGCGGAAGAGACTGTAGTTTGATCGACACTGTAAGTCTGTTTCCATCCGGAAACGGTCCTTTTTGATTCGGCCACCGGCCTCACCCTGCGGGCAGCCTATGCTGTCCAATCCGGTGAGGCCGGATTGTCGCCCTGACTGCGTCAATCAGCGGTCTTGTTTGTGCGACATACAGTAGTACGTCTCCGCGCAATCCCTTGATTTTGACTCGCCCTACGGGCAGCCTTCGCTGTCAACTTTTGCAGGCAAAAGTTTCTGGTCAGGACAAAAAAATCTTCGTTTCCGAATTGGAAACCGCCAGTTTCACATCCGGAGTTTCCGGATGGAAACTAGTCTACGCATGGATTTGCCGCTACGAAAGCGGCTGAACGGCACGAACCAGCAACCGGGAAAAAGGGACCAAATGAAAAGAGTAAGAATGGGCTGCAACTATGTATCGCAGCCCTTGTGGAAGGTTTTTCTCGGAGTCCCGCTTATTTATCTGCCAATGATTGCCACGATACCGTTTGTCGCATTCGGGGTTTTTCTGGTAAAAACACATCTCACGCTTGTCGGTGGCATGGAGATTCAGTCGTATTGGGATTTTGTGCCTTCCTGGGTTTCTCACCGATACCGAATGAAAGATCAGCCGACTATCAATATATCTCGTTTTCATCCGGCGCATTACCGATTCTTCTGGGTATTTAACTGTAAGCTCTATTGTCCCTTGAGTGTTGCGTTATTCCGGTACGCAGCGTATCTGGTAAAAATCGTGGAAAACTGGTGGTGTCCGTTTGCCCATGACCGCAAAAAGGACTACGCGGAAGGCGCAATTGACAAGTCCTTTTGGCACATGTTCCCGGAAGAACGTGAAAAGCTCCATCCCGATGACCAAAATAACCCGATATGGAATGAAAAAGATGAATCTTGAACGGCTACACGATAGCCGGAAAAGTATTCGCAAATGTATTATTGAGGGGAAGTGGTGCAAAAACAGTGAGATGGGCGATATAAGCAATCACGGAAAAAGATTTTATATTTAAATTGCTTGCATTCCATCGAGTAAAGCTGTTAGAGTGGGTCATCCGGTAATTATATCGGTTACAACTAACAAGAAGTATCAGGAGAAAGTATCACATGGTAAACGGAACAGTAAAATGGTTTAATGACAGCAAGGGTTTTGGTTTTCTGGAGCAGGAAAATGGTGAAGATGTATTTTGTCATTTCTCCGCGATTGCGGGCGACGGGTTTAAATCCCTTGCTGAAGGCGATAGAGTAGAATTTGAAGTAACCAAGGGTCCGAAAGGGCTACAGGCCGCGAACGTACGAAGAATCTAAACTACGTACTCTGTCGATGTAAAAAAGCCCCGGTTGTTTCCGGGGCTTTTTTTTATTGAAAAAGATACAGATTCCAGGAGATTTTCCCGTGAGGCATTTGTTTCGAGTGCCGGAACTGTTATTCGTTTGTTCCGAAGATTGACCTGCCTTGCATGAGAGTTTTTCCCCTGGGCCGAACACCGTATACGGTATAAAAAGGAGTGGGTCTATGGCAAAGCCTAATTTTAAATTTCAGAAGCGTCAGAAAGAATTGGAAAAGAAAAAAAAGAACGACGAGAAATTGCAGCGCAAAATGGATAAAAACAGTCCCCCGCCATCTGACAATAGTGATGAATCGCAAACCGACGAAGAGACTCAATAGTATTTTCAGCAGAATGTAAGAATCGCTCCAATTTCCCCCCATTAACAATCAAGTCCGCGATTTCCCACTTGCGCTCCACATTTTGTGGAGCTACTCCTAACTATCTGCAATTCCCATGGTATTATTGAAGGTGTGTATTGATTGGAAGGTATTACCTTCTCTTTACACATTATTCTCTTCCAGGCAGTAATCATCATGCGTGGTGCTAATTATTCGTGTAGTTTCTCATCCGGAGACTGAAAAAGTACTGTTCCGTGGAGGGTTGCGGCTTTCACGGAGTCTCTCGTACGGCTTCATTGCACGATTGCAACAGCAAGAAAACCGCCTGAAACCGGCATATTAGCTGATAAGTATAACGGGTGGCGACCGATTACGAGAGGTTTCGGGGAAGTTCCAACCCGGCCCCAGCCAAGACTTTCCGGAAGGAAACTACCTACATAAATATGCGGCCAGACATTCCGCATACAAAGGAGATTTCAATGAAGGAATCGGCAACCGTGGAAATATTTATCATTGGCAATGAAATTCTCAACGGAGAAATACAGGACACAAATACTCACTGGCTGTGCAAGGAAATAACCGGAATGGGTGGTCATGTGAGTCGAGGAACAGTTCTCCGTGACGACCTCGAATGTATCGCCAGGGAGCTGCGAGCCGCAATGGATCGTGGCACCGGGGTCATTCTTACCTCCGGCGGTCTTGGACCGACAGCGGACGATCTGACCCTTGCTGCCATAGCCAAATGCGTCGGCAAAGAGCTGCAGTTGAATGCCAAGGCGCAGCAGATGATCAAGGAAAGCTACGATGCCCTTTTTGACAAAGGGATTCTGGCCCAGGGAGGCCTGACACCGGCAAGGGAGAAGATGGCTTGGCTGCCAGCAGGATCGATCCCGCTGTACAACACTATCGGCACGGCACCCTGTTCCCTGCTTCATGCCGAACAGACCGTGTTCATAAGCCTGCCCGGAATTCCCAAAGAATTGAAAGGAATCTTCAATAGCTCCCTGCAGCCTTTCCTGCAGGAGACTTTCAGAGGCGGCATCTCCGTAATGCACACCATCACCGTTTGCTGCAATGACGAATCGGTGCTGGAACCTGTTCTCAGCAGGGTTGTTCCCGCCCATCCCGATGTGTACATCAAGTCGTTGGCAACCATGCCCGGCGAGACACCCGAGCTGGATATAACCCTGACTGCGGTGGGGTCTGATCAGGCTACTCTCGAGTCGCTCATCGGTTCGGCATTGCAGGAACTGAAGAAGGGCTTTCATGACCTTGGTTTTGTCAGCAGGGATCGTGTGCGTACGGAGTAGCCGTAAGAAACCCTTCGATTGGGCACTGAGCCTGATCGAATTGCGAAAAGGAGTGACGGTTATGCGAATTGGCATTGCTGCCGATCATGGCGGCTTCACCATGAAGGAACGGATGGCTGCAGCCCTTCTGGCTGCCGGGTACGAGATAAAGGACTTTGGTGCCATAGAGCTCGATCCGGATGATGATTACCCCGATTTCGTCGTCCCCCTGGCCAAGGCAGTGGGGGAAGGGTTGCTGGATCGAGGTATAGCTTTCTGCTCGAGTGGCGTAGGGGCATCCATTGCCGCCAATAAGGTTTCCGGAGTGCGTGCCGCCTTGGTTCACGACGATTATTCCGCACACCAGGGGGTGGAGCACGACGACATGAATATACTCTGTCTCGGCAGTCTGGTGGTTGGCTACGCCCAGGCCTGGGAACTGGTCAGGACCTTTCTCGGCGCCACGTTCAGCGGGGCTGAGCGCCATCGCCGCCGTCTGGCGAAGGTGGCAGCGTTAGAGCGGAGAGGTGCCCCACTGTAGATCGGTGGCTACCCGATTGGAGGGGTTTCTCTCCATATACCGGCAAGCTGAAAACTTGCCAACCAAGTGAGAGGAGGATAGTTATGGAAGACATCAAACGGATACTTGTTGTGAGCGGACTCACCAGAAGCAGCCAGAAAGCTTTTCATTTCGGGGTTTCACTATCCCACAAATATAAGGCTGAGCTTTACCTCATTCATGTTATTCATAACCCTTTCGGACTCGAAGGGTGGAACTTGCCGATGCTTTCTCTTAAAGAAGAGTACGAGCGTATCGTCAAAGATGCAAAGCTGAAACTCGACACTCTGATCATCCGGGAGAAAACGGGCGGCTGTACTATCCATGAAATGATCCGGGAGGGGCACCCGACAGAGGAGGTTTTGAAGGTGATTGAAGAGAAAAACATCGATCTCCTCGTCTTGACTGCCCATGAAGTATCGCTTCTGGAGCATATGGAGTCGCGTATGGAGAATTTGATGTTCGGGCGGAGTAACGATGATCTTATTCGAAAAATGCCCTGCTCGATTCTTCTGGTTAAGCACGAACCTTGACCTTCGAGTCAGAGTTCCTTTACAAATTATTCGTCTGAGCACTGCATCTTGTATTTATGAAGCTCGGTTGGAGTGTTCTGTTGCTTGATCTGCTGGGAGACCATGGCGACCGCCATGTTGGAGAATACAAAAAGAGGGCACATCTCAGTGTGCAGCGTTGCAACCTGCTGAGATGTGCCCCCCTTGCATTTTTAGGAATTTAAGTCTACAGGGCAGAGTATCCTTTCAGTGTGGACATTGCGTTTGACGGCTGTCCAGGTAAAATTGTGAAGTGAGGTCATTCATGAAAAGTGGAAAAAATACAGGAACCGAGGCTGCCGAACTGCGCCGAAGCGCTGAAGCGCTGTTGGAGTCGAAAGCGCCAAGGGAAAATCCTCCCCGGTCGGAGGATGATATGCGGCGTCTCCTCCACGAACTGCAGGTTTCCCAGGTGGAGTTGGAGTTGCAGAATGAAGAACTGCGACGAGCCCGGGAAGAGCTTGAGGTGTCGCGCGACAAGTACGCCGAACTCTATGACTTTGCACCGGTCGGCTATTTCGCCTTTGACCCGCATGGAGTGATACGGGAGGTAAATCTTGCCGGTGCGCACCTGTTGGGAATCGACCGGAAGCTGCTGGCCAATAAACCCTTTAGCAGTTTGATTGCCGATAAGAAGGGGCGGGAGATATTTGCCAACCACCTTGAACTGGTTTTACACCGCAGGTCCACACTGAGATGCGAAATCACTGTGGAGTTAAAAAACAAAATCAAGGTCTATTGCCAACTTCAGAGTATAGCGGTGGATACTGTCGAACCTGAGGCCGTTTACATCCTGACCTCGATTGTTGACGGCACGGTCCGCCATCAGTTGGAAGAGAAACTGCAAAAAGCACATGACCAGCTGGAGGTGGCCGTACAAGCCAGAACGGAAGAGTTGACCAAGTCTAATGTGCATCTCTTGCAGGAAATAGAAGAACGCAAGGAGGCGGAAAAGTCGCTTCATGATGCGCTTGAGCAAATTAAACGGTTGAAAGAACGGCTCCAGGCCGAGAACGTCTACCTGCAGCAGGAGGTTGCCGGGGAGTACAACTTCGGCGAGATCATCGGGCAAAGCAGTGCCATGTCCTATGTATTCTTTCGGATCGAGCAGGTGGCACCCCAGAATGCGACAGTTCTGCTCCTGGGCGAGACCGGTACCGGCAAGGGAGTCGTAGCACGTGCCATCCACGCCAGGAGTGCCCGCAAGGACCGGCCGATGATTACGGTCAACTGCACGTCACTGCCGGCGAATCTCATCGAAAGCGAGCTCTTCGGCAGGGAAAAAGGTGCGTTCACCGGGGCGAATGTCCGCCAGATGGGGCGTTTCGAGCTGGCCGACGGCGGTACCATATTTCTCGACGAGATCGGCGAGATGCCGCTGGAGCTGCAGAGCAAGCTGCTCCGGTTCATCCAGGATGGCGAGTTTGAGCGGCTGGGAAACCCTCGCACCATCAAGGTCAATGTCCGGATCATCGCCGCAAGCAACCGTAACCTTGAAGAAGAGATTCGCAACGGCAGGTTTCGGGAAGATCTGTTCTACCGACTCAATGTTTTTCCCATCACAATCCCGCCGCTGCGGCAGCGTCGCGGAAGACATCCCGCTGCTCGTCAGTCATTTTATTGCTAAATTCAACAAGAAAATGGGCAAGAAGATAGAGTCTATTTCAAAAGAGACCATGAAATCCCTCCAGGATTACAGCTGGCCGGGCAACGTACGGGAGTTGGAAAGTGTCATAGAGCGGGCGATTATCACCAGCCAGGGAACCACACTGCAGGTATTGGACCGGTTCGACACTTTCCGCAAGGTTGGTGGGCTTGAAACCCAGGACGTTAAGGCCCTCGCCGATCTGGAACGAGACCACATCCTCCAGGTGCTCAAGGCAACCGGATGGCGAATCGAAGGGAAAAACGGGGCAGCGGTACTTCTTGGTCTCAACCCCAGCACGCTTCGAGCCCGGATGCGGAAATACGGTATATCCCGTCAATAGTAACTATGCTTGGTGCTCAGGCTGAAAGAATTAATAATCAATAAATTGCAATTACTCTGGTTTTTTTTATGTGACTAACGAGGCATAATCCTAACTTTAGAAGTCGATTTGTATGTTTTAGCCTTCTGTCTTCAACCTTCAGCTGCAACTCCTGACGTGGTCTGTCATATATGGCAGTTATGTTATATATGACGGAAGCCACAGACGGTTTTACCTTAATCCCACACACTCTCTTTCCATTTTACCCTGTATAATCAATCAGTTACTATTACAATATTCACTGGTCTTATCTGGCACGTTAGTTGCGGTTTATCTCTTTAACAGGACATCAGCACTGTCGTGCTTTCTGCTAAAGTCGAGGTTCTGTTATTCAATGAAGATAAGTTATGGAGAAGCAGAAGAGGGAATTCTGAGAAATAGAAAAATTTTGCAGCGAAGAAATATATCGCCACACCCGAGAGGAGAAATATCATGAAATCGAGTATCAGGGACAAGGTGGAAGGAAAATTTCACGAAGCAAAGGGTAAGGTCAAGGAAGTGGCCGGTAAAGTTACCGATAATCCAACGTTGGAGACCAAAGGCAAAGTTGAAAAGTTAACCGGTAAAGCTCAGGAAAAGCTCGGGAAGGTCAAGAAAGTTTTTGGGAAGTAGGAAAGTGTTGGTAACAATACTGAACAGGAGGAAACAATGGAAAAATTTATGGAGATGTTAAGGTCTATCGATGTCACATATCTTTACGTCATTGCGGGCATTGTCGTAGTTCTCGTGATTCTCTTCCTCATATGGATTCTGTTCCTGAAAAAGAGAATGGGGCCCCCAACCGAGGAAATCAAAAATGCGGAAATAGCATTGTCAGAGGCGAAACAGAAGGAGGCCGAACTTTATGCTCCGGAAGAATACAAAAGAGCTGAAGAGTCCCTTTCCATGGCTACACACCTCCTGGCCGCCAAGGAATATCCAAAGGCCAAGAAAGCGCTGGAGGAAGCTACCGGGCAGGCTCGCCAAGCCAGCAAGTCGGTTGAGGGGAACAAAGCAAAAATGAAAGCTGAGGCCGAAAGGATGCTCAGTGATTTCAACCGGCAGATAGATGAATTGAAGCTCAAGTCTGCAAAGCCGGAGCTGGATACCACAACGGTGGTAACCAGTGAGGTTCAGGAGCTGGTCGGCAAATGGGAGATCATGAAAATGAGGATTCCGGACCTGATTCAACGCGGGAGTATAAAGGCGGCTTACGACGAGTTGAAGACGATTGAAGTCGTGTTCAACAACGCGCAACGGCATGACTTTATAGACCAGCCTGGCGCTGACTAGCAAGCTATGTACACCCGATTATTTATAGGGATTGCTCATCTCATGCACTACTTCATCCTCTATCATAATTCTGAGCCGGACTCAGTTGGCAGAACTCAAAGTGCCTGTGGGTGGTTGAAGGCAATCCGGTTAGCTGCCGGGAAAAGGACTTTGAACCTTGGCGTCCAAGGTCTTACGTGAGTTTACGCACAAAATAATAATCGGGGGAGGATGCTATGAAGACACAGATGAAAGAGCTGCAAAAACTTAAAGGAATAGGGCAAATTTTATCGCGGCGCTTGGTTGAATCAAGCTATGACACTATTGCCAAGGTTGCAGCAGCAGAAGAAAAAGGGCTGGAGAGAATTGCGGGGATGAACCCGCAGAAGGTACAGTCTATCGTAACCCAAGCCAGGAAGATGACGGGGGAAGATGAGAAACACCGGCACACATGGTCGAAGGACTGAAGCGACGGTTTGAGTCCATCAAGCTGCAGTTGCAGAACATGAGCACATTCGTGCTTTCTGGTAGATTTGGATTGTTTTGTTTCCAGGAGAATATAACGGAGGTTGCTTTCATGGACAAGCGAACAGAGTACGTCGAAAGGCTCTCTTCACAGATGGTCGAATGGGATATGCAGATCGAACAACTCAAGATCAAGGCAACAAGCGCCCTGCCCGAGACAAGACTTGAATATTCCAATGCAATCGAAGCGTTGAAGGTAAAGCGGGATGAGGCAGCGTTAAAACTGCAAGGGATATCGGCGGCCAGCGATAGTGAATGGGAAGAACTCAAAACTGGAACAGAACAAGCATTGGATGATGTCAGAAAAATGTTACGCGACGCCATCATGAAAATTACCTGAACATGCCAGCTGAACGCATCCGCGAGATTGTATGACCACTGCCGGCAGGTATGGTGATACTAAAGTCGGAAATGCGAAAGTACAATCGGAAAGGAGACTTGCCATGTTATGGACAATAGCTGTAATTCTGCTCATTCTGTGGGTGTTGGGTCTGGTGACAAGTTACACGCTTGGAGGTTTTGTTCACATTCTCCTGGTCCTTGCCATTATTGTTGTGATTGTCGGGTTCTTTCAGGGACGCAGATCCTGAAAAACTGAAAGACCACATATGGACCACATCAGTGACATAGTATCGGCGAGACCGAACGACAGGGAGAATGCTATGAAGAATCAACTGAAAGATCTGCAAAAGCTCAAGGGGATAGGTGAAGTTCTATCGCAGCGCCTGGTTGAAGCCAGCTATGACACTATTGCCAAGGTTGCAGTCGCAGAAGCAAAAGAGTTAGAGATAATAACGGGATTGAATCAGCAAAAGGTACTGTCTATCTTAGCCCAAGCCAGGAAGTTGGCGCTAGAAGCTGAGCAAAAACGGCACACATGGTCGAAGGACAAAAACGTCGGGTAGAACCCGTCAGGCAGAACATTGCAGGACATACCACAGCCGGAACTCCGAAAGGTATGGAGTTTTCGGAATAGAAGTGTTCAAAATCAACAGTGCCAACAATAAAAGGAGAACGTTCCATGAAAGCAAAGTATTCTATATCTGTGGTAGCAGCGGTGGCTCTGCTGGCATTCAGCCTGCCTGTGCACGCGTCGGAAATGGACAGCCGCATCGAATCATCTGCCAGGCAATCATATGTGTTCAAGACCTACCTTCAGGGAGATACTATCAATATCCAGTCCAGGGACGGCGTCGTTACCTTGACGGGGACCGTCTCCGAGGAATCCCACAAAACATTGGCCGAGGATACAGTAGCAGGCCTTCCCGGCGTTGTGAGCGTTGACAACAGGCTGGAAATACGAGATGCGAGTCCCGTCAGGAACTCGGATGAGTGGCTCGCCACAAAAGTAAAAACCGCACTCCTGTTCCATGAGAACGTGAGCGCTTTGACCGAGGTTTCAGTCAAAAATGGCGTTGTGACCCTGAGGGGTGATGCGGACAACCTGGCACAAAAGGACCTGACAACCGAATATGCCAGGGATGTCGAAGGGGTCAAGTACGTAATAAATGACATGACAGTAGCAGCCAACCCGGGAGAGCTACAATCAGTGGGAGAACAGATTGACGATGCATCCATCACTGCCCAGGTCAAAATGACACTGCTGCTTCATCGCTCAACCAGTGCGATTAACACCAAAGTCGAAACAAACCACGGCGTGGTCACATTGACTGGCATGGCCAGTAGCCCGGCCGAAAGGGATCTGGCCACCAAACTCGTCAGCGGCATAAAAGGTGTGAGGAACGTGAAGAACCTGATGACCATCGGGGTGTCCGAATAGACGGCCGAAAACGAAAAAAGGCCCGCACGAAGCGGGCCTCGGAATCATTTCATGTAATCACTTGATTAGCGTCATTCTTCCGCTATCAAGATTGTCATCCCCGAATGTCTTTATCGGGGGTCCAAAATTTCAGTCGGTTAGTAACTGGATTCCCGATCAGAATCACTTCGGGAATGACAGCATAGGCAAACTAACGGAAGATTGATGCTACTCAGGTTTAATCATGTGCTGCGTCCTTCATTTTTTCGCCGGCCTTTTCCATCGACTCACCGGCTTTTTCCATCGACTTATCAATCTGCTGATCCGTTTTTCCCACTGCCTTGTCGATTGCCTTGCCGGCGTGCTCTGCCGGCCCCTCTTTTTTCTGGCAGCCGGACAATCCTGCAACCACTAAGCCTACTACCAGAGCTGCGATCACACCCTTGCTGATTTTCATCATGTGGCACCTCCTTTCCACCTAAATTTTCGTTGAAGTCTCAGGCGCTCTTTTTTCGACGGCAAAGTACCTTCAACCCGGCCAGGAAATGAATTTTCTATTGAGCCATTTTTTCCGGACTTGCAACCGCATTCAACACCACTATTTCCACCCGTCTGTTTTGCTGACGACCGGCAGCAGTCTTGTTGCCGGCTACCGGATTCGTTTCTCCATATCCTTTCGTAGACATTCTTTCCGAAGCGACACCCTTATCCATCAGTGCCTTGTCTACTGCATCAGCCCTTCTTTTCGAAAGGAACTGGTTGTACTCTGCTTTCCCGACGCTGTCGGTATGACCTTCGATCAGGACATTCCTGTCGGGATGCTTTTGAAGGAAATCCGCAAGTTTTTCGACTGTCATGAAAGCCCCCGGCATGAGGTTTGCCCTGCCGGTTTCAAAAAGAACATCACCAAGCGTTAGAACTATCCCTCGCTCGGTCTGTTTGCCTTTCAATTCAGCGAGTTCGGCCTCCATTTCCTTAACCTGAGCCTTGGCCAGGTCAGCTTCCATTCCCTTGGCCTGAGCCTTGGCAAGATCAGCCTCCATTTCTTTGGCTTTGGCCTCGTTCAGTTCGGCCTGGCGACGAGCCTGCTCGGCATCCCGTCCGGCTTGATCAAGCATTTTCTCCTTGGCCGCTAATTCATTACTTGTCTTTTCGATCTGGAGATCACGAGATTTCAGAAGAATCGCGTCTTTCTCATCTGCGAGCCGTTTTATTTCTTTTTCCGCCATGCTCTTCTCGGCACGTGCGACTGCGATTTGCGCTTTTCTTTCCGCCAGATATGCCAGGTGCTCCTGTGTCGGAATATCTGAGGCCTGTTCTGCCAGCTGCAGCGATTTCTTCGCCTCATACGCAGCCACTTCAGCATTGGCGGCAATATTCGGATCAGCCTCGATCCTGGAGTAAGCCGACCGTGCTTGCACAAGGGACGGAGTGACCGTCGGCCCCGAAGCACATCCGGCCAGCAGGGTCAAGGGTATGGACAGAAGAAACCACTTCTTGATGTAATAGGTATATTCATTATGCTGTATCATTTTATTCCTCCCGAATGGTATGGATTTCATTGTGCCTAATGGGTTCTTTTAACTTCGTTCCGCAATGTCTCAATGCTGTCGTTCAATTCTTTTGCGTTTTGCAGAGTTTTTGCCGATGCCGATTTTGCCACGGCAAGGTCTGCATCAGCTTGTGCCTCGTCAAGCAAACGGCTGGCCAGTAGATAATTTTCTGACTTGGTAGCTGCTTTGGCCGCCTTCAGCTTTTCATCGGCCAGCTTCAATTCAAGCGGAGCATACTCTGTAGCATTTTCGTATTTTGCATCGTTGATCAGCTTTTCAGTGTTCGCTAATTGCCCAACCGGTGCTTTTCCTGTTCCGGCACAACCGCCTGCGACTACCAGTACGCCAAGTGAAAGAAAGCACATCATCTGAGATAATTTCTTTATCATTTTCTTCTCCTTTTTGGAGTTTGTTTCCATCCGGAAA
>CAVVDU010000028.1:0-33477 GCA_963746935.1 uncultured delta proteobacterium | reverse complement strand
TGCAATTTCACCAAAGGGAGTGGTATACATCAATCACTATGCGACCAGTCTTGAACCCCTCCGACCTGCTGACACTTTTTTTTCTTGTCCTGCTCGCAGTCCTTGCGGTTTTCTCCGCGCCGGTGAACCCTTCGTGGCCCGGACTTGTTGCAACCTACGCGGCGCTGGCGGTTGCAATCCTGGCAACTGCCGCATATCGCACAAAGGTGAGTCCGGCAAAGAGGGGGTTTCATCTTTCGGTTGTCGCAACTGTGATCACGGTTCTCATGATTTTTAACAGCCTGGGAACGCTCATCGCCAGCATTCATCCAACAACATTCGATACCCGCCTCATCGCTATCGATTATGCGATCTTCGGCGTCAACCCCACGGTGTGGCTGGAGCGGGTAGCCAACCCTCTGCTCACCGGCCTGCTCCAGTTCGCCTATATCAGCTATTATCTCATCCCTCTCTCGCTCGGCATTGTGCTCATTGCCAGAGGCAGGTTCGGAGAATTCGAAGAAGTTCTCTTCGGCGTCCTGCTTTGTTTCTACCTCTCCTACATCGGCTACCTGCTCGTCCCTGCAATCGGGCCCCGCTTTACACTCAGCCATCTCCAGACAGGGGACCTGCAGGTTTCCCCATTCATCAAAACGATTCAGGATGCGCTGAACGCCCTCGAAAAAAACAAGACCGATGCCTTCCCGAGCGGCCATACAGCCGTTTCACTGGTGTGCCTTTATTATGCATGGAAAGAACGGGAGAAAACACTTTTTGCGGTTCTGATTCCGGTGGTAACGGGACTGCTCATCTCGACAGTCTATCTCAGATATCACTACGTAATCGACGTGATCGCGGGAATAGCATTGACGGGCATAACGATAGCTCTGGCACCGGGACTGCGGCGCCTGCTCTCAGCTGCAACAAATCGTCCAGGCAATGAAGAAAGCAGCCCCGGGCCGCCCTCGTGATACTACCACTGTTAGCCGAACTACTTCATGATATTCTCTTTTCGTAAATACGGTATTTTTTGTAAAGCGTGCCCCCCATGAGTTCACATCCTCGCTGCACAAGCAGATTGTCCTCGAGGATCCACGACATCTCCGCCCGCTGGTAGCCTTTCTTCACGGCAGCCTTGAAGGATTCGAGATAGAGCAAGCCCTCAATGCCCTTTTTCCGGTACTGTTCCACCACCCCCATGGCCAGGACACGGACATCGCTGATCTTCCGGGAATACCAGAGGAATTTCGCAAACCCCACCGGCCCGAGCTTGCCATTGATCTTTCCCAGGACCTGGTTGTAATCAGGGAGAGCCACAAAGAACGCCGCCGGCTTTCCGTCCACCTCTGCCATGATCATCAATTCCGGCGCGATGAGAGGCTTGAGCTTTTTCGCCATGGACACGGTTTCCGCGTCGGTCATGGGCACAAAGCCCCAGTTGTGACTCCAGGCGGAATTGTAAATGAGCTGTACCGCTTCCACCTCTTGCTGGAACCGCTTCATGTTCGCCGGCCGCACGGTGAGACCCGGAACCCGAGTCTTAACGGCTGAGGCGAGCCTTTCGAGCCTGCCACCTGCAGCCACGTCCTTGATGACGCATATGTAGGCATAGAGGTCTTTGGCCTTGGTCAGGCCGCAGCGCTCCATGTAGTCGAGGTAGTATTCCGGCGTATAGGTCATCATGATCATCGGCGGTGAATCGAACCCTTCGAGAAGAAACCCGCACTCGTCGTTGGTCGACGGGTTCATCGGGCCCCGCATGATCGCGACGCCTCGTTCTTTGAGCCAGCTCTCTGCCGCGTCCAGAAGTGCCCGGGCGACCGCGCAATCGGGAAGGCATTCGAAGAAGCCGAAAAAACCGGCCTGTTCATGGTGGAATTTGATGTGGTTGCGGTCGATGACCGCCGCGATCCTGCCGACCGTTTCCCCGTTTCGGCGCGCAAGGAAACAGGCGGCTTCGGCGTGCTGAAAAAAAGGGTTCTCCTTTTCGTCCAGAAGGAATTTTACTTCGCTCTCGAGCGGTGGGACCCAGTTGGGGTTTTCCTGGTACACCTTCCACGGGAATCGGATGAATTCCTTTTTGGCACCCGCACCTCGGACCTCTTCGATGTTCACGTATGCTCCATCAGCCACTATGAAATTACTCCGAGCTCTCTTCCGGCTTTCTCGATCACGTCAAGCACACGGTCGAGCATTTCGTCGGTATGGGTTGCCATGTAGCTCGTGCGAATGAGGCATCTGCCGGGTGTCGTGGCCGGAGGGATCACGGGATTCACGAACACCCCGGCATCAAACAAGGTTTTCCACATCATGAAAGCCCGATCCATCTCACCCATGACGAGCGGGATGATGGGGGTTTCGGCAGCACCGGTGTCGAAGCCCATCTGCGTGAAGGCCTTCATCATCTTGTTCGTATTGTGCCAGAGCTGCGCCCTTCTTTCCGGTTCCTGGTCGATGACATCAAGCGCTGCAATGGCCGCAGCAACAGAGGCCGGCGGTGGGCTTGCCGAGAAAATCATGGGCCGAGAGGTGTGCTTCATGTAATGGATCACCTCTTCGCTCGCCACGACAAAGCCACCGATGGATCCCAGTGATTTACTGTAGGTTCCCATGATGATGTCGACTTCATTCTCCAGTCCGAAATGCTCAACCGTGCCTCGTCCGGTCTTGCCGAGCACCCCGATGCCATGGGCGTCGTCCACCATGAGCCGCGCCCCGTACTTCTTGCAGACCTTGACAATATCGGGGAGCGGTGCGATATCGCCTTCCATGCTGTACACGCCGTCCACGACCACCAGTTTGCCGCAGTTCCCGCTTTCCTTGAGGACGTACTCAAGGTTTTCCATATCATCGTGCTTGAACTTTTTGACCTCGGCAAAAGAGAGCCTGCAGGCATCGATGATGCTGGCGTGATCGAGCTTGTCGATAACGACCACGTCACGCTTGCCGGCAAGGGAAGATATGATCCCGAGGTTGGTTTGATAGCCCGAGGAGAAAGTGAGCGCCGCATCCTTGCGAAAGAATGAGGCAAGCTTTTCCTCGATTTGTACGTGGAGGTCGAGGGTTCCGTTGAGGAAGCGTGAACCCGCGCAGCCACTGCCGTATTTCTTCACGGCCTCGATGGCCGCTTCCTTCACCTTCGGATGGGTGGTAAGCCCGAGATAATTGTTTGACCCGAGCATGATCATCTTCCTGCCCTCAACAATCACCTCGGGACTCTGCTCCGATTCCACAACGTGAAAATAGGGATAGAGCCCGGCGGCCATGACCTTTTTTGCACGGGTGTATTCCCGGCATTTTTTAAATATATCCTGCGACGTTGCCTCAGGAGCCCCCAACGGAGCCGTTGCAGCCGTTACAGCCAGTTGTTTTTTCTGTACCATTGCCATGTAAGTTCCAGTCCTTTCTGGAGGGGATACTCCGCCCGGAAGCAGAGGTCATTCTCGATCTTTCCTACATCGCACAGCCAATAACGCTGTGCAGCTTCCCGCACCTTCTGCCTGTTCGCAAGCGCAGGCTTATTGGTGAACAGGCTCCCGATTTCGGAAACGAGGCCGACCAGGTAGGCCGCTCCGTACGGAAGCTTGATTGTGCGAGCCTTCACACCACCCGTGGAGAGCAGCAAGGCCCTGAATTCCGACCATGAGTAGGCCCTGTTCTCCGCAACAAAATAGACGCTGCCGCTCTCTGTTCCGTGCTCGGCTGACAGAAGCAACGCTGCTGTCAGGTCTTCGACATAGCAGAGGTTGAGATACCGATCCCCGCCGGTCATTTCAATTGTCAGGCCGCGACTGGCCCAGCGGAACAGTTCGAACACATCCACATCTCTCGGTCCGTAGACACTTGTCGGACGGAGAATCACAACGGAAAAACGGTCTTTGTACCCGAGCACCTCATCTTCGGCAAGCAGCTTGCTCCTGCCGTAATCAGACACCGGATGCGGTTTGCTGCTTGCTTCGACCGGTTGCCCGTCAGGGCTCGGACCCGCTGCTGCCTGGCTGGACACCAGGATGAATTTCTCAATGCCGGGATTATGGCTCGCGCATGCTTCCAAAAGATTCTTCGTGCCAAGGTGGTTCACACGGTAATAGTCGCGTGCATGTATCGCTTTGGTAAGTCCGGCGCAATGGAATACCTGCGAGACGCCCTGCACAGCGGCAGCAAGGGATTCGGGCTGTGTGCAGTCACCCGCTACCAGTCGAACCTCCCGGCCCTCAAGCCAGCGCAGATGCCGGGGATCCCGCACCAGGCAGGTTACGGAATAGCCGTTTCCGAGAAGTCGTTCAACGAGATGACTTCCTACAAAACCGGTTCCGCCCGTGACCAGCACCCGTCGCAACACCCCTTGCGCCATCTCCTCTCCCCGTGTAAAGCCTCTATTCATTAAATTTATCTAGACACCCGGCAATGTCAAGCCCCGCAAGGCTTTACGCCTTCCTCGTCACCTTTACTCCCCAACTCCGAGCACATCCTTTGCCCGCCACGTTTCTATCTCGACAAAAATGCGCTGGACCTTTGGGTATGCTTTCTTGATCGCCCTGTCCAAAGCGGCCACGGTGACCTCTACCTCTGTCGCCAGGATCGGATCGACAAAATCGACGCTGATGTTCACAAGAATGAAGTCGGGGCCCATGTGCATGGTCAGCACTTCATTGACTTGTTTGATTTCTTTGGATGAACCGGCAATGTCCCGAATCCCCTGGACGACCTCTTTATTGGCACTCTCTCCGATCAGCATGCTTTTAGTCTCGGAAGCGAGCAAAATGGCGGTTCCCGCCAGTATCAGGCCGATGATGATGGCAGCCGCGGCATCGTATGAGGGACTTCCGGTTATCTGGCTGAGCAGGATTCCCACAAAGGCAACGACAAGACCGCTGATTGCGGCAGAATCCTCCAGCAGCACGACAAAGATGGATGGATCTTTACCCCTATGAACGGCCTGAAAATAACTCCATGAGCCTTTTGATTTTGCAAATTCCTTCAACGCGATATACCAGCTGATTCCTTCGAAAACAAAAGCCAGGCCAATAACGACGTAGTTGACGTAAGAGTGCTTTACCGGGACCGGCGAAATGAGCTGATCAATCCCCTTGTACACGGAGAGTCCTGCACCGCCGGAAAATAATACGATGGCAACGACAAAGCTCCAGAAATAGATTTCCTTGCCATGACCGAAAGGGAAATCATTATCAGCGGGCATTTTTGCCCGTCGCAAGCCATACAGCAGCAGAATCTGGTTGCCCGTATCAGCAACCGAGTGGATCGCTTCAGACAGCATGGCAGAGCTTCCGGTCATGATGGAAGCAAAGGTCTTTGTAATCGCAATGAGGCAATTGCCCGCCAGAGCGGCATAGATAACTTTTCGGGAAGACGTTGCCATGTATCAGGCCTCTCCTGTCAGGAATGTGGTTTTACCGTTTCTCTTGGCCGGACACGAAATAGACAGAGTTGAATTTCATATATGCATCCAATTCACTTGTGGCCCATATTTTCCAAAACTCCTGCGTCGCCTTCACCCTGTCCTGAACTGCTCGACCATCACTGCGGTGACGCCTCTCGAAGAGTCCTCATGCTTACATGACGATCTACGGTGTAAAATCAAGCGACTTTCTGGACAACACTGAGTCTTCAGTAGGATCAAATATCCGGTACGCAAACAGTTTCACGCGGTCGCTCACGAGAAACCAAGCCAGCGCATAGCCCCAAATGAACAGCGCCCAACCCCAACCGATGGGTTTCATAAACAGTCCATAAACCGCAATCAAAATCGCCACCACTTGTGCGCAGATCACAACCCTCAATAAAAGCCGTCCGGGGGGTATGGACCAGAAGGGGCCGCGGGTGCGCGTCAGAAAAATGGTCATTTGCCCGGCCACGGACAGCAGCAGATACATCATCGTTTGGATATGCGCCCGATCAAGGTGATAGACGCGCTCGCCGAGGTAAAACAAACCAAAGGCGGCCACGGGGCCGAGAACGCCCAGCACGGTGGAGATTCCCAGCACCATGTGCATGTCCCATGAATCGGGTTTATCCTTGAACTGAACATTGTCGTAGGCAATGGACAGGATTGCCCCGTCGTTGAGCAACGCCAGCATCACGATCATCACTGCTGTCAACGGATAAAAGTTAAAGATCAAAATCGCAAGTGTCATGAACAGCAGGACACGCAGCGTCTCGGCGATACGATAAATCGCATAACTGTTCATCCTCTGGAAGATGTTTCGACTTTCCTTGATCGCGTCGATGATCACCGACAACCCGGGGGTCATCAGCACGATGGACGCTGCTGCGCGCGCCGCGTCTGTCGCACCCGAAACGGCGATGCCGCAGTCGGCCTTTTTCAAGGCGGGGGCGTCGTTTACCCCGTCGCCGGTCATGCCCACGATGTGGCCGCGCTGCTGCAGGACATCCACAATGTGAAACTTGTGTTCGGGAAACACCTGGGCAAAGCCGTCGGCTCTTCTCGATGGTCTCGGCCAACTGCGCGGACTCGTGTTCTTTCGTGTCCCCAAAGCTGCTGGCATCCAGGATATTTGCACCCAGTCCCAATTTCCCGGCAGTTTCCCGTGCGATGGCCACATGATCGCCTGTCACCATCTTGATCTTGACCCCCATCTGCCGGGCAGTGGCGATGGTTGCTTTGGCTTCTTCCCTTGGCGGATCGAAAAGCGGCAGCACCCCCAGAAACTGCCACGGGCCTTGTTCGTCTGCCCGAGCTACCGCCAACGAGCGGAAGCCGCGCGCCGCAAATTCGTTGACCACCTTCTCGACGTCAGCTTTCACCTGACCGGCATTTGCCGACAACTCCATAATCACCTGCGGCGCGCCCTTGGTCACCTTGAACTCCGTACCGTCCGTGCCCTTGATGGAGGCTTCAGTGCGCTTATGCACCGGATCGAATGGTTGGAAATGAACAACCTGGTAGCTTTTCAAGGCCTGATCGTTTTTCAGGCCACTCAGCACTGCCAGGTCGATGGTGTCCGAATTTTCGGCACGCGAAGCCAGCGCAGCGTTGAGGATAACCTGGTCGGCAGAGATTCCGTTCACACCGAACGGGTCGCCCAGCGTCAGCTTGTTCTGGGTCAGGGTGCCTGTCTTGTCCGAGCACAGCACGTCCATACCGGCCAACTCCTCGATAGCCGCCAACCGGGTCACAATCGCCTCTTTTTTGGCCAGAAGGCGTGCGCCTACCGCCATGGTCACGGACAGTACCGTCGGCATCGCCACGGGAATAGCAGCCACCGTCAACACCAATGCGAACTGGAGCGTGGTGAGCATCGGGTCGCCGCGAAAAAGTGCCACGGCCAGAATCAGCACCACCAGGGCAATTGCGAGAACGATCAGGTAATTGCCGATCTTCAAGACTGCACGTTGAAAATGGCTGACGGTGTGCGCCTCCTGCACCAGTTGCGCCGTCTTGCCGAAAAAAGTTTTCGCACCCGTAGCATAGACCAGTGCTTCGATTTCGCCCTGGCGAATGATCGAACCGGAAAACACCGCCTCTCCCGGTTTTCGCACAACAGGCAACGACTCTCCCGTCAGCGCTGACTGATCCACTTCTATCGGGTCACCCTCCAGCAGACGCGCATCCGCCGGCACGATGTCGCCCAGACGGATGCGGATGACGTCACCCGGCACCAACTCACGAGCAGCCGGAGTGGTCCACTGCCCATCACGTTTCACCCGAGCCTTGATCGCCAGCTTGGCCTTCAAGGCGGCGATGGCGTTGCCCGCCTGGTGTTCTTCCCAGAATCCGACCACGGCATTGGCAAGAAGCAGCAGGAGGATGATGCCAAAGTCCGGCCAATGCCGGGCTACCGCCGAAAGGATCACCGCCACTTCGATCATCCACGGGATCGGCCCCCAGAAATAGGTGAGTAATTTCAGGAACGGATTGACTTGCTTTTCTTCAATCTCATTCGGTCCATACTGGGCCAGCCGTTCCTGCGCCTCGGCTTGGCTGAGGCCGTCCGGCGACGATCCCAGCTTTTTCTCCACGTCCTGCAGGGGCATGGATTTCAAGTCGTCCTTCGTATCAGGTTCCGATTCGGAAACCTTGGACTGGTCGGCATTGAGTTCCATCATAGGTATTCTCCTGATGTTGCTTTGCCAATGGTATCGAGAGTTACGGGATGCATAGAGTTACTCGCGATAAAATGTCGCTGATTAGATCCTGGCCGCTCTCCACTGTGCTTCTGACCTGATCGGCCAGCGCCTCGTTTCCTTCGATAGTACTGTCAGTGTTGATTTGGATCTGCAGGGATTTTTCCTTTTGAGATTTGCTCAACACCTTGTTTCACAGTATCTCTGACCATACTCAACCCTTGGAACCACATGATCATGCCGATCAACACCGCCAACAGTACCACCCACAACCCAATGGCGATGCGCGTAGCTTTCTGCGCCCGGTCTTTCTCCCACCAACTCGCCGGGCGAATGCCCTGCACCAGAAACGTTATCACTCCGGCAAGGTTCACGCAAATCAGGTTCACCAGAAACAGCGACAGCGCGCCTAGTGCCAGCCCCGGATGCCCGCCGCCCAGCATCAGCCCAAACGTCACCAGCGGCGGCAATAACGCCACAGCCACCATCACACCGATCAAAGCTGCCGAGACACCGGTCGTGAACGCCAGTGTGCCGGCACAGCCCGACGCCAATGCCACCGCGATGTCGCCCACCCTCACCTGCGTGCGCGATGCCACTTCGGACAATGCCGGGTCCACGTGCACCAGCACGCCGAAGATCACCGACAACACCATTGATGCCGCAATCCCGGCCAGGGCCGTCAGGAGCGAGCTCCGAAGCAGCGGCATGTCACCCAACGTCGTGCTGAGCGACAATGCCACGTTCGGCCCGAGCAATGGCGCAATCACCATCGCCCCGATGATGATTGCCACGCTGTTGTGCTGCAGACCGATAGCCGCCACGACGGTGGACAACATCGCCATCGCCAGATAGACTCGCGAACACCGCGCGCCATTTTTGATATCCTCGTACAACTCATGCCGACTGATCCGCTCCGGTGGTTTTTCCTCGGGCTGCTGTTGATCGGGTGGGGCGGCCGGCTCCGGCTTGGGGTGCGGCAATGTCGCTTCGACAGGCAGAATCACCACCCGATTGCCCACCGCATCGGCGTACCGTTTCTCCAAAAAATCCAGCACCCCTTCGCTATGTTCAACATCCAACAAAATACGCACCAGCACTTCACCGTCCGGGAGTCCGATTTGGCGGTACTCAAGCATAGTGTGCTCCTTGAGATGCTCGCGGACTTCGTCGCCATCCTTCTCCCGCAAGACCATCTCAATCAAACGCAGTGCCATAGGGGTATCATCCTTTCCAGTTCCGGATTTCTGCAGGTCTTGGCTATAGTGCTTGAGCTTGTAAATCTTTTCACCGAGTTGCGTCTTCAGGCAGACACCCGTTTCCCTGTTCACAGCCCGGGATATGGCAGCCATCTACGAAGAAACCGATTTGTCCGGGGTCAAGGGGTTTGCATTGTGTAGCTTGGCGGTGTATAGAGCAGAATCAAAAGCCCCTGTTTTGAGCTCAGCCCCATGACCGGCGAAACAACCATAATGTCACCATTTTCCAGGGTACTGACCGTCGTCTTGTCCTCCTGCAGCACCGACGGAGGAAAGACACTGGTGACCGAGGTGCCTTCTCGTTTCTTGTTCGTAGCCACCACAATGGTTCCGTCAGGTTTTGCGACAACTATTTCCTTCATATTCTTCTCTTTAACGAGCTGGTTAAGATACTGGTTAATCTGGTCGTAGTTATCCCTGATCATCTCGCTGCGCACCGCCCAGGTAAGCGGCAGTGCAACAAGACGAAGATACGACTTGTTCTGCTCTGTAATAATCCGGTTCGCACTTTCCGACACTTGTGCCTTGGCACAGTTGACGGCAACGTTTTTCCACACATACATACCTGCGACGGCAAGAACCAGAACAATAATGGTAATGGAGTGCCAATGGGTCATGATAAAGGATTTGTTGACTCCCTGTTCCGGCTGTTGTTCGACGCTTGCGCCGGAATCGAGTTTTTCTTCTGAATCTCCAGGGTCTTGGGTCATGATAAACCTCCTCTGTTCTTGTGGTTATCGGCACAATGCAATCGCTTGATGTTCAGATCCTCTGGCGCGGTTTCGTTGTACACTCTACGTCACTCCTCCTGTTCATCCAGTTCGGACTGACTCGGCTCAACCCTGTGACCCCGCTTATCATTTATCCGCCCAATGGTGCTCTCGATCAATCTGGTTAACTTGTTTGCAGCGCCGTTGACGGCCTGTTCCAGGGTTGCTGCCTGGTGAGTGACCGCAATGGGCTGGCGGCCTTCGAGTCGGGCTTCCATTACGCACCGCATGGTGTCGTTACCGACCTTTTTATCGCTGTTTTCATCGCTCAGGTGGACCTCTACCCGCGTGATGTGATCGCTAAAGTGGCTCAAGGCATGCTCAGTTTCGTTTCTGACATAAGCGGCCAGCGCCTCGTCACCATCTATGTTATGACCTGTATTGATTTGGATCTGCATGGTGTTCTCCTTTTGTGATGGGCACGACACCGGCAGTCCCTTCTTCACCGGCATCCGTTCGGTCAATGATTCGTATCGCTCGAGGCCAAAGCCGCTGCGCTTCGCCCACTCCGTAGTCAAGCAGGTCATCATGTACGAGACCATTTCTCGTCTTTTTTCAACGGGAATGATCCTTGGTCTCCGTCTCATCGACCCAATATCCTTTGCGATTGTAATGTCGATGCAGTCCGGCTTCGTAATCCCGGGTCAGCAGAGACTCCTCCGTGTATTCCGGCGACTGCTTGATGTCCGCGAGAGTAAGATTAACAAAGACTTTTGACTCGGTCCAACTGACACGCTCGATCCATTGCGGGGAAACCAGGACTTTTTTTCCCGGCCACCAGTTTTGTGTATCGATAATCAGATAGCGAATCGCCCAGGTCTCATCATCGATAATTAAATCATCGACATGGCCAATCTCGCCGTCTGTGGCTTGAATGTGGTAACCTCGCACGGCATGGGCACTGCGCAAATGGGGATCCCACGCTTTCTCACCCTGGTTGGATTCTCTCGGTTTTTCACTGTCGCGCATAATGTAGGGATACGCCCCCCACATGTATGGGCCATCCCAATACATCGGCCAGGCATAATACCCGTAATAGGACTCCTCGAATTGTCGCGATACAGGCTGGTCACTGTTCAACGATGGGCTGTCCTCAATCTGCTTTTTAGTCAAATTGACTTCGATGTGATGCAGTTCTTCACTAACAGAGACCAGCGCATACGGGGAGATCAACACCTGTCTGCCGGTAAGCCAGTTTGCCGTGTCGGCAACAAGATAGCGAATCGTCCAGTGCCGGTCATCAAAGTAGAAATCTTTGACCTTTCCTATTTCCCCGTTGAGGCTGTCCAGTTTATAGCCCTTCAGTTTTTTGGCTTTGCTGAGCATAGTTGACCTCCATTCGTAGTAGAGAATCGCATTTCGAGTTGTTATCACCCCTGCTGACAACAATTACTGTACGGAGACAAAGTTTCGCATCATCAACGACTATCAGTATCTATTCTTTCACCTGTCCAGAATCTCCCTCACCTTTATCAACAGCTCTTTCGGCGGGTACGGTTTGTGGATGAAGTCAAAATCGGTCGTTGTTAATTCTTTAGATTTGATGATATCCATGGTATATCCGCTCGAAAAAAGTACCTTTACCAAGGGATTGACTTTTACGATAGCCTCACTGACTTCTTTCCCGTTTTTCTTCGGCATGATCATATCAAGCAGAACGAGGCCAATACTTTCACTGTTCTCCGAAAATTTCGTGATCGCATCTTCGCCATCCTCTGCGGAAATAACACGGTAACCGAAAGACTCCAGCACGATCCTCGTTAATGTCCTCAGGGAAGCATTGTCTTCGGCCACCAGGACAGTCTCATCCCCTCCCATGACAGGAACGGCAACCACCGTATTCTTGTCCGGGCAGGCTGATTCCTCACCAAGCGGCAGGTATATTTTTAATAGCGTGCCTTTTCCCGGTTCGCTGTAGACCTTTATGAATCCGCTATGCTGCTTTATTATTCCGTAACAAATTGCAAGGCCAAGACCTGTACCTTCGCCAATACCCTTTGTGGTAAAAAAAGGCTCGAATATCTTCTGCCGTGTTGCCTCATTCATTCCCTGCCCTGTATCGGCAACCTCAATAAGAGCATACCTTCCGGGCTTTCCATACCCATACGCTGCAACATATGCCTCATCCAGTTCTTCAAGACTGGTGCTGATTGTCAACCGCCCGCCCTCCGGCATTGCATCTTTGGCATTTGTAGCAAGGTTTATCAGCACCTGTTCAATCTGTCCTTCATCAGCCAGCACTATCAGTGGACTGTCCGCAAGGCATAAAGTGAATTCGATACTCTCTACGATAATCCGGGAAAGCATACTCTGCAGCCCAAGGATAAGCCCATTGATGTTAACGGGCTTCACTTCAACATCCTGTTTTCTGCAGAAGACAAGCAGTCTTTTGGTGAGATCAGCAGCCCTGTCCGCGGCTATAAGCACCTCTCTCATATGTTCCTTTGAAGGACAACCGATTTCCAAGGTATCCATGACCATGCTGCCGTACCCAAGAATCACGTTGAGGATATTATTGAAATCGTGTGCAATACCCCCTGCCAGAGTGCCGACAGCCTCCATCTTCTGGGAGTGCCGGAGTTGGCCTTCAAGTTTATTGCGTTCCGTGAGGTCACTACCTATGCCGATGATGCCGATTAATTTCCCCGTATTGTCCTCCAGTCGTGACGCTCTGAATTCATACGAGATTTGCCTCTCGCCTTTGGTAACGAACAGGACATCAGCAGTGGCACTACCTTCCTTGGCAGCCGTCTGAATTACCTTTGCTATTTTCCATGCGTCATTATTCCTCAGCAATTCAAACGGCTTCATCAAGGCAATTTCTCTGTCATTGTACCCTGTAACCGATTTTATAGTTTCATTCCACCTGATGAGTCTTCCCTCTAAATCAAATACAAAGAATACATCTTTCATTGAATTGAGAGCATTTTCGATAAACCGTTTCTCTTCTTTAAGTGTTTCAGCCGCCATCTTCCGTTCAGAGACATCGCGAATATTACATTGCGCCAGCTTTGCCCTGTCGACCATATATATATCTGTTTCGATATAGTTCCCGGTCTTGGTTTTCACATCAACATCATCGTAATTAAGAATGCCGTTCGTGTCCAACAAGTGCATTGTCGCAGGGAAATCACTGATATCGATCGAGATTCCGATATCCTGCAGTTTTTTCCCGATGCACTCCTCTTTGGGATAACCGGTCATTATTTCGACAGCCTGATTAGCATAGGCAATCTTCCCTTCATGTTTTTCGAGAAGGACAATACCGTCGCTGGCAGTCTCAAAAAGACGCCTGTAGCGCTCTTCGGACTCTATTAACAGGTCTTCCAGTCGCTTTCGCTCGGTAATGTCCTCAAAGGCGAGAAGGATTATCGGCAGGCCGTCCTGCTTTTCTCTGATCTTGCAGGCATTCAGGAGCATTGTTTTCCGGCCGATGCTCTCAAAATCATGTTCAATCTCATAGTCAACAACGGTGTCGTTCTTCGGAAGTATATCCTCGAGCAGCACGCGCAGATGCGGGATATCCCATTGTCCGTTTCCAAGATCGTATAAGAGAGAGCCGATCGTATTTTCAGCATCTACTTTAAAAATAGTGAAGAAACTGCGATTGGCCGACACGACTCTCATATTTTCATCCAGAATGAGAATAGCATCACGAAGTGTGTTGAAAATGTTCTTGAAATAGTCTATTTCGATTACCATTTCACCTCCCCAATTGCAGTTGCTTCCATTTCCCCTATTTCACCTATTGCTGCGTTGAGTAGCATTTTCCATCAGGCGAACTGACGTGCCTCTGCCATCGAACGACCTGCACGACGAAGGGACTCTGGACAGTCCAAGCGACCGGTGTGAGTCTCGATGAAAGCGAGGACAAAATCTCCCGGTACGCCAAAGAGGTGATCAATCCCGACCTCTTTCAGCCGGGTCAGCAGGTATTCGGCAACCGTGATCTCTGACTGTATCATTGTGCTGCACTCCTCATCCCAGGTTCTCCTCGATTTTCATTATCAGATCATCGATATTGACCCTGAAAACCGTCCCATCCTTTTCCTCACTGCGCACAATGCCTTCCTTGACCCACTCAAGGACAAGATCCTTGCTTACGCCGAATTTGGATTCGACTTCTTCTACAGTGCACCAGCTATCTCCGAGCATGGACATAAGAACTCCTCTCCATTAGTTTAGTCTACCCTTACATTACAGTATACAAAGGACTCTGCGCTTGTCTTCACCTCAAGGCAATAATTGGAGTAAAAGCAATGCCCTGCAGACAAGTCAACAATCAACTCAGTTGATAACGTCGATTTTACATACCAGCTGGAATTCAAAAAACTCGAAAAGACCTGCGGCAGTACAATGTGATTGTCGTTACGTGTTATTTTTTATCCTGATTTAGCGCTATTCTTCCGCTATGAAGATTGTCATCCCCGAATGTCTCTATCGGGGATCCATAGTTTCAGTCGATTTGAAGCTGGATTCCCGATCAGAATCGCTTCGGGAATGACAGTTTTGAGAACTGGCGAAAGATTGACGCTTATCAGGTTTTTTATTCACTGCCTATACGCGCCGATTCACAGCACCTTCTTTGAGTACAGCGTCATAGAGGTTTGCCCCGGCAGTTACTGTCCTACCGTTCTGATCTGTTGCTGGAGCAGCAACTGGTTCTTATGCTCTTTAAACTTGAACGTAAGATAATCCTTCTTTTCCAGGTCGGAGAGCTGTTTCCTGTAGCGGGTCGTAAGATCGTACCACTCGTTTATTCTCATGCTGAAACGACGTTCTTCAGGATAGCTCAACGTACTCATGAAGGACTGAATCGCCAAATAGTTCCGGACAGCGTTGCGTTCAATCGCGCCGCGACGCCCGCCGATATAGACAGGTTTGCCGTTTCCATCCGTCCCGATCACCGTGAAACCTGCCTTGCTCCGACCGAATGTCGCAAAATAGGCCCGTTCCGCGAGGCGAAGTGCAACACTCTCACTGTATTCATAACTGACGCGTACAAAAGTCCTTTCCCCGTCAAGCGGGATGGCCTCAAACTTCATTCTGTGGTTCCTGGTGCTGAAAGGACCGACATCGGCACTGAGCATGATATCCAGATACCCCTGCCGCTCTTCAACTTTCCGGTAACGGCAGATGACTTGACGCGTGTCTTCCGGAGGTTGATAGACTTTGCGGCCGAGGTATAAGGTCAGCAGCCAGTCACCCTCCAGCTTCTTGTAAGTGCACGCCTTGACATTGGGAGTAAGGGAGACGATATCACACCAGTTTGCCGGAGTATTGAGCACATTGACCACGCTGCTGAAGGGATACTCTAAGATAGAGTACACATCTACATGCGCTTTGTCGTCCCGCTCGAAGGACTCCACATAGAGAGGAAGACCGAAGCTGTTTCTCTCCAGTCTGGCAATGTTCCGGTGATAAATGTCGAGCAGGATGACTTCGCCCTGCCGAGGCTTTTCAGCAGCCGCAGCGGAAACGGCGGAAAAAAGTAACGCCACTGTCACCAGGCACAAAAGAAATTTCGTACGTTTGTTGATTGTATGCTTATCATTCATATGATTCACGTGTACCTTGTTACACACACCGGTCACGAAATGTTACAGCCAGCGGACGAATAAATTCACAAACCACTCCCTGATTATGGGGAACAAAGGTCTTTTTTTCCACTCATCCCATCGAATCTGCCTGGAATTCTCAAGGTCCCTGACAAACATTTTCTCCATTTCATCGGCAAACCCGTGACTCAGGATTACCGCATTCACCTCGTCATTATGCAACAGGCTCAAGAAGTCCATGTTGGTTGAGCCAACGGTAGACCAGACCTTGTCAATCACCGCGGTTTTCGCGTGCAGCAGGGACGTACTGTGCTCGTAGATCTTCACTCCCGATTTCAAAAGCTCGGAGTAATGGTACCTTTGAGCATAGAAAACCAAGGTGGAATCAGTGGCTCCCGGAAGAATGATTTTTACGTCAACACCGCGCCGGGCAGCATCGGTTAGCGACTTCACTATCTGATCGTCCGGGATAAAATAGGAATTCGTCATATGAATCGAATGCTCTGCGAAGTCGATGGCCGATACATACATAATAAACGGGATTCTGTTGGTCTCTCCCGGGGTGCTGCCGACCACCCGCACCAGGGAATTACCCATTTCTTTGAGCTCAGGGAAATAGTTCCGATCGGAAAGTTTCGGTCCCTGCTGTTTCTGCCAGGTGTCAAGAAAGAGCTTTTGGAATTCGGCAACGGCCGGGCCTTCAATTTGAATGTCCGTATCACGCCAGTGAATTGGCGCCTTTTCGTTTTTTTTCCGTTTAAAAGGACTGCTCGAATAAACCTTGCTGATGTTGATGCCTCCGATAATGGCCACATTGCCGTCAACTATCAAAATCTTGCGGTGGTCCCGGTGTGTCAGTCCCCATTCCTCCCGAGTATTCAGAGGGTTTAGCGGATTGAAATTGACAACCTGAATTCCGCCGTCGCGCAGGCGCTGGAAAAATGAATCGGGAGCATTCATGCTGCCCAGGCTGTCATAGATGAGATTCACCTGAACGCCTTCCGCCTGTTTTTGCAGCAGCAGATCGGAAAATTTACGGCCTGTTTCATCATCCTCGATGATATAGCTTTCAAGATTGATATGGTCTTTGGCATTTTGGAGTACTTTGAACATTGCGGCATACGTTGCCGGACCATCGGCAAGCAAAGTGACTTTGTTCCCCTTCGTCAGCGGGCTTTCGGTGACCGATTCCAGCACGGCAGTGTGGCGCTCCAGAATGTCCGTCGGGTCGACAGAACGCTTCAGCCGTTCCATGATTGCCTTGCTTTTTTTTGCAGATATCAGCCCTCTGGTCGAAACGATTTGACGGGGAGCCTGTGATGTCGGCGCGTCATTGATCACTTCAGAGACATCAGGCAAGGTCGCACAGCCATTGCTGAGACTCATGATGGATGCGAACAGAAACAGTACATAGAAAGGCTTGACGATTTTCATGGTGTCTCGCCCCAGTCTCAAGTGGACTTTAACTCCGCTTGATGTTGGAGAAATAAGCAAATCTGCCGACTGGAGCACGTAGGCAGCAGCCGGCAGAAAGTTCGCATTCTTTTTCGACTCCCTTATTGTCAGATGGTTCTATTACTTCCGGGTCTTACTTGCGCAAAGCATACAACCGGCTGACCGGACAGGCCGTCTCCGTTATTTCACTAGCAGGTTGTTTTTCACCGACACGACACCAGATACCCCGCGGGCAACATCTGCGGCCTTTGTGGCCATCTTTTGCGAGTCAACAAAACCGCTTAACTGAACAACCCCTTTGAAGGTCTCGACATTGATTTGCATGACTTTCAGGTCTGAGTCGGTAAGGATTGCGGTTTTTACCTTGGCAGTGATTGTAGAATCATCGACATAACCGCCGGTACTTTCATGTGTCCGCGTGGCTGCACAGCCCATGAATAAGGTTGAGGTGATCAATGCTAAACAGGCCATAAATTTCATAATGCGATTGAGTTTTACCATGATGTTTCTCCTTTTGTTTGTGAACTGTCTGTTTTGTACGGAAGCCTTCCCAAGGAGTACCATTGATATCTGGTTCTGCTCCTTGTCCCGCTCCCCGGAACGCCCGGTTATTCGATGTGTTCGCCTTTCCCCTTTCTTGTGCCTACTGCTTGAAGTGGTCGAGCCACTCCCAGCCATCGAGCAGCTCCGGAAAGGCGGAACCGACGTGGACGGTCTTGACCGGGTCGGATGAGATAGTGATGACAGCGGTCTCTGGCACCAGCTCGACGGTCACGGAACCGGCCTTGATGAAGGCATCGTAAGCGACCTGGGAGTTAGCGAAGGGAACCAGTTCATCGTCAGGGTGGTGGATCATCCGCATCGGTACGGTAGGCACCCAGGCGGAATCCAGTTGCCCAGGCAACCGGTATGAGTCGTTTTCCTTCAACAAGGCAACCACAGGGCTCGTCGTGTCGGTAAGCTGGTCAATGAACCCCTGACTAAGAACGCTCTTCGGCACAATCAGATGCACCGGACTGAAGGTCATCCCCATTGCCTCGCTGATCGTGTCGGATTGAAAATTGCCGTTGAACAGCGGTGGAATGCTGGTGTTGTAGGGGTCGATCATGGCAGTGGCCGGGTTGTAGAGCGCCGTTTGCCCCCCATAGGCATAGTTGTAGCTGGTGAGGATCATGGGAACAAAGTAAGGGGACTTGAAAGTGCCGTCCGGCTCCGTCAGTATTGACCCTAGTATGACCCCTCGCATAGTGCCGGAGAGGTCTTGGGGGCCGGAGAGAGGGGCCGAGGCGGTGACGGTGAACCCTGCGACAGGATTGAGCTGCAGTTCCCGCGTTGTTGCCATGGTCACATATCCCCCTTCGGAAAACCCCATGAGAAAGAGCTGGTTGTTCCATGTGCAGGGTGAGCTTGTTCCCGTGATAATGGTCCGGCTTGACTTGAGCAGATCGATCACCTGCTGCGCAAGGACCGCGCCAACGACATGGGGCTGGGTATCAGTGTTGTCCCCCATACCCTCGTAATCGACCAGGGCAACGGCGTAGCCGGTAGTGGCGATTGCAGCCGCGACCATCACTTCGGGGTAATCAGTGGGCCTGTCCCGGTGCGTTAGATACTGAGATGGAGCGAAGGGCCGGTATACTTCAGTCCCATGCTGATACATGAGGATCGGTACCGAAGGTTTGCCGCCGAAGATTGATTTCGGAAGGATCAGCAGCCCGGTCATGGTGTGTACCGCGCCGTCCGCTCCGGTCGATTGATAGGTAACCTTCTGCATCTCGATGTTATATCTGAAACTGGTCAGGAGAGTTCCGAAGTTGCCGATGAAACTATTCCAATCCCATCCGTCCAAAGCCCTGGTAATGGGTCGTTGAATACTGCTGGTGATGTCTGCCAGCAGTCTCACGGGATTAATAGTTACGGCGTTATCCCAGGTAACCGTCTGAGAGGATGATTTCGAACCGCAGCCGGCTATCAGGATGGCTAAAACCAAAATTGTTGCACAGAGTGTGCGTGCGACATTGGATATTCGAATCATTGCTTTGCCCCTTTTCCATGCATAGTGGGAATTTTCCCCTTTTGACGAACCGTATGACTATCGTTCTTTCCCTAGCCTGCAACAGCAGAGAGCGGAAACCATATCGAACTGTTTTCCATCACGCTCGCGCTGCATTTATCTCCTCAGCTCCCGCCGTGGACGCAATGGTGTTGATCTTTATCTCCGCTTCTTTATTGAGCAGTTTCATTGCTCCGATCAGAATACCAAAATTGACCGACCTCAAATGAGTGTCCAAATCAACTTTTGTCTTCCACTCTTCCTTGAAGTAGATACTGTTTTCAGCCTCCATATCCACGTAGCAATTGCAGCTTACGCAACCCTGCTCACGCCGAACCTGGGTAAGTATTGCCTTAAAGGTTTGAAAGATTTCTTTCCTTTTATCAGAGGGCACCGTTATCTTGATAGCGACGTCGATCATCGGCTTTCTCCTTGAGTCCTGAAAACATAGTTACAATGGTACTCTATGAAAACTGTGCAGATTATTTCTTTGATCGGCCTGTAGATAGCTGCAGACCACAGACAAGAACTTCGTTTACTATACTCACGTTCCGTATCTGTAATAAATCATCACAAGTAACGAATGTAACAATGTGAGCCTTTATGCCGTTACTATTCGGTTGGCTTGATCCTGACTGAATCAGATCAAAGGTGAATAAATCACTTCCCCAGGTGGATTGCTGGGAATGAACTGAAAATTCCGAAAATGTTCAGGAGCCACAAAATCACAACAATGACAACAACGATATTTAAAATTGACTTTATAGATCCTGCCATTGGAATGAACCGGTTGATAAGCCAAAGAAGAAAACCAACCACGATCAGGACAATTGCCACATGAAGTAATGACATGAGCTTATTACACCTCCCTTTTTACCTTTCGGGAACGGACTCTTCACACTGCTCCCGGTTATGCACTGTCGATCACAGAAAACCTGCCACTCTGCGTTCAGAACTGCATGAACTTTGGCATTGCAGACAATGCGGACAGCTACAACCGGCCCAACAGGAGCAGAATGATCAGAATCAAAAGGATCAAGCCAATACCGCCACTCGGGTAGTAGCCCCATTTTTGGCTGTGGGGCCATGTGGGCAAAGCACCCAGCAGCATCAAAACCAAAACAATGATTAATATAGTTCCTAACATGGCGAATCTCCTTTTCCGTAAAATTTCTGCTTGGCACATCTGCGGCAGCCTCACCTATCAGGACTTTCAGACTGCGCTTTAAACTCACCACTTTCACAGAAAGCTGGACAGTGCTCGTGTTCTTCTATAAAGGTAAATCGCAACTAACGTGCCAGCGAAAATCCGTTGCTGCCAAAAATATAACATACTGAATTTACAGGAAATAATGTAATAGCAGGGTATCCGGGGAGGGAAAACCGTCAGGGGTTACCGTCATATATAACATAACCGCCATATGTGACGGACCACGGTAAGCGAAGCATTTGCAGGTCTTACACGATGTCTTTTTACCGATACTGGAGGAGAATTTTCTCTGCTGTACGTGAGGGCATTCAGACTGAATAGGTGCTACCGCAGCAAACCAGAATTGAACCTTGTTCGAGTATATTTTAGTTCTTCGACAAACGTCGATGCAGTCAGTTCTTCATCAGCGTTAAGAGAGCTAACCACTGCCGGAAGAATAAAAAAGGATGGGGAGCCAAATTGCCCCCCATCCCTCTGGATTCTGAATCGAATTTCCTCAAGATATCCGATCTAATGAATCAACGTTGTGACTTCTCTTTTTCAAGATCCTTTTTGGACTTCTGCTTTTCACCCGGCTTTGCAGGCTTCCCTTTCGCAGGGTCTACTACGTACTTCTCCGGCTTTACCGGCTTAACTGTGATCTGCGGTGCAACTCGTTCAGGACCCCTGGTTTTGACGGGGGGCTGCTGCATCGTCGGTCGTGTTGGCTGCACCCGTTCCGGCCTTGCCTGCTCGGCAGGTAACGGCTGTTGGGGTCTGCGGATTTGAGCGGGCTTTTCCGGCTGCTTAACGATCCGAGGCGCAACTTGTTCCGGCACCCTGGTTTTGACGGGAGGCTGCTGCAGTGCTGGTCGGGTCGGCTGAACCCTTTCCGGTCTGGACTGCGTAGGTACCGGCTGTTGGGATCTGCGGATCTGAGTGGGCTTTTCCGGCTGCTCTATGATCCGCGGCGCAACTTGTTCCTGCCCCCTGGTTTTGACGGGGGGCTGCTGCAGTGCCGGTCGTGTCGGCTGCACCCGTTCCGGCCTGGCCTGCTCGGTAGGTACCGGCTGTTGGGGTCTGCGGATTTGAGCGGGCTTTTCCGGCTGCTTAACGATCCGCGGCGCAACTTGTTCCGGCACCCTGGTTTTGACGGGAGGCTGCTGCAGTGCTGGTCGGGTCGGCTGAACTCTTTCCGGTCTTGCCTGCTCAGTAGGTTTCGGCGACTGCGATGGTCTTCCGATCTGACCAGGACGTGATTCCGCTGCTCCCTTTGCTCGCTTTTTGATTTCTTTCTGTTGAAACCGTACTGCAGATTCCGGCCGATTTACCTCTTTGGCAGGAACGATGCGGTTCGTTATCTTGGGCACTGCGACCCGGGAGTCCCGGATGACCCTGCCTTGCGGGATGCGCTTCACCTGTTGTTGGATCAAAGCGGCATTTTCTCTTCTGCCCCGGTCCTTGGCAATGATCGCGTCATTTCGCTGGATTCTTTTTATTACGCTATTATGTGGTTTCTCCCGGACAGGAATGTTCGCAAAGTTGTGACGCTGTGTGTTCGTTCGGTAATTGGCAATCACTGTATTATTAACCACTGGCGCGGCACGGAAGTTATTGATGAACGTGGTGTTTATATTGGTCATCCGGACATTTCTGTAACTGTTCACTCCATAGAAATTACTCTGGTTAACCACAATTGCATGCCTTGCGTAGGCATAATTTCGCACATTGATGTTGATGCGCAGGATGTTGATGTTGTTTACGACCGTAACATGCGGCCCACCCCAGTTGCGATAGCCATAATAGGTCTCGCGCGGTGCCAGCGGCACCCATCCCACGTAAGCTCCGCTATGTATCCAGGAGACCCTGCCTGGGTTCCAGTAAAAGCCGATGTTCAGAAGGGGAAGACCAATCTGTACATTTGCTACCGGCGGAGCCCAGTACCAGTTGTTGCTTATATATACCCAGTTGCCGTAGTGGTGGGTGACGTAACCGAAAGGCTCTGACGGAATCCATGTCTGGTCCCCGTCCCAGTCTGTCCAGCGGCCAACCGTAAAAGGAGACCAGCCAAAGGCAACGGTGGTAGGGCGCCAGAACCAGCGCGGACTGCCCTCATAGGGAACCCTCTCCCACCTGCCATTCTCTTCCAGGGCATACGACTCGTTTTCAAGATCGGGGGGAAGATATGCGGCAGACAGTCCCCTCTCCCTGGCCTTCTCGGCCCAGAAGTTATCGCGGTCTGCGTTCCATTGGTCCCAGTCCGGATCAACGGTACCCTCCCCCGATGAAACCTGGTTCTCATCGGCAAGGATCGATGAAGACCCGGCTGAAATGTCGTACCTGGTGCCGGTTGCCGAGTGGACGAAACTTACTTCCCCTTGCAGAGCAACCACTTCGACCGAGTTATCGCCGACATAGATATCGAAGGCTGTGCCGGGATCGGCAAGTACATACCCGTATGGGCAGGTGGCTTTAATGACAGTCCGGGAACCTTTGTTGTAAAACCGGGCAATGCCGGAAGCCACATCCGTCTCGGTCAGGTCAGTCTCAAGGTTGATGAACTGGAGCTGTGTACTGTTCCCGACCCGGATCCAGCTGCCGTTGGGGACAGCCAATTCCGCCCTTCCCCCGTCACCTGAATAAAGTGTGTCCTCTGTGCCGAATGGCGCGTCCCTGACCACTGCCACCCAGTCATTTTCATCAGGAACATAACGGAGCAGGTCACCCTCGACCTGGGAGACACGACCAACAACCACGCGTGGTGCCTCTTCAGCCATGCTGGGTAGCACCATGCTACTCATTGCTAGAAACAAAAAGATCATCGTTTTAATCAATTTCTGCATTGCAATCTCCTTCCTGCAGGTGTATCTGGTCATTTTCTTCAAAGCACATACAATCATCTCGCAAGGGAACGTTCACCGGAAACACAAGTAGGTATTCTGTTGCAATAATAAACGCACCAAGCGTACCAAAGAATACAAGCTATTTAGTTTCCGTCCGAAAACTCCGGATGTGAAACTATTGGTTTTCAATTCGGAAACAAGCAATTTTTTCCAAGGTTAAGGAAATCAAACGGTTGCGCGGAGGCGTACACAGGTACGCCGCACAAGCAAGCGCGCGGATTGACGCCGAGATTGGGGGAAAGGGCCGTTTCCGGATGAAAACTATTTACTGATAAGCATCAATCTTCGGCCAGCTTCCAAGACTGTCATTCCCGAAGCGATTCTGATCGGGAATCCAACTTCTAATCATCTGAAATCATGGGTCCCCGATACAGGCATTCGGGGATGACAATCTAGATAGCGAAAGATTAGCACTAATCAGGGGCATTATTGTGAGCGCAGAAGTTTCAGTGAAAAGGGTGAAATGGGGGAATTGAGAGCGAGGCGAAAGGAAAGCCGTCAGCAGTATCATAACCTCCACATACGATGAATCACATTGAGGCAATCATTTGCACGTCTTTAGCGTTTGCATTTCCTGGAAGGATAACCGAGGTGCCCTTTATACGATGGCTCGCGATTATTGTAACGTTGCCAGGCTGATCGCACGAATTGGGGGACTCAGCCTGGCAAGCCGCTCATCATGAAGCCGCTTCCTTCATGATTTTGACAATTGTCTCTTCCACTTCCCGTGCCACCCCTTCCAGTTGCGGCGAATTGAACATCGCCAGCATCGTGGTTGGCTTCAGAGTAGCCAGAATGGTTTTCCCGCCCTCCTCGTACAAAGAGATTCGGCATGGCAGAGCAGTGGAGACGCTCATGTTCTGGTCGAGCACCTTCTTTGCCTGTTGCGGTTGACACACCTCGAAGATGAGACATTCACGGGAGAACGGCACGCCCTTCTTCTCCATGGTTTCTTTGAGGTTGTGAACCTGCATTACGCCAAAGTGATTGGCCTTAACAGCTGCCTGCAAGGCAGCCGCAGTCTCGCTCACTGTTTTATCAGTTGAAACCTTAATCAGCATGTTTATCCTTTCGTGCCCGACAACTCACCTCACCGGCGAAACATGAGCGCTGGAGTTTTGTATTCCATGAGTCTGTTTTTTTGCCTGCGCCAGCACCGTCAGGATCTACGGCCCTGGATAACCTGGAGAATTATAACAATTATGGCAATCACCAGCAGAATATGAACAAAACCTCCCATCGTGTAACTGCTTACCAGACCCAACACCCACAGAATTATCAGTATTACCGCTATGGTCCACAACATGGGATCCTCCTTTCTGATTGTTTATTCCCACTGCCGGCTACTGCATCTGTGTAGCAGCCGGCAGTGGTCTTACAATCTCTTTCGTCTTTTACTCTGGCCATGCGTGTCACTATGGCCATTCGCAGAAACCTCACCAGCATTCTTGCGCTACCCGAAAAATTTAATAATGGCAGCCTTTTCGTTGAGGGATAGACTAGTAGTCATTCTACTTTTTGCCACCTTTATGACCACCCCCTCCTTCCGATTTTCCATGACCAGAGTTAGAATGTTGTGGTGCCCCCTGGTGTTGTGGCTGTGAATGCTGCGATTGGTAACCTCGAGATTGCGACTGATGTTTCGCCCCTTGAACACCCCAGGAATTATTCCGTTCCCAATGCTTGTTCTTTTCCCAGGTTCTCCAGTTCCGTTGAAGCTGGCTCTGAGGTATTCGCTGATGGTTCCATTGCTGTCCATTCCAACGACGATCCCGGTAATTATTTCTCCAGTGTGACGGTACATGCGAATAAAAACTCGGGGTTCTGGCATAGTGGGACCAACCAGAGTTATAGTGCCGCGAACGATACCAGCGGCCTTCCCACGGACGCCACCAATAGCCATTGTAGAAGAAGATGTCCACACCCACGTCCGGGACAGCATAGACATAGGTATTTGGAATCACAACCACTTCTGGTGGAGCAGAAAATACAAGTGGCGGCAGGGAAACGCCGATACTTACGTTCACCCCTGCCGTTGAGGGAACGGGAAATACACATATCAATGCCAATAGCATTGTTCCTAATAGATACTTTACCACTTTACAGCCTCCTTTTTTAATTCTCGCGCCAATAGCATCTGGCCGGAATTAAAGTGATGATTTTTTTACGTCGTTCTTAATGCCTTTGATTATTGTCATGATCGCCATCACTGTCATGTCCACCATCTCTTCCATCTCCGTGATGCCCGCCGTCTCTGTCATAACCGCCTCTTCCATTATGGTGATCATCCAGACCTACCAAACATCCTCCCAGCAATGCAGACATCGTTACTAAAACCATTGCCAACAAAATATTTTTCTTCATCGTTTCCTCCTTTGATTGTGCACTTTCACTGTCAGTCACGAATAACCATAGCCTGCCGGCAGTGATCATACAGTCTCTTTAGTCTTAGAAACGGACTACTTGCTGGACATCTGTTCTTTACATCCTTTACTCTATAGACGTTGTTAGCACGTTTTGGTTGACAGGTTTAAATTCAGTCGGGTTACCTCACTTTCAAACCAAGGCAACCACATCACTCTTCGTGGCGACCGAAACGATACAGTTACTGGCCTTTATTTTTTCTTCATCATCCTTTTTCCTGATTTCTTCGCACCCCTTTTCATGGGCATCATTTTCTGCATTTTTTTGAACTGATCGTCCGTCAACATTGTCCGCATTTCTTTCATGGCTTTCAGCATTTCCAACTGATGAGCTGTTTTAATTTCTCCAATTTTTTTAACCTGGGCGCTCGCCTTCTCCAAGTCAAAATCTTTAACTTCCATGATTCCCTTAAGATCGATCTCTGCAATCTTCAGGTCAGCCATGAATTGGGCCTGCTTTTTTTGCATTTCTCGATGCATTGGCTTCATCTTCATGATCTGGCTCTCAGTAAGACCCATTTTATCGGCATTTACGATGCAATTGCCCATCATGTCCATTGAGCCCATTCCCATCATCTCTCCGTGACCCGCTCCCTGCCCTTTCATAGGCATATCCCTCATCTGTGAAAATGCCGGCACACTGGTCGTAAGAAAAACAAAAACCGCTACCATCATTACTACTGATCCATACATTTTTTTCATTTGCAGGTTCTCCTCTTGCTGTTACTGTTGTGTTTAAACAATTTTACTCCCAAGGCCTCATGCCTTGCGGAGTCAGGGGGGGTATCATGCAATCTCCGTCAAGCACCAGGGACACTCGCCGGCACAAGATACGTCTCCGTCTTGATTCCAAGGTATTCTCACTTCAGAATTGCTATTTTTAGAGCATTTGTTGTCCGGCCCTCGACAGCATACGCTCAGTACCATGCCACCTTACCGTGGAGCATTTTGGGCAGAGCATCATAAACCCAATTGGAACGCTGCAATGTCGGGCATGGCTTGAGGCTGCTGTTGCCCTGCCAGTAAAAATGCATATTTTACAGGTTGCCAAGTCCTCCAGTCCAATTTGATCGCCACTCCAATCCATATAGCCATGATTGCAATATGCGTTCACGTATCTATCTCCATGTCATAACAGAAACACAAATTTTCAGGACGAGAAAAGAGTTCAATCCTGCCTGAAAAGTATATCGCAACATGCGTGCCGGAGAGGAACTGTCAGATACTGGGAGGGCAAGGGACTGATTGTACAGGGGAAATACGAAGAAAGCCGCGCGGGAGGGAGGTGAAACCGCACGCGGCATCCGTCATATGTAACATAACTGCCGTATATGACGGACCCGGCCAAATTAACCATTTTTGTAACGAGAATCATCCGGAAACACCGGATGTGAAACTAAATAGTCAGTCTGATCGACTGAATCAATCCATTATTGCCGGGAAATGCCGAATTTCCGCATCCGGGCTCGAAGCGTGCTGGGGTTGAGACCAAGAAGTACCGCTGCCCCGTTTTTCCCTTCGATTCGCCATCCGGTTGCCTTGAGCACCTGGAGGATGTGGTCCTGTTCCAGATCGGCGAGGGCCTTAACGTCCTGGGTTTCAAGCCCACCAACCTTGCGGAAAGTGTCGAACCGGTCCAATACCTGCAATGCGGTTCCCTGGCTGGTGATAGTCGCCCGCTCTATGACACTTTCCAACTCCCGTACGTTGCCCGGCCAGCTGTAATCCTGGAGGGATTTCATGGTCTCTTTTGAAATAGACTCTATCTTCTTGCCCATTTTCTTGTTGAATTTAGCAATAAAATGACTGACGAGCAGCGGGATGTCTTCCGCGCGCTGCCGCAGCGGCGGGATTGTGATGGGAAAAACATTGAGTCGGTAGAACAGGTCTTCCCGAAACCTGCCGTTGCGAATCTCTTCTTCAAGGTTACGGTTGCTTGCGGCGATGATCCGGACATTGACCTTGATGGTGCGAGGGTTTCCCAGCCGCTCAAACTCGCCGTCCTGGATGAACCGGAGCAGCTTGCTCTGCAGCTCCAGCGGCATCTCGCCGATCTCGTCGAGAAATATGGTACCGCCGTCGGCCAGCTCGAAGCGCCCCATCTGGCGGACATTCGCCCCGGTGAACGCACCTTTTTCCCTGCCGAAGAGCTCGCTTTCGATGAGATTCGCCGGCAGTGACGTGCAGTTGACCGTAATCATCGGCCGGTCCTTGCGGGCACTCCTGGCGTGGATGGCACGTGCTACGACTCCCTTGCCGGTACCGGTCTCGCCCAGGAGCAGGACTGTCGCATTCTGGGGTGCCACCTGCTCGATACGAAAGAATACATAGGACATGGCACTGCTTTGCCCGATGATCTCGCCGAAGTTGTACTCCCCGGCAACCTCCTGCTGCAGGTAAATGTTCTCGGCTTCGAGCCGCTCTTTTAACTGTTTAATTTCCGCAAACGCACCCTGGAGTGTCTCTTCCGCCTTCTTGCGCTCGTCTATTTCCTGCGTAAGGTGCATATTTGCACTGGTCAGTTCTTTCGTCCGGTCATGTACGGCTGACTCCAGTTTGTCATGCGCATTCTGCAACTCCTCATTCAGCGACTTAACATACAAAAGCATCTTTATCCTGGCCAGCACCTCGGTGCTGTCGAATGGTTTGGAGATGAAATCTTCGGCCCCGGCCTCGATCCCGCGGATGCGGTTTGCCCTGTCTTCGAAGGAGGTAACCATCACTACCGGGATGTTTCGATAAAGATCGTCGGATTTGATCCGGCGGCAGACCTCGAAACCATCCATTCCCGGCATCATTACATCCAGAAGGCAGATGTCGATCCGCTCCGCTTTGATTTTCTTCAGCGCTTCCGGGCCATTCATCGCAGATACCACATCATATCCCCGAGGGGAGAGCATGGCTTCCAGCAAGCTGATATTGAGAGCTTCGTCATCCACGCAAAGGATTCGCGCCACATTTTGATTCATATTTACTCCTCCTCCAACCACCGTTTCACCAGACCCGGCAGTTCACGGGTGCTGATCGGCTTGGAGAGGTACCCGTCAAATCCGGCTGCCAGGATCTTTTCCTTGTCGCCCCGCATGGCAAAGGAGGTCAGGGCAACGATCTTCAGCCCACTGGTCGCCTCGTCCCCCTTCAGGATTCCGCCGGCGGTCAGGCCGTCCATCCCCGGCATCTGTATGTCCATCAGGATCAGATCAGGCTTCAGTTCCCTGGCCAGAACCAGCCCATCCTTTCCATCGGCAGCTACCGATACCTCATAGCCGTGAAAACTCAGGATATCCCTGAATAAACAGCGGTTGTTCTCATTGTCTTCAACGATCAGTATCTTGTGTGACATTGTGATTAACTCCTGTGATTAACGGTCTTACGTTGGGCCGACAGCGCTTTCCACCAGGCTTAAAAACTCATGCGTCGACAGGCTCCCTTTTCCTTCGATCCGCCAGACCTTTCCCGCCAGTCGCGCCCGGTCGGCAGCCGAGAGGTCCATCGAGGTCAATACCAGGATAGGCACATTCGCGGAAGGATTCTCGTTCCGGAGCCGGTCGGCGACATCGAAGCCGTTTATGTCGGGCATCACAAGGTCAAGGACAATCAGGTCTGGTGAGTTACGCTGCGCCATCTCAACACCCTCCATTCCAGTACTCGCCCGCAGCGCTCGATATCCTTTGCGCAGCAGGACATTTCCCAAAGTGGCCAGCGTCAGCGGATCGTCCTCGATTACCAGGACGGTGTTGCCGCTGCCGGGAAGGGTATCCGGCAGGTCAGCGGGGGGCTCTTTTGCAGCCGTGTTTGTGAGCGGAAGTGTGAAGCTGAACCTGCTCCCCGTGCCAAACTCGCTTCTCACCCAGATCCTGCCGCCATGCAGCTCCACCAACTGCCTGGTCAAAGCCAGGCCGAGGCCGGTCCCTTCAAATCCTTTGGTATACACCGATTCCAGTTGGGTGAATGCCCTGAAGAGCTTTGGGATGTCTTCTTCCCTTATTCCAATGCCGGTGTCCGCCACGGTGATTTCGATGAAATCGCCGTCTCTCACTGCACTCAGGTTCACCGTTCCAGCCGCATGGGTGAACTTGACCGCATTTGAGAGCAGGTTGTACAGGATTTGTTTCAATTTCCTCTGGTCTGCCACAATGCGTATATCGGCCTCCAGGGCAAGATCCAGATGGAGTTCTATCCCGCCTTTCATGGCTTTTTCCTTAAACATTATCATTGAAGCATCCAGTACTTCCCGTAGCGAAAAAGGGCTCGGCTCAAGCTCCATCTTGCCCGACTCCACCTTGGAGAGGTCGAGGATGTCATTGATCAGGGAGAGCAGGTGTCTACCACTGGTAAGGATGTTTTTTACATATTCCTGCTGCTTTTCATTGATCGGTCCAAACATCTGGTCTTGCAGCACCTCGGAAAAGCCGATTACCGAGTTAAGCGGAGTGCGCAGTTCGTGGCTCATGTTGGCCAGGAAGTCGGATTTCGCGAGGTTGGTTTTTTCCGCCACAGACCTGGCGCTCTCCAGTTCAACATTCTTTTCCCGCAGCACCTGGTCCAGGCGTTTGCGCTCGGTAACATCGCGCGCAGCGGCAAACACACCTTGCAGCTTCCTGTCCCGGTCATAGAAGGTGGTTGCATTGAAGGAGACAACCGTTTCCTTGCCGTCCCTGGCGCGTGCGGTGAGTTCGCAATTGGTGACCTTTTTTTCTCTCAACACCAGTTTAATACTCGTCTCGGCCAGATCCGGGTCGGTGAAGTAGTTCTTGAACGGTGCGCCGATCAGTTCATCGCGGGTGCAGCCGGTGAGCGCCTCCATCTGTTTATTGACATCGGTGATGATGCCGGACGGATCGGTGGTCATGATCGCGTCTATATTGGATTCGAACAGTGAGCGCGTGTAGAACTGATGGTCGCGCAGCCGTTGACTGAGCTGCACCTGCTCTGCCTCGATCTGCTTGCGCGCGGTGTTGTCGGTGCCGATCAGCAGATAGCCGATGATGGCATCATGCTCGTCGCGCAGTGCCGTGACGGAAACGACCGCGGGGAAGCGGCTCCCATCCTTGCGAATGTAGGTCAGCTCGTAGATGTCCTCGATGCCGCGTGAAGCCTTGAACACCAATGCCTCGAAACCAGGATTAATCGGGGTCCCGAGCTCGAGGCTCAATTCTTCGGCGCGCGCTATCAATTCCTGCGGATCGGAAATGTCGGCCGGCGTGATCTTGTTCAGCACTTCGGCGGCCGTGTAGCCCAGCATCCGTTCCGCGCCAACGTTGAAGATCTGGATGACGCCCTTCGCGTCAGTGGCTATACTCGAGAAGTTGGCGCTGTTGAAAATAGCAACCTGCAGCGCTTCTGCCTTGAGCAGTGCCTCTTCAGCCAGTTTACGGTCGGTAATGTCTTCCATGGCCAGGAGGATAATGTGTGAGCCGATATTTTTTCGAAAAATTTGTCGGGCGTTGAGCAGAATAATCTTGCGGCCGATATCGAGAAATTCATGATCGACTTCATACCCATTGAACACGGTATCATTGGGGAGGATATCCTCAAAGAGTACCCGCAGCTTGGGAATGTCCCATTGCCGGTTACCGATGCCGTAAATGAAATTCCCGATTGTTTCCTCGGGCGTTACTTTAAAGATATCGTAGAAGCTCTGGTTGGCCGTGAGAATCTTCAGGTCGGAATCGAGCACCACAAGAGGCTTGTGCACGGTTTCCACAATGTTCTCGGCATATTCCCGGGCATCCTGAATTTCCGTTTCCAGCTGCTTGCCAACCGTACTATCAACGATTGAGGAAAGGATATAACCGTCCTTGATTTCGCTGGCATCCACGGGAACGCTCTGAAGTTGGGCATAGATCTGCGTGCCGTCATTTCCCGTGAGTATGATTTCGCATTTCTGCATCCCCTGTCTCTGCAAAACACTTTCGAGGTGACTGGAAAAAAGCTCTTTCCCGTCTGCATCGGCAATAAAACTGCTAAAGGGTTGATTGGCCAGTAGTCGCCGCTCTAATCCCAACAGTTTCGCACCGGTAAGATTTACCTCCCGTATCACACCGCCAGAATCAAAGGTGAAATAGCCGACCGGTGCAAAGTCATAAAGTTCGGCATACTTGTTCCGTGATAACTCAAGCTCCTCCCGGGCTCTGAACAGCTCGGTATTCTGCATCTCCAGCTCGATCTGGTGAACCTCCAGTTCATGGACGAGCCTGTGAGTCGATTCCTCGGTCATGGGGAAACTTTCCCCTGCCGCTTTCGTTCCGGACTGCGCTTCAGCGCAGCGGGAGCAACTCAGCAGCTTCGTTTGACGTTCTTTTTCCACTTTTCACACGTTACCTCACTTCATAAATCTACCGGCTGCATACCCCGGTCCCGGCAATGGGGAAAGGACGAACTCGAGCGCATCCGCCTTGGGTACTACGCAACTAATGTGCCACAGAAGAGCTGCGAATACTGTGGAGTACATGGGTTTGATTGTACAGGGAATAATAAAAAGAGAAGGTGCTGTGTGAAAGGAATACCGTCAGCAGTATCCGTCACATGTGACATAACTGCCAAATATGACGGACCAGTGCCGAGGCTTAATATTTGTGTTTCTATCAGGATGATAGACGCAAGGCTGAAGACTGTAGGGAAATCCCCAAACAAGCCATCAACCTCAAGGAATTTGGAAACAGTGATGAAGTAGAGCAGTTCTTTTCTCGACAACCTTCAGCCTCTCTACCTTTACAATTCCTTTATTGCCGGGAAATACGGCATCCTCCGTCAACAAATGAAAGACATGTAAGACTTACAAATGCTTGCCGCAAAGTGGCCTGTACTTTGTGGCAGTTATGTTGAATATGACGGGTTGCGTTGACGGTTTTCCCTTCACCCAGGATTCTCTCTTTCCATTTTCACCTGTATAAACGAATTCTTGCACTCGCAGTTTCCGCAGGATTTCTCTGGCACGTTAGTTGCGTTTATTTTATTAGCAGAACATGGGCACTGTCGTGCTTTCTGCGAAAGTTGATTCAAGTAAAATAAAGGCGGTATAAAAATGAAAGGCTTTAGTGAAACATAGAGAGCCTGCGGTGAAAAGGCTGCCAAGGATACTTCCCGTTGAAGCAGGCATGAGCATTTCCAACGCACTGCCATGCCGGATCCTCAAGTACACTGTGGGGTAGTATGAATACACATAAACGGGCTAAGCCCTTCTCCATGATTCGAGAGTTCCACCTTGCCGACTGGTTTACACTGGCAAACGCGGTCTGCGGCATGGGTGCATTGTTTTCCATGCTGACGTACCTGCAAACGACCGACGTCAGGCACGTCTACTTTGCGTGCGGGATGGTCTTTGCCGCTTTAGTCTTCGATGTCCTGGATGGACGGATTGCCCGGTGGCGACAGAAGAGTTCAGGAATGGGTCGTGAACTCGACTCCCTCGCTGATGTGATCTCCTTTGGGGTAGCCCCGGCCGTGATTGGTTACGGTTGCGGCATGCAGGGCTTATACGACCGCATCGTCCTGACCTATTTTGTTGCATGCGGAGTATCTCGTTTGGCGCGCTACAACATTACGGCAGAGGCGCTGTCTGAGGACGGAGGCAAAGTGAAGTACTTCGAGGGAACCCCTATCCCGACGTCGCTGCTGCTGGTACTCGTAATGGTCTGGGCTGCCTCGCAGGGAGCATTGCGCGAGTCCCTCTGGTTCGGATCTGTCGTACTTGCCGGCTTCACGTTGCATCCGCTGGTGCTGCTTTTCGCGGTTTCCGGCTCACTGATGCTCAGTCGCATTCGGTTCCCAAAGCTCTGA
>CAVVDU010000027.1:0-121172 GCA_963746935.1 uncultured delta proteobacterium | reverse complement strand
GCGAAGCGCTTGATCTTTCGGGTCGTAGTCTTGGGGAATTCATCCTGCCGCAGGGTAAACTTCTTTACCCGCTTGTAATCGGCCAGGCCTTTGCACGCCTTCAGCACCTCATTCCGTATCAGTGCTTCCACATCCGCATCGTCCAAAGGACCGGCATTACAGCGCTGTTCATAGTCGTGGAGGGACTCCTGGCAGGGATAGATCAAGGCGTGCACTTCTTCCGAAACCGCATCGATCTTGTGACCGTAGACCATGGCTTCGGCGATAAAAGAACTTTTCAGTAGTTCAATCTCCACTTCCTCCGGATAGACGTTTTTCCCGTTGGGAGTTACGATCAGATTCCTCACCCTGCCGCAGATAAAGAGGAACCCCTCGTCATCAAGCCGCCCCAGATCACCGGTATGGTACCAGCCGTCTGTCATAACGTCTTTCGTAGCGCTGGGGTTCTTGAAATACCCCTGCATGACGTTGGGCCCCCTGACGAGTATCTCCCCGACCCCATCCTCTCCTGCACCATCTATCTTCACCTCAACCCCATCCAGAATGGGTCCGACGGACCCGAGCCTGGTCCTGCCGGGACACTCAGCCGAGATCACCGGGGAGGTTTCCGTTACCCCATAGCCCTGGAAAATCTTAAAACCGAGGGACATCAGTCCCTTGGCTATTTCAGGGTCGAGAGCAGCACCCCCACTGATAAACATGGTGCCCCCGGCAAAATTTCTTTTGACACGTGAAACGACCAGGCGACGGGCCAGAGGAAGTGAGAAAAGCAGCCTGGAAAGTCTTTGCCCTTTAACATTCTTCATGATCCGGTCGTGGAACAGGCGATAGAGTACGGGAACACCGGTAAAAAAGCTGGGACGCACCTCCACCAGGTTCTCACCCAGCTTTTTCAGTGATTCGGCAAAGGAAACCGTACCACCGACCGAAAGGGGCAAAAGCAGGCCGCATACCTGTTCGAAGACATGATTGATAGGCAGGATAGAGAGGGTATGCATGCGGCTGTCCACAGCGAAACGGGACGCAGCTGCCTGAATGTTGGAGACGATGTTGCCATGGCTCAGGACTGCACCTTTGGAGCGCCCGGTGGTTCCAGACGTATAGAGAATCAGTGCCGTGTCCTTCGAGGTGTGGGAAGAATCCGGCAGGCGTTCATCCCGGCAGAATTCCTCGAAAGAAAGGAGCCGGCCGCTTCGCTTAAGCTCCTTTCTGATGCTCGGGAGCGAGGAAAGCGGATCTTTAACCTCAGAACCGTCGAAACTCCGTGACTTCTGCAGCACGGCCAGCGAGGAAACTCTATCGATGACGCTGCGCAACCGGGCCGACTGTTCCTCAGAGAGGGGTGTTCCCAGAAGTCCGTTCAGCTCATCCCGCACCTGCCTGAGAATTTCCTTATCAGATGCGTCCGAAGAGTCAGAACAGGGCTGATCGTGGAGGAGAACAATCTTTTTAACTCCGGCAAAGTGATTCACTATTTCCAGGATGCTATCCAGATGGCTCCAGTCGACAAAAACCACCCGCACCTCTGAATCAGTAAGAATGTGGCGCAATTCCGAGCTCTTCAGCTCCTTGTCTATGGGCACAACAATCCCGCCGGAACGGAGAATTCCGAAATACGCGGCTACCCAGCGAAGAGAAGATGGGCCGATCAGTGCCGCTCTATCACCCAAACCGAAGCCGGAGTTGAGGAGGCCCGCAGAGATTTTTTCGACAAGGGCGGCTAAATCCCGGTAGGAAAGCTCCTGCCAGGTTCCCGCCTCCTTACTTCGTAGCGCCGCTTTCAGCGGATTGCGGCGAAGGTTTTCGCGAAGAAAGGCATCAATGGTCGTCATTGGGAATCAACTCCAGATCAAACTATTTGTACTGACAGAAGGAGATATAATACCTTAAGAGAGGCTGTGTCCGCATCATCTATTTGGTCTCAGACCTGATATCTCAAAAGGGCCCCAGCATCGCTTGCTGCCCTCGCAACCGTCAGCAGATTTCATTTAAGATAATGATTTTGTCCGTCGATATGTTATATACGTTCGCTCTCGACAGGTCAACGTGCAGAAGTGTGTAAGCCAACAAGTATCCACCCAGGCCGATTCGCAATAGACATGGGCGTTCTACCCGATTTTGAGGGACGCTCAGATGAAACGGATGTCCGAAATATCCTTGGAAAAGCTCATCGGCCTTGAGTGGCACTACCGATATTCTGTGACACATGGTAATCTTTATTTACTTAAAATGATTTTCTCGAAACAATGGAAATTCTTGAAATGATCGCACGGTATTCTCGACGTTCTTTCACGGACATCCCGGCAATCATCGGCAAATCAGCCATGGTCTTCCCGGCGATAACCGTTGCATCGCTTCCCCGTTATTTCTTTTACGGAAGACCGGCACGCTTTGTTCTATTCCTCATAGCAGTGACATGGTCCCTGATTGCTTCCCCGCTCAATGCCCACGAGATTTACCCGAAAGCTCCCTCCCCGCGATTCGTTACGACAATACGCATCGGCGCTCTCGCCAATCGTGGCACGGAAGAATGCCTGAGACGCTGGAGGCCGACAGCCACATACCTGGAGCACCACATACCGGGAACAAGATTCGAGATCGTTCCCCTCGGCTTCAATGAGGTTTCGGAAAGGGTAGCGTCGGGGCGCGTGCAGTTCATTATTACCAACCCCGCTCAATACTCGGTCTTGGAATTTTTTGGCAGGGCATACCGGATAGCCACGATCCTGATACCCTCCGCCTCGGGTCCCCAAACAAAGTTCGGTGGCGTTATTTTCACCCGCGCAGATCGGCAGGACATCCGAAGTATTGCCGATCTCAAGGGAAAGAGATTCGCAGCGGTGGACACCGAATCCCTGGGAGGATGGCTGTGTGCCAGGCGCGAACTGCACGCAGCGCATATCGACCCGTACCGGGATTTCGCCAAGCTTGATTTTTCCGGGACCCATGATGCGGTAATAAAGAGCGTCCTCTCCGGGGCAAGCGACGCGGGAACCATACGAAGCAGCCAATTTGAAAAAATGGCTGCTGAGGGAAAGGTAGACATTCAGAAGATTCGCGTCATTCCAAGTCTCTCCCTCCCACCAGCCTGGTATCCGTTCCGTGTTTCCACGCGATTGTACCCTGAATGGCCCTTCGCGGTTGCTGCTGGTACGGACGACACCCTGTCGCGACATGTTGCGGTAGCATTGATGACAATGGCGCCTTACGACATCGCCGCAAAGGCTTCCGGAGGAGGAGGCTGGACAACCCCGGCTGACTACTCGGATGTTCACCAGCTCCTGCGGGAACTTCATGTGGGTCCATACAAGAACCTGGATCGGATAACTCCGGGACTGATCCTCTCCCTGTACTGGCCACATCTGCTGGCGGTAACCGGGGCGATTTTCCTCATTTCGCTATTCGCGGTCAGGTCCTGGAGATTGAACCGGCGTTTGCATGGGTCGATGGAAGAACTGTCGCAACGGACCATTGCCCTGAACAAATCCAAGGAGCAGCTGCAGCAGTCCAACCGGGAGCTGAGCAGGGAAGTGGAAGCGCGCACGTCGGCAGAAGAGGCTTCAGGCCGCTCCGTCTCTCTTCTCAGAGCTACTCTTGAATCAACCGCCGACGGCATTCTCGTGGTTGACAGGGCAGGCAGAATTGTCGACTACAATCAGAGATTCCTGGAATTGTGGCATATTCCCGGTGATCTGATCGAAGCGCAGAACGATGAATGGGCTCTGGCCTATGTCGCGGATCAATTGAGCAATCCCGACGAGTTCATTACAAAAGTGAAGGAACTGTACCGCCAGCCGGATGAAGAAAGCCTCGATATCCTTCACTTCAAGGACGGCCGAATCTTTGAAAGGTACTCCCGTCCCCAGCGCATCGACAACAGGGTTGTCGGGCGGGTCTGGAGCTTTCGCGACATAACCGAACGGAAGCGGGCGGATGATTATCTCAGGGAGAGCAGGGAGCTGCTCAATGCAATAGTGGAGGGGACGTCGGATTCAATCTATGCGAAAGACCTCAATGGCCGCTTTCGTCTCTTCAATACTGCTGCATCCCGACTTACCGGCAAGAGTACCGAAGAAACACTCGGCAAGGATGACACCTTTCTCTTTTCCGAAGAGGAAGCACGGGTGGTCATGGCCATGGATCGATCTTTGATGGCTGATCCCAGGACCGTAACCTTCGAGGAAGAATTAGTCTGCGGGAGAGAACACAAGGTTTTTCTGACAACCAAAGGCTCGCTGTGTGATGAGCACGGCAATTCTGTGGGCATCTTCGGAATCAGCCGCGACATTACTGAGTCGAAGAACATCGAGGCAGAACGGTTGGAGATGGAGCGCCGCCTGCTGCATTCCCAGAAGCTGGAAAGCCTCGGGGTACTTGCCGGAGGCATCGCCCACGACTTCAACAATCTCCTTGCGGTCATTCTCGGCAACCTGGATCTGACCCAGTTGAAAGTCCCGCCTGATTCGCCGGCTCACAAAAACATCAACGATGCATTGAAAGCCTGTCAGCGCGCCGCGAAGCTTATCGGCCAGATGCTTGACTATGCGGGCAAAGGCCTGCTCTTGCTGAAAGAAATAAACCTCAATGATATTGTTCTGGAATATGCGGCCCTGTTCCGTACGTCTGTTGCACGGAACATTGAGCTGACGATTACCACGGCTCCGGATCTCCCCAAGATAAAGGCCGATCAGGAACAGATTCAGCAGGTGGCCATGAACCTGATCATCAATGCGGCCGAAGCCATAGGCGCGGGTCACGGCCTCATAACCATCAGTACCGGAGTGCTGGATTGCGACGACGCATATCTCAGCCGCAGTCGTGTTGAAGAGAAGCCTTCTCCCGGCAGATTCGTCTACCTGGAAGTGTCGGACAACGGCTGCGGCATGGATGATGAGACACTGTCACGTCTCTTCGAACCCTTCTATACGACCAAGTTCATGGGCCGGGGACTGGGGATGTCGGCGGTGCTTGGAATCGTACGGGGCCATGGTGGAGCCATCATGTTGGAGAGCGAAGCGGGGCGGGGCAGCACCTTCCGTGTCCTGTTCCCCTCCATCAACGGAGCAGGAGCTCAGTCGTTGATGATACCAGCGCCGTCGAGTGAGGCGGGGGCACTGGGGGTAAATTCGGGAAAGATCCTCGTTGTGGATGATGAAGATGATGTACGCAACCTGTGCATGGAAATTGTTGAATTTCTCGGATTTCAGACACTCGGTGCGGTGGACGGCAATGAAGCGCTACAGATATTCAGAGAGAATGCATCTGAAATTGACTTGGTAATCATGGATATGACCATGCCGAACATGGATGGGGTTAGCGCATTTCACGGGCTGAGACGCATCAGGCCGGATGTTACCGTGATCCTAAGTAGCGGCTATAGTGAGAAAGATGTGTCAAGCCACTTCACCGGAGACAGACCAGCCGATTTCATACAGAAACCGTTCAAGGTTAAAAATCTTAAAGCAACTATCTTCCGGTTACTGAATTTGACTGCTGCATCGGATGGAGAACAGCAACCATGACGTTAAATATACCGGATGAGTTGAATTTCACAAATAATTCCCGCCGTAGCAGCAAGGTGCATTGCAGACAAAAGATTGTGCATCCTTTCGACTGAAGTTTTGTCCATGAACTCCGGAACCATTTTCAAATGGTGTGGTACACTAGTGACATAAAGGAATTCCTATCTCTCTGGATGGCAAGGAGGAACTAATGGAAGAACGAATCGGAATCATAACGTTCCAGGGAAATCCATTGACCCTGGTTGGCAAAGAACTGAAGCCCGGGACAGCAGCCCCCGATTTTCGGGTAGTTGATAACGGTCTCGCACCGGTCACGCTGGCTGACTATTCGGGAAAAATCAAGATAATCAGCGCGGTTCCCTCTCTGGACACCCCGGTATGCGATACGGAAACCCGCAGGTTCAACAAGGAGGCCGCCGCACTTCCGGACAGTATCGAAGTGCTCACCATCAGCATGGATCTCCCCTTTGCCCAGGCCCGCTGGTGCGGGGCTGCCGGCATAGATCGGGTCAAGACCCTTTCCGACTACCAGGAACGCTCTTTTGCCAATAGTTACGGGCTCCTGATCAAGGAACTCAAGCTCCTTGCCCGGGCCGTTTTCGTAGTCGATGCCTCCAACATAATCCGCTATGTGCAGATTGTCCCGGAAATCACCGATGAACCCGATTACGATGCAGCTTTGAATGCGGCAAAGGCACTGCTGTAGAAACCGGTGAGACGTGAGATGTAAGAAGTGAGATGTGAAAAGCTCCAGGAACGGGCTTATGCGTCTTACGTCTTACGTCTTACGTCTTACGTCTTACGTCTCACCTTCACAATATTCTTCCTCAAAAATCTCCGCAATCAGCCTGATTTTGCTTCCCTTGTCGCTCAGACCATGGGAAGCGGCTGCATCGGCCAGGCAAACCTTCAACAGACAGGGGAAAAGGGGATGCTCCATGAACCTGCGCTGGTTTCGTGTCAACCGGATTTCATTCCCGAGATTCCAGGAAAAATGAAACAGGTGATGCCTGACCAGCCACGCCACGTCGGAGGCCAGTTCGGGTAACCCCAGTCGCGCCATGATAGCGGGAACCGACAGCGCCCCTGCCTCGGCGTGGCCGACAGCTCGCCAGCGGCTGCCATCGAAATAGGTCTTGTCAGACTTACCGATGTCGTGCAGGAGAGCTCCCCAGAAAACCCGCGGATCTTCGTCATCGTCCACCGCCTCCATTGCCAGCAAAGTATGGACAAATGCATCCCCCTCACTATGATGCTCCTCCGACTGTTGCACACCACGCAATGCCGCCACCTCGGGCAATCTCTCATCGAAGCTTCCTTCTTCAAGCCAACGGATGACTATTTCCCTGCACTCCCCTGATGTCACAATGTTCTCCTCCCACGGTACGGTTTCATGCTTTGGGCTCCGTTCAATTGGGCGGTTGTAAGTTTCAGGAAAAAAGAAAGAATGAGTTCCTTTACAGTACTGTGCGGGGTGTTACCATTGAAGAAGACATTATCTGTCATAAGGAGGACATCATGCATTACGGAGATAATAGGGTGTACAAGAAAATTGAAGTGATCGGGGTTTCGAAAAAAGGGATCGAAGACGCCATCCAGACAGCAGTCGCAAAAGCCCACAAATCCCTCGAAAAGGTCTCATGGTTCGAAGTCGAGGAAATCCATGGGCACGTAGGCGATGACGGCCTGGTGAGCGAATACCAGGTTGTTCTCAAGGTTTCCTTCCAGCTCAAGTAGGAGTGCTTCCCCTGACTTCCCGGAAAAAGCCAGGGGAAAGAAACGCAAAACATTACCACTTGCCACCTTGAACAGGGTAGGAATAATGTCTGTTCCTGCCCAGTCCAGGTTAAACCGAACTGAATCGGCTCGACGTACAGATTTTTTTTCGATCCATCCGGATTTTGTGATCTTCATTTGACGCGGCATGAAGGAGGATCCGGAACACGGACTCCACCTCATCCGTGGCACCGATTGCCTGGGCAACCTCTTCTGCAGTCATGGATTTTCCACCATTGCTGCGCAGACAGGCAAGTACGTATTGCTGCAGGCTCAGGACAGTGGTTGCGGCCCGCTTGCCCGCCTCGACCCCCGGCTGATGATAGGCATTGATTCCGATCAGGGAGGCATAAAAGCCGACCGCGCGCTCGAAGAGGGCTATCAGTGCTCCGACGGATCGGGCATCAACCTGCTCGAGGGTTATGGTGAGTGATTGCCGGCCATTCTCGTACAGGGCCTTCCGTGTCCCCTGCAGAAAACCGCTCAGATAATCTCCGCTCGTCACACCTGTTTCCATCGGGGAGGACACACCCGTACGATCATGTAGAACCTCGATAAAGGTTACGAAGAAGTTGTCAACTCCATCGCGCAGTTGCTGAACAAAAGCGTGCTGGTCGGTTGAGCCTTTGTTTCCATAGACCGAAAGCCCCTGGTGGACGACATTGCCGGATAGGTCCTTCTCCTTGCCGAGGGACTCCATGACCAGTTGCTGAAGATAGCGTGAAAACAGGAGCAGTCGGTCCTTATAGGGCAGGACCACCATGTCCCTTGTCCCCTTCCCGCCGGTTGCGTGGAACCAGACGAGTGCCAGCTTAGCCGCGGGATTCTTATGGTTGCTGGGCAAGCGGGTCAAGGCGTCGCAATGGCTGGCCCCCTCCAGAAAAGCATCGATGTCGATACCCTGAAGTGCGGCGGGCAGCAGTCCGACAGCAGAAGTGACCGATGTACGGCCACCCACCCAATCCCACATGGGAAAGCGGGCAAGCCAACCCTGCTCCGTGGCCAGGCGATCCAGTTCGCTCCCCTCCCCTGTTATGGCAGCGGCATGCCGCGGAAATTCGAGACCCGCCCTTTCATAGGCAAGTTTCGCCTCCAGCATGCCGTTGCGGGTCTCTTTCGTACCCCCGCTCTTGGAGACGACCAGGGTCAGGGTCGCTCCCAGGCTGTCACCGATTTTCGCCAGGACACGATCCATTCCATCCGGGTCGGTATTGTCGAAAAAGAACAGCTGCATGGGATCATCGACAGTACCGAGCGCATCGGCAATGAATTGAGGACCAAGGGCCGATCCACCAATCCCGACAAGGAGTAAGCGGGAAAACCTTCCCCCCTTCTGCGGAGAAATCTCGCCACTGTGGACCCTTGCAGCAAAATCCTTGATTGCCCCGATCGTTGCCTTGATATCCTGTGAAATTTCTTTGGACGGAGCAAGGTAAGGAGTGCGCAGCCAGTAGTGCCCCACCATCCTTCCCTCATCGGGATTTGCTTCGGAGCCGTCTTCCAACGATGCCATGTCCCGGTATGCCTTCAGCATGAAGGGCTCCATGGTCTGGAAATAATCGTCAGGGAAACTCATCCTGCTGACATCGAGCATCAGACCAAGTTCGGGATAGCAATTCAAATTAATTTTATAGCGTTCCCACATATCCAGGTTATCCATAGTTTCCTCTCGTCTTTTTCGATTTCACTGGACCTGCCAGGTTTTGAAAACCTGGCAGGTCTTACGGTTGCACTACCCTGCCCGCAGCATCCTTGTCCAGGAGCCAGGTAAGAATCCCTTCCACAGGAACTACATTGGCCGCGGGATAGTTCGCTCCACCGGCCCCTTCAAGAATCTCTGCCACAATCTCCGCCTTGCCACCCCCAGTCACAAGAAAAACCACGTGTCGGGCATTTCTGAGAACAGGCAGTGTCAGGGTTACCCGATGACTCTTCAGTTTTTCCACATACACGGCAACAGCATTCCGTCCGGAGAAGCCGCCCAGGTCCATACCCGGAAAAAGGGACGCAGTATGTCCGTCATCCCCTACTCCGAGAAACAGCAGGTCGAAAACCGGAATTTCCTCACCCGGAAATGAAGTGGTCAGGTCAGACTGGTAACGGCTGGCTGCCTCATCGGGTGGCTCTTCACCCGCTATCCGGTGAACAACCGCACCGGGAGCCGGCAGTTTGGAAAGGAGAAGTTCCTCAGCCAAACGGAAATTGCTTTCTGCGTGCTCCGGAGGAACACAGCGCTCATCAGCCCAGAATACATGTACCGCGCTCCAGTCAATCCCGGCGCGAGGAGCCTCCTCGGCCAAACGACGAAACAGGGGGACCGGGGTAGAACCTCCCGAAAGCGCTACGCTGAAGCGTCCCCGGGTGGCGATGGATTCCCGTGCCGCACCCAGAAACAGTTCCGCACCCCTGGCACCGGCAGCTTCGGCCGTTTCAAAAATTTCGACACATCTCCGTCCGGTCACAGTGGCCTCCAACTCCGACCATCCTTCCCCAGCAGTGCAGCAGCAGCTGCCGGCCCTTCCGATCCTGCCTCGTACAGGAACGATTCCGACGGCACATGTCTGGCTTCCAGCACCGCTATCAGCGGGGAAAGAAGCGACCAACTCTTTTCAACCCCATCCTCACGAACAAACAGCATCTGGTCACCTTCCATGCAATCGAGGAGAACCCGTTCATAGGCGCTCAGGGAAAATTCGCGAGGGTAAAGGAAGTCGAGACTCACCGGCATGAGACACATCCGCGATCCGGGGTTCTTTGCCTGGATCTCGAGATGGATGCCCTCGTCTGGCTGCACCCTTAGAATCAGGGTGTTTGCCTCGATCCTGCCACCCATGGTCTGGGAAAACATCATGTGGGGGACAGGCCGGAAATGGATGGCAATCTCGGTCGTGCGCCGTTTCAGTCGCTTGCCGGAGCGGAGATAGAAGGGAACCCCATTCCAGCGCCAGTTGTCGATCCATACCTTCAACGCCGCATAAGTAGGCAGGGGAGAATCGGCAGCAACCCCGCTTTCCTCCCGGTATCCCTTGATTCCGGCGCTGACCGACCCTGCATACTGGCCGGTGACGACACAGTCCTCAAGCCTCTCCAGGGGGAAGGGCCGGATCGAATGCAGGACCTTGGCCTTCTCATCCCTTACCAGGTCGGCGGAAAAGAGGGACGGAGGTTCCATGGCCATCAGTGAAAGAAGCTGGAACATGTGGTTCTGGAACATGTCCCGAAGCACGCCGGCTTCCTCGTAATAGCCGGCGCGACGTTCGATGCCGATAGTTTCGGCAGCGGTTATCTGCACATGATCGATATAGCGCCTGTTCCAGAGGGGTTCGAACAGGGAATTGGCAAAACGGAACATAAGGATATTCTGGACGGTCTCCTTGGCCAGATAGTGATCGATACGGTACACCTGGCTTTCCCGGAATGCCTCCAGCAGGATGGCATTGAGATTCCTGGAAGATTCCAGATCGTGGCCAAAAGGCTTCTCGATGACGAGCTTGACGCTGGTACCAGTCTGAGTTGCCAGGCCGGACTGGTGGAGGGTAGCAATGATATCTTCATAAACCACCGGCGGGGTAGCGAGATAAAATACCCGGTTCCCACCCGTTCCTGCAGCCTCTTCCAAAGAGGGAAGCACTTCGGTCAGATTGGTGCGAAAAGACTCCGAATCACGATAATCAATTGGACGATAATGCAGGCGGGAGGAAAAGTCGCGCCAGCAGTTTTCGTCGCATTCGTCTGGAAAGGTCTCCCTCAGACCTTCCGCCATTAATTCACGGAAACGAATCGAATCCATCTCGGTCCGCGCAACACCAAGAACGAAGAATCCGCGGGGCAGCAGGCGCTGCCGGAAGAGACGGTAGATGGCGGGAATCAGCTTGCGCTGGGCCAGATCACCGGATGCGCCAAAAATCACCAGACAGCAGCTCTTCGGAATCACGATACGGCAGGCAGGGGCCACCTGTCCCGATGAATTGTCTTCGTAGAGGGAATTCGTGTCCATGTACGTCCTTTATCTCCAGCAAGCCTGTTATCTCTTCAGCTCACCGGCCATTCACCGCAAGAGGCTAACGGCAAGCAACGGGTAAACCGAAATCTTTACGGTATTTCTGAATTTTTCTGCGGCGTGGCGGGACGAACATCGCCAGCACCGGCCGTGTCTGCCCGTTTCTCTTCACCCGCTTTAAGAACCGCATGGCCGCCGAACTCATTGCGGAGCGCAGCCAGAACCTTGTCGCCAAAGCTGTCCCCCAAACGGGAACGGAAACGTTGAAAAAGTGAGGCAGCAATAACCGGAACCGGCACGCCGGTATCGATGGCCTGCTGGACGGTCCAGCGCCCCTCCCCCGAATCCTCCACATATCCCTGAATCGATTCCAGATTCGGGTCCTTGCGAAAGGCCTCCTCAGCCAGTTCCAGCAGCCAGGAGCGTACCACGCTTCCGCGGTTCCAGAGGTGTGCCACCGCAGCCGGATCGACCGACTGTCCATAGGCGGAGGCCTTGAGAATGGAAAAACCCTCGCCATAGGCGGCCATCATGCCGTATTCAATGCCGTTGTGCACCATCTTTACGAAATGGCCAGCACCGGTTTCACCGCAATAAAGGTAGCCTTCTTCGGGCGCAAGGGTTCGAAAAAGCGGCTCAAGACGGGAATAATCGTCATGGTCGCCGCCGACCATGAGGCAATACCCTTCCGTGAGTCCCCAGACACCACCGCTCACGCCAACGTCCAGATAATGGATATCGAGGGGTTCCAGACGGTTCTTCCTTCGCACATCGTCCCGGTAGAAGCTGTTTCCTCCATCCAGGATGCAATCTCCTGGAGAGAGAAGCTTTACGAGCTGCTCGATGGTTTCATCGACCACCTCCCCGGCCGGAAGCATCAGCCAGACAGCCCGGGGGGAGCAAGCATCCCCACCATTTCTTCCAGGGTAAAAGCCGGCCGAGCCCCTTCTGTCGCAATCTCCTCGACCTTTCCCGGAGAGCGGTTCCAGGCAACCACTTCGTGCCCGCCACGAAGGAGTCTTCGTGCCATATTAATCCCCATGCGTCCCAGACCGGCAATGGCAACCTGCATAGAATACTCCTCTTGTCTACAATTTTGAGGTTCAAGGTTACGAGGATCGAGGGTTGAAGCGCATATGCCCAGGAATTACTGCACCCAAAAAAGTATTTTGAAAAATTGACAGTATCAGCCGACACACGTCAGTGTCTGGAGGCTGAAGCCATTTTTTCCTCAATCCTTTATCCTCAATCCTCGAACCTCAATCTTTATCCTCGATCTAATATCAAACGCCCTCACGCAGCCAGCGAACCGGTACAGCTCGAACCCTCACCGGCAGTACAGCAGTAGCAGTGTTGGCCCAGTTCGAGCCTGCTCCCGCTCCGGGCTGCTTCTTCCAGATCATCAATAGTCAGGGATCTACCATCCCGGCCCCTTACCGGCAGGCCGAGAACCTGATTAAAATCGCAGTTATAGAGTTGGCCTTGCCAATCCACGCTCACCATGGTTCGGCACATGATCGCGCCAGCTGTCTCCGGATTGAACCGATCGGCTAGAAGATTGAGGTAAGTTTCATAGGCCCCCTTTTTTTCGAGGAAATCACGGAAGCGACCAATGGGGGCGTTGGTTATGGTATAGAGATTCGTGAAAAGTATACCGAAATTTTCTGACAATTCCTTCCGGTAGGCTTCTTCCAGGTCACGTTGGGGTCCAGGGAGAAAGGGCCCCCCCGGGTTATAGACCAGGTTCAGTTCCAGCTCCGTACCGTAGCCAAGCGAATTCAGCTTTTTCAGCGCCGCGATACTCCTGTCAAACACTCCCGCGCCACGCTGTTTCTCCACATTTTCAGCGGAATAGCAGGGAAGAGACCCAAAAACCACCAGCCGGTGCTGTCGGTAAAAATCCGCCAGCCACTCCATCCCCGGTTCCGTAACAACTGTCAGGTTGCTCCTCACGATGCGCCTTAGGGACAGGGAGTCCGTAGCCTCCACAAGGTAGCGGAACTGGGGATTAATCTCGGGGCAACCACCGGTTATGTCAAGGGTCATCCCGGAACTTTGCGTAAGGACGGCGACAATCTTTTCTGCCACATCCCGAGTCATCTTTTTTTCTCCAGCAGGGGAAGCGGAAACATGACAATGGTTGCATGCCATATTGCAGAGATTCCCAAGATTCACCTGGAGAGTTCTCAGGGAATCGAAGGCAAGAAACTCCGGATTAACATTTTTCAGCCGATCGGCAAAGTGTTGTGTCATAGGTCGTGCTCTTTCTCCTCTGAAAATTGAGTGTCTTAGACGGAAGGCTTTTTCGCACCCTTGATCTTACCATAGATGACCGGTATCAGGGCAAACAGCCCGAGCAGGGCAAAGGAGCCCAGCACTCGGGGTGAAACGATTTCCCCCACGCTGTTGATGGAGGCAAGGCTGGCTCCCGCATTGCAGAAGACGAAGCCGCCAGGAATGATGCCCAGCATGGTGCCGAAGAAAAATGTCCGCAGAGGTATCTTTGTCAGACCGGCGGCCAGGTTGATGAGAAAAAAGGGGAAAAGCGGCACCAGGCGCAGAAAAAGCAGATAATTAAACCCGGCATTGTCCAGTTCCTTGTTGATTTTTACCAGACGGGGACCGAATTTGCCCTGGATTGTATCATGGAACAGGTATCTGGCAACCAGGAAAGACAGGGTTGCGCCAATGGTTGCCCCGATATTGGCGTACACCGTGCCCATCAGCGCCCCGAACACCGCCCCTGCCGCGAGGCTGAGGATTGCTGCGCCGGGAAGGGCCAGTGCCGTCTGGATGATATAGATTGCCATGAATACCGCTACCGTGGCAATGGGGTGATCCCGGTAGAGGGATGCGAGATAATCCCTGTTCTGCTTCAGGGACTCCAGGGTCAGGTATCTTCCCAGGTCGAACCAGAAAAACAGACCGATGAAGATCGCTGCCAGCAGCAGAATAAGGACTTTTTTCCGATTCATGGTCAGGACCTGCGCCAGGAGAGCCAGGCAGACAGCAGCCGCTTGACAAACGGTGTCAACCGGGTCCGGTTGTAGGCGTCGGCAAGTTTCTTTATTGCCTCTGCCTGGGTAGGGTAGGGATGGATTGTCCTGCCGATTGCCGATAACCCCAGGCCGTTGGTAATTGCCAGAGAGAGTTCGTTGATCATTTCGCCGGCGTGACGGGCCACCACCGTAGCGCCCAGTATCCGGTCACTGCCCTTCTTCAGGTGCACCCGGGCAAACCCCTCGGTTTCGCCGTCCAGGATGGCCCGGTCCACGTCGGACAGCGGCACGGTGAGGGTCTGCACGTCAATGCCCTTTTTCCCGGCATCATGGGCAGACATCCCCACATGGGCGATTTCCGGATCGGTATAGGTGCACCAGGGAACGGTAAGGGCCGAGCTCTTCTGGCGGCCCATGAAAAGTGCGTTGGCGATCAGAATCCGCGCAAGGGCATCGGCCGTGTGGGTGAACTTGTAAGGAAAACAGATATCGCCGGCAGAATAGACGCGCGGGTTGGAGGTCTGAAGCCGATCATTGACCTGAACACCTTTCCGGACATCGTAGACAATCCCGGCTGCTTCGAGACCCAGTCCCTCCACATTTGGCGCCCTGCCCACCGCAACAAGGATTTCGTCAACCTCAAGGGACACCTGTTTGCCCCCGGTCAAGAAATGAAGACTTTTATTCCCTTCGCGGCTGGAAACCTGCAGGTCCTGCGCGGGAAGAAAGAGCTCGATGCCCTCCCGCACCAGGGCCTTTTGCAAAACTTCGGCAGCATCAGGATCTTCGCGGGGCAGAATATGCTCCGTGCGATGCCCGACAATGCTCACCCGGCTTCCAAGCCTGGCAAAGGCCTGTGCCAGCTCGCAGCCAATCGGACCGGCGCCGATCACGGCAAGCCGCGAAGGAATCTCTGTCAGGGAAAAGACCGTTTCGTTGGTGAGATATCCCGTCTCGGCAAGACCGGGAACCGGTGGCGCTGCCGCACGTGCTCCGGTGCAGATGGCGGCTTTGGCAAAGCGAAGCTGTTTTCCTCCCACCTCGATCAGCTCGGGGCCGGCAAAGCGGCCCTGCCCGAAGAAAACATCCACACCCAATTCATCCCGAAATCGCCGCGCTGAGTCGTGATGACTGATCCCGGATCGCAGCCGCCGCATTCTCTCCATTGCCGCACCGAAGTCAACGGCAATTCCTGCACCACCGGAGATCCCGAACTCCGCGGCGTTCCGGATCTCGTGCGCTGCCCGTGACGCACGGATCACCGCTTTTGATGGGACACAACCAACATTCAGGCAATCTCCACCCATCAAATTGCTCTCGATGAGGGCAACCCTGGCTCCCAGACCGGCGGCTCCGGCAGCACTCACCAGCCCGGAGGTTCCGGCGCCAAGGACCACCAGGTTATAACGGGAAGCGGGTTCCGGGTTTACCCAATCCGCAGGATGGACGTTGCCCCGCAGATTCCTGTTGTACTCATCTGCGGGAAAAAGAACGGGGTCGGTTTGCACGTAGCAGTCCTCTCATGCAGGAATTTCGGAATAATTTTGTCTAAGTTCCTCGTCTGACGATGAGCGATTCGATCGAGAGTTTCACGGATTCGCATTGTAACAATCATACCCGCCAGAAGAGGGGGAAGCAACCAGCCAAGACACAAGAGAAATAAAACAGGACAAAAAACCATAACAATGGGCTATTCCCCAAAAGGGGTTCGGGAGAAAACCTGTGGGCGTCTTTTCCGAGAGAAGACCAGTAACGGAACCTCTCACACACGATTTGCTGTTTTGACGACCGATGGTGGAAAGTTCGTCACACTGAACTGTCCATCTCCTCCACGTGTCGCTTCAATCCGGCCGCTGTTTCCCTGATCGAATTTATCGCAAAACAACGAGCCGAAAAGGAGAGTCAGGATTACCGGTATGATAATCCAGCCTGCCAAGGCAACTCCCGGCCAGAGGAGTTTGTTTTTTGTTCCACAGGGGAAGGAAATATCACCCTTGATTGAACGCAGGTCCCGATAGATCAGACAGTGAAAAATCATAACATAGGGAAAAAAGAACAGCGCAAGGATAAACCCGAAAAATGGGATAGCACTCACAACGCCGGATACCACCCAGATGAGAAACAGCCGAAGTGCAACGTCCAGCCAATGCCCGCGCACATACTCCCGGCTTTTGAGGAGAGCTTCCATGCCGCGTACATTTTCACTGGGCATGACAAACAGGGTAAGGGCGAACCAGACAGTGAAGATCACGCCGGGAATGATCAGAAGGAGGTAGCCACCGGTAATGATGAAACCGTACAGCAGTATAATCCAGGCAAGGGGAAGAATCATCTTCTTGCCACGGGCGAGCGCATCCTCAAGACGGAGCGTATCGTCCACCACTGCACAGAGGAACCCGCTGTAGCACCAGAGAGAGCAGGCAATTCCAACCAGGATGCCAAGGAAAACCGTAACAAGAAATGCGGTGCCACCAGCGATCAAGGTCATGAAAAAAGAGAGGCCCACTGCCAGTGCCGTGGGAATAACAATAGCCAGAATCGTCAGAAGGTAAAGGAGAATAAGGGTTGCAAAACGCTTCTGGTACAGTTCCCAACTCAGACGGAACAGGTCTCCGATATCGGTCATTACCGGTGCAGTCGGCGGACCTGGCGGATCTTCAGATGAGGTTGAGGATGACCCTTCCACTGCGGGGATTTGTGTTTCGTCGAGCGAAGCGGAAGGGGCGTCCGGTTGTGAGGGCTGCATAAATGGAGGATCGGAAGCTGATGCCTGGGCAGAACCGGTTAGAGAATCAGCATCATTCGCAGCGGGAGCAGCTGATTTATCGTAGACAAATATCTCTTTACAGTGGGGACAGGTGACACGGCGTGGACCATCAGGGACTTTCTCCGAAGGCAGTTGGCGTGAAAATCCGCAGGAAGGACAGGAAACGGTAATCATACCCATAGCACTAACTCCTCTGGCTCATGATGCGAAGGGGGTATTTTCTCGTACTCACCATACACGGAGAGAAGAAAAAAGTGAAGCCCGAAGGATTCAGCCTCTCCGGCAAATCAAGGCAACCACGGGCAAGCAGTGCCCATGTCGGCTAAAAGCAAGGCGCGGATTATGTGGAATGCCGGAAAAATATTTCTGTTCGAAACAATAACCAATAATCCTGCCACGAATTCTCACACTACGCGTAACACCGTAAAGTTATGTAAGAAAAATACCATTGACAGAAAAATAAATACTTCTACAATTGTACCGTTCATTCACACAAAAGAATATTTGCAGCCGAGATTTGTCAGGAGACTGACGAATGCGGGGGACCCGATTTACGGGGCGAATTCCTTCAGGATAGGGCACTTCCAAGCCCGAGCCCGTCAGCTAACCTCGTAGGCCTTTGGAAGAGCAGCGGACGTGGCCGTAAAGCCGCAGGTTCATTGCCTGCGGCTTTTTTCCGTCCACAAGTAACCTTGCTTGCAAAGAATAATCAGTAAAATCATGCCAGGGAAGTCAAAACCCTGCATATGCAGCCTTTGTTCAGACCAGCTCCATTGACTTCAGAAAAGGACCATATGAATCACGAAAATACCGTTTCATGCTTGAAAGGCATCACCAAGTCCCTCGGTCTCGTTTTCGGGGACATCGGCACAAGCCCCATTTATACCCTTACGGTCGTTTTCGCACTCACCCGACCGACTCCCGATAACGTGCTCGGGATCCTGTCGCTTGTCGTTTGGACACTGACCATTCTCGTTTCCGTTGAGTATTCCTGGCTCGCCATGAGCCTTGGCCGCAAAGGTGAGGGAGGAACCATCGTCCTCAAGGAAATCCTCACCCGCCTCATGAAGCCCGGAAGGCAGATGGCATTTGTCGGCTTTCTCTCCTTTCTGGGAGTTTCCCTCCTCTTGGGAGACGGAGTCATCACCCCGGCCATCAGTATCCTGTCAGCGGTCGAAGGGATACACCTGATTCCGGGCATGGGAAATCTCCATCAGGGCGCCATTATCGGGATCGCCGCGCTGATAGCGGTAGTACTGTTCGTCTTTCAATCCAAGGGCACGGACAGGGTTGCCGCCACCTTCGGGCCCATCATGGTCCTCTGGTTTATCTCTCTTTCCCTGTCCGGCATTGTATCCATCGCCGGTCATCCGGCAGTCCTCAAGGCAATCAGCCCCCACTACGCCATTTCTTTCATGCTGAAAAACGGGCTCTCGGGATTTTTCATCCTTTCGGAAATCATCCTCTGTGCCACAGGCGGCGAAGCCCTTTATGCCGACATGGGACATCTGGGGCGTCAACCGATCCGCAGGGCTTGGTACTTCGTTTTTGTCGCCCTGGTACTCAATTACCTGGGACAAGGGGCCTTCATCGTCACCCATCCGGAAGCGAAAAGCATCCTGTTCAGCATGGTCAAATGGCAGGTTCCCTACCTGTATGTTCCGTTTCTCCTCCTGACGATCGCCGCCACCATCATAGCCTCCCAGGCAATGATCAGCGGGGTATTCTCCATTGTCTACCAGGGGATTACTACCCGCATCATACCGCTTCTTCGGGTGAAGTACACCTCAACCCACCTTAAGTCGCAGATATACATCAGCTCGGTCAACTGGCTGATGATGATTGCCGTCCTGTTTATCATGGTTCTGTTCAAGAAATCGGATAACCTCGCCGCGGCATACGGCCTCGCCGTCACCGGGACCATGAGTATAACCGGGATCATGATGATCATGATCTTTTCCCGCACCACCAAACGATGGAAAGTACCCTTTGCAATGCTGGTCACCGCGGCAGATATCATCTTCCTCCTCGCCTGTCTCAACAAGCTCCACCTTGGCGGCTACTGGTCGCTCGTCATCGCCTCATTTCCGCTGCTGACGATCATAATCTGGACAAAGGGACAAAGAGCACTCTATCGCGCCTTGCGCCCCCTGGACCTGGAAACCTTCCTGCCCAGCTATAACCAGATATACGAAGCCGGAAACAACATACCCGGCACCGGCATCTTCTTCACCAGGGAAATAGCGGTCGTTCCTCCCTATATCGCTCACTGCATCTTCCGCAGCAACATCATTTACGAAAGAAACGTTTTTATTTCTATTGTCAGGATTGACGAACCATTCGGGATTAAGACCAAGCTGATGCGTGACATCGGCCCCGGTCTGGATGGGCTCGAGGTGCGTGCAGGCTACCTGGAAATAGTGGAGCTGGAAAAACTGCTGAAAAATGCCGGAATCAAGGAAAAGGTCATCTTCTATGGCGTGGAGGACATCTCTTCGAGGAATCCGTTCTGGAAGATCTTCAGTACAATCAAGAAACAGACCCCGAACTTTGTCCAGTTCTATAATCTGCCGTCAAGCAAACTGCAGGGAGTGGTGACACGAGTGGAAATGTAAGAAAAAGGATACCTGTTCTGCATTCACTGTACTGTTGGCAAAAACCATGGTTCTCCGAGTAATCCACTCGGGGAACCGTGGTTTTTTAGTCTGGATTCCCGATTACATCCTCGGGAATGACAATTTTGAATCATGCTGAACAGGTGCAGTAAAGGCAGGATTCAGGTATTGGCGGATACCCGCTCGAGGAAATCCAGTACGAGCGGCGCAAAGGTCTCGTGTTCCAAAAGGAATGCATCGTGGCCATAGGTCGATTCGATGAGATGGTACTCGACCGGCTTGCCCAGTTCTTTCAGGACATTGACCATCTCCTCGGTCTGAGCCGCAGGATAAAGCCAGTCGGAAGTGAAGGCATAGAACTGGATGGGTGCCGTGACCGGGGCAAATGCTTCGTGGAGAGATTCACAGCCCCAGGCAACATCGTAGAGGTCAAGGGCCTTGGCCAGGTAGAGGAAAGAATTGGCATCAAAGCGGTCCACGAAGTTGTATCCGTTATAGGAAAGGTAGCGCTCCACCTCGAAGCGGCCGAAGAAGTCGAACAAACCGTCCCGCGCCGAGAACCTGCGGCCAAACTTGCTCCACATGGACTCATCCGAAAGAAAGGTAATATGGCCGATGCCGCGGGCCAGGGCCAGACCATCCTTCGGATTTTTGCGGTACTCGCCCTTTTTCCAGGTTGGATCGTTGAAGATGGCCCAGCGCGCCACCGCATTCATGGCAATGGCCATGGGAGATGGCCTGCCGCTCGTGGCCAGAACAGTGGCAGAAGCAATCCGGTCAGGAAAGCAGGTTGCCCAGTCCAAGGCCTGCATCCCTCCCATGCTCCCGCCAAGAACGGTCAGCAGCTTGTCGATCCCCAGATGGTCAAGCAGCATTGCCTGAGCCCGCACCATATCCCGAACCGTGATCACCGGAAATGAGAGGTTATAGCGCTTTCCGGTCTTCGGATTGATGGAGGTTGGACCGGTGGACCCATAACATGAGCCGATGATATTGGAGCAGATAACGAAATACTTGTCGGTATCCAGCAAACGACCCGGCCCAACGATGGCATCCCACCAGCCGACCTTCTGGTCATCCTCACTGTATTTTCCCGCCACATGGGCATTCCCTGTCCAGGCATGGGTGATCATAACCGCATTGGAGCGACTGCCGTTCAGGGTGCCGTAGGTTTCATAGGCAAGGGTAATCGGGCCGAGGATCCGTCCGCTTTCTAGGCGTAGTTCGGTATCGAAGGTAACGAATTGTGTTTCTACAATGCCGACTGACATGGCTGCTCACAAAAATAAAGGTAAAGGGTTTCAGCTGAGATACAAAAAAAGCCCCTTCTTTGATGAGAAGGAGCTTCCGGGTACCTGTCCGCCTGAAACACCTTTCTCATCTGTGCCATTCGGCAGGATTTAGCACCTGACACCCGTTGCCGGGCCGGTTGCTGTGGTTTCGCAGGGCCTATCCCTCCACCACTCTTGATAAGAAGGTCTAATATTTAATTGTTGAAAAAGGATACGGGAGCACAAATTATTTGTCAATGCAATTATCAGCTGTCGGATAACCACCAGAAAACAACCCGCAACGCTCCCGAACCTGATCAGGCAATGGCCGGAAAGGTATCTGCAGCCTGTGAGACCAGTGGCAAAAGCAGGGTCTTCATTTTTTTCAAAGCTCCTTCCTCAATCTGGCGCACCCTTTCCCGCGAAATGGAAAAATGGTCTGCTATCTCCTGCAAAGTCAGCGGCTCTTCAGCCGACACCCGATGCTCGATGACGAAACGCTCTTTTTCATTCAGGTGAGACACGGCCTGAGAGACTTCCCTTTCCAGGAGTGCCGCCGACTGATTCTCGGCAAGCAACTCTTCCTGGTTCATCCGCTCATCGGCAAGGGAATCCATCAGAGAATACCCTTCGCCGTCAACCAGTTCGGAATCAAGGGAACAATCGCCACGTAAGCGCTGCTCCATCTCGAGGTATTCGGATTCCTTCACATCGAGCGAAAGGGATGCAGCGGGCGCATCATCATCCCCAAGCATGTTTTTAATGGCATTTTTTGCCTGCTTCAGCTTGAAGAACAGTTTCCGCTGAGCCTGCGTAGTACCGATCTTCAACAGGCTCCAGGTTGAGATGATATAGTTCTGAATATATGCCCTGATCCACCAGACCGCATAGGAGATCAGGCGAAAACCTTTATAAGGATTGAATTTACGGACCGCCATCATCAGTCCCACATTGCCTTCCTGAATCAGGTCAAGCATCTTCATTCCGTAGGAGCGGTACTCCCCGGCAATTTTCACCACAAAGCGAAGATTTGAAGTAACCAGCATGTGGGCGGATTCAAGGTCCTTTTCTTCGTAAAATTTAACTGCCAGTTGATACTCCTCGTCAGGAGTAAGAATGCGGAAAGTTCTTATTTCAGCAAAATATTTTTGCAGATTGTCGGACAGAATGGGTAAGGAACCGGTCATGAAATCAACCTCCTTTTTACAAGGAACCACGACGCGTTGCATCGAGGTGTATTAGCACTCTACTTCTGTGAGTGCTAAAAATATAGCAGGAAAAAATATGCTTAGCAACAAGAAAATGGTATTTCTTCAATTCTCACAGGCAGTTCGGCGACACCTGCAAACAAATAGAACCACCAGACTGAATCCGGGAAAGGGACATCTCAACAAGAAAATACACCGGAAGATTTTTATCAAAACGTAAATTCCACCGCGATTACCATTTTTCTATCCCTTCTTAACTCTGCAGAAAACCGCCCGATGACAGTAAAGATGTGGGCCTTCAGTTCGGATGAAATAATAACAGAGAGAGTGAATAAATCTTGCCCGTAAAGGCGTTATATGCTACACAGAATATCTAATGAACAAGGCTCTTTCCCGGCCTTTACGGGAGGTTGCATCATGGAAATCAGGGTTCTTCCCCTTCCGGAAGAAAACAAGAAAACCAAGTTTACCGATGAATCCGCTCTCAGCTTCGGCAGAATTTTCACTGATCGGATGTTTCTCGTGGAATGGAAAGCTTCCGTAGGCTGGGTTGACGCCAGGATACAGCCCTACGCCCCTTTTGTCCTCGATCCATCGGCTCTAGTCTTTCATTACGCACAGGAAATTTTCGAAGGACTCAAGGCCTACAAATGGGCAGATGGGAGCATCGCCCTGTTCAGACCGGAAATTAATGCACACCGCTTCAATCTCTCAGCCGAGCGACTCTGCATGCCGGAAGTGCCTGAGGATCTTTTTCTTGATGCCATCACTCAACTCGTGCGTCTGGAAAAAGATTGGGTCCCGGGCAGTGAAGGAACGTCACTCTATATCCGACCGGCAATAATTGCCGTCGAACCGGTTCTCGGCGTCAAGCCATCCGACCACTACTATTTCTTCGTCATCCTGTCTCCGGTCGGAGCCTACTATGCAGCAGGATTCAACCCTGTAAACATTCTCGTGGAAGACCATTATGTTCGTGCGGTTACCGGCGGAACAGGAGAAGCCAAGACCGGAGGCAACTACGCTGCTTCTCTCAAGGCTGCCCAGGTTGCGAAGAAAAAGGGCTTCGACCAAGTACTCTGGCTGGATGGCTGTCACAAGAAATATATCGAAGAAGTGGGCTCCATGAACATGTTCTTCGTCTATGATGATCTCGTTGTCACCGCCCCCCTCACCGGATCCATTCTCAAGGGCGTTACCCGCGACTCGGTCATGAAACTTGCCGATACCATGGGTTTCCGCATCGAAGAGCGGCAGATAGCAATAGATGAACTGGTTGCGGACATCCGCGCCGGCAAGGTAAAGGAAGCATTCGGCAGCGGCACTGCAGCAGTCATCACCCCGGTCGGAGTCCTTGGATACAAGGACGAGTCCCTGACAATCGGTAATGGCGGCGTTGGAAACCTGACCCAGAAACTTTACGACACCCTTACCGGAATTCAGTACGGACAGATTCCTGATACTTTCGGCTGGGTACGCAAAATCTCCTGATTGCCATGAAACCACAAGCCCACACAAACCGTTTATGTGTCTCGTGCCGACGACACTGCAAGCAGTCTCCAGAGGTGGTAATTGCCAACTGCCCACGCTACTACCCGGGCCCCAAAGCCAGAAAACGGGAGTGGAAGCAGATGGAGCTATTTTCGTAAACTTTCCCACCAGTAGCAAACAAAGAAACCCGCTCTCGCAAAGCGGGTTTCTTTGACTCTTGAATGAATTTTTTGAGGCTGGAACACTAACTGAGCTTAAAGACCTTTGCATTACACTGGTGTTCTGGACAGCTGGAATTGAGACATTCCCCACCAACCATTTCCGGACACGTCAGGCAGGACCTTTTCCTCCGTCGCCTCTTCTCGGGACCGGAGAATCTGCCACTACCCGCTTTCCTGACAGGGTCGCGGCCAACAACCACCCACCCACTGGAGCGCCGGAAGCCCTCTACCCGGCCCCTCAAAAGCAACTCTCCAAGCACGTAATCAGGAACTGTTTCAGGCTCCTTATTGCCACACAACAAAACCTCTATCATCATCCGCCACCTCCCGTAACCCAGCCTACGGAAAAATGATTTTACTCACCCAAAAGACACTCGGCGCCGAAACAACATTTATAAATATATAATTTACAAATTAACTATTGTCAACTTTTTAACGATAATTTTATCTTATTAATCGCTCAGATTACCTCCACAAACTATTGTCCGCAATCCCAAAAAACAATTGAAATATTCACTGACAACCTTCCCTGAATAAGCGGATGCCAACTTGTTGTTGACGAGAAAGGTAACAGTGACCATCGAACCATAGTATCTATACTGTCAAATACTTCCTGGCGCAATACCGGCCATATGACGATATTCCAAACTGATCGAAATAAAACCGGCGGCAACGTTATTTTCAGGCAAAGAAAGCTACCGCTTCCGTGCCTTGGGATGGGCCTTGTCATAGACCTCCATGAGACGGTCAATACTGACGTGGGTGTATTTCTGGGTAGTCGAGAGAGAGGCATGGCCGAGGAGTTCCTGGATGGATCGCAGGTCTGCACCCCCTTCGAGAAGATGGGTGGCAAAGGTGTGGCGGAGGGTATGGGGGGAGATTTTTTTCATGGCGGCAATGTGGAGGATGTATTTGTCAACGATGCGTCCGACACTGCGACTGGTGAGCCGTCCACCGCGAGCATTAACCAGCAGCGGTGCGTCGTACGGCGGATTTTTTCTCGCAGCCAGGTAGTCGCTGATGGCAGAACTGGCCTGGCTTCCGAGCGGCACGATACGTTCCTTCCCTCCCTTCCCGAAAACGCGGACAAGACCTTCGCAAAGATCCACTCCCCCGACATCCAGACCGGTCAACTCGCTGACTCGCAGCCCGCAGGAATACAGTGTTTCCAGAATTGCGCGATCCCGAAGGGCGAGAAGGTCGATGCCGGACGGGGCTGTGACAAGAGAAGTCACTTCGTCGATATCAAGGTGGTACGGGACCCTTTTCTCCTTCTTCGGAGTGCTCACCAGTTCCGCAGGGTTCTTGCGAACCTTCCCCTCCCTCATCAGATATTTAAAGAAGGAACGGATCGCCGCCAGCTTCCGGCCCAGGGTACTCTTTGCGTGATCGATTGTCAGACGTGCCAGGTAGCGGCGGATCAGAAGGTGGCTGACCGATTCCACTGTAACGGACGGTCCGAACTCTCTGGCAACGAACTCCCGGAACATCTCCAGATCAGTTCGATAGGCGTCAAGGGTGTGGGAAGATACGTTCCTCTCGATGTTCAGATAGCGACAGAATTCATCAATCTCTTTTTTCATTGTACCTACCAGCCGTTGTAGTGAATGCGTCCGGCATCGAAACGGTTCGCCGGCGGCTTTTCCTCGGCCGGGTAGCCGAGAGGAATGAGGGCAAAGGGGACAATGCTCTCCGGAAGATTCAACAAAGCCCGCAGCGCCTGAACCCGATCCTCTCGGGGATAGATTCCAACCCAGACAGCGCCGAGCCCCTTGTCCTGCACCGCGATAAGGACATTTTCCGTGGCAGCGGCACAGTCCTGAACCCAATACCCCCTGTGCAGGTCCTTGTCAAGGTCGCCGCAGACGAGGATAGCCACCGGCGCCTCGGAGACCATCTTGGCATAGGGATGAAATTTCGGAATCTCGTCCAGCTTGCTGCGCTGGTCGATGACCACAAACTGCCAGGGCTGCTCGTTGCCCGCCGAAGGGGCACACATTGCCGCCTCCAGCAGCTCGATGAGAAGCTGCTCGGACACGGTCTGCGTCGTGTACCTGCGAATGCTCCTGCGATTGAGAATTGCCTTCATGGTCGGCCTCCGTTATAACTTCTTCTCCTTCTTTATAGTCCTGTTGCATCACCGGTTCAAGGCGTAATTGGATTACGTCACCAACCATTCCCTTCAGCCACGCCATCATCATTCCACCCTGATCTGCCAAAGAGCACTTTCCGCACGCAGTGACGGTACATACATGGGCCAGACCGCAGCGGGAAGTGCAAGAACGTCACCCGTCAACTCCGGGTACACCACATATCGGAACTCATGCCTTCCAGCAGGAAGCACATCGAGAAAGAAGGCCATCCGCTCATCATGCCGCTCCTGGTGGGCGTACCAGTCCCAATAGCTGGAATACGAGGAAAAGCGCGGGTCATTCCTGGTTTCGCGCACCTCGAATCCAGCCGGAAGCCGGTCTTCGATGATGACGAAATTCATATCTTCTTTGTTGTCAACCGTCAGACGGACCTCCACATCATCACCCGGGGCAAGTCTTCTCTCCCGGCAACAAAGGAACGTATTCCATGCGCCATGCGCCGTCTTTCTGGCGGGGCGTGAGACGATACATCCTGCGTTCGATGGCAAGCCCCGGGGTGCTGTCAGCCGACTCGGGCGGAACGAAGTACCCCAGCCGGGCGGAAAGGTAAAGTGCCCCTTCGCTTCCTTCCCGGTCGAGCCGCACACGGTTATCGCCTCTCCTGCAGTTCCTTCATGGGGATGGTAAGCGACGGATTTCCCTGGACAAGCGTACCCTTTTTCACCACGAAGCGGCCCAGCTCCCTGTTGTTCAGGGAAAGACGTGCTGCATAGGAAGCATCAAGCTCACCGGTGGCGGCCGCATAGTCGGCCAAGGCCGTGACCACGGTAGCCGTCCCCCGGGTAGTATTCCACCAGCGCCCCGAGCGTTTCCGCACCAGGAACTCGGCAAGGGAGGAAACCAGGGGATCATGGGAATCAAGAGCAAGCTGGCATTCCAGGAGCATGGCCGTGGTTTCCACGGCTGAGCCAGACCAGCGCCACGAATACCACCAGGAATTGGCATCGTCGTCCTGCAACCAGGCAGCGGAACCTTCCCTCTTCACCTTCTTTTTCAAATCATCCAGGAGGAGCGTTGCCCGGCCTTTCTGTGAACTGTTCTGCAAGGCCGCAACATACTGCACACGCTGGGATGGCTGCAACTGGCGCCATCCCGCTTCGATCCGCTTCTCCGTGGCATCATCGCTTCGACCAGCCAAGACATACGCACGGTAAAGGGAAGGAAGCGCCTCGAGGGCCCCCTTTCCCAACTGGGAAGACAGCGACTGCACACCCCGGTCATAGGAATCGCTACGCACCGGGACACCCGCCTTGCGGGCAAGGGCGAGACCGTACATGACATGGGCGGTCAGGTACGGATCGGTGGCATCCTCCTTCCACCACCCCCAACCGCCGTCTTCGTGCTGGAAATCATAGAGCCGCCGCAGCCCCTCGTCAAGGACACGCCCGAGCTTTTCTGAAACATCCGGTGACAGGGAGAACCCTGACGATCCGAGGAGATTTTTCACCTGAACGGCAGGCAAAAAGCGCGACATGGTCTGCTCCACGCAACCATAGGGGAAATCGATCAGTTCCGCCAGACTCTCGTTGAGACTGGCGGTAAGGGACGGGGCTACGGACAGATCGAGAGAAGCACCTTCATCCATGGCCTCCCCGGGCAGACTGACCACTGCCTCCCCTTCCGTGCCGCGAAGAACGATATTCCCCTGGGACACCCTTTTCATACCCCTCATGAATACCGGGAGCGTCAATTCCATGGCGTCACCGCGGTCGCCTGCCGAGGCCCGCAGCCGGAGAAGCGCCTCACCCGGGATCTCCGCCTTGACAGACATATCCCGCCGCAGAGTTCCGCCCGGACGTACTGTCCCGGTAAAGCGGCTATCTCCCAGCAGCGAGATGCCGCTGGCCTCGAAGGTGCCGGTGACACTCCGCTCGCTGTCGGTCATATTGGTTATGATCCCGGGAATTTTCATCTGGTCACCCACCGTAAGGAAACGGGGTGGCTGCAGCCGGGCCATGACATCCAGCCTTGCGATAAAGGTGTCGCGTCCTGTCCCGAACTCGCTCCGGTCGGTGAATCCGACAGCCGTCGCGCGCCAGGTAGTCAGGTTATCGGGCAGCTCAAATTCCGCTTCCGCTTTGCCGTCCGCCCCGGTGGTGAGAACCGGGAGCCAGAAGGCGGTATCCTTGAAGACCTTGCGGACTTTGATCCCCGCCAGCTTGCCTTCCGAATCGGAAAATGCCGACATCCCGGCTTTGGCGGCGCCGCCCAGATAGACACGCGGAAAAGAGTTGAGAGTCAGGACCCGGTGCTCGCGGGTTCCCCGGAAAAAACGGTAGATGTCAGGCTGGGTTTCCGGCGCAACGGCAAAGAGCGCCTCATCCACCACTGCCAGGGAAAGTTCTGCCTCCCTCGGCAGAGCATCCCTGCCCCGTGCCGCAATCGAAAGACGAACCTTTTCGCCCGGTTCATAGAGGCCTTTGTCGGTCGTAACCTTGAGATCCAGCAAATCCGGCCGGGAATCGACCCTCAGATTTCTGGTTTGAGAATAAAAATGCCCTTTATCGATCATCAGGGCGGACACGAAGACATACGGCGCCATGTCTTCTGTAACGGGAATTTCAACAACCTCAACGGTCCCGGCGGGCTGGACGACGCGGCGAGAGTAGATCTCACGCCCCTCGACAGTCACAAGGAGGGAAGCTCCGGCAACAGGGCTCTTCACGATAATTCGTGCTGTTTCACCGGGCAGATAACTCTTTTTATCAAGCTCCACCCCCAGTTCGCGGTAGGAGGTATCCCAGGCGTACCCTTCCCGCCAGACCCAGACCCATCCCACACCGGCGGCTTTCAAGCCCCGTTCATCGGTCGTGACGGCAGATACGCGCCAGTAGCCGGGACGGGGAAAGGTCTGACTCATTACCGCCCGACCGCTTGCGTCGGTAGAGACCTCCCGCTGGTCGAGCTTTCGGTAGCTATACGTGCGGGCATTTTTATCATACACCTGCTCCTCAACGGTAACAAGAACCCGGGCAGAAACGCTCTTGCCCTCCCAGGTGGAGGTTGTGACCTCAATGTCAGTTGATTTTCCCGGCGAGCAAAGATAGGAGAGAGGGCGAACCGTGAGGCTAATAAGTGAGGGAGTAACGGTAAAAGAAGCGGTGGCAGAAACCACTCTCCCTGCACTGTCGGTAACATCGAATTCAACCGTATAGGCTCGGGGCGATTCAAGCGGCTTTGTGTTGATCGTGACCAGAGCCTTGCCGTCGGAATCGGTTGTGGCCTCACCTTCGCCGAGGAAGTCAGCATAGCCGCCAAACATATTTTCACCACCATCCCCGTTATCCCCGTCGCGGTCACCAGCAAAACGGTAGTAGGGCCGTGAATAGATCCGGTACTTTACCTTTCCATCGGACACCGGCGCGCCGAAATAGTAGCGAGCCTTCAACGAAACCGGCACCTGATCGCCGCCCACGTGGAATTTCTTCCCAGCCGCAACAGTGACTTCGAACTCAGGCTTGCGGTATTCGAGAACTTTGAAAGAGGTCTGGAAGGTATACCCTCCAACCACGGCCCGCACGGAATAATCGCCCAAAGGCGGCTGTGCCGGGAGAACGACTTCACCGTTGAAGGAGCCGGACGACGAAACCGGATACTCCTTCTCCATCAGGGTCTGGTCACCACTATCGGTAATCGTCACCCGAACCGTTTCCGTTCCGGGCAGGGCATACCCCTCACCGACAATCTTGCGGAGCACCCCCTTGAAGAACACGGTCTGGCCCGGCCGATAGGCAGGGCGCTCAGTATAGAGGTATCCCTTCAATCCCTGCCCCCCGTCCTGCAGGGCAGAAACATGAAAAATGGCCAAGCTGTCATCTTTGCGGCCAATGAACCGCACATTCATCACCTTGCTTGGGCTGGTGAAGAGACCATCTATGCCGGTTTTGCCGAGATGTACCGGAAGTGCCGATGCTCCCGGAGAAACGGCCGCTTCGAGAATTTCTACCCCTGCAAGAGCATGGCCGTTTACCAGGTCGGCAGCAAAGAGAAGGGTTCCGGCCGGTGATGCCTTGGCCACAAGCCCAAGCCGGGTAACCAGAAACGAGGAATGTGCAACGGTTCCGTTTTCTTCGGCTACCACCAGGTAGAAACCGGGAGGCAGGGGCTTAAGCTTCAAAGAGGCACGACGATAGAAGGTGAACCTCTGCTTTGCAAGGGTTACGGTCTGTTCCTGAAGACGCTTTCGCGCAGCAACCGGAATGGTGGCAGGATTGCCCGGATCCACGGTACCGTCAAGAAGACGTGCCTCGTTAACGGCATACACAGAGACCTTTGCCCGCTGGACCCAGAGCCCTCGCAGGGAAACCGGGATCACGCTTCCCGGAAGGATAACCCGGCCCGGATCGTCAAGGGAGAGCGACGGCGGACGGAGAGTTGCCGCCAGCCGGACCGTACTGCTTTTCCCTTCCGGCACATCAACACTGGTGCTCGATTGCGTAAGCCTTTCATCATAGGATTCCAGGGTATAGGAACCGGGAGGGAGCTTTGAAAAGCTGACCATCCCCCTCTTGTCGGTTTTTCCGTAACGGTAGGCAAGGTTCCCGGAAAGTGACATCTCGGCGCCCGCCACCGGGCGGTTCCCCGCCACCAGGCGCACAACAAGGGAACCCGCCTTCCGGACGATAACATCACCTGCATCTTTCCGCTCTCCCGCGGCAAGTGAGAAAGACACCTGTCGTTCCGGGACCCACGAGGAATGGTCCAGACGAAGTTCATACCAGCCCTCATTCAAGGACGCAACAGTGAAACGGCCCGCAGAATCCGTACGCCCACCCGCGTATTTACCGAATAAAACTGCAATCCCCACAAGAGGCTTGCCAGTGGCATCTGTGACTCTCCCGGAAATCTGTGCCTCCCGGTTTAGGGGAAGAGGAAGTTCAACCTTTTCACCGGCAGTGACAACCGCTGTTCCTTCCATAATGCCAAATCCGGAACTTCGAATGAGGTAGTGGTAGGTTCCCGCCGGCAGGAGAGCTGAAAACTTCCCCGCTGCATTGCTTTCGGCACGGAAAGTCACCGTCGGTTTCCTGGGATAGCTGCGCCGAAGTTCGATGGCTGCCCCTGCCAGGGGCTGATTGGTCTCGGCAGACAGAACAGTTCCCTCGATCGAGCCCTTGGCAACCGCAGCCAGGCTCGGCTCCGGGAAGATAAAAGCACTTGCTACCACCAGGACAAGGAAACAGATGAAAAGTTGTCTCACGGCTGACCCTCCTTGATAAAAGGTTCACAGTTCAAGGTTCGAGGTTTGAGGCTCGCAATTGATTTTTCTTACTATTCGAAATGTATCGCACCCGAGTCAAAACAACTTGATCAGGTGGTAAAAACATCTGTCATCCCCGAGTGACTCTATCGGGGAGGGTTGTGAAGTTTGGATTCCCGGTTACATCCCCGGCAATGACTATTCTGAATCGTGTTAAAAAAATATAACGTTTCTTTTGTTATTGTTCTTGGAATCATCTTTTAGTCTTTTCCTGAAATCACCCAGGAATCGAAGACATAGAGTCGGACCTTGGCGGGATCGTTCTCCCCCAGCCTTCGCAGAGCTTCACGATACGCCCATGAAGCTGTCTTTGCCTCCCCGGGCACAATGGCAACGCCACTTCGATCATTCTCCACGAACAGACCCTCCCGAGCAGGATCAATCATTTCAGGAGAGCCAACCGGCCGAGGTTCGCCCGGAAAGGTGATCAAGACACGGGCCTCCATGGCAGTTGACCGGTCGATGCGCCCGGCCCGTGGGTCCATCTGCAGAGCCTGCCGGACGTTTGCCTCAACCTCTCTGCCAAGATCGGCAGTGCGGGGCCGAAAACCTCCGGAGCAGGCAATTACCCGCTTTCCGGAAAAAAAGGTGACGAAACAGGCCCGCTGGATACTTGCTGACCAGGAAGGTGGAGACACTGCAGGGCCGAGACCAAGACGATAGAGGAAAACCCCCTTGGCATACCTTGCAAGGACCTGCTGCATTTCCCGGTTGGTGCGGAGGGTCTCAAGGGATAGTATTGAGCTTACTCCTACCGTGGGGACCCTTTCGGCGACGACAGTTGAAACACCGACAGCGGCAAGGAATATAATACCAAGAAACATGCACCTGAATAATTTCATGGCTCCGCATCCCCCACTATCCTGCTGGGAGGAGGATAGAAATCCCTCGACAGGACCTCTTCCGTTGACACCCCTTCCCGGATGACCCGGCGCCGGGTGACAACAGAGAATCCCCGTCCACCCGACTGGACAATCGCCCCTGATTGTCCGGCGGACCGGGAAACAACCGACTGCGGATCGACCGCAACGATGTCGGTGAGAACCTTTACCTGGAAGGACTTGTCCACCAGCGACCAGAAGCCGGCCGTCAGCTGATTTTCCGTCACCTCCACCCTCAGCATCACCGGGAAAGAATGGGGATTGCGCAACTTCAGATCCTTGCGCCAGCTAAGAATGGTGGCGTCCCGACCCGGAGGCACATAACCCACGCTCCTCGAATGGGGATGGCGTTCAACGATCTCCAGGCCCGCCTCCAGTGCCGCGTTGTAGATAGTTGTGGCCAGTTGGCAGATACCGCCTCCCGGGATGTCGCTCAGGCCTCCCCGGTCGTTAATGATCGGTGCAGGGCGATACCCTTTCATCGTATCTCTCGCGCCCACATTATCGTTGAAACTGAACTCAGCCCCCGGAGAAATAATGATACCATTCAGGTCCAATGCGGCCCGACCAGCGTTGCCACGCTGCTCCGGGGAACGGTTGACGAGGGAGGTTGAAAAACCGCCCCAAAGATGCGAGTAGGAAGTGCCGAAATCGGCAGCACTCGCATTGGAGAGGAAAAGAATAAAGAACAGAGAGAGAAACTTCATCCAGACCCCTTCCAAACGGTTTTCGGATTTTCGGTTCAGGACCGTTGTCTGACTACTGGAAAACCTCAGAAAACATGGCAGAATGTATCATCAGTGTACTGGCAAACTATCATCTTGCAATTATCCGGTATTTGCTTTAAGGAATCTCTACCGCCATTTCCGTTCCGGCATCGAACCGAACCATTTGCATCAAAGGGGAACAGCAAACCATGAATATTCTCAGCTCATTCTTCAGTGATCAATTCCGGAAGTTTCGCTATTCAATAGGCGCACAACCGATGGTCTTTATTGCATTGCTTCTGCTGGCACTGTCTGTGATAGTTCCGGGCACGACAACACTCGCGGCCGCCATGGACATAATTCCTTTCCAGAGCAGCAACCAGAGCCCATTGATACGGGTTTTCGGCCTGCCCTCAATTGGCAGTGCCAGCGTTGTTCCGGCTGGCAGTTTCGAGGCAACCCTCACCAGCGACGTATCGAGCAACTCTACTTCCGGCAACTCGCTGACAGACGCAATCATGCTTGACGGTGAGACTTACCGTTTCAACCTCTCGGCCCGCTACGGAATCGCACCGGGATTCCAGGTCGGCATCGACATTCCTTACCTGGCGAACAGCGGCGGGTTTCTTGACGATTTCATCGAAGGTTTCCACGACACCTTCGGTCTGCCCCAAGGGATACGCAAATCAACCCCCCGAAACCGGCTTCTCTACCAGTACACCCGAAACGGAATCACAAAGGTCCTGGTTAACGATGGTTCGAACGGCATTGGCGACATCCGCCTCTCGGGGGCGATGCAGCTCCACCAGGGCGATTCAGCAGCACCTCTGGCAGTCGCACTGCACGCCAGCATCAAACTACCCTCCGGTAACAGCAACCGCCTCTTTGGAAGCGGCAGTACCGATTTCGCCCTCTGGCTGACCGCCAGCGACGACTGTCAGCTGCCCCTCGGCCACCTGACAGTGTATGCTGCCGCCGGCGGCATGGCCATGACCGACGGCGACGTGCTGGAAGACCAGCAGCGTAACCTTGCCGGATTCGGTTCCCTCGGTTTCGGCTGGAGCCCTCTGCAATGGCTCGCACTGAAGGTCCAGGCCGACGCCCATACCTCCTTCTATACCGGCAGCAACCTGAAGCAGGTCAACAGCGGCTCCGTCCAGTTGGTCTCGGGAGGAACAATCGGCTTCAGCGACAAGACATTCCTCGATCTGGGGATTTCGGAGGATGTGTGGGTGGATACCGCCCCGGATGTTGTTTTTCACCTCGCCCTGCGCAGCCGCTTCTAGGAGCAACCATGCCCATCTATCTCGACAATGCTGCCACCTCCCATCCCAAGCCGGAATCGGTCTACCGGGCCGTGGACCATGCCCTCAGGGAGATCGGCACCAGCCCCGGGCGTGGTGGCTACCGCCGGGGCCTGGATGCAACCCGCATCGTTTTCGGGGCTCGGGAAAGCCTGGCAGAGTTGTTCGGGATCAAAGACTCTTCCCGCCTGGCATTCACCAGCAGCGCAACCGAAGCGTTGAACCTGGCAATCGCAGGAATACTCCGGCCCGGCGACCATGCCGTCACCACAACCATGGAGCACAATTCGGTTTCCCGGCCACTCCGGTTGGCCGAAAAACGGGGATCGTCAATCACCCGGATACCCTGCGACCGGAGCGGGTTCCTCAATCCCCGTGACCTGGCAGCGGCACTCCGGGCCGATACCCGCCTTATCGTCCTCTCCCACTGCTCGAATGTCACCGGCACTGTTCAGCCGCTGGCCGAAATCGGCCATCTGGCACGCCAATCAGGGGTACCGCTGCTGGTTGACGCCGCCCAAAGTGCCGGTGTCATGCCGATCGACGTCAGGGCCATGGAAATCAGTCTCCTTGCCGCACCAGGCCACAAGGGTCTGCTTGGACCGCAAGGCACGGGATTTCTCTATATCGCGGAAGGCCTGGAATTGCCTCCCTTGGTGGTGGGAGGAACCGGCGGCCACTCGAGCGGTGAAGAGCAACCGGAAGAAATGCCGGCCCGTTTCGAAAGCGGCACCCTTAACACCCCCGGCATTGCAGGCTTAGGGGCAGGGGTGGAATTCATCCTCAGCACCGGGATCGAGACAATTCGAAAAAAGGAAATGACACTCGTCCGCCACCTGATGGAAGGACTTGACGTAATTAAGGGGATCACCCTCTATGGGCCCACTCCTGAAAAGGAGCGGGGCGGCATCGTCTCCTTCACCGTTGAAGAGAGGGATCCCGCCATGTTCGGCTTCACCCTGGACCAGGAATACGATATTGAAGTAAGGACCGGCCTTCACTGCGCCCCCTGGGCTCACCGCACCATCGGCACCTATCCTGCCGGCACCATCCGGGTAAGCCCCGGCTGGTTCACCACGGAACAGGAGATCGAGACCTTTCTCAGCGCCATACATCAAATCCTCAAGACTTAGGAGCCTAGCAACCCATACGTTGTATCAGGCGCCGACACTATCTCCCCTACCAGATATATGCACTTTTATCAATGAAATACCACTATTCTTCTGTCTGTTGCACTTTCCATCACTGATAAGCTACACTGTACAGATATTGGGCGGCCTGCAGACGTCCCTAAAAACATCAGCCGTCTGGAATTCCCATGAAAAAAAGATACAACGCATTCTCTGACGAATTGAAACAGGTCTTCGGCTGCCGGGTGCATCGCATCTCGGTTGACGCCGGGTTTTCCTGCCCCAACCGGGACGGGACCGTGGGAACAGGCGGCTGTATCTATTGCGGGGGCAAAGGATCGGGAGCCCACGGCATCCAGGCAGGGGTCCCGGTAGCGGAGCAGCTCGAAGCGGGCAAAGAGGTCATGACCCGCAAGTACAAGGCCAAGCGCTTTCTTGCCTATTTCCAGGCATACTCCAACACCTACGCGCCAGCGGAAACTCTTCAGCGTCTCTATGACGAGGCACTGACCGTGGAAGATGTGGTGGGACTCATTGTCGGCACCCGTCCCGACTGCCTCCCTCCTGAAACAATCGCTCTTCTGGCAGAATATGCCCGAAAGACCTATTTCTGGCTGGAATTGGGTCTCCAGTCGCCAGTGGACCGGACCTTGGATCTTCTCGGAAGAGGGCACGACTTTTCCACCTTTGAAGAAGCGGTCCGATCATGCAAAAGGGAAGGCATCCGGGTCAGCGCCCATGTTATCCTCGGACTGCCTGGAGAGACGCGGAACGAGATGCTGGACACGGCAAAGGTATTGAACGACTTGGGAATAGACGGAGTCAAGATCCATCTCCTCCATGTCATGAAGGAAACGCCCCTTGCGGAAATGTACGCCCGCGGTGAAGTGCGGATGCTTGACAGGGATGACTACGTTGGTTTGGTCTGCGACTTTCTGGAGAGGCTCCGGCCGGACATGTCCATCCAGCGACTCACCGGAGATGGGGGCAGGGACCACCTGATCGCGCCCCTCTGGTCGCTGCAGAAATTCGAGGTACTGAATGCCATCGACTACGAACTGGAACGGCGTGGGTCCCGGCAGGGGAGTGCCCTATGCGTCAGGATTTGAAGAATGAGTCCTGCCGGTAATATTCACAGCGGACCCGGAGCGTGCATTCCCCGCACAACGGCTTGGTGCGGCAGCGGTCCTTGCAGTGTTCGACGATGAGGGCATGGTATTCATTGTAGAGCTCAACATCGGCCGGGATATTTCCCATGAACAGTTCGCGCACCTCATCATAGGAAGCCATGGAGGAGATGAGACCCAGACGGGAAAAGAGCCTCTTTGTGTATGCATCCACGACAAAGGAAGGTTTATGGCCTGCGTAAAGAAGGATGGAATCGCACGTTTCGGGTCCGATCCCCCGCACCTTCAGCAGGTCCACCCGCAACTTTCGCCAGTCGCCTGAAAACATTCTCTCAAGACTTCCCCCGTATTCCGCAAACAACCAGCCGATGAAATCTTTCAGCCTGGCGCTTTTCACATTGAAATAGCCGGCAGGCCGAATCAATTCCGCCAACCGCTCGCTGGGAATATCCCGCAACCCCTCCGGCGACAAAAGGACCTCTCTTTTCAGGTTAACGATGGCTTTTTCCACGTTGCCCCAGTTGGTGTTCTGGGTAAGGATGGCCCCCACGCAAACCTCGAAGGGCGTCTCGGCAGGCCACCAGAAGCGGGGACCATAAGCTGCATGGAGGATCTCGAATATTTCAAGAAGCATGGTTCTCATGTAGGGTGCATTTCGTGAAGTTTCAGTAGTGTCTGGTTTAGGTCAGACCTGCCAGGTTTTGAAAACCTGGCAGGTCTTAGTCTGAAGCTGAACAATTTCAAGGATGTAGTTGTACTGTAGGGGCAAAGCAGGTGAACCTTGCTTCGCCCCTACAGTTATTCAGTGGATGTATTGCTCTCTTCCGCTATCAGTTCCCGCAGACGTGCCGCATCAGCCCGCTCCATGGGACGGCCGGTGATACTGCTTTTTTGCCGCTGGTGTCGCTCGGAAGGAGTATAGACCGTGCATTCGACAACAATTCCGTCATCGTCCATAAAGAGGTGGTAATACTCTCGAAACTCGCTGCCATGGCGGATTGTGACGGTCTCAGGTTCATAAGGGATATCCCGCTCCTCCAGAAAAAGTTCCACCTCTTCGGGGGAATCGGCAAACAGGTGCAGGTCAATGTCACTCCGCTCGGTGACTGTTCCGGTCAGGACCGAGCCTACCAGGTAAGGACGGAATGGTGCGAACAACTCAAGCCAGGAAAGCGCCAGGAGCCGCATCCGGAGAAGTCGTTCCGGTTGGACATCCCCTTCGGCCATCCGGATAAGTCGTGAAAGTTCTTCATGTATTTCTGCGTTGGACGGCAGGTGCGAACCGAGCGAGAGGGTCTTCTCCGGGCCGAAAGACTTGGCTGCTTTGCGCTTGGCGTCACGGTATTCCTTGACCCCGTCTTCGTACATGATGCGGGCAGCCTCGCGGGCGATACTGAGACGTATTTTGTCTTCACGCTTCACGGGACCCCCCCTTCCGGACCAGATGGCGATTCGTTATCTGCCGCTGACGCCCCGAACCGTCTTCACCGTCGATGGACGATGATCGTTCCCTTGGAAAGTTCCCGCTCCAGAACTCTCCTAAGCCATTTTTTGAGCAAGGTCCTGCTCAACGGAAAGAGAAAAAAGAGACCAAGGAAATCGGTAAAAAATCCGGGAGTTAGCAGGAGTATCCCCCCAGCGAGTATCATTGCACCGTCCAGCAGACTGGAGGCCGGAAGCCGCCCCGCTGCGAGTTCGTCGCGAATGGCCGCGACCGTCCTGAGCCCCTGGGATTTTGCCAGCCAGGCCCCCACCATGGAAATGACAAGAAGCAGGCAGACAGTCGGCAAGGCACCAATCACCCTGCCGACCTTTATCAGGAGCCAGATTTCAATGATGGGGACAATAGAAAAGAGCAGAAAGAGTCGACCGAACATAGTTATTCCTTTATTCATTCAATGAGATACTTCCACTGCTGATTGTAAAGGAAGTATCCGACCGCGTGTCCGCTGATTCCGTTTAAATCCGAAAGGTGGACCAGGAAGGGGGATGATTAAACGCGGGGGACAATGGCACCGGACAAGAAACAGAATATTTGATTATGCGCTATTTGTCTGCTAGAAACAGTAAAAGATCATCATTTTCCCAACACCATTCATGTGCTTCGGTTTGCGGGCACTGAACGTCGACTGCGCAGAAATACCATTCAGGAGGGTATACCATGAAACAGCTACTCGGCAGCATGATGCTGCTTTATCTCCTCGTCCCCTCACAGGCACTGGCTGGATGCTCCGACATGGAAAACAGCGGCTTTGATTCCTATCGCTACGCCCTGCATGGCGTGCGGGAATCGTCCTTGGCCAAAGTACGGGAATACGCAAAAAAATCGGAACTGGCTGCCGAGAGTGCACAAAACATTGCCGAAGAATGCTTCTGCCATGAAGCGGAGGTGGAATTTTACAAGGCCTTCCGTTCAGCTCGGGATGCCATGAAAGCAGAAACTCTCGAGGCGAGCAAAGGGCACCTGCAGCAGGTTCTACACGCGGCGAAAGCAGGTACGGAAGCTGCGGAAAACTGCAGATAAAAGCGGAGGGAACATTCCACGGAAAATCACGGCACCAGTGGTATGGATTACCACAGGGAACCGTTTTCCTACTTTGCAGCTATCTCCTTCAGACGCTCCATATTCTGGATAACGACCCGGCTTCCTTTCACCTCGATTGCACCCTCTTCCTTCAGCTTTTTAAGAGCACGGGAAAGTGTTTCGCTGACCGTGCTCAGGTGGGAGGCAAGTTCACCTTTTTTTATCTCCAGGTCCAGATAGGTTTTGCCCTGGAAGCTGGTTGATTTCTTTGCAGCGAGATCAAGCAGGTATCCCGCCAATCTGCTCGGCACTTCGGCAAAGGTGAGCTCCTCGATCTGACGGGCGAAGCGACGTACCGAGAGTGACAGGGTGACGATTAAATTCAGGGAAAATCGGGGGTTCCTCTCCAGAAGGCCCATGAAGGCAGCCCGGGGGAAATACAGGGCCTCAACCTTCTCGAGGGCCCGCCCTTCTGCAGGATAGCGGCCATCACCGAAGAAAGCGGCTTCGGCAAATGTCTCCGAAGCATAGGCAAAGTGAAGGACCTTTTCCTTGCCGTCCGAAGATATCTTCGACAGCTTCACCGTGCCGGAAGCAATCAGAAAAAAACCCTCGGCAGGCTCCCCTTCGGTAAAGAGGACCTCCCCTTTCCCATAGGTGCGTTTCGTGGCGATGGCAGCTACTTCAGCAAGGTATTCCTCGTTCAACCCGGAGAAGAGGAGAGATTTCTTCAATATTTTCTGGTATTCCATGGTACTCCTGCCCTGGTAACGTTTTTCTGCCCGGCAATACAGCTAGTTTTTAAGGATGATTGGGTTGGCAACAGGCAGAGTTGTGCATTTTCTCCTACAGAAAGAAACTATATATCAAATTCCGCCGAATTGCATAAATTTAATCCGCTGTCCACTGAGAAAGAGAGGACTTCAATGCCCCGCCAGAGGATTTCCAGTCTTTGCCCGGGGAACGGTTTGTGGTAGAGTTGCACAGCGAGGTTCTATCATGCCAAAAGACTGCGATATCATAATTCTCGGATCAGGTTCCACCGCCTTTGCCGCGGCGTTGCGCGCCCAGGCCCTCGGCTTCAAGGTAACAATGATCGAGAAAAGCGCCCCGGGCGGCACCTGCATCAACTGGGGATGCATCCCCAGCAAGACCCTGATTCACTCGGCCCTGTTCCGGCAGGAAGCGCGGCTCGGCGAGTTGCTTGGGGTGGGAACCCTAACGGACGGCATTGACTGGGAGCGTTTGACCAATCACAAAAATAGAGTTGTAAAAGGTTTGCGAAAAACCAAGTACCTCGATGTCCTCCAGAATGTACCGGGCCTGACCCTGATCAAGGGCACGGGACAGTTTATCGGACCACGGACCCTGGAAGTCGACGAGCAGGTACTCAGGTCGGATAGAATACTGGTTGCCACCGGCGGCTTTCCGTTAATCCCTGCCCTCCCCGGCCTTGACAGGGTCGACTACCTGACAAGTCGAAGCGCCCTGCTCCTCAAAAAATTCCCCTCGTCGCTGATCATCATCGGCGGAGGTGTCATCGCCGTTGAACTGGGACAGATGTTCACCCGCATGGGAACAAAGGTTCGAGTGCTCGAACATGGTACGCGCATCCTTTCCCACGTTGAAGCCGAGCCGGTACAGGCACTGCAGTCGGCATTACAGAAGGAGGGGATGAAGTTCTTCCCGGACGTGAAAGTTCAGGAGATAACGCGATCAGGCAACTCGGTGGAAGTGATTGCAGAAAGCGATGGACAGAGGAAAACATTCCGGGCAGAAAAACTGCTGGTTGCCGCGGGAACCGCTCCCGCATCGAGGGGAATAGGTCTGGAAAAGGTTGGAGTGGAAGTGAACGGCAAGGGATTTATCACGGTGGACGACCAGATGCGGACTACGGCACCCGGTATCTGGGCAGCAGGTGATGTGACTGGCGGAATGATGATTGCGACAGTGGGAGCCCGTGAAGGAATCGTTGCCGTGGATAACATGCTTACCCCTGACTGTTCCTGCAGGATCGACTATGCCTCACTGCCGATGGCCATTTTTACCGACCCGGAAATCGGAACCGTCGGATATTCAGAGGAATCAGCCATGAAAGCGGGATATCGGGTGGTAACCAACACCATCCCGGTGTCGGCCATACCCAAGGCCCAGGTGACAGGCCATACCGCCGGTGCAATCAAGATGGTTGCGGAAGAAGGAAGCGGCAGGCTGCTCGGCGTGCACCTGTCATGCCATCGTGGAGCCGATATCATCAATGAAGCGGCACTGGCGATCCGCTGCAGGATTACTGTCAGCGACCTGGCAAACACCACCCACGTCTACCCGTCCATGGCAGAAGGGTTGCGGCTTTGCGCCCAGGGGTTCACTCGGGATATCAGCAAGCTCTCCTGCTGCGCTGAATAAAAAACTTTTCAACCCTCATATCTTGAGAAGCATCCCGCCCCACGACAACCCGCCGCCGAAACCCATTATCATCACGAGATTTCCCTCTTTAATGACACCATTACGGATATTTTCGTCAAGGGCAAGCCCGACAGAAGCCGCGGCAGTATTGCCGTAGCGATCCAGGTTGAGAAGGATTTTTCCCGCAGGGATCCCGGTTTTTTTCGTGATAACATCGATGATTCGACTGTTGGCCTGATGTGGAATGATAAAATCCAGCTCGGCAGGACTGATTCCCGCTTTTTCAGTCACCCTGGCAATAAGCTTGGGGATAACGTCCGTAGCAAAGGTATAGACGCTCCGGCCCGCCATCTTGAAGGTATTCTCCCTGAGTGCAATGGACTCCGGGGTGATGGGTTTGCGGGTTCCGGAAGAAGGAACCTGGATCAGCTCCCAACGGCTGCCGTCGCTCTCGATGTGGGTTGTCAGAATGCCCTGCGGCTCTGGAGAAGCCTCCAGAATAATCGCACCGGCGCCATCACCAAAGAGAGGGCAGCTGGTTTTGTCCTGCATATCGAGAATTTTCGAGTAGCAGTCGGCACCAATCACGAGAACCCTGCGGTATTTTCCCGATTTGATAAAATTATCCGCCGTCTCCACTGCATAGACGAAGCCGCTGCAGACGGCGTTCATGTCGAAGGCAAGAGCGTTCGCGGCACCGATATTTTTCTGCACCATGCAGGCGGTCGGGGGAAGAATCATGTCCGGCGTTGAGGTTGCGACAATAATGCAATCAAGATCGAGGGGATCAATCTTTCCAGCCTCAAGTGCCTGAAAAGCTGCTGCAGTCGCAAGATCAGAAGTTGCTTCGTCATCGGCGGCAAAGCGACGCTCGCGAATTCCCGTTCGAGAAAAAATCCAGGTATCCGCATCCTCGACCAGATATTCGAAAAACGAATTTTTCACTATCCTGTCAGGAACTCGACCACCAGTGGCCAAAATCTTAGCAAACAACATATCTCTCTCCATACCCTGCAGGTAAAAAAACAAGGCCCCTTGGGAGGGGCCCTTTTCTCTAATGTACTAATTTATCCCACAGATCAAGGCAATTTGTCAAATCAATAGTGTGGCCAATGCCCTCTCTCGCCTGCCAAAACAAGCCTGCTAAATTATAATTATTTGCCCGACTCGTCCTTGTTGGCCGAACCACACCAGAGAAAGGCATCAACTACCCCGTATGTCCAGATACAGAAAAGTATGCCCCCGAGCCAGAGGAAGGCTGGCAAACGATCACGAAGGCTGTCAACAACCGCAACACTATCGATTCTGCCTGTAATCTGGACCACATGAAGAACGTCTTGAACAGCCTGGACGGCCAGAACAACAAAAATCAGCAACACGATCGATATCAGGGCCACCAGAATACCGCCCTTCATTTTCCGGCCTCGATAGATCTGTCCAACCCCCGGCAGGACAAGGGCGGAGAGGAGAGCTGCCTTGACATTTTCCTTCACACATACCTCCTTCAAGGAAAGCTAAAGACCCGAATCACGATTCCGGATAATAAGGTGTTGCTAAATTCCCTCATTTTGCTAGTATTACATACTTGTATGAAATCATTCAGTTCAACGCAAAAACGAAGAGATGCCCTTTCGGCGCTGCTGACCGATCCTTGCGAAGAGGTACGAGTTGCCGCAGCAGAATCCCTCGAGCGTCTCGAGAGCATTGGAAGCCTGCCTGAAGTCCTTGAAGCACTGAAAAAGGGCAACCTCGGCACCAAACTCAAAGCCTTGTATGCCCTCGGCAGAATCGGTGGAGAACAAGTCATCTCTCCCCTTATTTACTGTGCTTCCCGGCCAGAGGAAGACATTAAATCGGTCGCAATCGAAGTTCTTGGCACCCTCGGTCATCCCAAGTCACTGCCCGTTCTTATGGAGGGGTTGAAAGACCCGAATCCCACCATTCAAGCAAAGACCATCGCCGCTCTGAAAAACTTCAAAGATCCTGCTCTCGTCCGCGCACTCCTGCCTTTTCTCGATGCCGGAGACGGCCTTCTCGACGCAGAAGCCGCTTTCACCTTGGGCCATATCGGTGACGGAACCCTTGAGCCGAAGATTATGGAACTGCTCCGATCACCCCATCAGCGTACCCGGGAAGCCGCTGCCCAGGCTCTCGGCACCCTGCGTTTCACATGAGAAAGTAGCGACTCACATCAATATTTTTCAATAGCGGGTCAACCTGGGTGACAATCGTTGCATAGCGACTGCCATCCTGCTGGGCAAGGCATACCAGCCTCGGCTTTTCCAAGGTATTCCCGTGTGCATCGATGATTATCTTCACTGCTGCCTCGGCACTCTCCTGGGGATGGGGTTTTATTACGAGTCCGATCTCAGTGGTGTCCAGCCTCACCAGGGTTCCCACCGGATAGTTCCCCATCATCTCCTCAAATTTCTCCACCAGTTCACCACTCAGGGATGTCCAGGAGATCCGTCGCATCACGTCCAGCGCAGCCCTCGGCGAAACCGGTGAATTATAGGTACGGAGGGTTGTGATTGCGTCGTAGCAATCCGCAACCGCCAGAATATCAGCCAACTGATCAAAATCCCTCTTCCTCGCCCACTCCGGGTATCCGCTGCGGTTATATCTGATGTGATGCCCGAGCACGGCATCCGTGACCCGCTGATGAATATTCTCCATTTCCTTTACAATTTCAGCACCTTTTTCCGCATGTTTCTTCATCTCCTCATACTCGTCCCCGGAAAGCTTTCCGGGCTTGTTGAGGATAGACTTTTCAATCGTTATCTTGCCGATGTCATGGAGCAAGCCTGCAGTGTTCGTGTCACGGAGCGATTCCCGATCCATTCCCAGATAGGCGGCCAGGGCAACGGCTAATATCCCCACATTGACGGAATGATTGAAGGTATAATTATCGTAATCCTTTATCATGGCAAGACCAAGCATGGTGGTATGATCCTTGATTGTCAGCGAGACCATGTTGTCGACAACCTCATTGATCCGGTCACTGGCGGGAATCCTGCCGCTCTCGATGTCTTTCATGGTTCCACGTACGGCATTCAGCGCATCGTGGTAGGTACGGAGGGGCGCACCCCCTCCTTCCTCGTCGGCACTCCCATCCCGCACCTCGTCGATACCATACTTTATCGTCGTGACGCCCTTTTTTGACAGCTCTTCGAAAACAAGCCCGGCAGGAAAGTTTTTTCGGGCAAGGAGAGAAGCAAACAGGAACAGGTCATCGGAATTTACCCCTCCAAAAAGGGTTATGGCAAAGATACCTTTATCAATCAGGCGCTCGGCAAGTTCCGCGACAGAAGAATTCGGCGAGACAAACAGGTTGCTCTCAAGAAAAAAAACTCCTTCGACCACGCCAAGGTGAATTTCGGGCTTTACTTGGACCATGTCGTTGAAGATACCGGCAAGCTCTTCCAGAGGCTGCCGCACCGCAGGATGGGCCTGCGGATAAAAAGCCGCCGATTTGATGGAAGCCATCAGCAGCATCGCAGCCCGTTGCGCATCCTGGTGAGTTATCTCATTCATTTTCGCTCCGCGACCCTTCCCTCATATTTTCCAATACCGCCGCAGACGCCTGACCGATCCGCCCGCCCCGTGCTGCGGTCTTTTGCAGAAAATCCAGAACCTCTTTACCCTCCAGGCGACCGATTGTCTCAATAGCGAGAATCTTGAGCTCCTCCCAGCGGCCAGATGCCAGAAAGTGTCTTTTCTCCACCAGCCGAACCAGCGCGTCAAGGGATCGAGGATCTCCGATCCGTCCGATGGCCAGCAGCGCCTCTTTTTTCAAGGTAACGATCTTACCCCTGAGATCCCGTTCCATAACCAGGTCAACGAGAGGTTGCAGGGCACTTTCATTCCTGGTGACCCCCAGCCAGAGGATAACCTGCCTTCTGATGGTCCTGTTACGGTCGCGGAAGAGATCGAGAAGAACAGCGGTCGCTTCTCTTCCTCCTATTTCGGCCAGAGAACGGATTGATTCAAGTCGCACCCGGGTATCCTCATGATAGGCTGTCAGAATCAAGCCCTTTACGGCATCCCGGTCCCGCATTTCTCCCAGAACCGCCGCTGCTGTTCGTACGACCTGCCAACTGCTGTCCATCAGGAATTTCAACAGAGCAGGAACCGCGGATGTCCCTAACCGGAGCAAAGCAGTCGTGAGTGCCTTCCTGGCAAACTGGTTATCGGAGGCAACGAGTCGGGGAATAACTGCTTCTACGGTCTCTTTTCCCAGATGATGCAGAATAAGATAGACAATCTCCTTCTGATTGAAGCCCTCATCCTCCAGGTGATCCAGCAGGTGATCGAGCATTGGTCCACTGGCCAGATCATGAAAAGTCCTAAGAGACACATCCCGCTGCGCCTCACTCCGTGTCGTATCAGCATTCAGGTTCAAAAGACCGAGGAGAATCGGGAACAAAGGGTCAAAATCACCCCCCTCTATCAAGGAATATCCTTTGCTCTCCAGCAGGCGGGCAAACCGGCCATAGCGTGTGTCATCGGTTTCCTTCTCCATCAGCGAAAACAGCTCTTGTACCGTCAGATTTTCCAGCCGCTCCAAGGGCACTTCTCCGAAGGAACCAGTCCCTTTTCCCGATGCATCGTCAGCAGTCGAACCCTCCGTACCGGCCTTTCTTTCCCTGGAACTTTCTCCCTCCCCAAGGATGTTCCCCTCTGCGAAAATTGTCTCGCCAGTCTCTCCTGAAGCATGCTTGGTAAAAACCGCCGAGATATTTATCTCGTTGGCAACAATCGTCGTAACGCCCAGTCGGGAGAGAACCTTGGCCACGCCACCTTCAGAAATAATCCGTTGAGGCTCCTGTGCCAACAGTCCCAGAAATGCTGTGAAGTCTGAAAAGGAAAGCTCGGGAAGGAAATAAAGCCGCTGGATCTCGCGGGAAAAAAGCTCCTTTGCCAGGGCCAGTGTCATCCGGCTATTTTCTATTTTCTCTTCACGATCAAGGAACGAAACTCCGGAGCGATGTACCCCCAGAGAAAGACCACCTTCAATCATCAGGTCCCGAACTGCCTGAAAGAGCCCGCCGGAGTATCTCCTCGCGAAGCGGGTGGCTTTCCGGATAGAAGGCAATTGCCTTCAGCGCCTTGTAGAGTTCCGCAAGGGCAATGCTGCTCCCTTTGAGCACACCATCCTCAGATTTCGGCACGGTTCCTTTGGTATTTTTTCTTTCCGGCATTTCCATCTCCCGATGGCGAATGGAGAGCAATCTCAGGTCTTCGATCTTCAGCCTCGCGCCCTGACTTACCAGGATTGAATCGCCACTTTTATAAGGGGAAACCCAATCGCTTCACTGTCTCGGCCGGAGCCAGATCAAAATGGGAAAACTCCATGGTGAAGCTTCCGCGACCTTTGGTTGCACTCCGGATTTCAGACATATATCCGAACATTTCCGCAAGAGGCACACTCGCCTGAACAATCTCGAGCCCCCCCCGGGAAGTAACGCCTTCAATCCTGCCACGCTTTTTCTGCAGCGAGCCGAGAACCTTGCCGGTATACTCAGCCGGGGCGGTGAGTTCCAGAGACATAATCGGCTCAAGAAGTGCCGAACCGGAACTCCGCAACGCCATCATCAGGCCACGTTGTGCAGCGGCACGCAAACCGGTATCAGTAGTGAAGTTTGGTTCGAGGGGTGCCTCCAGGATCCGCACTTCCATATCCGTCAGCGGATACCCGAAAATGCCTCCTACTGTGCATGACTGCTTCAGCAAGGTGCCCAAAAGCTCCAGCAGATCAGGAGGCAGGGGCGATTCATCCGGCGAAGGAAGAACCACACGCAAACCTGTACCCCGTTGCAACGGAGAAAGCCGCAACAGAACTTCTCCCCCTTGAATCTTTCCGTCAAGTTCACGTCGGAAAACTTCCCGATGTTCAACGACACGCTTTGGAGTCTCGCGGAATACGACTTGCGGGCGGCCGGTCTTCACTTCCACACCGAAATCCCTCAGCAGGCGATCTGAAATGATCTCCAGATGGAGTTCTCCCATTCCGGTCAGAATGGTCTGCCCCGTCTCTTCATCCTCTCGAACACGGAAAGTTGGGTCTTCCCACTGAAGCTTTTCCAGAGCCAACGGCAGCTTCTCCTTATCTTCGGCACCTTTCGGCTCCACGGCCAAAGAAACCACCGGGTCGGGAATGGAAAGACCCTTCAGGAGAATTCGATGAGCAGTGTCGCAGAGTGTATCTCCGGTCAGGACATCTTTGAGGCCCGAAGCTGACACTATATCGCCGGCTGAAGCCTCTTCTACCCGTTCCCGTTTATGGGAATGCATCCGGAAGAGTTGTGACACCTTTTCCATACTATTTCGTGTTGTGTTGAAAACCGTTGACCCCGCACGCAACGTACCCGAATAGATTCGAAGAAAGGTAAGTTTGCGCCCCTCATCGGAAAAAACCTTGAAGGCAAATCCGCAGAATGGCGCCTTGGTGTCGCAGCGGACTTCTTCCGAAACATCGGTTCCGGGAAGGATCCCGATCGCAGGTGGAACGTCAAGAGGAGAGGGAAGATACTCGCCAACGGCATCCAGCAGTGGCTGTATCCCCCGGTTACGGAGCGCAGCACCCAGAAAGACCGGAAAGAGCCGCGAGGCAATGGTGCCTTTGCGTATTGCCAGCCGCAACCGGGCCGGTTCCACGAAGATGCCGTCGATAAAATCCGTGAGAATGGAATCATCAAAATCGGCAGCAGCCTCGACAACTGCCTCTCTAGCCGCGTGGAATTCCGCCAGCAACTCCGGAGGGATGGGGAGTCGCTCCACGGTCATGCCCTGATCTGCCTCTTGAAACTGAAGGAGGTCCCCGGCCAGAAGGTCAATTACTCCTGAAAAGCTTCCTTCACTCCCAAAAGGCAGTTGCAGCAGAAGTGGGCGGGCACCAAGCCTCTTCTCCACCTGTTCCAGGACTCCCCGGTAATCAGCACCGACCCGGTCCATCTTGTTGATGAAACAGATTCGTGGCACATCATAGCGGTCTGCCTGTCTCCATACCGATTCGCTCTGGGGTTCGACCCCTTCGACGGCACTGAAGATGGCAATCGCACCATCCAGCACACGCATGCTCCGTTCAACTTCGATAGTAAAATCAATGTGCCCCGGGGTATCGATGAGGTTGATCCAGTAACCCCGCCAGCGGCAGGTGGTAGTCGTAGCGGTAATGGTAATACCCCGTTCCTGCTCCTGGGGCATCCAGTCCATGACTGCCTGACCGTCATGCACTTCTCCCATCTTGTGGGTCTCTCCCGCATAGTAGAGAATCCGCTCCGATACCGTAGTCTTTCCGGCATCGATGTGGGAGATGATTCCTATGTTGCGAATACTATCGAGAGAGGGAGGATCCATAAAGCCTCACAGGGTCTAAAGACAACCGTATTATACCGGTCAAGGCCTCCATGGCAAGGGAAAAGTGGTTGGGAGGAATTGCCGCAGAGGAGGAACCATACCAGTTATCCCTTGATATTACGTGACAAGATAGTCTATTCTTCACGGATTAATCAATATTACCACTTTATGAAACGGAGTTCGATACCTATGGCGGCAAACCCGGAACACGGAAAATCTTCAGGAGGCAAACGTCGCAAATCCGACAAAAAAATACTGCCTATCCTGCTGGTTAGTATTGCCATCCTGGCCCTGATTTGCACGGTTGGCTTAGGTGGTTACTATCTGTACCTGCTGACATCTCTGCCAAAGGTAGACCGTCTGGCCGACTACAAGCCACCCATCGTCTCCCAGGTTTTCTCCGATGATGGCACCTTGGTGGGAGAGTTTTACCTGGAACGCCGCACCGTGGTGCCGGTGGACAAAATCCCGAAAAAACTCATCCAGGCATTTGTCTCGGCAGAAGATTCAAACTTTTTTCAGCACAAAGGGCTTGATTACCCGGGAATACTCCGGGCCGCGCTAAAAAACCTGATGTCTATGAGCAAAAAGGAGGGAGCCTCAACAATTACTCAGCAGGTTGCACGTTCCATGCTCCTGACCCCGGAAAAAAAGTTTTCCCGCAAAATCAAGGAAGCGATTCTGGCAACTCGGATGGAAAAAAAGCTTTCCAAGGAAGAAATCCTCTATATCTATCTAAACCAGATATACCTGGGCAGCGGCTCCTACGGAGTCGAGATAGCAGCCGAAACCTATTTCGGCAAGGATGTGGAAAACCTAAATCTGGCTGAAATGGCCATGCTGGCAGGCCTGACGAAGGGTCCGGAGCTCTATTCACCCATCAAACATTTCGACCGGGCACGTGAACGCCAGGAGTACGTCCTGCAAAGAATGGTGAAAGAAGGGTACATCACCAGCGCCGAAGCGGAACATGCCCGCAAAACCCCGATCGTTATCACTTCACTGAAAAAAATGAATAGTGACCAGTCTGCATACTTCCTTGAGCACATCCGCATCCAGCTCGAGGCGAAGTACGGAGAAGATCTCCTTTACAAGGGTGGCTTGAAAATCTACACCACCATGAATGCCAATATGCAGAAGGCTGCCTATGAAAACGTCGTGAGCGGTCTTAAGGCCGTAGACAAGCGGCAGGGTTTTCGAGGCCCGGTTCGCAGGCTGAGCCAGGCAGAGATCGAGCCATTTTGCCATAAGGTTGAACAGGGCATCAACACCACCAGCCTGAAAGAGGGAGAAGACTACCAGGGTGTCGTGGTCGCAGTCAATCCAGCAAAAAATGAACTCACCCTGCGAGTCGGCGACCGAATCGGGACAATGAAAAAGAAAAACATGGCGTGGGCAGGCAAGGTACTCTTAGTAAATCAGTACGGAACGGACGAGAAAAAAGAAAAGAAGGCAATTGCCCCGGGAGCGGTACTCGAAGTATCCGTTGTCACTCCGGATAATGACAAGCAGGGGGCGATTTTTGCCCTCGACCAGGAACCTCTTGCCCAAGCGGCCTTGATAGCACTAGACCCGAAAAGCGGTGCGGTAAAAGCCATGGTTGGAGGATACGATTTCCGCCGAAGCCAGTTCAACCGTGCAATACAGGCCCGCAGGAACCCCGGCTCCGCATTCAAGCCAATCATCTATGCCGCAGCCCTGGACAAGGGAATGACGGCTGCATCGATAATCGACGATGCACCGATCGAATTTGATATTTCTCCGGGAAAGAGCTGGAAGCCGCACAATTATGACAATAAATACCGCGGCCCGGTGACGATGCGTGAGGCGCTGACCGACTCCATCAATGTGGTGAGCATCAAGATCCTGCAAAACATTGGTGTAGGGTATGCCATCCAGTATGCAAAGAAACTCGGAATAACCTCAACACTCTCCCCAAACCTCGCCCTTGCGCTCGGAGCATCGAGCGTGACCCCTCTGGAACTCACCTCTGCCTATGCTGTTTTTGCCTCCGGTGGCTTCAGAACGACCCCGTACTTCATTACAAAGGTAGAGGATGGAGAAGGCAAGACTCTGGAAGAGGTTGAGCCGCCGAAGTTACCGGTTCTCACCCAGATGTCATCCGCTACCCAGGAGACAGAGAATGAACCGGAACCCTCTCTGGACGGCACGGTTCTTTCTGCCATCCCGGTTGTTTCACCGGAAACATCCTATATCATCACCAATCTGATGGAAAGCGTCGTCAACAGCGGTACCGGACAGCGGGCCAAGGCCCTCGGCCGCCCGGTTGCCGGAAAAACCGGAACAACCAATGACATGAAAGACGCCTGGTTTATCGGCTACGTTCCCCAGCTTATCGCCGGCGTCTGGGTCGGTTACGACCAGGAGAGGTCCCTTGGTGCAGGAGGTTCCGGCGGGCAGGCAGCTGCGCCCATATGGACAGGCTTCATGAGCCAGGCACTTGCGAGCACCCCCATACAACCGTTCGTACCGCCACCGGATGTTTCCTTTGTCTCTATCGACCCAACAACCGGGCTTCTTGCCAAGCAGGGGCAGCCAAACAGCATCATGGAATGCTTTTTGTCAGGAACGGAACCGACAGAGTATGGTGAAGACAAGCAGCAACAGGATCCGGCCTTTAAACCTCCGCCGGTACTATGGCAATAATTGCCATGATATCAGTGAGTTAGGTTGCACGTCGGCAGCAAACAAGGCCCTGATTGCCGCTTAGCGAGGAGGAGAGGCACCAAAATGCCCGATTTTGCTACCTTTTGTCCCTGTCAAAAAAATGTTTTTCCTTTAAATTAACCCTTGCAAACTCCAATTTAACGTATATAGTAAAGATAATTTATCCCTACATCTTTAAAGGAGGGCCAGTATGACCAAAGCAGAACTCGTGGAGGCCGTGGCAAAATCTTCCAACCTGACTAAGGCAGCAGCGGAAAAAGCAGTAGGAGCATTCATCAATGCAGTAAGCGCTGCCCTTAAAAAGGGTGACAGGGTAACACTCGTTGGCTTCGGCAGTTTTGAAGTCGCCACCAGGAAGGCACGTGTGGGCAGAAACCCGCAGACAGGCAAGGAAATTAAGATTGCAGCAGCAAAGGTTCCCAAGTTCCGTCCAGGCAAAGCCCTGAAAGCAGCCGTAGCACCCACCAAAAAGAAATAGGGCTGACCGTTTTTCCGTCCTGCCCGGGATTTCCGGGCAGTGATTGAATCTCGTTTGAAAATGGGAATTTTGATTTCAGCCGGCAGGCACACTGCAGTTAATCGGAATACGGCTGTTTCACGCTTCCAGGGGAGCCGCTTACTGACTTCCCTGGTGGTTTGCAAACCCTCAGTTCACTAATATAACTTCCTAAAAGAATGCCCCGCCTCATTGCGGGGCTTTTTTTTAACCTGTCTTTTCACCTATCCGTCAGGAAAGAAATCCTTCCTGCGTCGGAAATGCACGATATACTATACGAATAACGAAATGGACTTCACAGTAATAAAAGAACTCAGGTCTGGCCTCTTTTCAACTTGATAGCAACAATTGACTCCCTTTGCAGGCAGCCTTAAGCCGACACCTTTCTCCTCTGGAGATAACACAATAGAGCCATCATGAACGAACCTCGCGCCAAAAAAGTGTCACATTCACATCCCTGGAAAAGGCTCGCCTCCAGGTCACTTGTCGCTGTCGCGCTTCTCGCCTTCTCTGTTTATATCCTTTTCCGGATTCTGTTGGCCACCCCAATGGCCACAGATTATCTGGGCCGAACCCTGTCAGGATATACTAATCACAAAGTTACCGTTTCCGGGCTTACCTTGGTTGGACGAACCATCTACCTGAACGGCATTGTTATCGAAAGCCCCACAGGCTTCACAAATCGAAAGATGATTTCCGCTCGAACAATCGCTCTTACGCCCGACATCATTGGCTTGATACAGGGGAAACGAAGCCTGTCCAGGCTTGAAATTACCGGTCTTAGTATCTTTGCGGAAAAAAATTCCCCGGGCAGCTGGAATTTCTCATCCCTTCTGAAGCTTTTCACAAAAAAGAAAGAGAAGCCCTCGGGAGAACTTCTAATCAAGCGATTCTCCCTACAGGACGCCTCCATCCGAATAAACGGCTACTCTATCGAGAAACTGGACATGTCCCTTACTGATTTCTCCACGAAGGGATCAACGGATTCGAAACTGGCACTCTCGGGAAAAGATGCCGAGGGGAACCCTCTCCGTTTGACGGCAGAAGGCCATCTGGGTGACAATCCTGTCTTTCATATTATGGCTGATGCCCCCACCTTTTCCCTTGCGCCGCTACAACGGTTCCTGCACGGCAATACCCGTCTTCATTTTGAGAAAGCACGGGGAAAACTGACCCTTACCGCAGATCTGCACAATAAGATCCTCGCTATCCAGTCAGCTGCTTCTTTCAAACAGCTCTCTTACTCTTTTTCGGAGGAAAGTCTGTCGATTGGAGGATATCTGAATTTCGAGGCCCGTTATGATTTTAAAGCCGATAGTGCAGAAATCACCCGGGCAGACCTTGGCATCGATAACCTTATGACTATCAGGGCCAGAGGCTCGGTGCAACAGGCCAGTAAAGAGAGTGCCTTCACCCTTCAGATGACTCCCGACAAAATCGACCTTGGCTCACTCTTTTCCCAGTTGCCGGAATCCGGACGCAGAGGTATCTCCTTGTCGGGTGAAATCACCTCACGCGGGTTTCAGCTGAACGGGAACCGCACTAAAGGAATAATCACTGCTACCGGGAACCTTTCCCTCCGAAGGGTTGTCCTGGTTCAGGCAAAACAGCTCATCCTTGCCGGAGGCGCTGCCGACTTTTCGCTGAGCAAAATGGCAAAAAACTGGCTGCTAGACGGCACTATTTTCACCGAGAGGCAGAAAAACACTCCTCTGATCGAGTCTCTCTCCCTTCCTGTTACCGCACTCTTCAGCCCCCGTTTCGTGCCGGTACGAGTTGCAGCACCAACTATGAAAGCCGTGGTTGCAGGAATACCTCTCAAAGGATCCTTTCAGTATCTCGACACATCACCAGCCCCTTATGCTCTCAACTGCGCTGCTCGCAATGTTCCCATCACCTCACTGAACGGGTTTCTGGCAAAGAAACTGACAACGACCCACCTTACCTCAGGGGAATTTACTGCCACGGCAAAACTCTCCGGCATCTCCCCGCAGAAGTTCAGTGGGATGATGGCACTGGATCTTGTTTCTGCGGCAGGAACGTCGTCTAAAAGCAGGATCTCCCTCAAGAAAGCAGCTATCCTCTCAACAATTCAAAAGACCAACGGGATATTTACCGCCAAGGGTTCTCTGGAAGCGTCCGGAGGAAAGCTCGACGACAGGCCGTTTTCCGCTAAAACAGACTTCACCTTGAAAGATCGGGAAGTAACTCTCCAAAAGCTCTTGTTCACCTTTGCCTCAACTGAAATCCGAGCTCGGGAAATTACCGGAAAACTACCGATAAAGGGAGTCGGTCCGCATAAGGACCAGATTCCTTTCTTTGCCAGCCTCGCCGGTGCTGAGGTCAGAAGTGGTGACCTGGCCGCATCCGGTATCACAGGGCAAATAAACGTACAGTACGACACTGCGGATCACCAGCGTCCCCTGGTAGGCAAGGCTGACACTTCCGTAACATCTCTTGCATACCGAAATCAACCTGTGGCTTCGTGTGCCGTGCATATCACTGCAGATGGCAAGAATCTTGGAGCAGAAATCAAGGGAAACTCTCTCGGAGGAACACTTTCCGCACGGATCCACACAGAAATATTTTCCAAGACCAGGAAGACTTCTTTCACGGCCAGCCTTTTGAAACAGAAACTCGAACAGCTTGAAGGTCTTTTACCCCGAAAAGTCTCTCCCCACATCTCAGCCGGGACGGCAGATGTCCTTCTGAGTGGCACGTATACGCAGCTAAGCGGAATTGAGGGAAATAGTTCAGTAACCGGGAGTGACATCTCACTGAAAGGTTCTTCGGGAAAAACCCTGGCATCAGGAATTGCCGCCGCGTTCGATGCTACGATCCGTGGTAAAAGCCTTACCGTGAAAAAAGGTATCCTAAGCCTCTCCGGCGGACCGTCCCTTCGGATTGGAGGAACAGTGGAACGTTTTGCCTCTGCCGACAGAACGGGCAACCTGTCCTTCAGCATGCCATCTACTGCCATCAATTCACTACTTGACGCCTTTGCCAATGCACTTCCCCGAAATCTTCAGGAAGCCTCCTGCGAAGGATCATGTTCACTTGCAGGCTCCGTTGATCTGCAAGGCGCCAGCACCCGAATCAACGGCAGCATTTCTCTGGAATCGGCCTCGCTGGAGATGCCATCCCAGAAACTCACCGTTGCCGGGATTGCGGGAAGCCTCCCTTTCTCCCTGGAATTCCCGTGGCAGGGAGTTGAACCGGAGCCTGCCCCACGTAGCTATAGCAGAGAAAATTTTTCCAGGATTCTGGAAGATCTCAACAGAAATTCCGGGTCAGGAAACCGCATTTCTATCGGCACGATACGCTTTGGAGCACTTGAAACCGGGAAACTTTCAGTATTTATCAGTACGTCCAGAGGAACCATGAAGTTTTCTCCAATCAAACTGAACCTTTATGACGGAAGACTCCTTGGCAGCGGCTATCTGATTCTGAAGGGCACGCCGGAATACGGAGCGGATTTCCTGCTCAATGACCTTAGTCTCAAACAGTTCTGCGATTCTTTTCCTTCAATCAAAGGCTATATCACGGGCAGGGTCGACGGTGTTCTTAGTCTGAAAAACAGAAAAGGAGGGATGAACAATCTGACAGGGTTTGTAAATCTATGGACCCGCACCGGCAAAGGAGAAAAGATGCTGGTCAGCAAGGAATTCCTCCAGAAACTTGCCGGCAAAAAGCTGCGAGGCTTCTTTTTCCAGAATGACCGTCCCTATGACAACGGAGAGATAAGCGCCTATCTCCAGCAAAACTTCCTCACCTTTGAAAAACTCAATATTTCACACACGAACTTTCTGGGCATGAAGGATCTCAGTGTTTCCGTTGCCCCGGTGCAGAACCGGATAGCCCTCGACCACCTTCTTGGATCAATCCGAGACGCAGCTGCTCGTGGCAAAGGAGGGGGAGAGGGGACGCAGCCCGTTCAAACTGATCTCAAGTGGCTTGAATAGGCAGAAACGAAAGAAGCGTCCCTGTTGCGAATACTCCTCGATAACCGGTTTGATGCGACTGACAGTTTTTACCTTCTTTGTTTCCCTCAGCCACTGTGGTATATTTCATTCAATAGACTATTAATAATGGAGGTTGTCATGAAAAAGGCTCTCATTCGATGGGTCATTGCAGCAGCAACAGGACTTCTGGCCGCTTGTGCTTTTATCACGGTCAATGTCTATTTCCCTGAGAAGGACGTAAAACAGGCTTACAAATCCCTGGACGAAATGCTCCTGAAACAGCAGCCGAAAGAAGATCAACAACTGCCCGATAAACAAAATCCGGCCGAAAAGCCGCTAAGCTTTGTTCCCAGTATCAGTTTTGCTGCAGAAGCATGGGCTGACGACCTGGGGAACAAGCTGGCAGCAGAACTCTCCGGAAACCCCGAAGTTCAACAGGCATACAATGAGATGCGCGCCCGTCTTCCCCAGTTGAATGCTCTCCGTGACAGCGGGGTGGTCGGCGAAGCGTTCGACGGAAGAGTTGCCATACGAGACCAGTCCAAAGCAGGGAGTGCCCAGGCTATCGTTGAGGCAGAAAACAACAACCGCAAAACCATTATCATCAATATGGCAAAAGCAATTCTGCGCTTGAACAAACAGCCGGAAACAAAAGACGCATTGAATCAGGTACTGCCCAAAGCAGCTGCAACGTATGCCGAGACAAAGCGGGAAGAAGCAAAAGCAGGATGGTGGACTCAGCTGGCAAACGGGCGCTGGGTTCAGAAATAGTTAACGAAACCTAAAAAAAGAGCGAGGCCTGTAATTCAGACCTCGCTCTTCTCTTTTCCGGCGTCCTTGCCAACTGAACGAAACTATTCGAGTCTGCTAAAACTTGATCTTTCGCCAGATCTCGATAACCTTACCGAAAATCCGGGTGTTTTTTTCCAGCCGGAAGGGACGGTACAGGGGATTGTCGGGCGAAAGAAGCACCTCATCATCTCTTATACGGTATCTCCGCAGGATTGTCTCCCCCCACAGGTTGTTCAACAGAACAATATCACCATTGGCAAAGTTTTCATATTCGGTAAAAATGACGATATCGCCATCATGAACCGTAGGTGCCATGAAATTTCCATAGAAGAAAAACGCATAACAACCCTCGGGAATCCCGGGAAGGGATATCCGATCATAAATGTCATCATCTCCTATTCCATCCGGAAATTCCGGTGGCACCCTCTTCAGGAGAGGTATCGTCGAAGCAACATATTTTTCCATCTCTTCCCGAGGAAACACTTTCCGGGAAATCTCTCCTTCACCGGTAAATAGCCACTCCTCACTTATCTCATAGAGATGACATAATGCTATCAATAGAGTTTCGGAAGGAAGCTTTCTGCCTCGCTCCACGTCACTTAGAAACCCCTGGACGATCCCGAGCGAAGTCGCAAAGCTTTTCTGCGTAAGCCCTCGGGAAAGGCGAATCTCTTTTATTCTCGCGCCTATCTCTGAGTGATTCTTATTGCTTGACATATTATTTCCTTGAGATATAATTCCAACATTCCTCTTTATAACAATCCAGGTTCAAAGGCCTTCAATATTTTGAGGACAAAAGGAGGTTCGGGATCCCGATACACTCTGACAATGAAAATACGGAAATTAGAAAGAACCGCTCTTTTCAAGATTTTTGTGCATCACCTCGGCCGCTACCAGGGTGACCCCACTAGTCAGGAGCTGGAAAAAATGGCGGAAACCAGAGGTCGCATGCTGCTTATTATCAGGATGCGATGGATTTTTCTCCTCATGCTGTGCGCCTACTGGTTGTATGCGGGAAGCCTGATGTTTTCCTCCCGCCCCGACCACATCCACGACATTGCCCAGCTTGCCATGCCGGCCTTCACCCTCCTGGCTGCAGCTTTCTACAATCTCTTCTACCATCTTTTCTACCGCGAACTGAGCCATTTCACTCTGGCCAACCATCTCCAAATTCTACTGGACATTATCGCAACAACTGTTTTGATCCATTATTGTGGAAGCATTTACGGCACATTCTGGGCAATCTACCCTTTCCTCACCCTGGAAGCTTGTTTGCTCCTGGAACGGAGACGCGATATCTGGACATTCTGCATTGTGACGATCCTGGCGTTTGGCTTACTACTCTCAGCCGAGACCAGCGACCTACTTAATCCGGTTGCGTTTCCCTTTACCACAGAGATCCAGCAGCGGGATCCTCTCCATTCTCTGCTTCTCTGGACATGGACGGCAGCCATAATGGTCGCGATGACAATTATCGGGTCTCATATTGTCAAAGTAAACCGCAGAAGAGAACTTTCCCTGAAACAACTGGTAGTTAAAGACCAGACAACTAAATTATACAACAGAAGTTATTTTTTCAAGGAACTCAACAGTGAAATCCAGCGGTCAATCCGTTACGGCCACATCTTTTCGATTATTTTTCTGGACATAGACCACTTCAAGGAATTCAATGACACCTTCGGACACCTGGAAGGGGACAGAGCTCTCAAGGAACTTGCCGAGATATTGCGCAAAAACGTCCGTCGAAGCGAAACAAACCCACCGTACGATATCGATGTTCCCTGCCGGTATGGCGGAGAAGAATTCGGCATTATCCTTCCTGAAACACCGATCAGTACGAGTGCAAAAGGGTCTTTCTCACCGGAAGAGATGAATGCAATCGCCTTTGCCGCGAGAATTCAGCAAGAAATCGCTTCCTTGCAGATACAGGGCAAGAGAATTACGGTAAGTATCGGTATTGCTGCATTTCCTGACCATGGAAACACTCCTGACGAACTGGTAAAAGCTGCCGATGATGCTCTCTACCAAGCCAAGAGAACCGGAAAGAACCGCATTATCATTGCCGGAGGACAGGAAGTTCCTTAGAACGGGATATCGTCATCTGGATTGAAAACCGGCTCTTCAGCTCCCGGGGAACCACCCTGTCCGGCATCATCCGAACTCTTTCCCGAACCCTGACGCCCCCCGCCTTCACCTTTACCACCGAGCATTTGCATCTTATCCGCTACGATTTCCGTAGTGTACCGGTCCCGGCCATCGCGGTCTTGCCATTTCCTGGTTTGAAGGCGACCCTCGATATAGACTGTCTTGCCCTTGGCCAGAAATTCACCTGCAATCTCCGCAAGCCTTCCCCAGAGGGTAACGTTATGCCACTCCGTCTTGTCTTCCCATTCACCGCTCCGGTTTTTGAAGCGCTCACTCGTTGCAAGCGAGAAACTCGCCACCGCCGTTCCCGACGTGGTGTACCGAACCTCAGGATCTTTACCGAGATTCCCGATCAACATTACCTTATTGAGACTTGCCATATACATACTCCTTGTTCTGCCGGTGCGCAACAGGAAACACTGTTAATGCACCGACCGATGATCGGCCAACCGGTCTTTCATCCAGTGTTTCCTGAGAGAACCGGTCAGCGGATGGCATAATACCTCAATTCACCTTCTCACGCAAAGTGAATGTTTGAGGTTCCCGAAATAGTACATATACTTTGTCTCATGAAAATAAAAAAAATTCCATCCTGAATATTTTTCTTGACATTTCGTTTGGTATTCAATTACATAACGCATCGAGAAAATGATAATCGAATTTGCTCCGACCCGTCTTCCCTACGGCTATCGCTACGGGAACCGGGCTGTGGGCGCCGCCGGAAACAGCGTCGCCTCCCGTGGTTGGAAAGGAGCAGACACTGCGGCAGTTCACGGCCGACGGGTGTTTGCTGCCGTCGGCCGTTTTTTTTGCGAATCGAAAGCCTAATCTGTCAATCATCACGCGTCCACTTCGTCCCCTGCCGCCAGTCAGGCCTAACGGAACCCGCATTTGATACCGAACAACTCGGTATCACTGCGGGTTTTTTCGTCAGAATCGGGGAGAGGAAGCGCTGGACAGGAGAACGAAACATGAAGCCGATTCACTACCTGCATGGGCAGTCTGAAAGCTGTGAGCAACTGAATCATGCTGACGATGCGCCGAAGGACCGTCGATACGAGCCACTTGACATCAGGGAGGTCGACTGGAACCGGATATGCTGGGAGAAGAGAAAGCAGAAATCCTCTCCCAGCGCCGCTACTGCCTATTGGGACAAGCGTGCTCCAGCCTTTGCAAGGAATTCATCCAAGAGTGATTATTCGGAAAAGTTTCTGCGCATGCTGGAAGTGAAACCTCACTGGACACTCCTGGATGTGGGCTGTGCCGCAGGTACGCTCGCGATTCCCCTTACGGAGAGGGTGAAACAAATCACCGCACTGGATATCTCAGGCACGATGCTTTCCCTGCTGAGGGAACGCTGCAGAAATCTGAACGTCACCACCATCCAGACAATCCAGGGAGCGTGGGAAGATGACTGGGGTGCTTTGGGTATCGGTGAGCATGACGTGGCCCTCGCTTCTCGCTCACTGATTACGGAAGATTTCGAGAGCGCCCTGGCAAAGCTGAACAAAGCCGCTCGCAAGCGGGTCTATGTCTCAACTATTGTCGGAGATGGCCCCCATGATCGACGTATCTATCGGGCACTTGGCAGAGAATTGAATCCCGGACCCGACTATATTTATCTCTGCAATCTTCTCTACCGGATGGGTATCAGAGCCAATGTCAACTTTATCACCTATCAGGAACGTAATTCCTATGAAAATCAGGAAGAGGCATTCACCATCATCAGTTCCAAGATGGAGGTTACTGCTCCCGAGGAAGCAGATATTTTACAGGCATTCCTGGAGGAGCACCTTGTCTGCAAAGAGGGCAAATGGATGATGTCGTATCCCAGGAAGATATGCTGGGCCGTAATTTGGTGGAACAAGGAGTGATGCAAACAATCGTTTTCAGATCGCGACAACTTAATGCACCAAGGAGAATCATGGCCTTCACTACTTAGAATCTATTATTTTCAGCTACTTTTATCTATTTGTCTCTCCGACCCGCTGACCCTACTGCAATTGGCTATGGGCATCGGGCTATGGGTGACGCCGGAAACAGCGTCGCCTCCCGTGTTTGGAAAGGAGTGAACACTACGGTTCTTAAAGGCCGGCGAGTGTCCATCTTCGCCGGCCTTCTTGTTTCATAAGGCTGGACAAACCGTTGAAATGCGGCGAATGCAGACACAGCCAGACGACTCTTCATGCGCCCACCTCGCCCCCCGAGCACCAGGCCCAGCGAAACCCGCATGAATCAAGTTTTTTCACTTATTCCAACGGGTGGCTCCGGCCACCTCTTTTTCCAGAGAAGAGAAAAAGTGCTGGCGGCCTGAGCCGGGCAGACCTATCTCTGCTCCAAAATCATGAGAGGTTTCCACGGATGAATAAGACGATCACAACTTTGATCATATCTATTATCTCCCTTGCGATTCTCCTGCCACCATTCCAGGCGGAGGCTCGTGAAATCATCGACATGGACGGCCGCACAGTACAGGTACCGGGAATGATTTCCAGGATCTACGGTGTTTCCCCCCGGTTACAAGTATCCTCTACGCCATGGACCCCTCGCTACTCGTGGGCTGGAACGCACCGAAAAATTGTTCGGACAGGCTATTCTTTCCCGAGAAGATACGCTCTCTTCCGGTGATCGGCGGCTGGTACGGACAGGGGCAGTCGGCCAATATCGAAACATTGATCAAGGTCAACCCGGATCTGATACTGATATCCGGGTGGCAGGGATCAAGCATGGAAGACAAGACCGAGGAGGCACTGAAGCGGATCCGCAAACCGATAATCCATATCATGGCGATGGACCTTCCCCGCTATGCGGACACCTTCCGGTTTCTCGGAAGACTTCTGAACAGGGAAGAGCGGGGACGCCGTCTGGCCGAGTACGCGGAGCGGAGCCTGACCAGGATACAGAGTGCCGTTGCCGGGATCCCCGATGCCAAGAAGGCGCGGGTCTACTACGCAGAAGGGGCTAACGGTTTGAGCAGCGAATGCGACCGGTCAACGCATGCGGAGATCATCAACTACGCGGGAGGCAAAAACGTCTTCCATTGCACGCAAAGAACCCAAAAGGGGATGGAGAAGACCACGATGGAACAGGTGCTGGTCTGGAACCCGGAGGTAATCGTGGTTCAGGAACCGGCGTTTTATCAGCGGGTATTCTCTGATCCACGCTGGAAAAACATCAGGGCCGTGCAGGACCGCAGGGTCTACCTGATTCCAAGGTCGCCATTCAACTGGTTCGACCGGCCTCCCTCGTACATGCGTCTGCTGGGCATCAAATGGCTGGCAAATACCTTCTACCCGGAGAGGGTTACGCTGGACATGGTGAAAGAGACACGGGAGTTCTACCGCTTGTTCCTGCATGCGGAAATTTCGGACGACCAAATAAGGAAGATCCTGAACAGGTAAAGGAATACCGGCCCCAGAACCTTCAACGTTGAGCTGCGTAATGAACTCAAGAGGAGAACTCCCATCTGTGAAAAAGAATATCTGGATACCCTGCCTGGTTTTTCTTCTCATCTTCACGGTACTGCTTTCCCTTACCCTGGGCAAATACGTGATAACCCTCCGTGAGATCTTCGATTTTCTGGCCACTTCCGTAGGCTTTGGCTCGCTGGACAAGGAGAAATACGCCCTGTTTTCGAATATCCTCCTGGACATCAGGCTGCCGCGAATCGTCGCCGCGGCCCTTATCGGTTCCGCCCTGTCCGTTTCAGGCACCGCCTTCCAGGCCATGTTCATCAACCCGCTCGTTTCTCCGGGACTCCTCGGGGTCCTGTCCGGAGCATCCTTCGGTGCCGCACTGGGGATGATCGCCTCCAGCAGCTGGTTTGCCGTGCAGGCCTGCGCTTTCCTCTGCGGTTTTCTGGCCGTTCTCATCGCCGTGGGCATTGCAAGGCTCTACCAGGGAGACCGGCTGCTGATGCTGATCCTCGGCGGGATCATCAGCGGCGCCCTGTTCACCTCGCTCCTCTCCATTGTCAAATACACAGCCGACCCATACAACCAGCTGCCCGCCATCGTCTACTGGCTCATGGGCGGCCTTTCCCTGGCGGACGGCAAGACTGTCTACCTTGTCTCCATCCCCATTTGTACTGGAATCCTCTGCCTGATTCTCTTTTCCCGTTACCTCAATATCCTGAGCATGGGCGACGACGAAGCGAAATCCCTGGGGATCAATGTGACTCGCATCCGCATGGCCCTGATCTTCTTCGCCACCCTCATCAGTGCCCTTACCGTTGTAATCGGCGGCATGATCGGCTGGGTCGGACTGATCATCCCCCATGTGGCGCGGATGCTTGTCGGCCCCGACAACAGGCTCCTGATGCCGGTTGCCGCCCTGGTTGGTGCCATCTATCTGATCGCGGTGGATGACGTGGCGCGGATGCTCTTTACCGTTGAAATCCCACTGGGGATTGTCACCTCCCTCATGGGTATACCCTTTTTCATACTGGTGCTGAAAAATGCACGGAAAGGTTGGGCGTAACGATGCTTGTTGCCGAAAATATCACCTTTGGATTCCCCGACAAACCGGTCCTGCAGGACGTATCCCTTACGGTGAACAAGGGAGAGATCATCTCGCTCCTAGGACCGAACGGAAGCGGAAAGACCACCCTGCTCAAGACCCTTCTCGGACTCTACCGCCTTGAAAAGGGCCGGGTCCTGTTCGAAGGCCGGGCCATCTCCACCCTGAAACAGAAGACCCTTGCACGGAGCATTGCCTATGTGCCCCAGATACACCGGGCGTCCTTCGCCTACCGGGTGATCGACGTGGTGCTCATGGGCAGGATACCGCACAAGACGTTCTTTTCCCGCTTTTCCGCGGAGGACATGGACATCGCCCTCGGCGCTCTCGACAAGCTGTCCATACGCCATCTCCAGGACAGGCCCTATACCCGGATCAGCGGCGGCGAGCGCCAACTGACACTCATTGCCCGGGCCATGACCCAGGGAGCACATACCTTCATCATGGATGAGCCGGCAAATGGCCTTGACTACGGCAACCAGATAAAACTCCTGGAAGGGCTGATCGACCTCTGCGACGAAGGGTACACCTTTATCAAGTCAACCCATTTCCCTGACCATGCCCTCTGGGTTGCCGACCGGGTCATCATGCTCAAGGAGGGCTCGATTATCGCGGACGGAGTGCCCGACAACGTCATTACCAGCGAGAGCTTGTTCACGTTGTACGGCAGGGAGGTGAACGTCCATTCGCTTCGGGAGAGTTTCAAGGTCTGCATACCGAAAAAGATCGGCAACGGCAGACGCTTTGCTGCCTGAGTGAAATAGCTGAATTACTACAATAGAGGAGGAGTTATTCATGTTGATTACCGATGTTCGCGAGACGCTGCAGCGCTGTGTCGATTACCACGGCCACTTTTGCGCCGGACAGTCACTTGGGGTTCGTATTGCCAAAAAGGGACTGGAACTGGTTACCCCGGATGACGTAAAGGACCTGATTGTCTTTATCGAAAACGACCGCTGCATCGCCGACGCAGTCCTGATTGCCACCGGCACCCGTCTGGGTCGAAGAAATCTGAAATATGTGGATTACGGAAGAATGGCGGCAACCTTCATCAACCTGAAGAAGGACGTTGCCTGGCGGGTGAGCCTGAAACCGCGCGACTCGGCAAATGATTCAGGCGAGGATGCCAAGGAACAGGTACTGACCGTCCCGGATGAAGAACTGCTTTGCTGGAAGAAGGTTAAAGTCTGCCTAAAACCGGAGGAACTCCCCGGAAAGCCCTTGAGAACTGTCCCGTGCGCAAAGTGCGGGGAAAAAGTCTTTGACGGAAAAGATGCAGTGGATCCCGTGACCGGTGATGGGCCGCTGTGCAGAGCCTGTCTGGGAGGTTCCTATTACGAGGAGGCGGATTAGATGCACCACCTGCACCATGCCGTAACCATCTTGACCGGTCCATGCCAAAGCGGAAAAACGACACTCCTTTCCGCTTTGGTTTATCTTCTCCGGAAGGAGTGCGTTACGGTTGCTGGGATTCTTGCCGTGGGTCTGTGGGAAAAGGACGTACGCAGTGGTTTCAACCTGATTGATCTCTCGGACGGCAGCACGACTCCCCTTTCCCACCGCATACCCGACGGCGGGTTGCACGATGGCATCCCCTTCGTCTTTTACGAAGCCGGCATTGAGGCCGGGATGAACTCCCTCTCGCCCGAGAAATGCAGAAGCGCTGATGTGGTGATCATTGACGAGATCGGATTTCTCGAACTCCAGGGAAAAGGCTGGGCATCGTGCCTTCCCCGGCTGCTGGAGACTGACGGAATGGTCCATGTCTGGGCGGTGCGAGGCAAAATCCTTGACAAGGTGCGCGCTGCCTGGGGCCTTGAGGATGCCCGAATCGTTTCGGTTGAGGAAGATGACGCCCTGAACCATTTGAAAACCGCATGTCTGACGGGACTGAAACAGGCAAAACAGGGAAACTGACAAGGGAGGCCGACGATGGATTCTCTGAAAATAGTCATCGATTACGGGATTATCTGGCTGCTCGCCCTGCTGAGCATAATCGCCGTGGCATGCGCCATCGAGCGTCTGCTTGTGTACCGGAAGATACACCCGGGTGATTTTTCCGATAAACAGGAACTGGAATTGGTGCTTACCCGAAAGCTGCACATCATCGCGACCATCGGCAGTAATGCACCGTACCTCGGTCTTCTCGGTACTGTCCTCGGCATTATGCTCACCTTCTACACCATGGGAAACGAAGGCTTCATGGATACCGGCAAGATCATGGTCGGCCTCGCCCTGGCGCTGAAGGCCACTGCTGTCGGGCTGCTGGTCGCAATCCCGTCGGTAGTTCTCTACAACCTGCTCCTGAGAAAGGCAAAGGTACTCATTCTGCGATGGGATATTCAGCATGGAAGAAAAGGGTTTTGATTACATAAATGTCATTCCGTTCGTGGATATCATGCTGGTGCTCCTGACCATCGTGCTGACGACATCAACATTTATTGCCACCGGCGGGATATCGGTCCAGCTTCCCAAGGCTTCCGGGAAAAGCGAAGAAACCCTGAAGGTCCGGACCATAGACATCGACGGGAAGGGAAGGATCTTCTTCACCGGCAGTCCATGCACCATTCTGGAGCTCACGGAGAGACTGAAGCATCTGGACAGGAACAGTCCGTTCCTCATCAGGGCCGACCGGGACCTGCCTCTTCAGACCTTCGTGGACCTGCTCGATACGGTGAAGAATTCCGGCTTTCAGAAGGTCAGCCTCCAGACGGAGAGGAAGTTATGACCAGTGGCAAAAAAGCGGTTGTTTTGTCCGTCTTTCTTCACGGGGTGTTTCTCGGGAGCATGTACACCGTCGGCAGCACCTTCGCCCAGCCCGGCAGACCGGTCGTAATCGACTTCACCCTCCTCGATTCCGGGGGGGAGGCCCCGGCTCGGCAGGAAACAGCTGCGAAACAGCCAGCGGCACCTATGAAAAAACGGTGTACCGAGGTTCGGGAGAAACCGGTTGTGAAGAAGGTGGAGACGCCGCGGACCGCTCCGGTCAGCATCCCGCGACCGGCCCTGGAGGAAACGGGACCGGTTCCCGTGGCAGCGAAGCCGAGTGAGACCCCGCTGGAAAAGATTTCAACGGCGGCACCGGACAACAGCGGAAATCAGGGACCATCCGCGCCGATCAGGACTGCGTCCCTTGCCCCTGCCGGCGGCGCCGGGAGCAGCTCCGGAGAACAGGCGCGCGCAGGATATTCCCGGGATCATTACGCCTATATCAAGGAGCTCATTGAAAAAAACCTCTCCTATCCTCCCCGGGCCAGAAAGATGGGCTGGACAGGACGGGTCGTGGTGTGCTTCCAGGTACTGAAAAACGGGCGGGTGGACAAGATTAGGATTAAAGACAGTTCGGGGCATGAGATCCTCGACAGAAATGTCGTTGATACCATTCGTGAAGTGGAACCGTTTCCGCGCCCCCCCGAATGGGTTGAACTCAGCATGCCGATAACATACAGGCTCGATTAAATAACTTTGCATTGCTGCCGACGATTCGAAAAGGATGGCCACGATGAAATGATGTAATTGCTACGGAAATCGGTTTTTTTATCTCCGACCCGCACGTCCTGGGACGATTTCGTTATGGACACCGGGCGATGGGTGCCGCCGGAAACAGCGTCGCCTCCCTTTTTGGAAAGGAGACGATTCACTGGCAGCAAAGGCCGGCGTGTTTTCTCTCGCCGGCCTTTTTTTGTATTTGATGCGGAGATTCTGTCTCTGCGAATTGCTATGAACAAAGGAGAAAGCTTTATGAAAAGTGTGGTGGCAACGCTGTGTCTGTTTTTCTTGTTTGCTCATGTTTCGTCAGTCCATGCCGATGCAGGTAACGCAGAGGTGAAAAAGCACAGCCTGGAACCTGTAACGGTCTCCGCCAAAAAAGAGGCCGGCAGATTCAGCGGGGAAGAGGCTGAACCTGTCTATAGTCAATATGCCGTTCCGGTGAGCGCCGAAATCTCCACCGAAGTGATTAACCGGGAAGAGATCGAGGCCATCAATCCGAAGGACATGTATGATCTCATTTCCCGCGCCGCCGGTGTAGCGTCGACCTTTCAGGGACGAAAGGTCATGAACTTTGCGTCCGTTCGCGGCGGTGATTCACTCGGCATAATCATCGACGGCTTTTATCTCCCCAACACCCAGGCTTCGCGCATTCTCTCCCAGTTTCCCATGGATGCCATCGAATCGGTACGGATCGTTAAAGACTCCACCTGTCTCACCCTCGGTCCGATAATGGGCTTTGGCACCTACCTGAGCGCTCCGAACCAGGGGTTCGTGATCATCAAGACACGCAGGGGAACCAGGCCGGAAGTAGGCATGGCAGCGGAATACGGCAGCCTCGACACCTACGAGGGGCAGCTTTCCCATGGCAACAGAATCGGCCTGTTCAATTACCGACTGGCCGGTACCGCCAGCGGAACGAGCGGCAGGGAAGGATGGTATAACGCCAACCGGGTCATGTCAGTCCTTTTCAACGGCGGGTATGACGGACCGTCTCTCAAGATCCATACCTTCCTGTACTACGCTGATGGCATGAAAGAGATGCAACGCTTCAACTCTCTTGCCTCTTCCCAGTCGAGAGACCAGAAATGGAGCTATGATCCTCTGAAGCCACTCTTGATGGCTATCAGCATCAACAAACTGTGGAGTGCGGGGCAGGTGACGTCGTTTTCCTATTCCCACGGCGCCATAACGGATCGTGAGGTCATGGCCAGTTACAGCAAATCCGCCGTTACCGTCAAAAACCAGGGAGATTACGCAGACGACTATCATCTCTGGCATTTGGCCGCCTTTGGCAAAAACACATTGAAAACAGGCATTCAGGCCACATGGTGGCATGAACCGACCGGCTATGCCGCATATGACGGCAAAGAAAGGGAAGAAACACTTATTGGTGGATATCTCCAGGATGAACAGCGTTTCCTTGGGAACAGGATGACACTGGACGCCGGGGTACGGGTCGATGAAAAGTATATCCGGACAGGGGTCGACAAATACTCGCCGACCCAGACCACGACGGCGCTGCTGCACAACAAGTGGACCGAGCCGGTGATTGCGGCCAGTATCGGCGCGGCATACAAGGTGGGAGAGATTTACACTGTGGCTGCCCGGGTCGGCTACTCGCACGCGAATACGGACTCCTTCCTGGCGACGCTTGCCAATAAGAACCTGGACGCCGAGGAACGCTACAAATTCGAACTCAATCTCGAAGGCAGATATCACCCGGCTTTCAATCCGAAACTGACCCTTTTCTATTACAACATCAAGAATTACAAGACCGCCGTAGGTTCATCCGGAACGGGCAACAATGTTGTGAGTATCTACGACGCGGTCAATGTGGATCGCAGAGGACTTGAATTTTCCACTACCGGCAGTCTTCCCTACGGCTTCGACTACAACTTCAACTATTCGCATATTGAATATACCAACCCAACCGTCGACAGAGCCAATCCCAGCGACACCCTGTCGTTCCTGATCGGGAACACCTACGGTCCGTTCCAGACGAATCTGTCACTGCGGTATCTTGCCCCTTACCAGAACAGCAGATTCGCGGCCGACGGCAAGGCCCACGAGATAGGCGACTTCACCCGACTGGATGCCAATGTCAGCTACAACTACCGCATCAAAAAGCTCGAGGGTCGGGTAACCGCATATGCCCGCAACCTGCTCAATGACTACTACCAGACTATCCTGACGTTCGAGGATGTGGGATTTTCCTGCGGGTTGCGCCTGGAGCAGACCTTGCCTTTCTAACGTCCGGTTGATGTCAAAACTGCCTTGAAAAATAAGGAGAAATTTCCATGTCAACTATGAGGAGCAAAAGCATTACCGCCGCACTCTGTCTTTTTCTTGCGCTGCCAATGGTCTGTTCCGGTGTTGCCGGCGCGAGGGAGATTGTCGATATGACGGGCCGCAACGTATCCGTGCCCGACACTCTCAGGAAGGTCTACGCGCCGTCACCGTACGGAACCTACATCATGTATGCAGTTAATCCCGCCCTGCTTGCAGGTCTTATCTTCCCGTTGAAGGAAGAAGACAAGAAATATCTCCACAAGAGCGTCCAAAGGCTTCCCGTCATCGGCAGTCTTTTCGGACAGGGGCAGACGGCCAACATCGAGGTGCTGCTGCAGGCGAAACCGGACCTGCTCCTCATGTGGAGCGACAAAAAATCCCCCGCCAGTCAGAAGACGGAGGAAACCCTGAAAAAGATAGGCATTCCCTATGCCTACGCAACCGCCGGCATTCTCTCCGATTATCCGGATGCGTTCATGTTCCTTGGCACGCTCCTCAACAGGGAAAAACGGGCGAAAGAACTGAGTGACTACAGCCGAAGGGTTCTGTCCGGCGTGGACGCTGCCGTAAAGAGGATTCCCAAGGAGAAAAGACCGAAGGTCTACTATGCAGAGGGTGTGGATGGGCTCAAAACGGAGTGTGATGACTCGATACATGTGGAACTGCTCAAGCGCGCCGGCGACACAGACGTCCATCGCTGCCACACGGCCAGTCATAAGGGGTTGGAAAAGATTTCCCCGGAGCAGGTCATGCTCTATGACCCGGATGTGATTATCGTCCAGGAAAAGCTGTTTTTCGACAGGGTCTTCACAAACCCAGCATGGCAGCGTATCAGAGCCGTACGGCAGGGAAGGGTCTACCTGATACCGAGAACCCCCTTCAACTGGTTCGATCGGCCCCCATCATTCATGAGGATACTCGGTCTTCAATGGCTCATGAATCGTCTCTACCCCAAGGAATACCCGGTTGATATCGTCAGGGAAGCGCAGGATTTCTATCGCCTGTTCCTGGGCGTCGAGGTTTCGGCTCAGGAAATGCGGAAGATTATGGGGATTTGAAACAGAAGACCGATCCAGCGGACAGGTTGAACAGGGCTTTTTAGTCTCCATACGGAAACTCCGGATGGAGACCCGATTCCGGAATCAGGAGGAGAATAATTTCATGAAAGTGTCTGATGCGAGCACATACAACGCTATTGCCCTGGGGGTAAACGCGCCAATCTACACCTACTACGCCGGCCGGATTCTGGAGAAAACCGGGATTGACTCAGGCAGATGCCTTGACGTCGGCTGCGGGGGCGGCCACCTGGGGCTTGCCTTGGCACGGATTACTGCTCTCGATTTCGTCTTCCTCGACATGTCGCCTGAAATGCTCAGGTATGCGGAGGAAAATATTGCATCCGGTGATTTGACGTCACGATCCAAAACGCTGCTTGGTCACGTGCAGGCAATTCCCCTGGCAGATGCATCCATTGATCTGGTTATCAGCAGAGGCTCTGTTCCGTTCTGGGATGATTTGGCAACGGCGTTTCGGGAGATCAAGCGTGTTCTCAAACCGGGAGGACACGCCTATGTCGGCGGCGGCCTCGGTGATCCGAAAACAAGGAATTCCATCCGGGAACGGCTGAAAATGGAACATCCGGAGTGGCATGAGAGGAAGCGGAAACCGCTCCTTCACGACGACAGACACTATACCGATGCGCTTGAGGCAGCGGGTCTCGACTCGTTCACCATGACCCGTAACGATGAGGGTATGTGGATAGAGGGGAGGAAGGGATAATGGTTAAAAGTTTGGAAACAAATCCAATGAAAGACGTGTCGAGTGCAGAGGAGACCAAGAGTGAGATTGCCGGAGACAATGGAAGTTCCCGGCTGATCCTGGACGAGGCGGCAAAAACTCTGCGAGGATTTTACAGCACGAAACTTGATGGACTGGTGGTCGAGCGACTGGTAGTGGGGGTTATGTTTGTCGGTGTGAAACTTTCCAATGGTTGCGGCGGAGTTGCCTACACACCGCCGGAAGTAATCAGAAGCGCCGGCAGCCGCATCCTGAAGGGAAGCACTCCCACTATTCGCGGCATGCAGGCCGCTACGATCATGGACGGAAATATTCCCGGCCCCTTTGCCGAGATCATCAGGCTGGCCACGCTGAACGCCCTGTCAGTACCGTTCTTTGAAGATGGTCGCTATGTCGTCGATACAAGCGGTGATTTGTCGGGGATTCCAGCACTTTTCCGCAACCGCCGGGTCTGCATGGTGGGTGCGATCATCCCGCTCCTGAAGCGCCTGAAAGATATGGGAGCCGCCGAAGTCACCATCATCGACCGTAAAAAGGAAACCCAGGAAGAGGCAGAAGCCGGATATGGAACCTTCATTGTGCCGGAACGCACCGCTGAAACACTTGCACGCTGCGAGACAGCCGTATTCACCGGGGCCGCCATTGCCAACGGCAGCATCGAACAGCTCATCAGTTTCGTTCCCGCGGATGCGGCCATCGCTGTTGTCGGGCCGACAGCCGGTTTTGTGCCGGAACCGCTCTTCCGGCGCAACACTGCCATGGTCGGCACGGTGGTGGTGACCGATAGCGACCAAGCTCTGGAGATACTTGCCGAGGGAGCAGGTGGATACCGGCTTTTCGGGGAGTGTGTACGCAAGATAAACCTGCTCAATGTCGATCGATTACAAAACTTGGGATTGGACGGTCCCTGTTGAGACAAAAGTGAAAGGTCACACCATGTCTTTCCTGACGGAAAGTGAAATTCAATCAAGAGGAGGAGAAATTTGTATGAGAATGATTCAGGTTGCAGCACTGTTGTCCTGTCTCACCCTGGCAGCAGCAGGCGTTGCAAGGGCGGACGAGAAAAAGGGAGCCGGGTATGAAAGCTATTCTCTCGGCGAGGTTTATATCACCGACGAAAAGCCGCCCGTCTCCAAGGAGGCGTCGATAACCAACGAGATTACCGCCGATGAGATGAAGGCAACGAACAGCCGCACCGTGGCTGAGGCGCTGGCGCACGTCCCGGGCATGGCCGTTACCGCGGGAAGAAAGAACCAGCCGAATGTGACCATCCACGGATTTTTCGACCAGAGCAGGATCCTGGTGCTGATCGACGGCGTGCCGTATTACGAGACAAAAACCGGTTTTCTGGATCTGAACCAGTTTTCAACGGACAATGTGGCAAAGATAGAGGTCATCAAGGGAGCGGCATCGGTCCTCTATGGCGCCAATGCCGAGGGGGGCGTCATAAACATCATTACCAGGCAGCCGGTCGAGAAACCGTACTTTGAAGTAAACGTGGAGGGAGGGGATGTGGATTACTTCAAGGCCTCCGCTTCCCACGGCATGAAGAAGGGGATCTTCAGCTACTGGCTCAACTACGAGCATAGCCAGGCCCATGGCTGGAGGATGTCCGACGATTTCACCCCGGTTGTCGGAACCGTCGTCAACAAGCCCGGCAAGTCCGTCAAAGGGGTATTCGAGGACGGCGGCACGCGCAACCAATCCGATTATGCCAAAGACAGCTTCTGGGCCAAGTTCGGTATCGAACCTTCGAAGGGTTCCGAGTATTACGTCAACCTGAGCTATATCAGCAGGGATTACGGAATTCCTCCATCGACCAGTTCGGTAAATGTGTTTACCACCAAGCCCCATTTCTCGAATTTCTTCCGATTCAACCGTTACGACGACTGGGGAATCGACCTGAGCGGCCAGCAGAAAATCGGCGAGAGGGTTACCCTGAAGGGCAAGGTCTTCTATCACAATCACGTAGACGGTCTCCAATCCTATCCCGACCAGTCCTACACCAATCCATTCGCATACAGCAACTATTACGACTACATGATCGGCGGGTCTCTCATCGCCCAGATCCAGGCGGCTTCCTGGAATACCGTGCGTCTTGCCTTCAACTATCGGGGAGATTCCCACCAACAGCGGGACGACATCTACCTCCCCTTCGAGAGCTTTTTCTCCTGGACCGGTTCGGCGGGCATCGAAGACGAAATGACCCTGGCAAAAAACTTCTCGGTTGTCGTGGGGGCCAGCTATGACTGGTTCAAGGTGACCCACGCGAACAAAAACAACACCGACAAAAGTGGTAATTTCATCAACCAGACCCCGTTGGGCGTTGGCCCCGGTAAAGACAGTTTCAATCCCATGATTGGCGCCACGTACGTCTTCCCTGATTCAACGAAACTTTTTGCCTCGGTCGCCCACAAAACCCGTTTCCCAACCCTCCAGCAGTACTTTGACAGCAAGGCAGGAAACAGCAAGCTGAATCCGGAGATCGCCATAAACTCCACGGTCGGCGCTTCGCGTAATTTCGCGGACGTCATGTGGGGAGAGCTGGCTTTTTTCTATCATGATATCAGTGACTTTATCATGCGTTCGGAATCGCTGCCGAATTCCCCGTACATCAACATCGGGCAGGTGGAGATATACGGCATCGAGGTCAATACCGAATTCTATCCGATGCAGGACCTCGTGCTGAGGCTGGCCTACAATTTCAATCACGCCCTGGATCAAAGCGAGAACAAGGTAACCGACAAGGTGGTCAATGTCCCGGAACACAAACTGGATATGGGTGCAAGCTATACGGTCCCCTATACGAAAACCCGCCTCGACCTGAACGGGATACTCATCTCCGAAATCTACAGCCAGGTGCCGACGCCCACGAGCCCGAAACAGGATTTCCAGAGCTGTTCCGGCAATTTCGTCCTCAATGCGCGGGTTTCGCAGAAATTCCTGAAAAATTTCGAAGGGTACATCGCCTTCAACAATATTTTTGACAGAAATTACGAAGAGCAGTACGGCTTCCCCGGACGCGGGCGTAACATCTTCGGCGGTGTCAGCGCCAGGTTCTGAATATTCTGCCAGGAGTTCCTCCTCCATGGTTGTGATGGGCCGCCGGTGAAACCTCCATTCCGGCGGCCACCCTTTTTCGCGGAGAAGAAAGGTGAAGGTATTTTGCCCAGCGGGAAGCGGAAAGTAAGACAGACCTGCCAAATTTTTGAAACCTGGCAGGTCTTGGACAACAAAAATTGTAGGCACACAGGGAGAAAAGAATGGAAAAAACACCGCCCGGTAGTGAAGAAAGCGAAACCCTCTGCATCACAACGCCACTGCCTCCCAGTGAAACTTCCGCATTCTGGGACAAGCGGGCCGCGACATTTGCCGTCTATGCACCGAGCACAGGATATGCAGATTCCTTCCTCAATCTGATGTCTATCGAGCCTCACTGGAGCGTACTTGATATGGCTTGCGGGGGAGGAACCCTTGCCATCCCCTTGGCACGGAAAGTAAAAAGCATAACAGCGGTCGATTTCTCGGGGAGCATGCTCGAAATCTTGGGGAAACACTGCCAGAATGAAGGAATCAACAATATCAGAAGAATCCAGGGACGCTGGGAAGAGGACTGGAATGCGAGGGGAATCGGCAGGCACGATGTGGCAATCGCCTCTCGATCCCTGCCATCCGATAATGCAAAAGATGCCATCACCAAGCTGGATGCCGCTGCCGAAAAGCGCGTCTACCTGTCTGTCGCCGTGGGCGATGGCCCCCATGATCGGCACCTGTACCAGGCAGCCGGCAGGCCCTTCTCCCCCGGCCCCGACTATATTTACTACTACAATCTCCTCTACCAAATGGGAATCCTTGCCAATATCACTCTTATCCCGGAAAGGCACCACAATACCTGGAACACCTTCAGCGAGGCGCTCGATGCCCAGCGATGGATGTTCAACAACCTGACCGACCAGGAAGAAGAAAAAATCAAGGACTATCTGCTGGAGCATTTGCTCTGCGATGGGAACAGGTGGCAACTTCCCTACGAAAGATCCTGCCGATGGGCTGTCATCTGGTGGGAAAAACATCCAAAGGACTGAGACAATGGAGGCAACGCGTGCAAAGAATGTCATACCTGGCGGCCTGCTGCTTACTTGTTTTAGTATGCCTGGCTCCTCGTGTCGAAGCCCGTGAAGTAACCGATATGTTCGGCAGGCATTTTCCCCTGCCCGAGTGCGTGCGGAAAGTATATAGCGCCTCGCCGCCCGACACCTTTCTGCTGTACGCACTCGACCCGACGATACTCGCGGGCCTGAATTTTCCGATCAGGGAAAAAGACAAACGTTATCTGCACAAACAGGTGTTGCGCCTTCCTCTTATCGGCGGGACATTCGGTGAGGCATCGACCCCGAACATGGAGATGCTGTTACGGCTGGACCCTGAAATGGTGGTCGTGTCCAACGATGAGACCGCCTTGAGCCTGAAGGTAAACCAGAGGATGAAGATGCTGAAAAGGCCCGTCTTTGAGATGACCCTTGCCAGACCATCCGACTATCCCGAAGCTTTTCTGCGCATGGGACGTATCCTCGGGAGGGAGGAGCGGGGAAAAAAGCTGAGCGACTATTGCCGAAAGACGCTTGCACAGGCCGCCGCGTTTTCCCGAAGCATTCCCAATAACAAAAAGGTTTCGGTCTACCTTGCGGAAGGAGTGGACGGACTCACCACCGAGTGCGACGAGTCACGGCACAGCGATCTCATCACGCTGGCGGGCGGGGCAAATGTACATCGCTGCAAGGCCAGGGATCTCTTCGGCATGGAGAAAGTATCCCTTGAACAGGTGCTCATCTACAATCCGGAAGTGATCCTGGCCATGGACAAAGGTTTTTACCGTAGGGTGTGGAGTGATCCCCGCTGGCGGAGGGTCCGGGCGGTGAGGAACAGGAAGGTCTACCTCATTCCGGATCAGCCCGTCAACTGGTTCGACCGTCCGCCGACATTCATGCGCTTCATCGGGCTGAAATGGGTCATGAAGTGCCTCTACCCGAAGGAGTACCGCATCGACATCATCGGTGAGTCGCGGGATTTCTACCAGCTGTTCCTGGGTATAGATGTTTCGGAAAGTGAGATGAAGAAGATACTTTCAGGTTCTCCATAGGAAAAGGCAGACCTGCCAGGTTTCCAAAACCTGGCAGGTCTCATGGCCACGTGTGATCGGGACCCATTTCCAGAAATACAGGAGTACTACCGGCTCTTCCTGGGCGTCGAGATCTCGTCAGATGAAAAGCGGGAAATCCTGAGACACTGGCTGTTGCGACCGATTTGCCTTTCTCCCCTCTCCCGGGTGCGGATACTCTCCAACCATACTTTGACTTTTCCGGCGTCATCGGATATTTTCTCACAAAACAACCAGGTGCAGGACGGAGACTCCATCACCATGCTGTTTCCAAACGTTGCCAGGTGAAATATCGAAACTGAACGAGGGAGATTATCCGATGGAAATCATAACAACTGTACTGGGAATGGTGACTCTTCTCCTTTCGCTCGGAACACCCTGTTTCGGAGCTGACCTGCCGCAGTCCTTTGCGGCCAAGGAAGGTTTCACAATTCACCTGCCAAAAGACTGGGAACCGATTCCCAAAGAGGTAATCGACAAGTATTCCCAGGCAATCGCAAAGATGGCCCCGAAGGCTGAAAAACAGCATTACGACTACGGCTTTCAGCGCGCCGATTCGCCTAAGTGGTTCACCTACCCGTATATTCTGGTGCAGGTGAATCGTTCCGGCCGTATTCCCGAAGAGCAACTGAAGTCTCTCAAGCGGATTGAGAAGGCCATGGGCGACAGTTTCGCCAAGACCACTGACTCCATCTCCTCAATCAGCTCCAATGCATCACTTGGCGAACCGATGTACGATCCGGTTTCTCATATCCTCTGGACCAGGATTGCCATTGATGTCAAAGAAGCCGGAACCGTGCGGGGAATTATCGGTGCAATTCTCACCGAAGAGGGCTTTGTCCAGATTGCCTGTTATGCAAAAAGCGAGGATTTCGAAAAATATCTGCCGGTTTTCGAGACCATCATTAAACAAACGGATTTCAGTGCTGACCTGAGATTTGGGGCACAAGACAAGGAAGGAAAAGCGCTCGGGGAAGAAAGCGGTCAGGGCGCTTTGTCATGGAAAACCATTACCCTTATCCTTATTGGCGCGCTGCTGCTGTTTTTCGTCGGGTGGAGAATCAGGAAAAAAGCCTCCGGCGCATCATAATAATCCCAAAGCACAAGACACCAGGGTCGCAGTGGAATCCCCGCCGTCAGGCAGGTCCATTGCGGCCCTTTTTCGTATCAGAAGAGAAGCGAACTGCCGCTGTAGAAGGTTCCGGCAACACAGGCGGTCATGAGGCAGGCCAGGGTTGCCGCGACAAGGGCTCTTACTGCAACGCTGGAAAGGTCTCGGGTCCGTTCGGGAGCAAGGGCCGCGACCCCGCCCACGAAGATGGCCATGGATGCCACGTGGGCAAAACCGCACAGGGCATAAGCGGCAATGACGGCCGAGCGGGGATGGAGGATCTGCTTGGCGGCCAGCGCCGCAGACAGGTCCTGATAGGAAACGACCTCGGTAAGGACAACCCGCTCGCCGATTAGTCGGGCGATCAGTCCCGCATCATCGGGAGGAATACCGAGTACCAGGGTAAAGGGGTAGAACACCAAACCAAGGATATCACGAAACGAACAGGGAATCGTCGTACCAAGCAGCGAGTTCAGGTACCCGCCAATTCCGGAGAGGATCATATCGGCAAGGGCAACCAGGCCGAGAACAGCCAGGAGAAGACCGGATATCCCGACGATGACCCTGATGCCGGTGTTGGCGGCGTTGATGATTGCCTCGAACAGCGAGCTTTCCCGCACCACCTCCGGGATCACTGCCAATCCGAGAGTCTCGGGCTGGCCGGTTTCCGGAACAAGGAACTTCGAAAGCACCAGGGCCGCAGGTGCCGACAGGAACGACGCGGACATGAGATGGCCGGCAATGGTCGGGAACTGGGGCTTCAGGGTGAAGACATACAGGGCCATAACGTTGGAGGAGACCGTTGCCATGCCGACGGTGAGGATGGTGCACAACTCCGAGCGTGTCATGGTGGCAAGAAATGGACGCACTGTCAGAGCGGACTCCACACCGGCGAAAATGTTGCTCGCAGCCACCAGTGATTCGGCTCCCGATACCCCCATGAGCCGGCTGAAGAAACGGGCAAATACCCGGATAACCCGCTGCATGATGCCATAGTAATAGAGGATCGCCATCAGGGCAGAGAAAAAGACGATGGTTGGAAAGGCCTGAAAGGCAAGAATAAATCCGAGGGAGGTTTCCCCTCCCCCACCGGTTGCCCCGGGTGGGATGGCAAGACGACCAAAGAGGAAGTGCGAACCGGCAGTGGCAGCATCCAGAACCTTGACAATGGCGTCGTTTGCCACCAGGAACAGGGATGTGCCCGCGGGAAAGAGAAAGATGAATGCGGCAAAGACCAGCTGGATTCCAACCCCCCAGCCCAGAAGCCGCCAGTTGACCCTCCGCCGGTCAGTGGACAGGAGCCAGGCAAACCCCGCAAGAAGGAAGATGCCGCAGAAACTGATCAGGTTGTAGATATCCATCAATGGTTCCTAGTGGCACGGGACGCTTGTTACGGGGAAACGATAAACGCGTCAGGATAGCCGTTACGGGCCAGGGACACTCGTGCCTCTTCCGCAGCAGCGCGGGAAAGGAACCGGCCGGCATGCACCCGATAGAAGCGACCCTTTCCGGTCTCCACTTGCCGAACCGAGGAAAAGGAAAATTCCTTCTTCAGCCTTGCTGACAGCTGTTGCGCCGATACCGGATCAGCAAAGGAGGCAACCTGCAGCGTATAGGTTCCGACCGCAACAGGATTAGGAGCAGGAGATGCTGTGCCGGTGCCGGACGAAACAACCTCGATGATCACCGGCGCCACACCTGAATCGACAATATCCAGATCGCGAGCCGACCGGTAGGAAAGATCGATAATCCGATCCGCAACAAAGGGACCCCGGTCGTTCACCCGGACAACAGTCTGCTTGCCGTTCAGCTTATTGGTAACTCTGAGATAACATCCAAGGGGAAGGGTCTTGTGGGCGGCAGTCGGCTGATACATGTCAAATGTCTCGCCGTTGCTGGTGGGGCCGCCATGTTCTTCCGCACCGTACCAGGACGCCAAGCCTTCTTCGCGGTATCCTTCGGCGTTCGAAAGCGGAACATACCGTTTGCCATCCACGGTGTAAGGACGCTGCCAGGGGCGCTGTCCGGGAATCCCCGACTCTACCCTTACCCTGTGGCCGGTGGTTCCACATGCAGCCAGCAGGAGACAAAATGACATAAGGACTAAACGTCGTATGCTCATGAAGCGTAGTATAGGGGGCAGAGAAAAAAAATCAATAATAAAATCAGCGGTTCAGATTAAAGATGCACATTCTGTCGTCCTTATCCACCCCCTCATTCAATTGCTTGCACTCGGTCAGTTTCTGCGTTACAAACTAATTAGAGCGGTAATTTCCCGCTTTTTCACCCTGACAGCAGCAGTTCATGAAAAGGATACCGCCATGGCTATCGACGAAGCATTCAACGAGACAGTTCAGTACTATGATGATTGGATTCGCAAGGCGGTACCCGGTTATGACGACCTGTTTACCGTTGCAAAGGAGCTGATCCCCTTCGACCCCAGCAACACCGTCCAGGTCCTTGACCTGGGTGCCGGCACCGGCCTCTTTTCTCAACACGTGCTGGAGAGGTGCCCGGAAGGAACGTTTGTTCTCTACGATATAGCAGGAAAGATGCTGGATGTGGCCCGCCAACGTTTCCGGAATTTCCCGGAGCGCTTTCGCTATGTGACGGCAGACTATCGGACGCTGGGTGATGCGGGATCTTTCGACCTGGTCATCTCAAGCCTCTCCATCCACCACCTTGATGATCGGGAAAAACAGGACCTTTGCCGGCAGGTTTACAAGGTCCTCCGGAAACAGGGAATCTTCATCAACATCGACCTGATAAAGGGTCCGACTCCATACCTGGAAGAGCTCTACTGCAACGACTGGTATGAAAAGATGCGCCGGGCAGGCGCACCTGATGAGGAGATTCGGGCCGGCATCGAGCGACGGCTCGCCTATGACCGGGATGCGCTGATGGATGACCAGCTCCGCTGGCTGCGGGAAGCCGGCTTCAGCGACGCCGACTGCGTCTACCGCAATTACAAGATGGGCCTGTTTTTCGGCATGAAACGGGATACGACCTTGTAACGCAGATATAAACGTCTGATTTCACCCACGCATCACATGACTGGAGAAATCACCATGCACCTCTGGCATTTCATCATTATTCTCAGCTCAGGCATCGCCCTCGGCATCGTCCTCCATCCGCTGGCACGGATGATTGAATCGGAGGGGCTCAACCATTTTCTCGATTCCCTTGGCCGGACCGTTACCGCACCTTTTACATTCCTGGGCAGGACATTCGGCCGCAAGCTCGCCTCCCGAAGAGTGCTGAAAGAAACCAGGGATGCGACAACCCGGAAGGTCGACCCGCGGGAGCAGCAGATCAGCGACACCGCCCAGACCATCCGGGGGCTGCTGCTCAGCCTTGCCAGCGTCATCCAGCGCACCGACCAGGCAGCCAGCGATTCTTCCCAGACCCTGGGCGACGTCCGGAACACCATCGACCACATGGCCATTCCCGATGACCTCAGGGAAGTCCACTCCCAACTGCTAACGGAAATAGATCGGGTAATTTCCAGCAACAGCACCCTGAAACAGGAACTTTTTCACTCCCGGGAGATTCTTGCCAATCAGCGGCAGCAGATAGACGCCCTCAAGACAGAGGTGCGCGTTGACGGCATGACCCAGCTTGCCAACCGGACCTGCTTTGACGAAAAACTCCTGGAAATGGTTCGCCTTTGGGAGCGTTACGGAGACGCCTTCTCTCTTCTGATCATCGATGTGGACAATTTCAAAGCAATCAATGACACCCACGGCCACCCGGGCGGCGACCGGGTCCTGAAAGGGGTCGCTTTCAAAATCAGGTCGACTCTCCGCGCCACCGATTTTGTCGCCCGTTTCGGTGGAGACGAGTTTGCGGCAATCCTTATGAAGGCCACGGCACCCGCTGCCGCCGAAGCGGCCCAAAAAGTCTGCCGACAGATTCGGGAAAGCAGGTTTGTTCTCGACGGTGAAGAAGTAAAGACCAGTCTGTCCATCGGCGTGGCCGAGATAGCTGCAGGTGAGAGCGCGGAACAGCTGCTGAAACGCGCCGACATGGCCCTCTACCTGGTAAAGGAAGCTGGCCGCAATAACGTCATGGTAGCGGAACCGCCGGCCTGATTGAAAGGCAGAAATCATGAGATTTGACCGGGACGCAAAATTGCAGGAACTGGACCCGGAGCTGGCTGACGAGGCGGCAGCCCTGATCGGCGAAGCCATGAATCCCGACGAGGGAGCCTGGGCCCGGGTAACCATCGGGAGGCATTTCGAAACGAGGGCCAACGGACTTGTCGACGGACGCAACTACTTCGCGCTGCTGCTGGACGGAGCGCTGGCAGGCCTAACCGGGCTGCATCATTACGAGTGGGGGCCGGACGAGAACGTCTGGCTCGGCTGGTTTGCCCTTTCCCCGAAACTGCAGGGTCGCGGCTGGGGAGTCCGGCTGATGACTGAAACGGAGCGGGCGGCAAAGGCCCTCGGCTACCGCAAGCTGTTTATCGAGACCTACGATACGCCAACCTTTTCGCGAGCCATCCGCTTTTACGCCAAGGCCGGGTTCCGGAAGGCCGGAATGATTGAAAACTATCTCCCGGACGGCTCCTCCATGATGGTCTTCCTGAAGGAGCTGTAACCGGCGTCTTCCCTTCCATCCTCTTCCCTACCCTTGCAAACCTGTTGTTCATGTCAATTGACGTTTTCAGCAAGTTGATGTATGGTAACAAAAAACTTACAATAATCAGACCTACATAGTGCCCGCACATCGGGCCTCCGCCATTCCCCCGTGACATCCCCCCTCACGTCCCCTAATCCGCAAATCCCTATTCAGGAAAAAGTGCGATCACTAGTGTACCAAGGAAGATCAACCGGGCGGCGGATTCTTATCAGACCGGAGGTAAACCTTGAAAATCAAAACTCATAATATGGCCATATTAATCGAATTCGTCACCGGGTCGGGACTCGCAGTACTTTTCCACTGGGTCCTCCACTACAAGGAGGCAGCCTATATCATCTTCGGCATCGGCATCCTGCTGTCACTTGCCACCTACCTGATCAGGGAGGAGATGGAAACCACCCGTGAAGGGTTATTGAACCAGTACAGCAAAGCGCACGAAATCACTTTTGCCATTGCCGGGATTACGGACCCGGAGTGCCAGTCAAAGGCCCATGAGATCATGGCCGGGACCATGAAGACCATCCAGCTGCTGCAGCAGGGCTACATCCCCCTTGAAGAAAGCGGGTTTTATCTGGAAGCGGCAAAACAAATGGACCTGGCAACCCGACAGGTAAACGCAGTGGATCCCCTTACCGAAGGCTGGGACAGCCGTGGGTCGCTGCTCAATTTCTACCAGGCCAACCTGCGTGCCCTGCAGAGAGGTGTCAGGGTGACCCGCACCTTCGTGATCAACCATGACGGCCTGGAAGAGCAGTCCGTCCAGAAGATCCTTCTTCCCCAGTTACGCGACGGGATAGACGTGCGCATCGCCTTCCGCGATGAACTACCGGTTATCAGCGGCATCAGCGGCAGGGACACCAATAACTCCTTCGATTTTGCTATCTATGACGACAAGGTGGTAACCGATGTCTTTACCCAGCCCGGCAAATATTTCGGCCGGAAGACCTCCCAGCCTGCCGAAGTGGCCAAGTACCTGAATTTTTACACCCTGATCGAGCACAGCTCCCACCTGACGGCTATCAAGGACGACCGGGTGGTACTGGCCTCCGAAAACCTTGCAGCCAACGGTTGACAGCAGTTTTTCTACCGCGGGTCCTCACGGAAGCACTTACTCGTCGGCATTGGCACAAATACAAAAAAGCCCCGGTTTTATCCGGGGCTTTTTTGTATTTCGCGCCTGTGAGGTTTCAGAAACTCATCAGGCTCAAAAGTGCACGTTTCATTACATTCCGAAAAAATCAGCCGCCCTCTTCCCCGAGAATACTGTCATAAACCTTCCGCACCCCTTCGGTGATTCGTTCATAGTCTGCCATAAGCGACTCGCCCGGATTTCGGAGTTTCTCCTCATACCCCAATCGTCGCGCCAGCCTGTTCAGATAGCTTTTCGATCCGCCCAGGGCATTCATGGAGTAATCGTTGATAATTCGCAGCCGGTTTTCCAGATGGCGGAGAAAGGTGTAGCCGTCGTGCAGGGTGAGAAAATCTTCCTCAGAGATAAGAGAAGCGGTACGAATTGACTTCAGCGCCTCCAGGGTCGCAACGCTCCGGATATCAGGACAGTCCCGGCCAAACTTCAGCTGCAGGTACTGCACGATAAACTCCACATCCACCATGCCGCCACGACCGGTCTTGATATTGTAGCTTCCGGTCGACTCCCGCGCCAGTTCATGCTCCATGCGCATCCGCAGTCGATGAATCTCCCGCCGCACATCCACATCCGCCCCGCTGCCATAGACAGTTGCACTGATGACGTTCTCAATACTTCCCCTGAGAAGCCCCTCGCCATAGACCACCCGTGCCTTGGTCAGGGCCTGCCGTTCCCATATTTGCGCTTCCTCGCGATGGTAGGTCTCGAAGGACTCAAGCGACGTGACCAGCGGACCGGCATTCCCCGAAGGGCGGAGACGCGTGTCGATTTTATAGACATACCCTTCCCTGGTGGGGATGGAAAGGATCGAGATGATTTTCTGTCCGAGCTTGGCAAAATACTCACGATTGGAGATGCGGCGCTCGCCGTTTGTTGTCCCCTGCTGGTCATAGACATAGATAATATCCAGGTCAGAATGGTAGTTCAGTTCCCAGCCGCCAAGCTTGCCCATGGCGACAACTACGAACCGTGCCTCCCGCTCCCGGCCATCAGCGTCGAGACAGGTGGGAACACCGAACCGGGAAAGCTCCCGCAGGGCAATATCGATGGCTGAGGACAGGCATGCCTCGGCAAGGAGCGTAAGTTGCCCGGCGATCTCCGACTGATCCAGCTGGCCGTAAATGTCATGCATGCCGATGCGCAGGAACTCCTCGTGGCGGTATCTGCGCAGCATGTCGAGGCTGCTTTCAAAATCATCCGACTGAGACAGGAGAGCTGCCAGCTCCGCTTTCAACTCTGCGAGATTCTTTCTGATCGGGAAGGAGCGGGAGATCATGGCATCGAGGAGTTCCGGTGCCTGAATGAATATCTTCGACAGGAACTCCGACATGCCGAACAGGGGAATCAGCAGCTTGGCAATCTCACGGTTTTCGGCCAGCAGCGCATAGAAACTGGTCCTCGCCCCTACTGCCCGGAGAAATTTTTCCAGGTTGGCAAGGGCCAGGTCAGGATCGGGCGATGCGACAATCTCCAGAAAAAGATACGGTGCGATCTCTTCCCGCAGCCTCCTGCTGCGAGGGGCAAGCTTGGAGCGTGGCGGGCCATCCCGGAGGAGAAGTAAATTCTGGTAGGCAGCATCAACCTCCTCAAACCCGCGCTCCTCCAACAGGTCCTTAACCAGGTCTGCATCGGCATTCGGATCAAAGATGAAAGAGATCTCCGGGGCAATCTCTTCCTTTCGCTTGTCGCGGGAAAGAAACAGGCCGCCGTAAATCGCGGAAACCCGCTGTCGGTGGCTTTCCAGGGTCTCCCGGAAAGCGGCAAGGCCGCCAGCATCAAGATATCCGCAGCGTCGAGCCAGAAGGGCCAGTTCTTCATCTTCGACGGGAAGGCTGTGCGTCTGCCGCTCATTCACCACCTGGATCCGGTGCTCCACAATTCGGAGAAAGCGGTAGGCTTCGCTCAAGGCTTTGCAGTCCTGCTCGGTAATGATGTGGGAATTTTTCAGGTCGTCCAGGGCGTGCAGCGAGTTCCGCTGCCGCAGGGCGGGATTTTTCCCGGCAAAGACCAGTTGCAGGGCCTGGATAAAAAACTCGATCTCCCGTATCCCGCCCCGGCCCAGCTTGATGTTATCCTCCCCCCCCCTATTCAGGGCCAGGGATGTGTCGATTTTTTTCTTCATGGACATCATGTCTTCGACCAGGGTGTAGTCCAGATACTTTCGATAGACGAACGGCTCGATCATCCGGAGGAACTCTTCGCCCAGATCCATGGAACCGGCAACGGGCCAGGCCTTCAGCATGGCCGACCGCTCCCACGATTGGCCCCACGATTCGTAGTAGATCTCGGCCGACCGCAGGGACAGGGCCAGGTCTCCACTCTTCCCCTCCGGCCGCAGCCCCATATCGACACGGAAGACGAAACCATCTTCTGTCACCTTTGACACAACCTTGCTGATCATCTCGGCAAGCTTGACGAAAAAAGCATGGAGGGAAATCCGTCCCTTCAGCGAACCGTCGGGAAGCGGCACGCCGGCCGTTTCCCCGTCGTCGGATGAATAAAAGTAGATCAGGTCGATATCCGACGAGAAGTTCAATTCCCGGCCTCCCAGCTTTCCCATGCCGAGGATTACCAAGTCAGCCTCTTCTTCGCCATGGGGAGTCTGCATCAGGGGTGCGCCATGCTCACGGACCTGCAGGCGCCGACAGGCCTCATAGGCAATCTGCAGCGAAGCGGATGCCAGATCGGCCAACTCTCCCATCACCTCTTCGAGTGATGCAAGGCCATTCAGGTCCCGGGCCGCAATGCGCAACACCTCGGCATACTTGAAGTGCCGGAAAAGGGGAAACAGCTCCTGGTAGCCGGCTGTTTCCGGAACAAGAGCCCGGAGCTGCCCAACGGTTTCGTGAAAGGTCTTTGCCCTGTCAATGGCGCCGAGCACGAAAAGATCGTGGAGGGAGGATGGGCAGCGGTAGAAAATGGAGGTGAGAAACGGTGAGGAACCGCAGAGAACGAGGAGCTGGGAACGGCGCAGCGGGTCCTTGCAGACGAACAGCAGATCGTCCCGACCAACCGCTCCGGATATCCGCTCCAGGCCGTTGAGTGCCTGGTCCGGTGAAGGAGTGTCAAGGGACGAAACGGTAATCTCGGCCAGGATATCAGGCTCAAGGAATGCAACAAGGAGCCGCAGGTTTGCAACGGAACGGGCCGGGGTCGAAAATCCCCGCGAAGAAAGAAGGGCTTCCAAGAGCTGATTGTTTTCTTCCGACTCGGGGAGTGCCAGGCAGTCGCGGAATTCAGCCACCAGGCCGGAGCGGTCAGTCATTTTCCCACCATTTCGCTAATACGACGGCGAAAGTCCCCCGACAGCACACCCTTTTCAGTGATAATACCGGTAATGTAGCGTGCCGGGGTCACATCAAAAGCCGGGTTGCACACCTTGACCCCGATCGGCGCCACGGAGAAACCGGCCAGGTGGGTTACCTCGCGGGGGGGTCGCTCTTCGATGGGAATCGCGTCACCCGACTCGAGAGTGAGGTCAAAGGTTGACAGGGGTGCGGCAACGTAGAAGGGAATCTTGTTTTCTTTTGCCAGCACCGCAACGGAATAGGTACCGATCTTATTAGCAGTATCGCCATTGGCGGCAATGCGGTCAGCCCCCACCACGCAGCAGCTGATCTCGCCCTTTTTCATAAAATAGCCGGCCATGGAGTCGGTGATCAGGGTTACCGGTATGTTGTCCTTCATCAGCTCCCAAACGGTCAGCCGGGCACCCTGAAGCCAGGGGCGGGTCTCATCGGCAAAGACCCGGATGTTCTTGCCCTGATCATGTGCTGCCCGAATGACACCAAGGGCGGTACCGTAGCCTGCTGTTGCCAGACCGCCAGCATTGCAGTGGGTGAGGACCGTGCTCCCTTCCCTGATTATAGCGGCACCGTTGGCACCGATGGACCGGCAGATTCGCAGGTCCTCCTCCTCGACGGCAATGGCCTCCAGTCTGAGGATCTCCCGGATACCGTTCAGGTCCCGGTCACGGCTGGCCTCAGCCACCCGCTTCATCCGTTCGATGGCCCAGAACAGATTCACCGCCGTTGGGCGGGTCGCGGCCATCACGTCGCAGATATTGGAGATTTGCTGAAAAAAAGACTCGTGGGTATCGGCAATTATCTCGCGAGCGCCCAGTGCAATCCCCATGGCAGCGGCCACGCCGATAGCCGGTGCGCCCCGGATCACCATGCCGCGGATCGCCTCGGCCACGCTCTTGAAATCGCTGTATTCATTGTAGACTTCCTCGCCGGGAAGCTTGGTCTGATCCAGCATCACGACCTTGTTGTCACGCCATTCTATGGTTCGAAAAGACACGGTACACTGCTCCATATTGTTGTTATTGGATTTTGTAAACGGGAAGAAATTTCGTTCAATCGTACCATAAGGATCGCGACTTTTCAATTTGCGTCTCAGTTATCAGGATTCCGCTGATTATAATTCAATGGCAATTGGTTTGTCCTTTTGCTACATAGTTTCCATCAGGAAACTTCGGATGGAAACTATTGGTTTCCAATTTGGAAACGAGGATTTTTTTGTTCTGGCAAGGAAATCAAGGGATTGTGCGGAGACGTACTACTGTACGTCGCACAAACAAAACCGACGATTGACGCTGTCAGGGCGAAAAAAGACCGTTTCCGGATGGAAACTACATAGGGTGGAGAAAGCAGTCACTTTCCAGGACAGGAGCGGCGAAACAATGAGAACCTTGCTCGCGGTTGATCTCGGCCTAAAAACCGGCCTCGCTCTCTACGGAGAAGACGGGAAGCTGATCTGGTATCGCTCGCACAACTTCGGCACCACCGAGCGCCTCAGGCGGGGCGCCCACGGAATCCTCAAAGAGCTTCCCGAACTGGCAGCACTGGTCATCGAGGGTGGCGGCAACCTGGCCGTGGTCTGGGAGAAAGAGGCGGCCCAGCGCGGCATCCTCGTCCGGAGGATTGGTTCCGAGGTCTGGAGGGAACTGTTTCTCTTTCCCCGCGAACGGCGGAGCGGTCCGGAGGCCAAGAAACACGCTGGAGAGATTGCCCGGAAAATCATCGACTGGTCCGGCGCCGCACGCCCCTCGTCGCTGCGGCACGATGCAGCCGAGGCGATCCTGATCGGGCTTTGGGGAGTGCTCCAGTTCGGTTGGCTGACTGCGGTTCCGCAGGAGTTGCGGCGGTGATAATTTCATGGATAACATTACAGGCATTACTGTAGGGGCCAAGCAAGCCTTATCTACTTTGCCCACCTACCCCCGCCTCCCGCCACATCATTAATGTGCAAAAATTAAATAGCATTTGGGTTTCTATTTTGATAAAAATCTGAATAGCAAAAAATCGGCAGCAGGACAGAAAGCAGCTCACATGGGTCAGATTCTGCAAGGCACAGCAAGCGAGACGAGCTAGAAACGCAAACCGCCAGGTCGGAATTTCCGATTGGCGGTTTTTTTGTAGCGTGGACAGTAGGCTGGCAGATGCCGAGGGCAAAATAATGGAGCCATTCTCAGCACTTTCAGGGTGTCCGGTTCGATTAAAGAGCGGAATTATGTATGCAGTCTACGGGATCCTCTGGAATTTTTTTCAATGGGGTCAAAAGTCTGTAGGTTACGTATATTCTGCCCGACAAGTTTCGCGCCTGGAATGCCGGCGGAGGATGTTGCGGTGAACCTTATAGCAACAAGGTCGATGATATCGGCTACGTCACCGGAGCGGTCCAGTATCTGGAAAAGAAGTACAATGTTGATCCTGCTCACGTATTCGGAACCGGTCATTCGAACGGTGCAATCATGACCCAAACCCTGATGTGTGAGACCAACCTCTATCAAAAAGCCGTTTCGCTGGCAGGATCGCTCATGGCGGAGGTTGCCCGTTGTCCTGCGGCGCACGGTAAGGAGATTCTCGCCATTCATGGCAAAAATGACCAAAACGTTCCGCCCAAAGGCGGCAAAGGTACGCATGGTGTAACCAATATCTCCTTCCGCTCTGAAGCGGATTCGCAGGAAAAGTTTCATATCTCCGGCGGGACGTATGACATTCTCTGGGTGGACAGCGATCACTCCCTTGAACATATGGCTGCGGCTATTCAAAAGAGTGAAGGGATCAGCCTCGCCGAGAAAGAGGCGCGCTTCTTCGGTCTTTCGCAACGACGGTAGTGCCGTTACAGGACTCTATTGGGCAAGACGTGATTTATTCAATCATTATAACCCGCTGGATGGTGCCTTCGGTGAGCAGACAAATCTCTAGCAGTGCATCTTGAAGTGCCAGATCAGCATGATTCGATAAAAGTAAAATGGGTAGGTCTGACACGAATTGCTCTTGGAATCGAATGCCGATGGCCCTTTACCGATTTGACCACGACCTGCATATTGTTGAGCACTGCCCGTGCGACCTAAAGGCAGCGCTGGAAACATTCGAGCATTGCTACCTTAACGGGTGTGCCTTGTATGATTCGGGTGAGGATGCTTACGTGGCTACATGTTTTGGCCTATCAAAATCGAGCACAGACTTTATTGAACTTGCATGTAATGGCCAGGATTCCGTAACCGTCTATTCCGACCGGCTCTTTTATCCAACTCGATTGAGTCGACTTTTCGCTTCAAAGCAACACTTCTTTATCAAGGGAGGAAAAGCCGCTGCTATTGAGATTATTCGCAATTATTTCAGCTTAGACCGTGAGGCATTCGAGTCTAAGTATGCCGAATTTCTGTGCCGGTAACAAATTCTATCGGCAAATCCGAGCAAGAGAGAGAGGAACAGGGCTACACATTTCATTTTGCGATGAATGTAGCACTCCCTCCTAGCCTTCAGACCAAGTATAAAAACCATTAGACACTGAAGGACACTATGGCATTTACTCTTAAATAATGTTGTTCCATGGGGTCGATCTTTCGAAGAATACCTCAGCATGTTTGAGCTGACGGCAGTGGATCTGCAGAAGAAAATACTGGGTTGTGGCGATGGACCTGCCGGTTTCAATGCGAGAATGAATAAAGCAGGCCATCCGATCATCTCGATCGACCCGATTTACACCTTTGCTGCCCGAGAAATAGAAGACAGAATTTCTGAAACGTATAAAGAAATTGTGGACCAACTTGAAATAAACCAGGCAGATTACAGGTGGGACACATTCAAGTCACCTGGGGAGCTGGGGAAAATACGAATGAAGGCGATGCAGGAATTTTTGGATGACTTCACTCTCGGCACAGCAGAAGGTCGGTATATTGCGGGCAAGCTTCCCGATCTGCCGTTCGATGAAAAGCGGTTCGACCTGGCTCTCTGTTCTCATCTTTTATTTCTCTATAGTGATCAACTTTCACTAAAATTTCACAAAGAGGCCGTTTCCGAGCTTTGCAGGGTTGCACAAGAAATCCGTATCTTTCCCTTGGTTACTCTCGCAGGTAACAGGTCTCCTTATATCAGTGACATGGAAATTCACTGCAAAAAGTACGGGCACAAAGTATCAATAAAAACAGTTCCCTATGAATTTCAGCGTGGGGGGAACGAAATGATGATAATAAAAAGTTAAGGTCTCAGACCATCAGGAAAGTCCGGCAAAGTTGTTTATTTGTCGATTATGGCTTTATCCAGGCATTGTTAGTGGACAAATATACTACGCCTCCCGGAGGACCCTACAAGTTTATGATTGGCGCTGCTGTTTCTTGACGAATTATTGCATCAAAAGAGCGATAACCTGCTTGGCCAGCGGGTGGGTGACACTATAATACACTTCGACGCCTTCGCGTCTTCCTGAGATGATGCCCTTATCCTTGAGAAGTGCGAGATGCTGGGAAACTGTCGCCTGGGGAAGACCAAGGCATTCCCAGATATGTTTTACGTTACACTTCTGAGAGTAGAGTCCGGCAACTATCTTCAGACGTATAGGGTGACTGAGCATTTTGAAAACTTTTGCATCGCTTTCGAAATCCCTATTCATATCAAAATCCATTACCACCCCTCTTATTTTGCATATTTACATATTTCCATATACTAGTTTTGCAGTTTTTGTCAACTCAACCGTGTTGCAAATTAAAGCTTTTACTGTTGTCATTGCGTATCAAAGTGGTTTCATGCCCAAAATATAAGAACCCATTAAAAATAAAGAAAAGAGCAGGACACTCCTGGACCTTTCCTTTGCATAAACATTTCCACCGATCAGAAGAAAATCCAAACCAGAGCGTAAGTTTTCGTTAAATCCATCTGTTTTTATTGCGATCCCGGTTTTCATGGGACAAAAATAGTGTTGATTTCTTATTCAAGGATACAACCAATCAAAATTTTACCCCGACGCTGTTTAATGATTTCTTGCTTGCCTTTACTCTTCTGACACCAAATGCCGTACAAGGTAAGCTGGCAAATCCTAAATACCACTGGTTCAATAACGAAAAACCGCAAAATCCCCAAATCAGGGGCAGATTCCTTCTTAAAAAAGGGGCACATATGAATCTTGGAAAAGGCATAGAGGTATTAGTAAAAGACTGGATTGATTTGCATGAGCAGGGAGGAACCAAGCTATCGGTGGAGGCAGTGATAATAAAGTTGGGTGTAGACAAATCCTCGGCGATGAAGGCACATACGAACACCTTGCAGATTGTCGAGTTACTGCAAAGACGCATTCGTCAGATACCGGGTGCTCTTGATATCGTCGAAAAATTTATGGCGCAATTCTCGACGCCGGAAGACCTGTTGGACGAAATGGATTTGGACAGCTTCGTCTGCGATCTGGATGTAATGGAAGCAAATGATCTTTGAGTTTTTGTGAATTGGTTCTCTGACCCATAAGAAGAGAAGTAATCGACAAATAATAAGGCGTGCGAATAAATTGCCACCTAGATGCTCAAACCCGCCGATAATTCCCATGCCCGCCATCACCCCAGCATGACAATTTCCGCAAGATTTGTGGGGGCAGCCCTGCCTTGCCCCCTCCCCGCACCAATCACTAATGTGAAAAATTTAAATAGTATTTGCTTTTCTGATTTGATAGAAAGTTGAATCTAAATAAATGCTATTTACACAGAAAGCACCTCTCCTTGACAAATGTAGCAAGTTGCCGCTATCGCGAAACAGGGAAAAGAGGAAAGCTCCGGGATGTCTTCACATTTTTCATTTCGATATTGCCGGGAAAGTGACCCCAATATTTTCCAGAGACATAAAGTTGCCGTGTCGAGAGGCGGGCCATGTACTCAAAGAAAGAAGTACCCTACAATGCCTTCACCCTGTCTTTCCAGGACAGGAACCTTGAAGCCGCATTTCGGGAAGACTACTGCAACAGAAGACTTCCTCATCTCCGCCTTGACCTGCTGGCGGGGATTTCCCTCTATATACTCTTTGGCATTCACGACTACTGGATAATTCCCGATGTTAAGGAATTTGCCTGGCTGATTCGATACGCCTTTGTCTGTCCGCTTGTGTTCGCCATATTCCTATTCACCTACAGCCGGCATATCCGCAAACTGATGCAGGTTTCCCAGTCCATCGCCGCGTTCTCCGCCGGAGCAGGTGTGGCACTGATGATCGTCAAAGCCGCTCCGCCGGGAAACTACATGTCCTATTCCGGCTTGCTTCTCTGTATCCTGTTCTACTTCCGGCTGCGTTTTGTCAGCGCTTCGCTGCTGACGCTGATCACCTTCGTCCTCTATGAGACAATCGCGATATGGGATGCAAAAATCCCGACAAACGTCTTGTTCAGCAACACCTTTATCCTGGCAGCATTCTCCCTGACAGGCATGTATATGTGCTACACCATGGAGCAGAGCATGCGTTCGGGCTTTCTCCTGCGGCGTACTGTCGAGGAACGAAATGACCAGATTGAGGAATCGAACAGCGAGCTGGAAAAGGAAATACTGGTACGCAAACAGGCAGAAACCGCCCTGACGGAGCAGATGAAATTCCTCCACACCCTGCTCGATACCATCCCGAATCCGATCTTCTACACGGACGGCAACGGTTATTATTCAGGATGCAACAAGGCGTATGAAACCTTCTTCGGCAAAAAGAAAGAGGAGGTAACCGGCCAGCCGGTCCATGATCTGCACCTCGCCAGCCTCGTCGGGATTCCTGACGAAGCGACTGAAATCACTCCGGACAATCAGGACATTCTGAGCTATGAAGCCCTGCTGGAACATGCCGACGGAACGATACGCAACATAGTCTTCTCCAAGGCCTCCTATGCCGACATCGGAGGTAATCCCGCCGGTCTTGTGGGTGTTTTCCTTGATATTACCGACCTCAGGCAGTCGGAAGAAGAGAAACAACGCCTTGGAACCCAACTGTTCCAGGCTCAGAAGATGGAAGCGGTCGGCCAACTGGCCGGGGGAGTCGCCCACGAATTCAACAATATTCTCACCGCCATTATTGGCTACTCCCACCTGCTGAAGAAAAACATGCCTGATGACGATCCCTTGTGCTTCTTTGTTGACAGTATCGTCCAATCCTCCGAAAGAGCGGCCAGACTGACGCGGGACCTCCTGGCATTCAGCAGGAAACAGAAGATTGAACCCAAGCTCCTTGACCTGAATGAACTGGTTGCCAAGACAAAACCTCTTCTTTCCATGATGATAGGAGAAGAAGTGGAACTCAGCGTTTCTTTCTGCGCCGAACCGGCCAGGGTCATGGCGGACTCCGGACTGTTGAGCCAGGCACTGGTCAATCTGGCTCTCAATGCTCGCGATGCAATGCCTGATGGAGGCATGTTTTCCATGAGTACCGGCCTGGCCAGGAAAGACAGTGAGTTTGCCCATGCCCACGGTTCGGCGGAACCGGGAATTTACGGTGTCATTCACGTCAGCGACTGGGGCACCGGCATGGACCCGAAGACACGGGAACGTATTTTCGAGCCATTCTTCACGACAAAGGAAGTCGGAAAGGGAACCGGCCTCGGACTCTCCATGGTCTACGGCATCATCGACCAGCATAAAGGCTATATCGACGTTCATTCTGAACTCGGCAAGGGCACCACTTTCAGCATCTATCTGCCGGTGATCACGGAGGCAGAAATCCAGCAAAAAAGCGATGGCTGCAAGTCCCTGCACCATGAAACAGTCTGTCGTGACTCCGACACGGACAAGAGGTCTTGCCAACCGTCGCTGGCCCAGCTCTATCCGACCGGCACGGAAATGGTACTGGTGGCAGAGGACGACCATTCGGTAAGGACTTTGACAAAAAACCTGCTCCAGGAAAACGGCTATACCATCATAGAGGCTGTCAATGGCGAGGATGCCATAAACAGGTTTATGGATCACGCAGGGGAAATTCAACTGCTTCTGCTCGATGTGATAATGCCTAAAAAGAACGGCTGGGAAGCATACGATACAATCCGCAGGGTCCGCCCCGACATCCGTGTCATCTTCATGAGCGGATATACGGCCGACGTATTCCAGCAGCGGGCGATACCCGATGAAGGAATGAATGTTCTCGCCAAGCCGATTCCTCCCGGTGACCTGCTGAGAGGCATTCGATACGAGCTTGACAGATAATCTGCCCGTTGGCCCTACCGATGAAATTTACTCTGGAAATATAGAAAAACAGAAAGTTGAGACACCTTCCTGTTTTCCCAATGGTACGGGAATGAAAATGCTTCCATTCAAAGTTTTGACTGGTACGAAGTAGCGGCAAATAGGGGCGGCTCAACCGCCCCTATTTGCCGCTGGAATATTCGGTGCCCAGGTACGTGGTGATCTCTTTTGCAACATCAGCAGGTATCGGTGCACCGAAAACCTTGATCATCTTGTTGACGATCTCCCCCCATTTCTTAGCAGAAAAGGGCGGCTGCATGATAATGTAGTCGGTGCTGTGGCAGATAGTGCAGTAACTCTCGACCTTATCGCGCCCAGGACCCGGTTTCAGTTTTACGGAAACCTCGGGAAGCGTAATCGAATGAACCCGGCCGGAGCCTTCGGCGGCGCCTGTCGTTTGCGTGGGAAAGGCAAAAGCCGCAGCCAGCAAAAGCAGAATCAGGTACGTTTTCATGTGCATTCCCTCCTAGGCGACGGTAACTTCTACGGTTTCTATCTTGTTCCACATGTATCCAGAAGGATTCCAGAGGCTTTCGAACGGCTGTGATCCTCCGATCCGGTCGGTCGCCCTTGCCATGACGGTATATTTCCCCGGAGTAACCGGCTTCCAGAGGTACGACCACTGACGCCAGGAATAGGGTCCCAGATCTTTTCCCAATGTGGCTTCATGCCAGGTCTGCCCGCCGTTGACCGATACCGTCACATCCCTGACCCCGTAGCCGCCTGATAAGGCCAGTCCCTTGACCTCCACCGCTTTACCTGTTTTGAAGAGACTTCCCGGAACCGGGTCGACAATGAGAGAACGCGTGTTCATGCGGTTTATGGGAATGGTGCGCGCGGGCTTGGTGCCCGGCGGAACGCAAGCGCACTGGTTGTCGGGAATACGATAGGCAGGGTTCATCCAGAAGCCTTCTTCGGGCTTGTTCAGGACGGTGATGCTGGAAAGGGATTTGACCCAGTAGGTGGCGAACCAGCCGGGAACAACCAGCCGAACAGGGAAACCGTTGAGCATCGGGAGCGGTGCCCCATTCACCTCGTAAGCGACGATAACGTCATCCGTTATCGCCGTGTCGACAGGTATGCTCTTGATGAAATCGGCAATTGTGGGAAGCGGAGGTCCATCGAGACCGTCGAAGGCCACTTCGACCGAATCTTTTTTAATGCCTGCCCTGTCAAGGAGATCCCTCAGCCGAACGCCGGTCCATGTCGCGTTTCCCATTGCGCCGTTCCGCCATTGTCCTCCCGCGACTCTCGGATCAAAAAAGCTCCGACCGTTTCCGGAACATTCGATAACCGCGGTAAATGAGACCTTTTCGAATTTATTCTGCAGGTCTTCCATTGACAGGGACAGAGCATTGCCGACGTTCCCTCCCACCTTGAGGCGCCAGCTGTCCAGATCAACCTCAAGGGGGATTTGGGAAAGGTGCCAACGCACGAAAAGCGCTTCATTGGGAGTGATCAGGTCTTTGAAAAAACTGGGCGGCATTTCCAGTTGTGGCGGGCGGGACGTCAGCATGATCAGGTCAGTCTTTTCCGGAAAGCGGGCCATCCGCTGCTGCGCGGCAAATAGCTCGAGAGGCAGTCCTCCGAACGCCGTCATTGCTGCAACCATCCCGCCTGCCCTGATAAATTCCCTTCTTGAGACTTTTTTGCCCATAGCTGCCTCCTGGTGAGGCGGACACAAACCGCCCCGATGTCTTATCAGTCTCCTCTGTTAAAATTCCCGGATCATACGAGGAAGTATATCCAACTATCAGGAATAGTGAAGAAGGCTATATAAAATTATAATTTCGGGACGTTTCTAATGCTGGATGGGGACTAAAAGAACGGGGGAGGTTAAGACAGAGTAGTGACGTATGCGATAACGTACTAAAAAGTATCAGCAGTTACGCTATCGCATGGAGGAGTTGGCTGACGCTGCGCCTGTCGGAAGGCATTCCGGCATCATGTAAAAAATCCTTGAGCAATGGTTTCAGAACCTGCCTGACTTCTTTCAGTTCATCCTTCAAAGAGAAGTTCCCCTGGCCGCTGCTGCTGGCAATGGTGCCGTCCGGGGTTTCGGCATTGAGCGAAAAGTTGAAACTGGTACTGGACAGTTCGGCCGAACTACCGGCGAAATTGAATTCATAGCCATTCGGGTCGCTGTTCAGGTTGAAGGAACCGGCACTCGCGGATGCGTGCATTATCTGCAGGTCAAGGGCAAAGGAGACCTTGGCTCCGTCAGAGGTGTTGATGGAACCGTTGATCGACAGGCTGTTGTTCTCAACAGAAAGACTAGCCTGTTGCGCTGACAGGGATGTTTGCTGACCCTGGGGCACCGCTGCAGAGGCATCGCCCGCTGCAGGGGCATTTTGCAGATCACTGACCTGTGCGCCGGTTAACTGCTCAAGAATACCCTTGAGAAAATCGGCCTGGGGATTGTCATTCCGATCGTGATGCACTCTTCGCACATGGCCGAGAGAATGTTCTCTGTCTTGGGGTCGCCTGGCTTCATCGGAAAGTTCGACCCGATCCTTAGACTGGACAGGCAAAGATGGCAACGAGCCGCTATTTCCCTGCTGATTGAAGGAAAGCTGGCTGAAATCCAGTTGCGATTGTTGTGATGACGTGCTGATGGTCAGCTGCATAGTGGCCTCTCTTTTTGCCAGGGGTGGCAAGGTATCCGTTTGTTACCTTTTCGTCAGCTTTCTGATTGTCTTTAGGAAAAAGATGAAGACGGGGAAACCGGACAAGCACCGGAAAACAAAAAGAAGGTATACTTGAGACAGCACTGCTCATCCAAGGAGTCCCTCCATGTTCTCTCACGATTATGACGTCATCATCGTCGGCACCGGCCCGGCGGGTCTCGGTGCAGCGTTTCACCTTACCGAGACTGCCCCTTCCCTTTCCATCCTCATGCTCGACCAGGAAAAAATCTGCTCCGGTGGCCTGCTGAACGACTGCAAACAGAATTACACCTATCCGATCGGTTTTGTTGTCGAAAACTGGACCAGGGAAGAGGCGGAGAGGCTCCTTCCCGAGGTGGAAAAACACTTTCAACCGGTCATCAAGGAAAAAAAGAACCTGGATATCTACCGGCGCCGGGCAGAGCGGATCGGCGTTACCCTGCTCGATATCCGCCAGGCCCATGTGGGTACCGACCGCAGCCGGGCGCTGATCCGGCGTCTCATGGCCGAGCTCGAAAGCCGCGGAGTGCGATTCAGGCTGGAATGTGAAGTAACCGATATCTTTGATGATCATGACGAAACAGGTGTGGTGGTCGCCGCGACGGAAAAGGTCAGAGCAAAGAAGGTAATCGTCGCCCCCGGACGAAAAGGTTTCAGCTTTCTTCAGCAGCTGATGGAAAGGATGGGGATCGACTACATCGACAACGAGGTCGATGTCGGCATCCGCCTTGAGACTACCGTAAACAATTACCCCATCGTCAATGACTACTACGATCCCAAGTTCATCTTTCCCGACGGGGTGCGCACCTTCTGCACCAACTCGGGGCATGCACGGGTGGTGCTCGAGCGCTATCAGGGCTTCAGCCTGATCAACGGCCATGCCCTCTCCGAAAAGCAGCCGGCGAACAATCTGGTAAATTTCGCATTGCTGAAAACTATCGGTCTGAAAGACCCGGTCAGGAGCGGCCAGCAGATGGCTGTGTACCTGGGCAGGCTGGCAAATGAAATAGGAGGCGGCAAGCCGCTCATGCAGCGGGTCGGTGATTTTCGCATGGGGAAACGTTCCAGCCTGGAGACCTTCAACGAGGACCTCTACTCGTTTCCACCAAGCTGCCCGGTCACAGCCGGCGACCTGGGGCTAGCGGTACCGGCCAAGATAATGCGCCACCTTTGGGCTGCCATGAAAAAACTCGACACCATTATTCCCGGCATCCTCCACCCGAGCACCATCATGTATTATCCCGAGATCAAGATGTACGCGAACAAACCGGCCTTTCAGGATCGCCATTTCCGGGTAAGCAGCAACGTCTACATGGTCGGCGACGGTGCCGGGACCTCGCGCGGCATCACCGGTGCCTGGGCCAGCGGAATCAGGGCTGCGGAAGGAATAGTGGAAAACCAGGACCACCAGTGAAAGGATACGTAAGCGAATCACCATGCGAATCAATGGAAAAAACCGGATGAGTAGTGCATGGCAAGGAAAGAGAGGAATTACTGAAGAGATCTCGCAACTATATTCCGAAATCCTTGTCTGTCTCAAACTGACGATACAGATGGCAAAGAAATCGAGAGGTTATGATCTTATGAACCAGCGCCTGGGAAGACCGGTAAATCCACTTCCGCACCTTTGATGGCCTGGGCCCACCCAGAAGAAGCGGGCAGTAATCGCAGACCTCAACTGCAACCAGCACACCCTCAGAAAAACTTTCGATAATGAAAGATAGCATTCCTTTTCCGCATTCACTCCGCTGCACGAGCAATCCGCCAACAATACGAAGAGTCGCGGATTGCAAACGGTCATTTCCGCTGAATTCCGGACCTGAAAATATCAATAGGGGTAAAGATGTGCCGAATACGGAAAAGATGGTATTCCCGTCGGTTCGCACCGGCCGTACGATGGAAAGAGTGCATTTCTGCAAGAAGGCCAGATAGCACTCCACAAGAAATGCCGGAGTAAGCTCTGACGCATCACCATGGGGGAGTTCAATCCATTGCCGGGAAAAAACCGAGTGGTCTTCCCGAATGACCTCCCTGCTGGCAATTTTTTTTTGCAAAACAGGGCTATCCGCTTTCATGGAACCCTCCGCAGCAATCATACCATAGCCGGCTGTCTCTGCATCGCACAATAGGCTGACAGGCGAATTTTCTTAGAGAGAGCTGCTAAAGAACCTTTATTTTTCCAGGTGTCGTGTACACTAAAGGTGAATCCGTACATAACGTTTCGAGGGATCGAGCTTGAAATGCTTGTTTGGGGACAGTTGAAGGCAGCAAAGGAGAGTATATGGAGCCCCGCCAGGGAACAGTCCTTGTAGCCGGCGCTACAGGTTTTATCGGGATGCGATTAGTACGGGCCCTTGTCGCGGAAGGGTTTCGGGTGCGGGCCGTGGCCCGCAGTCCGGGAATGCAGTTCCCGATGGAAGTGGAAACGGTGCGCGGCGACCTGCTTGACCGCACATCACTGGACCCGGTACTGGCCGGGATAGACACCGCCTTCTACCTCGTTCATTCCATGGCCGGAGGCCGGGCAGGGTTTGAACGGAGGGATATACAGGCTGTCGAGAATTTCGTATCATCGGCAAATAAGGCCGGACTGAGAAGAGCCATCTACCTGGGCGGACTTGGCGAAACCGGCAGCGGTCTGTCCGAACACCTGGCCAGCCGGGTTGCGGTTGCAAAAATTCTGCAGCGCGGAGATTTCCTGACAACCGTGCTGCGCGCGGCAATCATTATCGGCGCTGGTGGCGCCTCCTATGAGATTATCAAGGCACTGGTAACAAGACTGCCCATCATGACCACCCCAAGATGGGTGTCGACCAAGTGCCAGCCCATTGCCATAGGGGATGTGATCCGTTACCTGATCGGATGTCTCAGGGATGAACGCACCGCAAACGACACCTTCGACATAGGCGGCCCGGACATACTTACCTATCGGGAGATGATGCAGCGTTTTGCCGGAATGATCGGCAAAAAGATCCTGATACTTCCGGTTCCTTTCCTGACGCCGAAACTGTCGTCCTATTGGGTCGGACTTGTCACGCCGGTCAAGCCTTCCATTTCAATGCCGCTCATCGAAGGCCTGCGAAATGAGGTAATCTGCCGCGATACGCGAATTCGGAAATTGCTCCCCGGCAGCCTTAGCTCTTTTGACGACTCACTGCGTATAGCCTTGGCGGAAGAGATATGAATCTCTACTCTTTCCAAATAAAACTGGAGGCCACCTTCTGTTGAAAAGGCGGCCTCCAGTATTCATTAACGCGGGAAGTTATTGATCACCATGCCCTCTCCCACGATCATGGCCACGATCCTCGCGTCCTCCATTGTTCCAAGTGCCCCTATCCTCATCTCGTGATCTTTTCCACTCCTGCTTCATCTCGTGACGTTCAGCCTTGCGCGCCTCTTTGAATTCTCGATGAGGCCGGAATTGGTGGTGCGTCCCAGTAGGCATTTCCTCCATGCCGGAAATCCCGGTACCCTGCATCCCGATAGTAGCGGATCTTCTCATAGGGATACCTGCGCAGCTTCCAGGGCAGGGCGCTGTAGCGAGTTACCACCCAGGGGGCGCCATAGTACGGGGCCTGATACCAGACATTATGATTGAAGCGGTAGTATGTGTTCCCCACAAAGAAGATGTTCTGAGAGATGCCCACAGCCACAGAGAACCCAAGTGCGGGTGGCTCGATAAAGAGAGGTGGCTCCTCATAGTCGGCAGGCGGCTCCTGGTAAACGGGCGGAGGCGGTGCCGCTACGACGGCAGGCGGCCGGTTGCCGACATTGATGCCGATATTCAAATCGACGTTGGAGGCAAAGGCGTGGGATACGGGGAGAGCGGCGACAAGCGCCAGACAATGCAAAATTCTTTTCATATGACGGTTCCTTCCTTGGTGTGATCTCTGCACCCGGTCGGAAAATAAAATGCCGGGTGCTGAATATCGTCAGATATTTCGGCAACCCGGCTGTCTTCTGGAGACCCTGTGAGCTTTCCGCCCCGCTCTCGCGAGCGGTTTAGTAGTGTCGGCTATCTATTATTCAATTTTTAGGGACTTGACTGAAAGTGAATCCCTTCGCTTTGTAATGAGTAACGAATGTACCGGAAATTCGGTTTACATGCCAAGAAAAAAAATTCCTCCCTGCCAGCGCGGCATCCCCTTTCAACCGCTCTTCACTTTCTCTACCATGTCGTAGAACATCTCCAAAAATGGCAGAATTTTCCGAAATTACGCCATTTTTTTCAACGAAGCTTGACATTGGGATTCTCTTGAGCAAGACTTTGTAAAAAAATATCAAGACGGCAAAGGTTCCGGGCATGACTGTCTTTCTGTTGAAGAGCACCGCTATCTGGATCTCCTTCATCCCGGTGGCGATCATCAACGGTCTCTTCCGCGAAAAATGCCTGGTGCCACTATTCGGAATGAGCATTGCCCTGCCACTATCCGGCATCTCCTGTGCATTGCTCTTCTTCCTTCTTGCCTGTATTTCCCTACCGTGGCTCGGCCCACTTGCACGCAACCAATCCCTGCTGATCGGTCTTTTCTGGCTGGTGATGACCGTCCTGTTCGAGTTTTTCTTCGGTCGACTGGTCGCACTCAAGTCATGGAAAGAACTGTGGCAGGCATACAATATTTCCTCCGGCAACCTATGGATTCTCGTGCTGGCAGTGATTATGGCATCACCTCATCTGGTCGCCAAACTACGGGGTCTGATGCCATGAAAAGAGCAGGCAGAACAGTTACAGTTTACAGTGAATGATAATATTAATTTCCATATTCCCATATATACTATTTTCACTTTGATATTTTTCTGCTAAAACAGTTATATTTTGTTCCGATGAATTATTTAACAATCAGAAGGAGAAGATTTATGCAGCGTGTTTTTACCCTTTTCCCACTGTTAGCGATGCTTGCACTTGTTGTGGTTTCCCCAGCATCCGCTGAACAGGCAATGCCAATCAATCCATCAACCTGCCTGCAGTGTCACGGAGACAAGATCAACGCAGCCGCCTTTGCCTCTTCCGTTCATGGCAAAAACTCCTGTACCAGCTGCCATATCTCCATTGTCGATGTAGACAAACACGCTGCCGGAGAAATTCCTCCGGCAAAGGTCCAGTGTGTCCGCTGCCACAAGAAAGAAACCTCCGAACACTACGCAAGCGTTCACATGCTCAACAGTATTGGCTGCACCGACTGCCACAACCAAATCCATGCGATGACTCCCTGGAAAAAAGACAAGCGGAAAGTTGTCGAAACTTGCAGCAGTGCCACGACAAGGAAGCAGCTGAATTTGTACAGTCTTCTCACGGCAAGGCACTTATGGCCGGCAATCAGGATGCACCGGCATGCAACGACTGCCATGGTCTCCACGAAATTAAGCCACGGGGAGACAAGAAGACCGCCGAAAACACGAAATTCCATTCCATGGCATGCATGAAGTGTCATAGTGATGAAAAAATGATGAAACGCAACGGGGTATTCACCCTGGCCGTGAAAACCTACGAAGAAAGCTACCACGGCAAGAACTACCGGCTTGGCTATCCAGAGTTGGTGGCCGGTTGCGCCGACTGTCATACAGCACACCTGGTCCTCCCTCCGAGCGACCCTCGTTCCAGTATAAGCCCAACCAACCTGGTAAAAACCTGTCAGAAATGCCATGCAAACGCGACAATGCTATTCACCAAGTTCCAGCCCCATGGTGACCCAAGCAATCGTCATAAATTCCCGATTCTCTACTGGACCTTCATCTCCATGTCCGTCTTGCTGGCCGGCACTTTCGCAGTCTTCTGGATGCATACCATCCTCTGGATGTTCCGTGGCTTCGTGGAAAACCGTCAGAAGCAGGCAGCACTCGAAGAGGGCCACATCGAGTTGATGGTTGCTGACGGCCACAAGCAGTATCGCCGTTTCAGCCGACTCCACATCTTTATGCACCTGCTCGTGATCACCAGCTTCCTTGGGCTTGCGCTTACCGGTCTCCCGCTGAAGTTCAGCAGCCAGCAATGGGCGATGACCTTGATGAACTTATTCGGGGGCACAGCCAATGCAGGTTTAATACACCGCATCTGCGCTGTGATCACCTTTGTCTACTTCTCAATCGCCATCGTCATGAGTCTCCGCTTCCTCTTCATCAGGAAGGATATTCCCGGGAACTGGTTCCAGCGTCTCTTCGGACCGGATTCCCTCTTCCCTAACCTGCGCGATATCAAGGACATCACCGGCATGGTCCGCTGGTTCCTGTTCAAGGGGCCAAAGCCGACTTTCGAACGGTGGACCTACTGGGAAAAATTCGACTTCCTGGCCGTCTTCTGGGGTATGTTCGCCATCGGCGGTTCCGGCCTGATGCTCTGGTTCCCGGAATTCTTCGGCAGCTTCCTGCCCGGCTGGATGTTTAATGTGGCAACCATCATCCACTCCGACGAGGCTCTGCTGGCCACCGGATTCATTTTCACGGTCCATTTCTTCAACACTCACGGAAGACCGGAGAAGTTCCCCATGGACTTCGTCATATTCAACGGCCAAATCTCCAAGCATGAACTTATGGAGGAGCGCCGAGACCAATGGCAGCGCTACGAGGATGCCGGCATTACCGAGAAGTTCGCAGCCAAGAAGTCGAGTGGCATTATGTACGACTTCCTGATCAAGGGCTTTGGATTTATTGCTCTCTTCACAGGAATTATCCTCCTGTTCCTGATGATTTATGCCATTCTTAATGGTGGTATGGGCTGAAACTGGCACTGACGCCCAAAATAAAAGCAGCTTGACCTGCAACGCAAAAAGCCCTTTCACTTCTCGTGAGAGGGCTTTTTGCGTTGCATCTCTTACTCCACGCAGAACCCATCCGGCAGACCTCCACTGATGCTGCCGAAAGGGCAAGACTTCCAATGCCCGACAAAGATTATGATAGTTGAAAATATACTTGAAGTAATTTGTTGCGAATGTGGTATAGTTAATGTAGTTTCAACAAGGTAAAAGGGGGAATTTCCCTTTCATCTTGAGCAAAAAAGGGGAGGTGAGTCAGGATGAAAAAAATGAATGTATTGCCTCTGACTGTTGTATCCCTGGGTCTCGCTTCGACTGCTTACGCAGGAACGGGAAACGATGGAAGTTACGGAATTCTCTTCTGGCTGTTTGTTTCCTTCGGAGTACTGGTAGTAATGGCACAGTTGGTTCCCGCTATCCTCGTTTTAATCGGCTTTAGCAAAGGGTTGCCAATCAGCCAGAAATTGTCTGAGCCTGTTAAAGAGGAGAAGAGTTCTTTCTAAGGGGAAGGTCTCGCATCAGAAACCCAATACCCTTATGATCATACCAGGTTGTGTTTGGGAGAACAGAGGGCAAAGGGAGTTTTGCGTCCTGCGGATGCAAAATGGTTGACTGAGTCGTCAATTTCGCTACACTGAACAAACAGTACACACTTCAGTGAATTGACGGGAGGGCAAATGATCAAAAGTCTGGCCGGTAAGGCTATTATTCCGGTTGCCGTTACGGTAACCGGTTTTGTTATTGTTTGCTGCATCCTCCTCTACTCGGTAATGAAGGTTGATATGACCGCCACTGCGGAACGGCAGGCAACCGTCCTGGCAGGAACGGTGGTGAAGGCAACGCGCTATGCAATGCTCAAGTCCGACGATGAGAACCTGCGGGACATTATCGCCAATATCAGCAGCCAACAGGGTGTCGAGCATGTGCGGATATTTAACAAGAAGGGCCTTATCGAGTTCTCATCGGATCAGGCGGAAATAAAACGTTTTGTGGATAAAAAAACTGCCGGCTGCATCGGCTGCCACTCAGGCCCGGTTCCCACGGCCAGCCTGGGAGAAATGGAGCAGGCCCGACAGTTCGTCAATGCAAAAGGCAGGGCAGTCATCGCCATCACTGCCCCGATTTACAACGAACCGGACTGTTATGATGCCTCCTGTCACGTCCACTCCCCAGGCCAGAAGGTTCTCGGCACACTTGATTTAGGTCTTTCCCGGCAACCCCTGCAACAATCCCTCGCTACGATGCGGGGGAGGATGCTCATCTTCACCATCATGATACTGATACTCACTGTCGGCGGGGTCTCTGCCCTGCTTGTTCGCTCCATCTTCGCACCCATGCGAATGATTAAGAATTTTTGCGACGCCCTCTGCCGGGATGACTTTAAACATGGGCTTCCACCTTTTGACGGTCAAATGGAAGAACTCGCGGACTCTGTCCAAAGAGTCGCCGCAAAGCTGAAAAATACCGAGAGCGCCCTTCAGGAAGCGGAAGATAAGCTTTCTACTCAGGAAAGACAGGCAGGAGAACCAAAAGCAGCCCCTCCCAATGATGATGCAGCAAGCCGGACTGATAACCCGCGGACCGAGAATCGGCATGGGGATTGAATCACACGCTGCGGGACCCCCCGAAAACCCCTTTAACAAAACAGATCCGGACGCCCTGCGTATCGCTGCCCAGGAGAGGATTCATCGTCTGCGGATTACCGCGAACAGAAGCCTCTGGGCCATGGCGCTTTTCCTCGCTGTGAGCATCGCTGCACTTAATCACTTCAGTTTTCTGCCGCCACTTCCTGAGCATCTTAAAGACCAGCTTGGGGCTCCGCCCCCAACCATCATGATCAGCGGACTGCTTATCCTCTACAGCTTTTCGTCTCTTGTCCTTATTCTCGCCAGGATGATTGGTGATACGATTTCCCACAGTGGCTTCTATCATGTTGCCTATCTAACAGGATTTTACTGTTTCTACAACCTTGCCGGATCCCTGGAAGACAATTTCTGGGCGGTGTTCGCCGCCGGGGCGACGATCCTGTCCCTTGAGGGCTACCATCTCTGGACTTGGTGCTCAAGACAGATCAGCATCGAAATTGAGGAAATTGACAGGCTTGATGGGAAATAAACAGCCCTTCGAACCTTCCCAAAAGTGCCCTTTCCTGAGCTGCACTCTTCAAACACGGAAGCAAAATACAACCGAGAAATAAAAAGGGGCACTCTATGTGAGCGCCCCTTTTTTGTATCCATTGTAATTGCTCTTCTCACCACAACCTGCAGACACTGAACAATTCCTTCGTTCTCATGGCAACATACGCCATTATGATTCTTTTGTCTATGTTCGGATATTTTCCAGAAATCATCGAAACACAACGATTGCCAAGCCTTACGGCTTCCTGCGTGTACCCATAAAGCGGACTGGTGGTCGTGCTTTCGCAGATGAGCCGGTCAAATACCGCACTAATCTGTCCGCTCAACATCCTCCCGGCTTCAAGATCATCGGCTGGAAGGTCATGGAAATATACCGCTGGTGCCGATGTTTCAATTTTCTCGCTACGGAAGAAGAAAGGCGATTTCCCCGTCGAATCACCAATATTGTGGCTTCGCGTATAGTCGTCACCCGGCCGGAAAGTGGACAATGTTTCACGTCCGGCAATCCCGATTCTTCGATACAATTCGTCGTCGCTAAGTTTCGTGAGCTCCAGAAGCCTCTTTTCACTATCGTCTATCAAAACACCTTCGAACAGTCCGTTCGAAATGTTGCTTATTGTTCTCATGGCTAAACTCCTTTGCCGTTCAGAAAACAGCTTTTACTCGAAGATGACCTTCATCGTCATTTTCCATATAACACATTATAGCTATAATGATTATGAATGTCAAAATCTTATCGTGACCACAAAAGGGGCGCCTGGAGGGTTCAGGTTGCAAATCACACTATCTTTCCGGTGAGCATAGCCCTGTTTGTAAATTGCCGCTCGCTCAAAGCTGCAGCACCACCAGGTGTTAGTGGGCTTAGCGTTGACAAACGTTCAAAGCACTTTACAGTTTCTAATACCAAATGGCAGCGAGTCAACGAGAATCTTTGGGAGGAAACATCATGACCACACGTAGGATCAAAAGTATTCTCAAAAGTCGCCCCACCATCGAAGGAGCCGGTGTTCATCTAAAAAGGGCCTTCGGTTATTCCCAGGTACCTGATTTCGACCCGTTCCTGATGTTGGATGACTTTCACACCTCCAAGCCAGCAGAATACCTGGCAGGCTTTCCCTGGCATCCGCACCGGGGCATCGAAACCATTACCTATGTTCTTGAGGGGTTGGTCGAGCATGGAGACAGCATGGGCAACAGCGGAGTTATCGGTGCCGGAGACGTACAGTGGATGACCGCAGGCAGCGGCATTATCCATCAGGAAATGCCGCAAATGAGCCCGACCGGAACCATGTGGGGATTTCAGTTCTGGGCCAACCTGCCGGCAGCACAAAAAATGATGGAGCCGCGCTATCGGGATGTGAAGGCAGTCGATATTCCGGAAGTTACCTTGGACTCAGGCACCAGGATCAAGATCGTAAGCGGCGTGGTGAGTGGGATCCAGGGCCCGGTGCGGGACATTGTCATCGACCCGGAGATGCTTGATGTCAGCGTGCCGGCCACAACAGAGTTCCGTCATCCGGTAAAGGAAGGGCATACCGCGGTTGTCTATCTGCTGGATGGCGATGGGTATTTCGACGAGAGACGCGATGCTTATGCCTATGAGATGATGGGAGCCGGTTGGATGGATGTTTCCAGAAAATGCCTCTGTAGTCCGGAAACAGTTGTACTCTACGAGCGAGAGGGAGGCGAAATATGCGTAACCGCCGGGGAGAAGGGGGTGCGCTTCCTATTTATCTCCGGCAAACCGCTGAATGAGCCAATAGCCTGGTATGGCCCGATTGTCATGAATACCCGGGAAGAGTTGCGAATTGCTTTCGAGGAATACGAAAAAGGGATTTTTATCAAGAGGAGACCTGATTAGCGCCAATCTTCCACCAGTTCCAAAAACTGTCATTCCCGAAGAGATTCTGATCGGGAATCCAGCTTCTAACCGCCTAAAATGTGTGGATCCCCGATACAGACACTCGGGGATGACAAGCTTCATAGAGGAAGAGAGTTTCCAAAACAAAAGGTCCGGGCTAGCGAGACGGCCGTCTGCCGATGCGGCAGACGGCCGTCCTTTTTGGCAGATTTTTCCTTACGCGTGCGAAGATTCGGTACAACAGGCGTGCAATCGGCCTGACCAGCGGGAAATCAGTCAGTGTACCAAGGAACCTGAACCAGGTTTCTCCGGGGAAGGCCTGCCAGATCGCCAGGAAGGCATCGACCCCCCGAAAGACCGTACCACTCCGGTCAATGGCATGCATCTGAGACATGAATTCGTCCAGGCTGATGCCGAAAGTCATCGGGGTTGAAAGCCAGGACCACTGATGTCGACAAATTCCAGTCGACCACCATGGTCCTTTCTCATGTAGACAGACATCTCCGTCAAGCAGACATGGCAGGAACCGTCATAGAAAACCTTCAGAGGGAATTCCGGCATCTCCCGCATTGTATCCTCCCGAGGATATCTGCAATAACGATGTCACATTTGCGAAAAACTTAAGACACAAAGTTCCGGCAATTCCCTTTCCAGCGGAAATCGAGCTCTCAGCCCTTCAGTTTTGCCATCAGAATCTCGTTCACCAGTGCAGGGTTTGCCTTGCCTTTACTGGCCTTCATGACCTGGCCGACAAAGAATCCGAACAGTTTCTCTTTGCCGCCCCGGTAGTCTGCCACCTTGTCGGGATCGGAGGCAAGCACCTCGTCGATGATCTTCTCAATGGCGCCTGTATCGGAAACCTGTACAAGCCCCTTTTCCTCAACAATCTTCGCTGGTTCCTTGCCGGTCTTGTACATCTCGTCGAATACGGTCTTGGCTATCTTGCCCGAGATGGTGCCACTCTCCACCAGCTTCAGCATCTCCGTCAGCAGGCTCGGCGTCACCTGGCAATCGGCGATCTCCCGGTTGTCCTCCTTGAGCGCCCGCAACAGCTCGCCCATGACCCAGTTGGAAACCTGTTTTGCCTGGGGATAGAGTGCCACGCAGGCGTCGAAGTAGTCGGCAATTTCCCGGGATGCTGCCAGCACCTCGGCATCATATTCCGGCAGACCGAGCTCTTCCTGGTAACGCTTTCTCTTTGCATCCGGCAATTCAGGCAGTGAGTTCCTGACCTCCTCGATCCAGCTGTCAGTAACTACGATGGGAACCAGATCGGGGTCCGGAAAGTAGCGGTAGTCATGGGCCTCTTCCTTGCCGCGCATGGAGCGGGTGGTTCCGGTTGCCGGGTCGAAAAGTCGCGTTTCCTGGACAACCCTGCCGCCCTCGTCGAGAAGTTCCGCCTGCCTTTCCATCTCGTACTCGATGGCCTGTTTCACAAAACGGAACGAGTTGATATTCTTCAGCTCGGCACGGGTGCCAAAGGTATCCGACCCGACCGGCATCAGGGAAACGTTAGCGTCACAGCGGAAGCTTCCCTCCTCCATGTTGCCGTCGCAGATGCCAAGATACGTTACGATCTGGTGGATCTTCTTCAGGTAGGCAACCGCCTCGTCGGCGCTGCGCATGTCCGGTTCCGAAACCACTTCGAGAAGAGGTGTACAGGCCCGGTTCAGGTCCACATAGGACTTCTCGCCCGCCTCCATGGTTTCCAAGTGCACCAGCTTGCCGGCGTCCTCCTCCATGTGGATGCGAGTGATGCCGATCGGCTTGGTCTCTCCGTCCACCTCGATGTCCAGCCGTCCGCCAACACAGATGGGCTGATCAAACTGGCTGATCTGGTAGCCCTTGGGAAGGTCGGGATAAAAATAGTTCTTACGGGCAAAAGTATTGCGCTGCGTAATGGAGCAGTTGGTGGCAAGCCCGGCGCGGATGGCGAATTCAACCACCTTTTTGTTCAGCACCGGCAAGGCGCCAGGAAGGCCGAGGCAGACCGGACAGGTCTGGGAGTTGGGCTCTGCGCCGAAGCGGGTGGAACAGCCGCAGAAGATCTTGGTATTGGTAAGGAGTTGGACGTGGATTTCCAGTCCGATAACAACCTGGTATTTCATGGGAATCTCCAAAAAATCAGATAATCAGAAACCGGGTAATTCTGGATGTTTCGTAGGGGCACCCCCCTGTGGGTGCCCTTGCTCCGGTAAAATTCGGCAATCAACCCAAAAGCGGGCGGCCACGGGGGGCCGCCCCTGCAACGGAATTAAATATTCGCCTTTTTCTTATGCCACTCCGTGGCCTGCTCAAAGGCATGGGCCGCCCGGAGGATGGTCTCTTCGCCAAAGTGTTTGCCGATGAGCTGCAGCCCGACCGGAAGGCCATCACCGCTGATTCCGGCGGGCACCGAGATGCCGCAGGTGCCGGCCAGGTTCACCGGAATGGTGAAGATGTCGGACAGGTACATCTGCAGCGGGTCGTCCATCTTCTCTCCGATCCGGAACGCCGGGGTCGGTGTTACCGGGGTGAGGATGATGTCAACCGATTCAAAGGCGCTGATAAAGTCCTGCATGATCAGGGTCCGCGCCTTCTGGGCCTTCAGGTAGTAGGCGTCATAGTAGCCGGAAGAAAGGGCATAGGTACCGAGCATGATGCGGCGCTTCACCTCAGCACCGAAGCCCTCGTCGCGGCTTACCATATACATGTCAAGCAGGCCCCGGGCATCCTGGTTCCGATGACCGAATCGAACCCCGTCATAACGGGCAAGGTTGGAGCTGGCTTCCGCGGTGGCAATCAGGTAGTAGACAGCAATGGCATAGTCGGTGTGAGGCAAGGACATTTCAACGAATTCGGCACCCAGTGAACGGAAGGTGGCGATGCTCTCGTCCATGGCCTTTTTCACATCCGGGTCCAGTCCCTCGATAAAGTATTCACGGGGCAGGCCGATTCGCAGACCCTTCACGTCACCGGTAAGGGCTTTGCGGTAATCGGGCACCGGCATATCGACGCTGGTGGAATCCTGAGGGTCATAGCCGGCCACGGCGCCGAGCATGATGGCGCTGTCTGTAACATCACGGGTGATGGGTCCAACCTGGTCAAGGGAGGAAGCAAACGCGATCACTCCGTAGCGGGAAACCCTGCCGTAGGTCGGCTTGAGCCCCACACAACCACAGTGGCAAGCCGGCTGGCGGATAGAACCACCGGTGTCGGTACCCAGCGTGGCAATGGCCTGCCGGGCAGCGATGGCCGCCGCGGAACCGCCAGAGGAACCGCCCGGGATACAGTCGAGATTCCAGGGGTTCCTGGTCTTGCCGAACCAGCTGGTCTCAGTAGAGGAACCCATGGCAAATTCATCCTGGTTCAGCTTGCCCAGGAGGACCATGCCCTTCTCCCTGAGCTTCGCCGTTGCGGTTGCATCATAGGGGGGGATAAAATTGGACAGTATCTTCGAGGCACAGGTGGTTAGAATTCCCTTGGTCAGAAAGATATCCTTCAGAGCAACGGGAATACCGGTAAGCAGATCCATATCGCCGGAGGCAATCCTTTTGTCCGCGGCCTCGGCATTTTTCAGGGCTTCTTCCGGAGTCACGGTAATGAAGGACTTGACCCGGTCCTCAACCGCATCGATCCGGGCAAGGAGCGACTTTGTGGCATCGACGGAGGAAACTTCCCGTTTTTTCAGCAATTCATGCAACTCGTGAAGAGTCAGTTCAAATAATTCCATGTAGTTCAATCTCCAGTAAAGTGAGAAGTGAGACGTAAGATGTGAGAAGTAAAACCTCACAGCCTTTACGTCTTACATCTTACGTCTAACGTCTTACGTATTACCTCTTACGTTTCACCGCATTTATTCTATAACCTTCGGTACCCGGAAAAAATTCTCCGAACGATCCGGTGCATTGGCAAGGGCATTGTCTATCCCGATGGATGGGACAACCACATCCTCCCGGAAGGCATTTTCCATGGGCACTGCATGGGAGGTCGGCACGATGCCGTCGGTATTCAGTTCGTTTAGCTTGTCCACATAGGCAAGAATTCCGTCCAACTGACCGGTAAACAAATCCTTTTCCTCTTCGGTCAACTCCAACCGGGCAAGCCGGGCCACGTGCTCCACCTCTTTACGCGTTATCTTCATACATGCTCCATCAAACGAATTCTCATATATTTCGAAAGGTTTTTTCTATCACGATCAACAGAAAAAGACAACCGGGAAGGCCTCAGTAACGACAACCCTACCTTTTCTGAATCTATCAACTCAAAACTCAACACTAAAAACTCAAAACTGATTTTTCAAATTCTCTCAAGCCCTGCAAACCGGAGCAGCAGTTTTTTCGGGCCGGCTGAGTCAAACCAGACAATGACCTTGCCGTTGTCCCCCGTTCCTTCAATCTTGCGGATGGTTCCGGGGCCGAACTTGGCATGCCGGACCCTCATGCCGATGAAGATCTCGTCCCCCTCCGGTATAACCTGGACTTCATTGTCGGGAAACATCTCTGCGGCAGGTTTCTGAACTTGCGTACGGGAATACTCCACCACCTCGTCCCAGCCGTTTTTCGCTCCACGGTCGCTCCGGGGCGGGGAACTTCCCCATCCGAAACCGGTCTGTTGGTCCTCCTGAACCTCCAGAAGTTCTTTCGGGATATCCTCAAGAAACCTCGATGGCGAATTGAACTGCTCCTGGCCGTAGAAATGCCGGCGCCGTGCATTTGTCAGGTAGAGCCGCTCACGTGCACGGGTCATTCCCACATAGCAGAGTCGACGTTCTTCCTCCATCTGCTCGGGATCGTCCAAGGCCCGCACATGCGGGAAAAGACGCTCTTCCATCCCGGTCATAAAGACCAGGGGAAACTCGAGACCCTTGGCTGCATGGAGGGTCATGAGCGTGACCGAGTCCCGATTCCGCTCGCCCCGTCCCATGTCGGAGATGAGCGCAACCTGTTCCAGGAAGGCTGACAAGCCCTTATCCTCGCCGGTCCGTTCGAAATCGTCAAGGGCGGCCAGAAGTTCCCTGAGGTTGTCGAGACGATCCTTGGCCTCCTCTGTCCGCTCTTCCTTGAGCCTGGCTTCGTAGCCGGACTCCTTGATAATGCGGGCGGCCAGTTCCGGCAGGGCGAGGGAATCGACCAGGGCAGCGAAACCGTCCATGAGAGCTACGAAATCCGCCAGCTTCGTGCGGGGGCCTTTGGACAGAAGATTCCCTGCGGCAGCCTCGCGCAGTGCCTGGATAAAGGGGATATTCTGACTGGCGGCCAAGTCGGCAACCTTGTCGAAGGTAGCTCCGCCGATGCCACGCGGCGGAGTATTGATGATCCGTTTGAGGGAAACTTCATCAGCCGGGTTGTCCAGTGACTTCAGGTAGGCAAGGATATCCTTGATCTCCATCCGTTCATAGAAACGCATCCCGCCAACCATGTGGTAGGACACTCCCGCCCCCATCAAGGCATCTTCCAGCACGCGGGACTGGGCATTGGTCCGGTAGAAAACGGCAATATCGGCAGGAGCGCCCCTTTTATTCAGATGACGCTCGATTTCCCGGGAGACGAACCGGGCCTCCTCCCGTTCATTGTCGAGACGTCGGTGCATGATGCGATCGCCGGAGGGATTTTCCGTCCAGAGGGTCTTGCCCTTGCGGCCGCGGTTTTTTTCCACCACCTTCCCGGCTGCGGTGAGAATCGTCTGGGTAGAACGGTAGTTCTGCTCCAGCTTCACCACCATGACACCGGGGAAATCCTTTTCGAAGTCCAGGATATTGCGGATATCGGCCCCCCGCCAGCGATAGATGGACTGGTCATCATCCCCCACCACGCAAAGATTCATCCTCTTGCCGGCAAGAAGGCGCACCAGGCGGTACTGGATGGGGTTGGTATCCTGGTATTCGTCCACCAGTATCCACTGGAAGCGCTCCCGGTAGTGATCGAGTATATCCTGATGAGAATCGAACAGTCTGACGGTAAGCATGATCAGGTCGCCGAAATCGAGGGCATTGCAGCGCCGCAGACGTTCCTGGTAGGCGGCATAGACCCGTGCGATCGTATCGCCGACCGGGTCGCCGCCCGGCAGATCCTCAGGGCCCTTGCCGGCATTCTTGCAGTCGTCGATTGCCGAGGAAAACATGCGGGGCGGATATTTCTTCTCATCCAGGTTCTGCTCGCGAATGATGTCTTTCAACAGCCGTTCGGCATCTTTGTCGTCGTAGATGGCAAAATTGGCAGTATACCCCAGGTGATGGATCTCCCGCCGCAGGATACGGACGCAGGTTGAATGGAATGTGGAGATCAGGGGCACTTCACCCCCGGAGAGGAGCTTTTCCACCCGTTCCTTCATCTCGGCGGCCGCCTTGTTGGTAAAAGTCACCGCAAGGATGTTCCGTGGGGATATCCCCTGTTTCCGTATCAGGTGGACGATCCGGTGAACGATAACCCGGGTCTTTCCCGAACCGGCACCAGCCAGGATGAGCAGCGGCCCCTCGCCATGGAGAACAGCCTCCTTCTGGCGGGGATTCAGATTGTGCATGAGTTTCATTACTGTTCCTTCGTGTACGATTCTTTCGAACCTCTGTTATACCACGTCGAAAAGAAGGAACCAGCTTTTTTTCGCCTTCTCACCCCCCACTCCTGACCTTTTCCGGGCGGTTGAACTATGCCCTGCGCCTGATGATCCACTTGCCCAGCTCAAGCACCGGCACGACACTGCCCGCGACAGCAGAAAGAAAAAGCCATTCGCCAAAAGTCAGTGAGGAGGTCCCGAAGACCTTCCGCAGAACGGGAAGAGCCATGGTGAGGTACAGCAGGATCAATTCCCAGAAAATTGCCTGGTTCAGCCACTTGTTGGCAAATGGTTTCCGGAATACCGAAGTGCGGTCAGAACGAAAATTGTACGCCTTCAGGAACTGGATCAGGACAAGCGATACAAAGGTCATGCTCATGGCCTTTGCCAGAGGATAGCCGATGCTCAAGGCACCGCTGAACACCGCAAGATTTACAATCGCGGACCAGATCCCTCCCAGGCCCATGAGGGCGACAACCGGGCGCGTGAAGACACCGGTATGCGGATCACGGGGAGGGCGCTCCATCAGATCTGATTCAGGAGGATCAACAGCCAGGGCGAGGGCGGGAAGCCCGTCGGTGACCAGGTTCACATAAAGGATCTGCACCGCGCTCAGGGGCAGGGGCAACCCGGCAACGGCAGCCCCTGCCATCAGGAGGATTTCCCCGACATTGGAGGAGATGAGGTACATCAGGTACTTCTTGATGTTTTCGAAAATCCCCCTACCTTCCTCAACCGCGGCAACAATGGAAGCAAAATTGTCGTCGAGCAGCGTCATGGCAGACGCTTCCCTGCTGACATCGGTACCGGTAATGCCCATGGCGATACCAATGTCAGCCTTCTTAAGCGCAGGCGCGTCATTCACGCCGTCACCGGTCATTGCCACCACATAGCCCTTTTGCTGCAGGGCAGTAACCAGCCTGAGTTTGTGCGCCGGTGAAACACGCGCGTACACTTCGGTTTCCTCCACCTCGCGGGCCAGCTCGGTTTCATTCATCTCCTCAAGATCCCGGCCGGTAATTACCTTCCCGCCCTTAAGAATGCCAAGTTCAGCGGCAATGGCACGGGCAGTACGAGGATGATCCCCGGTGATCATCAGGACCCTGATCCCCGCCTTGCCGCACATTTCCACGGCACCTTTCGCTTCCGGCCGGGGAGGATCGTTCATCCCCACCAGGCCGAGAAATATCATCCCCTCTTCCGCATCCTCACGAGGCGGGCATCCGGCTTCCAGGCCAGCGCCAGGACACGTAGTGCTTCACCGGCCATTTCGGTGGCGACAGCAACAATCTCGCTTTTTTGCTCCTCGTCCAGAAATACACTTTCCGAGTCCAGCATCTGGTGAGAACAGGAGGCGAGAAGCACCTCCGGAGCGCCCTTGGCATAGGCAGTTATGCCTTCGGGGGTGTGGTGGAGCGTTGTCATGCGCTTCGTCTCGGAACTGAAGGGGATTTCGTCAATCCGTGGGAACTGTCGGTCCAAGGCCGTTTTTTCCAGCCCGGCCTTGGCCGCGGCAACCACCAGTGCACCCTCCGTTGGATCGCCATGGACCTGCCAGGAACCATCTTCTCCATCCGCGGCAAGATGGGCATCCGAAGCCAGGGCAGCAGCCGTTAACAGGAACAAAAGAGCAGCCGGCGGCACTTCATCGTCATCAGTACGGGAGAAGCCGCCGTGAGGATCATACCCTTCCCCGGAAACCCGCCACACTTCCCCATCCAAAAAGAGCGCCCGGACTGTCATCTCATCCCGGGTTAGGGTTCCGGTCTTGTCAGAACAGATCACCGAGGTGCTGCCGAGAGTCTCCACCGCCGGCAGCCGCCGAACCAGCGCATTGCGCCGCACCATCCTCTGAACCCCCAGCGCCAGCGATATGGTAACGACGGCGGGAAGAGCCTCGGGAACAACGGCGACCGCCAGGGCAATGCCGAAGATGAACATTTCCAGGAATGGCATGCCGCGCAGCAGGCCGAGGGCGACAATCAGCGAAACCACCAGGAGCGCAGACCAGGCCAGCACCCGGCCAATCTTGTCCAGATTTTTCTGCAGTGGCGTCCGGACGACCTCCACCGTCTGCAGCATCCGGGCGATCTTGCCAAACTCGGTATTCATCCCGGTGGCCACAACCACGCCACGCCCCCGGCCATAGGAGACAGTGGTACCGGCGTAAGACATATTTCTTCGATCACCAAGGGGAGCCTGCGGTTCAACGAGTGATTCGGAATGCTTCTCCACCGACAGCGACTCGCCTGTCAGAGATGCCTCATCGATCCGCAAATTGAAGGCATCCATCAGCCTGAGATCCGCTGGAACACGGTTGCCTGCCAGCAGCAACACAATGTCTCCCGGTACCAGATTACGGGCAGGCAGCAGGAGTTCAGCACCGTCTCGAATCACCGACGCCTGCGGCGCGGCCATCTTTCGCAGCGCCTCAATGGAGCGTTCGGCGCGATATTCCTGGACGAAACCCAGGATCACCGCAAAAAGCACGATTACGGTGATGGCAATCGCCTCGGTGCCATGCCCGAGAACAGCCGAGATAGCGGTGGCAATCAGCAGAATGACGATGAGAATATTCTTGAACTGTTCCAGCAGGATTGCCCACGGAGAAACCGCCCTGGCGGCCTGCAGTTCATTGAGACCAAAAGATTCCAGACGGGTCTCCGCTTCTGACTGCGACAGCCCGGTATCGGCTTTTACCTCAAGTCGTGTCAACACCTCGGTCAAACCAGTTGCATGCCAGTCACTCATACATTTCCTCCAGTTCAAGACACTTCGCAGAGGGATTGCGTCCCGGCCCCCCTATACACTTTACTCTACCAACCCCTACCCTTCAACCGGAGGGAACATGACCATAGCCCCTTCTTGGTGAAGGGTTGAGTTATTGCCGCGATGTGTGCTATGAAACATAAAAAACACTCTCAAATGAGGAAACAAATCCATGATCACAACAGCAGAATTCAAAAGGGGGCTGGTTATCCAGATTGACGGCGCTCCCTGCGTTATTATCGATGTAACCTTCCAGTCCCCATCCGCACGGGGAGCGAACACCATTGTCAAAACCAAGTACCGCAACCTCCTGACGTCCCAGGTCCTCGAAAAGACCTTCCGCTCCGGCGATAAAGTTGATGAAGCCGACTTCGAACGGCACAAAGGGCAGTTCCTCTATGCTGATGGCAGCGTCGGGGTCTTTATGGATCTGGAAACCTACGAACAGTTCGAAGTTCAGGAAGACGATTTCTCACCCCTGGCCCCGTACCTCCTCGAAGGCACAGAAGTCATTTTGGGACTTTTCGAGGGACGTCTCATCAATGTGGACCTCCCCATGATAGTGGAACTGCTCGTCACGGAAACGCCGCCCGCCTTGAAAAACGCCACGGCCACGGCCCAGACCAAAGAAGCTGTCATGGAAACCGGTCTGCGGCTGCAGGTTCCACCCTACCTGGAGGCAGGGGAACGGATAAAAGTAGACACCCGGGACGGTCGCTTCGTCTCCCGGGCGTAGGCAGGAAAAATATGTTGACAGAATGTCGAATTCTGTTTATAAGATGAGGTCTCATTCGCCCAGGTAGCTCAGTCGGTAGAGCAGAGGACTGAAAATCCTCGTGTCGGCGGTTCGATTCCGTCCCTGGGCACCACCTAAAATAAAGGGTCAGCTTACCGAAGCTGACCCTTTTGTTTTTTGTTGCCCCAATGTTGCACCAAAATATCTAAAATACCTCCATTTGCAATTCTTCAGTGTAACGTGCCGAGTGGTTTCATCTGTTTGACAATAAAACATTTTGCAAATAAAGGGTATTTCACTGCCAGTTTAACCCATCTAAAATTAGCCATTCCTGCCACGAAAATTTTCCACCCATCATCCTAACCATATCAGTTCTAACCACCTGCAAAACATTCGATGTAGCCGTAAGCTTCCCTGTCAAGTAGGCAGTTTTAAAGCTGAGTTTCCGTAGATGATCTACATGTGATTGAGGTACAGGAATAGTCGTCTATAATTATGGTAAAATTTAAAGCAATTGGCCTTTGCAGAGCTGGTCTAAAAACCCTTGCTAATTTCTAAAAAGTTCCGAATTGGAATTGCGGCAATAGCGTACCACTATGCCTTTCGACTGGTGCGATTAAATATTGGAAGAAACACTATCTCGATCTTTTTGGTGAATTCAATCAGTGGCAAGTCAAGCTGGAATCTGCTCAACGCTTGTCCTGCGATCGGGGCCTCCAATGAAATACAAGACGAAGAAACGATTACAAATGTTCTGCTGCCACTTAATTGTACTTTACTTAACCTCATGCTCTACGGAAAATGTTAGTAAAACACCACCTGAGCCCTTAGCGAAAAGGTCGATAACTTGTTTCAATCAATGCTGTATTGAAGATTCCGACAGCATAAAACCTCTTCCTCACCAGAACTTGAAGATCAAGTTAGGACAAATAGGTGTGGCGTGTTCGTACTACCGCCCAGGCATAATTTTCCAGACACCATTGAGTAAAGGCAAAGCCGCGTTGCGTGGTGCATCATCAGGGTTCATGTATTTATTTCCTGGTGGCAAATGTCCTGATATCCCTTTATTGGGGGGTTGGGATTGTATTGGAGCTATTTTAATGGCTCCTATTGGCGCAATAGTTGGTGCTGTTTCGGAGGGAGCTAAGGGCGAAAATTTAGAAGATAATCAAGCCTTGGAAGAAATGCTAAGGAGTTACCTCGTTTCTATCAACATTCAAAATACCCTGTGGGAACGCGTGCTTGCCATAAATAATGAAAAATATCGGTATCCAATTGTTCTTCTTGACAAGCTAGGTCCTCATTCAATGGATGAAAAAGTTAACTATGATTTTAATCTATTACCAGAAATCGATACAATCCTTGAAATTGGGATCACCAGAGTAGATTTGGGTGGTGATATAAATGAAGTTAATCCAGAGATATGCCTTTATATGACGGCAAAGGCTAAACTTATTAGGAGATCTACTGGTGAAGTTACTTATAAATTCACCGTTGATTATGATAAAGGAAATAAGTACAAATTTAAAGCTTGGAGTGATGAGAATGGTAGACTGTACAAAGAAGAGGTCGATCGTGCGCTCAATTTTCTAGCACAAAAAATCGTTGAGGTCATGTGCATCATACAGAATCAGCCTAATACACAAACACCTAGCATTCCGTGAAATCCTTTGGGCGGAGGTATGAGGAAGATATTTGTTCTAGTCGAAATTAGTAAACACAAAGAGTGGTGTTAAGGTAATAAGCACAAAGCAGGATATTTCGCTTCCCTGAAGAAATCTATAACCGCAAGAGACGTCAGTCTGCCAGCAATTCCCGCCAGTACATCTACCACCCGTAAACATTGCCAAGAGCCATTACACAAACGGTATCACCGTAAAGGGATACCTGCGTCTTGTATACATGAATAATGGCCACTTCCAAAAGGGGTGGCTTTTCTGTTGAAGACTCCTTGATTCGGATAATCCTTCTGGCCAATTTACTCAATTGTCCTCAGGTTAAATAGGTCATCGGATTTACTCATTCATCGTTAGTTGACAAATATAACAAACCAAGTATATGGAGATATATGAATATGCCAAACCAAATGGGGTCATCTATGGAATTTGATAAGAATAGGGATTTTGATGATGAAGCTAAAGTCATCAAAATGCTTGGTCATCCTATACGTCTGAAGATCGTTGCTGGACTCTGCTTCTGTCCCCAGAAGTGCAACGTTACGCATATCGGGGAATGCCTTGGCCTTCCTCAGGCAACGGTTTCCCAACATCTCACCTTTCTCAAGAACGCAGGTATCATCACAGGAAAACGTGAAGGTGTTGAAATGTATTATAGTGTAATCCACCCCCTAGCCAAACAGATTGTCGCTCTCATGATGCAGTAAGTCTTCAGAAGCCTGAAGAGGCAAGTACAAACTTTACAGAATTAATGATCTGATAAAGCATAACCTGCTACCTATTTAATCATCAACTATGGAACTATTATCCCCATAACCAATCCCTGCACCTCAAATGCTACCTAAGCCCTAGAAATTAATCTGCATATCTCGTATGTTCACACCACTTAAACCCACGAAACGGAACAATGGTGTCACAAAACCATAACAAGCCACCCCCCTTTATCCCCAGGCACAATTGATACAAAAATGATATAAGTTATCAATACTCAAGTCAGTCGTCATAACCTACTGTAATTGCGCAACATCTTGTATCTTACTGATATCATTGGATATATATCTTTGGTTACTATGTAGGCAATTTGCTACTCCTCTAGTAAATAACAATACTTTACTTTCTTTCATACGGACTTATCCACAATGTTTCCACAGGTAAATGTGGAGATTGAGTTACATCCTACATAATATTAAGACCTTTCACTACACCTTGCCAGTTTGTGACGTAATATGTCTCGACCATATTTTATCCTCACCAACATGATTTCCATATGCTGTTCAAAACCTAAGTTCGATTATCAAGAGCTTGCCCCAGGGGAGAAGAAGATCTTTTGTAAACTGGTATATCTTCTCGAAAATGAGGATACTCGGTTGTGGATGCTCAGGGGGTTGCCTAGAGGAAGATCCTGGAGGGAAGCGCAAGCTTCCCCAAACGATAGACATTTCAAAAGTAGATTTTTCTGGCACAATACAACCAGGCGTAAGATTCCCTATCAAGTAGACAGTTTGAATGGTAGAGTTTCCGTAGGTGATCGGTTATCTTTGTTCTAAAATCCGATAGTAACTCCAAAATCTTTAAAACATTCTTTTATTATTGAATTTTGACAGAGA
>CAVVDU010000026.1:0-46912 GCA_963746935.1 uncultured delta proteobacterium | reverse complement strand
TACGAAGGTAAAAGAAAAGGCCGATAGAATCGGCCTTTTCTTTTACCCCCTTATCCGGAAAACTCGACAGGTTCCAGCTGACAGAATTACTGGACAACAGAGAACAGCCCGCGTAGAATTATTTCCCGAATAAAACAATCCCTTTAGATAATGAGCAATAACTTTCATGGTTTTCAAAGGCAGAGCAGGTTCACTGTATCTCTTTTCTCTCATTTTCCTGGTCATTTCCCTGGTCACCAGAGTGGTTCTTCTGGTAAAAGCTTTCCCGAATCTTGACCCAACCCCCCTTCTCCTGGCAAAGGTCTTTGCTGTCGGCTTTTTCTTTGACTGCGTTACCATCTCCTATTTCGCCATTCCCTTCTTCCTGTATGCGCTCTTTGTTCCCGACAGGGTCTTTCGGTGGCGGCCAATCCTTTGGACAGCCACTTTTCTCCTTACCTATGCACTGTTATTCAATATCGTCTCCGAATATATCTTTTTCGATGAATTCGGCTCCCGCTATAACTTCATCGCCATCGATTACCTGATCTACACGAGCGAAGTTATCCGCAATATCTGGGAATCGTATCCGGTTATCCGGATCTTCGGCATCATATTCGTTTTGAACATCTTCGTATTTCTTTTCCTCAGAAGATTCATCGATCAGGGCCGCGACACTGTCACTACTTTGGATACACGGCTGAAGAAAGGATCTCTCCTCATCCTCCTGCCGATGATGTCATATCTTTTCGTGGACCATACCTGGAACTCCATTTCCCCCAACAACTTTGCAAACGAATTGGCTGCAAACGGCATTTATTCAATCGCCTCAGCATTTCGAAACAACGAACTTGAATATACTAGTTTTTATGCATCAGAGGACTCGAAACTGGCTCTTGGACGACTGAGGGGAATGTTGAAGGACGACGATGAAACGTTTCTGAAAAGCACCAACATGGACATCAGCCGAACCGTAGGGACCAAAGGACCGGAAAAGAGGCTGAATGTCATTGTTATCGTGGAAGAAAGCCTGAGCGCCGATTTTCTCGGGACCTTCGGCAACAAACTGAAACTTACCCCAAACCTTGATCGTATTGCGAAGCAATCCCTGCTGTTCACCAATCTTTTTGCAACAGGCACAAGAACCGTCCGTGGACTGGAGGCAATCACTCTTTCCGTCCCCCCGTTGCCCGGCTGTTCTATTGTGAAACGCCCCGGCAACGAAAACCTCTTCTCCTGGGGGACGGTGATGAAAAACAGGGGCTACGACACCAAGTTTATCTACGGTGGTCGGGGCTACTTCGACAATATGAACTACTTCTTCTCCCATAACGGCTTCAGCATTGTAGACAGAGCCGATTTCAGCGATACGGAGAAAACCTTCGAGAACGCCTGGGGGGTCTGCGACGAAGACCTTTTCGGCAAAGTCATCGGGGAAGCAAACAAGTCCTACTCTCAGCACAAGCCTTTCTTCAGCATGGTGATGACCACATCCAACCATCGTCCGTTCACCTACCCTTCCGGCAAAGTCTATGTTCCCACCGGTTCGGGACGTGAAGGAGGAGTGATGTATGCCGATTACGCCATCGGCAGGCTTGAGGCCCAGGCCCGCAAACAACCCTGGTTCAACCAGACCCTGTTTGTTATTGTCGCTGACCATTGCAGTTCGAGCGCGCGGCAATACGCACTCCCCATTCAGAGATACCACATTCCGCTGATCATCTATTCTCCTGCCAATATTCGCCCACGACAGGTTGACGCCATGTCAAGCCAGATAGATATCGCACCGACCGTACTGAGTCTGCTTAATTTCAGTTATACCAGCCGTTTCATAGGCAGGGATATCCTGGATAAAGATGCCGGGCCACGGCGGGCATTCATCTCAACATACGAAAAGCTTGGGTTCCTTGAAGATGATAAATTGCTGGTGCTCTCCCCGAAAAAGGAGATTTCCTTCTACACCTGCAACCTTCAGAAGGGAAAAACGACCGAAATCCCTCTTCAGAAAGCCTACCTGCAGGACGCCCTGGGATACTACCAGGGAACAAACTATCTCTACCAGAACAGACTTGATTACAGTGAACCATTGACCCGCAAACTTGCCCCTTCAATACTATCGCACAAAGAAAAGCTGCCTTACGAAAACCGCACCAAGGGGATTTGACACCTGAACAAAACTTTGTTCAGGGCAGTTTTTATCCGGTCACACAACAAAAGGGGCAGACCGCCTTGCATCAATAAGCGGCCCGCCCCCTGTCTTCTCATCTCTGATTTTCTTACGTGGTCAGATCATGATCCATTGTCAGTTAGAAACCGACATGTAGCCGAAAGTAACGCTGTCTAGGTAATCCGCCGTGGGAAGAGTGCTAACAAGGGTTGTCGTCCCTATGTCCAGCACCAGCAGATTCCGCGGAGCAGTTCCACCCGCCGAGGCTTCGGTCTGATCTATGCCCCAATAGTAATTTGTGCGGGGATCGAAATCACCATGGGGGGCCTGGGGAAGGAGAAGAAACGTCGTAAGATAGGTATTGGCCCCGCTGGCTGTATCGATAGAGTAGGCATTGGTGTTTCCTGCACCGTCTGGATCTACCAACGTGAGGATGTCAGAGTTGTCAAATGCCAGTCCTTGCTGTGAAGTTGGTGAAGGTGCCAATCCGGAATTACCGATATCGGTGGCAAGCCCCGTTGCCTTATCGATACTGACAAGGTCAAAGGTGATTTCATTCCAAGCGAACATCGCGCCCAGTGAGTTCACTGTCGGGCAACTGACTGGCATTCCGGCCCCAGTGCCAATGGGAGTGCCGGCACCGGTGGACGTGTTGATCTCGATTAGGCCGTCCGGGAATACGGGATCATTACTGGAAGTTGTCCCATAGAGCTTATTGTTGGTAGTGTCATAGGTGAGACCATGGACATAGTAGCCGACGGAGCCGATGGTCCTGACGTAAGCGCCTGTATCCGGGTCAAGCAGCACAAGATCACTGACCCCCAGGACATCTGTGCCTACCGTCGTCCCATACAGAGCTAATACCCATTTTGCCGACACTTCAATCGATTCCACGCTTTCTTTGCTGCCTTTGACCGCGGTCACTACGAAATAATAGGTCGTATCGGGAGCGAAGGTATCGAAAGTATACGAAGTCGCTGCAGTGTTAACCGTCGCAGTGTAGACCGTCTTTGTAACGCCGGGCACTGTCGAATAGTAGACGTTGTAGGAAGTTGCACCGTCCACCGCATCCCATGATACGGTAGCCGAGTTGCTGCTGGTGAAGACTGCAGTAACCCCCGTGGGCGCGGCTGGGGCTTTCGTCGGCACGTACCAGTATCCGTTATCGCTGCCGCAGCCGGTCATGGAAAACGCAAAAAGAACCAATAATCCCACCGTGACAAAAATTCTTAACAAGTTTTTCATGTCATTCCTCCTTTGCTGAATTCCCGCCTTCCATATAATCTGTTTTGGAAAAATCCTGTCTTTGAAAGATCGGGTTATAAATTGACTTAACAATGAATTGTTTAACTGTTTTCTTCTATTAGCTCATTATTTCACAAATATATTTCTTGTCAAATGGGATAATCTTTACTCTGAGGATAAAATAATAAAATACGCTCTGCTAGTCGTTCAGGTGATAACAGATATTTAATTAATATTGTGACAGTAGTACAAACTGTTAACAACAATACAATGTTTTCCTTGTAGCCTAATAATAGGAAAAGTAACAATACTGTGTCATAGTTTCTCAAGCAATGCCAGTTGAGGAGGAGCCTCTATTTCAGACAGTCTGAATAGGCTTTCAATGTCTCGCCGATTGAACAGGTTCAGATGGAATAACCGCAAAATCTGCTGCATCGATGCTCCGATCTTAGACAGAAATGCCAGCACAAGGGAAACACTCAGGGCAATCCAGATTTGCGTTAGTACTGCATTCTTCGAGGTGCTGAGAAAGGTCTTGAACTTCAGGTTCTGTTTGATCCACGTGAAGAACAGCTCGATCTTCCAAAGTTCCATGTAAAGATCAGCCACGACTGCCGCCTGCAGGTGGAGCGCATTGGTCACGATGCGGCACTCGTTGCCGTACTCGGCAAGGAACTGGGATATAACTAGATTGCATACCTCATAGGACTCGAAGCTGGCTCTTGGCCGACTGAGAGGACTTGCCCCCTGAACAAAACCCCCTTCAGGGCAGTTTTTATCCGGCCACACAACAAAAGGGGCAGACCGCCTTACATCAATATGCGGCCTGCCCCCTGTCTTCTTGTCTTCGATTTTCTTACGTGGTCAGATCATGACCCATCGTCAGTCAGAAACCGACATGTAGCCGAAAGTAACGCAATGCAGGTTATCCGCCGTGGGAAGGGTGTCGACAAGGGTTGTCGTCCCGATGTCCAGCACCAGCAGATTCCGCGTAGCTACCCCCGAGTTGTTGGTTACATCTATGCCCCAATAGTAATTTGTGCGGGGATCGAAATCACCATGGTGCGCCCTGGGAAGGGCAATAAATGTTGTAATATAGGTATTTGCCCCGGTGGTTGTATCGATAGAGTAGGCATTGGTGTTTCCGCTGCCATCAGGAGATACCAACGTGAGGACGTCAAAGTTGTCAAATGCCAACCCTTCCTCAGAAGTGCTCAGACCGGAATCCCCGATTACGGTGGCAAGCCCCGTTGTCTTATCGATGCTGACAGGGTCGTCGCTATCTTCCGTCCAGCCGAACATCTGGCCCAGCGAGTTCACCGTCGGACAGTTAACAAGCATTCCTGCCCCTGTGCCGATAGGGGTGCCGACACCGGTGGTCGTGTTGATCTCAATGAGCCCGTCAGGAAAAACGGGGTCATTATCTGACGTTGTCCCATAGAGCTTATTGTTGGTAGTGTCATAGGTGAGACCATTGACATAGTAGCCGACGGAGCCGATGGTCCTGATGGAAGCGCCCGTATCCGGGTCAAGCAGCACGAGATCACTGACCCCCAGGACACCCGTCCCTACCGTCGTCCCATACAGAGCTAATACCCATTTTGCCGACACCTCTAGCGATTCCACGCTTTCTTTGCTGCCTTTGACCGCGGTCACTACGAAATAATAGGTCGTATCGGGAGCGAAGGTATCGAAAGTATACGAAGTCGCTGCAGTGTTAACCGTCGCAGTGTAGACCGTCTTTGTAACGCCGGGCACTGTCGAATAGTAGACGTTGTAGGAAGTTGCGCCGGTCACCGCATCCCATGATACGGTTGCCGAGTTGCTGCTGGTAAAGACTGCAGTAACCCCCGTGGGCGCGGCTGGGGCTTTCGTCGGCACGTACCAGTAGCCGTTATCGCTGCCGCAGCCGGTCACGGAAAACGCAAAAAGAGCCAATAAACCCACCGTGACAAACATTCTTAACAAGTTTTTCATGTCCTTCCTCCTTTGCTGAATTCCCTTCTCCCCTATAATCTGTTTTGGAAAGATCAGGTTGTAAATTGGCTTAACAATGAATGGTTTAACTGCTTTCTTCTATTAGCTCAGTATTTCCCAAAGGGCAGTGGCAGCATTCTGGCCCAGGAGAATTCGTGCTTCTTGCACTCGATCACATCTTTGTGCGCAACAAAAACCCGCTATCCACGTCACCTCCTTCCACTCCGTCTCGAATAGTTGCGCAGAAACTCGAACGAAATGCGTATGATGTCCAAAAACAAAAAGCGTTTCATTTTTTACACTGGAATTATACAGCAGAACCTCACGTTGACAAATCTTCACACAAAAATATTTCATGCGGTTATTCTTTCCCGATCTTGCTACGTTTTTTAAAAGTACCCTGGTCGAGAGGCTCTGGGAAGGCGAATAACGACCCTTTGTCAGCAGGTGAAAGACAGATTATTCTTGACGAGCTATCAACGTGGACCGATTCAATCATTTTCTTCCTTGTCTACAATCTATTCTATTGCCCTCACGCCCAAGCTGAGGTAATGTTCACATAATGAACGTCAACGAAGAGAAAACGATGGATACTCACCGCTCTTTCCTCCTCCTGAGTGAGATAGAGCAGGAAGAGACGGTATCCCAGCGTGAACTGGCAAGCCGCCTCGGCATTGCCCTCGGCCTGGTCAACTCCTATCTGAAAAACCTGGTTGCAAAGGGCTATGTGAGGATCACGTCGTTCCCCAGGAATCGCTACGGCTACCTTCTCACGCCCCAGGGGCTTGCGGAAAAAAGCCGTCTCGCCTACCAGCATCTCAGCTATTTCACCAATCTCTACCAGACAGCCAGGCAGGACTACCTGACACTCTTCAGATCGCTCCATGCCTCGGGAATCAGGCGTGTTTCTTTTTGCGGAGTTGACGAGACCGCGGAGATAGCCTATCTCTCGCTCCGGGAAACCGGCCTGGAACTCGTCGAAGTGATGGACGACCAGCATGGCGGCAAGATTTTTTTCGAAAAGGAGATTTGCCCGCTCGCCACCAGTAGTGAAAACATCACTCTGCCCATCATCATAACCTCCCTGAAACGGGGAGATGATCTTGAAGAAGAACTCCTGCGTCGTGGCATCAATAGCAGCTTCATTTTTCGGGCCGGAACCGGCCGACCATACGGTACAAATAGTTCGGAGGATCTATGAAAAAAGCACTGATCACAGGCATCACCGGCCAGGACGGATCCTACCTGGCTGAACTCCTACTGGAAAAGGGCTACGAAGTCCACGGCATCATCCGTCGCTCATCTTCTTTCAATACCGGCAGGATCGACCATATCTATCAGGACCCCCATGAAACAGGTGTCCGGATGTTTCTTCACTACGGCGACCTGAACGACGCCAGTTCGCTGAACAAGGTATTACGGGACGTGCGGCCCGACGAAATCTACAACCTGGGTGCACAGAGCCATGTCAAGGTCTCATTCGACATTCCCGAATACACCGGCGAGGTGGATGCTTTGGGAGCAGTGCGCATTCTGGAGGGGATCCGAGAAACCGGCCTCAACACCCGCTTCTACCAGGCATCATCTTCAGAGCTGTACGGCAAGGTATTGGAAACGCCCCAGAAAGAGACCACGCCCTTCCATCCACGCTCCCCCTATGCCTGCGCCAAGGCCTATGCCTACTATATTACCGTAAATTACCGGGAGAGTTACGGCATGTTCGCCTGCAACGGCATCCTGTTCAACCATGAGTCCCCTCGACGGGGCGAAACCTTTGTCACAAGGAAGATTACCCGTGCCGCCACCAGGATCAAACTGGGCCTCCAACCCTGCCTTTACCTGGGAAACCTGGACGCCAAGCGCGATTGGGGTTTTGCCGGCGATTACGTTGAAGCAATGTGGCTGATGCTCCAGCAGGCCGACCCGGATGATTACGTGGTGGCCACCGGGGAGACCCGTTCTGTCCGTGAATTTGCGGAAAAGGTCTTTGCACGGCTCGACATGCCGCTGGAATGGCAGGGGGAAGGGGTGCACGAAAAGGGGATTGATACAAAGACCGGCAAAATCGTCATCGAAGTGGACGCCAATTACTTCCGTCCCGCCGAGGTGGAAATGCTGCTGGGAGACCCCTCCAAGGCCCGGACAAAAATGGGCTGGACGCCAAAGACCGATCTTGATGGGCTGGTTGCCATGATGACCGATTCCGACCTGGAGTTTGCCGAAAGAGAGAAAAGAGCTGATGGATAAAGGCGCGAAAATCTACATTGCCGGACACCGAGGACTCGTTGGTTCCGCCATTGTCCGGAAGCTCCGGACGGAGGGCTATTCAAACCTCATTCTTCGCACCAGTAGAGAGCTTGACCTGCGTAACCCGGCAGCCGTCGCAGAGTTTTTCAATGAAGAAAAGCCGGATTTCGTGTTTCTTGCCGCTGCCAAGGTGGGTGGAATCGTGGCCAACAATTCCTACCCGGCCGATTTCATCTACGACAACCTGATGATCCAAAACAACGTCATCCACCAGGCCTATCTATCCGGTGTGGAAAGGCTCCTTTTCCTTGGCAGCACCTGTATCTATCCCAAATTAGCTCCACAGCCACTCAAGGAGGAATATCTCCTCACCGGACCACTGGAACCGACCAACGATGCCTATGCCGTAGCCAAGATCGCCGGCATCACCATGTGCCGAGCCTATAACCGCCAGCACGGGACCCGCTTTCTCGCCGCCATGCCGACGAATCTCTACGGTCCGGGCGACAACTTTGACCTGGAAAAATCCCATGTCCTGCCGGCGCTGATCAGGAAGTTCCACGAGGCCAAGGAAACAGGAGCGGAAACGGTAACAATCTGGGGAACCGGCACCCCCTACCGCGAATTCCTCCACGTGGACGACCTGGCCGATGCCTGTCTGTTTCTCATGAATTTGCCGGAGGACCGGTACTCCTCACTCCTCACGATTAACTCCTCACCCGCCCTGATCAACATCGGTTCCGGTGAAGAGGTTACCATCCGCGAACTGGCACTGCTCGTGAAAGAAGTGGTAGGCTTTGCCGGAGGACTGGCGTTCGATTCAACCAGACCGGACGGTACACCACGCAAGCTCTGCGATGTTTCACGCATCCATTCACTTGGTTGGCGGCATAAAATCGGACTGCGGGAAGGATTGCAGGAGGTGTATAAAAATTTCCTGAGCACTCCGAATGCCGGGACTGAAAGGAAGCTCCCATGATAAAGGTGCTCTCGGTTTTCGGCACACGTCCCGAGGCCATCAAAATGGCCCCGCTGATTAAAGAACTGGAGAAGTACCCGGAACTGTTTGAGAATCGGGTCTGTGTCACCGCCCATCACCGGGAGATGTTGGACCAGGTACTGAATCTTTTTGCCATTACTCCCGACCACGACCTTGATATCATGAAGCCCGGACAGGATCTGTTCGGCATTACCAGTACCGTGCTGCAAGGTCTGAAAGATTTATTGGAAAAGGAGAAACCCGATATAGTCCTGGTGCATGGCGACACCACCACGACAATGGCTGCCACCATAGCCTCTTTCTATTCCAGGACAAAGATCCTTGAAGAAGCCGCCCTTCTACTGAAAAACAGGGACGTATACCGAGAACAAACCATGGACTATTTGATAGAAATTGCCCTGGTAAGCTATGCACTTAATATCCGCATAATGGAAACCTTTATGTTCGGGCTTCCACGTCTATTGCGGAACTTCGGGATAGAGCCGATCTTCGTTTGGATATCCGGTAGGTTTGCCGGTGGTATCTTGAGCGTGTGAATCAACACTTTGATTTGTAAGGACATCATCTTTCTTGACTACTTTCGTTAAAAGGATACTCCGCCTCCTCGGTTTTGACCGGGCGGTCAGTTTCGGCATCATGGCGCGCATGTGGAGTCTCATCGCAGGGCCGATTACAATGCTAGTAATTGCCACCGGCTTTTCGCCTGATCAGCAGGGATTTTACTATACGTTCAGCAGTCTACTAGCCCTTCAGATTTTTTTCGATCTGGGACTGATGTTCGTCATCGCCCAGTTTACCAGCCACGAATTTGTTCATCTTTCGTGGCTGTCCCGCGGGCGTATCGAGGGTGATTCTGTTTCACTTATGCGTTTTACCGACCTGCTTTGCAAAACAGTGCTGTGGTTCGGCGTGGCGTCACTCGTCATGGTTGTAGTACTTGTTCCGGCCGGACTTATCTTCTTCGGCCAGAAGGGGAATGTGGAGTTTTCATGGCGTTTACCCTGGATTCTGGCGGTTTCGAGCACAGCGCTCAACCTTTTCGTCACTCCTTTTTTTGCTATTATTATGGGAAGTGGGGATGTTGTAACAGCCAACAAGCGCGAGATGGTCAGCGCTGTTCTCAGTTCTATCCTCTGCTGGCTGGTAATTGGTCTAAATGGCGGGCTTTATGCGGCATTTGCCTGTAATGCCGGCGTGCTTGTAACTTCGTGGGGTTATCTTCTCGCAAAGAGGCCTGAACTGGTGAAGCTGGCTTGGAAGGGGCTTTTCGGCAAGGGGCAGGTTGTCGGCAAAAATTATGGTCTCTCATGGTGGGGTGAAATCTGGCCTATGCAATGGCGGATGGCGGTATCATCCGGCGCTTCCTACTTCATGTTCCAGCTCTTCAACCCAATCCTTTTTCATTATCACGGTCCCGTCGTAGCGGGCCAGATGGGTATCACACTTAGCGCAGCCAATGCCTTGCTAGGCGGGAGCCTGACCGTTTTGAGCGCCAAAATTCCCGATTTTGGAAAACTTATCGCCGTTCGTAACTGGAAGGGACTTGACAGCTTGTTCTTCAAGGTAACGAAGCATGCATCAGTTCTTGTGGTTGCTGGCTCTATCGTTGGAGTTGTGGCTATTTGGCTCTTACAGGCGTATTTTTCTATCGGACATCGTTTTATACCGGCATGGCAGGCCGTTTTCCTTTTCGGCGCAGTCTGCTTTCAGACAGTCTGCGGTTCCCTTGCCGCATACCTTCGTGCACACAAACGTGAACCGTTGATGAAAATGACAATAATTGCATCTCTGCTCCAAGGGGCAGCAACCTGGTATTTGGGGAAACACTATTCATCTTTTGGCGCAACAGCGGGTTACTTTTCCGTTACGGCATTCTTTGTCTTTCCCTTTGTTTTGTACGTCTGGATAAAATGCCGGAAGAATTGGCACATGTCCGAAACATAGGTGTGTTCTCAGGATAGGTCAACATCCTGTTGATTAATTTCATGATGCGGGTACATGTGCTGGTGGCGCTAAAAAAATGCAAAAATGTATAATCTGCGGTGACAACCTTGCGATTTTCAAAACTTTATATGATGACCGGTACGGATATCCCGGAAGGTTCTCGATACTGAAGTGCAGCACCTGCGGCCACAAGTCGCTGGACGCGCATTTTTCAGCTGAGGAGCTTGGCAGACTTTATACGGAGTTCTATCCCCGCTCACAGTTTACTCTTGGAAATTACACCCCCCATGCTGAACTGACCGGTTTCAGGGCGTGGATTGAAGGTGTCAAAAGTTCCGGATTCCGGTGGGTTCCAACTAATGTGCGAGTTCTTGATATCGGATGTGGATTTGGTGAAACGTTGGGTTATCACAAAGAGCGGGGCTGTGACGTGTATGGGGTCGAGGCCGACGAGAATATCCGACGGGTTGCTGAGAAATATGGTTATAACGTCCATATTGGACTTTTTACTCCCAGAAACTATGAGGCGGATTTTTTCGATTATGTTACCATGGATCAAGTTATTGAACATCTTTCAGACCCGATAGTGACTTTACAAGAAATTGCACAAGTGATGAAACCGAGCGGCTCTCTTATCATTTCGACTCCGAATTCAAACGGATGGAGCAGTAATGTGTTTGGCGCACGATGGATCAGTTGGCATATCCCTTACCACCTGCAATTTTTTTCGAAAAAATCAATCTCGATAGCTGCTGAAAAATCAGGGTTTGTCGTTGAGAAGACTAAAACCATTACAAACTCAGCTTATCTTTGTCTTCAATGGAACCATATAAGATTTAGACCACCAGAAGGTTTCACAAACAAATTCTGGATTCCGAATCAAAAGCTTAGCAGACAAGAAAAAATATTTGCCAATGCAATGATGACTCTGAATCTGCTCAAGATAAATCACGCCATTACCCGATTTTTCGACGCCACAGGATTCGGAGACAATTTTGTATTTGTTTTAAGGAAGAAGTGATTGGGAAATAATGATGAAGTAAAAATAGAGGGCGGCAAACGGGTGTCGGGTGAGCAACAGGCGGCTTACCCAAAACTTTCAATCATTACCTCTACCTACAATGCCGCCGCAACTTTTGAGAAATGCCTTGACAGCATTTTGTCCCAGACTTGGACGGACCGAGAGTATCTGATCATTGACGGTGGTTCTACCGACGGCACACTAGAACTACTGAGTAAATATGGAGACAGTATTGATTATTGGATGAGTGAACCTGACGAAGGGGTATATGACGCTCTGAACAAAGGAATTGCACTGGCACGGGGAGAGTGGATATATTTCATAGGAGCTGATGACTATCTTATAGATTCTGACGTACTACAACGGATTTTTGCAAAAGAGCCATGCGGACTGATGATGTATGGAAATGTGTATTTCAACTTTCACGGAAACGTTTATTCCGGGGAATTTTCACGGTTAAAACTCATTACTCGCAATATATGTCACCAGGCTATTTTTTATAACAAAAGGCTTTTCGAAATGTTCGGCTATTATGATAAAAACTATCGTGTTTTGGCTGACTGGATATTCAATCTCAAATGCTTTTTTGATAAACGTGTTAATCCCCAGTATCTCGACACCATAATTGCTTATTATTATGGAAAGGGTTTCAGTGAGCAAAATAGTGACATAAAGTTTATGGATAAATATTATGAAATAATCAGACGGGATTACGGATTGATTTATTATTGCTATCTTAAATTCAGGATATTGACAGACAAACATGTACGTGCGAGATTTCAATTCTAGGTTGCTGAATCCAATCGATCCGGCTAATTTTTGTCAAAACGGTTTGACACCCGTCCATGGTGGAAGATGAACGTTGTCTCCGTACGCATTGCAGCAATTGTGGTGCTCTATAATCCCGATGAAGAGGCGGTAAAGAATATTGCCCGTTTTGCCGGGCAGGTGAGCAAGGTTTACGCCGTGGATAATTCCGATTCTCTTAAAACCGGGTTTGCGAGATGCTTTGCTGAGATTGGGAATATCGAGTATTTGCCTCAAAGGGGAAACCTTGGTATGGCCGCGGCGCTCAACCTCGGCGCGGAGCGGGCCATTGTTGACGGGTACGATTTCCTTTTAACGATGGACCAGGACAGTCGTGCCACGCCGAAGATGGTGACGACCATGCTCGGCTGTCTCGACAGGATGGAGATTGAGCAGGACAGGGTAGGGATAATTACTCCGTTCCACATGGCCGAATCAGACCCAACTCCTGCTCAGGGCGGATGCGAGGAGGTTCTGACCGCAATGACCTCCGGCAACCTTTTAAATCTTGCCGTTTATCGGCAAACCGGGCCATTCCTGAATGACTTCTTCATTGATTATGTCGACGACGAATACTGCCTACGTCTGAATGCCTCAGGCTACAAAGTCATTCGGTGTAATGATGCAGTGCTGGAGCACAGTCCTGGGAACATCACGGCGCACCATTATCGTGGCCGTACGGTATATGTCGCCAATCAGAATCCCCTGAGACGCTATTACATGACACGCAATCGATTCTGCGTCATTGAAAAGTACCGCGCCCACTTTCCGGAATACTGCAAATGTCAGTTGGTGAATCTGCGGGGAGAAATCAAGGGAATTATTCTGTTTGAAGACGAAAAGATCCGCAAACTCCTGAATAGTGCATTTGGTTACCTGGATTACCTCAGGGGAAAAATGGGAAAGTTCGGGGCAACGCAGAAAAGAGCGTCAAGTGAACAGTAGATATTCGGACACCCAACCGCTTATATCAATTGCTCTGGCGACCTATAATGGAAGCAAATTTCTCCGTGAACAGCTCGATTCGATCTATTCCCAGACTTACAAGAATATCGAGGTGGTTGCCGGTGATGATTGCTCGACTGATGACACAACGGCGATCCTGGAAGACTACCGGAAGCGGTATGGGCTTCGTTATCAGGTCAACGAGCGTAATATCGGTTTCATAAGAAACTTCGAGAATACAATCGCCCTTTGCCGTGGCGAGTTTATTGCCCTTGCCGACCAGGACGATATCTGGCTTCCGGAAAAACTTGAAGCACTGTTAAACGGGCTCGGCAACGCGTCGCTCGTTTATTCAGATTCTTTCCTGGTGGATGAAACAGGCCGTGAACTGTCAGGTTCGCTTATTCAATCTTCCGGAGTCAGACCGGTCAGCGGAAAGAATTTCGAATACTTCATCTGCAACACCTGCGTTACTGGCTGTAACACTCTGTTCCGGCGTGAGCTGCTTGTCAAGGCCCTGCCGATTCCAGCTTGCGAGAGGTATCATGACTGGTGGTTTGCTGTCATCGCCTCCTCTCAGGAGGGTGTCAATTATCTGGACAGGAGGCTGGTAAAGTACCGGCAACATGAATGTAATGATACCGGCGCCAGCATCAAAAGAGGGCTTCTAACGAGACTGGCGGCCCATCTGCGGACTGAAACTGCAGATGACAAACGGCGCTATTATGAACTGCTCAGGAACCGCGCAAACACTTATCCTGCCATTGGAGAACGACTGTCGCTGAATGCATCTGAGGTGAAGTTTCTGGCTGATATCGGCTGTTATGCCGAAAGTCTTCTTGATCGTCGCTTCCATTGGAAATCGTTTTTTCTTGCGTTCCACTACCGAAACACACTTTTCCCTGCAGCAGGTACCTTAGAAAAATTTGTTTTTGTTTTCAGTAAACTTGTCAATAAGATCATCGTATAAGCGAAAAGGAAGAATGATGGTATTCAACGACAACCATCAAAAGGGTAGGATTTTCCGGAAGGTGGGAAAGCTGCTTTTGAACCGCTATTCACTTGCCTTTTTTTACATCGAGGGGAAAGGGATTGAAATCGGTGCGCTGCACAATCCGCTGAAAGTATCTTCCAGGGCTAGCGTCAGGTATGTGGACCGCATGTCTGTCGCAGACCTGCGATGTCAATATGTCGAGCTCAAAGATCAGAAGCTCGTCACGGTGGATGTCGTGGATGACGGAGAGCGACTCGCTACCTTTCAAAACGCTTCACAGGATTTTGTTATAGCCAACCATTTTGTGGAGCACTGTCAGAACCCGCTTCTGGCGCTGGAAAATGCATTGCGCATACTTCGTCGGGGCGGGGTGCTTTACTTGGCGTTGCCGGATAAGCGATATACTTTCGACCGGAACCGGCCGGTCACAGCTCTGGAACACCTGATGCGAGACTACCATGAAGGCCCGGAGTGGTCACGTCATGACCATTTTGAGGAATGGGTGCGTATTGTCAACGGGGTGGACGATGATTTGCTGGTGGCCCGGCAAGTGGAACACCTGATTGCAATGGAGTACAGTATCCATTACCATTGCTGGACACAGAAGGAGATGATGGAGATGCTCTTGCACCTACGCTTGAAGTTACCGTTTGATATGGAAGTTGTCCTAAAGCACAAGGATGAGGTTATCTTCATTATCCGTAAGGTTGAGGACTGAACTTGTCAAAGGAACGTGTCGCAGCTGTGGTCGTGCTCTATCACCCCGGCCCGGATGTGGTGGAGAATATCCGGACATGGTCCGGCCAGGTCGCCGTGGTGTACGCCATAGACAACTCGGAGACGCCGGATGCGGTAATTATCGAATCTCTGGGAACTCTACCAAATTTAACATACATGCCCATAGGAGAAAACCGTGGCATGGCGGCTGCCCTGAATGCTGGAGCAGTACTGGCTGTCGCCGCCGGATACGACTTCCTGCTCACCATGGACCAGGACAGTAGGGCCACTCCGGAAATGGTCGCACTGATGATTCGCTGCATATCGTGGGAAGGTGGTGAAAATATCGGTATCATCGCCCCGTTTCACGTGACTCAGGGACTGATTTACAGGGAAAAAGGCGCTCCCTGTGAAAATGTGATGACACCGATGACTTCTGGCAGTCTTCTGAACCTGCAGGCTTACCGGGCAGCAGGTCCGTTCCGCAATGACTTGTTCATCGATTTTGTTGACAACGAATACTGTCTCAGACTCAAGAAATCCGGTTTCAGGGTGTTAAGGGCCAACCAGGCAATCTTGCATCACATCGTAGGTGACACCCGCCGCTACGGGCCCTTCGTTGCAACCAACCATCCACCCCTCCGGCGATACTATAAAACACGCAACCGTCTCCTGGTAAACAGCCTCTACCGTTGGGATTTCCCGGGCCATTGCCTGTTCGACCGGGTACGGCTTGCAAAAGAGATAGTCAGCATTCTCCTTTTCGAAAGGGAAAAGGCAGCAAAGTTCCGCATGATGTGGCGTGGCTACCTTGATTATCGCCACGGTCGTTTCGGTAAGTACGAAGAGGCTTTTAATCCATGAAAATAGTTTTCCTCGCTCCATTCGGCATCCGTCCAAAGGGGACTATGATCGCCCGCATGATCCCTCTGGCAGCGAAGTTGCAGGTTCTGGGGCACGAGGTGACCATCGTCGCACCACCGTACACAAATCCCGAAGATTCAGGCAGGACAGAAACGATTAGTGGGGTAAAAATTAAGAATATCACGCTTGGTCCTTCCAATAAATTTATTGCTGCCGCAGTGCTTTCCCGACGCATGTACTGTGCCGCCATGTCGGAGAAGCCGGACTTGGTGCATCTTTTCAAACCCAAGGGTTACGGCGGTCTGGCTGCATCCGCGCACATTCTGCTCAAGCTATTGGGCAAGCGACTGCCGCCACTTTTTGTCGACACCGACGACTGGGAGGGGCGAGACGGCATGAATGAACTCCATCTCTATTCCCGCGCAGAGAAAATAGTGTTCCAACTCCAGGAAGAATGGCTGCCGCCGCACGCCGCCGGGGTGACCGTTGCCAGCCGGACCCTGCAAACCAGGATTCGCGGCATGGGTATCGCGCCCGAAAATGTCCTCTATCTGCCGAACTGTGTGGACGACACCCCCCCAGGAAACGGTTCACAAGTCCGCGAAAAACTTGGTATCCCGACAGATGCACCGGTGGCTCTGCTTTATACCCGTTTTTTCGAATTCGACCAGGAGCGGCTGCACCTGATCTTTGCCGAGATATTCCGACAAGTTCCGGACGTCCGATTTCTAGTCGTGGGAAAAGGACGTAACGGTGAGGAGAAGCAACTGGTCGAAACGGCGAAAACAGCGGGGTTTGCACCGGCCCTGTTAATGGCCGGCTGGGTGGAACCTTCCGAAATCCCCGATTACCTTGCGGCAGGAGATGTTGCCCTCTATCCATTCGACGATACATTGATCAACCTTGCAAAGTGTCCGGCAAAGCTGACGGAGCTGCTGCGAGCCGGTCTGCCTGTGGTCGCCGATAACGTCGGCCAGCTTGCGGAATATATAAAACCGGGCGTTTCCGGCATCCTCTGCTCCCCTGGCAACTGGCAGGAGATGGCGGTTCAAGCGATTAAACTGCTGCGCAATCCTGTAAAACGTAGTGCATTGGGGGAGGCGGGCAGAAGCTATCTGCTGCAGAATTTCAACTGGAGCAATTTTGCAGCAAAGCTGGATGAATTTTACGCCACGAAGACACGACTGCAATGAAAAAAGTAATTTCCACGATCAAAAATGCCATAAAGGAATCAGGGCTGCTTCAGTCATTCAAAGTGCGGAAAAGTCTGGCAAAGCGCCTAGAGAAGCTGTCAGAAGCGAAGAGTGTCGACATCCATTTTCATGTCTTCTCCAAGGAATCATTCAAAAAATTACTTGACTGTTTAACAGCTGACATTGCCGGCAATTTTCAACTGATGGAGATTGCCGGTTCTTGGGGGAATACCGAGGTTATCGCTGTTCTGAAGAAACCCAGTTGACCAATATATAATATACCGGAACATGACAATGACCGATCGCAGAAAAGACATACTATACCTAGCCCTACTTCTTGCGCTGTTGATGCTTTACTTCTCCAAAATCCTCTTTACGGACAAGATTATCCGTGCGCCTGATATAACCAACGAGTTCTACTGGACGGTGAAGGGTTTTAAGGACATGGGCTTTCTGGATTTGTTCAGGATCACCCTGCAGCCAACCTGGGACCTTTTCATCAACGGCGGCACCAGCGAAGGCGGCGGAACTCTGTCCATGCAGTTCCTGCTTTACCGGAACCTGATTTTCTGGCTGTTCCCGGCACCGGCCAATGTGGCATGGTTCATGGTTCTGCAGATGTTTTTCGGGGCGGCAGGAACCTTTCTTTACTGCCGAACGATTGGCGCCAGCCGCCTTGCATCGTTCCTGGGAGGCCTGATCTTTGCGTTGGCTCCGGAAAATGCCTCTCTCATTAATGCCGGACATGTCCAGAAGATCGCCACCATTTCCTTTGCACCGTGGGCTTTCTTCTTCTTCGAAAAAGGGTTCCAGAGCAGACGAGCTGATCTTTTTCCTGACAACCGGTTTTGTCCTTGCGTTCCAATTTTTCAACATGCATTGGCAGATTGCCTATTATACCTGTCTGGGTATTGGAGTTTACGGTATCCTTCGCTCTATCGGCATCCTTTACGCCGAACAAAAAAGCCCGGGGAAGGAATTCGCCAAAATCTTCGGCTTAAACATGGTTACAATGTTGTTCTTTTTGTCGACGGTGGCCATCTCTCTTATCCCCCTGGCTGACTGGTCGAGAGACACCACCCGCGGGATTCAGAACGGTGCAAATCAAGGCAAGGGAGGTCTGAACGTTGACGAGGCGATGTCCTGGTCGCTTCCCCCGGAAGAGGTGCTGACCTTCATCGTCCCGGGATTTTTCGGCTTCTCCCGTCAGGAGGGCGCCTACGATACCGCCAACATACAATCCTATTACTGGGGAAGGATGCACTTCACCCAAACCAGCGACTATATGGGTCTCCTGCCCTGGCTGCTGTTGCCCCTCCCCTTGCTTTTTCGCCGGGATGCAATCACCTGGCTGGCTCTCACTGCGATTGTGGGAGGGGTCCTCTTTTCTCTGGGCAAGTACTCCCCCTTTTACTGGTTCCTCTATGAACATTTCCCCGGGATCAACCACTTCCGGGTACCGAAGATGATGATGTTCCTTCCTCTGCTGGGACTTGGCGTACTGGCGGCCAGAGGACTGGATATCCTTCTGGACGAAGAGGTGAGAAAAACCCGATTATTCAAGCGTTACCTCATCTGCCTGCTGTTATTCCCGGTTCTCCTTCTTATGCTGCTGATGGCGGAAATAGGGGGAAAAGATTTCTGGCTCTCCTGGTTTCATGAGACCTTTGCGCACCCTACCCGCTTTGAACAGGGTACCGCCCTGATAGCTCAGCGCTGGGAAAATCTCCTGAGTGAAACCGGCCGGGCAACACTGTTATCAGCAGGTTTTGTGGCTGCTATTTTTGCCTTTTCCAGGAAATGGATTACCAGCAGAACACTCCCCGTGCTGTTACTGGTGCTCTATTGTGCCGATGTGGGGCGTGTCGATGCCAAATTCATGCTGTTGCAGGATGTTCCGGTAAAAGTCACAGGGGCCAAGACCGCAGTCATGAAATACCTGGAACCGCAATCCAAGCAATACCGGGTGCTTATCCTCAACGGCACGGATCCGATGCAATACGCGTCAGACGGCATTCCGGTGATGTTCACCTCCAACCCGGTACAACAGCAACGCTGGCAGGATTTTCTCGATGCCTTTTCCTTCACTTCTCCCATGCCGGATATGATGAATGTGAAGTTTCTCGTCTACGATGCAGCACAATATGCCCGGGACAAGGCGCAACTGGGCGCAAAGTACCAGCTGATTTTCCAGTCACCGGATGGAGCAGAGATCGTTCTGGAAAACCCTTCGGTTCTACCCAAGGGCTGGCTGGTTCCGGCGGTTGCCGTTGTTGACGACCCGGTCCAGCTTCTTACCTTCCTCCGCGACCCGCGGTTCGACCCACGACAGGTTGCCATGGTTGAAGAGCAGCCTCCGCAACAAATGGATGATCCGAACATGTCCCGGACGGGAAACGTGGGAACTGTTTCAGTAAACCGTTACGAAGGGAACCATATCGGCCTCCTGGTCCATGCCGGGCAGAATGTTTTGCTGGTGCTGGGAGAGAAGTATTTCCAAGGCTGGATGGCAACTGTGGACGGCAAAGCGACGAAAATCTACCCGGTTGACCACATTTTGCGCGGGGTCTACCTGACGCCCGGAACGCATGATGTGGAATTCGTGTACGATCCTCTCCCTTTCAAGATCGGGAAATGGCTGACCCTGCTGTCTTTCGCATTTTTTGCGGCGATGCTGGGGCGAGAAGTATGGATACGACGAAGGCAGGGTGAAGAGTAAGGAGTAAGGGGTGAGGAGTGAGGAAAAAGGAGTTCGGGTGAGGAACGAAGAAACACTTGATGAACTCAGGAAGTACGGGCTGAAGATGATCCAGCCTCGCGATGGCTACCGCTTTTCCCTGGACCCTCTGCTGTTGTGCGATTTTGCCGCGATCCGCGAGGGGGAAAAGGCTGTCGACCTTGGTGCCGGCTGCGGCATAATCCCGTTGGTTCTTGCTCGAAAGGGTCAGGCGAGCCGGTTGGTGGGGGTTGAAAGTCAGGCGGAGATGGCTGAACTTGCGGTAAGGAATGTTGCACTGAATGGATTGACCGAAAGGGTCGACATCCGGCATGCGGATATCCTGGACGCAAGAATACTTTTCCCCGCCTCTTCCTTCGACCTGGTCGTTGCCAATCCGCCGTACCGGAAAAGGGGCACCGGCAGGATAAGCCCGAAGCCGGGCAGGGATCTTGCCCGACATGAATCCACCGCCGCTTTGCGCGACTTTCTGGCTGCAGCAAAAAATCTGGTCACGCTTTCCGGACGAATCTGCTTCATCTATCATCCATACCGCCTGGCAGAATTCCTCACCGAAGCCGGCATCATGAAACTCTCCCCGGTCAGACTGCGAATGGTACACGGGAATTCAACGGCAGAAGCCCGCATGTTCCTGATTGAACTGGTAAAGGGAAGAAAGTGTGATCTGTCCGTGCTACCGCCACTTTTCGTCTACGATGATAAGGGGAAGTATACACGGGAAATGGAAATGATTTTCGGTGGGAAAGCCGGTACAGCCAAACAATAGTGGCTTGCAGGCAAGTGGTACATTTTGACAGGTCTTTCAGTCTTTGCCGGGCGTGTGCATAAGATTCTGCTCAAGAAGTTTGGCAAACTGGCTGCGTAACTCAGGATCACTCACGGCCGCGACTTTTGCGGCGATTCTCTCCTTTTCCGCGACGGTCAGTTCCCGTTTCTGCGGTTTCACCCACGCCTCAGCTTTATCCGCAGCAGGAGGTTTCCCTGCCTTCAGAAAAATTTCGAGGACCAGTGTAGTCCCCAGTTTTTCATTCAATCTTTCCGCAATATCTCTTTTCATGAAATTGAGCTGCTGCATCCAGGGCGCACTGATGACAACGACAGTGAGGACACCGTTAGTAAACCTTGAAGGGTGAGCCTTGGAAGCAATCTGGGCTCCCACCACCTGCCCCCATATTCGCCAGATTTCCACCTCTCCGAAACGCTTTTCCATCGGCTTGCCCCGGAATGAGCCCGCCAGAAGCGTGGAAAGTGGCGATGGTGAACGGCGTCCCGGTTTCCTGTCAGCCATGGGAATTTTTCCTTCTCTGCATGGCGCCGCCGAGGAGTTGCCCCACAACAGCACCACCAATGGTAAAGGGCACTATCTGCCAGGAAAAACCTGCTTTTATTCGCAGGAATATAATGATCGGAATTGATATGTGAACGTAAAAAAACCAGCCGAAGGTGAATCGCTCATAGGCATTTCGAAGATAACCCAGGGGAACGTTCATGGCGGTAGCGCCGATAATTAGACCCGCCAGCTTCAGTGTTCCATCCATACATTTTCCTCCAGGGTGATCTATTTTCTACCATGGTAGAGACTGACGGTTTTTTTGTCAATCAACTCATCACTCAACGACACGGAGAAAGGATGTTTTCCTGAATGTTTCCATCCAGCCTATTCCCAACCTCAGGAATATTCCAGCGAAGATAAAATCGTTCGTCTCCGCATACCGAAGGAAATATTTCTTGAAAACTCAGAGCAACCAGTATAGTTTTAGAAATCATTCACATGAAGATAACGCAATCACGCGAAGCAGCTAAACCATGGAGCAGGAGATCCTGCAGACCTGCGCGGCTTGCATCACAGACAGCAGGAGAAATGCGGAAATGAAGATTGAAACAGAGTATATAAAACTGGACAGCTTCCTAAAAGCGGAAAGCCTGGTATCATCTGGCGGAGAGGCAAAAATCCTCATATCCGGTGGACTGGTCCTGGTAAATGGCGAATGCGAAACCCGCCGAGGGAGAAAGCTCTACCGGGGAGACACTGTCGAACTTGATGGAAAGGTATTTACCCTGGAGTGATGTAACCACGGGGCAAAGATTTCGTCATTGCCCCTGCCTATCAATCAACAACCCAAAAGGAGAAAAAGTATGACAGAAATCGGCGCAGGAAAATCTTTCAGGAAAATTGGTGTGATTCTCTCAGTGGTTCTCTTGGCATCTGCAACCCTTGCATCAGCTTCGGACAAGCTAATCGACAGCAGTGACTACTCTGACAAAGATTTCAATAAATGCATTATCTCAGACTATTCTAATATGGTTGATGGGGATGATATACAGTGGGTATGGACCGATCCGGCAATAAAACTGTCTCAGTACAATCTTAAGGTGGGAACGGTTGAAAACAAGTCAAAGATCCATAGCAAATCGCTCGTGGACTCAGTGAAATCGGTGTTTTCGGAAACATTTGCCGACAGGGACAGCAAAGGTGGAAACGGTACTCTGACCGCAGATATCTGTGTTTACGAAGCAGAGCATTTCAGTCCCGGCAAAGCATGGATTCCCTTTGTGGGCGGGCACGAAATGCAGGCTGGCATGGGCGTCGAAATGATACTGCGCAATGGCAATAACAAGATAGTCGCAAAGTTCCGGCATTCCGCCCGCGAAGGGGCGGAAATCGAAGCAGCAACACAGGAAGTGGCCAATGATCTGGTGGGATATATTTCCGAACATTGAGAAAACCCGACTGCCTCCTCTGAAAATGCCGGCGGAGCAGCCCTTTGACCATTACACACTATCTATAAATAGAATCGGCCCCTGTGCGGTTTCCCTACCGGCACACGGGGCCGATTCGAATCTTCCCCAATTCGACAATCGGCGCTAACATTCGAAGGAAATACCAGAAAGCGCCCCCTGTCCTCCCCCCGCCTCTCTGCAAACAACGCTCACGCACTACATTGTCAGGCTTCTTCCTGAAATGTTTTCACCAATTCCTCTACCATGGTGTGAGTTTTACCCTCTATCAATGCTCCATAACCCAAATGAACAGTCTCCTGATTGGAAAAAACTTTAAAAAACCTTGGTAAAAGTGCGTTAACGAATTGACCGAGGCTCATTCTTCTGTACAGTTAAACAAGTGTTGGTATTCACCGAAAAGAGTGAGGTTTGGCCCCTCTCATTCTGATTTCAAGGGAGCGCAGCAATGGATGACAGACCTGCTACTGAACCAACTCCGGAAACACTCGATGGCGATTTACTGAGAAATCACCGCGAATTACTGCGCCTCTTTGATCAGGTTGAAGTCGCGAAGACCGAGTGGGAACAGACCATGGACTGTGTCCCCGAGATGGTCATACTCACGAACACCTCCGGTTCTGTCCAGCGCTGCAACAAAACTTTCGCCGATTATCTGCAAAAGAATTTTTACGAAATAATCGGACGAAACTGGGCCCTCTTGCTTTACGAGCGGGGCCTTCAGGTAAATTCCAGCCATGGATCCACCAGGACGATTCGTGAGGAGTCTTCTGACAGATGGTATGAGCTGAAAATACATCCCTATACCACAAAAGGGAAACTTGCCTCATCAGGACATGTCATCACGATTGCCGACATAACGATGCAGAAGAAGTTTGCCGAGCAACTGGAAGAAAAAAACTCACAGATCATGGAAAACCTTCGTGACCTGAATGACAAAAATGCTGAACTTGCTCAAGCATACGCATCACTGAAAACCACGCAGTCCCAAGTCCTTCAGCAGGAGAAAATGGCTTCAATCGGCCAACTTGCCGCAGGTGTAGCACACGAGATTAACAACCCTATCGGGTTTATCACCAGCAACCTGAATAGTCTCGGCAAATACCTTACGAGACTATCCGACTTCATCCAGTTGCAGAAAAAGGCCCTTGCCTCGCCCGGAGATGCCGCGATACTGGAAGAGGTGCGGCAAAAAGAAAAGACCATGAAGATGAACTTTATTCTGGACGACAGCATGAAGATTATCGAAGAATCCCTCGATGGTTCCGACCGGGTGCAGAAGATAGTCCAGAGCCTCAAGAGTTTTTCACGCAGTGATGACGGCAAACGCATTCCCGCGGATATCAACGAATGCTTCGAAAGCGCTGTCACCATAGTCTGGAACGAAATCAAATACAAGGCAACCCTCAAAAGAGAACTCGGAATACTGCCGCAAACCCTCTGCTATCCTAACCAACTGAACCAGGTGTTCATGAACATTCTCATCAATGCCGTGCAGGCAATTGAAAATCAGGGCACCATAACCGTACGTACATGGCAGGAGGACGACTCCATCAGGGCTTCGATTTCCGATACCGGATGCGGCATTTCACCAGAAGTTGTTTCCAGAATCTTCGAGCCTTTTTTCACCACCAAGGAGGTAGGCAAGGGAACCGGACTCGGTTTAAGCATCACCTACGAAGTGATCAAACGCCACGAAGGAGATATCTGGGTCGAAAGTTCACCGGGGGAAGGCACCACCTTCAATATCCGCATTCCCGTTATCGAGGCAGGGTAAATGACTGAAGCGATTCGAATTCTTTTTATCGATGACGAAACCAACATCCTTCGGGCTTTGGAGAGAGTTTTTCTTGACGAAGAGTATGAAATTATCACGGCTGGTTCGGCAGACGAGGCTCTCAAAATACTTTCGAGCATTTCGCCGGTTCAGGTAGTTGTTTCAGATTACCGCATGCCGCTAATGAACGGCGTCGAACTTCTCCGCACTGTTCGGGAAAAGTGGCCGGAAACCGTTCGGGCAATTCTTTCCGGATACGCCGACATGGAAGCAGTTGTCTCGGCAATAAATGACGGTCAAATCTATCGATTCATCCCGAAACCATGGAATGATTATGAACTCAGGATGACGATTGCCGCCGCTATCAACCAGTACCAGAGACTGCAGAAAGAAATCCTCTACGCCGAGAACATGCAAAAGAAGATTGACGATCTTGAAAAGGAAAACTCGTTTCTTGTCCAGCGCCTTGCCTTAGCCGATGACGGCATAGCCTCACGGGAAATTCTGGATAACCTTCCGGTCGGCATTGTGGTGCTGGACCGGACAATGAATATGGTTCAAAGCAATCGAGAGGCGCGTGCTCTGCTGCAAGCAGCTGCCGATACAGGAAAGCACCCTAATCCGGGGCCAAAAATACCGGGGTACCTGTGCGACTTTCTGGGAAGCGCTTCTCTTATCAGCGGACAGGGTCAGCGCCTGCAGTTCGGCACGACCCCGGTCCTGGTGCACGCTGCCCGACTGGAAATCCGGAGCAGCGACAGCTATCTGCTGGCGGTCCTGACAAGGGAGACTACGGATGAATGAGTCAATTCTCTTTGTTGACGACGAAGAAAACATCCTTAACTCGGTGGTCCGCACCTTTGTCGACTCTGATTTCATCATTCTCACTGCACCGAGTGCGGCTCGGGCGCTTGATCTGTTGAAGAGCCAGAAAATAGCAGTTCTGGTTACGGACAACATGATGCCGGGCATGAGCGGCATGGAACTGCTGGAAGTGACCCGCACCGTGTCACCGGATACGGTAAAGATGATGATGACAGCCTACACAGACCTCCCGACAGTTATCGAAGCAATAAACCGCGTTGAGGTATTCCGCTTTATTGTAAAGCCATGGGATAACCAGCATTTGCTCGCCACCGTTAATGAAGGGGTAAACCGCCATCGCCTCCTTGACTCACTCCGGCATGAAAGCGAAGCGGTCCTTTACGCACTGGCCGAGACAATAGAACTGAAGGATCCCTACACAAAGGGTCATTGCGAAAGAGTTGCTCACTACGCCCTGCTCATTGCTGACAAGCTAAATCTCCCTGAGAACGTTAAAGACGACATACGGTTCGGCAGCTGGCTCCACGACTGTGGCAAAATCGGGGTTCCGGAACAGATCCTCAATGCTCCGCGAAGTCTCAGAACTGATGAGATTGCGACCGTCCGCTTCCACCCTGAATGGGGAGCGGAGGTGGCTCGAAAAGCCCGGATGTCACCGATTGTGATCAATATAATCCGCAACCATCATGAGCGCTATACCGGAGGAGGGTATCCTGACAACCTGACCGGCGAAGGGATTCCCCTTGAGGCCAGAATTGTCGCGATTGCTGATACCTACGATGCCCTTACCAGCACTCGTCCTTACAACGAGCCGCGAAGCCGGGAAGACGCAATGGGCATTCTGAGAGAGTTGAGTTCCAAGGAACTCGACCCCGTACTGACTGAGATCTTCCTCGAAATTCTGGAAAGGGAAGAATTGGTTTAGAATACAACTGAGACTTTCGAAAGGTTCTTCCGACCATGATCGAATACGATCAGAAAAACAGGAAAATGGTGCTTAAGCTGGTGTATTACGGTCCGGCACTGTCTGGAAAAACAACGAATATTCTCCAGCTCCATGACCTGATTTCCCGGGAAGAGCGAGGAGAGCTGATGGTCATGGACACGGTGGGAGACCGCACCATGTATTTTGATCTCCTCCCCTTCTTCCTGGTGGCTCCCAGTGGGCTCAAAATAAAGCTGAAGGTCTATACGGTTCCGGGACAGGTTCAGCACGATTCAACACGGAAGGCTGTTCTCCAGAGAGCAGACGGGGTTGCTTTCATAGCCGATTCGCAGCTCTCTCAGGAAACGATCAATTTCGAGAGTTTTGAAAATCTGGAGAATAATCTCTCAATCGTAGGCCTGGACATCGAAAAAATGCCCCTTATCGTCCAGTTCAATAAGCGGGATCTGAGCGATATTTTTCCGGAGGAAGAAGTCCGCCGCACCTGGCAGGCGACCGGAATCCCGATTTTCATGGCATCCGCCCTGAACGGCTGGGGAGTGCTTGAAACGTTCATTACACTTGCCGGCCTGACCTATCAGTCTATCGACCAGCGTTACCAGCTGGAAAAGGAGCATGGCCTGACACGGGAACTGTTCCTGGCAAAACTCTTTCCGCATGAGGTGGAATAGAAGCTGCGAGGTCGGATGAAAGCAGGAGAGCTATGGAACTGAATCCAGGAATTATCGGAGAGGAAAAACGGCTGGTGGATATACTCACCGGAGAGGATGTGATCCCGCTCCTTGCATCTGCCGTTACAGGAGGCGCTGGCGAGGCATCCATCCTGGACGAACACGGCACCGTCCTCTGGCAGCAGGGGACTCAGGAAGGAACGGAACTCACGGCCTGCTCCCTCCCGATCAAGCTTGAAGGTGAAGTGATCGGCCAGGTTCGCCTGACCCAGGGCACTAAAGAGCCTCTTCCGCTGGAGTCCCTTGCAGCGATACTACAGCACTCAATAAAGACAATCCTCTTCTGCAGGCTCAAGAGGTTATTCACCAATCAGGTTCATTCCAAGGTTGTTAACCTGTCCTATGAGCAGTTGCTGGAAAAGAATCGGCTTCTGGCCCTGTCAGAGAAAAAATATCGGGATCTCTCGGAGACACTGGAGAAAAAGGTTGAGGAAAGGACGAAGGATCTTAATGCAGCCCATCTCCGGCTTATCCAGCAGGAGAAAATGACAGCTATCGGGCAGCTTGCGGCCGGAGTTGCCCATGAAATCAACAACCCGCTGGGATTTATCATCAGTAATCTGACCACCCTCAAAACCTATGCGGAAAAATTCCTTTTCCTGGCGGAGAGATGCCGCGCAGATAAAAATTTTCCCTCAAAGGACAGCAATTCAGGAGATTCTTTCTGGAAGGAGATGAAATTCGACTATATTTGCGGCGATATCCTTCCTCTTCTGGAACAGAGCATTGCTGGAGCAACACGGGTAAAAAAAATCGTGACCGATCTCAAAGGGTTTGCCCATATCGATGAAGGCTGCATAGCCGCCGTTGATCTGAATGAGGAAATCGAAAGGACTCTCAGGGTACTGGCACATGATATACCTTCCGGTACCAGTATCGTCAGGGACTACGGGGATCTTCCCCCCTTTATCTGCAATCCGGGAATGTTCTGCCAGGTTTTTCTCAATATTCTCAAAAACGCCCTGCAGGCCCGGACCGATGGCTTGGAGCTTTTGATCAAAACCAACTTTACCAGCGAAGGAACGGTCCTGACCTTCAACGATAACGGGCCTGGTATTCCGAAAGAAATATCGGCACGGATCTATGAACCATTTTTCACCACCCGCGACATTGGAAGCGGTACCGGACTGGGACTTACCGTGGCCTACGATATTGTGAAAGGAGCAGGGGGAACCATTGAGGTCAACTGCCCTGAATCGGGAGGAACCATGTTCACCATCGTGCTTCCACCAGGAAGGACCCCGTAATGTCAAAATATTCTTCGCTTTTCAGAAGTCCTTCCCGACGCGACCGTTCAGAAAACGATGACGCTCTCAGTGTCACTGACTCCGGAACCCAGGAATCGGGATTTACCCTGTTGCTTGTGGATGACGAGGTGGGAGTGCTTAATGCTCTGCGAAGGGTATTTGCCGATGAAAACTACCGGATCATCACTGCCTCCTCTGCGACCGAAGCACTCGCTATTCTGGAAAAAGAAACCGTCCATCTCATTGTCACCGATCACCGCATGCCGGGAATGTCCGGAGCCGAGTTCCTGCGGGAAGCAAAACTGAAATGGCCCGAAATCATCAGAATCATGCTGACCGGTTTCGCTGATGTGCAGTCCATCATGGGGGCGGTAAAGGATGGTGCAGTTTTCAAGTTCATCACAAAACCCTGGAATGACGAAGATCTACGGCTCACCGTCAGCCTTGGACTGCAACAGTATGTCTTGCTGAAGGAAAACCGGAAACTGAAGGAACTTGCCCGCAAACGGGATTTGAAGGGCAAGGCCGGGGCATTTCTTTTCGGCGAAAACAGGGAGATGCTCGGGTCGATCCTCGTTAAAGCCGGCATACTTCGGCAGGAAGAACTGGAACAGTCGCTGAAAGAGAAAAAACCCGAAGAACACATCAGCGAAACACTTATCCGTCTCGGGTTTGTAACGGATGTTCTCATCGTAGGCACCCTGCAGAAACAGCTGAACACCGGAATTGTCGATCTGAAGGAGATCGTTATCCCGCAAAGTACTGCCCGCTTCCTGCCAAGGGATCTCTGCGAAAAAAACCTCATGCTCCCGATCAAGATCGATGGTCGTCAGCTGACACTTGCCATGGCCGACCCTTCCGACATTAACAAGATTGACAACATCTCCCTCATGACCGGCTTGAGAATCATTCCCTGTATCGCGTCGGCAGGAGATATTCGGGCGCATCTGAATAATCTTCATGCACGCCAGGAAGCAGCTGACGATACCCTGGATGATTTTTTCGAAAATGAGCCGATGGATGAAATTGACATCATCCTCGATGAAGAGGAAAAAGAGATTGACGTTCAGGAACTGATCGGCTCGTCTGAAGTTCCGCCGGTCATTCGCATCGTCAGCGCTATCATCTCGGAAGCTGTTCGGCACCGGGCCAGCGACATCCACATTGAACCGAAAACAAAATATACCATGGTCCGCTATCGCCTCGACGGACTGCTTCACTGCAAGATAAAAACACCCATCGATTTGCACCCGGCGATCATTTCCCGCATCAAGATCCTGGCAAAAATGGATATCTCCGAACGGAGAAAACCCCAGGATGGGAGGATTACGGTTAAGTCAGGAACCCGCATTGTTGACATCAGAGCATCCTCCATGCCGACCCTTAATGGAGAGAAGATTGTCATGCGTATACTGGACAAGACCGCATCCATTAAAACGCTGGAGGAACTGGGCCTGTCGCAGTCTGATATGGAAAAAATATCTGTTCTGGTCAAGAAGCCCCAAGGTGTCATCATAACAACCGGCCCCACCGGAAGCGGCAAGACAACCATGCTTTACTCCATCCTGAACGCCATGCTGGAAGACACCAAAAATTTCGAGACAATAGAAGAGCCGGTTGAATACTTTGTCGAGGATGCTAACCAGGTCTCGGTCCGGGACAAGATCGGCCTTTCCTTTGCGCAGATCCTTCGCTCCACCTTGCGCCAGGACCCTGATGTCATCCTCGTTGGCGAGGTTCGTGATTACGAAACTGCCGACGTCGCCTTTAAGGCTTCCCTGACAGGGCATATGGTCCTCACAACCCTTCACACGAACAGTTCCGTGGCTTCGATCACGAGACTTATTGACATGGGGATAAAACCCTATATTATTGCATCGGCTCTCGAAGCGGTCATGGCACAACGCCTCGTCAGAAAAATATGTGAGAACTGCAAGACGGAGGCGGTTCCAGACACCGCAATCCTGCAACTGCTGAGGATTTCCCCGGAAACATTCGGGGAGACGACCTGGTTCGGCAAGGGCTGCAGCCAATGTAATAATTCCGGTTATAAGGGCCGTATCGGCATTTTCGAACTCTTTGTCATGAATGACGACTTCCGACACTTCATCAGCAGCAACTACAAGGAGAGCGAACTTTGCGACATGGCACGCGCAAACGGAATGCACATGCTGGTGGAAGACGGCATAGAAAAGGTGAAGTCCGGTCTGACAACCCTTGAGGAGCTGATCAGGGTAATCGGCCCCCAGACAAAGTTCGAACGCATTTGCATGACCTGCGGACGGATGATAGATGCGAAATTCCTATTCTGTCCATTCTGTGGTAAGTTCAGACAGAATTATTGCCTTTTCTGCAAACTGCCGCTCGAGGAAGAGTGGCTCTCATGCCCGTTTTGCGGTAAAGCAAAGGGCGGTGATGAAGTAAAATGAGTGTAACTATTCAACACAATTCAAATTTGTCTGATTCCCTAAGGTGTAATCGGGAATCCAGACAACAAAACCTTGGATCCCCGATAGAGTCACTCGGGGATGACAGACGTTTTTGCCAACGGTCCAGTGTATGCTGAATAGGTACAACTAAGCTCGCATACTGCACTTCACGAGAGGGTTTCTATGGAAAACCGGATTTTGTTGCTCGATGATGAACCGAATATTCTCGCGGCACTCAAGAGGGTTCTCATGGATGAACCGTATGAAATTCTTGATGCAGATTCGGGAGAAAAGGGCCTGGAAATACTCCACGAAAAGCCCTGCAAGGTGGTTATTTCCGATGAACGAATGCCGGGCATGGGCGGCGCAGAATTTCTGACCCGGGTTAAAGATTTGTACCCCGAAACCGTCCGGATACTGCTCACCGGCTACGCAAGCATCGATGCGGCCATGAAAGCGGTGAATGACGGTGAAATCTACCGTTTTTTCATGAAACCTTGGGATGATACGGATCTGCGTATGGCCATCCGGTCAGCCATTGAGAAGTTCGACCTACAGAAGGAAAATGAACGTTTGCTGGAAGTGGTGCGAAAACAGGCTGGTGAATTGAGTTCCATCGAGAGCAGGTATCCCGGCATCACGCAGCTGGAAAAAGACTCTGACGGTTCGATATTTGTCCCTGAAATCTCGGAAGAGGAAATGAGCGAACTGTTGAAAGAGTGTAACGTGAGCCTCAGCGATGAAGATGATGATAACTGAAAAGCTGATGGTGCAACCCCTCAGCATTTATCCCCTGCTACCGTAAGGAATTTCCCGTGAAACATCTCAAACTACTGTGTGTCGTACTTTTGCTGTGCATCGCCCCTGTCTCGACCTCTGCCGCTACAAGGGCGACACAGACCAGTCAGTCCTTTCGTGTCCCCATTCTCCTTTATCACCGGTTCGACACGCGCGTCAACGACTCCATGACCATGACAGCGGCGGTCTTCGAATCACAGTTGGCATATCTTAAGGCAAACGGTTTCCGTGTAATCCCTTTGCAGCGACTGGTAGACTGGTACCTTGGAAAGGCACCAGCCCCGCCAGCCAAATCGGTCGTTCTTGTAGCAGATGACGGACACAAATCCATCTATACCTGGATGTTGCCCATCATACGAAAATACAACATGCCGGTTACGCTGTTCATCTATCCATCGGCCATATCAAACGCCAAATACGCCCTGACATGGGATCAGCTCAGAGCTTTGAAGAAAACCGGCCTGTTTGACATCCAGTCGCATACCTATTGGCACCCCAATTTCATAAAAGAAAGAAAAAAGTTGAGTCGGGAAGAGTACCTGAAATTCGTAGATATGCAGCTGAAAAAATCAAAGGGAAAACTGGAACAGGAGCTGGGAGGACAGGTTGACATGATTGCCTGGCCCTTTGGCGGACGCCCTGATCAGGTTCTCTTGGAGGAAGCAAAAAAAGCGGGTTATGTAGCTGCCTTTACCATCGTTCGCAGGGCAGCATCACCGCAGGATACTCCCCTGTTGCTGCCGAGATTCCTTCTCCTTAATTCGGACAGGGGAAAGGTATTCGAGGCAATTGTCAATTCGTCGGTCACCGCACAAAGTCAGTCGGCATATCCTCCGCCTGCTGCGGGAAAGCTCCCCCGCTAACCTCAACGCTGAGCGGTGAGGTTCTCTTCATCGGCTTCGACTTTCCGGTCCTGCATCTCCTCCCGGAAACGGAAATACTCCTCTGGGGTATTGATGTTTCTGAAAGATTGAAATTCGGGATCAACCGCCGAGATTTCATCTCTGGATACGACAGTGACCCTGCTCCAGTCAAAGCAGTCCACGATTTTGCTCGTGCCGCTTTTCAAGGCCTCTTCCATTGCTGGCAGGAAACTTTTCGCGTAGACGGCATGGAGAGGTTCAAAACCACCGTCGCTTTCAGGAATAACCACATCACTCCCTTGAGCCTTTGAAATCATCTGAAGTATCAACTCACTGTTCAGATAGGGCATGTCGCAGGCAACGACAAAGATATGCTCTGTATTGCTATGTTTAAGTCCGGCGTGGATGCCGGCAAGGGACCCCAATCCGGGGAACTCGTCCGGGATCATACGACAGGGAAGAAAACGGTAGTATTCCGGTGTATTGGTAACCAGGATGACTTCGGGAAATATCTCTGACAACTGGCGATGAATCCGTTCGATAAAGAGTTCACCACTATAGGGAAGAAGGGCCTTGTTGCTTTTCATGCGTGTGGAGTTCCCACCGGCGAGGATGACGGCGGTTACACCGGAGGTCAACGACCCGGGAGCAACACGTACCAGAGTTTCCGGATAGGTATAAACATTGAAGCCGGAAGATCGAAGATAGCCGATTAACGTAATACCCGCTTCCTTTGCGAGTTGAACGGCAAGATCGGTTGGGGACGTTCTGGATGCTATGAGCGATATCCCCAGCATGGCAGCCTTTGTCACCATCTCCGAGGAAACCCTGCCGGACGTCAAAAGAACCTTGCCTTTGAGATCGATACTCTTGAAGAGCGCTTCACCGGCAATTCGGTCAAGTGTATTGTGGCGACCAATATCTTCGCTGTGGAGCAGGATCGTTCGACCTTCTCCAACCGCTGCCGAATGGATCCCACCGGACTTTCGATATTCACCGGCAAAACTTGCCAACTGGTCCATAAGCGCATACAGGTCAGCGGGAAGATAACGGGCGGTGAGGCTCCTGTTTCCGTTTTCTTTGACCTGCATCTTCTGGTGAAGGTTGAACGTGATGCCGGTTCCGCACCCGGACGTAAGTGCCGGCTTCAGATGTTCCGGGATCTCCCCCTTGATTATCACGTTCGCAACACCAAAATCTTCGCAGACGCTGAACATCTGAAAATCATCAAGTCCCTCGACAAAACCCTGGAGCCGCAGAAAACCGGCAACCAGAAACCTCAAATCATGGGGAGAAGATATCAGGGTAGCCAATTCCCGACCATTGACAATCAGTGCCAAGGGGAACTCCTGGACCGGTTCATGCTCTACCGGTCGAATTCTGTCTTTTTCAAAACGTAAAACCTTGGAGGGAGAATTGACGACACTCTTTTTTTTCCTATCCATACGTACCTCGACATACCAATTTCTGATTAGCAACGCGCGCCGCTCAGCGGCGTCTTGTCAGGGAATAATTTCAAAAAATGCAAATAACAATATTTCAGGCACTTACCTTGAACTTACTCAGAAGTACTATTCTTCCGCTATGAAGATTGTCATCCTCGAAAGCCTTTATCGGGGATTCATAATTACAGTCGGTTAGTAGCTGGATTCCCGATCAGAAGCACTTCGGGAATGACAGGTTTGGGAACCGGCGGAAGATTGATTCTAATCAGGTAGCATTTTATTTCATTGTTTCATAGACAGTTGCCTGCCAGGCAGCCATGAAACCTTCATTTCTCCATTCATTGCACCCTGCCTATCAGGAACTCGACAGTTTACAGGCTATTCCCCTATGGCCCTGAGTATGCCAAGAAGCAGCTCAACCGGGTTGGGCGGACAGCCGGGAATATGGGCATCAACCGGGATAACGTTGCTGATCCTGCCGAGAGAGGCGTAGCTTTCCCCGAAGATTCCGCCATCACAGGCGCAGTCACCGACGGCTACCACGATTTTCGGATTAGGTGTCGCCGCGTAGGTCCTTTTCAGCGCAATCTCCATATTCACAGAAACCGGGCCGGTAACGAGCAGCATGTCAGCGAAACGGGGCGAAGCGGTAAAATGAATACCGAACCGTTCGCAGTTGTAAACTGCATTGTTCATGGCATGGATCTCAAGCTCGCAACCGTTACACGAACCTGCATCCACCTCCCGTATTGTCAGGCTGCGATAAAATTTCTTTCTGATATTTTCTTCGAGCCGGGCACCTATTTCGACGATTTCCTGTTCAATCTCGGTCGGAAGCGGTTCGGTAACCAGGCCTGTGCGAAATATCTGATGAAGAATCCTGAGCATGATGGCCTCTCTATTGAAAGGAACGAGGAACGAGGTTCGTGATGCGAGGTGTCCTTATGGCAGTAACCACACCGCTTACCTCAGATTTGTCTCCTCGATCCTAAACGTCATTACCGGAATACGATTGATTGAAACTCTTGTTGCAGACCGGAAAATCCGGTACGATTTCTCCGTGGATAGACTGTTCCAGTCCGAGCCAGTTGATGCTGGAGGGATCCCTCACCATACAGCGGTTCACCTCTCCAGCCTTCCCTGCCTGAACCCAGTACACAAGCTCTCCTCGCCACCCCTCGACAAAGGCCAGACCGCTTGCCTCTGACTCCGGTGGGACGAAACGCGTATGTATTTCACCCGAAGGGAGATTAAAGAGCAGTTCCCGCAACAGGCGGATCGACTCACGAATCTCGTCAATACGCACCCAGACTCGAGCATTCACATCACCAGCCTGCTGGACAGATACCCTCGGAACGATGATGTCATAGGGAGAAGAAGGTTTTTGCAAGCGGATATCCAGGTCCAGACCGCTTGCCCGGGCAACAATTCCCACCATCCCCAGGTCTTTGGCCATTTCCTGTGACAGTGTCCCGGTATCCCTGACCCGGTCCTCCAGCGAGGGATTATTGTCATAGATATGGACCAGCTGTTCAAATTTCTTGGAGAAAGTATCCAACTCCCGCAGCATGTAGTCGATTCCTTCATCAAAGAGATCAACCGTCACACCACCAAGGACGATTCGGTCCATCATGAAGCGGTGGTTGAAAAGCCGGTAATTGGTTTTTACAAAATGCTCCTTCAGGGTGCTGCACTGGAAAAACAGGAAAGCAAAGGCAACGTCGTTGCAGATGGCACCGATATCACCAATGTGGTTGGCGATCCTCTCCCTTTCCAGCATGATGGCCCTCAACCAGAGAGCCCTCTCCGGCGGAGTGCACCCCGCCATTGCCTCGACCGCCTGACAATAGCAGCTGGAATGCGCCACGGTTGTATCGCCGGACACCCTCCCCGCCAGCCGCGCTCCATCCTCCCAGGAAAGAGTTTCAAAGCGTTTTTCTATGCCCTTGTGTACGTATCCGAGTCGCGCTTCAAGGTTGAGGATCGCCTCTCCCATTGCCTGAAAACGGAAATGCCCCGGTTCGATGATGCCGGCATGTACCGGACCCACCGGGATCTCGTAGACACCCTCCCCTTCTGCCCGTATCCAGCGGTAGTCTCCGGGAACACGCGGCATCCTGGTCCGGGGATCAAAGGATTTGCGCAGCGGCCAGGCATCCTCAGGCCAATCCTCGAACTTGATCCAGGGCCTCAGATCAGGGCTGCCGGTCGGAATAACCCCCATCAGGCTGTGCATCTGACGTTCAAATCGGTAGGCTGCAACGTATTTTTTGGTGATGGTAGGAAAGGTCGGATCGTCCTCCGGGATATCGCATTTCACCACCAGGAATTCCGTCCCCTTGCTATAGCAGGCATAGATGCCATAGCCACTCCCAAGACTGGTTTCATCAGATGCCCATTCAGCCACCAGGCGGGCCTCCTGGTAATTCATGGTCCGCGCCGCCTCGAAGAACTGCTCCCTGGGCACCAGAATCACCGGGATATCGCTCGGTCGAAGCCCCTCAACAAGAACTGCATCATTACCCAGCTGTGTTACAAGCCTTTCGTGAAGTGAGTTCATTTCAGTAACCCCACTGCCGTATGAAACCAGTCGGATAGAAACCTGGGCATATAGAGTCCCAGCAACAGCACCAGGGTCATGTGCAGGACGACCGGAACATGTGCAGCCCGGAGCGGTGTCTGCCAGGACGGGACAAGCCCGGTCACCATTGGCTGAACCTTACGGAAGATGGCAGCAAAAGCCACCCCCAGTCCAAGCAGAAGCAGGGGGGTGAACATCGGGGCATCCTTGATAGTAGCGGTCAGAATCAGAAATTCGCTGGCGAACATACCGAAAGGCGGCATTCCAACCAGGGCCACAATACCAAGTATGAAGGACCAGCCAACAACCGGATTCCCCTTGATGAGTCCCCGAATCTTGTCCATATCCTGGGTGCCGTGCATCTGCGAAGCGTGGCCAGCGGTGAAGAAGATGGCAGATTTTGTCAAGCTGTGTACCAGCATGTGCAGCAGGGCGCCGAAAGTGGCAATGGGGCCGCCAATGCCAAAAGCGAAGGTGGCGATCCCCATGTTTTCAATCGACGAATAGGAGAACATCCGCTTGATGTCCTTCTGTCGCAACAGGGAAAACGCAGCCACCAGGATCGACAGCATACCGAAACCCATCAGCATGTTACCGGCCATATGGCTGCCGGTGGAACCATCCACCAGGACCTTGCAGCGAACCAGGGCATAAAGGGCGACATTCAGCAGCAGGCCGGAGAGGACCGCGGAGATCGGCGTTGGACCTTCACTGTGGGCATCCGGCAGCCAGTTGTGCAGAGGGACAAGGCCGACCTTGGTTCCGTAACCTACCATCAGGAATACAAACGCCAGACGGAGCACAGTCGGTTCCAACTGACTGCTAACCTGGCTCAGGTTTGTCCAAAGGAGCGCTTCGCCGCCAACACCAAGCACCCGTTCCGCGGCAAAGTAGAGCAGAACAGTGCCAAACAGGGCCTGGGCAATGCCGACGCCACAGAGAATAAAATACTTCCAGGCAGCTTCGATAGCGGTCGGCGTACGATAAAGCGAAACCAGGAGCACCGTCGAAAGGGTCGCCAACTCCATGGATATCCAGAGAACCCCGAAGTTGTTGGTCAGCAGGGCCAGAAGCATGGCAAAGATAAAGAGCTGGTACATGGCGTGATAAAAACGCATCTTCCAGGCCCCTACCCGACCATGCTCCCTTTCCAATCGCATGTACTTGCGGCTGAAAATGGCGGTTGTCATGGAAACGAACGAGGTAAGTACAGCCAGATAGACATTAAAGGCGTCTACAAAGAAAAACTTTCCGGCTACCGTCATCGGACCATTGAGATAGACCTGAACAGCCAGTGCGCACCCGGCGACAAAGGTTAAAGCAGAACCGAGGATGTTGATCTCCGGGGCAAACTTCCAGTCGCCGATAAAAGCCAGGATAATCGCAAAAAACAGCGAGATGCAGAGCAGAAAAAGGAGTATCACGCTAATCCTCCTCCTTGAGCTTCGCCATCTGCTCCACGTCCAGGCTGTCGAACGTGGTGTTGATGTGGAAGAAGAATATGCCGAAAATGAACGCGGCAATCAGCAGATCCAGTGCCACCCCCAGTTCGACGACCATCGGCATGCCGTAGGTGGCGCTGGTTGCCGCGAAAAAAAGGCCGTTTTCCATGGCAAGAAATCCGATTATCTGCGTAACGGCGTGTCTCCTGGTAACCATCATCAGCAAGCCGAGCATGACGGTTGCCAGGGCCACTGCCAACGTTGACTTGGTTACCATGGTCGAGAGTTGCGTTATCGGAGCGGTGAGATGGTAGGAAAAGATCACCAATGCGATACCGATCAGCATGGTTCTGGGGATGTTCACCAGAGACTCGCTCGCCCTCCTGATGTCAAGTTTGCGGACCAGGACATAGAGAATGTAGGGCAGCAGGATAACCTTGAATGAAAGCGTCATCAGCGATGAGATGAAAAGGTGGTGCATTCCCGTTATATAGCCTACGATTGCGGTACTGATGCAGAGAAACAGACCCTGCCAGGCAAACAGGTGAATCAGGCCGAGGATTCTTCGCTGCACCAGCAGACCGAATGATGTCAGCAGAATGAGGGCCGCCATGACACTGTTGACCTGGGCGGCAAAGGACATGGACATGGTTTTACTCCAGGATGAAAAAAGATAACATCCCCAGTGTCGCCAGAAGAAAGGCGGTCCCCAGGAATTCAGTAAGCCGGAACAAACGCATTTTCGCGAGTCCGGTCTCGATCAAAACTACCACAACCCCTAAAACGGCTAATTTTGCGGTAAGCAAGAGTATTGCAACTGAAATCGCAACAAGATCCCCGGAAGCGGCAATTCCCCACGGGCAGAAAACGGTAAGCCCCAACACGGAAAAGAGAAAGAGTTTCATCATCCCGGCCCACTCGATCAGTGCCAGGTGACGACCCGAGTATTCCAGGATCATCGCCTCGTGTATCATGGTCAATTCCAGGTGGGTGGCAGGGTTATCCACCGGGACCCTCCCCGTTTCAGTCAGGTGGACCATTATAAATGCAAGTACTGCAAACGCCAGCGAAGGTCTGAGGATAAATTCACCATGGCCGATAACCTTCACCATCTGTGTCAGAGAGGTGGAATTTGCCGCCAGGGAAACGGTAAAAACCGCCATGAGCATGGCAGGCTCCGCCAATGATGAGATGGTCATTTCCCGGCTCGACCCCATCCCCCCAAAGGCAGTACCAATATCCATCCCCGCAAGGGCGGTAAAAAAGCGGATAATCGCAAACAGCATCACCAGGGCAATAACATCAGCGGTGTGTTCAAAGGGAAGGTCTATGGAGATGAAAGGTATGATCCCCCCGATTATTACGGTGACCCCGAAAACGATGTATGGCATTGACCGGAATATCCATGAAGCGTTCTCCGCCAGGATCACTTCCTTGGAAAAGAGTTTGGCGATGACCCGATAGGGCTGAAAAATCCCGGCGTAGGTTCTCCCCTGCATACGACATTTAACCGTCCTCACCCATCCGGTAAAAGCTGGGGCGGCAAGAAGCAGAATTATTACCTGCAGGGCTTCTATGGTAAAAGGATATGCTCTCATCACAAAAACACCAGGAGCACGATAATGGTTACGAACGAATAGATCAGATACACCTGGATCCTCCCTTGCTGGAGCATTCCAACCTTCCTGGCAATAAAGTACGCTCCCTCATTTATTGGCTGATAGATCCAGTATTGGAAACGATCTCTCACCCTGAGACGGTACTGAAGTTTTTCCGGATAGGCAGAGTGCCTGACCGGCTCCAGCGCGTGTGATTCTTCCCTGACCTGGAAAAGAAACCCGAAAATGCGCCGGATCGGCATGGAAAAGGAAGTAGCGGTATACTGCATGCGAGTGTTTATTTTCTCAAAGCCGCAGTCCCAGATCGGAACCCTCCGGACCGTCGCTTTCCTCACATGCAGGAGGAACCAGGCGACCAGCACGACAGCCAATATGGCAATGAAGACATTGAAGCCCGAATATGAGGCCCTTTCTGGAGCAATGGGGGTGAGCCGCAGCCAGCCGAATTTGCCCGCAGTGATTCCGATATTGCCACCCACCAGACTTTCCGTGAGGACGTCCATCCAGCGGATAACCACTGTGGGAAAAATGCCAAGCAAGAAACAGGTCACTGCGGCAAGCATCATACCGATGCGCATCTCCCACCCTACCTCATGAACGCGCTGAACAGGGGTATGACCACGCCAATGTCCAAGAAAAGTAACACCAAAAGCCTTGACGAAACATGCCGCAGCGAGGGCCCCGGTCAAGGCAAGGAGGGCAGCTCCGATAGGAATAAGGAGACCCAGGATCGGCCTGTGCAGCGCCGGGGTAAGAAGGAAAGCCTGGAAGGTGAGCCATTCGGAAACAAACCCGTTAAAAGGCGGAAGTGCCGCTATGGAAACACAGCCGACCAGGAAAAGAGCCGAGGTCCACGGCATCCGGTGAATAAGGCCGCCCATCTCCTCCATGTTTCTTTCTTCGGTTGCATGGAGAACTGCTCCGGCCCCCATGAAGAGAAGCCCCTTGAACATTGCATGATTGAGCGTGTGATAGAGAGCGGCCATCATAGCGAGAGCGGCAAGGGCCGGAAAATGGTAGGCGGTAAATATCATGGACAGGCCGAGACCGATGAGTATGATGCCGATATTCTCCACCGAATGGTATGCAAGCAACCTCTTCAGGTCGTGCTGCATGAGAGCGTACAGCACACCGAGGACGGCCGAGATCAGTCCGAGGGCAAGCACGATCCCACCCCACCACCAGGGATAAACTTTAAGAAAATCAAAGGTTATACGAATAATCCCGTAGATGGCAGTCTTCAGCATGACCCCACTCATGAGCGCTGAAACGTTGGAAGGTGCGACAGGATGAGCCTCCGGGAGCCAGACATGGAGCGGGATCACTCCGGCCTTGGCGGCAAAGCCGAAGAAAGCGAGAAGAAAAGCTACCGTTGCCCAGCCAAGAGGATAGTGAGTAGCTCGCATCGAATCAAAGGTGTACCCCTGGAAGCTCTCAAACCCGTTTGACAATCCCGCCATCACCCCAAAGGAAAGAAGGATGGCAATCGCTCCGATATGGGCAATAACCAGATAAAGATATGCAGCCCGCCTGTTTTCCTTCTTTTCGTCCTCATACATGACCAGGAAATAGGACGATGCAGCCATCAACTCCCAGGCAACAAGGAAGAAAAATGCATCATCGGCAAGGACCACCAGGAACATACCGGTAATAAAAAGAGAGTAAAAGATGACGAACCTGACAACTGATCGGTTTGCCGGAAAACCTTTCACGTAACCAAGCGAGTAGATCGAAACGAAAAAGGCCAGCAGGCCGATCACGCAGAGAAAGAATCCTGACAGAGGATCGAGCCGAAGATGGAAGGGAAGGTCCGGCAATCCCATTTGCAGAACGGCCGAGGTGTTTGTGCCGAATTGAACTGCCATGATTCCGGCAATGACCGCCGCGAATGATGCCGCAGCAGTAATGGTAAAAGAAAGTTTTATGTTGAGATTCCGGAATCTTGCGCAGCAGGGCGAGATAATGACGGGGGAGAGCATGAGGAATACTGACAAAATGGCAATATTAAAAGGGTTCATCACTAAAACTTTCATAAAACAGTAGCATCACAATTCCTCTCGCCTGCAATGATTTTGGCAAAACGTTATAATACTATTCCAGACACGGCTCAGATTCAAGGGAAATTGCAAACAAAATATTAAATCAAATTTATTGATTCTGTTCGTCGGTCATATTCATCAGACAAGCAGTTCAAAACGTCCCGATGTCGGCAGATAACAGAACAGATTCCCCGTCGAAATGTCCACATACCAGCCATGGAGAAAGAGGGATCCCGCTTCGACCCGCTCCCTAAGCCATGGAAAGGTGAGGAGGTTTTCCAGCGAGATAAGAACAGAAATCTGCTCACAGGCTTCGGCCTGAATGTGAAGTGGTTTATCGGCCATCTGCTGCTTGACAATATCACGGGCACGTCCGGCAATTTCAACCCACCTGCTGATATATTCGGAGCTTTTTCCCTGCGAGGTACCTTCCAGCAACGCAAGTATCCCGCCACAACCGGAATGCCCCAGGATGATGATATGTTCCACTTCCAGATAACAGACAGCGTACTCCAAGGCAGCACTAACCCCGTGATAAGCGCCGGCATGCTCACAGGGAGGCACCAGGTTTGCCACGTTACGCACAACGAATAATTCTCCAGGATCACATCCTGTGAGAAGAGCCGGATCAACGCGTGAGTCGCTGCAGCCAATCACCAGAGTCTTCGGTTTCTGCTCACATTTCAATGCAGCAAAGAGTGTGCTTTCCTCACCAAAATAGCGTTCCTGAAATTGCTTGAATCCATCGATAAGTTTGGCAATATCTTCCATGAGTCCCCCGTGGTACCGGGGATTTTGCTTACACCCGCTACCTGGCCAAAGTAATTCAACAAAAAACATCTTCTGTCAGCAGTGCGAACCTCACGTGCTGTTTTTCTTTGTTGGATATTCTTACCAAGGAACCATGAAGTAGGTAAACGATTATTTTCACCATGAATACTACGAGTACAATATCCCCCTATCACCATGCGCCGCAAAGAGTGACATTCACGGTATCTTGCCAGGTCTGACAGGTTCTGCGGACAGTCCGAAAATAAAAAAGGGCGGACATCGCTATCCGCCCTTCTGTTTAACAATTTTCGGCTTAGTCGGCAGCAGGAAGAGGCTTGACTTCCTGACAGGCTGCTTTCGGCTCATAACGCTTGTTGCTCAAAGCGAAAGTAATCAGAAGACCTGACATCAACAAGGCAGCTGCACTCACGAAGGTGTACTGCGCAGCCTGAGCAGCAAAGTTATCCTTAAGGAATGCAACGATCTGCGGACCAACGATTCCGCCGCAACCCCAGGCAGTGAGGATTACTCCGTACACCACCGGCATGTGCTTGGCACCGAATACGTCAAGCACGAAGGAAGGCATGGAACCGAAGCCGCCGCCGTAGCAAAGAAGGATGTAGCAAACCAGCACGCCGAAAACGATAGGGTTGGTCACGAACATGAGGGCAATAAATACCACGAACTGGCTACCGAGAATGAGACGGAAGGTCTGCACGCGGCCGATCTTGTCGGACAAGCCACCCCAGAAAAAGCGGCCAACACCGTTAAAGATGGAGCTGACGGCAATCAGGGTAGCACCGGATGCCGCGAGGGAAGCGATAACCTTCGGATCAGTAAAGGTCGCTGGATCCAGCGTCTTTTTCAGCAAGTCCTGGATCATCGGAGACTGGAAACCGATAAACATGATGCCGGCGATGATGTTGAAGAAGAAGACAACCCACATCAAGAGGAACCGGAGAGAGAAAATGCATTGTTTTGAAGTAACGGAATCCTGAGAAGCCTGGTTAGCGGCAGAAATTGCAGCGGGAGTATATCCTGTCGGTACGAAGCCAGCGGGAGGGTTCATCAGGAAGTAACCGGCAGGCAGGGTCAGGATGAGCATTACGATACCGAGCGCATAAAATACCGAGGAAACATTGTTGTTAAATTGTGCCATGAACATCGGTGCGAGAACCTTGGACATTACCAAGGCACCGAAACCGAAGCCCATGACAACCATGCCGGTGATGAAACCTTTCTTGTCAGGGAACCATTTTGCAGCAGTTGCCACCGGTGTAACATAACCAAGTCCCAAACCCGCTCCGCCGATCACGCCATAACCGATATAGAGGAGCGGAAGGCTCTGAATGGAGAGGGCATAGCCACCGATCAGGTAGCCGATACCGAACAATAAGCCGCCACCCATGGCAAGCTTGCGGGGCCCGTACTTGGGGAGATTCATCCCACCCCAGGCAGCTGCCAGGCCAAGAGAAAAGATCGCCAGACTGAATGCCCAGGCAGCCTGGGTATTGTTCCAACCATTAGCCTTCATAATCGGCTTCTGAAAAAAACTCCAGGCGTAGACGGTTCCCAGGCAAACCTGCAGCAGGGTTCCCATGATGGCAACCACCCACCGTTTCGACATAAGATTCTCGTTACTCATTGTTACTCCCCCTAAAATAGTATTTTGTTTTCTACACTGCTATCGCATAGAAACCTGAAGAATATATTTACGTTGGCATGGTAAAGTACTTTTCTCTCATAACGCCCGGCGTCACCTCCAGGAAGGAGACGCCGGAGACTAAAATGCCTGAATCAAACGTAATCAGAAACACGATCAAAAGGTTGAATTTTAACCGCACAAACCTTGTACTCAGGAATCTTGGAAATCGGGTCAAGAGCCGGATTGGTAAGCACGTTTGCCGCGCCTTCGGCAAAGTGGAACGGCATGAACAGCACACCATCTTTTATTGTACGGGTAAGCTTGGCAACCGTCGTAATCTCACCCCTGCGAGAAGAAACAGTTACCTTGGAGCCGTCAACAATACCCAGACTCTGTGCAGTAACCGGATTGATCTCGATGAAAGATTCAGGGCTGAGTTTGTTCAGGCCGGCAACTTTTCCCGTCATGGTACGGGTATGGTAATGGTAAAGAACGCGGCCAGTCGTAAGGACACATGGATAGTCGGCATCAGGAAGTTCATTGCTCGTTTTGTATTCTGTCGGTCTGAACAAACCTTTCCCTCTTGCAATTGCGGCCTTATGAAGGTACATGGTGCCAGGGTGGTCAACTGTCGGACAGGGCCACTGGATGCTGCCCAACTCTTCAAGCCTGTCATAACTGATCCCCCCGTACGAAGGGGTAACTGAGGATATTTCAGCAAAAATTTCCGATGGATTGCTGTACTGCTCTTTGATGCCGAGCCGGTTCAGAATGTCCATCAGGATAACCCAGTCAGCCTTTGATTTGCCGACCGGTTCAATGGCCTTGCGAACCCGCTGAACGCGACGCTCGGTATTGGAGAAGGTGCCGTCCTTCTCTGCAAAGGAAGCGGCCGGCAACACAACATCCGCCAACTGTGCCGTCTCGGTGAGGAAAATGTCCTGCACAACCAGGAATTCGGTATTTTTCAGCGCCTCTTCGACATGATTCAGGTCCGGGTCGGAAATCATCGGATTCTCACCCATGATATAGAGGAACTTTATGTCACCGTGGCCGGCCTTGTGGACAATCTCGGTCAGAGTAAGGCCAGGCTTGTCGGAAAGCTTGACTCCCCAGGCTTTTTCGAACTTGGCAAGAACGTCGGGATTTGTCACCTTCTGATAGCCGGGAAGATCTCCCGGAAGGCCGCCCATGTCGCAGGCACCCTGGACATTGTTCTGGCCACGCAAAGGGTTAATTCCGCCGGATTCAATACCAATGTTCCCGCACAGAATTGCCATGTTGGAGAGGGTCATGACCCCTTCCGTACCGGTGGTATGCTGGGTAACACCCATGGAATAGAAGATTGCCGCTTTCGGTGCCTCGGCATAGAGACGTGCTGCGGCCTTTATGTCCTCTACACGTACACCGCAGATTTCAGCGGCCTTCTCCGGTGAAAAGTCCGCGAGAGCAGCAACCAGATCCTCATATTTTTCGGTCCTCTCCGCAATGTACCCGGAGTTCTGCAAGCCTTCGCTGATGATATAGCTCATCATGCCGTTGTAGAGTGCCACGTTGGTGCCCGGAGCGATCTGCAGGAAATAATCCGCATCTGCTGACAGATCAATTGCCCGAGGCTCTGCAACGATAATCTTTGCGCCATTCTGTTTTGCCTGACGAATTCTCGCTCCGATAACCGGATGCCCCGCGGTTGTATTGGAACCTGTAATGAAAATAACATCGGAATTTACAACTTCAGCAATGCTGTTGGTCATTGCGCCACTGCCAAGCGTAGTTGCCAGACCGGCAACTGTCGAGGAGTGTCAAAGTCGGGCGCAGTGATCGATATTATTCGTACCGAACCCCGCGCGTACCAATTTCTGAAAGAGGTAGTTTTCTTCGTTGGTTACCCTGGCCGATGTCAGTCCGGCAAGTGCTTCGCTGCCGAATTCGGCTTTGGTTTTCTGTATTTTATCGACGATGAGGTCGTAAGCCTCATCCCAGGTCGCCTCAACAAGATCGCCGTCCTTCCTGATGAGAGGTTTTTTCAGGCGGTCAGGATGATTGATGAAGTTGTAGCCGAATCTGCCCTTGACGCACAGCAGGCCATTGTTTGCGTGGCCGTCAGCCGGCTCAACGCCGACAACTTTTCCACCCTTGACAAGGAGATCCATGGAGCAGCCAACCCCGCAGTAGGAGCACGTAGTTCTGGTTTTCGACACTTCCCACGTACGGTATTTTTCCCTTGTTTTCGGCAGGAGAGCTCCTGTCGGACAGACAGAAACGCAGTTGCCACAGGAAACACAGACTGATTCATTGATCGAATCATCAAACGGAGGTGTAGGATGTGCCTTGAATCCCCTGCCAGCGAAATCGATCGCTTCTGTGCACTGAAAGCTGGAACATGCATTAACGCAGCGTCGGCAGTTTACGCACTTGTTCATATCACGAACATAAAATTCGTTTGTTTCGTCCTGAGGGAAACTGCTCATTACGCCGCGGTACCTGCTCTCTTTGACATCATTTTCGTAGCAAAGATCCTGCAAAGTGCATTTCCCTGCCTTCGCGCAGGTCAAACATTCCTGCTCATGGTCGGAAAGAAGTAACTCAAGCATCAGTTTCCGGGCATTCACAACCCTGTCAGTGTCCGTTTTAACATCCATACCGTCTACCACAGGGGTCGAGCATGCAGCAGCTAAATTCTTTCGTCCAGCCACTTCAACCATGCAGATCCTGCAGGATGAGTTCGCTCCAGACATTTTGCTGTGCAATTCGAGATAGCACAGTGTCGGAACGTTCACTCCTGCTTCCTTGGCAGCATCAATAAGCATGGACCCTTTGGGTACCTCTACCGAATTGCCGTCAATACATACCTTTACCATTCCATTTTTCCTTTCCCATTTTTGTGGTTGACCACAACAATTAGCCCAGTACATATCAATAAAATCTTCTAACAGAAACTGCACCTACCCAAAAAGTAATCAGCACTCTCCCTTGCCAAACAATAGTATTGACAAATGCTGTTACAAAGACGATGAACACAATATAATTACATTTATTATACTGCGCACATTTCAGCTATGGAAATTAATATAATTCTCCAACGAACAGATCTATTTTAAACACAACACAAAAGAGGGAGGCCATAAGCCCATAGTAGGCTAACTGGCCTCCAAACACATATACATGTCTATGCTGC
>CAVVDU010000025.1:0-31079 GCA_963746935.1 uncultured delta proteobacterium | reverse complement strand
CGCGGATGAATGAGCTGAAATTGCTCGATTTCGGTCATCCGGATCGATGCACAGATTTCTAGTTACCGTCAAAGTAGAATCCTCTTTTCGATCGATTTCCTAAAGGTTTCCCAGAGATATTTTCCATCTTTTTCCATATCGAGCTGAAAGTTGTTAAGAGTCCAGCGAATGACGGTAAAATTTATTGTTCCGATAAACATGCTGGTGACGGCTTCAGGATCCAAGTCCGGTAGAATAAAGCCCTGTTTTTGTCCCTCACGAATCGTCTCGCAAACACCTTTACAATAGGTCATCAACCTTGCCTTAACTTCTTCTCTGAGCGATTCATGGATGACCATAACTTCTTCGGAAAATATTGTGCGGGGGATTCCTTTGTTGTTCGTTGCATAGGCAAGGTGACGTTTGAAGATCTCTCCCATCTTTTTCAGCGGGTCGGAAATATCTTGCACAGAGGTTACTATCTGGCAAAGGTCTCTGCCAATTTTTACGATTACCGACTTTACTATCTCTTCCTTGTTCTTGAAGTGCCGGTAAATATTCCCTTCTGATATGCCGACTTCCGCTGCTATTTCAGCTATCGTTGCGCCATGGATTCCCTTATCCCCGATTATGCGTAGCGCAGCGTCAGTTATCTGTTGCTGTCGTATTTCAGTAGTCTCGCGTTGCCTGGCACACATAGAACCGCTCCATTTACAACAATAAGCAAGTGAGCATTCACTTTTTTAAAGAATATCAGTCGAAACGTAAACGTCAAGCGGATCACTCAACTTTTGTAGTTGCTTATGTAGTTTTAACTAAACAAGAATAATAGACTTCCGCAGACTGCTGAAAGTAGGATTCCACCTATATTTCCTGTTCACCATTCAGGACGTATTAGTTTTCCATCCCATAAGCTTTCAAAGGATATGATGCCGCCACTCCTTAGAGACCTATCTTGCCGTTCTGAGGGTGGAGGGCCTTGAGAGCGGTATCTACCGTTATCTCCCGCTTGATCACTCCACTGTGCACGTACGCGACATTGAAAACCTTCCGGAGGAACGCCTCACCGCCGCAAAACACGGTCAACACTTTTCCGGATAATCAGCCGTAACCTTCATCTGGGCTGCCGTTTCAGAACGTACGGAATGGCGCTATGCGGAAGCCTCTTATAAGGTAATTGCCCTGGATGCAGGTCATGTCTGCCAGAATCTGTACCTGGCATGTGAAGTGATTGGGGCTGGCACCAGTGCCATAGCGGTCCTACAATCAGACACTGGACGATGCACTGCTGGGGGTGGATGGCTATGAAGAATTCGGCATCTACATGGCTCCGGTGGGGAAGGTCGGTGAGGAGTCATGAAAGGCAAGTCATTCGTGACTGGAATTCGGGGTGGACCTACGAGAGGCAGCTCGGCGGGTGCGGGAGGCCCGGAAGGGGGCTTTTCAGACGAGGCAGCTGGAGGAGTATGTGTTGAGGTGTAAACCATGTTTGGCAAGGCTGAGGTCGATATTTTTATCAGATGACCGGAACCGGTCCGTTGCATCTTAATTGAAATAATTTTAATGGTATTAGGTTTTCGCTTCTGGTATTAATGTTCGGTCTGGTTAAAGCACGCCTGTCATTGTAACTCCATCGTGTTCAGACATTTTTTGAAAGAGGGGGATAGGAATGGGCCGTCTGATAAAATACAGCAGGGTGAAAGCCGCCATGGTCGGAGATATCTGACAGGCGGTTTTTTTTATGCTGTGAATGGAGATAGTTCTGATTAACTTTGTAGCAAATCAATTAAATTCTCAGGTGAAATGAAGTGGATAAAACAATTCAGGATTTAACAGATAAAGTACGGAAATTTTGCGAAGCTCGCGACTGGGATCAGTACCACTGTCCCAAAGACCTCGCCATCGGCGTCATAACCGAGGCCTCGGAACCGCTGGAGCATTTTCGTTTCCTTTCGGAAGAGCAGGTGCTGGAATTATTTGAAGACAAGAAAAGTAAAGAGGATATCGAAGACGAACTTGCCGATGTCCTCTTTTTTTTGCTGCGCTTTTCCCAGCGGTTCGATATTGATCTTGAGCTGGCGTTGCGGCGGAATCTGGAAAAGTGCGAGAAGAAGTATCCGGTGGAGAAGGCTCGGGGGAGCAACCTGAAGTATACAAAGCTGTAAGGATGCATCGTTAAGTGGGTTTTCCGATATTGATTGGAATTACATGGGCAAGTAATCCTAAATTCTCATAAGTTACCTCCTGTTAAAGGTGGACAATGGAAACAGCCGTAACGACTGAAAGAACTATGACTGCCCGTTATCCCTGGCTCACCATCTGGATTGCTCCGCGCTCTACCATGCGCGAAATACTTGATCGGGATCCGAAACACTTATTTCTGACACTTTGCATGCTTGGCGGATTCGAGAAACTCATCTGGGCGAGCTTCAATACTCATTTTGGAGATCTCAGCACAGTGGCTTTTATTTTCGTCAATGCCGCCATCTTTGGCCCGCCGCTCGCCATCGCCCGTGTCTTTCTGCAAAGTGCCTTTCTGACTTGGACCGGACGCTTGATAGGCGGGAAGGGTTCGCACGCCGAGGTGCGCTCTGCCATAGTCTGGTCGGGAATACCCGAAATTGCCACCATCATCTACTGGTTTCTGGCGGTAGCCACATTCGGTAGTGAACTTTTCTCCAGCGTAACACCTGTCATTGACAAAAGCGCATACCTGACTGTCCAATACTTTGGACTTTATGCCGTAATTGGTATCTTCACATTCTGGGGTATTGTACTGTATTTGATTTGCCTGGCTGAAGCACAACGCTTCACTGTCTGGAAGGCTTTTGTCAATACAGTGCTCGCAGTAGGCATTGTTGTCCTGCCCGTAATACTCATACTCTTATTGAGATCGTGATGATAACGTGCCTGGGGATTTGATGAAAAGGATTTTGAGAAACAAGTGGTTGAGGTTGATTGCCCTATACCTGGGAATATTTCTATTCCTGCTATTGTATGATGAGCGACTGAATCCGGAAATCGCGCCATTCATTGACCTTTACGCCGATTCGGCGCCGATTCGAGAAAACGGCTTCTACTATGCGGTAGGTTTTGATGCCCCCGCGGGAAGCGACCCCCATGCAACCGGGATTGCACTAGTGCGCGCGTTTGAGATAGCCCTCAAAAAGGATCCGTTACTGGAAGAGTTCGGCAGGAAGAAATATCAGCCCAATCCGCTGCGCTTTGCGGGAGACATTCCGTCGTATTATGGCAAAAATGGTGTCATCTGCCTGGGCTACGCTAAAGACTCCGCCGGTGAAATCGAGAGACTTCTCGCGAAAAACAAGCTGCTCTTATCGCGTTATCACACCCTCGCTGCATACCCGCGCTACAAGGAGACTGCGCTGAACAGTATAGGATTCATCTGCGCAGATTTTTCGGATATTCGACCGATCCACAGGCTTGTCCTGGCGGATATGGCCGTTGATGTACATAGGGGGAAAATCGCCAGTGCCCTTGCCAGGTTGGCGGATGATACCTGCTTTTGGAGGCATCTACTTGCCGAAGGTCACGATGTGACAACAAAACTTGGCGCCATTTCCATCCTCAAGGAGAATTACCGCTTCCTCTCGGAGTTAATCGCATTCCGTCTGCCAGTTGGAGATCAGTTAAACTTTGTCGAGTCAATGCTCGCAACGCTTAATCCGTCAGAGCTGGATATGACCCTGCTTAAACGTCGTGAATTTGGGGTAAAAATCCTCCAGGATAGAAAGACGCGAATCGAAGGCATTTCAGGTGACATCGGTAAGAAAGGGCAAGGACGCTTCTTTTCAGATTTCCTTTTCGGTCTGGGCTACAAACCGAATGCGAATGCAAACTTTATGTTTCCACTTTTCAGGGACGCAGTCTCCCTCGGCAAATTTTCAGCCGCGCAGATACTTCAGGAATCGAAAAACTGGAAAAGTGATGGCAAGGTGCGTTTGCGGTGTGATTTCCTGTACAACCCAAGCGGCAACCTGATGAACGTCTTTCCTGGTGGATATTCGAAATTTGAACCTTTCACACATGATCACCGCGTTCATGACCTTGATGGACTGATACGCCTCGTTGGATTACAACTCCTGGGCAGGCAGAAGAGAATTAGCCCCACCGGAATGGCTGAATTTTTGTCAAGTACCAATTCTCACTACTTCAATCCATATACAGATAAACCAATGAAATGGGATCCAGACAAGCAATGCCTGTATTTCGAGAGTTATTATAGATTTTATGCAGAAATGAAAGAAATAATAGAGTTGTTTCCTTTTGGCTCTTAAATATCGGGTGTTCAGAATTCCCTGTTCTTTTACAGATTACGGTTATTGAGCAGGCGCTGACTTGGCGGAAGAACATTAATGTGTCAGATCTCCACCGATGATATTGTCACAGGGGGAGACCTGACACCCAGTCCTTTTCTTTGATAGATGCAAAGAAGGAGAAAATTATGAAAAGTGGAGATTGTGAAATTTGTAAGCATTTTTCTGCATTACAATCCAATGACTTCCCTTGCGATGATTGTGACGGAAAGAACTATTTTGAGTATCCGGACCAATCTGGTAAAAAGTTGACTCCTGACTAAAGAATTCGTGAGGGGAATGCGAGACTTAGGGGGGCTACTGAGATGTGGTTGATTTGTTGACTAATTGACGAAGGGTAGAAAATAAATCTGTCCCCTTTTTCGGGACGATTGCCGCGCGGCTGCTGGTGGAGTTTGGCATGGAGCTACGTGAGGCGATCCGGCGGGTACGGGCTGCCCGGAAGGGGGCTATTCAGACCAGGGAGCAGGAGGAATATGTGTTGCGGTGTGGGGTGTGATGAGTTCGATACAAGCGCCAGTTGACATGCCGGATAATTTTGGCGACAGCATTCACAGAATTTGCCGGGCAGGAAAATTACGCAACCGCTTTTCCGGCGCTCCCTGCCATGGTATTCTTTGAAGGGAAAAAGTCTAATCTGACCATACTGGTACGCTGATCAGCGAGGGAGAAAATAACGATGTCAGTTCGACGGCTCTTGACAAATGCCCGTTTCAGCACACTGTTGTCGTATCTGCTCATGGGACTGTTACTGGTCGCTGCAATCATTTTTGCGGGTAAAGAGATTGGTCACCACATCGATTTGATCGACGCATGGATCACTGGGCTCGGGCCATGGGGGATTCTGGCGTTCATCGGCCTGTTTGTCATAGCGACTTCCGTCCTCATGCCTGATTCGGTCCTGTCGATCATGGCCGGAGCTCTCTTTGGCCTGGCTTGGGGAACTGCGGCAATTATTGCCGGAAGCCTGCTGGCTGCAGCACTGCAATATGCTCTCTCGCAAGGGGTTTTGCGTGTCAGGATTGCACAGGTGGTCGATAAAAGCCCTTCTCTTGCCGCTATTCAACGGACCATATGCCACGATGCCTTGCGCCTTCAGGCGCTGCTGCGGTTGACACCCTTGAATCCGGCAACGGTCAGCTACATACTCGGTGCGGCAGGGGTCCGCTTTTTCGGTTTCATGCTTGCGTGCCTCGCCCTTGTTCCGACGTTATTCATCGAGGTGTACTTTGGCTATGCAGGTAAGCACATGGCACGCATGGCAGGCCGAAACACGTCGGCGCTGTACCTCCACGACCTGATCGTTATTGGCGGACTTGTGGTTACCGTCATCGTGATGGTCGTTGTTTCCAGAATGGCTCGCAAAGCTTTTCTGGCGGCCGTTGCCGGGTCGGGGGACTCAGCGTGCTGATTATGTTTTCGGGTACAATACTTCCTCGGCACACCTGCTCTGCAGAAAAGAACCCGGGGAAAAATCCCCCTGGATTGCGACCTGTCCGGGTGGAGTGACGGTAAAAACGTGCTGCATGTGTCGCGGTGAAAGGACTGAGGCAGGAAGGGTGGCGCGGAGAAAGCGCCGGGCGAGGTTGCACCAAGAAAGGATCATGCCGAAAGCTTGATGATTAGTCCTTTAATGGTGGATATTTTCGCTGCAATGTCGATCCGCGCCCGCTGGCCCTGCATTACGAGTTGAAACAATTCGTCAACTTCCTTGTCGATGACGTTAATGAGACCTAGATTGCTTCCGAAGAGGCTACCCATGGATTCGAATCGATATGCCATGGATGTCGCCTTCTTGGCGAATGTTCCTATCAACTGGCGGAACTCCGCCAAATTGGCGGGTGACGGCTCCTCTTCCAGCCTGTCACCCACATGGAAAAGCTTGTCCCTCAGATCTTTCAGCGACTGTTTTTCGGTGTCCTGCTGCTTCTCTTCCTGTCTGTTCAGTTCGCTGAAAAATATCGATGCGCCACCCCTCCGCATCACACTGCCCCTGTTTTCTCTGGATCTCATTGACGAAGGCTTGCTGTCCGTAATTTTCATGGTTATCCCGTCTGTCCGGTTCGCTCATGCTTCAATATAGTTTATCGTCACCGGTGGCCAAAACATTAGAAGTACAGGTCGCGTGCCGGGTACCTTATTCAAGGCCGTTATAAAGCACTTCTGCTGGATGCGAACGAGTATCTGCTTGAACTCATACGCTACGTACATAACGGAATATATATCAAATATTTTCAGGTTAAAACTACGTGAGGGCACCAGCAAGAAAAAAACTGGCACCATACACCCATGAAACTATACGATTCCTTCTGAAGAATGTCCCCCTTTATCCTTTATGAATTTTCGGGGCCGACCTTTTCTCGTTATTCTTCGTAAGCAATGACCCGCACGAGTCCGATGGTCTCGCCCTTGTCATCGGATGTTGCGCTGTCGGAAACTGAGAGCACTTTCTTAATTCCCGTACTGGAGATGAACTCATTCACCATGCTGTCCAATTGCTCAAGTTCGCGCATGGTCTTGAGAGGCCGAATCTCCATGCCGAAAGACTTTACCTTTACAGTCATGTGACACCTCCTTTAAGTTTTACACTAAAAGTATATCATATTTCCTGAAATTCCGTGGACACCTTACTCATTAGGATGCCGAACCTGATTCATTAGGGAAGTGTGGTGTCATGCATGCATACCTGTATAAATTACGTGTAACTATTTAATAACACTAAAGGTTAATTGAGATGCTTCCCCATTTCAATCTTACTAAGGCAACACATGAATGATATTGGCAAATCTATATTTAATCGTTACATCGGTATCGACTATTCAGGTGCCGAAACGCCTACATCGAGTCTAAAGGGACTCCGCGTCTACATAGCTGATCAGGAGTCTCTCCCAGAAGAGGTTCCGCCTCCTCCAAGCCCTCGAAAGAACTGGACACGGCGAGGCATTGCTGATTGGTTGGAAGAACGACTCAAGGAAAATCAACGAACCATGGTCGGAATTGATCACGGATTTTCATTTCCACTCCGTTATTTCGAAGTTCACCATATTGAGCCTGATTGGCCGACTTTCCTCGATGACTTCCAATTGCACTGGCCGACAGATGATGACAATGTGTACGTCGATTTCGTAAGGGACGGTATTGCCGGTGATGGTGCAAATCGCATGGGCAATTCTCGCTGGCGCAGGTTGACGGAAGAACATGCCGGTTCGGCAAAATCGGTCTTCCATTTCGATGTTCCTGGTTCGATGGTCAAGTCAACCCATGTCGGAATTCCCTGGTTGCGTCATCTCCGGCGGAAACTACATGACCGTATTCATTTCTGGCCGTTTGATGGTTGGGAAATCACCACCGGCCGGTCTGCGATTGTCGAAGTTTACCCGTCACTTTGGAGCCATGGCTTCCCGAGTGATAATCGCTCTCCCGACCAGCACGACGCCTACTCCATTGCTGCCTGGATGCGGCAAGTCGCTCTCGATGGAAATCTCTCAAATTTTATGAATCCTGCTCTATCACCGGCAGAAAAGGCGATAGCACAAGTCGAGGGATGGATCCTCGGGGTAATGTGAGTACTTTCTGTCTGGAATTCCGTGCCATAACATCGTGGACACTCGGGTTTTGTGTCGTAAGTGATAATCGAATCCCTCGACCTGTGTTTTGTTTAGGAAGACCTTTAATTTCTGATTTTTTACATCGATAGTAGCTGCCACTCGAGATAGAGCGTCTTCAATGGGAGGCAGAGAAAGCGAAGTTGGCCAAGGAAGAAGCTGTGCGGCGACGCATTAAAGCGAAAAAGGACAGTAGAGATGAGTTATCGAGCATCATTAATGCATGGGCTGAAGCAAAAAGGATTGAGAAATTTTTTACTGATGCTGAATTGCGCGCAGCGGAGCTGAGTGATGAGGAAAGAGAGTTGATTTTGCAGCGTCTTACGCTGGCCCGCGAAATGGTTGGTGGGACAGATTCCCTACAATGGTCTAAATCATGGAAAACTCCGGATGAGTGATAAAGTGATCTTACTCACTGACGCAGATACTTATTGATTTATAGTAACCTATAGGTTACTATTTGCACACGAGCTATAAGGTTGAAGAATATCTTCGAGAAGATGGTGCAAGTCCGTATGAAGAGTGGTTCATGGGGTTGGACACCCAGGCGGCGGTGAAGATAACAACAGTAAAGCTCAAACTGGAACAGGGTAACCTTTCCAATGTCAAATGGTTCAGGGGAATAGGCGAATATCGTCTTGATTGGGGACCTGGCTACCGGGTTTACCTTGGGCAAGATGGCGATAGGCTCATCATACTCCTCGGCGGTGGAACCAAGAAGGGGCAGCAATAGGATGTTGATCTGGCGGTAGCCATGTGGAAAGAATACATCGCAAGAAAATCGCAAAGGAAAAAGAAGTAGTTTTTCAAAGAGTAGGGGGTATTTATGGCTCTCACAAGAGATTTTAAAGAAACAGTAAGGAAGCGGGTTGATTGTGACCCGGATTTTGCCAAGGCATTGCTCCATGAGGCAATTGACCTCATGTTGGATGGCGACTCAGCAGCTGCCAAACTGATCTTGCGCGACCTTATAAATGCAACGGTCGGCTTTGAGCGATTGGCTGAGGAAGTTCACAAACCGAGTAAAAGCCTCCACCGGATGCTTTCCGTATCAGGTAATCCTACGATGGAGAATCTTTCTACAATTTTTGCCACTATCAAAAAAGCACTGCATGTCAGGATAGACACAACGGTAACAGCTGTATAGACCTGATATTATCTGCCTTTTTATGTCTGTTGTCTTATGGATTTCTGTGATAACCTTCGTTACAAGGATACATTGTTATGTCAACAAAAACTGCTACAGACACATCTCTCTTTCAACGCACTAAATATCGGCCTTTCCGGTCTTCAAGCCAACAGCGGCCTTCCGTGGCAGTAGTGGATGCCAAGGAAACGGCAACTGCGATAGCTTGTGAGTTAAAGGAGCGTTTTAGTGCGAACAGGGTCATGCTGTTTGGCTCCTTGGCCAGGGACGATTTTCACGAATGGTCAGATATCGACCTTGCCGTCTGGGGTATAGCTCCCTCGGAATATTTCCGGGCGGTTGCATTTGCAAGTGGTTTCAGTAAAGTGTTCAAAGTCGACCTGGTAGATGCGCAAGACTGCTCTGAATCGTTGTTGCAACATGTATTGAAAGAAGGTGTCGAACTATGAGTAGACCAGGTGCTGTCCTTGCTGCCCGAATAAGCACCGATCTTTCAGAATTGGCATTGCTCGTCGATCGCGCTAAACATGGCTGGGAGGGGCCAAAAGCCGGGATGATGATTATTACCTTGATGGCGTAGCTCTCAATTTGCACGGTTTCTATTCCGGTTTGGAGAAGATATTCGAAAAAATTGCCGCAACAATTGATGAGAGTGACCAAAACTTATTCTCGTACCCCAATTTTAGTTAAAGCCTTGTTTTTTCAGGCCCGACGATGAAGTTCTTGATGTATCCTGCCGGTAAAACTCTCCGCAATACCCACCAACCCACCAAAAAAACTTCCAAATTCCACTACAACAGGTTATAACGAATACGTTAATTTTACCTAATGTTACTGGATGAAACAATGAAATACGTCTACCTTCTCCGCAGCAAAAAATCCCTTGCCCAGACCTACGTGGGACTGACCTACGACGAGCAAAAACGTCTAGTGGCCCATAGTGCCGGCCAATCATCTCACACATCAAATTATACGCCTTGAGAGCTTGTGGCCTTTTACGGTTTTGCCGAGCGAGCAAAAGCTGCTGCCTTCGAGGAGTACCTCAAGTCAGGATCGGGAAGGGCATTTGCCGTTAAAAAGCTCTGGTGTGCCTCTGTCTAGAGCCGGGTACACGTCTTCCGCCCCAGCAGCTTCGCTTTCACCTTCTTCTTCCCTAAACATTCGCATCTGAAACTCACCTGTTTGCCAAAAAGACGGAAGGTTTCCTGTCGATCCCGGTTTTCCTGGTATCCTTTGATATAAGAAAACAGGGACATTTTCCTGTTCCTTGAATACATTGGGAAGTATCCCGCTTTAATTCATGCCGGAGAAGCACATTGTTTTTCCTGAGTAATTCCGAAATATCGGGATAGAGGATTTTTCACTATGCAAGAGAAACGAACGATAAAGAAACTATCCATTACCACGAAAAGCGGCAGATATTTTCTGACTGACCGGATCAGGGAAGAGGTGAATTTCCAAGCCACTCCGCAATCCCGAGGAGTTCGACCTCCACCCGTCCAGAAACCAGCACCACCAGGCAGCCGGGTAATTCAGTTACCGAACCAGGAAACATGGTCAATCCCGCCGTGCAACCTGCAAAAAGCCATTGCCGACCGCCAGAGCCATCGACGTTTCACGACTGAGCCGATTTCTCTTGATGAATTGGCCTTTCTCCTCTGGGCAACCCAGGGCGTCCGTTCTGTCCTCCACGAGGCGGCTGTCCTGCGAACGGTTCCTTCCGCAGGATGTCGCCACTCCCTTGAGACCTATCTTGCCGTTCTGAGGGTGGAAGGCCTTGAGAGCGGTATCTACCGTTACCTCCCGCTTGATCACTCAATCGTGCATGTACGCGACATTGAAAACCTTCCGCAACGCCTCACCGCCGCAACACACGGTCAACACTTTTCCGGACAATCAGCCGTGACCTTCATCTGGGCTGCCGTTCCAGAACGTACGGAATGGCGCTATGCGGAAGCCTCTTATAAGGTAATTGCCCTGGATGCAGGTCATGTCTGCCAGAATCTGTACCTGGCATGTGAAGCGATTGGGGCTGGCACCTGTGCCATAGCGGCCTATAATCAGACCCTGGTCGATGCACTGCTGGGGGTGGATGGCTATGAAGAATTCGGCATCTACATGGCTCCGGTGGGGAAGGTAGGTGAGGGGTTGTGAAAGGCACGTCATTAGTGAATGGAATTCGGGGTGGACCGAAGGCTATTCAGACGAGGGAGCAGGAGGAGTATGTGTTGAGGTGTAAGGCGTGATTGGTTGGGATGTGGTCGATGTTTGTGACTGTTGACCGCAGCCGGTGCGTTGTGTCTTATTGGAAATATTGTTAATGGTAATAGGTTGTCGGTTCTGGTACTCAAAGAGGGCGTCGGCATCAAGTAAAAAGATCCGCTCTCTTTCGAGGTCTTTGTCAGTCATGTAAACAGGGAACAATGGTTTCCTGGGAAGGAAAGCGGGTGAACTTATGCACAACGGCAAGAAGTCGCAGAACGGCATTGACGTCCGTCCTTCCCTCTGGCTGACGACCTTTGCCGTAGCTGTCGCTCTGTCCCTGGGGCTCGGTATCATCGGTGCACTATGGTTGCTCTACCTGCCCATCGCCGTCCTGCTGGTCGGTATCACGATTGGCGAAGCTCTTTCCCCCGTTGTGGTCTGGCTGGAAAAGAGACTGCCGCGGGTCGTCGCTGTTGTCGTCGTCTACTTCGTGCTGCTCGCATGTCTCGCCGGGATGGGACTGTTTATCGTGCCCGAACTGCTCAATCAGGCGACAGCGGTAAGCGCCAGGATTCCCGATTTCATCGAAAAGACCAAGCTCTGGCTGGCCGGATTCAATCTGCACTTTACCGATACGACCATCAATACCATCATTACCCATATTTCATCACTGGGATCCTCCCTGTTCACCGTACCGAAGGCGATCTTTTCGACAGTCGTTTACCTGGTAATAGCATTCTTCGTTTCCATCTACTGGCTGATCTACGCACCGTCACTGAGAAATTTCTTCCTTTCCCTGTTCCCCGGAAAACGGCGGGAAAGGATCGATGCCGTCATAAGCAAAATGGGCCGGGTAATGGGCGGATATGTTCGCGGTGCCGTAATCGACGGACTCGTTATCGGCGTATGCACCTATATCGGATTGCTCGTAATGGGGATAAACTACCCCCTGGTTCTGAGCCTCATTGCGGGACTTTTCGAAGCGATACCGGTATTCGGCCCCATTGTTGCGGCAGTTCCGATGCTCTGCGTGGCCCTGTTGCAATCGTTTGACAAGTTTCTGATCACCTTGCTTTTTGCGGCATGCCTGCATCAGGCAGAAGGACATCTCGTACTGCCCAATATCATGTATCGTCAAACGGAAATTTCCCCGATGCTCGTCTTGTTGGCACTTCTCGCCGGAGGAAGTATCGGCGGAGTGCTTGGCATGCTTATCGCCATCCCGCTATCGGCTGCTTTCAGAGTACTTTTCATCGAAGTGATTGCGCCTGCCGTACGCCGCCAGACAGGGGCAGACGAACAGAAAGAGACCAGGTGATCTACCTAACGTCTTCTGGTGCTCCCTGGCGCTGTGGCCGCTGCTGGACACGATTTCGCGCGATTTTCAGGGACTGACGGCTGCCTTCGGGCAGGTCTTCATCGGCGGTGTCGCCCTGATTACGCTCCGTAAATCTTATGGGTGCATCCTGCTGCCCGCGGCTCTTTTCCAACGGCCGTCATTCTGTTGGCGCAACACCCTCGTCTTTTCGGTTGGCAACCTGCTGTTGTTTCCCCTGATGCTGGTTTTTTCTTTAATGACAATGGGCAAGTGCTATCTCGACCAGCAAACCGCCGGTTTCAGGAGGTGTGGGGTCAAGGTGTGGGGACAAGTCTTGAAAAATTAGATTTTTGGGCAAAATATGCCAGAAAGTGATTTAGCATGACTTGACCACCTGCCGACGTTCGGTTAATTGACACTTGGAAAGCAAATGCAATAATTCGAGATTGTCCCCGTAAAAGTTCACCTTCCCTTGGTGGAGAACTTCAACCTGGCTCCGATCACCACCCTAACGGCTGATCTAAAGGCCATTCTGGGATAACTTGTCACGGAAATATCTGCCAAGGATAATTGGATTCGGGTACGTAGAGGTTTCCTTCGGGAATTGTTCCAGATGCCAAGGAGGTGAATCAATCGTGCAAAAAAAGAAAAGATGGCAGTGCCTGGTCTGCGGGTACATACACGATGGTGATGCCCCGCCAAAGATATGTCCCACGTGCGGAGTCGATAGTTCAAGATTTATCGCATATAAATGATCACCTGTGTACATCGGATTAATGCTGACAGGTCGCTCTCCTCTTTTGAGGGCGGCCTGTCAGTTTTTCTTTGTGAAAAATGGGGTCATGACAACAAGATGTTTACTTGCATCATCAGGCATTCAAATCAAGGAATCTATTTATCAGCGCTGCATAAAACCCTGCATCCTCTTCCAGCGCAAAGTGTCCAGTATTCAGCAGATGGACTTCGCATTTCGGTAAATCCCGGGTGTATGCCAACGCTCCTTCGACAGCGAAGAAAAGGTCGTATTTCCCCCAGGCGATAAGTGCGGGAGGCTGATGTCTACGGAAATATTCATGCCATTGGGGGTATTTCTCCAGGTTTGTCCGGTAATCATAGAAGAGTGAAAGCTGGATTTCCGCATTACCGGGACGCTCCAGGAAGTACTGGTCCATATTCCATGCGTCGGGAGATATAGCCTCATCCCGGCGGCAGCCCTCCACATACTGTATCTTAGTGAAACCCTTCTCCAGAAGGCCGAGCAATGCCTTCCCATTCTCGCTGGTTTTGTCCGCCCAGTATTTTCTTATGGGATCCCAGGCGGGCGTGAGCCCTTCTTCGTATGCGTTTCCGTTCTGACTGATTATCCCCCTGATACGGGAAGGGTCTTTGACAGCCAGGCGAAACCCCACGGGGGCGCCGTAATCCTGGACGTACAGGAAGAATTTATCCAGACCGACCACGGAAAGAAATTCATCCATGACTCCCGCAATTGCGTCAAAGGTATACGGAAACTGATCCATTGCCGGCTGACCGCTGTTACCGAACCCCGGATAATCCGGCGCAACGACGCGGAAACGATCCGCCAGCAGGGGGATGAGGTTTCTGAACATATGGGAAGAAGACGGAAATCCGTGCAAAAGCAGTAACGCTGGCGCGTCCTTCGGTCCGCTTTCCCGGTAGAAGATCGGAATTCCCTGTACATCAACGGTTTTGTACGTTATCATGATCCGCTCCTTTTCATTTTGAGAGTAGTTATTATGTTCCATCAGCAACCGTATTCGCCGGCATAGAGGACCATTCTGCGCAGGTCCTGAAGGGCAGCGAGCCCTTCCGCCACCATCCGCTGATCATATACGTCGATTGCGTCGAATCTGGCGGAGAGCTGATTGCCGAAGCCGTGGATTTCTTCGATCAGCGCTTTTATGCCATGGCAGAATCCCTCCATCCCTTCAGATCCGTCATGTGCGTTTCCTGCGACGATGCTTTCGCCCATGCCGATAAACTCGTCGATCCGTTTGACCACTTCGTTTGTATTCATTTCCACCTCCGACATCTTCTGTGGCTCTTCAGCAAAACCATGGATTGTACGGTGAATATTCGATAAAGCTCCACCGGAGATTGGTTGCGTTCCTGGTCTCAATTATGCTTTTTATCCTGAATTCAACGATCCGCTCCGCACCTGGGAAGAGATCCGCACGCGCGCTGTCCCTGATAATTTCCGCGGACCCGGACATCTGGAGGATCCCGCCCTTTTCAAAGTCCAGGAACAGCAGGCCGCAGGCAGGATTTTCCACAATGTTCCCCAGTGTGTTGAACATGCCGTTTCCGTTGTAGTCGGGCCAGATTATGGTCTCATCATCAACTATCTGCACGAAGCCGGGATAACCGCCCCGGTGCGATACGTCTGCGCCCCCCTCAGGGTGGTAACTCGCGATGAAGAAAGTGTCCGCCTGCCCGATCCACGCCCGATATTCTGTGTCCAGGGAGGTCGCTTGACGCATCAAGCGCGGGGAGACCGAAACAGTGCCGCCTGAGTCGCAGTTACGTGACTGGATGTACCGGGGGCAATTGGCATATACCTGGCGGGTCCGGACCGAGAAGCCTTCTTTTTCCATGACCACGGTACCGTTCACCCGCAATCTGCGGCGGGTGGAAAAATCCACAAGTAAAAGGCCGATTTCCGTGCCTTCCCTGAAATTCCTGTTAACAGGATCCTGTTCATCCGGCAGGGCATCGATCCTGAGGGTCTGTTCGTCCATGACCTGCATGAATCCTGGCTTGCCGCTCAGGATGGAGCCCCATGCCATCCCCTGGTTGTCGGCTGCCCCGATGAAGACATACTGTTGGCTTTGAATGAAATCAACGTAGAGATGGGCGATAACCGGCAGGACCATGCGCCCCAAGTTTGCCGCCGCTTCTACAGCGCCAGCCTCTGCATGAATCTTTCGTTCACCTGAATGATAGATAGAGTCCATGAATCTCATCTCCCTTTTCCTGATGTCATGCATCTCTTTCCCGCCTGAATAAAGGATATCTCAGGCAGATGATTATTACTAATGATTTGTTTTGATTGTATCGTTCATAAATTATGATATCATATGTTCCATGGATTTTAACGAACTGAGAATTTTCAAGGCGGTAGCGGAAGAGGGCAGCGTGTCAAGGGCTGCGGAACGGCTCAATTGCGTGCAATCGAACGTCACCGCACGTATCCGTCATTTGGAGGAGAGCTTGAATGTAACCCTGTTTCACCGCAAGAGCAGGGGTGTCGCCCTGACCTCTGCGGGAAGGGTTCTTCTGGATTATGCCGGGCGTATCATGGCCCTGGTCAACGAAGCGGAAAGGATCGTCCAGGAGCGGGAACCCCTCGGCGGAAGACTGATTATCGGCGCATTGGAAACGACCGCGGCGGTCAGGCTTCCGCCTGTTCTCGCTGAGTATCACCGCAGGTACCCGGCGGTTGAGATGCAACTTGTGACGGGCACCGCCCTTGATCTTATCCAGAAGATATTGGATTTTAAACTTGACGGGACCTTTGTGGACGGATCGATAGATCACCCGGAGCTGGTTGTGGAGGAGTGCTTTGTCGAGGAGAACGTCCTGATATGCGCGGCGGGAGGAGATCCCCTGTTACGAGAGAGGCCCATCAATGTGCTGGCCTTTCCCAGCGGATGTTTTTATCGAAAACAGCTGGAGACATGGCTGCACAAATCAGGGTTTATCCCTTACAGGATCATGGAATTCAGCACCATCGAGACAATCATAGGCTGCGTCTCAGCAGGGATGGGCATCACTTTCCTCCCCAGATCGATTCTGAGCGGAAATTTATCCACGGAAAAGATCGACATCCATCCTCTCCCCGCCGAAGTCGCCCAGGTAACCACCCGCTTCCTGCGCCGGAAGGACTCAGTGGAGTCAAAGGTGCTCAGCGCATTCCGAGCTGTCGTAAAGGAATTTGTTTGAGAAACTTGGGAACAGGCCTGCAACACTGCAAAAATAATAATTGTAGGTCCGGGACAGATCTATTTATTGCTAATTAGAAAATATGAAACATGTCCCGAAATTACCAATTTTCCCGCGGGAGGAAAAACCTGTCCAAAGCTATTTCCCCCTACATCCCGCCGGATGTGCTCCAACCTGTCGGAGCTTGACATATTCCTCCCCTTAATCGTTGACTGTAAGGATTCCCAATGCGACGTTTCGCCAATTTCTATATCGTCTTGTTCTTGATCGATGCCGGTCTTTCACTGATCGACGAACTCTCGGCGCTGTTCGCTGCACACCTGCCAGTTCTATCCATGGTCCGCAATTTCGTTGCCTTCCTGGTGATCGTGCTTTCCCTGGTGTTTTATTTCCTTCTGGGACTTGACCGGAGGCTGCCGAAGCGGGTTTTTCTACCGCTAACCCTGTACGCTTTCTGGTGCTCCATGGCGCTGTGGCCGCTGCTGGACATGATTTCGCGCGAATCACAGGGACTGACGGCGGCCTTCGGGCAGGTCTTCATCGGCGGTGTCGCTCTGATTACGCTACGCAGTGTGTACGGACGCAATCTGCTGCCTGCGGAACTTTTCCAACGGCCGTTGTTCAGCTGGCGCAACACCCTGGTCTTTTCGGCTGTCAACCTGCTGTTGTTTCCCCTGCTGCTGGTTTATTCCTTGATGGCAATGGGCAGCTACTATCTCGACCAGCAAACCGCCGGTTTCATGCGGCTGAGTCCGGTCGGCATCTACACCTCCGAGCGCAGTTATCATCACGCAGGCAAAGTGGTGCGCCTGGTGGCGATGATGCATGTCGCCCGCAAGGGGTATTACCAGGAACTGTTAGCCTCATTGCCGGCAAAAGGGACGATCATTCTCGCCGAGGGGGTGACTGACCAGGATCGGCTGCTGAAGGGCCGTTTTGATTACGGCAGACTGGCCAATCTGGTCGGCCTCAGTTCCCAGGAAAAGATGCACCTTGACGGCAATCCGCTTAAACTGGACGACCTGGGACCGGCGGATGATCTTGAGCGGGACGAGACCAAACCGGATATCGTGCGTGCCGACATGGATCTCAACCGCTTCGACCCGCAGACGGTCGTGTTTCTCAACGTCATCGCCCGTACCTTGCTTGGTGACAAGCCACTTGCTCAGGGGTATGCGGCATATAGTGACTGGGTTAAGGTCCATGGAACCCCGGAGATGATTTCGGGTGTAAAGGCTGATATCCTTTACAAACGCAACGCGGTGGTGATCGACGCCCTGCAGCGGAGCCTGGATCGCTACGACACCATCGTCGTCCCCTGGGGAGGGATGCACATGCCGGCCATCGAGTCGGCGTTACTGGAGCGCGGGTTTGTACCAGGGGATAAAAAGGAGCGGCTGCTGTTCGCCTTCAGCGCCATTCCCTTTAGCGCGTTGTGGAAAGGCGGAGGAGTCAGCCGTTGAAAAGAGGATTTTGAATCTCCCTGTCCCAAGCGGTCGGCGCTCCTTTTATCGCCTGGGAGTTAATGGGGGCAGGTTAGCCTTTCAGACATTTTCCGGTATAAATCACCCTTGGCAAGAAAACCACTTATTCACTATCCCAGCGATACCTTGGCCAGGGGTAGAAGAAAGGGATGTGGTCTCCATGTTAATGAAATACATTCTTATGCTGGTTTTCGTGTTGATAGCTGCCGACACGTCGTGGGCCATCACCTCATGCAGCCGCGGGGATGATGTCCGTATCTGGAGCGCTCCGCTCGTGGCGCGGCCGGGCGAAAAACTGGAGATCATGGCGGTCGCGACCAGTGGCGAACTGTCGGAGCTGCTCGTCACTGATCCCAAAGGGCGTAGGACCCGGATGGACGTCGAGAGAGGGGGCGGTCCCCCGTGGAGTCTGCTGGCTGTACTCCCGGCGCCTGTACGCGGCAGCTACCTGGTTGAGGCGATGCGGGAAGGGAAGGTGGCGGCCTGCACCGAGATCCAGGTCGGGAAGGGCGCCGGTAACCGGGGAAGTGGGGAGTGGGACCTGTCAACGCAAGCGCTATACGCCGCCTGGGTCGAACATCTGTTCGATGCCCCGCCTGAGGAGTCTCTCAGCTTCCCCTCTCTTGAGCCCGTGTTACGCGACCCACGGCGCAACTTCCTCCATGACTACCTGAGCAGGGGGGAGGATAGTCAGGTCCCTGCTGAGCCGGATTGCGCCGACCTCCCGTACTTCCTGCGTGCCTACTTCGCTTGGAAGCTGGGTCTTCCCATCAGCTACCGCGCCTGCAGCCGTGGCAGCGCCGACGCCCCCCCGCGTTGCGGCCTGCCGGAGATAGACCATTCCTTTGTCCACACCGCCGCTCCCTCCGGCGCCTTCCGGAAGACGAGCCGCAGGATCATGGACCGGGTAATTTCCGGCAACGGACGCACGGCGCTTCGAGACAACGCCACTGATTTCTACCCGGTGCCGCTCGAGCGCTCGACCCTTTGGCCCGGCACCGTCTACGCAGATCCCTACGGTCACACCCTGCTCATCGTCAAGTGGATTCCGCAGACAGCGGAGCACAGCGGGCTGCTTCTTGCGGTTGACGCCCAGCCCGACAATACGATCGCCCGCAAGCGTTTCTGGGAGGGTAATTTCCTCTTCGCAGTAAACCCGAACGCCGGTCCCGGTTTCAAGGCCTACCGTGCGCCGGTCGCAGGCGGCGGGAAGAGGGGGTGGGTCACGCCGACCAACGCCGCACTGGATCAAAAATACGGCTTTCCCCCTTATTCGACTGAACAGGCGAATCTAACGCCCGGGGAGTTTTACGCCAGCATGGAGCGCCTCATCAACCCGCGTGGTCTCGACCCGGTCGAGACCTACGAGGCCACCCTGGATGCGCTGATGGAACAGCTCGAAACCCGTGTCCGCTCGGTCGCCAATGGAGAAGAGTACATGCGGACCCATCCGGGGACCCTCATCCCCATGCCGCGCGGCCCAGCCATCTTTGAGACCGTCGGTCCCTGGGAGGATTTTGCGACTCCCTCCCGCGATATGCGACTGCTGATAGCATTGAGGGTGCTCGCCGACCTGCCCGAGCGCATCCGCCGCCATCCTGAACTTTATTTGCTGAAGGGTGAAAGCTCGACCGCGGCAGCCGAGCACATCGAAAGGCTCCATGCCCGGCGTTCCCTGGAGCGTTTCGTGACGTACACCCGTAGCGACGGCACCCCATGGCGGCTTAGTCTGGCAGAGATCTACGCACGTCGGCCGGGGTTGGAGATCGCCTACAATCCCAACGACTGTGTGGAGCGGCGCTGGGGCGCGGTTCCCGACACGCCGGAATTCGTCACCTGCCGTCGCCGCGCTCCCGCCGAGCAGCGGGAGCGGATGGAAAAGTACCGACCCTGGTTCCGCGAGGCCCGCCGACCCCCGCGCTAGATTCAATAGAAATATTCGGCCAATTGTAAAACTGACCCGAAAGTGTCCCATTTAAGCATCTTAAAAGAATCGAAGTGTGAACTTATTTACAGAAGAAGGTGAGTGGGGCGATGGTGGACCGGTCATACTATTTAATTTCATTCGAGGTAGACGCATGTCGTCGGGATTTGCCGGAAGATTGCGCAATCACTCTGTTTTCAGGGCATTGAGGTACAGAAATTATCGATTGTTCGTCATGGGACAAGGGGTTTCCCTTGTAGGAACCTGGATGCAGCAGGTGGCGATGAGCTGGCTTGTGTATCGTTTGACGGGGTCGGTTTGGCTGCTGGGAGCCATTGGCTTTTGCAGTCAGATACCTGCGTTCGTTTTGTCGCCTATCGCGGGTGTTTTTGCGGACAGATGGAGGAAGCAGGCGGCCTTGCTTTGTGCGCAGACGTTGATGATGGTGCAGGCGGCAGTATTGGCAGTACTCGTTTTGTCGGGAAATGTGAAAGTTTGGGAGATCATCTTATTGAGTATTTTCGCCGGTTCGGTCAATGCTTTCGAAATTCCGGTCCGCCAGTCGTTCTTCATAGATATGATAGAAAACAGGGGCGACCTGGCGAACGCGATCGCATTAAACTCGTCGCTCTTCAGTGGTGCAAGGCTCGTCGGCCCGGCAGTTGCGGGAGTGACTATTGCCGTCGTCGGAGAAGGAATTTGCTTCCTTTTGAATAGCGTCAGTTTTCTGGCTGTCCTACTGGCACTTGCAATGATCAAAGTTGATGTCAAGGAAACCGCAACAAACAGGAATCCGGTATTCCATGAATTGCGTGAAGGGATTGAATACGCATACGGCTTCGTGCCCATGAGAGTAATTCTGGCAATGTTGGTGCTGGTCAGTTTGTTCGGGATGCCTTATGCCGTGTTGATGCCGGTTTTTGCCAAGAAAGTTTTCCATGGCGGGGCGAACACTTACGGCATGCTGATGACCATGTCCGGGGCGGGTGCTTTGGCCGGGGCGGTGTATCTCGCAACGAGGAAGAGCGTGTTGGGGCTGTGGAAGGTCATGGGTGTTGCTGTGGCGGTATTCGGCTCCGCTATAATGGCATTTGCCTTTTGCAGGACGCTTTGGGTCTCACTGATGTTTTCCTTTATAGCCGGCATGGCGACAACGACGCTGATAGCCTCCAGTAACACGATACTGCAGACAATTGTGGACAACGACAAAAGAGGAAGGGTCATGAGCTTGTATTCAATGGCCTTTATGGGGGCAATCCCCTTCGGAAGTCTTTTGGCGGGAGCCCTCGCGGACACAATAGGGGCTCCGGACACATTATTCCTCAGTGGCGCTTTGTGTTTCGTGGGCTCGGTTTTTTTCGCTCTGAAGTTTTCGGCAGTACGCAAAATGGTGCGGCCGGTTTATGAGAGGATTGGTATACTGCCTACCTCAAAATATTGAACGAGAAAAAGCTAGTACCATGAACATTTATGTTTTCGTATTATATGTGACATACTGTCGGAACCTCACTCAAGGAGTCCACCATGTCACCAAGGTATCAGGTATCAAGTTACTCTTACCGCAGAGGAGCGCAACGAGCTTGAGGCATTGACATTATCCATTCTGAAAGTTGAAAGAAATCTCGGGAGTTGAAGTATCTTCCGATCTTGCTTCACCTGTAATAGAAGCGTTACCCAAATAGATAACGCTTCTGGAGATCCAGCCTTTGAACGAGGTCTCCCATCATGTACATGGATTAAGTTTGCGTCAATGTACATTGCGAGACGTTGTGCAGGTAGCTTTTACTGGCTCCCTCCTCCCAATACCTTATAGAGCGTCACAAGGTTGGCAAGTCGGGACAGGCGGACTGTGATCAGGTTCTGCTGGGCGCTATACAGAGAACGCTGGGAGTCGAGCACTGTCAAGTAGCTATCGACCCCTTTTTCATAACGTGCCAGGGACAGTCGGTAGCTCTCGGAGGTGGCGTCGGTTAGGGACTGCTGCGCCGTCAGCTGGTCGTCGATGGTCCCCCGCAGGGCAAAAGCGTCGGCCACTTCTCGAAAGGCTGTCTGGATGGCCTTTTCATACTGAGCTACAGCTATCTCGCGATCCACCTTTGCCACCTTCAGATTAGCCCAATTGCTGCCGCCTTCGAAGATGGGAAGAGAAATCTGCGGTGCAAATTTCCACACAAGGGAACCGGACGCGAAAAGGCCAGCCAAGTCATTGCTGCCGAAACCTACGGATGAGACCAGGGTGATGCGGGGAAAGAACGCCGCCCGCGCGGCGCCGATGTTGGCGTTGGCGCCCTTGAGGAGATTCTCGGCCTGGAGGATATCAGGGCGATTGAGCAGGACTTCGGACGGAAGGCCGGGGACAGGATCCTTCAGCGCGGTAAGTGTTTCGGAAAGTGCGGTAGGCAGCAGGTCAGCCGGGACAGGAGAACCGACTACCAGGTTCAGGGCGTTTTCGTCCTGGGCAGTAAAGGTTGTGTAGCGGGCGATATCCACCCGCGCCGAGTCCACGCTGGTCTGTGCCTGGTTGAGATCGAGGGCTGACGAGATCCCGGCTTCAAAGCGGCTCCGGATGAGTTGGTAGGAGGACTGTTGACTTGCCAGGGTTTCTTTGGCTAGCTGCAAACGTTCACGATCGGCGGCCAAGGTCAGATAGTTGGCGGCTACTTCGGAAACCAGGCTGATCTGTACGCTACGCCGCGCCTGCTCGGTGGAGAGGAACTGCTCAAGTGCCTGGTCCTTGAGGCTCTGCACCCGTCCGAACAGGTCGAGTTCATAGGAACTGACGCCGAGGTCGACATTGTACTGGTGGATATTCGTGGGGATCCCCGTTCCCGAAAAATCTTTCGCCAGACGCTGGTAGGTGGCGGAGCCTTCGGCATCCAGTTTCGGGGAGAGATCGGCGCGCCGGATCTGGTACTGGGCACGGGACTTTTCGATGTTCAGAGCCGCTACTCGAAGGTCACGATTGTTCTCAAGAGCAAGTGCGATCAGCTTCCGCAATTGACCGTCGACAAAATACTCCTGCCAGGGGATGTCGGAGACCGCCTTAACCGGTGCTGCTCCCTTCACATCCTTATAGGACGGCCCTTTCGGCCACGTCGACATAACAGGCGCTTCCGGCCGGATGTATTTGGGCGCCATGGTGCAGCCTGCCAGGCAGACGGCCATGGCAGCCAGTGAAATCAACGCGCGGCTCATATTATCGTACCTCCGGAGCATTGTCAGCAGCAACTGGCTGCACGGAAGGCTGCTCCTTGTGCTTCCTGGTAAAGAGTCGTGAGATAAGGACAAAGAAAAACGGAATAAAAAACAGGTCGATAAAGGTGGCCGAAAGCAGTCCGCCGGTAACGGCGGTGCCGATGGCGTTCTGGGCACCGGCACCCGCTCCCTTGGTAAGGGCCAGCGGCAGTGTGCCGAAAAAGAACGCCAGTGAGGTCATGATGACTGGCCGGAGACGAATCTTTATCGCTGTCAGGGTTGCATCAACGAGCTCATGCCCCTGTTGCATCTGGCCCTTGATGAACTGAATGATCAGAATGGCGTTTTTGGTGGAAAGTCCCACGGTTGTGAGCAGGCCTATCTGGAGATAGATATCGTTGGGCAGCACTCGCAGGGTAACGGCGGTCACCGCTCCCACGAGACCGAGCGGCAGCATCAACAGGTTGACCAATGGGATGGTCCAGCTCTCATACAACGCTGCCACGCTGAGAAACACCACCAGCAGTGAAATGGCATAGAGCGCCGGTGCCTGTTGGCCCGCTTTTTTTTCCTCGTAGGAGAGGCCAGTCCATTCATACCCGATCCCGGTCGGCAGCTGGGCTGCCATCTTTTCCATCTCGGCCATTGCTTCGCCGGTGCTCACGCCAGGTATTGCCTGCCCCAGGATCTCCACGGAAGGTATGCCGTTATACCGTTCCAGGCGGGGGGAACCGTACTGCCAGCGGGCATTGGAAAAGGCGGAAAACGGCACCATGTCACCGTTATTGTTGTTGACATACCAGCTGTTGATATCCTCCGGCAACATCCGGTACTTCGGGTCGGACTGGAGATAGACCTTCTTGACCCGGCCGTTCTGGATGAAATCGTTGACATAGGAACTGCCCCAGGCGGTGGAAAGGACCTGGTTGATCATCGCCTGGGAGACTCCCAGCGCCCCGGCCCGCACATCATCAATTTCAAGCTTGAACTGGGGGGAGTCATCCTGACCGTTAGGGCGCACCGCCGTAAGCCGGGGATTTTTCATGGCCATGCCCAGCAACTGGTTGCGGGCCTCCATCAGTTTTTCGTGCCCCAGGCCTGCGCGATCCTGCAGTTGAAGGTCAAAGCCGTTCGCTACACCCAATTCAAGCACCGCCGGTGGAGCAAAGGCGAATGCCATGCCGTCGCGGATATGCGAGAACGCTTTCATGGCCCGACCGGCTATGGCAGGCGCCTTCAGGTCTGCGGTCTTGCGCACCTTCCAGTCCTTGAGTTTCACAAACGCCAGCCCCATGTTCTGGCCGCGGCCGGCGAAACTGAACCCGGCCACGGTGATAACCCCTTCCACCGTCTTGGTTTCATCTTCGAGGAAATGCCGCTCCACTTGTCGTAACACCTTGATGGTCCGTTCCTGGGTGGCCCCGGCCGGCAGTTGGACCTGGCAGATGAGGAATCCCTGATCCTCGTCGGGCAGGAATGAGGTAGGGAGACGCAGGAAGAGAAAAACCATACATGTAACGATTGCTCCATATACCACCAGATAGCGCAGCGGCTTGCCGAAGGAGCGGCCTACGATCCCCTCATACTTTGTCCTGCAGAAGTCAAAGCCTTTGTTGAACCGGCGGAAGAACCACGCAAACCAGCCTGACTCACCGGCATGATGTCCTTTTGCCACCGGCTTGAGCAGGGTGGCGCAGAGAGCCGGGGTCAGGATCATGGCCACCAGTACCGACAGGATCATGGCGGAGATGATGGTGATGGAAAACTGCCGGTAGATGATACCGGTGGAGCCGCCGAAGAAGGCCATGGGCAGGAAGACCGCCGTCAGTACGGTGGCGATGCCCCACAGGGCGCTGGTGATCTGCCCCATGGATTTGATGGTGGCGTCATGGGGGGACAATCCTTCCTCGGACATGATCCGTTCCACGTTCTCCACCACCACGATGGCGTCGTCCACCAGCAGGCCGATGACAATCACCAGGGCAAACATGGTCAGGGTGTTGATGGAGAAACCGCAGACCGACAGCATCCCCATCGTGCCCAGCAATACCACCGGCACGGCGATGGTGGGGATCAGGGTGGCGCGAAAGTTCTGCAGGAAGAGGAACATGATGATGAAGACCAGGCAAACCGCCTCAAGCAGGGTCCGGACCACCTCTTCGATGGATATCTTGACGAAGGGAGTGGTGTCGTAGGGATAGACCACCTTCATGCCGGGCGGGAAGTATCGGGACAACTCCGCCATCTTGGCCTTAACCCGGTTGCCCGTATCCAAGGCATTGGCGCCGGATGCCAGGCGGATTGCCATGCCACCCACCGGTTTGCCATTGTAGAACGACTGGATATCATAGTTCTCGGTACCGATCCTGGTTTCGGCCACATCCTTGAGCTTGACCGTGGAACCGTCGCTGTTGGTGCGCAGGATGATATTGTCGAACTGCTCCGGGGTCTGGAGGAGGGTCCGCGCGGTGATGGTTGCGTTCAATTGCTGCCCGGCCGTCGCCGGCGTCCCACCGAACTGACCGGCCGAGACCTGGGCGTTCTGGGCCTGCAGCGCAGCCGTTACGTCGTTGGTGGTCAGGTGGTAGTTGTTCAGCTTGGTCGGGTTCACCCAGATCCGCATGGCGTTCTGGGTACCGAAGAGCTGCAGTTCCCCCACGCCTTCCAGTCGGCTGATGATATCCTGAAGGTTGGAGACCATGTAGTCGGTCAGGGCGTTGCGGTCCATGGAGCCGTCTTCGGATTCCAGCCCGACGATCATCAGGAAGTTCCTGGTGGACTTGACTACTGAGATCCCTTGCCGCTGCACAATCTGGGGGAGGAGCGGCACGGCCAGTTGCAGCTTGTTCTGCACCTGGACCTGGGCGATGTTTGGGTCGGTCCCCGCCTTGAAGGTCAGGGTGATGGAGACGGCACCTGACGAGTCACTGGTGGACGCCATATAGATCAGGTTGTCGATGCCGTTCAGCTTTTGCTCGATCACCTGGGTGACCGTATCCTGCACGGTCTGGGCCGAGGCGCCCGGATAGGTGGCGTTGATAGCGACCTGAGGCGGTGCGATCGCCGGATACTGGGAAACCGGCAGGTTTTTGATGGACAGGAGGCCCGCCAGCATGACCATGATGGCGATTACCCAGGCAAAAATCGGGCGATTGATGAAAAACCGAGGCATGTAGTGACTCCTTTATTTTTTCGCCGCAACCGGTTGTGAAGCAGCGGTGGGAGCTGCATTTGGTTTGCTGCCGAATGGCACGACTTTTACCGGAGTCCCCGGCTTTGCTTTTTGTGTCCCCTCCAGGATGACACGGTCACCGGCCTTGAGCCCTTCGCTTACCAGCCAGTTATCGCCTACGGTCCGCGCGACCTTGATGACCCGCTGTTCCACTTTATCCTGGGCGCCGACCAACATGACCGCGGCATTGCCGTCGGGTTTGCGGGTAACTCCCCGCTGAGGAACAAGGATCGCCTGTTCGTTGACCCCTTCCTCCAGGATGGCCCGCACGAACATGCCCGGCAGCAGCACCTGTTTCGGGTTGGGGAAGACCGCCCTCAGGGTAATGGAGCCGGTGCTCTGTTCCACGGTGACTTCAGAGAATTTCAGGATGCCCGTCAACGGGTAGGCGCTGCCGTCTTCGAGTAACAGCCTGACGCGAGCCTGAGCTGGAATGTTGTTTTTCAGCAGGCCGCTGGCAAGGTTCTGCTTCAATCGCAGCATCTCGGCGCTTGACTGGGTTACATCCACATACATGGAATTGAGCTGCTGAATTGTGGCCAGCGCAGTGGGCTGGCTGGCTGTTACCAGTGCGCCGTTTGTAACTGTTGAACGGCCGATACGGCCTGAAATGGGCGCGGTTACCTTGGTATATGCCAGGTTGATGCGAGCGGTTTCAACCGCGGCCTTACTGGAGGCCAGATCGGCCTCTGCCTGCATGAGTGCGGCATTGGCATCATCATAATCCTGCTGGCTCACGGCCTTGATCTTCACCAGGTCACGGAAACGCTGCTCCTTGAGCCTTGCCGGAATCAGGGTGGCCTCCGCTCTTGCCTGTGCCGCCTTGGCGCTGGCGAATGCAGCCCGGTAGATGGCAGGGTCTATCTGGTAAAGCACTTGCCCTTCTTTTACATCGCTTCCTTCGATAAAGAGACGCTTCTGAATTATCCCCCCCACCTGGGGGCGCACTTCCGCAATCAGGTGGGCCGAGGTCCGGCCCGGAAGCTCCGTGGTCAGCGTAACTCGCTGAGGTTTTATCACTACCACTCCCACCTCGGGAGGTCCGCTTGGCGGTCTGACAGCCGGTTTCTTGCCGCAACCGCTCATCATTATGCCGGTTGCCAGCAGTCCCGCTACGGTGATCAGTTTTGCTCTGTACGCGACTCGCATAAATACCTCAATCGTGGGAAAATTTTATTACGAAAATAGGTCAAGCATGAACAGACAGCTATCTCTAACGCCGGATTCCGTCCCAACACGCCTCGATAGTCCGGGCAATAAGGAGATCATCCAGTGTGATGAAGCAAAGGATATGATCCCTCGCCACGGCAAGCAATGGGCCGAAGGCCAGGGCGAAGAGAATGACAAGAGGGAGATCCTTCACAATCTGCCGAACGACGCCGTCTTCAAAGAGTTCTCGGAAAACATTGCACCCTTCCTTTTCCGCCAGGATCTTGTCACGTCGAACCGCGACGCCGTATGGGGAGTTATGAAACTGTTCCAAGTATTTAAAATCAAGTGGATTTTCGATAAAATGCCGCAACAGTGCCGTACCGAGGTGTAAAAACCGCTCACGAAATGGTTTCGCCGTCACATAATCCTTCAGGAGAACCGCATAGAGCTTCTCTTCCACCTCTCGGTAGAGCTCATTGATCAATACGTCCTTGTTTTCGAAATAGCGGTAGATTGTTCCAACCGCAACTCCTGCCCGATTGGCGACCATCGACATGGGTGCATCATGGAAGCCGTGCTCGGCAATAAGTTCCAAGGCAGCGCGGACAATCTCGTCACGTTTACCAGGTTTTGCCATACATGCTCCTTATCGGAATGAACGTTCATTCTAACTACAGCAGTGACCTTTTGCTGTCAAGACATTTTCCCTTAGAAAATATGCAGCTAACACATTACACAGTTTGGATTTGCCGCATGTCAATTCTATTGACTAAGCTGCCTTTTAGCATCCATAGTAAGAATACTTGACTGGATTTTATTGTTTCAAAGTGGTCTGGAACAACAATAGGCTTGGCCATAAAGATCTACGGCGTGGGATTCTAAAAAATACGAGAACAAAGGCCAAATGGTCTCAACAAATTAAGGAAAGGTGATGTCATGAAAAAATTCATACTATTCGTCTGCCTGATTCTCGCAGCCAACGCCTATGCTGCTGATCCCGGATACCACATAATCAAAAGGCTCAAAGTCGGCGGTGAAGGAGGCTGGGATTCTCTCACGGTGGATGATGCGGCCCGGCGTCTCTATATATCCCGAAGTACCCATGTCATGATCATAGACCTCGATACGGATAAGGTCGTTGGCGATATCCCAGACACGCCGGGTGTCCACGGAATCGCGATCGCACCTGAACTGAATCGGGGCTTTACCAGCAACGGCAAAACAGATACCTCGACCATCTTCGATTTGAAGACGATGAAGGTTTTAGGCGAAGTGAAGACCGGTGGGAACCCAGATGCCATCATTTATGACCCTTTTTCGAAAAAGGTGTTCACCTTCAACGGACGCAGCAAGGACGCAACGGTATTTGATGCTGTTTCAGGGAAGGTTATAAGTACCATTCCCCTCGGCGGGAAACCGGAATTTGCTGATACAGACGGCAAAGGCAAGATCTACGTCAATATCGAAAACACCAACCAAGTCGCTGAAATCGACAGCATCATGACCCGTGAAACACGTAAATTTTCACTCAAGCCTTGTGAAGAGCCTTCTGGTATCGGCCTAGATTCAAATAATGGCAGAGTTTTTTCAGGGTGCCATAACAAAATAATGACTATTCTGGACACTAAGACCGGCAAAGTAATTGCGACCCCGCCAATTGGTGCCCATGTTGATGGCAACGGCTTCGATGCAGGGACAGGGCTCGCTTTCAGTTCGAACGGTGATGGTACTCTCACCATAGTGCAAGAAGCTTCTCCAGGCAAATTCGAGGTTGTTGAAACTCTTTCGACACAGCGTGGCTCTCGAACAATGGCAATTGATCCAGAAAACTCACAACATCTACTTGCCCGCCGCACAATTTACCCCGCCCAAGGAATCAGCGCAGGCTGGCTCTAAACCGCGACCGGTCATGGTAAAGGATAGTTTTGAGGTTCTGGTAGTCGGGAAGTAGACGTTCTGCTAAATCCTTGCAGTGATTTGGTTACATGAAAAACCGTAGCGAAAAGATGCGGTTTTTCATTCTCGCACCCGCCCGGTAAACTCAACGTTATCACTACTCCAGGAGTCCCATGAACCTTTTTTCCACAGTCCAAGCAAATTCTCGGCTTGGTCCCGTCGACATTCATCATGCTTCCCGTGCTGAAGCTCTTCCTTATTCCAGTCGGAGGCGGAATCCCTGCTGGTATTTTGCTCGCTAGTGCCAAAGGCTTGGCCTGGCCCATCACCACAGGGCTCTATTTGGTTTCAGATATAGTCCTGGCCCTTGCCGTTGAACCGATCCTTCGGCTTCTCACAGCGTTGGCGGGGGAGATCCCTTTTCTAGCTCGCCTCTGCGCGGCTGTAAAGGCTGTAATGGCTCGCAGCGTGGTACATTTAAGTGGCACTAGCGCAGGCCCCCTTACTCTCGTTATGATTGCCTTCGGCGTGGATCCAATAACAGGGCGGGCCACGGCGCTCGCTGCGGGCCACGGATTCCTTGCCGGCTGGGCCATTGCCATCGCTGGAGACATGCTATACTTTGCCGTCATCGCGCTCACGACTTTGCGCTTGAACTCTTTCTTTCGAGACCCAAACACTACAATGCTGGTCGTTCTTGGCGCGATGTTCGTTGTGCCAATACTGGTACGCTATTTTCGATCCACACAAAGAATCTTTCAGTGAGGCAAAAATGAGACTACATACAACCTTAGAGCAAATTCTGACCCCTGCCTATGACCCGTGTCAGGAGTTCAGCAACAGTTGCAAAGAGTTGCGCTGGGTTCCACAGGATGTCCATGTGCCAAGAGGTTTCTTGGGGCTTGCGGCGATTCTTTCCTGTCTGTTATGTTATTCTTGAGTATTGTCCCTGTGCTGATAATTACCGCAATGTGAAGCAGAACTACTGGAGATGCTAAGTGCGAATCCTTAGGTTGGGCTGTTGAATGCCAGGACATCGATAACAGTTTTTTGTGCCAAGGTATTCTGTCGGTTGGTTTTTCTTCTCAGGAAAAGAGGGTATTCAGTGGTAGGTGCCCAGGACCTGGCGTATAGAAGGGTATTGGAAAATGGCTTGCCGTTTGATGTGGGTAAGGAATCCTGCTGAAAAAGAAGAAAGTGTTTTCAAGGTTCTGAACATAAACTTCGTTACCAATACGCCGACCGGCAAGCTGAAGCAGACCATGCTGGCGGCTGTTGCTGAGTTTGAACAGGAGATGTTGTTGGAGCGCCAAGCGGAGGGGATCCGGACCGAGAAGGCGAAGGTAAGTTTAAGGGACGGAAGCCGACTGCCCGGGAGAAGAGTGGAGAGTGGATAGGCACAAACAATAATGTTATATATTTTTAATCATTGGTGTCCGATGTCTTCAACTTGCCCAAAATTCACGAGTACACTAAAATGCACACCAAAAGCAACGAAGCGAGCTTCGAGAATAAAACAAATATGTATTAATTAAATCAAACTATTTTCTATTTACATATCTTTATGTTTCCAAATAATCTGGTAAAATACAAAATACAATGGTCTCCATTCCCGCATTTTCCTCTAAGAAGGAAGTAGCAG